>CAWAQG010000004.1:0-896660 GCA_963784135.1 Nitrospirota bacterium | reverse complement strand
ACCCGTCAGGAGAAGAATAAATCCATTATAGTGCCGATTGCACCCGGGAATCCACTGGATCTCAATAAACCGGTTAACCTTCACTGATGGCGGAGAATGTATTTTTTAGGCTGGTTTATTGTAAAATTCAGCAGATTCAAATCTTTAGAAGGGAGGGATGCTATATGAGGGATGAAGAAATCATCGAAACTTTAAAAAAGGAGAATGAGGAATTCAGAAAGGTTTTCCAGGAGCATAGGGAACTGGATAGCATGCTTTCGGAATTCAACAAAAAGCATTACCTTACACCTGAAGAGGAATTAGAAGTGCACCGGATGAAGAAGGAAAAGCTTTCCAGGAAAGACAAGATAGCGGAACTGATAAAAAACTTTAAAAGCGGCGTTAATTAAGATTGCGTTCAGCGTTCAGCGTCTTGCAACGGACGTTCAACGATAATTTAACCCACAACCAACAGTAGGTGCCTTAGGCACGCACAACGATTATTTATGAAAATGCGAAGCCAAACTATAAAAAAAGGTCTTGAAAGGGTCCCCCACCGGGCACTCCTTTACGCTACAGGTATACCCAAAAGCGAAATGGGAAAACCGTTTATAGGGGTTGCAACCAGTTTTACCGACATTATTCCGGGACATACCGGAATGAAAGACCTTGAACGCTTTATCGAGAAGGGCATCCATACCGGCGGCAGATATCCCTTTTTTTTCGGGATACCCGGCATATGTGACGGAATTGCCATGGGTCATAAAGGAATGCATTACTCCCTGGCTTCACGCGAGTTAATTGCAGATATGGTGGAAACCATTGCAGAGGCGCACCAACTGGACGGTCTTGTTCTTCTTACCAACTGTGATAAAATTACTCCCGGCATGCTCATGGCTGCCGCCAGGGTCAACATTCCCAAGCATAGTGGTAACTGCCGGCCCGATGCTCTCAGGACATTATAAGGGCAGGAGGCTTAACCTTACCAGCGATACTTTTGAGGCGATAGGGAAATATAAAAAAGGACTGATAAAAGAAGATGAGCTGGAAGCCATGGAAATGTGCGCATGTCCCGGCGCAGGCTCCTGTCAGGGCATGTATACAGCCAATACAATGGCGTGCATTACCGAGGCGCTGGGTATGAGTTTACCCGGTTGTGCAACTGCCCCTGCCGTGCTGGCTCAAAAAAGAAGAATAGCTTTTGAGAGCGGCAGGAGAATTACCGACCTGGTTAAAAAGAACATAACGCCCCGTAAAATAATGACTGTGAGGGCATTTGAGAATGCTATTATGGTCGACCTTGCCCTGGGCGGCTCTACTAATACTGCCCTTCATATTCCTGCTATTGCGCATGAAGCAGAGGTAAAGCTGCCTCTTGAAATTTTCGATATTATAAGCCGGAAGACCCCTCATATAACTAACATGATCCCGGGAGGGGTGCACTATATGGAAGATCTGGACAACGCGGGAGGCATTCCGGCTGTGCTTAACCGGTTCCAGGGTATGATCAACCCTTCTCTCACTGTTTCCGGGGTGAATATCACTGAAATTGCAAAGAATGCAGTTGTAATGGATGAGGAAGTCATCAGGTCTTTGGACAGGGCCTATCATAAAGAGGGCGGAATCGCAATTCTGAAAGGGAACCTGGCGCCTGAAGGGGCTGTTGTCAAACAGACAGCGGTAAGCAAAAAGATGATGAAATTTGAAGGCTTGGCCCGTATCTTTGATTGTGAAGAAGTTGCAATGAAGGCCATTATGAACGGCAATATAAATGCAGGCGATGTTGTGGTCATACGATATGAGGGGCCTAAAGGCGGACCGGGCATGAGGGAAATGCTGTCTCCGACGTCAGCCATCGCCGGAATGGGGTTAAGCGAATCGGTTGCCCTGATTACTGATGGAAGATTCTCCGGCGGTACCCGCGGCCCTTGCATCGGCCATGTTTCACCGGAAGCAATGGAAGGCGGTCCTATAGCTATTTTAAAAAATGGCGACAGGTTGAGAATAGATATCCCCAAAAGAAAAATTGAAGTTCTTATATCGGACAAAGAGATTAAGGAAAGGCTCGCCGTATGGAAAAAGCCTCAACCAAAGATACGGCATGGGTATCTTGCAAGATACGCAAAACTCGTGAGTTCTGCCGGCAGCGGCGCGATCATGAGTGACGAATAAATGGATAGTTATCGCTAACAAGCTGACAAGCTCTATCAAGCTATCAAGTCAACAAGCTGGCAAGCTGGCCAGCCGGGTAGCTTGCCGGCCTGTATAAAGACAGATTCCGGACAAGCCGGAATGACAAAATTGCAAACCCATAAATCTGACGCAGGCGATGGGTCATAGGTTGCTGCATTTTTTGTTCAATCGGTGTTATAATTTTTCTTGACTCATTGAAATGCGGGTGTAACTCAGTGGTAGAGTGTCAGCTTCCCAAGCTGGAGGTCGCGGGTTCGAATCCCGTCGCCCGCTTTAATCCTTAAACCTTTCCAAAACAACATAATTCCTTTCAAATTAGCCAGTTACAATCCCTATTCTTAAGCAAAATCTACCGTTTGAAATGTAACTAAAAGTAGCTCCAGAGGTCCAAAGTGGCCAAAATGGGTGGTAGTTTTCAGGTAGATTTGGCCAAGCACTGGTAGAATTGTGGTACTTTTCGGGTAGATTTTTGAGGGGTTGAATCGAAGAAAAATCGCCTGGACTGCCAATGCTATCATGAACAAGAAGATGGGGGTATCGCCCCTTAAATAATATCAATATGGCAACCATAAATAGGCATAAAGTCCACGGCTGGCGTATCAAGTATAACCTCTATACTCAAGTAGAGATTATGGAGTGCGAAAAATACAGAAGTACGCAAGAGCAGGCGTATGTTTTTCTGAAGGAGGCCGAGCGTTTTGAGTTTTTTACCAAACAGGGAGTGTATACCGATGAAGATGTAAGGCGGGGAATGAATTTCAGGGTCTTATCTGAGAAAGAGGCCTCCAAATTTCTCAAAACGAAAGCTGTCACCTATGTTTCCCTAAATGATATTTTTGATTTGTATGATACCTATGCAAAGAAGCACTGGGGAGCGAATACTTACAAGTCATACATGTCCACAACCAGGAAAATTCTCAAAGTCCTGGGCGATATAAAAATTACGAACCTTGAAGAATACAGGAAAGCCGTGGAAGGTCACGTAGAGGAGATGAGCCTTGAGGATAAGCTCTCAAATCGAACCAAGAATATCTATCTTGACCGTATCAGACAAATGATAGGTATCGCCATCTCGGAAAACGCATTCCCATTCAAAGATAATCCCATAGACCTAATTGAGAAATATCCTGATAGTGCGGTGAGACTCCCGAGGGCCTTATCCTATGACGAAGCAAAGGACCTGCTCCAGCAGGCTAAAGAGAGAAAGGGCATTTATGGACTTTTTTATGAAATGACCATTACCTTTCTTTTCTGCGGCCTCCGCCTTTCAGAAGTGAAATATCTTACCTACGACGATGTCCTCGATGACAGGATCAAAATTCAACCAAAGTCCGTTTTGCCGTCTGAAACCGAGGAAGAACTGAAAGATAACATATGGCAGCCAAAGACCGGATCGACAAGGGTCATTTTTATCGAGGATTCGATATGGCGGGAAAAGGTTATACAAAGAATCAGAAATGTCCCGAAGGCAGGCCGCTTTGTGTTTTCACCCGAAAACAGGACAATAAACAAATATGTCATTGATTCGGCTTACAATGACAGGCTTTTCAAGAAAATGGATATATCACTGCATTGCCTGCGGCATACGTTCATTTCCTGGCGAATAGAATGCGGCGATCCGCTACCGAGGGTTATGCGCCTGGCAGGGCATCGCAACATTGAGACTACGATGCGATATACGCATATTTCTGAAAAAAAGATGAGGGATATAATCAACCTGCTTTGATGATCGGGGTCCTAACCCTCTGTGTCAATATAAGTGAGACACCTCCCTTATGCTAAATTAGAGTAGAAGGTCGGGGAGGAAAAATCATAATGATAGCTGCAAAGATCAATACAACACGGACAATGGAGGGAGCCAAATTGACGGTAGCCCATCCGAACCCAGAGGTGCCGGATAAGGCAGTCAGGCGGCGTTTCACTGCCGAATACAAACTACGTATCCTTACCCTTGCCGATGCCTGCACTGGACGTGGAAGTATGGGAGCGCTGCTGCGCCGTGAGGGTCTGTATGCTTCGCACCTCAATACGTGGCGCACCCAAAGAGAGCGGGGAGTCCTGTCAGCCCTGACGCCCAAGAAACGAGGCCGTAAGGAATCAGTTCGCAATCCACTTATTGCAGAAAATGAAAAGCTCCGCAGGGATAACGAACGGATGACCAACCGTCTTAGACAAGCAGAGATCATAATTGATATCCAAAAAAAAGTATCAGAGATACTGGGGATCCCGCTAGCGACCCCCGAAGGAGGAGAGACCGACTGATGGAAGCTGCAGTGACCCTTTCCTCTGAAGTTGGGATCAAGCATGCATGTGAAACTCTTGATGTTGCCCGTGCCGGGTTTTACCGCACACAGGCACGCAAAGATGCCCCCTTTGTTGAGCCCGTGCAGAAACGGAACTCGCCGCGTTCACTGTCTTTCGAGGAACGGCAGGGAGTACTTGATATCCTCCACACCGACAGATTTGTGGACAAGGCACCCTATGAGGTCTATGCAACTCTTTTGGACGAAGGCCAATACCATTGCTCGATACGGACGATGTATCGCATTCTCGAAGAGAACAAGGAGGTCAAGGAGCGCAGAAACCAGTTGCGTCATCCGGTGTATCATAAGCCAGAGCTTTTGGCTACAGCCCCGAACCAAATTTGGTCCTGGGACATCACCAAACTTCTCGGTCCGGTAAAGTGGACTTACTTTTACCTGTATGTGATCATGGATATCTTCAGCCGCTATGTTGTCGGCTGGATGATAGCCCCTGCGGAATCAGCGGTCTTGGCTGAAAGGCTCATTGGCGAAACCTGTGCAAAGCAGAATATCGGGAGAGATCAGCTCACGATTCATGCCGACAGGGGCTCATCAATGAAATCCAAACCTGTAGCCTTACTACTGGCTGACCTTGGGATCACGAAGACCCACAGCAGACCGCATACGAGCGATGACAACCCATATTCAGAGTCCCAGTTTAAGACACTTAAATACCGGCCGGACTTTCCGGAGCGGTTTGGTAGCATCGAAGACTCCAGGAGCTTCTGCCAGGATTTCTTTCCTTGGTACAACAAAGAGCATCGACACACCGGCATCGGCCTGCACACGCCGGAATCTGTGCATTATGGCCTTGCGCAAGATATACAGATAGCCAGGGGCGAGGTTCTGCGATTGCATATGAAGCACATCCTGAGAGATTTGTTAAAAAAATCCCAGTGCCGCCGATACTTCCTGAGGCCGTATGGATTAACAAGCCTAAGGTAGTACCAGTGCCTGAGGGGAAAATACACTAAATGTGGACGAGGGGTGTCTCAAAGTCATTGACATATTCCGTCCGCGCTTTTCAAAATCTCCAAAATAGTGTAAGTTATTTATCAGTAATCAAGTACTTAGGGGGAGGTTCGGAATTATTGAGGCGGTGTTTCTCTAAAATCCGAGGACTAACATCGGATTTGCAGTGTTAGTCCCATTATCCGTTCAGATAATAACTGGTTGGCTGCATCGGTGAGAAAGGAGGAAGAATAACAAATGTTGAAGAAAATCTGGTTTTTGATTATCGTTGCAACTCTGTTTATCTCAGCCGGTTTAGCATGTTCAGCAAGTAAGAAGGGTTCTGGGATTGAGGGTAAGGTCGTAGATGTCAATAACAAACCGCTTGCGGAAATCAAAATTACTGCAACGTGGTTAAATCAAGGGTTAGGTGGTCGATCGCCGTTAAAGGGATATGAAAAGTTTGAGGTAAAAACCAAGTCTGACGGCAGTTTTACCTTTAAAGGTCTCTACCCTGAAGTCAGATATGAAATTGCGCCACAAGCCGACGATTACATCAATGAATCAGGTGCAACAGTAGTTGAAACCGCCCCGGCTGGCGAGATAGAAATGCTCCAAGCCAGTTTTGTTCTCAGATTTTCGCCCATAAAAATCTCACAAGAAGGCATTCTTACCGATACCAGAACCGGCCTTGAATGGGTTCCTCCACAGAATCAGTCAATGAATTGGTTTCAGGCTGATAGTTATGCGCGGGGCCTTAGTTTATCTGGAGGTAGCTGGAGACTTCCAACACGAGCTGAACTACGGAATATAAGTGAAGAACTTTCCGTTCTGTGTCAGTATAAATCAATTTGTACTGGTGGACAGTGGTGGTGGACAAGTGAAGAAAATGGACCTGATGCGGCGTGGGGCATGACCGGCAATATGGAGCGTTCATTCTCCCGCGCCCGAGGCGGTGGCTTTGACAACGCTCGTGTCTTTGTAGTGCGTTCACGGAGGTGAAGTGGCTGACATGAGCAACAACCTCAACGAGAGCTTTTTTAAAACGGTTGGGCGTCATTTTGTAACGCTGTCATGCATGCAGACGCCTCCTAGTTCGAGCAAAGAGCACGTGGTCCTTTTTCTCCGGCTTTGTGATAGCCGTGGATGACGTGTGGTTCTACGTCACCGCAGGTCATGTCCCTCGCTTCATTCAATCCTCAATCGATGCTGGGGGGAAGTTTGATGTCTGGCGGTTAGGAGATCAAACTGCGCGTGGCCCGTTCAAGGATATAGGGATTCCGTTCGATTTCGTAGTCGATCTATGGCTCGTGATTGAAGACAACGCGGTTGGCCTTGACTATGCCGCATTGCCGCTTCGCGATCTGTACCGCCAGGCACTAGAGCGCGGGGGGATCATTCCTATACGAAAGGACGCCTGGGGCGATCACGTAACTGAATACGATCAATGGGTTCTCGTGGGCGTTCCCGCAGAGACCGTTACTCACGATGGCAGCAGCCTCATCAGCGCTAAAGTGGTGAGTGTTGCACTTGAGGAAACTGAAGCTCCAAATGGGGCTGGCACCAAGTCGGACAACCAGTTCTATGGTCGACTTATAGACGGCTCAGAAGCGGTAGTAAAGAACGTCGAGGGAATGAGTGCCGGGATTTATGCTTTTTTAATCCTTATACAACGTTGCAGACCCTGGATATTGATACCAGCTTTCTCTTGGAATTCGGATTTGCTGTTACGCTTTCCAAGTCCCTGCGAGTTTTTGACGGGACTGCAATACAAGCGATGCTTCAGGAGGAACGGCAACTCGTATGGCAGGATCCGTTCCGCGGTTATCACGAATATTTGATGCAGCCGCATATCGCCGCGATATATATGTGTTTAAAGACTATCCATGTGGAGTGGCTCGATAAATTAAAGAAAGGGTATCCGCATTCTGTGATTGATTATGCCCTAGGACAGAGTATTTTCAGGATGTAGCTAAACCGCATTTTATAGTTGACACCAGGCTTTGTGCGTGGTATTCTAAATATGCAATGCATAGTTGATATTCGATGCTGGATTCATATTCTGGCGGGCAGGAGTTAGACAGATGGCAGAGCTTATTGAGTATGCGAGAGTAAACGGGTTGACTGCAACTAAAGCATTATCCCGTGTTGAACAAAAAACACTCGGTCAATTCATGACCCCTCCCAGCGTTGCACAATTTATGGCACAACGCTGTTTACCACCTGAAGATTTGCGAGTAGTCCGCATCCTTGATCCGGCAGCCGGTGTTGGGATTTTATCTGCAGCCGTAGTTGAGTGCCTTCTTAGCAGACCGCAATTGCCTGAGAAGATCAATTTGACGCTCTATGAAATGGATGAAAGACTTATCCCATTTCTCAGGCAGCTGGCAGTCCGTATGCGACGCATAGCTCGAAATCGTGGGGTTGCCTTGACTGCATCTATCCGCTGCTGTGATTTTCTCTTGTCGTCTGTTGCGATCACCAGGGAGCCGATAGCAGACATTATCATAGCAAATCCCCCGTACTTCAAAATTAATGCAGCCGATCCTCGGGCCTTGGCTCATCCTTACGCTGTGTATGGTCAGCCCAATATCTACGGCTTATTCATGGCCGTTTGTGCAGCGCTGCTTACTCCATCTGGCCGGTGGTGTTTCATTACGCCCAGAAGCTGGACCAACGGACTCTATTTTGCTGCAATGCGCCGCCATTTATTCTGCTGTCTACACATAGATGCAATGCATGTTTTTGAAAGCCGGCAAGACCACTTTACGGATGATGAAGTGTTACAAGAGGCGATGATAACGTGGGCAACCTCGCAACCCCTCCAAAATGCTGAAGTTATAGTCAGTTCCAGCGAAGGCTCTCACGATTTGGCACAGTCGCATCTCCTGCGGCTGCCGTTTGCCAAAGTGATCGGCCAGGATAATGAGCAGATGATTGCACTGCCTACAAATACTCAGACAGGAGATTTAGCGCGATGGGATGGCACTCTCTCGACGCTGGGGCTCAAAGTGAGCACTGGCCCCGTTGTCGCTTTTCGTGCCGAAAAGCATATCAAGAAAAAAACGACGACTAATTCAGTTCCCCTACTGTGGATGCAGCACATTGAACATATGCGTGTAAGTTGGCCTATCAGCAAGAAATTCGAGCATATCAACGCTACTGGTGAGACAGCCTGGATGCTGATTCCAAACGCTAACTGTGTCGTAATGAGGCGCTTCAGTCCCAAGGAAGACAAACGCCGGATTACCGCTGCACCGTACCTTGCCGGGACTTTGCCTGGGGCAATGCTGGGTCTCGAAAACCACACAAATTACGTCTATCGTCCTGGCGGCGAAATGACGGTAGAAGAAACATGTGGATTGGCGGCTTATTTGAACAGCCATATTGTGGACACATACCTTCGTTCTGTAGCGGGAAACACACAGGTCAATGCCACCGATCTTCGCAAGCTACCGCTGCCGCCAAAAAACATACTTATCGCCATAGGCAGAGCGGTCCCTCAGCATGCAACATTGGGAGAGATAGATAGTGTTGTTAATGTCACGCTGGGCATAGGGCAGTCAGACGTCCGGGAAAGAGCTGTAGGCGGTCATGCCTAAGAAAACTATAAAACCGAAGTTGCCACTGTCATCAGTACCTCTGCCAGCGTTACCTCCAGTTGAAGATGTTGAAAAACGCCTTAAGGTTATCTTTCCGGAAACAATGCCGGATAGAGGTATTCTGGTGGGGATAATGGCGGCTCGCGTCATATTTGTGTTCCTTTATGGGGGATTTATCGAGGGACATGGCCGTTATTTGCGCCCATCCCACGTTTACTTCTTCACAAAAGAACAAGCGGCAAAGAACTCAGATGCAGAGAGAACCGATTGGCTGTCCGTGGCAACGCGGCCCGGCAATCGTCCTGAAGGGGAAAGGTGGTATGCTGATACCAGTAAGGAGACGATTCGTGACGACCTTATGAGAAATCGGCTCCTGCCCTTGGGCATTATGCACAAACGGACAGGGGAAGCGACTACTGCCATGACCCCTATAAACTTCATCTCGGCAGATTTTGCAGCACTGTTCGATCCGGCACTCACAGATGAAGAAGTTAAATTACGGTCAATCACGTGGCAAGAAGAACATTTAGACCAAGCCACTTTACAGCGCATGGCTTTAAGGGCAAAAGGGATACAGACAAAGGATGGTGACGTATTCATTGAAATGCCTGACGGGACAAGAATTCGCATATCCGGAGGGCCCTCAGCCCCAATACTTAAGGGGCTTATTGAGGACTATGCAACAAAACACCTTCAGCGCCCGGCTGTCCTGTGGTTAAGCGCAAGCGATAAGAAGTCGTATCCTCAGTTTGTTGAATTATCGGAAACTGTGGGGTTAAAATTTGACTTGAACAGCGACTTGCCGGATCTGATCTTGGCAGACATGAAAGAGCCTATACAGTTTCAGTTCTGTGAAGTTGTTGCGAGTGATGGGGCAGTAACAGAATATCGTAAAAAGGCACTGCTCATGTTGGTACAAGCGTCCAATATCCCCGAAAGCACGGTAACATTCCTGTCCGCGTTCGAGGACCGTGAATCACCTGCTTTTCGGAAAAACTTCAGCCAATTGGCTGTTGACACACTTGTATGGTTCCGCACCGAACCTGACCTGCTGGTTATACTGAGCATGGCTAATCGTTCTGATCTTGACCCTAATAAGTGAAGGCAAATGCCGACTAATGTCTTAAATCTCCCTGCCTATACTATAACCAGCTTTGAAGAGAATGACCACGACTACCATATAAGCGCAGAGGCCAAAAACCACCCTGCTATGTGCCAGCTATGCGGCTCATCTGACATTGTAGGCTTTGGCCGTAACGAGCAGCTTATAAGAGACCTGTCGATGCACGGCAAACGAGTCGGCATATACATTGATACCAGGCGTTACCGTTGTAGGGCTTGCACCAAGACCTTTTATGAACGCCTGCCCGCTGTGGATGATAAACGACTTATGACCACACGGCTGGTAAAGTGGATAGGAGAACAGTCGATAAAACGCCCCTTCGCACATATTGCAGAAGAGGTGGGTGTGACTGAGAACACTGCCAAAAACGTATTCCGTGATTACATTAACGAGCTTGAGCGAACGGTCAGGTTTAAGACACCACAGATGATGGGCATAGACGAAATCCACATTATCAATAAACCTCGTTGCGTAGTATCGAATATCGAGAACAACACCATTGTCAATATCTTACACGACCGCAATAAAAAAACCGTAGCTGATTATCTTGTCCGGCTAAAGGACAAGGAACTTGTAAAACGTGTTGCCATGGATATGTGGATGCCATATAAAGACGCTGTGGGTAATGTCATGCCTCAGGCTACCATCATTATCGACAAGTTCCACGTTGTTAGAATGGCTAATGAATGTTTGGAGTCTGTCAGAAAGGAAATTCGCAGTAGCCTCTCGGAGAGGCAGCGCAGGGGTTTAATGCATGACCGGTTCATACTTCTCAAGCGTGAGGCAAGACTTGACGGTCTTGAGCGTATTACACTTGAATCTTGGATCGGGAACTATCCCGCCATGGGCGCCGCATACCGAGCAAAAGAAGACTTCTTCGACATCTATAATGCCACAACTGCTCAAGAGGCTCATTTTTTGTTCAAAAAATGGGAAGTTAACCTGGCACCGGAGATCAAAGAATCTTTTTATTCCCTCACCAGGGCTGTAAATAACTGGATGCCGGAAATTTTGAATTATTTTTCGCATCGAGTGACAAATGCGTACACTGAGTCACTGAATAATTTGATCCGAGTGATGAACAGATTGGGCAGGGGCTATAGCTTCGAGGCGCTCCGGGCCAAAGTTCTTTTTACTGAAGGAGTTCAAAAGAAGGCGAGGCCCAAGTTTGAGAAACAAAAGAACCATGCTTTACCTGAAGGTTTTTTTGGCCTTAAAGTCGCAGAGCCATCAACACGATATGAGAGCGAAGAAGATAACTACGGAGCAGACATATCAACACTGGTGAAATTGATAGAAGAAGGTAAACTGTAATGCCTCATACATCACGGAATGCGGATACCCCTTATTTTAAATGTCTTCACCAGATGCGGCTTCAGATTGTATTTCTTCCATATCCTCTGTACCGCCATTCGTGATACCTGTTGGTTGTCCGCCATTGTTCTAACGCTCCAATGGGTAGCGGCAGAGGGTACGGTATGAAGCGTTGCTTCCACAATAGCCTTCTCTTTGTCTTCTGACAACTTTGGAATCCGGCCTGAACGAGGAGCGTCTTTCAGCAGTGCCCCTAAACCTCCTTCCTGATACCTTTTTACCCATAGGCCGACTGATACCCGCGACGTATCAAATTGTTCAGCTATATCTTCCTGTTTAAGCCCTTCCATCTTGCTCAGCACTATCTTTGCCCGTAAGACCACCTTCTGCGCTGTGTTTCGACTACGGGCAAGTCGTTCAACTTTTTTTCGCTCTTCTTCTGTGTGTGGTATAGGCTTTGTTGTCCTCATGTAGAAAGGATAACATACCCTGACCTATTATGTAAAGCTAATTATGGGACACTACACTAGCTATGGAAATCATCGAGCAAGGAGGCATAGATGGGACTTACTGATCTGATCAGCAAGTATCGGAGATTCTTGAAGAGAAGGAACTGTTCAGCTCACACAGTAAAAAACTATATGAATATGCTCGCTCACTTCAGTGAATGGCTGCAAGTTCCTATAGAAGAGGCGACCATCAAGGAAACAGACGCCTATATGGACCATCTATTGAGACATAGAAAAAAACCAAAGACCATCAACTGTCATTTCAGCTGCATTCATGCTTTTTACGACTATCTGATCGAAGATGAGCGAATGTCTCTTATCAATCCGGTAAGAAAGAATTACAGATTGCGTCTCCCCAGGCCACTGCCCAAACATCTGAGGGACGAACAGGTAGTAACACTCTTCAAAGGAATTAACGACACCAGAGATCGGGCTATGTTCACGCTGATGCTCAGATGCGGTTTGCGTGTTGAGGAGCTTTCACGACTGACAGTAGATGCGATAGAGTATCGCCGCAGGCAGCTTTATGTCTTCAATGGAAAGGGCAGCAAGGACAGGGTTGTCTATCTGAGCGAGGATGCTCTGATTGCCTTACAAACGTATATGCAGAAACGAAAATTCTCTAAAGAGAAAAGAGTGTTCTTAGTACGGAAGGGGCCACTGAGAGGGAAGCCGATATCGGTGCGCGGTATTCAAAAGAGAATAGAATACTATTCCCGGAAGACCGGGATACAGGTATCCTGTCATCACTTGAGGCACACGATGGCAACGCAGTTATTAAATGCAGATGCTGCTCTCGTGACGATTCAGGATCTGCTGGGCCACAGCAAGATTACCACAACCCAGTGCTACTGCAGGGTTTCCAATCTTAAAGTGCAGCGGGATTACTACAAGGCAATTAACTTGGTCTTGCAGAGAACTCTGCCAATAAGCGAAAATGTCTTTGAAAAAGGTAAAATAGGGATAACGGATAGCCATAGTAACTAATTGAAACCATAAGAAAAAGCAGATCATGTTACGTATAGGTGGCTGGACTTGAGATCGCCGCCTTGCCCAAAATTCGTTCTTTTGAGACTGTACAAAGTGTGTCTTACGGGTTGAAACATGTCATTCTAAGGGATAGCCCGGCGGTGTTGCCTATGGGGAGTACAGGGGAACCAGAGCGACTCATACAATCTGTTCGATATTTCCCGTACTTCGCAACCGAGGGCAATTATTTATGTTTGTACTCTGCATGCAGTTGCGTGTCTCCGAACCTATTTGGTACAGGAAGCACCCCTTCTAAGACATGGGCTTGCCTATCATGCGCGGCCAATTTCTATCGGCCGACCGGATATATTTTTGCATATCTTTTCCCCATAATCTCTGGACATCTTTGTTCAGGTTGAGGTAAAGCTTACCTTCAAAGATCGTCCATGCCTTAGGGTCAATATCGGCTATCTTGCCTTGACTCACTGCGTAGGCACAATAGCCGCCGTACCGAGGGGCATATTTTTCAGGATCACGGCTAAAAGCTTCCCGATGAACGGTGCTGGCAAATCTCCAGCGGGCTCCCCGCCATATGTATTCGAATTCCGGATTTCCCTTCACTGGCCCCTTTTGAGTAAAGTAGGCAACAGGATCGTACCCTTTTATGGCAACGCCTTCCGTTGCATTAATGGGCACTATGGAAGCGCTTTCGGTGCAGGCAAGCAACGCAGGGAGTATCAATAGCATTGCAAGCGAAGGCTTTATAAGGAAGTTCACTATCCAGTGTGAGAACTTTCCCATTCTGTTTTGATAATTTCGGTCCATAACTATGCAAAATTATAGCAGACCAAGGATTCTTCCTGTCATTCTTCCTGAAAAACCTCAGTTTCATTTTTCTGCAACAGTATGCGGGGTACGCTCGGAAATATAGCGCCTCGGTGTTAAGGGGCCTCGAAAAGCCGTAACCTCATAGGTTACAATTGAGCTGTGATAACTTCGTTCATGCACAAGGGGCTTGAGAAGTTTTACCGCACCGGCAGCACAGCAGGAATTCAACGGAGGGCTTATTATGGCTATGCATGACCCGGTACATCCTGGCGAGGTTTTAAAGGAACTGTGGCTTGCGCCTATGGGAATCACTATTAAAGAGGCAGCCGAAAGCCTTGGAGTAGCCCGGAAGACGGTTTCCAAGATTGTTAACAGGCGCGGAGCGATTACCCCGGAAATGGCGTTGAGAATAGAAATTGTTTTCGGTTCGACTGCAGAGACATGGATGAACATGCAAACCGCCTATGATCTTTGGCAGATGAAGGATCTCCGCAGGTCTCTGAAAGGGCAGCTTCACCACGTGCGCCCCGCATTACATGCTGTTCCCCGGTAGAGCACATTCATCACACTGCGCTGCCCCATCTGAAAGCTCGTTCAGTAAAGCAAGAACTCTCGGCGTTTAGCTATAATAGCAATATGTTGACCAAGAAAAAGCACAGCGTCGAGGTTGACAGGGAAGAACAGCAAAAGGGCGGATTCGAGCAATTCATAAAGAGACTTATCTAAGAAATTAAGGGGTAAAACATGGCAATTGAAAACGATGAGATTAGGCAAGGGCTTGAAAAGGGTATTTGTGAATTAAAGGATCTGCTGTACGACTTCGCGCTACGCAAAATAGATAAACCGCAACTGTTGGCCGAGGTTTCAATTCAAAAAGAAATCTTGCATTTTTTAGAACTATACTTGCATGTCTTAGAGTCACCGGCAAAAAAGGCGTTAATTAAGCTGAACATCATCGGGGAGAGCATAAGTGATGTAACGCAACTAAAGGCACAGATGAAACTTTCAAAGGAGTTATTAACAGAAATCGAGAGAGAAATGGTGCTTAGTAATACAACAAGAACGACCAATGTGGTTAATGTTTTTATTCATGGGAACATGCGTAGTGGGGGGAAAGATAATAAATTCATTTCAGGTGCTGAACTGCTGGGTCGTGCAGAAACCGAGTCTGATTTTGCGTTGGTTTTGATTAAAGGGGACCCATATGTGACTAAACGACCTGTGAGTAAAATTAAAGGAGAGGTATACTCTGTAGACGATGCTTTACTTGTGCTGATCGACAGGTTAAATCGACATGCAAGAGTTACCAGGAGAGAACTTGTGAATGCAAGATTGGAAGACGGTCGAAAGACCGAGGCCTGGGTGTACTTTTACACTGAACCTTTAAGTAATTCTATCCTTGTGGAATCAGGGGAGTATTTATTTTAAAGGGCTGCAAGCCGTGTTGTGACAACACTAAAGCCCTCGTTGCTCCTCCCACGGGTACATTATACCGCTGATTGTTTATGAGCGGTTGAGAGCGCAAACCGACATCGAGGAGATCCTATCAATACTATCACGCACGCTGAGAGGACAATAGCCGACCAGATACGCACAGCCCTTTACCTTCGGAAGTTTTGCGGGCAGTCGCTGATGCAAGACAGAGAGGTTTGCTCTCTCTTGGGTGGGCTGGATCGACACATTGAGACGACTCAAAGGGCGATGGTCAATGCTGGGATAGTGAAGGAGTGCGCCGACTGCGCGATGAACGGCGAAGGAACGTGTTGCGGAGTTCGCACTGGATATAAGTGCGGCAGCGTACTTCTCTTGATTAATCTGCTGCTTGGCAGGACCCTTCCTTCTGTGCCGGCCGATTCACACCTCTGTCATTTTCTGGCGAAACATGGATGTGCCCTGAGGGCGCGGCACGTGATCTGCGTGAATTTCTTATGTCAAAGACTGAGGGATGTTTTTCCGCACAACATATTGTGCAATGTGCAGGAGATCGCAGGCTGCGAGATTGACACTCTGTTTGTCCTTGAGGAGTGCATAAAAAAGAGAATAGGTGTCGCCACGTTGATCAGGGCTCAGAAGCAATGAGATCGAAAGATGTGGTTGAAGGTCACGCTCTCGATACGGAAATGCTTAACACTTTGGCTAATAGATAGTAAAGTACCTCACCGGCTTGAATAACTATCCTACATTCTTGTAAACTCTCACAAGTAAATGCGGGGAGGATACCACTATGAGAACACTTCGGTATATTCTGCTTATAGCGTTTACATTGCTATTCCTTTTGCCCTCTGTTAATGCAGGCACCCACGGCCTTGCTGTCGTTGCAAAGGACAAGGCCGCCGGCCGGCCGATTGACACCATAGAAGCTGCTGTCTCCGAGATAGGGCGTCTTAATGATAGTATTGATGAAATAGGGTCTGCTTTTCGACATGAACTTGCTGAAAGCGGTCACCTCATAGAAGACCGGTATGACACCGAGATCGCCGAAGCCAGGGCATTTCAGGATAGTCAACCACTCAATCGTTATGAGGGTGAGACCGAAAGCGAGTTTCGTGACAGGGTGGCAAAACAGCTGTCAGACTACGAAGAACGCATAGGGGAACTGCAGAAAAAGAAGCAAAGCGAACTGGATGAATTGGACCGGCGTATTGCCAAAGAACAGGCAGCGCAGACAGAGGAACTGCGAAACACCCTCAAACAACTTGCTGAAAGGGAGTACACACTTGGGGCCGAAAGTCTATCGCTAAAGATTGGAACGTATGATATGGAGTGTGGGGCATTTCCGGTCAGCCTGATGAATAAGTCTATAAGGAAATTGGAAGCAGACAGCGAAGGGAAGGAAATAGAGGTGACCGAAACTCTGCACCCTGCGGACATAATGGTTGCAGTCAAAGGAACTGTCCCCATGCCGGAAGACGAGGCCCGCAAGTTCGAGCAGGAATGGCATAGCGGTCTTGTACGGCCCGTGGTGAAGGTGCGTGCCGGCAGCCGGGAAATAGTGAGTATAGCGCTTGCGAATGATGCAGATGGAGAATTGATTGCTTACGAAAATCACGAGTTTGTCACAATGGCTGAGAAAAAAAGGCGCTGTGAAGAGAAAGATATTAAGAAACGATTAGAGGAGACTAAGAGGATATTACATGAAAAGACTGAGACGAAACTGCATGAAGAGTCCGAGAAGAAGCTGCATGAAGAACTAAAGCGGCTTGCGGGAGAATTTGTTTTTGTTAAAGGCGGTTGTTACCAGATGGGTTGCGGCAGCGGGACGAGTGACTGTAATTACTATGAAAAGCCGGCCCACGAAGTATGTTTGGATGATTTCTACATTGGTAAATATGAAGTGACGCAGGGGCAGTGGCAGGAGATCATGGGTAATAATCCGTCAAAATTCAGCAACTGCGGAGACAACTGCCCTGTAGAGCGGGTCAGTTGGAATGACGTTCGGGAATTTATCGGTAAACTGAACAGCCATTCGGAAGGGAACAAATATCGTTTGCCCACAGAGGCGGAATGGGAGTACGCGGCGCGGAGCGGAGGGAAAAACGAGAAATTTTCCGGCAGTGATAATATAGACAGCGTAGCATGGTATGACGGCAACTCCGGAAATAAAACGCACCCTGTTGGCACAAAATCACCGAACGGCCTGGGCATATATGACATGAGCGGTAATCTGTGGGAGTGGGTAAATGACTGGTACGGCGCTTACAGCAGCAGTCCGCAAAATAACCCTTCCGGGCCGGCGAGCGGCATGTTCCGTGTCCGTCGCGGCGGGTCATGGTACCAGGTTGCCGGGTTCTCGCGGACTTCCGCCCGTGACTGGCTCTTGCCCGAACGCAGCAGCTGCAACGTCGGATTCAGGTTGGCGAGGACCAGGTAGTTTCACCCTTGAACAGTCATAGCTTTGGCGGTCGACGGCCTAAAGAAAGGGCTTGTAAAATCTGTATCCTTTATAAGAAAGTATTACCCCTTCCGGGATGATACTTTCGAGCCTCAATCCTGCAGCCACATTGTCGCCTTCATGGAAGGCACTGCCATGTACGCTAATAATCCGTGAAGAGGCATTCGAATCATATATATGTGCCGATATTTCGACCTTCGGAAGCTCCTGCTGAATTGCCGGCGGCAGATCACTCTCTTTAAGGGTGGTCCTTTTTGAAGAAGGCCGCATTTCGGGAAGCGGTGTTACAGCTGAGGAGGCCGGAACATTAATAGGAGCGGTATCCGCCTTTTGTTCAGTGGGCACTAAATTGACAGATTTATTTTCACTTTTCCCCGGGGTATGCCGTTCTGTTGGTCCATGTGCAGGCGTTGTCCGTTGTATCGCATCATGTATAGCGGCAGAAGGAGCACTATCCGGCTGTGCCGCCGTGACCGATGACCTTTCCCTGTTTTGCGCACCTGAATATTTTTCAAATAGCCTCGGCAAAACCGCTCCAATGCTCACCAATAGGATGCTAATCAAAATAAATGGCCACCTCGCAGGTTTGCCGGCCTTAATGCCTGTTTGTTCATGAACACTTAACAGGTCAGGGAAAGCACCCTGCCGTCTTTTCCGCTCCGCCTTTTTTAATGCATCAAGTATATACGACATAACAGCTCCTTCTATTTTTGCTGATTTTCGGGCTTCAGTTGATTGTTCCGGCTTTGGTTGGCTGTCGGATCTGACTGATTGTCAGACTTGCGTTGATTATCAGCCTTTGATTGTTTGTCCCCGTCGGCCTCGTTGTAATGATTAGCAGGTTTAAATTCATTGTCCGGACTGTATACAATGTTCTCGTGCATGGCAGTCTGATTTCTTTGCGCATGTTTTTTCCTGAGCTGTTTGCGGCGCTTGTTTTTCCTGGATGAAGAATTTACGCAGATCTCTATTTTGCGGTTACCGGAAAAACCGGCATACCGCTCCTCGTTTATTAACAACGGCTGTTGCCGGAAAGGGGTGCTGCCGATAAGCCACCAGTCAGTATCAAGATGATTCGTAACAACCGGTCCGGGTGTTATATGAATTTCAGGCCACATCGTGCCTGTTGCGACAAAAGCGAATATAGTTCCTAATAGCAGGAATGCAATAACAGACAGCTGACGCATCTTTTTTTGGCGTCCATACTTTTCATCCCGGCCGAATACTTCCCTTGCAGCTCTGATGAGCACGGCGCTATCAACGCGTTCCTGCCCGTTTACAAATGCTCCGAGAAGTGCCCGATCACAAACAATGTTAATAAGGCGGGGGATTCCTCCTGAAAATCTGTACAGCGCTTTGATGGTAGCCGCGGAAAACAATGTGCTCTGTGCCCCGGCTACCTGCAGCCGGTGGGCTATATAAGCAGGAACATCATTACGTGACAGGGGACATAGATGATATCGCGCGGTTATTCTCTGGGCCAACTGCTTCAGTTCGGGTAGTTCAAGCTTTTCCCGCAGTTCCGGTTGTCCGAGCATGATAATCTGCAGCAGCTTGCGTTCATTGGTCTCCAGATTCGTCAATAGCCGTAGCTGCTCCAGTACATCGGACGACAAATTTTGCGCCTCATCTATTATTAATATCGTTTTTCGTCCTTTGGCATATGACTCGAGGAGATGGGCATTGATCAAGTCGACAAATATTTTTATGCCGCCGGCGCCTTCAGGATAGCTTATGCCCAATTCATCGCACAAGGTCGCAAGCAGTTCCTGAGAATTTAATTTCGGATTCAGGACAAGTGCGGCATCGATCGTATCCGGAAGCTGTTCAAGCAGACAACGGCATACTGTTGTTTTACCTGTCCCTACCTCCCCGGTGAGAAGCACAAAGCCGCCATCACTTTCGATGCCGTATAAAAGGTGGGCCAACGCTTCACTATGGAATTCACTCATATAAAGATAGCGCGGATCAGGCGCTATGGAGAAAGGTGTCTCTGTAAGTCCAAAATGATCTTTATACATTGCCCTTATTTTCCAGGAGCTTGAAAATATTTATCCGAAATCAGGCAAGGGTGGGAAGAAATCATATCATCTTTTCAGAAATGGGCCTAAAACAATCAATGCAGTTCCATCGGCCAAAAGTAATAAATTCAGCATGGCGCTCATTCCATGCATACTTCGAAATTGTTTTCTACCCGGAGAATCGGGGGCGGTATGTTCGAATGATACAATGTCCTGCTTGACTTTCTTTATAGCAGGGAAGAGTTTAAAGGTTATAAATAGGTTTATGACAACAGCAATTATAATCAGAGATAGAGGTATTTTATTCCTCGCATCCCTTTGTAACCCGGATAGCACAAAGAACGCCAATGTCAGGAGGGAGAGGACAAGATTATATGGAAAATAGAAAGGAAACAGCTTATCAACAATTGCACTGGCCATATCACGCGAAAAAGCCTTGAATATTACAGGCGTGATCACGAACGTGAATATAGTCATGCCTCCCACCCAGAGGGCAAGCATTACGCTATAGAGAGTAAACCCCATTTTCTTCATCCATTTTCAGATAAATCAAAGTTTTCGGACCAAATGATTTCCTCATCATGTCCTCGTCAACATGACAGCCGGCCCTTCATCAGTGCCGAAGCTGGATATTCAGGGCCTATTTTTTTATCGCTGCCGGCCTCTTGAGCTTCATAGGCGTCTTGCAGCATATCAAATGGCTCTCTTCCACGCAGCCGCAGATACGGTCCACAGTAACGGCAAACCCGCAAACCTGGCAGGCGAGCTTGCTGCCCTTCTTTATTGCCGGCTTATTGCTGCCGGCCGCTTTCTTTGTTACCATTTTTTTTGCAACTCCTGCCTTCCTGGTTTTTACTTTAGGCGTCGGAGCTTTCCTTGCCGTAGTTTTCTTTGCAGCCGCCTTCTTTAGACTTGCCATATCTTTTTTCCTCCTTTTTATTCCGCCCGATATCAGCGGTCAATGCCTACAGTATATCAAAATCTCCCATATTATTTCTCTCATAATTATTCTTTCCACTGAATTTGTTTTGACTTTTGCCGTCAATTCTTGATAGATTATATTCCGTTAAAGAAGTAAGGCGATGGAGTTCGCCGGAAACCGCTCTTGTTTCACCGGAGCTGATGACTCCTACTCTCAAATTGTTGAGGGCAGGAGTTTTTTAATGCCCTCGTTAAATAGCTATAAAGGGATGTGCTTTCCATGATAAACTATATTGTGGTATTCCTGGGCGGAGGCATCGGCGCTGTTGTGCGCTTCGTGCTCGCAGTCTGGATCGGTCAACGGTGGGGAAGGAGTTTTCCCCTGGGCACTTTCGTGATCAACGTAAGCGGAAGTTTTCTCATCGGCTTTCTGATGACAGTGATGGCCGACCTTTTCATCGAAAACCCGCAATGGAGATTGTTTCTCGTTATCGGGGGACTGGGCGGCTACACCACCTTTTCAACGTTCGAATATGAAACCGGCAAGCTGGTTTTTGACGGTGAAATCTGGTATGCTGCGCTGAACATGGTCTTGAGCGTGACCGCAGGGTTCATAGCATTAAAGCTGGGTGACGCGCTCGGGAAGATTATATAGGAGATAATGAATGATAGACAAAGGTCCGGCAAAGAAACTCACGATTTATGTTGATGAGACAGACAAGTTCCACGGCAAACCTGTCTATGAAGTGCTCCTCGACATTTTCTTCAAAAAGAAGATCGTCGGTGTGAGCGTCTTCAGGGGGGTAGCCGGATATGGGAGCGACGGCGTATTTCACACTTCCAAGATGCTCGAACTCTCGACAAGCATGCCGGTCAAGATAGAAGTTGTGGATTCGGAGGAGATGATCGACAGGGTACTTCCGGATGTCTATCATGTCGTTGAGAAGGGTCTTGTAGAAGTCGCCGATACCAACGTTATCAAATGCTCCGCAAAAGCACCTGTTAAGGAGGACCATATGAAGCTCGAGGGCAAGGCAAAAATGCTCCGTGTTCTGATTAGCGAAGATGATAAATGGGAAGGGGAACCTCTTTACGAGGCGATTGTGAAAAGGCTCATCATGGCCGATATCGCAGGAGCAACGGTTTACAAAGCCATTGCAGGCTATGGTCCCCATAAGCGGTATCACAAGAAGAAAACTCTGGCAACGCACGGGGAGCTTCCCATACTTATCACTGTCATGGACACCGAGGAAAACATAAGCAAGGTCATCCCGATCCTTGACGACATGGTGCAGGAAGGGATAGTCGTGCTTTCGGACGTGAATGTCATTAAGTACACACACAGGGATGTCGGCTCAGAGATCGTCTAATTATCAGGTATGCGTCTTTTGTGGGATTGCCGGGCGCAGGTCCTCATGGCCTCCCGCATAGGGCTTTGCCGATTGATTTTCTCTCCAAATCTGCTAAAGTTTTATTAGAGAGGTCATAATAGCGCGGTGTCATTGGAAGCGCAATTCACTTGACCTTGGATAAGGAGGTTATGATGAATTTGCATGATGAGATAGCGGCAATTTCATACGAACTGTTTGAATCGCGTGGCTGTGTCCATGGTTTTGACATTGATGACTGGCTCAATGCGGAGCGGATTGTATTGGGAACGCATGCCGGACAGGAAATGGAAGAACCTGAGGAGGAAGAGGGATTAGAAGAGTTTGCCTTAGTCGGGACGAAAAGGGCCGCCCCCCAGGATGAAACCGAGGAGCCTGTCAATGAGGAGATGTCTTGATTAATAGCGGCCTGATCGCAGGGGCCGCAGCAGCAAAGATATCGGCACAGTCGCTTCCGCAGGCTTTAAAATAAAATGCACCCGCCGGCTCCTGCCACCGGTTCAGCCTCTTGACAGATAAAGAAGCAGGGCCCTTGCTATCGAGAAGAGTCGCAGGTAACGATCATCATAATAATCTCTGTATGTGTGGGGGAAAGGGACGTAACGCTCTTTTTCTTTGCTGTAAGACAGTGTTACCTCGGCAAATATTCCGTCTGTAAGGTATATCCTGTGCGAATAGTCCTTTGTCGAGGCGAGCACCAGCTTTGCGACAGTCAGATATCCGGGATCCAGGTTTATCGTTCTTTTTCCACTGACCGACAATGAATTTTCAATTTCGCAGGCTTTCAGCTTGGCTGCTGCAAGACCGTCCTGTCCTATAAGTTTCTTGAAAAAAATGAATCTCCGGAAGATCGGCCCCCCCATTTCCTCTTTATAATGCTCTGAAAAATCCCATTGTATGGCAGGGCTTTCCATGAGCATTTCGCCGAAGCAATCTTCGAGTTGGCGGAGCGCTTTGAGATAAATGTCTTCTTTTGGGAAAAGCGCTCCGACAAGGAGAAGCGCATTTTCAGGAGGGGTTGGGACTCGTCGCCTCATTGTACGGCTATTCGTTTTCGAGGCGAGTCAGTGTGGCCCTTACATCAGGCGAATCCCATTGCAGAGGACCTACTACGTGCTGTTTGAGGGTCCCATTTTTATCTATAATAAAGGTTTCCGGCACGCCGGTGATGCCATAAAGTCCGGCTACGTTCGCGGTATCGATTAGTATGGGAAAAGCAAAACCGTTCGCTTTCAGGTACGCAAGCGCTCTTTCCGGGCTGTCGTTATATAGAACAGAAATAAAAACCAGCCTGCTGTCGCCTTTTTCGAGATTGATAAGGTTCTGAATAGAGGGCAGTTCTTCTTTGCACGTTCCACACCAGGAGGCCCAAATATTGAGAAGAACCACTTTCCCCCTCAGATCGGAAAGCCTCCAGACCTTGCCGTCACTGTCTTTAAGCTCGAATGCAGGGGCCTCAAGGCCGACCGCAGCCTTTCTGAAAGGATGTTCCAGGGTTTTTGAAGACAAATACTGATGCCGATAATGCCGAGGACCAGAACAACAGCGAGAATAACCCCTTTGTATTTCACAGGTAATTCTAATTTACCGAAACAAGCATCGGGGTTTCGGCTCCCTTAAAAACGAGCTTGTCCTCTTCCAACAGAACGGTCACTACGGAAGTATTCTTGAACTTGTTCTTGATAAGGTCTTCTGAAAGAGGGTCCTCAATTTCACGGTAAATCGCCCTGCGCATGGGCCTGGCGCCATAAGTAGGCTGATAATATTTGTTGAGCAGCCATTCTTTGACCTCCGGCGCCACATCCACCGTCAATGCGTGTTCGGCCAGCTTCTTATTGGTTTCAATAAGCAGCAGATCGATTATAGACAGCAGGTGTTCCTTCTCCAGCTGATGGAAGACCACAGTCTCATCGACACGGTTCAGGAATTCCGGATTAAAGGTTTTCTTGAGTTCGGACAATACATTTTCTTTGATCTTTCATACGCACTGTCGGAAGTTACGTTGTGAAAGCCGAGCGGAGTCGCTTTTTCGATGATTCGGGCCCCGAGGTTGGAGGTCATAACGATAATAGTGTTTCTGAAATCGATCTTTCTGCCGTAACTGTCCGAGAGAACACCTTCATCAAGGATCTGCAGCAGCGTATTGAATACATCCTGATGCGCCTTCTCGATCTCATCAAAAAGTATGACGGAATAGGGCCGCTTCCTGATCTTCTCGGTCAGCTGTCCCCCCTCTTCATAGCCCACATAGCCGGGAGGCGAGCCGGTCAGGCGCGATACGTTAAACCGCTCCATATATTCCGACATATCGACTTTAACAAGGGCGCTTTCATCGTTGAACATGAACTCGGCAAGGGCCTTTGCAAGCTCTGTCTTGCCGACTCCGGTGGGTCCCAGGAAGAAGAACGAGCCAATAGGCCTGTTTTTGCTTTTCAGCCCGGCACGCGATCTGCGGATGGCACGGGCAACAGCCCTTATCCCTTCATCTTGTCCTATGATACGCTGATGAAGAACTTCTTCCATTTTCAAAAGCTTCTCAGATTCAGTTTCCTCAAGCCTGTGCAGCGGGATGCCGGTCATTTTTGAAACAGTGTAAGAGACATCCTCCTCGCTCACAGATGGAATATCTTTGGTCAATGAGTCCTTCCATTTTTTATACTGAATCTCGTAGGTCTTTTTCAGATTGTCTTCCTGTGCCCTGATGGTCTGGGCCTTGTCGATGTCGTGCAGCCGCACATAGAGGCTCTTCTCCTTCGAAAGCTGGATCAGTTCGGTCTCCATGTCTCTCAGTTCCTGCGGCATGGTGGCCCTTTTAAGCTTGATTCTCGAGCCTGTTTCATCTATTACATCAATTGCCTTGTCAGGGAGAAACCTGTCGGTAATATACCTGTCGGACAACTTGACGGCAGCCACTACCGATTCATCGGTAATCTTGACTTTATGATGGTTTTCATAACGGGGCCGCAAACCCTTCAGGATATCTATAGTTGTTTCGGCGGCAGGAGGCTGGATGTATATTGACTGGAACCTGCGCTCCAGCGCCCCGTCCTTCTCGATATATTTTCTGTACTCGGCGGGCGTTGTTGCTCCGATGCACTGCATCTCACCCCTTGAAAGGGCAGGTTTCAGCATATTGGAGGCATCGACCGATCCTTCGGCTGCCCCGGCGCCGATAAGCGTGTGGAACTCATCGATAAAGATAATTATATTTTCGGACTGAAGAATTTCACGCATAACGGCCTTGAGCCTTTCTTCAAACTGTCCCCGGTATTTTGTTCCGGCAATAAGGGCGCCAAGATCCAGAGAAATAATTCTCTTGCCTATAAGGCTGTCAGGCACATCGCCTAAAACGATTTTCTGGGCAAGGCCCTCAACAATTGCGGTCTTGCCGACGCCCGGTTCGCCGATGATTGCAGGATTATTCTTTATCCTCCTGCCCAATATTTGCAGTACGCGCTCTATTTCATCCTCCCGGCCTATCACGGGATCAAGCTTCCCTTCTATCGCAAGCAAGGTCAAGTCCCTGCCGAATTCGTCCAGGGCCGGAGTATTGGTTTTCCGCCGCTCTTTCTGGTTTGGCTGCTGGAACTGCGGTTTAATTGCAAGGTTAATAGTAAGCTGCCTGGCAGCAAGAAGGTTTGCTCCCAGGTTCCTTATGACCTTCCCGGCAACGCCTTCGTCCTCTCTTACAATACCCAGAAGAAGGTGCTCGCTGCCGATATAATTATGGCCCAGAAGCCTGGCTTCTTCAATGGCCAGCTCAAGTACCTTCTTTGCACGGGGAGTAAATGGGATGTCGCCGAACGTAAGAAGACTGCCTCCTATAGGAAGGTTTTTTTCGACTTCGAATTTTATCTCATCTACAGTAAGCCCCATTTTTTTAATGATCGTAATGGGGATACTGTCTTCCTCTCTTAATATCGCCAGCAGTAGATGTTCGGTCCCCAAATAGTCGTTATTGCGCCTCTCCGCTTCTTCCTTGGCGTATATGATGATTTTCCTGCCTCTTTCCGTAAACTTTTCAAACATCTTTTTTCTCCTTGCAAAGCACTGCTGTTAAATATCCATCCTTAGAAAAATTTTACTCTTTTACGTTGTTAATGTCAACTAAACCGCCAATTTCCTGTGGCGAGCAGATAAACTGTCCGTATCTGTAGCACATAAACTGTCCGGATAAAATATATGGATAGCAAGGGGGCTATCCATGAAACGTTCGGCAGTGTTGCAGGAGGTACGGAAGATGAGATTTGAAGAAAGCTATGAGGGTTGGATACGAGGTCGATTAACGCAGGAAGAAGCAGCAACGCTTCTGGGTGTGTGCGATAGGACATTTAGAAGATATATGTTGAGGTATGAAGATACGGGCCTGGAGGGCCTTATAGATAAGCGTTTAGGGCAAATATCTCATAAACGTGCGCCTGTTGATGAAGTAGTCGCACTATCGGATCTTTATAGCAATCGCTTTTGTGGTTTCAATGTCAAACATTTTTATAGCTGGTACCGGCGTGCTTATCAAGGGACCAGAAGCTACACATGGGTCAAGAACACCCTCCAGGAAAAGGGATTGGTACCGAAGGCAGCACAGAAAGGTACACACAGGAAAAAGCGTACAAGGGCACCTTATACCGGTATGATGCTGCACCAGGATGGTTCCAAACATCAGTGGGTTGAAGGAAAATACTGGGATCTAATCGTAACTATGGATGATGCCACGAGTGAACACTACTCGATGTTTTTTGTGCAGGAGGAAGGCACTCAAAGCAGCTTTCAAGGGGTAAAAGAAGTTATTGAGCAACACGGATTGTTTGCTTCGTTGTATACGGATCGTGGAAGTCACTACTGGCATACACCTGAGGCCGGAGGGAAAGTGGACAAATCAAATCTTACCCAGTTCGGTCGTGCAATGAGCCAACTTGGAATTAAGATGATTGCTGCGTATTCTCCTGAGGCCAGGGGTCGTTCTGAGCGAGCCTTCGAAACTCATCAAGACCGCCTCGTCAAGGAGCTTGCAATGGCGGGCATTACTGAGATGAAGCAGGCCAATGATTATCTTGCCAGTACTTATATGCCAGCCCATAATGCCGAGTTCACTGTTGTCCCGCAGGAACCACAGAGCGTGTTCGTGACTTGGGCAGGCACTGCCTTGGAAGACATCCTATGCGAACAGTATGACCGCACCGTAGGCAACGACAACTGTGTAAAGTTCGATGGGCTAAAACTTCAGATCCCGCCAAATCAATATCGCTGCCACTACGTTAAGGTCGAAGTTCGCGTCCATCGTTATCCGGATGGTGGCCTTGCTATATTCCATGGACCGAGAAAACTGGCGGTCTTTGACCCTAAAGGAAAGGAGATTGCAAAGTGCTCACATGCAGCGGCATGAGACTCAATAAAACTGACATCGGTGGCCTGCCATGTTCCATGCGCAGCCACCCTGCAGAACCGGACAGTTTATTTGCTCTAAAACCGGACAACTCTATTTGTTGACAACACTAAACCGCCAATTTCCTTGTATTCTTCTTTACATATTATATATCTTTAAAGCATGTATGTAAACGTGGCGTTTCCATTGAAAATCCCTCCTCTTACTTATAAGGCGCCTGACGGCGCGCCGGCTGATCTGACAGGGAGAATAGTACGGGCCCCGCTGATGGGCAGGAACATCCTCGGCCTTGTCATGAGCACCTGCGAAAAGCCGGAGATGGCGATAAAAAAAGATATCAGGGAAGTTCGGGAAATTTATCAAAACGTTATGTCAACCAGCGCCATTGCATTCCTGCAATGGCTGGCTGACTATTATCTCACTCCAGTAGGCACAGCTCTCAGAAGCAGTTTTTTTGAAGAGATTGCATCCATTGTTACAAAAGGGACAGAAGATCAGGCGGCGGCGGTCGGCCCTGGGAAACCTGTTATAGTTCCGTGCGAAGCTGCAACTAATGCTGCGGTATCGGCAATCTGCACAAACATCGGACTGCAGGGGTACCGCTCATTTCTTTACCGAGCGGGGTCCTCAAGCGAAGAGAGGTCGTTATTAATCGGGGCACTGACGCTTTTGAAGGACTCTCTTCGTCATGCGGTCATACTCGCTCCTGAAATTGCACACCTGGAACAGATCGTATCACCCCTCAAAGACCTTTTCGGCGAGCGGGTTTGCGTGCTCCACAGTAAACTTTCGAGGAAAGAGGCGGCGGGCGCGCTCAAAAGAATTATCGCAGATGTATCGGACATAGTTGTCGGGACGCGTTCCGCTATCCTTGCGCCTATCAGGAAAGTTTCATTTATTGCGGTGTTGGCCGAGCACAGCAGTTCCTATAAGGCGGAGGAGGGGCCCAGATATAACGGAAGGGACGTAGCTGTCATGAGGGGGTTCCACGAAAAGGCATGCGTTCTTCTCTCTTCTATCTGTCCGTCGGTGGAATCTGTATATAATGTGAGAGTCGGCAAATATGCGATGCTTGAACACGACAGGCGTCTGTTGAAAGAGAGGCCTGCAGAACGCCCTAAAATAAAAATTATCGCCATGCGCGGCGCAGGCGGCGACCGCATGATTTTGTCCCAGGAGATACTGAAGGAAGCCAGACGTATTGCCTCGCTGAAGGAGCGGTTCCTTTTCCTGTCAAGCAGGAAAGGTTATTCGATGCTGCGTTGTGAGGAATGCGGATTTGTCGGGCGGTGCGGGACATGTGATGTGCCTCTTGTTTTCCATAAGGGAGAAGGTGTTCTGAAATGCCGGCATTGCGGGTCCACAGAGAAAAGTTTTGTATCTTGCAAGCAGTGCGGGGGAACTGCGATAGGGGCTTACGGCTCAGGCACTGAGAGGGTCAAAGAGCAGGTCGAACTGCTGTTGAAAGCGGAGGCCCTGCTTGTTGAAAAAGGCAGGTCTGTCGGCCGCGTTATTACCGAGAACAATCCCGACCTTGCCGCACTCGTGGTCGGGACCTCTTATGCGAAGGGTCTGGCTTTCAAGAAAAGCGCTGCCGTTTCTGCTGAAGGCGCAGGGCCCGCCGGCGTTGAAGTGGAAAGGCCATTCAGCGCAGCCGCTTTTCTGAATACGGACGCGCTTCTTTTACAGCCCGACTTCAGACTCTATGAAAGGGCGTTTCAGGAGATAATTACAGTCGCCCAAATGGTCAGGCAGGACGGCACTGTCTTTCTTCAGACCAAAATGCCTCAGAACAATATATTGCGGTTTATCAGGGCCTATGATTTCGACGGCTTTTACCGTTACGAGCTGGAGCAGCGGAAGGCTTTTAATAATCCTCCTTATGCTAAGCTCATACTTTTTACTGTGCCCTTCCAGGATGTTCAGAAGGAGCCGGAGCGGTTGTTGGCCGAAATGCAGCGGGCCGCAGGCGCCATAGGCCCCGGCAGTGTGGAAGTCCTTGGTCCTGTGGAACTCCCTTATCATTCAAAAAAGTATCACCGCTGCATACAACTGCTTCTGAAATCAAGGGACAGAAATACGCTGCGAGATGCAGCCAGGTCTGTGCTGAAGGGACTCGCGAAGATAAAAGGCGCAAAAATAGTTGTGGAAGTCGATCCCCTGAAAATCTGAATAATAGCCGCGCTGAATCAGGGGCCCGCTTCATCTCAAGGCACTATTATCATGCTGACTCCGACAGATTGCGTAAAGGACCGGTTGGCCGCCTATTACCACTGGAACGATCCGCAAGCACTGAATCAAGTTATAGCAGTCGTTAAAGACCAAGAGGTCGATATGAAAGAGGTCAAGCGCTGGTCGATTAAGGAAGGGCATGGGGAGAAGTTCCAGAAGTTTATATCTCATATCAAAAAGCATGGTTAAGTAAAGAAGTGAAAATTGCATTTGCTCACAGAAATACGCCACCGTGGGTTATCCTGAATAGGTTGCAGAGTACACATGAAAATTGTTACGAAAATACATTGTTAATCAGCGGCCAAGAACCGTTAAATTAAGTGTTTTTTTGATCTTATTGCCTCTTCACATATATTTATCAGATCTGGCATAAACTCTGTAAATTCATTATATGCTGAGATAACAATATCAAGCCCGGCATTTAACGCAAAAGCAATTTGCTGACGGTTTGTATCTCCAAGTCTAATATTCTTCCCATAATCGGTCCAGAGCATTTCTTTGTTGACCTTGGTGTATGTCCCTAATGTTCCAGCCCAGTTAGGATGTGCTAACTCAGACAAATTGTCATAGACATCTCTGAAGCCGGGGATATCTTTATTAACTCCGTCCACCATTGTCAGAATATTTATGGGGTCTGGCATATCCTGGTTATTTTTAGCTCCTAAAAGGATTCTCATAAGATCTTTATCCAAACAAGCAACGTCGTTTCCAGCTATGGCTTTTTTTGTTTTTCTATTTACACAGAATAAAAGTGCAACGGTCTCCTGAAATGCCCGGGCAGTACAAGCTGCTGCAACCAAATTATCCGATTCAATAAGCATGTATGTAGCATCTGCCAAATCGGTCACCCTATATAATAATGCCTCCCTGATATTCAGAGCTTTATATGGAGTTTTTGCGATAAAAGACACTTGTGCAGGATCGGTGCGGATAACTAATCCCGACTTTAGATTGTTGATATTAAGTTTCGCTTCATCTAAAAGCTCTTTGATCTCTTCTTTCATTTCCCCTCCGGAGCCGCCTTCATGCAATTTATTTCATCTAAATCTCTTGCTTACTTATCAGACCCTTCTTCACGAGGACATTTATCGCGGCCTCCTGCGTGTAAACATTGGATATGACAACTTCATCGAGGGATCCGTTTCATCTTTTTTCATCGCTTCTGCCATAGGAGCTTTTCAACGTTAATATAAATTTTCCATAAAAAGATTGTACAATATGCACCATGGCTACAGTAAATAGCAAAAATCCAAACCAGCCAGCCGAAGCAAAAGAGATGTCTCTTGATCAAGCATACGACTTTCCATGGTCGGTTAACACGGAACGTCACCGCCGGGATAATAACTTCGGGGAACCTATCGGTAAGCGGCTGGATGCAGGAACACTAACATGGTCGGATCTGGGATATTTAGCGCAACGAGGACATACACCACGAGAGCGGGAAGTAGGCAAGAAAGTTCTTCTTGACCAACTACAAAATTCGGTTGAAACATCAGATGTAATAGACCCCCCCAAAGTCATCTCGCCAAAAAACTGGACCTATACTGAAAGAAGACAACACCAGCTGACGATGTTAGCCGGGGGTCTCCTCGGACTCCTCGTCGGCTCCAGTGTCACTTTTGAAATTCACAATCTGGCCAACGGATATTTCGCAAGAGGACTAAATGAGCTATCTAACATCCATTCCTTTCAACAACTGATGCCTACAGCAATCTTCCTGACCATCGGCCTTGCCCTATTAATTGTCCTCATTAAAGTCTTCGACCGTCTGATTGATAAAATTAATGATGAAATAGAAAACTGCCGCAAAGGGCGAATCGGAGAGGAACTCGCCTCACGCATCATAGAGCGAACGCTAGACAAAAAATGGTCGGTATACCGTAACCTTCTCTTACCAGAAAAAAGAGGGTCGGACATGGATGCTGTCCTCGTTGGACCGCAAGGGATCTGGGTCCTCGAAGTGAAAAATTTGAACGGACAATTTCGAAATATTGGAGAACAATGGGAAATCCTACAGGGAACAGACTGGAGAATCAAGAAAAGCCCCACAAAACAGGTCAGAAAAAATGCTGCGCGCCTGTCAAGCTACCTAAAGGTCCAAAACATCGACAAAACGGGTGTCGAGCCGGCAATAATATGGGTAAACATTCAACAAAAGCCAAAGACCGATAAAGGCATGGCTGCAGTTTGGTCGATAGACACTCTTCGGGAAGAACTCATGCGCATCGACCAGAAAAAGACAAAACTCTCTCCGAAAGAGCAAAAGGACATCACTGACAAACTTGACTCTCTATATAAAGCAAGAGACGAAAAAGCCTAAGAATTGTCTCCTGCATTTTACTCTCTATCACATTTATAAAGTGCATCATCCGGCAAGATGCTCACAGCTATACGCCCATAGCGGAGTAGAATGATCTTCCTGCGGGGTACAAACGGAAATAGTAATGCAGATCGTCTGTGGCTTCACAATTAACTAAAAATATAATCCATGGGCACTTTATCTGAGGCCGTTCGATAAACTGTGTCAATCTGCACATATCGATCATCGACAGAAAGGGTGTTAATTTTATTTAATTGACCATATTTCAACTGCTTTCGTGTAAAGAAAATCAGCTCTTTTGCGCCAGATGGGGACATTCTAAGACGCAACCGATGCGGATATTTTGTCATCCGATTTTAATTGCCAGAAATTCTTCCGGGGTGAGGACGGGCAGGATGTCTACTTTATAGTCGCCCTTGTTTCTGGTAATGAGACACTCTGACTTTGCCTGAACGGCAGAATAATACTGCACTGCGTCTTCGAAATCCTTGAAATTCGATGTGAGGGAGAGATCGATCACCCTCTGGTCGACTGCTGCGACATGAAAGACGATTCTGACTTTTTCGAGGATCTTTATTGCATCTTTCTGATCCAGTTTTTTCGAAAGCAGGTAATAAAGTGTTGGGAAACTGAGGGCGCAGAGATGACCCTTCAACTTCTTTTCCTCGATCATTTTGAATACAACAGCCGCCGGCGCGTAGAAAGGTTCCCGCTTTAGAAAAATATCGAGAAAGAAATTGATATCACAGAAAATGGATTTCAACGATATTTTTCCTGAAGATGTTTTCTGTAACCCGCCCGGAGCTTCCTCGCACCGATTCCGCCTGACAGGACACCCGATATTTCCGACAACACAGGCGATTCAGGTGCTTCCTTTCCCCTCCGTACCGCCAATGACCTGAAATAGTCCTCCACTATGCGAGAGAGGCTGACGCCTTTGGAGCGTGCCGTCTCCTTAGCCTGCTTGATCAGTTTATCGTCCAACCGTAAGGTCAGCTTTGTAGTCATGAGACACCTCCTTGCCGTATTTATTTTATTTTATTGTACGTCTGATGTCAAGAGAATGGACGAGTATGTCTTGTTTCAGAATTCATAAAATTTCAGCAATTTCTCAGCGGGGATGCCTATGGAATACAGTGTTATCAAAACCCAGTTTCTCAATGTACAATAAATTACACCTTCTTTTTCCCATCTGCGCGGAGAGGTACTCACTTTTTCCGGAATGATATAAATCTTGTCCCCGGTTTTTTTTATCCGCCGCATCAGCTCTACGTCCTCCATTAAGGGCATCTCCTTAAAAGCACCCATTGAATGAAAATATTCCTTCCTTATGAATAGTGCCTGGTCGCCGTAAGGGGTCCCTGTATATCGGGAACGAAGGGAGGCAGCCATTTCGATTAACCTGAAAACAGGCCTGTCGGATTTTATGCCCAAATCAAAGGCCCCTCCCACGAAGTCTCCTTTCCGCATGACCGAGGAAATTGCATTCAGCGCATTCTTCGGCAGTTCCGTGTCCGCATGCAAAAAAAGCAGTATGTCTCCGCAGGCATTGAATGCGCCTTGATTCATCTGTTGCGCCCGTCCTTTTTTGCTGATGACCTTCTTTACTTCATTTTGCTCAATGGCATTTAAGGTCTCTCCGGAAGGACTGCCATCGACAACAATAACTTCCACCTCTCCGTCATAGGGCAGGTCAAAAATGCTGCCGATGGCCCGATTGATTATTGGACCCTCATGCAGCACAGGAATAATAATCGAGATTTTATAGTTGCTGTGTGTGTTCTGCGTTCTCATATTTTTGCAGTTTCATTTTTTCAAGACGTGCTGTCAAAATTAATATGAAAAATGGATTCCCGCCTGCGCGGGAATGACGACCACAGACTCCGTCTCTTTTTTTAAAACACGAGTTAAGTACTTTGGAAATAAACAAATAAATAACCCCGTCATTCCCGTGCTTAAGAGCACCTACTGTTGGCAGGCAGTAAGCGGGAATCCATTCTTTTCAACGGATTATGGGTACCTATTCATTCAACATCCAACATTTAACATTTTAGTCGAATTCTATGCACTCGCTTAGAAGCGCCTACTTTTGGCTGTGGTTTCATTTTCTATTATTTTTTTTCAAAATGTTACTTATAAATTTCAATAGCGGGTTATTCTGAAGCCTGTCGATATACGAAAGTTTTGCAGGTTGTTTGATGATATCGGAAAAAGTGGGGTAAATATGTATTACGGAGTTTAATTTATAAAACGGGATGTCGAATGACTTTGCAAGCTGGGCTTCGTGAATTATTTCTCCGGCGCTGCTTCCCAAAATATGCGCCCCGATAATTTTCCCCTTCCGGTCTGTTATGAATTTGCTCATGCCTGTTTCAATAATATCGGTTTTGGCCCTGTCGATATTTTTATATTCATACTTGTAGACTTTCATATCGTCTCCGTGCAGTTTTCTTGCTTCTTCTTCTGTCAACCCCGCATGGGCGAGTTCAGGGTCTGTGAATGTGCACCAGGCAACATCCCGGTAATTCACTTTTTTCTTAAAAGGCAGGAACGCATTTTGTACTGCGATACGCGCCCCATACTCAGCCATATGGCTAAACTGATAGGGCCCCACAACATCTCCGCACGCGTAAATATTGGGCGCTGTTGTCCGGAGACATTTGTCTGTAATTATCCCCCTGGGGCTGCACTTCACTCCTGCATTCTCAAGGTTGAGGCCGGCGACATTCGCTTTTCTGCCAACAGCAACCAACACAGAATCGGCTTTTATCTCCTTTTTTTGCCCGTTTTTATTTTCAACTGTTACAGCCGCCTGGCCCGCTTCCCATGATAGTTTCAGCGCCTTTGTTTCAGTATGCAGGTCCAATCCTTCCTCTTTCAGTTTTTCGGACAATATATTTACCAATTCCCTGTCTTCTCTACAGAGGATAGACTCGCACATTTCTACTACATGAACTTTGACGCCCAGGCGGTTTGCAGCTTGAGCAAGCTCTATGCCTATAGGACCACCGCCGAGGACTATCATTGATGAGGGAAGGTGCTCGATGCCAAAAAAGGTTTCGTTTGTTAAATAGGGGACTGTATCTATTCCCTCAATTGGCGGTATGAAAGCGGACGAACCTGTCGAAATAATAAAGGATTTTGCGGAAAGCCTTCTGCCCTCCAGTTCTATCGTGTGATTGTCCATAAAATGCGGATTTCCAAAAAGGACATCAATACCAAGCTCCCTGAACATCGAGGGCTGATGACCCTCATATACCTTCTCTATGACCGAACGAACGTGTCTCATAACATCATCGGCATTTATGACGATGTCGTCTTTTGCAGAGAGCCCATAATTTTTTAAATGCGTTGACTGCCGGGCAATGATGCCTGATTTTATGAATGCCTTGCTCGGAATACAGCCTGACAAAGTACATTCACCGCCCAGTTTCTTTTTTTCGATAATTGCAACTTTTTTGCTTAGACCGTTAGCGAGCTTGGATGCCACAAACCCTCCCGCGCCGCCCCCGATCACGATAAGGTCATAATCATATCCGGGCATTATAGGTCTCCCTCTTTAAATAGCGACAGCAGGTCCTCAAACGTATCTACATCCGATAATTCTGTCAGAACATGAACAGTGAGGTCTGATTTCCCGAAAACTTTCATTGTTTGATTAAACACGGAACCGGTACTCCATGCAATCCCCTGAAAAATGTCAGGGAGAAAGGAGGCCCTGTTGAAGCCAATTAAATAATATCCTCCATCATGAGCAGGGCCGATGACTGCATCGCCGGTATCAAGTGCGTTAAAGGCTTCATCTATTAGTGAAATTGAGAGATCGGGAATGTCACTGCCGATGACCAAAACCTTTTTCACGCCGTCTGAAAAGGCCTGAACAAAAGCATTCTTCATTCTTTCTCCGAGATCGCCACCATGTTGTGGAGCATAGTAATATGTATCCCCCAACCAGTTTTTGATAATTGCGCCGGAATCCGGAGGATAAAAGCAAAGCCTGAAAAGATGGTTGCCGGCCTTCACGTTTTCGAGCGTGCTGTATACAAGACATTTATAGACATCAAGTGCCGCATCTTCACCAATTGTTTTTGCCAGACGGGATTTCACTTTCCCCTTTTCAGGGGATTTTATGAATAGCAAAACGGCTGAACGGTCAGACATATTTTAATTTATTAAACAGTTTCAGGTACTTTCCATACCCTTCCTTTTCAAGGTCTTCTTTTGGGATGAAGCGAAGTGCCGCAGAGTTCATGCAGTAACGCTTATGGGTCGGAGGAGGGCCGTCATTAAATACATGCCCGAGATGCGAATCAGCATAAAAGCTCCTCACCTCTCTCCTTTTTGTAAAGAAAGTCCAGTCGTCTCTTTCAACGATATTTCCAGGTTCCAGGGGTTTTGTGAAACTCGGCCATCCGGTGCCGGAATCAAACTTGTCAAGGGAGCTGAAGAGTGGTTCGCCTGAGACGATATCGACATAGATACCCTCTTTTTTATTGTTCCAATATTCGTTGTGGAACGCCGGTTCGGTACCGTTTTTTTGCGTAACAGTGTACTGCATGTGCGTTAATGTTTTCTTCAATTCTTCCTGGGAAGGCTTCACGAAACCCTTGTCATGTTTTTCAGTGTCGGCGGCATGAGCGGACTGCATAAAAATCACCCCCAATAGAATTAACAGGCACTGTATTATTCTGCGGAACATACGGTTGGACCTCCTTTCTACATTATATTTAAATCATAGCACGGAACGAGAGCAAACTAAAGCAGGGATTGCCGAATCAGTTCTCAGTGGGGGCAAGGAAGTTGACGGACTGGATTTCGGCAGCGTCCAATTTTTCTTTGTTGCCAGTGCACCGCTCTTGCCGATAATACATTCAGTGCCATACATTATATATGCAGGTAGGGCGTTACCTACCCGCTGCTGATAAGCCAGGTGTACGCTGCCGAAATCCAGTCCGTCAACTTCCTTGTCGGTTGCAGGGACATGGTCGGTATAGTTTTTCTTTGCGAGCACATATGTTCTCAGTTATCGAGCAGTAGGTATTGGTATTAAAAAAAGGAGAAATGCGATTTGACAACTCCGGTTTAATCTGTTATACATCTGTTAAAATACGTTAATGAAGCAGCAGGAAGCAGATAAAAGATATGGAGGGGAAGGGCATGAGTTTTAACAAGTATCCTTATTTATTTTTATGGGCTGTTGTTTTTTTATGCGGCGGCTTTATTTATTCTACAGTATCAGCGGAGGAGCCTCAGGATAAGACGGCCCTTGAGAAAAACAAAGCGGAAATACTTAACGACATCGAGCTGTTCGAGCACAGCGCGAGTAGTACCAGAAGTTGCGTGTCTGAAGCCAGGACCGATGATGAGCTGATGCGCTGCCGTGCAGACGAAACAATGAAAAAATATCAAAAAGTTCAGGATGACCTGTCGGAAATTGGGATGTCCCCGGAAGAAAGAAGGATGTACGAACTCAGACCGAGAAAGTGAAGAGAACTTCTTCAAGTGCGGTTGCATAGCGGTAGTGGGTCAGTTTGTTTTTACTCTGTATCAATTAGTCTTTCAATTCAATCACTGGTATCTATTGAGAATTATCTGTGGTCGCCATTTCTCGATATGTGGGCTTGACGTTACCAGCCCACTACTGAGCACCCAGGTGATACAGAGTAAAAACAAACTGACCCACTACCGGGAAATGCAATGATTGATAAGATAATGCCGGTGCTGTTAAAATTAAGGAGATAAAGTAGGAGCTATGAGAATAAGAATATATCCCCTATTACTCGCCCTTGCACTTTCGATAGTTTGTTTTGCGGCAGCCCGGCGGGTACAGGCCACGCTTGGAGAACCCGCCGATTCTATCGAGATGGACAGAGAGGCGTTATCTGCGGTGCGGCGTCCAGTGACAGTCCGCAATGGTTACACTGTTCAGGAGGTCGAAGCGGGGGCGGCCAGGGTCAGGGAATACGTTTCGCCGGCAGGTGTGGTATTCGGCATTGCCTGGAATGGACGGGTCAACCCTAATCTATCGCAGCTTCTTGGCTCTTATGATAGCGAATACCGGGCAGCCCTGAGTCAGGTCCAACGCAATCCGGGCAACAGACGGAGCCTTCGGGTGAAGACACCACGGATTGTTGTAGAGAAATGGGGCCATATGCGGGACCTGCGGGGCAGGGCATACGTCCCATCCCTGGTCCCTTACGGAGTCAGCGTTGATGAAATTAATTAAGGTTGTTAATCGGGCAGCGATTTTAATGCTGCTTTTGTTATCTGTATTTAGTGCATGGGCGGTTCCGCCTGCTCTTGCGCAAACAGCCACCTTTTCTGATGTCCCTTCCAATTACTGGGCATACGCTTACATTGAAGCTATTTATAGTGCCGGGATTACTGTGGGATGCAGCCAATCTCCGCTTTCTTACTGTCCTTCCGACCCTGTGACAAGAGACCAGATGGCGGCCTTCATCATAAGGGCGTTGTATGGCGAGAACTTCACCTGTAATGGTGGGGCAAACTGTTCAAATACAGCACCTTATTTCAGCGACGCATCTCCGGCAACGGAGGGCTCTTTATTCCCGTATATCCAGAAGCTGTACGAACTGGGAATTACTGTGGGATGCAGCCAATCTCCGCTTCTTTACTGCCCTTCCGACCCTGTTACGAGGGACCAGATGGCTGCCTTCCTTGTCAGGGGGAGACAAGTTAAAGCTGGACAGGACCCTGCGTCCCCTCCAACTTCCACCACCACGTCAACCCCATACTTCACCGACGTGCCTGCTGCAAATTATTACTTCACATATGTCCAGTATTTGAAGGACAATGGAATCACCACCGGCTGCGGGAACGGCGATTACGAGTGTACTCCCGATTCAACAACTGATTACGTTACAAGGGACCAGATGGCTGCCTTCATCGCAAGGGCCTTTTTGGCAAACAACGTGCTTTCAGTCACTGTCAACGGATCGACATGCGACCCGACCCTCACCACGCCTCTGGGTTATTTTAACGACCCATGCGTCAGTGTCAAGGTTTGCACCCCCGGCGCCTCAACCTGCCGGACAATCAACAGCATTTTATTGGATACGGGAAGTTTCGGACTCAGGATTTTTAAACAGGCCCTGGGCAACGTTTCTCTTACGCCAGTGGCGTCCGGTCCCGGCTCTCTTGCGGAATGCGTGGCATATGCGGACGGCTCGTCGGACTGGGGGCCGGTCGGGAGAGCGAACGTCACACTGGGGAACGAGCCTGCTGTTGAGGTCCCGATCCAGGTAATAGACTATACGTTTCCTACTATCGCAGCTGCCGGCAGTGTATGCCCGGGTTCGGACCAATCGCCGTCTGACGCCGGATTCAACGGGATACTCGGTGTCGGCCCTTCTGTTCAGGACTGCGGGGCGGGTTGCGTATCAAGTGATAATAACGGCGGAAATCCCACGTACTACTCTTGTACGGGATCGACCTGTACTGGAACTGCTGTTGCCCTCACGGATCAGGTCACGAACCCTGTGACTGCTTTACCCACGGACAACAACGGTATAATAGTGGAGCTTCCTGACGTTCTCTCCGCAGGGCAGCCTTCGGTGGGCGGCATCGTTGTGTTTGGGATTGACACCCTTTTCAACAACACTCCTCCTGCAGTAACCACATATCCACTCGATCAGTACGGGAATTTTATCACAACTTTTAACGGTGTCTCTTATAACGATGCCTCTAACGGCGGCAGTTTCATAGACACCGGTTCGAACGCGCTGTATTTCCCTTATAGTACTAGACACCAGACAAGCCTTCAAGACTGCGGAGGATGGTTCTGCACTTCGACAACAAGCTCGAACCCTTACGGTATAACGAGCCTTTCCGCTATTATTGAGGGGACATCAGGCTCTCCCAGCGGCACGGTCCAGTTCCAGATAGGCGACTTTAACGCTCTCATAAATTCGGTCAACAACAACGTGTACTACGATATTGGCGGCGTTATGAGCGGCGCGTTTGACTGGGGACTTCCGTTTTACTTTGGACGTAATGTGTTTATCGGGTTTGAGGGCAGGTCGTCGTCCGGCCTTGGCGCGGGTCCATACTTTGCGTATTAAATTATAACAACTGCTCTCAAGCATCCGGTTTTGCCGGATATTTCTATTGGGCCTGCGTCAGATTTATTGGTTTATAATTTTGTCATTCCGGCTTGTCCGGAATCGTGGTTCTATGAATAGACTCCGGACAAGCCGGAGTGACAGGGCACGACGCTGCTTTCGACACAATGTTGTCTTGGCGCCCCCCACATCCATGACGCACACCAGGTTTTCATCAATAATACTGTTGTCAACAAATAGAGTTGTCCGGTTTTAGAGCAAATAAACTGTCCGGTTCTGCAGGGTGGCTGCGCATGGAACATGGCAGGCCACCGATGTCAGTTTTATTGAGTCTCATGCCGCTGCATGTGAGCACTTTGCAATCTCCTTTCCTTTAGGGTCAAAGACCGCCAGTTTTCTCGGTCCATGGAATATAGCAAGGCCACCATCCGGATAACGATGGACGCGAACTTCGACCTTAACGTAGTGGCAGCGATATTGATTTGGCGGGATCTGAAGTTTTAGCCCATCGAACTTTACACAGTTGTCGTTGCCTACGGTGCGGTCATACTGTTCGCATAGGATGTCTTCCAAGGCAGTGCCTGCCCAAGTCACGAACACGCTCTGTGGTTCCTGCGGGACAACAGTGAACTCGGCATTATGGGCTGGCATATAAGTACTGGCAAGATAATCATTGGCCTGCTTCATCTCAGTAATGCCCGCCATTGCAAGCTCCTTGACGAGGCGGTCTTGATGAGTTTCGAAGGCTCGCTCAGAACGACCCCTGGCCTCAGGAGAATACGCAGCAATCATCTTAATTCCAAGTTGGCTCATTGCACGACCGAACTGGGTAAGATTTGATTTGTCCACCTTCCCTCCGGCCTCCGGTGTATGCCAGTAGTGACTTCCACGATCCGTATACAACGAAGCAAACAATCCGTGTTGCTCAATAACTTCTTTTACCCCTTGAAAGCTGCTTTGAGTGCCTTCCTCCTGCACAAAAAACATCGAGTAGTGTTCACTCGTGGCATCATCCATAGTTACGATTAGATCCCAGTATTTTCCTTCAACCCACTGATGTTTGGAACCATCCTGGTGCAGCATCATACCGGTATAAGGTGCCCTTGTACGCTTTTTCCTGTGTGTACCTTTCTGTGCTGCCTTCGGGACCAATCCCTTTTCCTGAAGGGTGTTCTTGACCCATGTGTAGCTTCTGGTCCCTTGATAAGCACGCCGGTACCAGCTATAAAAATGTTTGACATTGAAACCACAAAAGCGATTGCTATAAAGATCCGATAGTGCGACTACTTCATCAACAGGCGCACGTTTATGAGATATTTGCCCTAAACGCTTATCTATAAGGCCCTCCAGGCCCGTATCTTCATACCTCAACATATATCTTCTAAATGTCCTATCGCACACACCCAGAAGCGTTGCTGCTTCTTCCTGCGTTAATCGACCTCGTATCCAACCCTCATAGCTTTCTTCAAATCTCATCTTCCGTACCTCCTGCAACACTGCCGAACGTTTCATGGATAGCCCCCTTGCTATCCATATATTTTATCCGGACAGTTTATGTGCTACAGATACGGACAGTTTATCTGCTCGCCACATTTTCATCAATAATACTTGACAAAATCAGTAGACCATTATAGCATATTTACATGCTGCGATTATCGACAAAGGGACAGTACGGTGTAAGGGCTATGTACGAAATAGCGCGCGGATACCCTGGTCAACCGGTCACTATAAAAGAAATATCCGAGAAACAGGATGTCTCTGTCGCATATCTTGAGCAGATACTGAACAAACTCCGGAAAGCGGGCCTTATCAAAAGCGTAAAAGGGCCGGGCGGAGGGTATCTTTTAAACAGAGGGCCGGAAAAAATAAGCATTGCATCTATCGTGAGCGAGCTTGAAGGGCCTGTTGCCATTACGTCCTGTCTTAATCCTGATGAAGGCTGCATAAGGGTTGACAACTGCGTTACTCACCTGCTGTGGAAAGCTCTTGGTGAACAAATAGAAGCATTTCTGGAAACAATAACATTAAAAAACCTGATGTCGGGTGATATTTATCCAATTAAAGAGAAAATTGCTAATAATAGACGAACTCGTAAAAAGTCTGAAAAAGCGCTTTCTTTGTCATTCCCGTGAAAACGGGAATCCATTCTTTTCGGGTAGTTGTTTACACTCTGGATACCCGCCTTCGCGGGTATGACGACTTTTTACGAGTCCATAAATAATTAGATTACAAATTGACTGAATCGGGGCGAGGAGAGATTTTATAATCTAACTATATGAAATTTGTTCATGGGGTCAAGGCAGATATTACTGCTGATATTGTTTATATGATGTGTCCGATGCATCTCCTTAAGCTCGAAGAGCTGATCAAAGGGCTTGACCAGGGCCAGGTGCTTGAGATACTTACCGACTATGATGGCGCGCTCGAGGACATCCCTCAGTGGTGCGAGCGGACAGGAAATGAATTTATCGGACTGGATGAAGATGATGACTATTATAGGTTTTATATAAAAAAACAGCAGGCTATAGGCTATAGGCGTTAGGCTATGGGTAAATGGAAAAGAAAAAAAGTGTCAGACTATAGCTATTAACGAGGGTAAGGAGAACATATATGAGAAGGTGTTATTTTGATCATGTTGCCGCAAATCCGCTGCATCCGGAAGTGCTTGATGCAATGATGCCTTATTTCAAAGATAATTTTGGAAACCCTCTGAGCCTCTATGACCTCGGCATGATGGCCCGCGACGCGATAGAAAAGGCGCGGCAGCAGGTTGCGGACCTGATCAATGCAAAACCGCCTGCAGTGGTTTTTACCTCAAGCGGCGCGGAAGCCAACAACTTTGCACTCAGGGGAATTGCCTTTGCGAGGCAGAACAAGGGCAAGCATGTAATAGTTTCAAAGGTAGAGCACCACTCAATTCTGAATTCGGCGCGCTTTCTCGAAAAAAGCGGGTTTGTTGTCACTTATGTGCCTGTCGATAATAAGGGTGTTATTGATCCTGACACGGTAATAAAATCGATAAATAAGGAGACTATACTTATTTCAGTGACGCACGCCAGCAGCGAGATTGGCACTATAGAGCCCATTCGTGAGATAGCACAGATTGCAAAAGAGCGGGGTATAACCATGCACGCTGACGCTGTTGCGACAACCGGAAATATTCCTGTTGACGTTAAGGAGCTTGGCGTGGACCTTCTCACCATGGCGGCGCACCAGTTTTACGGTCCCAAAGGCGCCGGAGCGCTTTATGTAAGGGAGGGCTTGCGAATTGCGCCGCTGATTTACGGCGGAATCCAGGAAGGCGGCAGAAGGGCCGGCACCGAGAATGTGCCCGCGATAGTCGGAATGGGCAAGGCTGCCGAGATGTCCGCGCAGGAAATGCCTGTCAGAATGGAACACTGCAGGCAATTGAGAGATGCATTGATTGCCGGCGTGCTGAAGCTTCCTAACGTGTATCTTACCGGACATCATGAAGTCAGGCTTCCGCACCATGCAAGCTTTGTTGTTGAATTTATTGAGGGTGAAGCCATGCTCCTGATGCTGTCGATGAAGGGAATATTGTCTGCAAGCGGCTCTGCATGCTCTTCCAGGGCGTTGAAGTCCTCGCCGGTTTTGCTCTCGCTGGGCATCCCGTCATCGCTTGCGCAGGGGTCTATCGTCTTCAGCCTCGGCATGGACAACTCTATGGAGGACATAAATTACTTCCTTGAGGAATTTCCTCAGGTGGTCAAAAAATTACGTGACATGTCTCCCTTCGCAAAAGGATGGGGCGCAGGCAGCGACGGGGACCCCGAAAAGTCGAAGACTTTTGGGGGTGCGGACGGAGATCAATGCTACACGGGAGGTTAGGCTATGTATTCTCAAAAAGTGATGGACCATTTTATGAATCCGAGGAACGTGGGTGAGATCCCCGATGCTGACGGCGTCGGCATGGAGGGCAACCCTACATGCGGGGATTCCATGCAGATTTTCATAAAAGTCGAAGATGACCGCATTATTGATGCTAAATTCAGGACGTTCGGCTGCGGTTCCGCTATTGCGGTCAGCAGTATGATTACGGAACTGGTAAAGGGGAAGACCCTTGACGAGGCGCTGGCCATCTCAAAAGAAACTGTTGCCGCGGAACTGGGAGGACTGCCGCCGCAAAAGATGCATTGCTCAAATCTCGGCGCAGATGCCTTGAAAAAGGCGATAGAGGACTACAGGAGCAAGAAAAAATCTTGACAAAATTAGTGTTTACTTCTAAAATCTGTGGACTGTTGCTGCAAGAGGATTACAGCGGGGCGGGCATGCGCGTAGACACGCTTCGGGAGGAAACACAGAATGATTCCATATAAACTGCTTTTGGCCGACGACAGCCTTACCATTCAGAAGGTTGTTGAGTTGGTGCTTGCTGATGAGCATTTTGAAATAAAGACCTGCAACGACGGAGAACAGGCCCTCGCATTGATTGAATCATTCGGCCCGAATATAGTGCTTGCCGATATCGAAATGCCTAAATTGAACGGCTACCAGCTTTGTGAAAAAATCAAGAATAATGCTGCTACTGTTCACCTGCCGGTTGTACTTCTTGCAGGAGCTTTTGAACCCTTTGATGAAAGTTATGCAAAATCAGTCGGGGCAGACGATTACATTATAAAACCTTTTGAATCCCAGGAATTAATCAGCAAGATCAAATCGCTTCTTATCAGCGCCGGACCGGCAAGCGTTGAGGCCCCTGCAGCCGTTGCCGTTCAGGAAGCGGAGCAGCCTTCTTCCGTTGAAGGGCCTGATTGGGACGAGGAGCTTGCGGCTGCGGGAGAGGAAAAAAGCGAATATGAGGAGATAGCTGAGAAGGAATCCGAGGCAAGGCCGGCCCTTTCATCAACGGGTAAAGCTTTTGAAGAGGAGATGGCGGATGCATTAAAAGAGGATACACCCCAGGTATACGGCATAAGCGGCCTTATCGATACACTTGCCCTGCCTTCCAAAGAAGAAATTCTCGAAATCGTGAGTCAGTCTGTTGACAGGAGGGTCTCGGATATCGTCAGCTGTGATACTATTGCGGCGCTTTCTGCTGAAATCAAAGAGGTTGTTTCCGCGACCCTGGCGCAGAATGCGCCAAAGATTATCGGGGATGTGACAAAAGAACTTGTAATGGAAATGATGCAATCTCTGCACGGTGAAATTATGGCGGCCATTAACAGGGTCGTTCCTGAAGTGGCGGAGACGATCATAAAAAAAGAGATTGAAAAAATTACAGCAGAGCCCTGAAAAATTGTTTTTGGAAAGTTCCCTGCGCGAGACCTTGGTCTGAAATCAAACGATGCAACAAATAGAACCTGATTAACGTGTAACTATGCTTGATATAAAACAGAACTATAACCCTGAAGATATTGAGGACAAATGGTACACACTCTGGGAGTCCCTCGGATATTTCAAACCGGACCCAGGCGCTGACAAGCCCCCATTCTGTATTGTTATCCCTCCGCCGAATGTTACCGGCTCCCTTCACATGGGACATGCGCTTAACGCTACGCTGCAGGACATACTTGCGAGGTGGAAAAGGATGTCCGGATATAATGTGTTGTGGGTCCCGGGCACTGACCACGCAGGTATAGCGACCCAGAACGTGGTGGAAAAAGAGCTTGCAAAAGAGGGTCTGAACAGATATGACCTGGGCAGAGACGCTTTTATCGAAAGGATATGGCAATGGAAAGCCGAATACGGAGGGAAAATAATTCACCAGCTTAAAAAGCTGGGCGCTTCGTGTGATTGGTCGAGAGAACGCTTCACGCTGGATGAGGGTCTGTCCAGGGCGGTGCGGGAGGTGTTTGTAAGACTTTTTGAAGCGGGACTGGCCTACCGTGACAACCGCTTAATCAACTGGTGCCCGCGCTGCCATACCGCATTATCTGATCTTGAAGTGGAATATGAAGAACTTGACGGGGCCCTCTATTATATTAAGTACCCCCTGACTGATGCCGAAGGTTATATCACGGTTGCCACAACAAGACCCGAGACAATGCTCGGCGATACGGCGGTGGCGGTGAATCCAGAAGATGAACGATACCTGAGGCTGATAGGCAAGGCCGTAGAGCTTCCCTTTACTGGAAGGACCATACCCATAATAGCCGATCAGTCGGTTGAATCCTCGTTCGGGACCGGTGCGGTAAAGGTAACGCCGGCCCACGACTTTAATGATGAGGCAATGGGAAAACGCCATGGCCTTCCTTCCATAAGCGTTATTACGGAAGACGGCCATATGAGCGCCGAAGCAGGCGAAGCGTGCAGGGGGCTTGACAGGTACGACTGCAGAAAGAAACTGCTCGGCAGCCTGAAAGATAGGGGACTGCTCGAAGGAGAAAAAAAGCACAGGCACGCCGTCGGCCACTGTTACCGCTGCAAAACAGTCATCGAGCCGCTCCTGACTATCCAGTGGTATGTCAAAATAGAACCGCTTGCGTCCAGGGCGGTGAAAGCGGTCGGGGACGGCGAGACAAAACTAATTCCCTCTTCATGGGACAATAACTACTTTGCATGGATGCGCGACATAAAAGACTGGTGCATTTCGCGGCAGATATGGTGGGGCCACCGGATACCGGTCTGGTACTGCCCTGATTGCAGCACTGATGATGGGCGCAAACAGGGTACGATGATCGAGCATATTTTCTTCAGGGCTGTAACACTTTCCGGCAAACCAGTTGCCGGAGGCACATACGCTGATTTGCGGTTGCAAGGCATGGGCCATGACGAGATTCTCAGGAACTCTAAAATAATACGGGTAACAAAAGAGGTAATTCCCAATTGCCGGAGAGAAGATATAAAGGTATGTCCTCGTTGCGGGAGCGGCCACGTTATTCGTGATCCCGACGTTCTCGATACCTGGTTTTCCTCGGCGCTTTGGCCGTTTTCCACTCTGGGTTGGCCTGATGCGACCGCTGATTTGAAGACCTTTTATCCAACCAGCGTACTTGTCACCGGTTTTGATATTCTCTTTTTCTGGGTGGCGCGCATGCTGATGATGGGGTTGAAATGTCTGGATGAGGTACCGTTCAGAGATGTCTACATTCATGCCCTTGTGCGTGATGCCAAAGGGCAGAAAATGAGCAAATCAAAGGGCAATGTAGTTGATCCGCTGGTGATGACAGGAAAATACGGCACCGACGCCTTCAGATTTTCTCTTGCCGCTTTTGCTGCCCAGGGGAGGGATGTAAGATTTTCGGAAGAGCGGCTGGAGGGCTACCGGCATTTTATTAACAAGCTCTGGAATGCCGCCAAATTTATTGTTAAATACGAACAGGTATGGAAAAGACAGGACCCGTATGCTCATGGCGCCACCCTCGACGTTGCGAGCAGATGGATCCTGAGCAGGCTGGCGTTTACCGTGAGTGAGGTCAACAGAAATCTCGGGAATTACAGGTTCAATGACGCTGCCGGCAGTGTCTATCATTTCATTTGGCACGAATTCTGCGACTGGTACCTTGAAATATCCAAGCCCACGCTTTATCAGGAGGACAGCGAAGAGAAGACTGCTATTGTTGCGTGCCTCTTTTTTGTCCTTGAACAGAGCATTAAATTATTGCATCCATTTGTCCCCTTTGTCACCGAGGAGTTATGGCACAATGTATTTGACGGCGATTCGTCATTAATGCGCACGCGCTATCCCGGAGAGCTGCCGCGATTTCCTGAAGCGGAGCGGCAGATGGAGATTTTGCTCAATGCTGTTACGGGCATACGAAGCGTAAGGGGAGAGTTGAACATAGCGCCTTCTGTGGAGATCAGGGCTGATATCAAGACACTTTCAAAAGAAGTTGAAGAGGTAATCGAAAACAATCTTGTATCGATAAAAAAATTGACGAGATGCAGGGAGCTTAACGCTGGGCCGGGCATACAGCGAGTAGAGGGTTCTGCAGTTGCTGTGCATGAAGGAATGGAAGTGTATATCCCTTTGAGCGGATTGCTCGATGTCGGCGCCGAGGTCAAAAGGCTACAGAAGGAAATGGACAAAATCGACGAGGCGTTGAGGTTTTTGAATAAAAAGCTGCTTAATGAGGATTTTTTAAATAACGCCCCGAAGAATGTCCTCGAAAAAGACAAGACTAAACATGATGAGCTTTTGACCAAAAGAGCGAAACTCGATGAGAACCTGAATCTTCTGAAAACAATTTAAAAAAAGAAGGTAATTTTTAAGGGGGGGTGGCTGTGATGGAAAAAGAGATTGTGGATATAGAAAGCAAAAGCCTGGACCTTGTTGAGGCTGAATTTATCACTATCAAGCAAAGCACGGTCAGGGCTGTGGACGGCGGTAATATAGAATTGCAGCAGGTAGGCGCGCTGAGCATAGACGGCGAGCGTATTGAGGTGACCCAGGGGGCGGCCGTAGTTATGAAGGGCGAAACGCTTACCCTGAACCAGAGCATAGGAGTATTGGCCGCGGGCGGCACGACAAATCTGAACTTCTCATTTGCTCCGGTCGCGGTCTCTTCCGGAGAAATAAATGCGAACAAGAGCGCTGTCGGGATCATGGCCGGCAATCAGGTCAACGCCAATCACAGCACCGCGATCCTCATGATCGGCAATAATGTAGACGGCACGGTGACCACGCTTCTTGATTGGCGCAGCGCCCTTGCCATCGGAGCGGTGGCCGGCGGTATCTTCGGACTTTTTTCACTATTCAGAGGGCGCTGAAGAATGGTTTCCGCTTTAGCGAGGGAAACAATACGTCTTGCACTTCTCGAAGATCTCGGCCACGGCGATATAACCTCGTTACTGCTCGTGACGGAAGACATGGATGCGAAAGCGATCATACGCGCTAAAGAAGACCTTGTCCTCGCCGGAATGCCTTTTGTCAAAGAGGTTTTTTCAGCGGTTGGTCCCTGCATAGACATAAAATCTTTTTTTAATGAGGGTGATGAAATCTCAAAAGGCGCGGAAATAGCTGAAGTGGCCGGAAATGCGCGGGGCCTGCTCGCAGGCGAGCGGACGGCGCTTAATTTGCTTCAGCGTGTGTCCGGTATCGCAACATTGACCCATGCATACAAAAAGCTTGTCTCAGACCTGAGGGTCAAAATTGTCGATACGCGGAAGACGGCGCCCGGGATGCGTTTTTTTGAAAAGTACGGCGTTCGCGCCGGCGGCGGTGATAATCATCGTTACGGACTTTATGACGGAGTGCTCATAAAAGATAACCACATCAGGATTGCCGGAGGGGTCAGTGAGGCGGTGAGGCTTGCAAAAAAAGCTCACCATTTGTTGAAGATAGAAGTGGAAATCCGAAATTTTGATGAGCTCCGGGAAGCGCTGGACGCCGGGGCGGATGTAATTATGCTCGATAACATGTCCGCAAGTGATATGGCGCAGGCTGTAAAGATTACAAACGGCAGGGCACTTCTTGAGGCATCAGGCAATATAACTATTGATAATGTCAGAACAATTGCGGAAACCGGGGTCGACCTCATATCCATCGGCGCCCTGACGCATTCTGCAAGGGCTGTGGATATCAGCATGAAGATAGTCTGAATTATTTGGTCCCATTACCCTTGGACTAAATGACCGTGTTATGGTATCTTAATAACGCCTCAATTAATCTGTGCATCCCGTGAATTATGGAAGAAATTACCTATAAGAAAGCAGGCGTTGATATTGATGAGGGGGACCGCTTTGTCCGCCTTATTTCTCCTATTGTAAAAAAAACGTTCAGGCCTGAAGTGCTTACCGACATAGGTTCCTTCGGCGCCTTGTTCAAGCTTGACACAGTACGTTATAAAGATCCGGTGCTGGTGAGCGGGACCGATGGCGTGGGGACGAAACTTAAAATAGCGTTCATGGCGGACAAGCATGATACGGTGGGCATCGACCTTGTGGCCATGTGCGTGAATGATATTCTCACCCTTGGCGCGGAACCGCTTTTTTTCCTCGATTATTTTGCCACCGGGAAGCTCGATGCCGATAAGGCCAAAGATGTGGTGAAGGGCATTGCCGACGGATGCCGCGAGGCAGGGTGCGCCCTGATCGGGGGAGAGACCGCTGAAATGCCCGGTTTTTACCAGGGCAAAGAATATGATCTTGCGGGTTTTGCTGTTGGAGTCGTCGAAAAAAGCGGTATTGTCACCGGCGAGCGGATCGAAGCCGGCGATGCCATCATAGGGATAGCGTCGAGCGGTCTTCACAGCAATGGATATTCCCTGGCCAGGAAAATTTTTTTTGAAGTCGCGCAATTTGGGGTAGATAAATACATGCCTGAGCTGAACGCTTCACTTGGGGAGATACTGCTTGCCCCGACAAAAATATATGTCAACGCTGTTAAAGCTCTTAAAGAGCATGTTGATATAAGAGGAATGGCGCATATCACAGGAGGCGGTATTTCCGGCAACGTGCCGAGAATTATAGGGGAGGGGCTCACTGCTGTGATAAAGGAGAACTCATGGCCTGTCCCGCCGGTTTTCACGGTAATGCAGGCGCTCGGCAATGTGCCTGCCGGCGATATGAAAAAAACCTTTAATTTGGGTATCGGTTATGTTATCATACTGCCTGAAGATGTATCTGGCCTGTCTATTTCAAATTTAAAACAGTATGGATTTGATGCATACCATATTGGTTTTGTTGAAAAAGGGGGCGCTGAAAAAATACGATATGCGTAAAGCAAAAAAACTTCTAAGAAAGCTCTTCACTCCTGTTACCATAATGCTCATTCCCCATGACAGCAATCGGACCATAAATTTTAAATTGCCGTCGGTCGGCATTGTTTCTTCTGTAATTCTCTGGATTGTGGGCTCAGTCTACGTTATTTCTGTCGCAGTCAGCACCGTAGAATACCACCAGATGAAGAACAAGTTGAGTTTTTATACCGCCCAGTTTACTCAATTGGAGTCCACCATAGTCACCCTGAAGAAAGCCGAAACCGAATTTGAAAGGCTGCTGTCGTTCGGGACCAAAAATAAAATCCTCGAAAATGTAGATACTAAAGTGACTGCTCATGATACCGGTTCAATCGATATGGACATGCTGCAGGAGCAGATAAGAAAGACAGTCGAAAGTGTCGGGGCAATAAAAGATTTCTTAAAAGACCAGAAGGATATTTATATTGCGACGCCGAGAGGATGGCCCATTGACGGCAGGGTCACGTCTGAATTCGGACCCAGAGAGAACCCGAGGGACGGCAGTCCGGAATTCCATTCAGGCATCGACATATCAGCTCCGGATGGTACCCCCGTGCGGGCAACTGCCGATGGAATTGTCAGTTTTGCCGGCTGGAGCAGGGGCAGCGGGAACCTGGTAGTTCTCGAACACGGGTTCAGTTATTCCACATGTTATGCGCATAATAGTTCGATTACAGTGAGTGTGGGGAAGAAGGTGCGCAGAGGTGACATCATCTCGTACTCAGGCTCCACCGGCGATTCTACCGGACCGCACCTTCACTATGAGGTCCGTCATAGCGGCAAAGCGGTAAACCCCCGAGAATTTATCATGGAGGCAAGAAATGTTCACGAGGAAAAATAACAAACTCGAAGCCCTGATAGGTCCGAATTCGGAATTCAGGGGAGATATTACAACACAGGGCACATTTAGAATTGACGGCGTCTTTTCCGGCAATATCACTGCTGACTGGGTCATTCTCGGCGAAAGCGGCTCGATTAATGGGGACATAACGGCCCGCTCGGTCATCATCGGCGGCAAGGTCGACGGCAATGTTAAGGCCGAGGAGCTTGTAGAGATCAAACATATGGGTCAGCTCACCGGAGATATCAGTACAAGAAAGCTGTCTGTTGCAGAAGGCGGTGTCTTTGAAGGACGTTCGCTGGTACAGAAGGATGAATCCAAAATAGTCGACTTCCCCGGCAAAGAAGCAATTACCAAATAAAGCAGGGTATGGGTTATAGGTGGCAGGTAAAAAACTCTTTAACCTCTGGGCTATAACCTATCACCCATAACCTATTACCTGTTACCTCTTCTTATGGTGAAACATGTTTTTTTAGAAAGCGTATCGCTTGAAAAAGCCCGTGAAATTCTTTTCGGGCGTCTTGATGCTCTTGGATTATATGCCCTTGCCTCCGAGCCGGTCCGTGTTATTGATTCTCAGGGTAGGGTCGCTGCGCAGCCGGTATTTGCAAAGTATTCATCGCCTTTTTATCATTCTGCCGCAATGGATGGATACGCGGTCCGCTGCGCCGATACTTTTACCGCCGGTGAAACAGCTCCGCTTTTGTTGAAAATAGGGAGTGATGCAGTCTGCGTTGATACCGGCGATCCTATGCCGGAAGGATTCAATGCGGTCATTATGATAGAAGATGTGAACCTGGCCGGCGGTCATATCGAGATTTACCAGCCGGTGACCCCTTACCAGAATGTGCGGACGATCGGTGAAGATATTGTAGCTTCCGAGCTGATAATTCCTGAAAATCATATAATAAGGCCGATTGACATAGGAGCAATGCTTGCCGGCGGGCATCTTGAAATAAAGGTCAGGAAAAAGCCCAAACTGGCCATTATCCCTACGGGGACCGAAATCATTGAGCCTGAAATGGTGAAAGAGCGCCCGCCTGTACCACCGGAAATTATCGAATATAATTCTGCCATGCTTCAGGGACTTGCCTCGGACCTCAATACAGAAACCATACGGTTTCCCATTGTTAAGGATGATCTTGAGGCAATTAAAAAGGCGCTTTACGATGCATCCCTGTTGTCTGATATTGTTGTGATTAATGCGGGCGCCGGAAGAGGTTCTGAAGATTACACTCTTGAGGCAATACAATCGCTTGGAGAGGTGCTCGTCAACGGTGTATCTATTAAACCCGGCAAGCCTGTTATTATCGGCATTATTAACAACAAACCTGTATTTGGCATCCCCGGGTATCCAGTATCCGCCTACATTACTTTTCAACATTTTGTCAGGCCTGTTGTTGCAAGGTTGTCAGCTATAACAGCAAAGGCAGGTGAGGAGATAGAGGCGGTCATTTCGAGGCAAATAGCATCATCAATCGGTATCGATGAATTTATCCGGGTGAAAGTGGGAGTTGTAGATGATAAACAGATCGCAACCCCGGTTGGCAGGGGAGCGGGATTGCTTATGTCACTGGTGAGGGCTGATGGAATAATTAAAATACCTGCAAATTCAGAGGGATTGAGCGCTGGACATAAAGTAACAGTTGAGTTATTGAGGAATAGGGACGAGATAAGAAACACTATTGTTTGCATTGGAAGCCATGATAATACACTGGATATATTGGCTAATAGTATAAAAAAGAATTATCCGGACTACTCGTTGTCCTCTGCCCATGTGGGGTCCATGGGAGGATTGATGGCATTGAAAAGGGGAGAGGCGCATTGTGCCGGAACACATCTGCTCGATGAAGATTCGGGGGAATATAACGTTCCCTTTATAAAACGGTTTTTCCCCGGTCGGAAAATAGTTCTCGTGAATCTTGTATACCGGCAGCAGGGACTCCTTATAAAAAAAGGGAATCCTAAAAATATAAGCGGATTTGAAGACCTCATGAGGGATGATGTGCTCTTTATAAACAGGCAGCCGGGTTCAGGCACGAGATTGCTGCTCGATAAATACATCAAAGAAAAGGGCATCAGCCCGTCCATGATCAAAGGATATGAAAAGGACGAATACACGCATATGGCTGTAGCATCTGCTGTGCTCACAGGGCTTGCCGATACAGGGCTCGCCGTTTATTCATCCGCAAAGGCACTCGACCTCGATTTTATCCCGGTTGCCAACGAACGTTATGATATCGCAATCCCGTATGAGTTCATGGATACTGAAATGGTCCATATTATGCTTCGGGTAATACGGGAGGATGACGAATTCAGCGGCATGGTCCGGTCCCTCGGCGGCTATGATACCAGGGACATGGGGAAGGTGCTTTTTGAGGGATGAGATTTTATAGAAAATATCATTATAAATGTTATATTAGTGCTGAATGAAAATGAAAATGAAGACGACCTCGCCCGCTCCCGCTTCTGTTCCTGAGCGGATTTTCTTGCTGGTCATGCTTCTGACGGCCTTTTCGTTTTACTATGCATGCTTGCCTCTGAAGCCCACCCACTCCGACGAGGGAGTAAACGGCTTTTTTGTTAATCAGATCTGGCAGAACGGTTTTTTCGCCTACGACCCGACAAATTATCACGGGCCGCTTCTTTTTTATCTGTTTCAGATATCGGAAAAGGTTTTCGGCTTCGGGGTGGTCTCCTTCCGTATTGTGACCGCAACATTTTCACTTTTAACAGTCGGGCTGATTTTAAAGTGCCGGGAAGAGTTGGGGCGGTATGCGACTTTTTTTATTGCCTTGGCCCTCGCTTTCAGTCCAGGAATGATCTTTTTCGGCCGTTCCGCGATACATGAATCGGTTTTTGTCTTTTTTCAGGTCTTATGGATGCTGGGGTTTCTGAGAATAAGGGAACGGATGGACAGGAAGGGCTTAATTTATTTTTCTCTCGGCCTTCTTGGGTGTGTGCTGCTTAAGGAAACTTTTATCATATTGGGCATCTCCTTTCTCCTGGCGTGGGGCTGGGTGGAGATATCTCCAAAGGTCCTGGCCTTGATCAATAGAAAAATTGAAAGTCCCGATTTTAAGTCTGCGAAACTGGATAAAATTTATCTCTTGAAGATTTGTTTTGTGGCCGTATTTACATGGTTATTCATTTACACCGGGTCTTTCCATAACTGGAAGGGGGTATCTGATTTTTTTATCGCCTTTATGCCGTGGATGAAGACGGGTGTAGGCGGTTCGGGCCACGAGAAACCTTATTATTACTGGCTGGACTTGATTATGCGTTATGAATGGGTCGGAGTTGTCGGAATTGCGGCCGCATTGCCCGGCTTTTTCAGCACTTCATGGAAGATACGTTTTTTCTCCTCGCTTGCTCTTATAAACGGATTTATCTATTCCATAATCCCCTATAAGACCCCGTGGTGTGTCATCACTATTCTGTGGCCTTTTTTTGTGCTTGCCGGGCTGTATATGGCATCCATATTTCACGGGTCCCGTTCGAGGCGGTCTCTTTTTTCTCTGCTGCTCATGGGCGTGGCGGCTGTTGCCCTGGGCCACTCGCTGCTCGCGGCTTATAAAATTAATTTTATCAATTATACAAACCCTGCAGAACCTTATGTGTATGTACAGACAAAAAACGATTTAAAAATAATCGAAAATCTCATCAGAAGAAAAATCCGGACCTCCCCCGATTTCAAAAATGTAAAAATGCAAGTCAACGTGAAAGACTCCTGGCCGTTGCCATGGTTGTTCTCCCGTTTTCCAAATGCCGAATTCGGCAATGAAAGCGCACCCCCGCTTGCGGGAGCGGACATCATCTTTACAGAACAATCCGTGAGCGATAAAAATCTTGCGGGTTTATACTTGCGGCGAAAGATGGAATTGAGAGATGCGCGTGATCCGATTTATGTATATCTGAAGAACTCCTCATTTGAGGGAATTGATTTGCCCGGATTCACCGCAGTGCAACTGTCTGAAGAGAAGAGGTTTTAGTCCTGGATATAGCGATTTTGATCCATATAGCTGTATCGACATTTGCGGCGATGGTTCTGGGCCTTATAGCCGGACGTCTGAATTCGCCTATCGCAGTCTTGAGTCTCGAAATCGGAGCTATTGCAGGCATCTGGGCTTGGCGGCGCTGCAGGAGTGAAAACAGGCCATTCCCTGAAATTAAATTTCTTCCTGCCCTGGTTTATTCCTTTATTGCCTTTGCATGCCTGCAGCACTTTCTCTATCTTCTATACTACGACCAGAACGGGTTGAAAACGCTCCATCTCAATAATTTCGGTGATCTCTCGATGCATATTCAGTACATACGCCATATGGCAAGCGGAGCCCGTTTCTGGCCTGACGACCCTGAGTATGCGGGTGAATTGTTGAAATATCCTTTGGGTATGGACCTCTACAACGCTTTATGGGAAGTCCTGGGGGTACCTATAGACAGCCACCTCTTTGTTGTTGGTGTCGTCATGACGCTCGCGGCGGTTTCCATGCTTCACAGGTGGATGGGCTGGTGGGGAGTGGGGGCATTTTTTTTGAATGGAGGCCTGGCAAACTTCCAGTGTTTCCGGGGAGGAGGACCCCACGACTTTCAAAACGAAGTCGCCTGGAAAAACTTTTTCCTCTCGTTATGGATTACCCAGAGAGGCTTCCTATTTGCAATTCCCGCGGGTGTTTATGTCATAAAGACAGTAACGGAAACCCTCCTCGGAGAGCGGACACCGAGCAGGCTTGAGAAGACGCTATGCGTGATACTATGGGCCAGCCTTGCATGGTTCCATCTCCATTCCTTTTTTATCGTTTCCCTGGTACTCGGCCTCTGCATGGTGCTTTATAAACAGATGCGCTTGATTATCGATATGTTTGTCCCGGCAGTAATCCTTGGCCTTCCCTTTGTATTCTTTGCCACCAATGGTTTTTCGAGTGCGGGGGTTTTACATATCCAATGGGACTGGGTTGCAGGAGAAGAGAATTTTTTCAAGTTCTGGCTTGTTAATCTTGGTCCCTGGATATTTTTGGGAGCGCTGGCCGCTTTTTATGTTTTCAAGAAAGACTATGCGCATCTGCGCCCCATCGCTATTGTTCTATTCGTTCTGTTCTTTGTCTTTACTTTTGTTATACTGGCCCCCTGGGATTGGGACAATATCAAAATTCTCCTCTGGCTATATCTGATGATAGCCTGGCTTGTGTGGAGGACTTTGCCGGGTCGACTGTCGCCAATAATAATCGGCCTCGTTGGATGCGTTGTCTTTTTACCCGGCGCAATATCACTTGTTTCTTCTTTGCCGGGCAACAGCGGAGGTGTCGAGCTTTATCGGGCGGAAGAAATAAATGAAGCGAAGGCGGCCTTGATGGATGTGCCTGTAAATTCCGTCCTGGCAACTGCGCCGGACCCTAATCATCCGGCCATGTTCTGGGGCGCAAAAGTTGCGATGGGTTATACCGGGCATCTATGGTCTCACGGCGTTCATTATGATGAGAGGGCGCCCAAACTGGAAAGTTTGCTTAAAGGCAGTGGGGACTGGCTTTCTACAGCGCGGGACATCGGAGTGACCCACATCTATTGGGGTGAGAATGAAAAAAGGAAGTACGGCCCTTTCAATCCTCCCTGGCTTCATCAGCTGAAGAATGTCTCACGGTCTGCAAAAATCGAAGTGTATGACCTTCAGGGCATTCGCTAAAAAAAGATTTATTATCAGTTCCGGGAATCCATTTTTCAAGAGGTTAATTTGCCTTTATCGGCAACTCGCTGACACTTATATCTGCGGAGGAATGGATTCCCGCTTACTACCTGCGGGAATGACGGTGTTATTTATTTGTTTATTTCCAAATTTAAAAAGAATGAGGCGGAGTCTGTGGTCGTCATTCCCGCGCAGGCGGGAATCCATTTTTCATATTAATTTTCACAATACGTTTTTCATGATATTAATTTGTCTTTATCGGCAGCTCGCCGGTGCTGATATCTACGTCGTCATCCGGGATAATGCGCTTGGCCCCGATAAAATGCCTGAAATAGTACGGGCTTTCAAGACTGTCGATTGTTACCTTTTTTGAAAGCGAAGATGCATGAATAAAAAGATTGTTCCCCAGGTATATCCCCACATGCGACGGGAAAGATGCATATGTTCTGAAAAAAACGAGGTCTCCTGTTGCGAGGTCATCTTTGTCGACGGATTCCCCGAGGTTGAACTGTTCACGGGCGCTGCGAGGGATATTCTGTCCTATAAAGCTATACGCTTTTTGCACATAAGCAGAGCAATCCATGCCGAAAGCCCCGTTTCCGCCGAAACGGTAGGGGAGGTGAAGCATTTTCTTGGCAAAAAGAACCAGTCGTTCCTGTATGCTGAGATTAGCAAGAACATCTTCAGAAGTTGACAGTTCTTTGACCTCTTCCAGCCGGGCTGAAGCAATAGCCGGAGTGGGTTTTTCAGCAAAAATGCCGTCGGCTTTGGATGTGTCTTCCTTTATTTCAGCGTTTCTTTTTGCGAGACAAATTTTCTGGCCCTTCTTCAGGGCGTTTCCTTTCAATCCATTTATTTCTTTCAAATCATCTGCGCTAAGCCCGAAACGCTTTGCAACTTTGCGGACCGTATCTCCTTTTCTGGCAACATAGGTATTAGGCGCATGGCTTTTGCTTTTGATTGAGATATGCTGGCCGACTTTTAATCTGCCCTTTTTAAGGTTATTGGCGTTTCTTAATTCATTTACCGTGATCCCGTACTTTTTTGCAACAGATATTAGTGTGTCTCCTTTTTTTACTATATGAACTGTCTCGCTGATTTCGTTTTTGGGTCTGTAAGAGGCCAAATGCCTGGATGGATATTTTTTTGCATTGTGAGCAGCTTCTTTGTTCCTGTGTTTTTTTTCAGAGCTCGGAAGGGACAACTTTTTCCCGACACTTAATTTGCAGGACTTCAGCCCGTTGGATTCTTTTATTTCGGATACGCTGACGCTGTACTTTTTGGAAATCCTCTGTAGATTATCGCCTTTCCTTACCGTGTAGGAGATATTAGCTGCCGATGTCGACGCGAAAGAAAAAACAATGATAAAGGACACTACTGCGTATAAACGTTTCATTTGCTTCACGCTGCATCCTCCTTTAAAAAATCACTGACAGGCGGCAATTCGCTTAAACTTTGCAGGCCAAAGTACTGCAGGAACTCCTTCGTAGTGCCATAGAGAAAAGGCCTGCCCGGAGTTTCTTTTTTTCCGACGATTTTAATAAAATGCTTATCGAGCACGCTCTTGATTGCGCCGTCGGAATTAACACCCCGCAACTGGTCAACCTCCAGTTTTGTTACAGGCTGCTTGTATGCGATAATAGCGAGTGTTTCAAGGGCGGGCTGTGAGAGTTTGTTTGACTGGCTGATGTTTTTAAAACGCTTGATCCAGAGGGCATGATCGTGATCGGTGACCATCTGGTACCCCTCTGCAATACCGATTATAAGGATACCGGAATTCCTCGACTTGTAGTCGGATGCCAATTCATCCACCAGTTTTTTGATTTCCTGTTCCGGGATATCTGTTGCCTTTGAAAGGCTGCTGACGGTTGCGGGTTCTCCGGCAACGAACAACAGCGCCTCAAGAACCGCTTTTTTAAGGAAGTCCTCCATTGCGGAACATTATAACAAAGTGTTACTTGAAATTCAAACAAATAAATGGTTAAAGTAAATGAAAGGCAATAGGACAAAGTATTCTTATCTGTCATTCCCGCGAACGGATCCCCGGAAAGTCGGAGACTTTCTGGGGTGCGGAAGGCGGGAATCCATTTGAAGGATAGTGGATTCCCGATAAAAACCTCGGGAATGACAAACTCAGGCTTTTGCAAGAGCCTCGCATGGGCAATAGGTAATGGAATTTTTACCTATGACCTATAGCCTATAAAACTTAATTATTTTTGTGAGGGTGAATAAATGATGATTAGATTTGCCGCAGTGTTTGCCGCAGTGATTTTGTTTTTTAATACAGTTCCAGCCCACGCTTTCAGTGAGAGCGGATGTGACGGCGATTGCAAAAAATGCCATTCAATCACCAATGAGGATGTTGTGGGCATGCTCAAAAAAATGAACTCCAGCGCAAAAATTATCGGTATCCAATTGAGTCCGGTTAAAGGACTATGGGAAGTCACCATTGAAGATAAAGGCAGGAAAGGCATTTTCTATACGGATTTTTCAAAGAAATTTATGATAGCCGGGCCTATAGTTGAGTTTGATAACGCATCCAACAGGACAAGGGAAAGTATTGAGCAAATACAGAACAACAGGAAAGTTGATGTCTTAAAGATCCCCCTCGGCAATGCCCTGGTACTCGGCAGCCAAGGCGCTCAGAAGAAAGTAATTGTTTTTACCGATCCGGATTGCCCGTTCTGCTCAAAACTCGACAAGGAGATGAAAAAGGTGGTGGAGGAAAGGAAAGATATTGCTTTCTACATAAAATTGTACCCCCTGCCTGCGCATAAAGATGCTTACTTGAAGGCCAATGCTATAGAATGCAAGAAATCATTGAAAATGATGGAGGACAATTTTGAAGGCAGACCTATCAGCATGGACAACTGCGGCACAAAGGAAATTGACGACAATATAAAACTTGCCCAATCGCTCGGATTTTTTGGCACCCCGACACTGGTGCTCCCTGATGGGACTGTGCACGAAGGAACGCTGCCGGCAGATAAGCTTATCGAGCTTATCGATGGGAGGTAATGAGCCTGAAATTCAGACAGTACGGGGTAATTTTTCTTTGCGAGCGAATAGTCCGCTGTGCCGGCCCTGCTGTCTATACTGAGCATAATTTCTGTTCCAGTTCTATATGTGGGCTCGGCGTTACTCGCTCACTGCTGATGACCCAGGCGCTCGACTGCAGAAAAACAACCCCGTACTGTCTGAATTTCAGGTAATGAAAGCTTACCAGGAGACGCTGATTGTCTTATTAGCGGCCTCAGTTGTTTTACTTGTACTCTTTTTTCTTGCCGTCTATTTGCCCCGCCTCTTCAGAAAAAAAACACAGGAAGCCGAACCTATTGAAATGAATACGGTCATGGGCGCTTTTAGTGCGCTCGGCGGCGAGATAAGCTCTCTTAAAGAACAGCTCATAATAAAGGAGAGGCTTGCCGCCCTTGGGGAGGTGTCAGCAGGTATTGCCCACGAGTTCAGGAATCCCATGGGCGTTATTGCAGGGTATGCGAAGCTGCTCCTTAAAGGGCTTGATGATGCGGATGACAGGAAGGAGATTGTCCAGGCAATTTTAAAGGAAATAGAAGAGATGAACAGGGTCATGGAAGAACTGCTGAAATTTTCAAAATCCGAACCCATAAGCAGTACGGAGATTGACCTCGTGAGTTTCATTACGGATATTGTAAAAAGCATGGGGCATACGGCATCCGAAATCAAATTCTCACCTTGCGGTCCTGTTTCAATCAGGGGAGATAAGACACTTCTCAGACAGGCCCTTAAAAATCTTCTTCAGAACGCCGTCCATGCAGGCGATAAAATAAGAATAGATATCGAACAGACCGGCCTGTCCGGCAGGCACGGGGTATCTATTGGTATTAAAGATAACGGTAAAGGCATACCGGAGACTGATTTTAATAAGATATTCATGCCATTTTATACTACAAAGAGCAGCGGCACAGGCATCGGGCTGGCTCTTGTGCAGAAGATTGCATTAGCTCATGGGGGCAGTGTGAGTGTGAACAGCAAAGAAGGGAAGGGCAGCACGTTCCGGCTGTTTTTACCCTATAGCCTATGACCTGCGTTCTTATAGTTGAAGATAAGCAGAGCATGGCGGACATGCTCGCCAGGACGCTTGAGTCCGAGGGCTATACTGTACGCCTCGCCCTGACAGTAAGGGACGGGCTTGAAGCGCTTTCCCGTGAGGACATCAGCGCCGTGATTACCGACCTGAAACTGCCTGATGGGGACGGAATGGAAATAGTGAAGGCAGTAAGGGAAGGTTCCCCTTTCATCCCGGCCATAGTTATGACCGCCTTTGGCAGTATTGAAATTGCTGTCAAAGCGATAAAAAAAGGCGCTTACGATTTTATCACGAAGCCGTTTGATCCTGACCATCTCCTCCTGCTCCTTAAGCGGGCGCTGGAAGATCAGACTTTGCATAAGGAGAATCTTGTCCTTAAACACGAATTCTCAAAATTTCTTAAAATGCCCGAAATTATAGGGCTGAGCCTTCAATGGACCAATATAATGGAAAAAATCAATAAAGTCGCGCCGCTCAAGACTACCGTCCTTGTCCTTGGTGAAAGCGGCACTGGAAAGGAACTCGTTGCGAGGGCCATCCATTATCTGAGTCCGAGGGCCAAATATTCTTTTATTGCAGTTAATTGCGCTGCAATACCTAAAGATTTAATTGAAAATGAAATATTCGGACACGAAAAAGGAGCTTTTACCGGGGCTGCTGAGATTAAGCTGGGCAGGTTTGAGCTTGCGGACAGGGGCACGATATTCCTTGATGAGATCGGTGATATGGAACTCTCATTGCAATCCAAACTGTTGCGCGTGCTTCAGGAAAATGAGTTTGAGCGCGTAGGCGGAACAAAAACGGTACATGTTGATTTGCGCGTTATCGCGGCAAGCAATAAAGACCTCGAAAAAGAGGTCTCAAGTGGACAGTTCAGGGAGGACCTGTTTTACCGGTTGAATGTTTTCCCTGTAATTATTCCGCCCTTGAGAGAACGAAGGGAGGATATTATTCCGCTTGCAAGACATTTCATCGGTTTTTTTTCATCTGAAATGAACAAAAAGGCGCCGCAGCTTTCGCCTGAATCCGAAAGGATGCTCCTGGGAAATGAATGGAGGGGAAACACACGAGAACTGAAAAACATTATAGAACGGGCGGTCATCCTCTGCGACGGGCCGGCGCTCCAGCCGGAGCATTTCAATTTTGCAGAATGCATGACAGATGAACAGCCCGGCGCTGAAGCACCTTTATCTGCAATTGCCCAATTTGCATCGAAAACCGCTGAAAAATCACGAATAGAAACCGTTCTTACGCAGACCGGCGGTAATAAGAGCAGGGCAGCTGAAATACTTAAAGTAAGTTATAAGACATTGCTTACCAAGATTAAGGAATACAGGCTATAAAAGGGGTCATAGGTAATAAGTCACAGGTAATATTTAAAGGTACAAGCCTATAACCTATGACCTATGACCTGCCTTACATAGTTCTGTGTAACTCATTACATAATCATTTGCTCCTGCTGCAGCTATCAGATTGAATTTAAATGGTAAACTTTATTTAGCTTTCGGGTATAGAAATTGCTTTTTGATTAATAACTGTTTATATTTAAATTTGATAATCCCTTGTGGTTTGCTACAGGGTTACCGGACGCCTGTCATTCCGGCTTGTCCGGAATCTTTTTTTGAACTGAGCAAAGCGATTCCCGACAAGCGGGAATGACAGGAAATAAGGTTTTAGTTTTTAGATACCCCGTGGTCTTGCCACGGGGAGATTCATTGCGAGGTGGCTATGATGGAAAGAAGGCGTTGTGGCGTAAAGATAGCGGCAGTGGTGATAATATTTTTTCTGTTGAGCATATCTGCTTCCTATGCAACGGATGAGCTTTCGTTAAAAGGGATAGTGCGTGCTATCAACCACGGATCAAATGTGGTAACTATTTACGTACAGTCTAAAAGTTGCCAGGGACGACATAATTTCATATTTGACAGCTCTGCAGGGTTGAACCCCGGCATGATCGGCAAGCGAGTTACTTTCAAGATAGACGCATCAAAATGCGGGAATAATTTAACGCCTAAGATTTTGAAAATCACGATGTAATTAATATGATAAAGCCGGAGGTATTAATGAAGAGCAAAATCATATCATGCTTCTGCTTGTGCGCACTGATATTTTGTCTTCTCGCAGCATACAGCGGAACTGTTTATGCGGAATGTTCCGGCTGTGAAAGCGGTTCTCATCACACTGGTTCTTCAGGGTCCTGCTCCCCTGTCAACAACTGCGGCACAGGTAAAAGTTGCGTGACGGACTGCAGTACAAGCGGCGGCGCCTGTTATTATTGTGCAACGGCATATATTGTCACGCCTTCAGCTGGCGCGGGAGGCAACTTAAGCCCCTCAACCGCTCAGACAGTTAATAGCGGCTCCTCCACAGAGTTCACAGTAACTCCTAATTCCGGATATGGTATCTCATCGGTGGCAGGATGCAACGGCACCTTGTCCGGGAACACATACACTACTGGTACGCTAACAGGAAACTGCACCGTAACGGCAACATTTATTCAGGCCTTTACTGTCACGCCATCAGCGGGCACAGGAGGCTGGATTGGCCCCTCAACAGCTCAGACAGTAGATCTCGGGTCCAGCACCTCGTTTACGGTAACACCTAATTCCGGGTACAGCATATCATCGGTCAGCGGATGCAACGGCACCCTTGTGGGCAACACATATACTACCGGCGCGATAAACGGAAGCTGCACGGTGACCGCGACGTTTGCTCAAAATATTTCAGGCAGCAGTTATTGCAATACCCCTTCATCTCTGTCAACGGTTGTGGCTCCGAACATACTTTTTGTAATTGACATAAGCGGCAGCATGGTTTGGTTCCCCTATTCGGGGCAGAATATGCAGCCGTCGTTCACTAACACGTATTCTTCAGCCACGACTTATGAGGGCTATTTCACTCCAACTGCAAACTATTCTTATAATTCAACCGGCAAATACTGGCAGCAAACGACAAGCGGCACACCAGCCGCTTGCCCCGCGACCTATAAAGCCTCCGGTTTTAGCAACTTTCCAAGTACCTCATCCGTTTATACCGGCAACTGTCTTAACTTTTACGAGATGTCCAAGATTGACATGGTGCAATGGGCTGTTACCGGCGGGTCCCCAATAACCTGCACCGGCACCAACAATTTTAATCCAAGTGGCTGCGATGTTGAGCTATGGCAGAATTCCGGTATGGGCGCCAGTGGATACGTAGGCAGCATATGCACCTCAAACGGTTGCATACTGGGCACCAGTGACGGCACCCAGGTACTCGTCCCATGGACCAGAATTAACCAGAGTCTTGCCTATCAATTCGAGCAGCTTCCCGTGCCGCCGAGAATGGGAGTTATGTTTTTAAACGATAACGGCGTGAATCCAAATGGAAAGGTTTACATAGGCGATTTTACCACCGGATCAAACACCATTTCAGCTTCCTATCCCTTTGAGAACTTAATTACTGCCGTCAATACAGTGGCGCCTGAGGGTGGCACGCCGACAGGCCCTGTATTTTGGGATGCCTTGAACTATTTTGGGCAAAGCACACCTCAGTTTGGAGGGTTCTCGGTCATGACCGGAAGCACAGACACCACAGACGAGTGGAGAAATCCCCTGTATGAATGCAACAGCTCCGGCTCATGCGTATTGACATCCTGCGCAAAGAATTTTGTGATACTCATGACTGACGGGCTATGGAACACGCCGAGTTGTTCCAGTGGTGACAGCAATACCGTGACCGTCGGCGGGGTGAAATATTCGAAATCGGACCCTGCCGTGCCTGCATATCAAATGCACAAAGGTTTCACTAATGGTCCGACAGGTGTTTCTTCAAATGTAAGCGCTGTTTACACCATAGGTCTTTTTCTGAGCGCAACCGGCCAGAGCGACGCTGACGACGGCGTCCTGGCCCTTGAAAATATAGCCATGTATGGCTCATTCAATCAAACGGGATATACGTGGCCTGCCGGCACGAGCGGTTACCCTGCTACAAAGTGCACCTCGGCAGAGACCACTGCTCAAGGCTGCCCGAGCTCGCCGCTCGCCCAGGGAAGCGGGTGCACTCCGTTGCCGGCTGTTTCGTCGGATTGGTCCACTGGCGGCAATGGGTTGCCGGACACATTTTTTGATACGTCCAGCGCAGCTGATATTCAAAGTGACATTTACAATGCTGTTCTTGATGCGCTCAGGAGGGCGGCTTCAGGAACAGCGGCCTCTCTGCTCACGACAAGCCAGGGCAGCGGCTCTATACTGTCCCAGGCTGTTTTTTATCCCCAAAGACAGTTCGGGTCGACCGTGATCGACTGGACGAGCGAGCTGCAGACTCTATGGTACTATCTCGACCCGGCCCTTCAGAGCAGCGTTATCATGGAAAATGATAACAATACAAGCACTCAGGATATACTCAATATAAGCGGGACGGCCCCGCCCGGGGATTATGTCCTTAATTTCCGTTTCGATACTACTCAACTCCAAACAGTGGTGGACAGGTGCACGTTTGATGGGTCAGGCAATTGCTCCAATACATCGGGCTCTTATATTAATACGGCCAATATAGGTAACGTAGACGCTTTATGGCAGGCGGGAAGTCTGTTGTGGGCCAGAAATGCCGTGAGCTCTCCGAGAACCATTTACACCACACTTGATTTGAAGACGCTGACCAGTTTTACGGGGTTCAGCCCCTCCCCCAGTTCCGCAGTCCAGTCATTGCTGCAGGCTTCCAATGCTGGTTCAGCGAACAATATAATCAATTATGTCCAGGGAATAGATCAGACCGGATTCAGGAACCGGACAGTGACGATAGGCAGCGCCAATGGAGTATGGAAGCTTGGAGACATTGTGGATTCCACTCCGAAAGTGGAGGGGGCGTCACCTTTGAATCAATATAATCTGCAGGTTCCCCAGGGTTATGGTGACACGTCATATGGACAGTATATAGGTTCATTTGATTACCTGACCCGGAACACGGTCTATGCCAGCGCCAATGACGGCATGCTGCATGCCTTCGAGCTTGGGACATTGAATGTGTCCACTGCGAACACTGTTCAGAAGGCAATATTATGCGACGACACGAGTGGCAAGGGAAACTGCCAGGGGAGTTTAGGGTCTATAGCCGCTAATCTCGGCAGTGAGCAATGGGCCTTTATTCCCAACAATGCACTTCCGTACCTGACATATATGACAAACCCGAATTACTGCCATCTTTTTTATGTGGATGGCCCTCTCTATCTCTTTGACGCCAGCATTAACAAGCTGGCCAATTGCCAGGCCACAAACTATTATGACTGTCCCAAACAGACATCAATCCCGGGTAACCAGCTGGCATTAAACGAGACAAGCTGGCAATCTGTGCTTATAGGAAGCATGGGCATGGGCGGCGCATCCACTTACAGTGGGGCATCCTGCAACACTGTTGCAGGGTTGACAAACCAGTGCGTAATATCGCCGCTGGCGAACGGCGGACTTTCTTCATATTTTGCTCTTAATGTTACTGAACCTCTAAGTCCATCGCTCATGTGGGAATTTTCCAATCCCGCGCTCGGCTTCACCATGGCCGGCCCTGCTGTTGTAAGGATAAGCTCTACCACAGTATCCGGCTCTAACACTGTACCTGTCAATACCACAAACGGCCACTGGTTTGCCATATTCGCTTCCGGCCCGACAGGGCCGATTGACTCTACAAGCAGCCAGTTCCTGGGCAGATCAGACCAGGATCTCCAGCTTTTTATTGTTGACCTCGCAACAGGCGCCTTGTTAAGAACTATAGATACCGGCATTCCGAATGCGTTTGCTGTTTCTGACTTCAACTCATCGGTCGATACTGACAGGTGGAACAGCAACTCATCCGGTTTTTACCAGGACAATGTTTTTTATGTCGGTTATGTAAAACAATGCCCGAGCACTAATACTTCATGCACTGACACGACATGGACTAATGGAGGGGTATTGCGGGTGATGACCAAAGAAAATCCTGACCCCAACCAGTGGGTTGTCAGTAAGGTAATTGACGATATCGGACCGGTTACGACATCTGTAACCAAACTACAGGACACAACCAACGGCAATCTCTGGCTTTATTTCGGGACGGGGAGGTTCTTTTTCAAGACCAGTTCCGGCATAGACGACCCTACCAACCAGCGGGACATTTACGGAATTGTGGAACCATGTTATAACGACAGCAGTAAGTACGTTAATACAATGGACCCTGCTTGTACTTCATCTGTGTCTTCCTCGGCGCTTACTAACCGGACGACGGACAATTCAACGGCAGCAGCCGCGCCTGCTCCAGGCTGGTACATCAATCTGGCTCTGTCATCAGGGACTTCTTTGGCTGAACGGGTAATTACTGACCCGCTTGCATCTCCCAACGGCGTCGTGTATTTTACGACGTTTGCGCCGAATTCGGACCTCTGCGCTTTCGGAGGCAGCACGTACCTCTGGGCCGTCGGCTATAATACCGGTACAAGCGGTATTGATGTAACTCCGCCGGGCAGCAGCACCACTCAGACAAAATTGGTTTCTTCACTTATGGTGGGCAAGGCGTTGATGCAGGTGTCTACCGGAAGCGTAACACAGGAAAACCTGGCAACTGCTTTCGCATCAGGCCGGAGGAGTTCTGCGATAACCGGTCAGCCACCCAAAGGACAGGGGCTTACTGTAATGATAAACCCTCAGCCAATTAAGCAGATCATGCATATCAAAGAAAGATAGGAAGGCCACAGGGTGAAACAGCATGGATTCACCATGATTGAGATGATTGTAGTGTTGGCTATTGCCGGAATTCTGGTGACCATTGCGACCCTGAATTTCAGGAATATGACAATAAAATCCAACATCGAAAGCCAGATAAAGCAAATGTATTCCGACCTGATGACTGCAAGGATAGAGGCCATGGACAGGAACACTTATCATTTTGTAACGCTTAATGCCAATCAGTACACTGTTACTGAAGATGCTGCCGGTAATTGTACGAACAGTAGTTGCAGTTCTGTTGCTGGTGACATCACGCTGCTGCAGACAACCATGACCAATGCTATTCAGTGGAATATCGCTGGCAAGAATGAAATCATATTCGATAACAGGGGACTGGTGCAAGTTACCACCGGGACCATTTCGATTTCCGATACCGTAGGCGCCGCCTACGATTGCATTCTTATTGAAACCACGAGGACCAGCATGGGCGCGATGGGCGGAGGAAACTGTGTTCCAAAATAAGGGTTTCACACTTGTCGAGGTCATCATCGCGATGTTTATTCTGTTGATAGGGATGCTGGCCCTTCTCAACACTGCAGCAGTGATCATCGAAAATAATCTTATCAATATACTCAGGGATGAGGCGGCGTATGTTGCACAGTCGACGATGAGCGATATAAAAAACACTCCGTTCAGCAGCATAACGTCGCAACCGGCAACGACCGTCAAGAGATATTTCAGGGGGGTGGAAACGGATTATTCGGTCACTACCACGGTCAGTCCTGTCGGAGCTGCAGGAGATACAATAAGTGTTAACGTGTTAGTAAACTGGACCTATAAGGGCACGACGTATCAACACAGTGCTACGACCGTGATAAGTAGTTCATAGTGGGGCAGGCAATAATGCAATATGATAGAAAAATACGGGTTCGAAAAGAGGACGGCTTCACTCTTGTCGAACTTCTTGTCGTCATGACATTATTTGTCCTTGTGCTTGCTATGACTTCTAACACATTTACCCTTATTTTAAATCAGTCGACGCAGCAGGCCAAACAAACCCAAACCCAGATGGAGAGGATTGTCGGCCTTGAAATGCTGAGGACGGATATAGGAAGTGCGGGCCTGGGTCTGCCGTGGTCTTTCAGGAACGCTATCAATTACAGCGAGGCGGCTGCGGCCAATGTCTGCGGCGGCAACGGCATTGATCCTTCTTCCTATAATGATGCTCCGGGCAATGTGCCCAGGGCCATTATAAGCGGAAACAACCAGTGCATAAACGGCTCCGACTATCTCATTATTAAAGGGACGGCGGTAGGGACCAATTCATCATCGCAGAACTGGAGCTATGTAAGTTACGGGACCGGTAGTCCGCCTTATGTACCGAGGACCTGGGGTTCCAATGATATTTCAAACGGCGACAATGTAATAGTCATTGAGCCTCAGCAGAGTTCTACAAATATCAGGCAACTGGTAATGAGCGGTGCAACATTTTCCACCACCTATAACAGCGCTGCATTTTCGCCGAGCTTTGCGCCTTTCAACCCGGGTGAAGTATATTTGATATACGATGTTGATCCTACCTATAGTTTAATAATGCCCTTCAACAGGGCTGATTACTATATTTCAACGTCCAATGTGCCCTCTTACTGCGCACCTAATACCGGAGAGCTGGTAAAGGCCACAGTCAGCCAAAAAGACGGCACTATGACAAATTTGCTGCCGCTGCTCGACTGCGTTGCCGACATGCAGGTGGTTTATATGTTGGACACGAACGGGGGTGGAGCCATTAATGGCGACTCTGACGACATTTCAGGCCCTGCCTTTACACCCGATGTGATTAGAAATCAGGTTGCCGAGGTTAGGCTGTATATCCTTTCACATGAGGGCAAGATGGATACAAGCTTTACCTATCCAAGTTCTACCGTATCATACGGAACGGAGACCGATTTCCCCACCGCGTTCAATTTACAGAGCACAATAGGCACGGGCTGGCAGCATTACCGGTGGAAAGTCAGCACTATAGTGGTCAAGCCCGGGAACTTGTTATAGGAGAAAGGTCATGGGTTATAATAATGAAAAAGGGATAGCGCTTGTAACGGCCTTGCTGCTGACGCTTATCTCTCTCGCCATAATTCTTGCAGCTGTCTATTTTTTAACGCAGGGCACAAAGATGTCCGGATTCCAGAAAAAATATGCAACAGCGCTTGAGGCGTCATACGGAGGCGTACAGATTATTACAAACGATATTATACCCAAGACAATCGGTGGGGCCAATCTGTCATTTTTGAAAATCAGCGGTATGCTTGTCCCCAACGTGACAGACCAGTGTTTTAGCGCCAAGTTAACTTCGGCCACGAATTCATGGGTCACATCCGGAGCATGCAGCAACGCCAGCACCTCCCTTTCTGCTGCTAATAGCCCGGACATAACTTTGACGCTTCAGGGCGTGGGGTCCCAGCCGAATTTGCAGGTTTCGATCAAGATTGTTGATACTGTGCCGGGCAACACTGACACAAGCGGAATCTCGCTTTTGGGCTCCGGGGTGGTCGGGGCCCAATCGGGAATAATAACTCCACAGCATAATCCATATATCTACAGAGTGGAGGTGCAGGGCCAGCGTCAGACAAACCCTGATGAAAAGGCAAATCTCTCTGCTATTTATGCCTACTGATTACGATAAATACTTCGAGGCTAATGGATCTCCCTGTGGCAAGACCACGGGGTATCTAAAAGCTAAAGTCTTACTTCTTGTCATTCCCGCTTGTCGGGAATCTGGTTGTTCTGTTCGAAAAAAGATTCCGGACAAGCCGGAATGACAGGTATCCGGGGAAGAACACTTTTTTTCTATTTAGCGGTAGTTTCAGCTGTTATTTTTTGCGCCTGGTATTTTTTACGCTCTTCGCCGCAGGAGTCCCTCGTCAAAACGGTAAATCCGGTCGGCGTCGAACAGCATGAGACTCATACCATATCTTCAAAAGACACTTCGGCCCAGGACACGCCGGAAAAATCACTATCAACGGCCATCCTGTCCCCGGCAACAAAGGCCAGGCTGATACTCGAAAGCCGCAGCGACGCCGACATGGTGAAGGTAGTTGTCGATGGTCCTGAAAAGGCCGCATATAACTTTGAGTGGACAAAGAATGGCGTGCCTGCCGGGACGGGCGATAGCATCAGCGGTTTTAAGCGGGGCGATAAGTTGTCGGTGAAAATAACGCCGTATAACGGCAGTGAATACGGGCAGCCCCGCATTCTTACGACTGAGATAAAAAATAGTGTTCCAAAGGTCATTGAAAATAAGGAAATAAAATTCGACGGAAAGCTGTTGACTTATCAGGTCAAGGCATATGATCCGGACCAGGATGTGCTTTCTTATTCTCTCGTGGAAGCGCCTGAGAACATGAGCATAGACAAATCCTCCGGGACCATTAAATGGGAGATTAAACAAGAGGACAAAGGCAAGCGCAGCGTCAAGGTAAAGATTTCGGACGGAAACGGCGGCGAAGTAATATATGCGCTGGATATAGACATTGACCTCCTTCGAGAGGGGAAATAACTTACTTTGAGGGAATGCCGAGAAAGAGTTTTACCTTTGGCGGCAACTTCACGAACATTAGCGCATACAGGGCTTTTTCTCTATTTTCCAGGATGTCCGCGTAATCTATCTGCGGGAGCTTCGCGGCCTTTATGAAATTCCCCGGCTCGTTCAGATAATAAAAAGTTTTTCTGTAATTGTTATTTTTTTTCACGTACCCCTCAGGGAAATAAATCCCGCCGTACTTATTCGACCACACAGCGCTGGACGCGCGTATTTCGCCATTGTCAGAATCGATAATCCTTACAGATCCCTCAAAAACAATGTTGCTAAAGTCGGCGTTGATGGAAGCACGAAGCGCATTAAAGGAAATTTGCTTGTCCCGGGACAAATAAAGGTTCAAAGACATACCTTCAAAGATGAGCCTTGATAATACTTTAGAATGAATATCCGCTTTGCCGGCAACATAATCAGTGAGCGACATAAGCGGCTTTCCGCCCATTGATGCCAAACAACTGCCGATAAAAGCGAGCGGTAGATGAATTTTTTTGTCAGGGTCCGCCGAGGCGTCCGCAGAAGATAAAACATCTATCCTCACTCCTGACAAATACAGCTCCTTCAGATTATGATAAAAAAAGAGCTTTGAACTTCTCCTCCTGCGGACTATTTTATCTGCCGAAAGGCGGAGGACCGCCTGACCGTTCTCTTTTTTAACCAGCGTGATTTTGTCCGCATCGAAATCATCGAAACTATCAAGCTTTTCAGCCTGGCTCATGAGGGGCAAGGGCCTCTTTACAGCGTGCCGCCCGTAAAATACAAGTAGAAATATTATTGTGAACGGCAGCATCAATATAGGAGCGATTATTCTGACTTCTTGATATCTCACGGGCCAAATACAGGTTATAGGTAATAGGTTATAGGCTGTTACCTATACCTATTACTTATTACCTATCCTCATTATATCAATCAATTAGGGGAGGTAGGGGACGACGTTAACAATACACGAATCACTTCCGAGGCTTTTCCCATTCCCATCGAGCAGTATCACGGCCAACATTGCAGCCTTGCCGGACAAAAATTGCGGAACAACGGCGGTCGCGGATGGAGCTGTTAGTGTAGCGCCGGCTCCGCTATAACCATTCGGCACTGTGACATTACCAACTGATTGCATGAAAGGTCCTGTGAGCCCCAGTCCCATAACGCTCCAGCTTTCATTTCCTATCAAGGACACAAGAGCGTTAGCGACAGTGACATCAGCGCCCGAATTATTGACTACATTCGATGTTACCTGAAAAGTATAGCCCACCGTCGCAGTTGCGGGGCACTGAATTTTTAGGCTCAAACTAGCTGCATAAGCAGTGCTTACTCCGAGACAGAAAATGATCGAAACTACGAGAACCAACCTATTAATCATATTACCCTCCTTAAAACTCGGTTTTTAGCATTGTAAAGAATTTATGGTTTTGTAAAAAGTCGTCATACCCGCGAAGGCGGGTATCCAGAGCGCAAGCAACTACCAGAAAAGATTGGATTCCCGTTTTCACGGGAATGACGAAAAAACGTTTTTTCAGCATCTGAGATACGAGGCTATAGGCTATAGATTTATTTTTCTGCATAACCCATAACCCATGACCCATGACCTCTCCTCATTATCAGCGCACCTGGCAATTTGTTTGTCCGGGTGCTCCGGTCTTCGGTCCCTGACCGCCGCTCGAAGTGAATGAGGGAGGCGGCGTAAACTGTATGCCGGGATTTTGAGGCAATACGACCGGCGGCTGCTTAAAGCTCGCAACAAAACCAAACTGTCCGGCATTGAAGTTCTGCGATCCGCCGCCGTTCGTTAAGTGAATGGCCCCCTCTAACACGGACACGTATAACCCGTTTGGAAGCTTGCCGCAGTTGTTATTGCAGAGCATGGCTTCGTATACCGTGCCTCTGATGCCTATTGTGCCTGTAGGAGCATTTACTTTATAGCTGTCCTTGTTGCCGCGCTTGCCAACCAGTCCTGTAACAGCACGCAGTCCGCCCTTTGCCAGATCGTAGACCGCGCTGTCTTCCTGAGGCTTTGCCTCACTAAATTTATAGTTGGATATCCTAATCTGTGTATTTGGCCGGAACGTCATTTCACTGTTGTCAGTGAACTTTATCCGCGCATAGGTGCTTTTTTCAGTAATGATTGTATCTCCCTCTTCAACTATGGAATTTCTGGATAAGGCCCTGCTCGTTCCGTCAGCTTTTTTGGCAAACAGCGGCCCGCTTAAATTAGCAACTGTCCCAATCTTTTCGCCGGCAAATGAACTGGCGGCAAGTACCAGCGCGCAGGCCAGTATCAGCAGGCTAATTGCAAAATTGTTTTTTGCTCGGTGCATTACCCGTCGATGTATTGCCACTGGAACCGCCTCCTTTGCCTTTAGTATTCGGTGTGGTCCCGCCCGTAGAGTCGGAACTCTGTGTGCCGCCTGATGTATCGCTTGTCTGCGTCCCCGGACTTCCTCCCGAAGAAGAACTCTGGAAACCGCCCGAGGTATCGGTTATCTGCGTCACGGGATTCCCGCCGGAAGGACCGGAAGGAGTCTGTGGAGGGCCTGACGAGCCGAAATAAGTTGCCGTATTAGACGGAGTAGTGATCTGAGTTATTGCAGCAAGGACCGAATCGACCGTGACCACGGTAGTGTCGTTAGTATCCTGTATTGTAATGACAACAGGTTGCGAGTCGGGTGCTGGTGTAGGCGTCGGAGTTGGTGTAGGTGTAGGTGTTGGTGACGGAGTAGGTGTCGGTGTAGGAGTTGGTGACGGAGAAGGCGTCGGTGTAGGAGTTGGTGACGGAGAAGGCGTCGGTGTTGGAGTTGGTGACGGAGAAGGCGTCGGTGTAGGAGTTGGTGACGGAGTAGGTGTTGGAGTTGGAGTAGGCGTCGGAGTAGGCGTCGGAGTTGGAGTAGGTGTTGGCGCGGGTGTAGGCGCAGGAGTTGGAGTAGGTGTTGGACCAGCAGGTCTCGATCCTGTCCCGGGCTGCTGCCAGGCGAGGTAAGGGTATGATGTGCCACTAACGATTCCCCAGTTGTTAGTGAAGTCCCACTGACCGGCGCCCTGCGGATAGTTTGTTTGGTTCATCATCCAGGCAGTCGTCTCTCCAGTTCCGCCGGCGCTGCCTGTTGTCGAACCGGCCGTGCCTATACCGGAAGTTTCAATGTCCCAGAAACTATTGGTGACAGTGCCATAATTCTCACCCACCAGTCCGCCTACGGAGATGAATCCTGTAACTCTGCCATTACTGTATGTATTGGTGATAGTGCCGGCATTGGTCCCCACCAGTCCGCCTAAGTCATATGAACCGGTGCTATTGCCTGTTACTGCTCCAGCACTGTATGCATCGGTAATATTGCCGTCATTTTCCCCAACCAGTCCGCCGATATGATATGAATCGCTGCCGGTGCTTGTTACTGTTCCTGTGCTGTAGAAAGAGCGGGCTATGCTGCCGTTGGAGTCATTATACCCCACCAGTCCGCCTACAAAGCTGTCTCCGCTGACTGTTCCAGTACTGTATGAATTGCTGATATTGCCGCTATTACACCCCACCAGACCGCCTACCTGATATGATCCTACGGCGGCGCCGGTTACGGTCGCATTACTGTATGAATTGCTGATGGCGCCTGTATCATAATTAAACCCGACCAGTCCACCCAAGGCATAAGATGAACCAGTGCCTTTGTCCGTTACTGTGCCTGAGCTGTTTGAAGCCCCGATGGAGCCGTAATTATAACCCACCAGTCCGCCCACATTGCTGTCTCCGCTGACTGCTCCCCCATGGTAGTATGAATTGGTGATGCTGCCGTTAGAATCATTCTTCCCCACCAGGCCGCCCACATTGCTGTTTCCGCTGACTGCTCCTGTGCTGTTGGAAGAGTCGATGCTGCCATTGTTCAACCCCACCAGCCCGCCAGCATTGTCCCACTGGCTGCCGGTGATGCTGACAGAGCTTGAGCTGTTTGAAGCGCTGATGCTGCCCGTGTTCAACCCCACCAGTCCGCCTACCTCATCGCCGCCAACGTCGTTGTTAGCGCTGACGGGGCCGGTGCTGTATGAATTGATGATGGCGCCGCCGCCATTCAAGCCCACCAGTCCGCCCACGTAATCGCCGCTGCCATCATAGCTGCCATTGCTGTTGATGGCGCTGACAGAGCCGGTGCTATTGGAACCGCTGATGCTGCCATAATTCTCCCCCACCAGTCCGCCCACGAAGTCTGCGCCGGTGCTGCCGGTGATGCTGACAGGGCCGGAACTATTGGAAGCGCCGATGCTGCCGTTAGAATCATTATACCCCACCAGTCCGCCTGCAGAGTAAGGGCCGCCGCCGGTGTTGCTTACATGGCTTGTACTGTATGAATTGGTGATGGTATTGGTGTTATACCCCACCAGTCCGCCTATGTAGGTGTAAATGCAGTCGGCGTTCACTGGTCCTGTGCTGTTGGAAGAGTCGATGCTGCCATTGTTCAACCCCACCAGCCCGCCAGCATTGTCCCACTGGCTGCCGGTGATGCTGACAGAGCTTGAGCTGTTTGAAGCGCTGATGCTGCCCGTGTTCAACCCCACCAGTCCGCCTGCATTATAATAATTAGAAGCGCCGGAGACCGTTACTGCTCCTATGCTGTTTGAAGCGCCGATGCTGCCACCATAATTATATCCCACCAGTCCGCCTACATCCCCGGTCCCGTTGACTGCTCCTATGCTGTATGAATTAGTGATAGTTCCGACAGGCCCGTCACCATTTTCATTTTCCCCTGCAAGTCCGCCTACATTCCCGGTCCCATTGACTGCTCCTGCGCTGTATGAAGCGTTGATGGCTCCGCCATAATTATACCCCACCAGTCCGCCTACATTCCCGGTCCCGTTGACTGTTCCTATGCTGTATGAATTGGCAATAGTGCCGCCACTATTTTCCCCTACCAGTCCGCCTACATCCCCGGTCCCGCTGACTGCTCCTGTACTGTAGGAAGCGTTGATGGCGCCGGTGTTATACCCTACCAGTCCGCCTACATAGCTGTTTCCGCTGACCGTTCCAGTATTGTTTGAACCGCCGATGCTGCCCAAATTATACCCCACAAGTCCGCCAACATAGCTGCCTCCAGTAACCGTTCCAGTACTGTAGTAGGAATCAGTGATGCTGCCGCCACTATTTTCCCCCACCAGTCCGCCGACATACTCGCCGCCGATGCCAGTTACTATTGCAGTACTGTAGGAAACGTTGATGGCGCCGCCATTATACCCCACCAGTCCGCCTGCATAAGAAGGATTGGCATATGCTGTTACCGTTGACGCCGTACTGTTTGAACCGCCGATGCTGCCATAATTATACCCCACCAGTCCGCCGACATATTGGTTTGCGTAAACAGTTCCTGTACTGGATGAGTTGCTGATGCTGCTACCGCTATCATTATACCCCACCAATCCGCCTACATAGCTGTTTCCATTAACCGTTCCTCCACTGTAGTACGAATTAGTGATAGTTCCGACAGTAGCGGGCTCAGAAGAAGTTGAATTATATCCCACCAGTCCGCCTATGTTGTAAGAATAGCTGTTTGTGTTCGTTACCGATCCTGTACTGTATGAATTGGTGATGCCGCCGACATTACCGCCAACCAGACCGCCTACATCATATGAATAAGAAGAAGATCCGGAGACTGTTACTGTTGCCGCGCTGTTTGAACCGCCGATAGTGCCATAATTCCACCCGACCAGTCCGCCTATACTATTTGAATAAGCGCCTCCTCCGCCGTATACCCATCCTGTACTGTATGAATTGGCGATGTTGCCGGCGCCCTCATTATACCCGACCAGTCCGCCTGCATAAGAGTATCCGGAAATCGCTCCTGTACTGAAGTAGTAGTAAGAATTAGTGATACTGCCGGAATTCAACCCGACTAGTCCGCCCACATCGTTGTATCCGACAACCGTTCCTGTACTGGATGAATTGCTGATGAAGCCTGCGTTATTGTATCCCACCAGTCCGCCTACCTCATATGAAGTAGTGCCGGAGCCCCTTACCGTTCCTGTGCTATTCGAACCGCCGATGCTGCCGCCGTTATTTTCTCCCACCAGTCCGCCGACCAGTCCATATCCATTGACCGCTCCTGTACTGTAGGAAGCGTTGATGGCGCCGGTGTTATACCCCACCAGTCCGCCTACGGCATTGCCGGCGCCGGTGCCCGTTACATTTCTCACGCTGTATGAATTGGTGATGTTGCCGCCACTATCATTATACCCAACCAGTCCGCCTACATAGGTGGCTCCGCTGACTGCTCCTGTACTGTTTGAACCTCCGATGCTGCCACTGTTATAACCCGTCAGTCCGCCTACCATACTGCTTCCGGTAACCGTTCCTGTACTGTTTGAACCGCTGATGCTGCCGCTGTTATTACCTGTCAGTCCGCCGACAGAACTGCTGGAGCCTGTTACTGTTGCAGTACTGTGTGAAGCGTTGATGCTGCCATAATTCAACCCCACCAGTCCGCCGACAAAACTGCTGGCGCCTGTTACATTTCCCGCACTATATGAACTGGTGATGCTGCCGCCATTAGTATACCCGACCAGTCCGCCTACCATTTGGTATCCGTGGACCGTTCCTGTACTATATGAAGCGTTGATGCTGCCGCTATTAGCATACCCCACCAGTCCGCCTACAAAATCGCTGGTACCCGTTACATTTCCCGTACTATATGAATTGGTGATGCTGCTGCCGCCGGCAGTGTCCCCCACCAATCCGCCTAATTGGCTGCTTCCGCTAACCGTTCCTGTACTGTATGCATTGCTGATGGTACCGCCATTGTTAACCCCCACCAGTCCGCCTACATCAGTGTTTCCGGTTATATTCATGTTTGTCAGCCCTACATTGCGGATAGTCCCGGTATTCTGTCCAAACAAGCCGACAAAGCCTTCTGTGGCTGGGAGGTTGATATAGAGCCCGGAGATGGTATGGCCGAGACCATCAAAGGTGCCGCCAAAGCTGCTTATGGGCGTAAAACCAGTAGGCCATATAGATGTATTAGACGTAGCAGAGGCGTCAATGTTGCTTCCCATGGCATAGTAGCCTGAGTTGTTGTTAATGCCCTGCAGGTCTTGGCCTGTGGTGCTGTTAGGCGCGCCCAGACTGTTGATGACGGTGTAATAATTCTGGTTGATGGTGAGGGAGCCCGTGCCGGAGAAATTCACCTGCCCCGTGAAGCCGCCGGAGTTTAAACCGACATTCACCTTTTGGCTGCCAGGTTCGAGGTCGAGGCTCGCCCAGCCGCTGGCGGTCATCACGTTATTGATGTTCACATCGTTGGTAGCGATGAGGGTGAGCGTGTTGGCGTTCCAGGTAACGAGGTCATTGACGTTGATATTGCCGTCCGAGCCGCTGCCGCTGGTGCTTTCAATAGTCAGATTGCCTCCGGCGAGACTGTTGGAGGCAGCAGCGCCGGTCATGTCTCCATTTGATGCGGCAATGGTGAAGCCGTCAGGGTCTATCAGCCATGTGCCGTTTTTGCCGTAAGGCGCAAGCGTGGTAATACGCGCTGTGTTGCCTACCTTTACGCCCGCCGCCGATGTCTCTATGAAGCCGCCGTTCCCGCCATTGGGCGCCGAGGCGTCAAGAGTGCCGTTCACAGTGACTGTTCCGCTGTTCATTCCGCCAAATACCTGTATCGTGCCCCCGCCTTTCGCGCTGGTTATGCTGCCGGCATCAAGTGTTACATCATTGGCCGCCTTGAACAGTATCTGGCCGTTGCTGCCGACTGTCGCGCTGTCGGCACTGACTAAGCCGCTCTGCGCTATCAGTGCGCCGTATATGCCTATCCTCCCGGTCTGAGCTATTATCTGCCCCAGGTTCACCGCGCTGTCTCCATCAGCGCTCACCACTACGGCTATGTCAGGATTTGAGGAATCGACAAGCTGTACGCTGTGGCCCGCTGCAAGCATTATGCTGCCGTTGGGCGATGTTATTATCCCGTTGTTCTCTATGCTGGGCGCTATCAAATACACAGACCCGCCGCTGGGTGTCGTTATGGCCCCCTGGTTCTGTATGATACCTGCTGTCGGACCTGCGGTAAAATTGTATTGCCCGGCAAGAAAAGCCTGGTTGCTTATGTTCAGCGTGGATGCGATAAGGCCGTTAACATTGACCTGTGCGCCCTGTCCGAAGAATATGCCGTTAGGATTGATGAGGAATACTTTGCCGTTGGATTGCAACAGGCCGAGAATGGTGGAAGGGTTTTGCCCTATTATCCGGTTTAATACCGAACTGCTGCTGCTTTGCTGGCTGAAGAGCACCGCCTCATTGCCCAGTATGGAAAAGTTCTGCCAGTTGATTATTGTATTGGGAGTGTTGGTGACGGTGAGGGAATTGCCCTTCGTGTTGAAAGTTGCATTGCCGTTCACCACCTGCTGGCCTGAGGGTAGGGCGAGAGCAGTAATCGCGCTTAAAAAGAGCAGGGCGAGAACAGAAAAAAGTTTGGTGAAAAAAGAGACTTTATGAAATACACTTCCCCTGATCTTCTTTGTCTTCATTGCCGCTACCTCCACATGCCTTGTGCCTTTAGTCTTTTGCTTTTTGTTTTTTGCTTTTCCTATTGCCTATTGCCTGCCTTTGTTAATACATCAAGCTCAACATCATATGCCAGCGTCCGTCCCATCTTGCTCTGCCGCCAACGACAGGCTGGACGATAAATCCATAATCGGTCGAAACAGAGAAGTGTTTGCCGTCAGTTATGCGCACGCCCGGACCAACGCCGGAGATTGTAGCGCTCGCAACTTCTCCCGGTAACGGGTTTATCTGGGAAATATACCCCATGTCATAAAAGACAAGCGCCCGGCACTGGACTGTTCTTATTCCTGCCAGCCTCGACAGATCCGGCGTATAAAGTTCAACGCTGCCCGCAATCCCCCTGTCGTCAGCGATAAATCTCTCGTCAAAACCGCGTACAGAGGTCGCACCCCCAATCCCGAACTGTTCGCCCGGAACAAGCATATCGTCAGTGTACTGGCCATTGACTAATGCCCGCGCCTGCCAGTCGCTGCCAAAGGTATATAAGAAATTGGCCCCGGCCCGAAAAATATTGTATTCCACGGGCGCGCCTGCCCGGACTTTGTCGAAAAATGCAGTGGTGTCCCTGTCGCCGCCGCCCAGTGACGGCAGTCCTCGCGAGTAGCCCAGATAAAATCCGGCATTGGTCCGCTCCAGCGTCCATGTGCCGCCATACGTCAGTGACAGAGGATGCACCGTAACATTATTGCCGAGTTGGATGCTCCCGAATGTGACATTATTAATATACGCCCGGTAATCCAGGCCCAGGGTCAATTTATGTTCATAATCGCCGATCCTCTTGAGGTTCTGATTGTAATGCAGACCAAGAGTGGTGCCCTTTCCGCTGACCTGCAGATTGTTTGACGCTACTGACAGGGTGCCGGAATCCACATTGGAATAGGCCCCTATAAAATCAATGGATGCACCCATAGAATACAACGGAATGCGGTATCCCATGCCGTAGATGCTGACATGATCGGGCTGGGAAGATGAGGTTATATATTGAAGCGTCAGGAGATGGTCCCGATTGAAGATGTTGGCGTCCTGAAAGAGGGCCCCGATACGAAAACGGCCGGTATTCGCATCTCCCGTATTGTCAAAAGTAAGACTCGCCTTCCAGGGCTTCTCGTCCGTTACCTGGAGATTGGCGTCAACTTCATTGTCCTTGTCGCTGCTCTGCAGCTGCAGGTTGACCTTTTTGGCAGGGTTTTCATTTGCGAGCTTGAGACTCCTCGAAATATCGTTGATATTGGGCGGCTGTCCCTCCCTCAGCCCCGGCAGACTGCGGCGAATGTTTAATTCGTCAAAAAAACGGTTGCCGTTTATCCTGACTCTCCCCAGACGGGTCTCGACAACATTAAGCAGTATAATGCCGTTTTGCAGTTCCTGTTCAGGCAATAACACCTGGACTGTGGTGTAGCCACGATCGTGGTACTCTTGTTCGAGCGCCTCAAGCGCTTCCTGCACGGTACCGAAATCCTTTCCCTTGCCGGTAAAAGGCGCGACTATGGAATCAATTTTGTCCGGGGAAAGAAGTGTGTTGCCTTCAACCTTGTAACCGTTGATGTCAAAATGCGGTATTTCATTGGGAACATTATCTGCGGCAGCGAAAGAGGTCAAAATAAACAGCAGAAAAACTCCGCTTGATGCCAGTTGAACTATGCGCCTCAAAAATCCCCCCCGGGATGGAGCAATGATGATGAAAACAGCAACTTTTATTATGCACATTCATATGTAAAACGCAAGACAAATAATCTCCATTTCCCTCGCATTACAATTTGGGTCATTTTGTTTTGAACTCGAACACCCCGTCCCAGCCCGGGGCGGGAGAATTGGCGCGGAAATGCGCAACGCGTTCAAGATACAGTTTGTACAAACGTCTCTCCGGATACAAGCTTTGCAGCCGGGACAAAAGTTGTTCAGCACTGTCCCACTCCATCGCCCGGTAAGCTTTCAGCGCCTGCTCAAAAAGTGATGCTTCATCCAGTAAGGATTTGTCCAGTTGTCCCTGCAGCCCCAGCGGTTCGTATATTGCCACCGGCTGATTTTTTCCTTTTACCCGCACCAGGTCGAGTTCCCGGAAAACAATATCGGTAACTGAATTGCGGGTCCCCTCCCCGACAATAACGCCGACGCCGTACTCCTTTGTGATGCCTTCAAGTCTCGCTCCGAGGTTCACCGCATCTCCCATGACAGTATAAGCTATGCGAAACTGCGAACCCATGTTGCCGACTCTCATGATGCCTGTGTTCAGTCCTACACCGATATGTATAGCGGGCCAGCCGCGCTCAACAAATTGCGGCCTCAGCAAAGCCAAAGTCTGCTGCATTTCCAGACCTGCCAGAATCCCGTTGCGGGCATGGGACGCATCCTGGAGGGGAGCTCCCCAGAACGCCATTATCGCATCCCCTATGTATTTATCTATCGTGCCCATGTGCTTCTGAATAATAGAGGTCATGGATGACATATATTCGTTCATCATTTTTGAAAGTTCTTTTGGAGCGAGCGATTCAGAAATGGTCGTGAAATTCCGCACGTCCGAAAAAAGCACCGTCAGTTCCCGGCTTTCTCCCTCCATATTGAATTTCTCGGGGTGCCTGCTCATTTGAACAACAAGTTCCCGCGGCACATATTGGCCGAACAGCCCCGTAATCTTGCGCTTTGCTTTTGTCTCTATAAAAAAGCCATAGGACATATTAAGGCTATAAACAAGCGGTATCATTACTACAGACGCGGCAAGCGGCAATACCAGGTTGTTTTTCCAGGCCCACAAATTGATGCCGATTGCGCATGCAAGCGTCAACAGGCTGAGCAAAGTCGATTTTAACGGAGTGAGAAAAGGCAATAATAAGGAGAGCAGCAGGCCTGTTGTTATCAGTATCAAAAGCTCGGCCCCCATGGCATAGGCCGGTTTCTTTTTGATTTTCTGTTCGAGAATGCCGGCGATCATGTTGGCATGGACCTCAACGCCGGGATAAATAGCTGCCATAGGCACTGCGCGCTGGTCCATCAAACCCGGTGAAGTAGTACCCACCAAAACAATGGCCCCGCTTAGCTCGTCAGGGTTTACCCTGTCATGCAAAACATCGCAGGCGGACAGGTAGGGGAAAGCCCTCTCGCCTCCGAAATAGGGGACCAACGCCATTACATTCTCATCCACAGGTATCTTGAGGTCGCTTAATTTCAGCCATTCAAGCCTCTTGTAGTTACCCGTTTGTACAAGTCCGGGAACTACATCGGGGTAGCCGAACAAGGCACGCACTACAGCTATGGACAATGGCTCATAATAAGCCCCGCGATATTCTATCAGCATAGGTATCCGCCGCGTAACGCCGTCCGGATCGGGTATTTGATTGAAGTAGCCCGCGTTGCCGGCATTTTCCTGCAATTCAACCAGATTCGCGCCGTATCCGTTCATCTCCACAAAAGGGATGTTGAGTCCCCTGAATGTACCGGCGGGAACAACAGGGGCGGGTAATTGTCCGCTGGTGCGTTTCTTTTCCTTTTCGCCATGGGAACTGAAATAGTATCCCAGCACTACAGGTTTGTCTTTTATCGCGCGCGCAAAAATTCCGTCATAATCAAGCTGCCCCCGCATCTTCATTAAGGCAGACTTGTAATAGACATCGCCCGACAGATCTGTATTGCCCAGCCCTTCCAATATTTTTAATCCGGAACTCTCGTCTTTTTCAGCGAAAACCACGTCAAATCCAACGACCGCTGCCTGGCGCCGGAATAAATTATCCACAAGCAATGCCAGTTTGTTGCGGCTCCAGGGCCAGTGGCCTTCTTCGGCAAGGCTTTTTTCATCGATGTCGACGATCACTATCCTGGATTCGTGTGAATGAGGCAGGGTGAGGTTGAGGCGCAAATCATAACTCAACATTTCCATCCGGTCCAAATAACCGTAATCGACAATGTGGGCTGCATGCAGTATAAAGGCCAATACCACCAGGAGGCCCAACCCTATGCGTATTGAATGTTTCTTCAATGCGGCAAATACCTCTGTTCAGAAAGTGGTTAAATATTCGCAAGATAAAACGTGTTTTGTCAAGCAATTTGCAAAAGGCTTTCCCCTGATTTCCTGTTTTCTTTGTCCGTCATTCCCGTGACAACGGGGACCCATTTTACTCACATTATCTGCAAGATTATATTGGAAAAAAATGGCGGCATTATCTTATTCTTGAAAGACAACTGACCGGGCATACCGGTGATTGATGGAACTGAGACCCAAGAAGAGACCTTGCTAAAAAATGTTTTTTAGCAGATTGAGGAGATTGCGTGAAGGAAAGTAAACGGCTTTCAGGAAATGATGGAGGGAAGGGCGGCGGTTTTTTTGGCTTCGGAAAGAATGTCTTTGTTACCGGACTTGTCAGCTTCTTCATGGACATAAGCTCCGAGATGATTTACCCTCTTGTTCCGCTTTTTCTCGCTAACGTCCTTGGGGTCAACAAGTCGGTCATAGGTCTTATAGAGGGCATTGCAGAATCAACCGCGAGTCTGGTCAAGGTTTTCTCCGGCTGGTCCTCGGACAGGATAGGAAATCGTAAATGGCTCATGGCTGCAGGATATGGAATATCAACATTAAGCCGCCCGATTGTTGCGCTTGCCACAGGTTGGCACGCCGTGATGGGCTCCCGGTTTATGGACAGGTTCGGCAAGGGGGTCCGCACCGCTCCCCGCGACGCCATCATTGCAGAGTCCACAGACAGATCATCCCTCGGAAAAACATTCGGATTTCAGCGCTCGATGGATACTATGGGCGCTGTGGCAGGGCCTGCGCTGGCCTTTTTTCTCCTGAAGGTCCTTTCAAACGATTATAGAAAGATCTTCTGGCTCTCGATGATACCAGGAGTCATTGCCGTGCTGCTGATAATATTTTTCATCAGGGAAAAGAAGAAGCCGGCTGTCCTTCGTGCAGATAGGCCTAAACTGACACTCAGACAATTTGGCTGGAAGTTCAAGTTTTTTGTAATTATCTCGGCCTTGTTTGCCCTCGGTAATTCGAGCGACATGTTTTTGATACTGAGGGCCCGGCAGGCAGGTATCTCAACGGTCCTGGTCCCGATGGTCTATCTGTTGTTCAACCTCGTCTATGCGCTTTCGTCCATTCCCGCCGGCGTGGCAGCTGACCGGTTCGGCAAGAAACGGGTCATCCTCCTCGGATTTATCCTGTTTGCATTCCTGTATTATGGCTTTGCAGCCGCCGCGGACACAAAAACAATCTGGCTTCTTTTCGCTCTTTACGGTCTCTTTATGGGCCTCACTGACGGCATTCAGAGGGCCTTTCTCGCAACAATCATTCAGCAGGATTTCAAGGCGACCGCCTTCGGATTTTACAACACTGTAGTCGGCCTTGCCATGCTGCCCGCAAGCCTCATCGGAGGCTGGCTTTGGGACCACGTCTCACCGTCCGCCACGTTTTATTTCGGGGCGGGTACGGCAGCGGTTTCCGCTGCATTGTTTATTGCGTATATGGCATTAATCCGGAGGCAAGATGCGGCGCAGTCTTAAAATAATTTAATCTTTTGCAAAAAGCGGTTCTGCATGGATAATGACCTGTCCGGCATTTGGGACAGTCTGATATATTACACCCTCGAGTTTGCTCGTTATAGAATGCACATCCTCCAATAAAACACCGTCATCAAAAGAACAATGAAGGGATATGAACAATTTCTCTTTCTCCGTTTTCCTTATCCGTATATTATGTACTTCATGAATACGGTCAATAGTCCCCGCAGCATCAACAATTATCTTTCTGACCGCAGCCTCTTCGTCAGGCGGCACATCCTGGCTTTGTTTTTCCTCTGAACGTAACGGATCAATATGGATACTAATGTCCAGATCGCCATCCAACTCGCTTCTGATCTCCTGTTCAAGGGTCGAGACAATTTCATGGGCCTCTTTGATAGTAAGATTATGCTCCACTTCGACATCAAAGCTGATATATTTCTTGTCTTCCGCAACATTTGAAGAAATGTTATGGACATACAGATTATGGTTGGCCCCGAGTACATGTATCCTTTCAGCGATAGTTTCACAGTCGAGGGCGATGGGTTTTGTATTGATTGTTATGTCGGCCACAGGGAGTAATTTACGTACCTTTTCTTCTATGGAACTGCAGATCGATTGAACGTTTTCGAGGGATAATGTTCTACTTACATCGAGCGACATTTCTACAAACGCAAAAGGACCAGCCGGTTTGACCCTGATTTTTTCTATCTTGATTACACCGTCAACAGCCCCGGTTATAAGGGCGATCCGGTCCGTAAGCCCTTCAGGTGCGGCATCTATCAAAACATCCACTGTCTTCTTGGCGAGCCTGACCGCTGCATAGGCAATCAACAGTGCGACTGCGATGCCGGCTATGGCATCGGCCCTGACTATGCCTGCCGCAACAAAGATGAGACCAACCAGCACCACGGCAGAACTGAGGATATCCGACCTGAAATGCAGTGCATCCGCCTCTAATGCCTGGCTCCCGGTTTCCATTGCGACTTTTTTCAGCATCCTTGATCTCGAAAAATCCACAACTATAGAAATTACAAGTACCAGCACCGAATACCATTCCACTCTCACTTCCGATGCCCTGGACAGCAATCTCTGGACAGCCGCATAAATAATCCATCCGCTGGTGAGGAGCAGGATGACGGTCTCGATCAGGGCAGCGACGCTTTCTACTTTGGTATGTCCATACTGATGTTCCTTGTCAGCAGGTTTGTCACTCACCTTTACGGCAAAGTAGGTCAGCGAGACTGCTCCGAAGTCGAGGCCTGAGTGCGCTGCTTCCGAGATAATACCGATACTGCCGGTCATAATACCTACCGCAAGCTTCATGGCGGCCAGCATAAAGCTCGCGATTACCGAACTCAGCGCAACGTTTTCTTTCTTATGATTAAATCCCATAATTCAATTATCCCATATTTAATAAAAATGTCTGCCTGGCCTCAAGAATAAATTGCCATGAGCGTCGCAAATCCTCCTTTGTCATCAGTAGCTCAGGTGCAGACGCATGGAATACACGGTAGCCGGGCCGCGATCACGGTTGTAGCCGGGATCCATAATATGCTGGAAGTCGGGCGAAACCTGAACATATTGGCCGAGCTGGATGCGATAGTATGCTTCGAATATCTGTTCCAGCCCATAATTCAGTTTGCCATCACCCAGAACAAAACCAAGGCCTCCGGCTGCAAGATAATTCTTGTGGCCTGTGGACAAGCCGTTAAATGCATACGCAATTCCCACCTGGTCTTCTGAACGTCCCCAGTGTACACCATTTACCTGAGTTCCGAGACTTACGGTACGGTCCACTTCCGCATATGCAAAAGACTCGTTATGACCGTCACTCCAGCCCATCCTGCCAAAAACACCGGTTTCTCCCCTGTCTGCCAGAGGCTGCTCAAAATTCAGCCCAAAGCCATACTTGGCGCGTCCGGGCAACTCGTCGGCACTGATATTGGGGACCGTCGAAGTTTCGCGCCCTATAGAAAGGGCTTGCGCATAGCTTCCCATGCGCGCCTCATTCAGATAAGCGAGCACCCTAATGACCGTTCCGATATCGTTGGGTCTGAGGGTAAGTTCGAGGTTTTTCCCCTGGGACTTGAAAACTTGCGTGTCGATTTTCGGACCGTTGGCAAATTCTGGTTCCGCGAAGCTGCCGAAGGCCAATCTCCATGACGGCTGAAATAAGGATACAACGAAACCATAACTGTATCCCCTCGAATCAGCCGCAAAATCCCAGGCCGTGTTGTTGATAAAGCTGATGTTCAAAAACTGGATGCGCGAACTATTTGCATAACGGTTCAGGTCGAAATCATCGGCCAAAGACATCTTGCCTGCCTTTACTTCGAACCTGCTTACAGGCTCTTTTCCGGGCAACTGGTCCTGTCCTCGCTCCATATCAACTGTATCGGAAGACAGCGGATAAAAATAGCGAAGATATGCGCGGGCCACATATGGGCCAGTGCCGCCGCCGACTCTCAGGACATCACCATTGACAGTGCCGCCAAGTCCAACGCCTTTACTCACCCCGCTGCCCTTGGCCATTTCGATATCTAAATATGCCTGAAGCGTCGAAGCCAAACTGGAGCCAAGATAGACTCCATATATGTGGCTAATGTTATGTCCTTCTCCGCCATCTGTCCTGAAACTGTGGTCTCCAACATAGGGACTGCGGAAACCCGGTACGTTCTGGTATATGCCGTTAAACTGCAATCCAAGCACCTTGGGGGTCCACGATGGCAACCCTTCTGTTGCCTGTTCAGGCTGCTGTTCACCAGTTGTAGTCTCAACAGCCTTTTCAGGGACCTCCCCAGGCGGATCTTTTTGCTTCTCCGACAGCTCGTTGCCGATTTCAGGATGTTGTTTAATAATGTGTTGAATAATATCGAGCAGCTCTTGTTTCGATTTTTGACCGAGTTGGCTTTCATCCACGGGAGACTGGCCGCTGTCGGCGTGAGCGTAAGCTGATTGCGAGCTGATGGATAAAATAATAACGGAAAAAAATGCAATACAAAATTTTATTTTCACTTTTGCATCCTGTAATTTCAACATTGTTCACCTCCCGAATCAGGTTTAGAGTGCCTTCCGTTACCGGCTATTCTTCAAGTTGCCCCTGTACGTGCTTCCAGCTTGCGGCGCTGACAGACTGGTTCAGGCTCAGCATGCCGACGATTTTTTCCATTATCGCTTCCTGCAGTCCATAGGCAAGGATGAATGCCTTAACTTCGACCGTATCGGTCCCCTGTATGTCTTCGCTCTCTATGGACTGCAGCAAAAGCGATTCTTTGAGTATCTCCTGGACGAAAAGTGTCCTGATTTGTTGTTCAGCGCTGCTGCGGCAGACGATTCGCAGGATGTAGAGTCGCTCTGCGCCCACATCCTGAATTGTCCGGCGGTCAATTCTTTTCCCGATCGGTCTCAGAACAAGATGCGTCACCATCACCAGACCGGTGCCGACAGTAGCATGTGGCAAAAACCCGGACCCCGCCAATGCCCCAATAGCGCCGGCTCCCCAAAGTGTGGCCGCTGTATTCAACCCGCGGACGTTGAATCCCTCCTTCATCAGAAGACCGGCGCCGAGAAAGCCGATACCGGTAATGACCTGGGCAGCCATGCGAGTATGGTCTGACGTCTGAATTACCAAAGAGGAAAGCGAAACAAACAGCGACGCTCCAAGGGCCACGAGGGCATTGGTGCGCAGGCCGGCATTACGCTGGTGCCACTGCCGTTCAAGGCCGATAAACGCTCCAAGAAACAATGCAGCAAAGTTATTGATCGCGAATTGATAAAGTGTCATACGTTACCTCCTCCGGTAGAACCCGCATATTTAAATGCCGCTGTTTTGTTGCCGATAATAAATGCCAAGCGGGCAAAAAACCGGACGGGGCTGGTTCAGGACCGAGGAAGTGTCAGGAGAGCTTCGAAATTGAGGTGAGCAATGAACATTCAACTATCCTCCCCATCAGTCTATTGCCGTTACTACTATGACCAGGGCCGGCGTCCATTAGCCTCACCTCCTTTGAATGCATTAATAATTTATTGAAGTGATTTCAAGTATAAAACAGAAGAGTGAGCATGTCAACAAAAAAAGCAACACATGTAGCGAGTTGATAAACTGTCCGTATCTGTAGCACATAAACTGTCCGGGTGGTATATGGATAGCAAGGGGGGCTATCCATGAAACGTTCGGCGGTGTTGCAGGAGGTACGGAAAATGAGATTTGAAGAAGGTTATGAGGGCTGGAAGAGTGGACGGCTAACGCAGGAGGAAGCGGCGATGCTCCTTGGTGTCTGTGACAGGACATTTCGGCGATATCTGCTGAGGTATGCGGATAAAGGGATGGAGGGACTTATAGATAAGCGTTTAGGACAAATATCGCATCTGCGAGCACCAGTTGACGAAGTGATGGCGCTATCGGATCTTTATAGAGGACGTTATTATGGTTTCAACGTCAAGCATTTTTTTAGCTGGTATCGCCGAGTTCATCAAGGAAACAGGAGCTACACATGGGTCAAAAACACCCTCCAGGAAAAGGGATTGGTACCGAAAGGGGCACTGAAAGGGGCACACAGGAAAAGAAGGGTCAGGGCTCCCTATATCGGCATGATGCTTCATCAGGATGGTTCCCGGCACCAGTGGGTTCCCGGCAAATTATGGGATTTGATCGTGACGATGGATGATGCCAGCAGTGAACACTACTCGATGTTTTTTGTTAAGGAAGAAGGCACACAAAGCAGCTTTCTGGGTGTAAAAGAGGTTATAGAGCAACACGGGTTGTTTGCTTCGTTGTATACGGATCGCGGAAGTCACTATTGGCATACACCGGAGGCTGGAGGGAAAGTGGACAAATCAAGTCTTACCCAGTTTGGTCGTGCAATGAGCCAACTGGGGATTAAGATGATCCCTGCGTATTCTCCTGAAGCCAGGGGCCGTTCTGAGCGAGCCTTCAGTACCCATCAAGATCGGCTGGTCAAGGAGCTTGCGATGGCGGGCATCACTGGGATGAAGCAGGCCAATGATTATCTTGCCAGTACATATATGCCGGCCCATAATGCCGAGTTCGCCGTTATCCCTCAAGAACCAGAGAGCGTGTTCGTGACTTGGGCAGGCACTGCCTTGGAAGACATCCTATGCGAACAGTATGACCGCACCGTCGGCAATGACAACTGTGTAAAGTTCGATGGACTAAAACTTCAGATCCCGCCAAATCAATATCGTTGCCATTACGTCAGGGTCCAGGTAAGCGTTCATCGTTATCCCGACGGTAGACTTGCTATCTTTCATGGACCGAGAAAACTGGCTGCCTATAACTCTAAAGGAAAGGAGATTGCAATTTGCTCACATGCAGCGGCATAAGCCTTAATAAAACTGAAATCGGTGGACTGCCATGTTCCATGCGCAGCCACCCTGCAGAACCGGACAGTTTATTTGCTCTAAAACCGGACAACTCTATTTGTTGACAACACAAAAAAAGCAACACAAAAAAAGCCATTTCTGACCTATTCAAATTGTGCTATATTAACGTCATGAATCTGAAGAATCTCTATGCCGTACAGTGAGGAAATGCGTTGGCCAAAAATCGATTCTGAATAGTTTGGATTTAGTTAAAGCAATAAGAACGTGGAGGTTTATATGGCATTAGGAAACGGAAGTGTTTCAGATGCAACATCCGCGCAGAAAATAAAAGTCCCTGTGGGCATCGACAGTTTCCCGCTGGGCCTGATGGTCCCATTTGATGTCTATACTAAGAGTCCGACAGGCAACTACGTGTGCGTATTGCGAAAATGGACAAAGTTTGATCAGGCTACCAAAGATACCTTTAAAAAACAGGGCACGGTGTTCCTGTACGTCGAGGGCGACGCTGCTAAGATCAAGCAGTATATCGATAACGAAAAGATGGCGGTTTCGGCTAAGGCGGGCAGTGGGAGTTTTGCTTACTCCAGCGACAAAGCCCTCTACCACCATGTCAGCCGTGTGCTGTTTCCTGCGGGCAGCCAGGTCGGATTCAGCATATTCACCGTTGACAATATGCAGTTTAAGCCCATCGTCTCGGTTATGAATGGCAAAACCGCTGCTATTACCGAAGCGGTCAAAAGCGCACCCGGAGACATTTATATAAAGGTGTCGGACATGCTGCTGTTCCGCGAGTTTATTGCCGTGCCGTCTAAAACAGCAACGCCGCAACTAAAGGCAGCAACGGTCAAAGAAAGCGTAAAAATGAGCGTCCGCGACTTTCTGTCCGACCCCGGCAGCCGGCAGAACACTGATGGGGTCGTCAATTCGGCCAATCAGATCATCGGTGTCCTGAGGCGGAAAGAGGTTGCGTTAAACGACCTGCTTATGCGTGCAAGGGGGGACTGGCACATATACAACCACTCCAACAACGTCGCAGTGCTTGCGACCGCCATGGCCGTAGCCATGAGGGCAGAGCAGGTGGAAAGGCTCGCTTTAGCGGCCATGCTGCATGACATTGGCAAGACGATCATCGCCCCGGAGTTGCTGAACAAGAAAGACCGGCTGACAGAAGAAGAGTTTGCCTCATGGAAGCGTCATGTCATAGATGGATGTCAGCTGCTGCAGGGCAAGGGGTTGTCGAATGAGACTGTAAATGCCATACGGCAGCACCATGAGAGGCTGTCAGGCAACGGCTATCCCTATGGGCTCAAAGGCATGGCTGTGTCAACATTCGGAAGGATAATGTCGATAGTGGACTGTTACGATGCCTTGGTCACTCCTAAAGCGTTCAAGCCGGCAATGACTTCTTTCACTGTATTGGACTTGATAACGAAAGAGACAAGGGAGAAGGGGGACTTTGACGCGGAGATGGTCAAACTGTTGATCAATATTTTGAAAGCGCAGGGAAAGATTTAAGTACGGCGTTACAATTTCCATGTTGGGACATTAGTGAAAATTCAACATGCAAAATTATGCCTGTTTTTTTGTGGGAAGTTGCTTCATCTTGAACGCCGTAATCGTATATACTATAAAAAAATTACACATTATTTCATTCCTGGAGGTATGCCGCTGTCATGGGTAATGTTTTGGTTGATAACCTGAAACCGGGAATGACGCTCAACACTGATGTTACAGATAACTCAGGCCGTCTCCTTTTTCGCGGCGGGACTGTGATAAGTAAAGATGGCATCAGGATGTTGAAGAACAGGGAGATTGCAGAGGTCGATATACAGGGGATTGAGGAGGAAAAGGCCGAAACTGATGGGCCTGTTCAGCCGGAGCCCCGTATTGTCCCGGAGCCCCGCATTGTCAATGAGCCGCCAATAAACTCTGTAAGTAATTCAGCCCCGATAGATGCGTCAGTAGAAAAAGAGATATCGCAGGAAGACGAAAACAAGATAAGAATAATGCGTGCGACTGATTTTTTCAGTCCTTTCACTGATGATGAGCTGTCCCTTATCCTCAGTACCAGCACCTGGCTCAGGTGTGGCAGTGGTGAGATTGTCTTGAGGGAAGGGGAAAGTTCGGACCCCTCTTTTTTTGTTATCCTGAAAGGGAGCATCTGTATCCAGAAAAGGATGGTGGGCACCGGTATGAAGAAAACGATGGGCCGCTTAAAACGGGGGGAGTGCTTTGGCGAAATGTCGGTCATCAGGAGGCAGCAAAGGAGCGCCGATGTCGTTGCTGAGGAAGAAACTTACGTTCTCAAAATCGATGCCGATACCCTGAATAAAGAAACCGATTCGTTCGATCTGAGGTCCATCCAGCTCAAGTTCTATAAGGCTTTCTCCGAAATCCTGGCTGAAAGACTTGCCCGTACCGCTGCAATGGCCTGCAAACATTCATAGAGGGAAAATATCATACCTTTTGTCCCTTGCCCTTAATTTCGAACTCCTGCCCTTTGATCACAAATCCCCTAAAGCCGTCGGCCTCAGGATTATAGACGGGATCAGGCTGGTAATGGTAAAGCCATATTTTCCGCTTCACATCTTCCGGCAGGGTGCGCAACTCTTCGTAATGGGCGTGCACTCCCGTCTTGAACTGGGTTGTTTCACAGTCATGAAAAATAATATGCATCTTTTCTGCCGTTTCTTTGATAAGTTCGGGCCGGAACTGAGTGTCAGCGGTAAAAAATACGTTAGCCCCTTCGCTCTGCTCTTGTATTATCAATCCGTAACTGTCATGATTCTTCTGTCCACTTTGTATATGCGGCATCTTCATAAGTCTGAAATTGATTCCTTCCCAAATGAAAGACCCGGAATCCGGAACCGGGTGGCATTCGAAATAATCATCGATTTCCATGCATCTGCCCTGGATGCACTGCAGTCCGCCTTTCAGGGAGTCAAGCCACAGTCTCCGGATTAGCTTCTCCTCTGCAAAAAGCTTCGGCTTCCGGTCTGCAGGATTGAAATAAGCACTTAGAGCAATTGTTTCAATCCCTCCGATGTGGTCCGAATGAAGATGTGAAATATATACTGCGTCTATTTCCCTCGCTAAATTTCCCAAATTTATATCAGCCTCTTCAAGCGAAAAACGTATGTCGCTTCCACAGTCGATCAACAGCTTCTTCCCGCTCTTCGCCGTAATCAGCATGTTTGAGTGATAATAGTCATGGCCAGAAAATTGTGAGCCTACCCCGATGAATTTAATCTTCACATGACGGTCCTTCTCACCGGATAAGAGTGCTGCCTTCATAAATGTCTGCACCTGCAACGAGGCTGAAGTCAGGCACACTCTAAAAACCGGAGGAACTGCCGATATGTTCTCCGTGACTTTTGCATAAAGGTCGGGTAAGATTCCATTGATCGAGGTTCCTGCAGGAGTGATCTTAATGTTCGTCAACCTGTCGGTTATAAATTCGGCATGAATCTCGGCCTCCATGCCCGACATCTTAAGTATCCTGCCTTTAAATGACTTCGTGACTACATTCTTACCGTCGAGGACATTAAAACAGACAAGTATCGGGCGGTCGAGTTCCTGTAACTCAGTCCTCTTTTTTTCCGGCAGAAAAAGATTGTAATTTTCACCTAGTCCCCCCACCTCGTATATGGTAATCGGTTTTTGCACCCCTTTCGGTGTGACCTCCATAGCGCTGTCTATTCTCAACATCTCTCTGCATGCTTCAACCGTGCTTTGTGATGCGAAGATCTGTCCGCCGACGGTATATGATTCTATGCGCGAAGTCAGGTTTACGTTTCTTCCAACCACGGCATATTTTGTCCTTTTTCTCGATCCGATGTTTCCCACTACCACACTGCCGGTATTGATGCCGATACCCATTACCACTTCAGGGTATCCTGCTTCCCTGTTCCTCCTGTTGACCTCTTCCATTGCCGCCTGCATTTCAACGGCGCAGGCAACGGCGCGTATTGTGTCGTCATCACGCTGTATAGGCGCGCCGAAAATGACAAGGATGGCGTCTCCGATAAATTCATCTATCGTGCCGTTATATTTCAGAATGATCCCGGTCATGACGCTGAGATAAATGTTTATCATGCCGACCACGTCCTCAGCAGGCAGCGTCTCCCCTATAGAGGTAAACCCTCGCAGGTCAGACATCAAGATGCTCACGGTCCGCTTCTCGCCTCCCAGTTTCAACCCACCGGGGGTCTCGAGAATGTTGTGGACTATCTCATCCGAGAGATACCGGCCGAAGGTCTCGCGGATAAACCTGTTACGAAGTTCCGCCTCCTCCCGGGCCTTTTTTTCCTCTTCTTTTTCTTTCCGTTCGGAGATGTCCATCAAAGAGCCTTCATAAAAAAGCAATTTGCCGTTTTCATGTACTGCCCGGGCAGATAAAGAAACCCATATCCGGCTTCGGTCCTTGCGGTACAACTGTGTTTCGAATCCTTTGACAAGGCCTCTTTCAACGGTAAGCCTTCTGAACTCCCTGTATTCTTCGGTGTTGACATAGAGTTGCGTTTCTATATCCGTCACCGATAAAAGCAGCTCATCCGCGGAAGCGCACCCAAGGGTCTTCGCCATTGCAGGGTTTGCGCTTATGAAACAGCCGTCAGGCGACGTCTGGAAGATGCCTTCAACCGCGTTTTCGAAAAGGGAATGGTACTTCTCATACATAGCGCGATATTTTTTTTCGGACTCCCTGAGTTCTGCAACATACCTGGCGTTCTCTATAGACATAGAGGCCTGAAAAGCGAGAGTGGTGGCCAGTTTAAGGTCCGCTGCCGTATAATCACTGTTCGGATCCTCGCAGCTGATATTCAGAACTCCGATAACTCTCTCCTTGCTCACCAGCGGCACGCAGAGCAGGGAATAGACCGTGCTTTCGCTGCTGATGAATCTCCGGTCTGAAGGCACATCATTGATGACCTCTGCCTTGCCGGTCAGCAAAACAGCCCCGGCAATGCCTTCTCCCTTTTTCATTGAGAGCCTCTGCATAGATTCCTTTCCCCAGGCGTGGAGTATGTCGAGGTCTCCAGTCTCGTCGTTCAGCACCATTAAAGACGCGTTGTCTGCCTTGATCACTCTCTTTGCTTCATCGATGACCAGGCGAGCCACATCCTTCATATCAAGGCAGGCTGCTATCTTCTCTCCGATGTTATAGAGTAAGGTTATTTCCTTGTATTTTTCGAGCGAGTCTTTGACGAGGGATTTTTGTTGGGCCTCCTTCACGGAAAGATATCGCAGAAAAGCAGACACCTTCGGCGCATGTTCTCCCCCGGACACCCAGCCGATAGTCTCGCCGTCAAGTTCAACGGGTATTCTCGCGGTATCCGTTTCATCCCTGCCCGCGATTACTTTGCCGTCGGCGTCATAAATGGCGATTCCGTCGCCGGCAAGGGCCATAATATCCGAGAGGACAGAGGACTCCTCTGTCCTTGAGATAAGTTTCTTAAGACCAGTTTTTTTTACCGCGCGGTCTGTCTCTTTCATCCCAATTCAGTTTGCCTCGGTCGTTTATTTATATTCTCACAAGTCATCGCTATGCTATTTCTTAGGCAGGTACACACCGTCAGACCCTGTTACAACTTCTCCAAGCCAGCCGCTTACTCCGCCGCGCAGACACTTTGCGTCGAACCCGCGGTTCTTGAGAAGAAATGCAGCAACCATGCCTCTTGAATCATTAAGACAGTATGTAATATATTTTTTTGTCTTGTCGAAATCGAGGCATTTTCGGCGAAGCGCCTCAACAGGTATGTTGACCGCCCCATAGATGTGCTCTTCCTGATATTCAGCCGGCACCCTGGCATCTATGATCATGTAGTCGTTCAGATATGTATCAAGCGAAATTTCCTCAGGGAAAATATTTTCGAGGAAGGAAGCTTTTACAATCAGATTAAAATCTTTCTTGTTTAATACATAAACCGATGTTGCATCTATTGCCCTGCAGGTCGCGTTTCGCGGGTCATCTCTGATCAGGGCTTCCTCCCCAAATGCCTCACCTTCTCCTATAATATCCACCTGCCGGAATTCCTCTTCTCCTTTTTTCTTTTTAAGTATCGCGACATTGCCTGATTTTATAATGTAATATGAATCGCCTTTTTCTCCCTGTATGATAATATCTTTATTGGGCTTGTATTCTTTCTCCGTCATCTTATCCATAAGTGCAAACATCTTGTCCGGCGGGAGAAGCGCAAACGGCTGTGAAGTCTTGATCCTGGTGTATTGCGAAAGTCCTTTTGCCTTGTCGCAAAGCATGCTTCCGAACGAGGATTCCTGCAATACTATTTCTTCAAAATCAGACTTTGATAATTCATAGAGTTCCGAGTCTGTTATTACACGGACAGAACTCGATCTAATGCCCCCGGTGAGCAATGCCATCTCACCGAACCCCTGTCCGCTGCCGATGACAGACAGCTTGGCTTCCTGCCCGGATGCAGTCTTCTTCGTTACTTCAAGTTCACCCTCTTTTACAAAATAAAAGAAATTCCCTATACTTCCTTCTTTTATGATTTCACTGCCTGCAGGGAAATTTACAGTGGTAATTTTATTTGAAAGGGCTTCAAGAGCGTTATCTGAAAGACTCGAAAAATAATTATACTTCTTTAAATCAGAAGAAAGAAGTGCCATTTTTTTATCCTCCTGTTATTGATGAACATTACGGCCCCCCCCTAAACAGGGTCTTGCGGATGATAACGACCCTTACCTGAATTTTTCTCGCGACCACATCCCTCGCTATGTCTGGTTTTGATTTTATAATAAATGACACGGACGCACAGCAGTCACAGATTCGTGACATACGTGCGTCTGCTTAGAAACCGCCCTCTGTTGGCTGTGGTTTCATTTTCTTCTCTCTTTATCAAAAGAATTTTATCAAGACAGGACATCATTAGTAAAGATGCATTCTAAATAAGTATGCCTGTGGGTGCCGCTCGAAAGAAACCAAATATGTCGGCGACATATGCCTTCTGTAGCTGATCAAGGCGCAATACGGCCATGGATTATCACCCAGCGATTCTTTTTTCCCTGAGAATATTGTAAAATAGTCATGCATTAAAAATCATAGCCGTGTTAGTGTCACAACTAATATAACTAATTGAATATATGACTAAATATTACATATCCACATTTGGATGCCAGATGAATGTTCATGATTCCGAAAAGATGTCCGGATTCTGAAAGCGGAGGGATATATTGAAGCTGATAGTCCGCATGATGCCGACCTCGTTATATTCAATACCTGCAGCATACGCCAAAAAGCGGAACAAAAGTTTTATAGTGAACTGGGGAGGATAAATGAGCTCAAAAAAAGAAAACCCGGACTCACGATTGCCGTGGCTGGTTGCATTGCACAGCAGGAGGGCAAGAACATTTTAAAAAGAGTGCCGTATGTAGACCATGTCATGGGTCCTCAGAATATCCATATGGTGAGAGACCTTCTGAAGTCGAAGATCAATAGAATTGCCATTGACGACAATCCGCTTATAGCGGATACAGAATTTCCTGTTGACAGAAAGGATGAGGTGAGGGCGTGGATCAACATTATGTATGGATGCAACAACTTCTGCAGCTACTGCATAGTTCCATATACCAGGGGCAGGGAGCGAAGCAGGCACAGCAGTGCAATAATCAATGAAATTAAAGGACTTGCTGAAAAAGGATATGTGGAAGTGACACTTCTGGGACAAAATGTTAATTCATATGCAAGTGATATAAACTTTCCCGGAATTACTTAAAGCAGTGGATAAAGTAGAAGGTATCAGGCGCATCAGATTTGTCACATCCCATCCAAAGGACCTTTCAGATGATCTGATTTTCAGCTATGCGGGACTGTGAAAAAGTGTGCGAGCATATTCATCTGCCGCTTCAATCCGGATCGAACAGGATACTCTCTTTAATGAATCGTAAGTATGAGTACGATGATTATATGCGTAAAGTTGATAAATTACGCAAGGAAATCCCGGGATATTGCAATAACTTCAGATATTATTGCCGGATTCCCTGAAGAAACGGTTGAGGACCATCACATGACACATTAAGGCTTTGAATGATATTGAGTTTGACGGCATTTTTGCTTTTCATTATTCGATAAGGAAGGGGACCAGAGCAGCTGCAATGGAGGGACAGCTTGAAGATTCCATCAAATTATCAAGGCTTAATGAAATACTTGAAGTGCAGAATGATATTTCTGAAAAAAAAAACAAGACCCTTTTAAGTAGGTTCAAGAGATACTTTTAGAGATGCCCAATGAAAAAGATCAGGAAAAATGTCAGGAAGGACGAAAACAAATAAAATAGTAAGTGTTTATTTTAACGATGAAAAATAGATCACTTAACCCTGGAGATACTGTTTAACGTAAGCATTATCAAGGCAAACAGGCATTGCCTTGAAGGGTAACAATTTAAAAAACTTGATAATACTGAGAATATCTATTTTACGCTGGGTTGCAAAACGAATCAGGCCGAAAGTTTCTCTATTGAAGGAGCTTTGAAGCAGTGCCGGCAATGATATCGTTGATATTTCCGAAACTCCTGATTTATGCATCATTAATACATGCACAGTTACAGCCAGGGCTGACCGCAATCAAGGCAATTGATATATAAGGCATTAAGAAACAATGCTAAAGTCATTGTTACAGGCTGTTATTCAGAGCTCAATGCCGATGAAATAATAAGAATGGGAGCAACAATAGATGTCATTAAAAATAGTGAAAAAGAAAGTATTATCAGTCAGTTGACCAATCATAATTCAAGCGGTCTCTGCAGTAATAACCGTTATCCCAGACAGCGGCCTATTGTTAAAGTGCAGGATGGATGCAACTTTTCATGCAGTTATTGCGCTATTCCGAAAGCGAGAGGGAAGTCGCGAAGTGAATCATATGGAGAAATTATAAAGAAGAATCAACGAATATGATGCATCAGGCTATAAAGAGGTTGTTCTTACCGGGATACACCTCGGAGCCTATGGTCTTGATTTAAAATTAAAGAAATCACTTTCATTTCTCTTAAGCGGAATACTTAAAGAGACCTCGATCTCAAGAATAAGACTCAGTTCACTTGGAATCAATGAAATAAATGATGATCTGCTCGCCGCTATGAACGATAGCAGAATATGCAAACATCTGCATATACCACTTCAGAGCGGCGATGATGCTATCTTAAAAAAAATGGACAGAACATATTCTGCTGCGGCCTTTATCAATAGGCTCGAAATTATTACTGAATTGTTCCCTGACATCGCTATCGGCACGGATGTTATTACAGGTTTTCCAGGAGAGGGCGAAGAAAGCTTCCAGAAGACATGCCGTTTTATTGAGGCTGCTCCATTTTCATATATTCATGTCTTTCCTTACTCAAAAAGACCTGAGACCAGGGCCGCCTCATTTGATGGCCAGATTTCAGATATCGTTAAAAAACATAGAGTTAACATTCTAAAAACTATTGGTGATTCAAAAAAAGTGATTACTTGACACGACACCTGAATAAGAACCTTGAAATACTTATAGAAAATAGGAGCACTGCGGGATATGGCGGCACCAGTGCCAATTATATCAAGGTTTTGGTGGCAAGTGGTTTTGATCTTAGAGAAGAAACCCTGATAGATGTAAGGGTTACAGGATTTAAGAATCATCAGGCACTCGCAATCCCAATAAATAATCATGAACCCATTAACATATAATATTTTTTCATCTGCTTAGAACTTATACACTATAGTTAGAACCCTGCAATAACGCTTTTGCCGGAGAATTATTAACATCCTTTATAACAGCTTATCAACATTTGTTGTTTAGATTATATGTCTGATAAGATATATTATGTAAAGTCGGCAGGAAGCTAAATACATCCAAAACAGAGAGTTATAATGTTAACCATCCCAAATTTTTGATCCTTCTTCTAAATGTCCTTGAAATGTCAGAAACTTGTAATCTGACTGTCACATTTGGTCAAAATACCTACAATAAGGAATGGATCTGACAGAAGAACCGTGCATCGCGTCGAAAAAAAAGTGCGCCCCTTCTACTGTTTTCCTCTTGTTTTTGAATGAGAAAGAATGATATAGTGTATAGTTATGAATTTTTCTAAGATGCTTATTCCTACGATGAGGGAAATTCCCTCTGAGGCTGAGGCAATCAGCCATAAGCTTATGCTACGCGCAGGATATGTGCGTCAGCTTGCTGCAGGACTCTACATCTATCTCCCTCTTGGATGGAGGGTCATGCGCAGGATTACTGCCATACTTAAGGAGGAAATGGATGCTATAGGTGCCCAGGAAGTATCAATGCCTGTATTGCAACCCGCTGAAATATGGCAGAAAACCGGTCGATGGTATGAAATAAAGGATGAAATGTTCCGATTGAAGGACCGGACGGAACGAGATATGTGTCTCGGCATGACTCATGAGGAAATTATGACCTGGCTTGCGTCCAGAGAGCTGAAGTCCTACCGTGACCTCCCCCAGGTATGGTACCAGATCCAGACTAAACTCAGAGATGAGGCAAGGCCCAAAAGCGGTATATTGCGTACAAGAGAATTTATTATGAAAGACAGCTACAGTTTTGATGTTGATGAGGAAGGACTTGATATAAACTATAAAATTCACGCTGATGCTTATCATAAGATATTCAAACGCTGCGGCCTTAACTTCTATCAGGTCGAGTCAGACACCGGCATGATGGGTGGTGCTGCAGCCCATGAGTTCATGGCGCCAAGCCCTGCTGGAGAGGATGATATTGTTTTATGCGAGCAATGTCAATATATGGCAAATATCGAGGTTGCCCAATCAAAGTCCGCTACCATAAAGGATTACGGATGGCAGCCTGAAGAGTTACATACACCGGCCATGAGGACTATAAAAGATGTATCCGGCTTCCTGAAGATTGGACCCGCCTATTTTATAAAAAGTTTGCTGCTGATTTCAGTGGAGGGCCCTGTCCTCGTTCTTATCAGGGGGGACCAGGAGTTACATGAAAAAAAGCTTGCTAAGTTAATAGGCAACTTTAAAGCTGCCACAAAAGATGAGGTGCTTTCTATTCTTGGTGTTGAGGCCGGTTTTATTGGTCCGATGTCTCACGGAATTCGTATTCTTGCTGACTTCTCACTGAAAGAAGGCACGTACATAGCTGGAGCGAATAAAGTCGATTATCACATTAAAGGCGTTACTTCAAGTCGTGATTTTAATGCCGAATGGTATGACCTTCACCTGGCAAAAGAAGGTGAAGGCTGTCCAAAGTGTCAGGGTCCATTGAGAATGGAGAGAGTTATCGAGATCGGAAATATTTTTAAATTGGGAGTAAAGTATTCGGCGCCCCTGCATGCCGTATTTCTGGACAGTGCCGGCCAGGAAAAACCTCTGATTATGGGTAGTTATGGTATCGGCCCTGCCAGGATTGCTGCTGCTTCAATTGAGCAGAATCATGATAAGGACGGAATATTATGGCCCAAGAGTATTGCTCCATTTGATGTCGAGATTATTCCGCTGAATGTGACTGATGTCAGGACAAGGGAGACTGCGGGGAGACTGTACGGCAGTCTGATAGATAATTCGTTAGAAGTTTTGTTGGACGACCGTGATGAAAGGCCGGGAGTAAAATTCAAAGATGCTGATCTTATCGGGATTCCAGTTCATGTCATTATCGGTGAAAAATCATTAAAAGATAACCTGATAGAAGTAAAAATAAGGCGCACAAAGGAAATATTTAAAGTTCAGCTTGAAGATGTTGTTGGGATAATTCTTAAGATAGTCAATGATAACTCCATCCTTTAAGTCCCCCTTCCCTGATGCTGCAATAGACATTGGCACCAATACGCTTAGATTATTGATTGGCTGTGTTGATGATAAAGGGAAATTAATCCGCCTTTCAACAGAGCGTGCTGTGACACGCCTTGGTAGGGACATTACACTAAAAGGAATACTTAATGAAGATAGTATTGAAAAATCAATCGAGTTACTCATCAAATTTAAAGTATTAATGGAAGAATACAAGACGCATAATACCATCGCAGTCGGTACAAGTGCCTTGCGTGATGCAAGCAACAGTCGGGACTTTATTGAATCAGTTAAGGCCAGGACAGGCATTCCCATTAATATTATCAGCGGAGATGAGGAAGCCGAGTTGACAGTCCTTGGTATTTTAGGGAATGGTTCTGCGCCTTCAATGCCTGCTTTTATTACGGATATAGGTGGAGGAAGCACTGAATGGATATTTTGCGATGCCGGCTCCGCAATAGCCGCAAAAAGTAGTCTTCAAATCGGAGCAGTCAGGTTGTATGAGCAATTTATTCACTGCGATCCGCCTGATCCGGCAGAAATTGAGAATATAAAAAATGCGGTATTTGAATCAGTTAAACAATCATTTCTAATATCAGGGATTAGTTCCGGAATTAGTGCCGGCGAAATTAAGAGCTTTGTCGCAACCGGCGGTACCGCCACTACTGTAGCGGCAATCGATATGGGTCTCGATATGTATGATGCTGACCGTATCCATTTACACACTATCTCTTTCGATACACTTAAAGCACTACTTCAACACCTACTGTCCATCCCCTTGAGTCAACGTGCTATTGTTAAGGGCCTCGAACCGGAGAGAGCTGATATAATAATTCCAGGTATTATTATTCTTTTAATTTTCATGGAAATACTGAAAACTGATGCTATAACAGTCAGTGATTACGGATTGCTTGAAGGGATACTATTAAGTGCAGGTGATAGGCCATAGGCTACAGGTGATAGGCTTTTACGGTAGTGGAACAGTTTGTTTTTACTTTGGATCACCTGGGTTATCAGTAGTGGGCTGGTAACGTCCAGCCCACATATCGAGAAATGGCGACCACAGATAATTTTCAGAACATGCCAGTGATTGAATTGAAAGACTAATTGATCCAGAGTAAAAACAAACTGTTCCACTACCGCTTTTCCTATTACCTATCACCTACCTATACTTAAATATGTTATAATGCGACTTATGAAGCAGGTTTTTAAGCGTCCGGCATATATTAAGAAGACGCCGTTCCGCTACTGTCCTGGTTGCGGCCATAGTCTTGTCCACCGGTTGATCGCTGAAGTAATCGAGGAACTTGGCATCAGAGAAAGAGTCATAGGTATCGCTCCGGTTGGATGTGCTGTGTTTGCCTATGATTATTTTGATTTCGACATGATTGAGGTCGCGCATGGCAGACCTCCTGCCGCAGCAACAGGCATGAAAAGATCACTGCCCGACAGCATTGTTTTCTCATATCAGGGTGATGGCGACCTTGCAGCAATCGGTACCGCAGAAATTATTCATGCTGCAAACAGGGGAGAGAATATAACAGTCATCTTTATCAATAATGCGACCTATGGCATGACGGGCGGGCAGATGGCGCCGACAACATTGCTGCAGCAGAAAACGACGACAACCCCAAAAGGAAGAGACATCAAGACAACTGGCTACCCGCTCCATGTCGCAGAACTCCTTGCCACCATAGAAGGCGTCTCTTTTATTGCAAGGACATCTGTGGATTCCGTAAAAAACCTTTTGAAAACAAAAAAAATGATAGAGAAATCTTTCAGATACCAGATGGAAGAAAAGGGTTTCAGTATGATCGAGATTTTGTCTCCCTGCCCTACTGATTGGGGGCTATCGCCCAGGAAATCGGTTGAATGGTTAAGGGACAACATGATGGATGTTTATAAACTTGGAGTTTTCAAGGATACGCATGCATAGGGCGGGTCCTACGGAACATACAATAATTATAGCCGGATCAGGCGGACAGGGTACTCTTTTTCTTGGCAGGCTTATGGCATATGCTACACTGCTTGAAGATAAAGAAGTTACCTGGATGCCTTCATACGGCGCTGAAATGCGTGGAGGCACGGCAAATTGTACGGTCATCATCTCTGATGAGATGATCGGCTCTCCAGTCATCCTGAATCCTCATATTCTTGTTGTTATGAATGACGCGTCTTACGACCGTTTTACCGGGAAGCTCCGTCCCGGCGGGATGTTATTATATGATTCATCTCTTATCAGCAGGACTGATCACAGGGATGACATCAAGGTACTGGGTGTGCCGGCCAGCATGCTGTCGGCAACAATGAACAGTACAAAGCTTGCTAACATGGTGATGATGGGAGCTTTTATTTCATGTACAGGCATACTGTCACTTGATTCAGTGATAAGGGCGCTTGGCGATATTACCCCCCCGAATAGAAGAAACACGATGGACCTCAACAAACTATTAATAGCGAAAGGATTCGATATCATTGAGAATAAGAAAGGCCAACATAACTGACGTAAAAAAGATCCATGAATTTGTAAACTATTTTGCAAAAAAAGAGGAAATGCTGCCCCGTGCGCTTAACGAATTATATGAGGGGGTCAGAGATTTCATTGTTTATGATGATAAGGGAGTGATAAAAGGCGTATGTGCGCTCCGAATTCTGTGGGAAGACCTTGCAGAAATCCGCTCCCTTGCCGTTAGAGAAGCAGACCAGTCGCACGGTATCGGCAAATCACTTGTCCGGAAATGCCTCAGGGAAGCGGGAGAACTCGGTATTAAAAAGGTTTTTGCGCTCACCTACCAGCCCGAATTCTTTAAAAAAATGGGATTCAAAGAAATCGACAAGAACAAACTTCCACAGAAGATATGGGGGGATTGCCTGAAGTGCCATAAATTTCCGGACTGCGACGAACATGCCGTAATTATTGCTCTGAAGGGATAAAAGGAAGACAGGAGAAGGGGAACACTTGTTTTTCGACGCGCTGAAACTACTTTTGTTGCCCAATTCCAATTTCTTCATGGCTGCGATATCCGAATAAGTTCTCAGATGGGGCTCGGCGTTACTCGCCCCTTTACAGTAGAGCCGTGCATCGCGTCGAAAAACAAGTGCTCCCCTTCTCCTTCCATATTACTGTTGTATTTTTATATCGGACTTCGCCCGCAGTTCCTCAATTTGGTTTTTCAACCGTTTGTTTGTCTCAAGTTCAAATAGGTACTTTTCAATTTGATCTCTTACGGCAAGGTAGTCCTGCCCTTTGAAGCGGTCACTGTTTTCATTGTAGAAACGCTCCATGTCCTCTTCCCTGATTATGATGGCCGATTTTATCTTAATATCAATGTATTCCTGCACCAGCTTATCGTCGTCAGGAGCTTCCAACCGTATCTTTTTTGCTTCCTGAACTAAAAGAATCCTGTTGATCATGGAATTGATTATGTCTGAATCTGAAATATTGCCCATAGTCTTTCTTGTCTTCTGCGCATTTTGCCGGAACTCCGAAAGTGTGATTGCGGTGTTATTGACGTATGCAACTACCCTCTCAAGGATTTCTGCGGAGCAGACAGGGGCAAGGGGCAAGGGGCAAGGTAGTAAAAAAACAATGAATACGAGTTGTAAGGCAAGGGACAATTTTTTTCTGACCCATGACCCATGACCCATGACCCTGTTCTCTTTAAAACGCATGACCGATGCTGAAATGAATTGCGCCAAGGCTTTCTCCCTTCTCTCTGCTCAATTTGACCCCGTAGTCAACGCTCAATGGCCCTACCGGAGTCTTGTATCTAAGGCCGAGACCGGTTGTGAACTTGAGCTGTGCAACATTTATGTCCTGAATTTTTTCCCAAACATTTCCTGTATCGACAAAAGTGACAACGCCTAATCCCCGTCCCACATCAGTCCTGAGTTCAAAATTACCCATAACAAAGGCATTACCTCCGAGAGGCGTGCCATTGGCCCCCTTAGGTCCCAATGTGTCCTGGTCATAACCCCTTACTGTCGTTCTTCCGCCTAAAAAGAACCGCTCGACTAACGGCAGTTCGCTTGTCTGATTGTAGCCCTCTGCTGCTCCGCTTCTCAGAGAAAGGGCGAGCACTAAATTCTTGCTTAAGCGCTGGTAATTATTGACGTAACACGATAATTTCAGGAAATCGGTTTCAGAGAAGAGCACTGAAGAAGCCACTTTAAATGACAGTCCTGCAAGTATCCCTTTTGCCGGATCGAAGGGATTATCTCTGGTATCATAAATCAGTTCGGTACGCACTCCGCTTATATCAAGAGTACCGGTGTCCTCCCTGCTCAATATTATATCAGGCTGCACATCTTTTGTGTCTACTAACGAAAAATCATAATTTAAAGCCGCTTTTATTGTATCGCTCAGTTTTCTTTCTACTCCGGCACTCGCGGTCTCCCTTGCGAGACGATAGCTTATCTCCCCGGTATCGATGTTCAACTCTCTCTTGTTTTCATATAAGAGCGACGATTTAAAAGTCAAATCCTTGTCGAGGAAGTGCGGTTCGGAATACGAAAGGATAAATCGTTTTTCGAGGGAGCTTACTTCTGTTCTGAAAGACGGCTGCCAGTTCATGCCGAACAAATTCCTGTAACTGACGTCGAAGAACCCCCGGTATTTCTCATACTCGCCATAGCCCAGGCCGAAATCCACGGCCCCTGCATCAGCCTCGTTAAATTTATAGAGTATATCTCTTTGGGAGTCACTTTTTTCGGATGGGACGACTTTAACATCGGTAAAAAGCCCGAGACGATAGAGACGTTCTCTCTCTTTGGTCAGCTCGCTGTAATCAAAGGGAGCGTCCATTTTATGGATAAGCTCCCGCTCGATGACCACAGGTTTTGTTTTTTCATTGCCGAGGAAAATGCTCTTCCCGAAGAAAGTCCTGTTGCCTTCACTCACATTAAATACAATATGCGCAGACTCATCGGCTATTTCCCTGTCAATCTTAACTTTTGCCTCAAGGAAGCCCCGATTGTTGTATAACTCAAGGATTTTGCTCTGCGAATCGGAGATGTCGACCTCGTTGTAAGGGCTGCCGATCTTGAGCGGTATTATTTTTATCAGCTCATCAGGAGGAACAACCTTTGTGCCGGTCACTTTAATGTTAGTGATCTTTACTTGTTGTTTCTCATTAATGGCAAATTTCAGGACAGCGTTTTTGTCCTTCATCTCTATTTCAGGCTCATGGACTTCCACATTCAAATAGCCGAGGGCATGATAAAAATCCATGAGAACGTCCTTGTCCGATTCCAGGTCATCGGGGCTGTAGTAATCACCTGTTTTTGAGACGAGGATGGCCTTCAGCTTGTCCTGCGGGATTGTAGTCCCCTCAAAGGTTATAGCTCCCACCTTATACCTGTCTCCTTCTGATATGAATATTTCGAGCTTCATGGTTTCCTGGGTGGTCGATATAACCGGCGCAGCCTGCGCAAAAATAAAACCATTCCGGTGATAGAGCGCCAGGATACCCGCTATGGTCTCTTCAACAAGATCATCGCTGATCTCGTTGATCTCAAAAAAAGGCGCCTCTTTCATAAGATCGCTTGAATGAATTGCTTTATTACCGCTGAAAGTGACAGTGAGTTTCTTGCCGGGATCAAAATTGATGGTCAATACTCCGCTCTGATACGTATATGACAGGGATGTTCCGACAAAATTTTGTTTTTTGTAATAATTAAGAATTTTATTCTTAAACCGGTCCATTTCCTCAAGATCGAAAATAGTGCCGGCCGAAAGCGTTAAATAGTTGTTGACTATATCGGAGTGCGAAGGGATTATGATCTGTTTGACGATTTCGGGCTTCCCTTCATAAATCACTATATCGATGGCGACCGTATTTTTTTTGCCGGGTATCACCGAATAAACGGCGTCGGCATCAACGAAACCTCTTCTGCGCATTTCCTCTTTAAGTTTCGCAATACCCTCTCTGATTTTAAGGCCGCTTAAACGATCTCCAGTCGTAAAATGCAACTGTTTTTTTACAAATCTGGTTGAAAAATGCTCGTTTTCTTTTACTGCAATCGAAGCGATCACCGGCTTTTCTTTAACTTTGACGACAATTGCAGTATTGTCCGTACCAGGGCTTTCAATAATAATATCGTCAAAAATACCCAATAAAAAAGCGCGCCTGACGCCTGCGTTAAGCGCAGAACTCTCGATAACACGGCCCTTATCAATATCAAGAAGGTAAAGAAGCTCGGACTTTGAAATTGAATGCAGTCCGCTTACTTCGACCTGCCGTACAGGGCCTGTTTTCTCAGGCAATGGCTGATCGGCAGCATATATAACAGTATGCCGGCTTATAACGAGCAGAAAAAAAGCGAACAGTATATGGTTTATAATTTGCTTCATTCAATTCCAGTGTTATTATTTGAAGCTAAAGCGGAATTTAATGTCCCCGCCCAGACTGCCCAGTTCATCTCTGTCGCCGACAAGAGATACGTTAGTTCCCAAGAGGTATTCCAGCTTCCATACTTGTTCTTCGCCGGAACCGGCGGCGGCGCTATAGGTAACGTAAAGCTTGTCTCCAAGCAGCCGTTTTGAAACAGTGACTCTCGGAGAAATTGTTCCTGTCGCATTCGACAATGCTGACGTGGTGGTCAGCGCCGACTCGGAGGACTTCAAAGCTACTGAAGGTTCTATAGACAGGCGGTCTAACCCGGTAATTGTTCTGAGTCGTTCTTCAAAGACATCCTGCATCTTGCCGGTAAGAAAAGAGGTAGCTTCCCCCGCACCGATGCCTCCTTCGAGTCCTCTCATGTTTTTACCTATCTGTCCGACAGTCAAAAGACTGAAGATATCGGTTTCAGCCAAATAAGGGTCTGAAGACAGAGAGAGAGTAAACTGATTGACGTATCCGTTCAGGTTGAGCGTTATATTGTAGTTTCTCACTTTAGTTTCGGCTGCAATAGTAAAATAAGGCATTATTTTAGTAGGGTTCGAAAAGTCCACTGTTGTCTGCAATATTTTAAATTCATTATTTCTAAAATAGACGAGACCGTCTTTTGCCTCCAGCGTTCCGAGGACAGCCGGCTGCCCGACAGTCCCTCTTAAAAGAATGTCCATTTTCGCCGACGCCTTTGCCACATTATTATCTATCGCAAGGTTATTGCCCGTGGCCCGGACATTCAAATTGGTGCTGTCCAGCCTGGAAGATTCCACTTTCGGTTTTTCTTTCTGACGGAACCCCAAAAGCCAGCTTTTCCATTCGACCCTCTCAGTATATTTCGCTCTCTTTATTTCAACATCCCCGAGGATTGTCTGTGAGGCGAGCGTGCCCCGATAATTAAGGTCAGCATTGAAATTGACCCAGAAGTCTTTCGATACAGAGGCGGTTACGTCCCTGAGACGAGAGTTGAGGAGAAACCGTTTTATACTGAATTTTTGAAGATATGCCGCGCCAGTTGCGGTAACAGTGCCGCCTGAAAGTTTTCCGGAGGCACTGTCAAGAACGATGCGGTCCTCATCGAAATAGAGGTAAGCTGAGACCGAGGCGAGGCGGTAGCGGATATTTTTGAAGCCGAGGATGCCGTCGGATATATCCATGTCTCCGTTTATCTTTGGGTCATTCCATTCCCCGGTGATGGAGCATACGAAGGAGGCATTGCCGTTTATTGTATCGATATTTTTCGACAACCCCTTAAGGGGTGAGAGGGACGACGAGCCCTCAAGCAGAAGATCGTAGCGCGAGCCTACAGAAACAGCGCCGCTGAGCTTGAACTCCGAGGTAGCGCTTTTCATGGACAGGGCGCCTATGGAGAGCTTATTGTCTTCCAGTTTCAGGGCGATGCCGGAGCTGTTGGTATAGCCGGTACCGTAAAGGTAAACATGGATATTGTTAATGCTTGCCATAGCATTTATATGGTGCTTATCGCCCCGGGCAACAATGTTACCCCTAAGGTTCACAAGCAGGTCATCCGGAACATCTTTCAGGAAACTTGCAACGATAAAATCATACCGGGCAGATTCAAGGTCTGCAGAGGCATTCCATGGCAGTGTCTCTGTAAGCTGAGCTTCTCCTCTAATGGTAAGCTTATTATTAAGAAGGCCGGCCGCAGCAGTAGCATGCTTCCCGTTAAGCGTTCCCTCTATATGGCCGCTGCCCACGGGACGTCCTCTGTACGGTCCGGCATTGATATCGCCTCTTAACGTGAGCATCGGATTGTCAAAAGTCCCAGTGCCTCTTATGTTTAAGTTGGAAATAAAGATCGTGTCAAAAAAGTTGCCTTCAAAAAGCTCCTTATACCGTGTCTTGAGCTTCTCTCTATGCTTTTGAAGAACAATATCGGAGACCTTGATTGATTTGCCTGCCGCATCGAGAGAGAACGCATTGTGAGCGCCGACTGTCCCTGAAATGTCGATTGCTGAAGAGCCCCTCTTCAAACGGACCGACTTTAAACTCACTGCGCCGCCTTCGTAGGTGACGTGACCGTCTGCGCTGTTAACGGCATATTGGTTTGATATAGTCATGTCGCTTCCATGAATATCTCCGGAGAGTTTTATTGCATTCAGGCCGCCCGACAGATTGAAATCAGTGTTCAAAATACCGCTCACGGCCACTTTGTCGGTCAACATACCGGCAAGTATTTTGATATCGATATTACGCAGAGAAAGGGACAGGTCGAAATCCGGTTTTTTAAGATCAAATAATGATAAGGCCTGCGGAAAAAGGACAGTTCCGGACGCGCTTATTTTTTCCCTGGGGGATTGGGCCGAGAAATATTTGATGGTCAAGCGGTTTTTTTTGTAATTTACGTCTCCCTCCGAGGAATCAAAAATAAAGTCTCTGTTGTTAACGAGCTTGGCGGAAGCGAGGTTTTTGGTTGCAAAGGTTGTATGCAGTGTATCAAAATGCATATCAATGACAGGGTCTTTCACACTTCCTGAAACGACATGAGAAAAGCTCGCCGGGCCCGAAAGCGCACTAAAATAAGGGGATGATAAATCCCCTATATCCGTCGTCTCCCCGTTACCCCGAAAATTCAACGTGTTTTTTTTCAGGTCCAAAGACCCCGTGGTGTAGAGCGTGGACTTGGCGGTAGCGAAAAACATCCGATCAAAAAAAAGCAGGCCGTTCTTCATGGTGTATCCGCTTTTAACGGCCCTGACTCTTCCGAGCACGTCCCGTCCGGCAACTGTGCTTCTGTATGAAAATTGGCCCTCGGGACCAAAGGCGCTGCCCGAAGTTGTCAGCGTTCCGCTCACTTTCCCTTCCGGCAGTATGCGCTGCAATCCAACAAGTTTTAAAAGACCTTCGCTGGAGACGTCCTGAGCCTTGACTCTGACCTCGAAATAATTGACAACGGGAAGCCTTATCATGCCTTCAGCAAGCGCTTTACCGTGAAGAAGTCTTGCATTGCCGTCAAGGAATTTCAGTGAGCCGTCACGATACAGGACTTTGCAGTCCAGCTTGTCAATAGGCACCCCGTAGAGATCGCCTTTATCAAGCGCCAATTTACCTTCCCCGTATAGTTTATTGAGAGGGCCTTTTAAAAAGCCGTCAACACTGACATGTCCGGCAATTCTATCTTTTACATTAAGCAATTCCATCAAAGTTTCTATAAACAAATCTCCTTTGACTTTCACGTCGGCAAAAAACGATTCGGCCCCTGACTTCAGGCTGTCAAATCCTATCGCCCCCTTTACCGTAATCTGTCCCTCTCCATTGCGTTTCAGTCCGAAGATCTTCTTTATGGCGTCAAGATAAACCGTGGCTTCAGACTGAAACCTGCCGATAAGATTTTTTGTATCGAGCGATCCTGAGGTCCGGATATCGGATTTATCAGAGATGATTTTAAACTTCTTCAGATCGACAAGGTTGTCCCTTAAAAAGAAACTCGCTTCCAGTGACCCTCTTGCCTCGTGCAATCCCTTCATATTGAAGGACACTCTCCTGGATGAAACTATGAATTCAGGGGTCTTGCTTATAATGACATCGGCGTCAAAACCTCCCATATCCGCTTTATAATTGCTGTCCTGATATGAGAGGGCCGCGTCGGTCACGCTGAGCGATTTAACTTCCAGTTTTATCGGCATACGACTCTTTTTAGCCAGATATTTTTTAATATTTTCCGAAATATCCTCGAGCTGTTTTCTGTCGGTCCTCAAATCGGGCCCTTTAAGAACGAGCCTCTTGACAATGAGTTTTTTCCGTATCAGCCCCGAAAGCCCTATATACCCTTTAACTCTCTGGACCTCGAGAAATTTTTCACCATTGTCGTCAAATGATTTCAGCCCTTTGATCTCGACAAAAAGAGGCATCAGGTTTATGTATATCTGTTGTGCAATAAACTTTCTGCCGGTAGCGGCTTCAAGTTCGGGCAGTATGGTCCTCTTCAGGGCATTTGAGATGTCCGGCCCCCTTGAGGCATATAAAAAAATGCCGCACAACAGCACGGCTGCCGCAATATATATAAGTTTTCGTTTCATCTCAAAATAATACCGGCAATAGCCTATGACCCATGACCTGTTCTTGTTGCAATTTTCGAATCATGCAAAGCGCCTAAAATTTTTAGAACAAGGTCAGACGTAAGTTTACCACCATTGTATTGTAAATAAAAGACATCCCTGGCAACGCCATCTTCAGTGTTTATTACAGCGGAAGTTATATCAATTTTGTACTCGAACAATTGCTCTGAAATATCGAATAACAGGGCGATCCTGTCAGGCAGCTGAAGTTCGAGGAGGGTATGGCTTGAGGAAGTCTCATTGTCAATTTCGATAACGTTCTCCAGCCTTCTGCCGGCAAAAGGAGGCTTCAAAAATCCTTTTTCGGGGCGAATCGGGGTATCCAGAACAACAGCACTGTATAGGTCCTCTCTTAACTGCTCCTCCAGCCCTTGCCACCAGATGGAACTCCAGTTTGATAATAAAATCTTATCGAGTGCCAGGGCATTACTGCTTGTATAAATCCTCGCTCTCAGAACATTAAGGCCCCTGGAACTGAGCACGCCCACAATTTTTGAGAAGAGACCAGGCATGTCTTTCGTGGCAACGGTTATCTCGGCAGCGCTGTCCGGCCTCTTATTCACAGCTATCGCAAGCACCTCATCCGCCACCCTGGAGGCAAGAAGGTAATCAGCCCGGACTATCTCGCTGGTGGTCGAAATAACATACCTCTCCGGCATTGACTCTATAAACCCCTGGAGCTTCCTGTCTGACGTCCTGTATTTCTTCGCTCTTACTCCGTGCAGATGATCTTTTGTCCTCATATAGATATCATGAAAGAGATATGCCTTCCACTGCGTCCAAAAAACCGGATTCACGGCAGTCATATCCGCATACGTCATCAGATAAAGTGAATCAAGGTTTTCTTCATTCTCAACAAGCTCCGCAAGTTGTGTTACGGTTTCCGCCGCCTCGCAATCTCTGTTAAGCGCAAGCTTTGACAGCATAATGTGATTTCTGACCAGGAACTCAATCTTTCTCCTGTCCTGGGGCCCGATGCCGAAACGCTCCATGATGGTTTTCAGCATTTTATAGCCTGAGTCTTCATGGCTGCCGCCATTCCTTCCGTAGCCGCCTTTTCCTATGTCATGCAGGAGTATGGCAAAAAACAAAATATCCTGCCTGGCACTTTTGAGAATTTCCGCGAGATAGCCCAGCCTTGCCTGCCTGGTATTTTTCAGAATTTCAAGGTTTTTTACAGCAATCAGGGAATGCTCATCGACAGTATACCGATGATATATCTCATAGATGACCAGGTGCCTTAACCTTCCGAACTCGGGGATAAAACGGTCAAGTATCCCCAGCTCATGCATCTGCCGGAGCGTATCATATACCCTGTCCCCCTTTAATATTTCAAAGAAAGCAGCCACCGACTTTCTCGACGGACGAATCCCCCTGCTTATAAACAGCGCCCTCCCCTTTATGCTTTCCTGTACCTGATCACTTAATTTTCTGCCTGACATCGAATAAATGCTGAAAGCTTCCATAATCTTATCAATATTTCTGAAGATCCCCCTGTCTTTGACGGTGATTTCGTTTCTTGCAAGGTAAAAATCATCTGTAATTTTTTTTATGCTCAGGTTCAGCGGAAAGTTTATATACTTGCGCCCGCTGATGTTCATGACCCTGTTCAACGCGCTGCTGATTGCTTCAGCTTTCTTATAATAAAGCCGCATCATTATTTCTGCAGCCATAAATCGTTTTGTGTTCTTAAAGCCCATACGCTGCGCAACGGCATCCTGGAACTCGAATGAAAGGACATCGTTCCTGCATTTTGAGATTATATGCAGGCTTAAACGCATCCTTAAAAAGAAATCAAAGGCTTTCATAAGATGCAGATAATCGTTTTTTGCAATAATTGCCGCCAGGCCGGAGATATCATCTATTTTCAAAATTACTTTTGACAGCCAGGTGAGCGTGTGCGCATCCCGGAGTCCGCCTATGCCCTCTTTAATATTAGGCTCAAGGAGGTAAACTGAATCCTCGGATGTCCTGTGTCGTTTGTTGACTTCGCCGAGTATGCCTCCCACAAAATCCCTCTTCTTTTTAAATAATATTTTGGGATAGATGTCCCTTCTGAACTCTTCGAAAACCGTTCTGTCTCCAATGACGAATCTCGAATCAATAATAGATGTCCGGGTTTTCGGATCTTTGATCGAATCATGCAGGCATTCATCGAGTGTCCTGAAGCTATGGCTTATGTTCAGCCCCATGTCCCAGAATTTGTAAAGCACCGCCTGGGCCGATTCTGTGGTCTTTTTGTCCCTTCCCCTGGACAACAGCATTATATCAATATCCGAATAAGGCACCATCTCACTGCGCCCGTAACCGCCGACCGCAATAAGAGCCAGATCATCAGGCAGAGCTCCGGAATAAGAATCATGTAATGCTGTTCTGAATGCGTCCGACAGCACGTTGTCAACTTGTGCCGTTAAATCCAGGACTATCGATTTACCCGTGGACCCTCTATCGATCAGTTCATCTGCCCTCTTGCACCACAGCAAACTCATATCTTCTTTCATTCAGACCCCGAAAAGCAGCGCAAATTCCCCATAATCACTAATTGTAACATAGAGCTTGTTCTTATTAAAAAAGCCGCCTTTTTTTAAATATTGAAGATAAGAAAGATTGTTGTTATAATGTCGTGGTTATCTCTTAAGTGCGCGCGGAAAAATGCTCAAAAGCACTTATTGTGCCCGGCAACCGGGATGCATGTGCATATCTTACATTTCATTTACAGGGAGGTTTTTTATGCCGTTTGATGCAACAAAGCTGGCTGACTGGCAGATATCTGAGGAAGCAGAAAAGAAAATGCCCACCGCTGATGAGTGGCGCGAACGTCTTGGACTTCAAAAAGACGAGATGCTGCCCATGGGAAGGCTGTCAAAGGTGGATTTTCTCAAGATTAATAACCGTCTCAAGAACAAGCCCGACGGAAAGTACATCGAGGTGACGGCCATCACCCCTACCCCATTGGGCGAAGGCAAAAGCACCACATCCTGCGGATTGATGGAAGGCCTGGGCAAGCGTGGCGTGAACGTTGGCGGGGCACTGCGCCAGCCTTCGGGCGGCCCTACTATGAACGTTAAGGGCACGGCTGCCGGCGGCGGCAACTCCCTGTTGATTCCCATGACCGAGTTTTCGCTTGGACTCACGGGCGACATCAACGACATCATGAACGCCCACAACCTCGCTATGGTAGCGCTGACTGCGCGGATGCAGCACGAACGCAACTATAACGACGAACAGCTTCAGCGGCTCACCAAAATGAGGCGGCTCGACGTTGACCCTACCCGCGTGGAGATGGGGTGGATCATGGACTTCTGTGCCCAGAGCCTGCGCAATATCATCATAGGCATGGGCGGACGGACGGACGGCTTTATGATGCAGTCTAAGTTCGGTATCGCCGTCGGGTCGGAGTGCATGGCCATTTTGTCGGTAGCCAACGACCTTGCGGACCTGAAAAAACGCCTCAACAACATCACGGTCGCTTTCGACAAGAGCGGCAAACCCGTCACCACCGGTGATCTGGAAGTCGGCAACGCCATGACCGCCTTCATGCGCAACACAATCAACCCCACTCTTATGTGCACAGCTGAATACACGCCCTGCTTCGTCCATGCCGGGCCTTTTGCCAATATTGCCGTGGGCCAGTCTTCCATCATCGCCGACCGTGTCGGCCTCAAACTGTTCGATTACCATGTGACGGAGTCAGGCTTTGCGGCGGACATCGGCTTTGAAAAATTCTGGAACGTCAAGTGCCGTTTCAGCGGTCTGAAGCCCCACGTCTCCGTGCTTACCACCACCGTCCGCGCCCTGAAGATGCATGGCGGTGGACCCAAGGTGGTTGCCGGTAAGCCCATACCCGAAGATTACACCAAAGAGAATGTGGCACTGGTCGAAAAAGGCTGCGCCAATATGGTCCACATGATCAACGTGATCCGCAAGTCCGGCATAAACCCGGTGGTCTGCATCAACCGTTTTTATACCGATACGAATGCCGAAGTGGCCGCGGTCAAGAAGGCCGCAGAAGCTGCCGGGGCCCGCTGCGCTGAATCCCAGCACTGGCTCAAGGGAGGCGAAGGCGCTCTGGAACTGGCCGACGCAGTCATCGATGCCTGCAACGAGAAAAACGACTTCAAATTCCTGTACCCGATGGAGATGAAACTGCGCGATCGTGTTTCTCTGATAGCAAGGGAAGTTTACGGGGCCGACGGCGTCTCATGGCTGCCTGAAGCCGAAGCCAAGGCCAAGATGCTTGAAGAAGACCCCAAGTATGCAGACTTTGCCACAATGATGGTCAAGACCCACCTGAGCCTCAGCCACGACCCGGCTGTCAAGGGAGTACCCAAGGGTTGGACGCTGCCTATCAGAGATATCCTTATATACTCAGGGGCCAAATTCCTTTGCCCATGCGCCGGCACTATCAGCCTCATGCCGGGTACGAGTTCCAATCCCGCCTTCAGAAGGATTGACGTCGATACCGCCACAGGCAAGGTAAGCGGATTGTTCTAAATTCCGGTTTGACGCTATTCCTAAAGCCCCCCGAATCTTTCGGGGGGCTTTTTTGTTGTCTCCCCTATTTGCTTTTTTTCTTAAACTATTGTTGTCCCGTATAGGCAAGAATTGCAGCCTAAATATTCACTTGACTTCATAAATGGGATAGCTTAATGTAGATTATGTGGACCATTTTGCCGACTCTATGCTCGACAGGCATTTGGGAAAATGGAGGAAATGAAATGAAGGACAGGATAAAGAAAAAAGACTTTATAGATGAACTGGAATCAATGCTGTCGTCCGAGCGTGCGCTTCGTGCAAAAAAAGAAGCAGAGCAGGAAATCTTCAGGATTAGACTTTCTGAGTTGAGAAAGAAAATGGGGATTAAGCAAGAGGCTGTTAAGGCGTTTACACAGTCAGGAGTTTCAAAACTTGAGGCAAGGAAAGACATGAAGGTATCTACCTTGATGGAATATCTCGATAGTATTGGGATGAGAATTGAGATTAAGGCTTACCCGAAGAAAAAAAAGAAAAATTTTGAAGAAGTTGTCCTGATAAAGAATTAAAAATATTTTTTCATTTGAATAACTTGGATTCCCGCTCAACTACCTGCGGGAATGACGACTTTTATCTTATTATTGCAGAAAGTTCCCCTATTTTTTCAAAACTGATTGCACAAAAGGCTCTTTTATCATATAAAATAATCAGGTGGCCTTATTGAAAAGAATTTTCATCCCTCTTATCGTCCCATTGGTCCTATCCCTCATCCTGCATGTTATTTTGGCTGCAGGAGTTACCGGGCTTGGAGTGTTTGATATTGTCCATGCCCTTTCTGATAAGCAGCTGACTGCAACACTGATATCTGAAAATACTTCACGACCGATTATGGCCCTGCGGCCCAAGAGGCGGCAACAAAATATGAGGCAAACCAAAGCGGCTGAAGAAAGTGATCACCCCGGCCCTGAAGTTGTCGCTCCGGCAGCGCCCGAAAACTCAGCTCCGGCGGAGGACACTGCCTTAAAACAAAAAGACACAGGCCCTTCAGGGACGCAGAGTCCGACAAAAATTGCCGCTGCCATACCACCTGCCCCGCCTCAAATAGCTCCACCGGCTGTCAAGCCTGAAGGCAATACGGCGCTCTCAAAATTCAGGCGGGAAAAACTTTCGTACAGCCTTTATTGGTTTGGTATCCATGTCGGAAATGCGGAACTCGAAGCTGTGGGCAGTCCGGATAAGGTAATAATAAAATGCCAGGTGCATTCTACGCCGGCTATTTCGGCATTTTACAAGGTTGACGATCACTCCGAAAGCGAGGTCATCAATGGAGCACCGGTGAATTTCAGGATAAAACAGCATGAAGGGAAATACAGGAGCGACAAGGAAACGGTTTTTGATCCTGATAAAAAGCATGTCACCTTTTTTAATTACAGAAAAGGAACTAAGAACGACTATCCTATACAGACCAGTGAATTGTGGGATTTGATCTCAGGCTTTTATTATCTTAGAACGCAGCCTTTTGAGGTGGGGAAAACCATCTGTATTGATATTTTTGACAGTGATAAATTCTTTCAGGCTGAAGTGAACGTAATCGGGAAAGAACGGATCGAGTTCTCTGCAACCGAAATATTGGATACTGTTAAGGTGAAGCCGGTACTTAAATCCGAAGGTTTGTTCCAGAACAAGGGGGATATCCTGATCTGGCTGACAGATGATGACAACAAAACACCGGTAAAAGTCGAGACAAAGGTCCCAATAGGGAAAGTCGTCGCTATTTTAAAATCGCTGGAAACCGGGAAGTGAAAGGGGTTATAGTAAGAGACTGGGTTTAAATGGAAAACAAAGGCTTCCGGAAATACATTGTGGTAAGGGGCGCGCGCGAGCACAATCTCAAGAATATCGACGTTGCAATTCCACGTGACAAGATAACTGTTATTACAGGACCTTCCGGTTCAGGAAAATCGTCGCTCGCTATGGACACTATTTATGCCGAAGGACAGAGGCGCTATGTTGAGAGCCTTTCAGCCTATGCCCGGCAGTTTCTTGAACAGATGCAAAAACCGGAATTGGATTACATTGACGGACTCTCGCCTTCAATTGCAATAGACCAGAAGACGGTGACCAAAAGTCCCAGGTCGACGGTGGGGACCATCACGGAAACCTATGACTACATGAGAGTGCTGTATACCCGCATCGGCATCCCTTATTGTTACCGTTGCGGCGCAGTTATCGCAACACAGGATATCAACAATATTATCGTGCCGGTCTGTTCGCTTCCGGAGGGCACAAGAATTCAGGTCCTGGCGCCCCTGGTAAGGGGCAGAAAGGGAGAATATAAAAAGCAGCTCCAACAGATGAGAACAGACGGCTTTGTGAGGGCAAGAATAGACGAAAAGATGGTGGAGCTTACCCAGGACATTGTATTACAAAAGCAGAAGCGCCACACTATCGAGATCGTCATCGACCGCTTTATCATAAAGCCGGGCATAGAGCGGCAGATCAAGCATGCCATCGACACCTCTCTGAAATACGCCGATACTGTGGTAATCAATCTTATTGATGAAAACAGGGACATCCCTTTCAGCAAAAACCTTGCATGCCCGAACTGCGGTATTAGCTATCCCGAAATAGAGCCGCGCCTGTTTTCGTTCAACAGCAGGTATGGGGCCTGTCCCAAATGTAACGGCATGGGGTTTGAAGGCATTGTTGAGGAGGATTACCCCGAGGATATTTACGAACAGGAACTGGTCCATTTGCCCATTTGCAAGGCTTGCGCCGGCATGAGGCTCAGAAAAGAAGCGCTTACCGTGAAGATAGGCAATATAAATATCGGCGAATTCTCGGCAATGTCGGTTGAGGAGGCAAAAACATTTGTGGACGGCCTCATTCTCTCCGAAAGAGAAAAGACCATCTCAAAAAGAGTGCTGAAAGAGGTCAGTGACAGGCTTTCCTTTCTTGATAAAGTAGGCCTTGGCTACCTGACGCTGAACAGGCCTTCGCTCACGCTCTCCGGAGGAGAGGCGCAGAGGATAAGGCTTGCGACACAATTGGGCTCATCTTTCACCGGTGTTCTGTATGTGCTCGACGAGCCAAGCATAGGACTGCATCCGAAGGACTGCGGCAAGCTGCTTAAAAACCTTGCGGCAATACGTGACAGCGGCAATACGGTCATAATCGTGGAGCACGACGAGGAAACAATCCGGTGGGCTGACTACATTATTGATATGGGGCCCGGCGCAGGCAAGAACGGCGGCTGGATCATTGCCGCCGGCACTCCCGAGGAAATTCAAAATAGCGAGTCGTCCATCACCGGGAAATATTTGAGCAAAAAGCTCTCTATCCCGGTGCCGTCCAGCCGCCGGACACCCAGGGATTTTCTTGTTATTGAGGGGGCGTCGGAGTTCAACCTCAGAGATATAAATGTTTCTATTCCCCTCAGCTCTTTTGTCTGTGTCACAGGCGTGTCCGGTTCCGGCAAAAGCACCTTGATATTCGAAGTCTTATACAAGGCGCTTGCCAGGCAGTTGTATAAGAGCAAAGTCACCCCGGGAAAATACAGGCGTATTGAAGGACTCGAAAAAATCGATAAGGTCATTTGTGTTGATCAATCGCCGCTCGGAAGGACTCCAAGGTCAAATCCGGCAACTTACTCCGGGATATTCACATTCATCCGGGACCTTTTTGCGCAGCTTGCTGATTCGAGGGTAAGGGGGTACAAGGGCTCGCGGTTCAGTTTTAATCTTGCGGGCGGCCGCTGTGAAACCTGCCAGGGTGATGGGCTGAAGAAGATTGAAATGCACTACCTCCCGGAAGTCTACGTGACCTGTGATGTATGCAAAGGCAAGCGGTATAATAAAGAAACACTGGATATCTATTACAAGGGTAAAAATATTTCCGACATCCTCGAAATGACGATTTCCGAGGCGCTTGAATTTTTTGCGGCAATCCCTCCCCTGAAACAGCGCCTCGATATACTTGACGATATCGGGATGGGGTACTTGAGACTGGGTCAGCCCGCTACCACGCTCTCGGGAGGAGAATCCCAGCGTTTGAGGCTCTCAAAAGAGCTTGGCAAAAAGGCCACCGGAAATACGTTGTATATTCTCGATGAACCTACAACAGGGCTTCACTTCGTCGATGTGCAGCGTCTGCTGAATGTCATAAACAGGCTGGTAGACCTGGGCAACAGCGTCATTATCATTGAGCACGATGTCGATATCATAAAATCGGCTGACTACGTAATCGACCTCGGTCCGGAAGGCGGCAATGACGGCGGCAGAATCATCGCCACCGGCACTCCGGAGGAAGTTGCCGGCAACGTGAATTCGCATACCGGAAGGTTCCTGGCCCGGAGGATGAACGGAGGATGAAATGAGCGGCATTAAGACTACGCTGGCCGATAAAGTCCTGCTCTCAATATGCATCTTTCTGTCTTTTTATAGTTTCGCTTATGTAAGAGAGGCGATACCGAAAGGGACTGAAGTCAGAATAGAGGTCGACGGCAAGCTAAAGTATACATTTCCGCTCAACAAGGACAGAACAGTCGAATTCAGCGGGGTGATCGGATTGACCACCGTTGAAATAAAGGGAGGGAAGGTCAGGATAAAGGAAGCTCCCTGCCCCAACAAAGTCTGCATCCATCAGGGCTGGATAGAAAAAGGGGCCATCATATGCCTTCCCAATAAAGTTATTGTTACCATTTCACGCCCCGACAATAGCAAAGATCCCGATGCAATCAGCGGATAAACACCGTATAGCTATCCTGGCGTCATATGCCCTTGCCCTGCATGGTTTTGAGGCGCTCATTCCTACACCCATACCCTGGCTGCGCCTCGGGCTTTCAAATATAATTACCGTAATCACGCTCTTTATTTATGGGACCAAACCGGCATTGACGGTCACCATGATCAGGATTGTCCTTGGCTCATTGCTTCTCGGCACTTTTTTGGGGCCCGCCTTTTTCCTAAGCCTTAGCGGCGGGCTGGCAGGCACCCTTTCAATGTGTATCGCAATGACTCTTTTCCCCGGCCTTTTCGGCCCGCTTGGAATCAGCCTGATCGGGGCCTTTTTTCATAATATAGCGCAGCTCTTCACCGCCTATGTGCTTTTTGTCAGGAAAATCGAGGCGGTCCTGGTTGTGCTGCCCTTTTTAGCAGCGGCAGGAACTGTGACAGGGGCCTTTAACGGGATTGCGGCAAAGTATCTGATGCAGGAAATAAAGGCGGCGCAGCAAAAAACGCTGAAGTGACCGGAAATTCACCACCTGTATTTTCTCTCGCGAGCTGTATTTTTTATGACTGTGAGCGCGGAATATAGTCTCTGGAGCTTAAGACTCCGCTTTCTTATGAGATCAATATCGCGATACGGGAAAGACTCGGCGCGGATTCCGGCTTGCGCCTTCATCACTATCGAATAGAGAGATTTAAGGGAATGCTCATTTAAAGGCTTTAAATAAAGCTGGTTTATCGATACATATCCTTCAGCAATATCCGACGCAATTGCCTTAAGGTTCTTTGTCCCCGTATCAGTCATACCCCGCGCTCTCCCTTGTTCAGTGATTCAATATTTATGAACTGAAGCACTTATGATTCGGCAGTCCCCTCATTTTTTTTAACAAACAGCGGCGAGATCCAGATGCCGACTTCATAAAGCAAAATTATCGGGACAGCCATGAGTGTCTGGTTAAAAGCATCCGGCGTCGGCGTCAGGATCGCACCAGCGATAAAAGCGAACAGAACGGCAAACTTCCTGTTTCTCGCAAGTCCCTTAGGAGTGACGATGCCCATTTTTGTAAGAAAAATAATGGCGATTGGCAGTTCGAATATGACGCCGAAAGCAAGAATGAACTTAAGGCAGAAGTCCACGTACTGCCCCACAGAAAGCATGGGCATAAGAAAATCTCCCACTTTATACGTAAGGAGAAACCCCATTGCAAAAGGCAATACTATAAAGAAACAGAAAGCAGCCCCCGCAAGAAAAAGAGCTGTAGCAAACAAAATAAAGGGGAGGACATATTTTTTTTCCTTCGGAAGAAGTCCGGGGGATATAAATAGCCAAAGCTGATGAAAAATTACCGGCAAAGCCGACATAAACCCTGCTACAAAAGCGACTTTCAGGTTCATCCAGAACGCCTCGGCCGGAGCAAGGAACACAAGTTTTGTATTATGAAGTTTATCCTGAGGCACAAAGTGTAAAAATAATTTCTTTACGGAAAAATCGAGGCTGTATTTGAGGGGAAACATTATAAACCTGAAGATTTCCTCGGAATAATTAAAAGCAATAACGAAAGTTACCGTCACGGCAATAAGTGAGATGATAATGCGTTTCCTGAGTTCGCCAAGGTGGGCCATAAGGGGCATTGTATAGTCCGCCATTCAGGGTCTCCCGGCTATAATGAATCAGGCGTGATCTTTAGTTGAAGTATCGCGCTGTTCCGTGGCATTTGAATCATGAGCATCCATTGTTTCCGTGGCCTTATGCTCAGGCCTTTGATCGGCATTGCCTCCCTGAGAGCACCCCTTGCCGGAAGCAGGCTGGTTTATGGCGTTGATTTCCGGACCGACCTGCTCTTTGACTCCATTAAGCGCCTTTTTCAGTTCGCCTATTCCTTTGCCGAGCGCCCTGCCGATTTCAGGAAGCTTATTCGGGCCAAAGACTATCAGCGCCACTACAAAAATTACTACAAGCTCAGGTAAAGTGAAATTAAACATGATGTGTAGTATACCATATAGGGTTTGCGAATAAATAACTTGTGCATTCAGACTCTCAGATTTGGGTCAGATTTGGCTGATCTGATTGAGCAAACCCGCAGGTGTAGCATAGCTACATTGAGGATTTTGCGACTGAAGATCAGTCAAAGATGACCTGAAGCTGAGATGAATCAATGTGCGGGTTATTTATGCGCAGACCCTCACTCTTCGTAGATTTTTTGCAGTTTTTTCTTCTCTTTCGGCAAAATAATGCTTATTGAAAATAACAGGCGGTAATCGGGGGTACGTCTTTCTATGTTAAAACCCGCGCCTACTGTTGTATAAAGGTTCTCAAGAGTTGCGATCCTGTATCCCACCCGCCATTCGAGGAGATCGATTTTATTTTTAAAATAATCTTTTTTCCCCACCAGTTCGGCGAGGACTTTCGAGTCATGCGTGATAGCCAGTTCGCTTCCGATGTTTACATTATATTGGGACCGCAGGTCACCGCTGCCGGGTTTCTCATACAATATATTCAAATGCCCTTTGAAAGGGCCTACTTTCTTGGTTAACAACAATCCCGCTCCATGTTCTCCTTCAGTAGAAAATGCATCGTCGCCGGAGGGTGTGGCGACCATAAGCATATACGCAATTGCGGGGTAATACAGCCCCTCATCCAGAATCCTGTGTTTGATCCCGAAGTTTGCGTCTTCGAAGCCATTAATATGGTTTTCATAATTATTGATATAGGGGAGTGTCAAATCGAATTCAAACCGGTCATGGATCCCATAGGCAAGCTGCAGCGTTTCGCGATAAAAATTCGGCTGTGCCGATCTTTCGAATCCGAGACTTATACCGACAGTGTTTTGTTTAAGGCTTTCTGCGCTGAATGTGGAAAATACACCGTAAGGCGGGAGCGGCCTCAATCCTTCAATATCGAAAGCATACCCGGATGAAACAGGTATAATCAAAATAATAAGAACTATCCATATTCTCATTGCTCAAATGAGAATATCAGAAAAAAAAAATCAAGTCAAATTATTGTATAATAAGCTCCGTCCGGCATGACATGACTAACCCACGCTTTTATGGTATTCCTGGATCGACTTGATGCTCACTTCTTTCTTTTGAAGCATTTCAATCGCTTTTATTACCGCCCGTGCACCGGATATGGTTGTCGTGTACGGCACTTTGAATTGCAGGGCGCTTCTTCTTATGGAAAGAGAATCCCTCTGCGCCTGCGTTCCGGTGACCGTATTTATTATGAAGTTTACCTCTCTGTTCTTGATAAGGTCCACTATGTGAGGACGGCCTTCCGTCACTTTATTAATGACTTCCATATCTATACCGTTCAGTTTGAGGAACTGGGCGGTACCCCTGGTGGCGACAAGCCTGAACCCCATATCGACCAATTTTCTTGCGATCCCGACCGTATGAGGCTTGTCTTTATCTTTTACGCTGATAATGATCTTTCCCGACGTAGGGATCCTGTTGTAGCTTGCAGCCTGCGCCTTTGCATAGGCCAGGCCGAAATCTTCATCAATGCCCATTACTTCACCGGTCGATTTCATTTCGGGGCCCAGTATGGTATCTACTCCGGGGAAGCGGTCAAAAGGGAAAACCGCCTCTTTCACCGCAACATGCGTCAATTCTTTTTCTTTCGTCAGGCCCAGTTCCTTCAGGGTTTTGCCGAGCATTACCTTGGCAGCGAGTTTTGCCAGGGGCACTCCGGTGGCCTTGCTCACGTAAGGGATTGTTCTTGATCCCCTGGGGTTGACTTCCAGTACAAATATTTCACCGTCTTTTACCGCGAACTGCACGTTCATCAGCCCCTTTACGTCGAGTTCCCTTGCTAATGCTTTTGTCTGCTTCCTGATCTCCCCGACAATAAACTGGGGCAATGAGTAAGGAGGAATTGAGCAGGCTGAATCGCCGGAATGAATACCGGCCTCCTCGATATGTTCCATAACTCCGCCAATCACGACGTCGAAGCCGTCTGCGATAGCATCCACATCCACTTCTATTGCATCTTCGAGATATTTGTCTATCAGAATCGGGTGTTCCGGAGATGCCTTAACAGCCTTTCTCATATAGTCGGTCATGGAGCCTTCGTCATAAACGATCTCCATTGCGCGACCGCCCAAAACATATGAGGGTCTCACCATGACCGGGTATCCTATCTTGTCTGCCACTGCAACCGCCTCGTCAATCGACATGGCAGTATCGCTTTCAGCCTGTTTAAGCTCCAGTTTATGCAGAAGTTCCTTAAACTTTCTCCTGTCTTCGGCCCTGTCAATGGAATAAGGAGACGTCCCCAGTATTCTTACGCCCTCATTCTCAAGGGGCACCGCGAGTTTCAGCGGCGTCTGTCCGCCGAACTGAACAATAACCCCCTCCGGCTGTTCGAGCTCAATGATATTAAGGACATCCTCAATGGTCAACGGTTCAAAGTAGAGACGGTCGGCGGTATCGTAATCGGTACTGACCGTTTCCGGATTGCAGTTGACCATAATAGTCTCATAACCCAGCTCCCTGAGGGCAAATACTGCATGGACACAACAATAATCAAATTCTATTCCCTGGCCGATCCTGTTCGGCCCCGAACCCAGAATGACCACTTTTTTCCTGTCGGTCGGATTTGCTTCGCATTCGACAAATCCGTGGAACTCCCGACCTTATAAAATGGTTTCTCATAAGTCGAATACAGGTATGGAGTATGGGCCTCAAACTCTGCAGCGCAGGTGTCGACAAGTTTATAGACCGGCCTTATTCCGTTCCTTCTCCTGAAGTCCCTTACGTCCTTCTCGGTTTCTCCGGTCAATTCAGCAATGCGCTTATCAGAAAAACCATATTCCTTTGCCTCTCTCAGTACAGCATCTTTTTCTTCCGGGATTCCCGGTTTTCGGGCTTCAGAGCTGATCTTCTCTTCCATTTCGATAATCTGCATTATATTGTTCAAAAACCACGGGTCCACCCCGGTAAGCGAGTAGACCTCTTCGATCGAAATCCCCTGTCTGAGCGCTTGCGATATATACCATATCCTCTCGGCATTGGGGGTTTTAAGTCTTGCTCTTATCTCTTTGACCGGACTGTCCCTGGGCTCAAAACCTGAGCAATCTATTTCGAGACTTCTCAGTGCTTTCTGCAGGGATTCTTTGAACGTTCTGCCGATAGACATTACCTCCCCGACCGATTTCATTTGAGTGGTGAGTGTTGCATCAGCATCCGGAAACTTTTCAAAAGTGAACCGCGGAATCTTTGTCACCACATAATCGATGGCAGGCTCAAAGGATGCAGGGGTTTCCCGTGTAATGTCATTCTTTATCTCGTCGAGGGCGTATCCGACTGCAAGCTTGGCTGCAATTTTTGCAATCGGGAAGCCTGTTGCCTTACTGGCAAGCGCTGAACTCCTCGATACCCTCGGGTTCATCTCTACAAGCACCATCCTCCCGTTCTGAGGGTCCAACGCAAACTGAATGTTTGATCCGCCCGTATCGACGCCGATTTCACGGATCACCGCTATAGCTGCGTCTCTCATTCTCTGGTATTCCTTATCAGACAGTGTCTGCGCAGGCGCCACTGTAATTGAGTCGCCGGTATGAACACCCATAGGATCGAAATTTTCAATGGAGCAGACTATGACGACGTTGTCTTTCTTGTCCCGCATCACTTCAAGCTCATACTCTTTCCACCCTATCACAGACTCCTCCACAAGCACCTGGCTGACCGGGCTGAGTTTCAGCCCTCTATCAAGGAGTTCCCGATATTCTTCAATGTTATATGCAATCCCTCCTCCCGTACCTCCGAGCGTGAATGCCGGCCTGAGGATGACCGGAAAACCAAGATGCTCTATAATATCAAGTCCGTCCTGGATGGTGGTTATTGCCGCACTCTTCGGGACTTCGAGTCCGATGTTCCGCATCGCCTTTTTAAACAACTCCCTGTCTTCAGCTTTTTTGATCGCATGCAGTTTGGCGCCTATCAGCTCCACCTTGTAACGGTCGAGCACTCCTGACTCGGAGAGTTCCACTGCGAGGTTGAGAGCAGTCTGCCCGCCCATGGTCGGCAATATCGCATCGGGTCTCTCTTTTTTGATGATCATCTCAATAAACTCAACAGACAGGGGCTCAATATAAGTAGAGTCCGCGGTCTCGGGGTCGGTCATTATCGTTGCCGGGTTGGAATTCACCAGTACCACCGTATAGCCCTCTTCGCGAAGGGCTTTACATGCCTGCGTTCCCGAATAGTCGAACTCACATGCCTGGCCGATCACTATAGGACCTGAGCCGATCAAAAGTATCTTCTTTATATCCGTTCGCTTGGGCATTACTTCTTACCTCTCTATAAAATTTTTAAAAGTCCTTGCCACGGCATCGGCTTCGGAATAGTCTCCGGAAGAGAAAACCATTACTCTTCCCGCATCTTTGAATTCAAATTCCACGGTGTAAAATTCTGCCGCAGCTCCGAAGCCGGGAATAACAGTGCCGTGCTGGAGCGCTATCTTCTCGACAATTTTTATTCCGTCGGGGTTTTCCGGAGCAACTTCTTTATAATCCTCCCTGATTCCCTCAAGCTCGGCAAGGGCAAATAACTGTTTTTCCATTCGGGAAAACCCCTTGCGCGTAATGGCAACAACATTATTCCCTTTGTCTATGACAGCCCGCAAAAAAGTTTCACGGAAAACAAAGGTCCTGAAAAAAAGAAAGAGCAGCACAAACAGCAGCAATGCCGCTATAAAAGAAACCACGGACATGCGCTGCCCGGAGGCAAAAAAAAATCCGAGCAGGATTATGCATGTCCCGGCGGCAAGAGTGGAGGCCGTCTCGCGGTTATAAATACCGCTGTGCAGCACACTGCCTTTTTCCGCTCTGAACGACGCCGTCCTGAATGCAAGTACCTTATCGTTTATATCAAATGCGTAAGCTGCGCTTTTGTTCATCTCTCATCATCCGTTTACCAATAACCTATTACCCATTATCCATTACCATTTTCCTGAATCGCCTGAACAGATGAGCGGAATCATTCGGTCCCGGACCCGCCTCAGGATGGTGCTGGACAGAGATAATGGGAAATTCAACATGACGCATGCCTTCTTCCGTGCCGTCGTAGAGGTTCCTGTGGGTGAGTTTTGTCTTGCCGCGCAGGCTATGGATATCAACGCAATAGTTGTGGTTCTGGGATGTTATTTCCACCCTTCCGGTCTCAATATCCTTTACAGGATGGTTGCCTCCGTGGTGGCCGAATTTGAGTTTGTATGTCTTGCCTCCCATCGCCAGGCCGAGTATCTGGTGGCCGAGACAGATGCCGAATATCGGTTTTTTACCCATCAATTTTCGCACATTTTCAACAGCATATGTAACGGTTTCGGGATCTCCAGGGCCGTTGCTCAGTATAATGCCGTCAGGGACCATATCAAGCACTGCTTCGGCAGGGGTACTCGCAGGCACTACCCTGACCTCGAAGCCCGCCTCGGCAAGATTCCTTAGGATATTAAATTTAACTCCGAAATCATAAACTACTACCTTTAATGAAGGGGCCTGTTTTTCGACGGCACACCACTTCCAGCACCCTTCAGTCCATGTATACGGGCCTTTTGCTGTAACTTCCGGGACATAATCAAAGGCAGAGATTCCAGGGTGTGCCTTTACTTTAGCGAGCAGGCTGTTGGGATCGCTATCGACAGTCGAAATAATGCCCATCTGCGCGCCATGATTTCTCAAATGCCGCGTCAGCGCCCTTGTATCGACGTCTTCAATGCAGGTGATATTGTTGTCCTGAAGATAGCGCCCCAGCGCAAGTTCGGAGCGCCAGTTGCTCGGGAAGTCGAGGTATTCCCTTACAATGAAGCCCTCCACTTTCGGCCCGCCTGCCGATTCTGCATCCTCTTTGTTTACCCCGTAATTGCCTATCTGGCTGTATGTCATCGTGACGATCTGCCCTTTATATGACGGGTCCGTGAGTATTTCCTGGTAGCCGGTCATGGATGTATTAAAAACGACCTCGCCGATGGTCTCGCCCGGCGCTCCGAACCCTTTGCCTTCAAAAACCGTCCCATCTGATAATACGAGCATTGCCTTACTTTGGGGCCGCATAAACTGTCCCTCTGACTATTGTAATTACCGGGCCCCCCTTCAACGTCCAATTGTCGAAAGGGGTGTTCTTTCCCATTGATGCAAAAGCATCTGCATCAATAATAACTTCCTTTTTGCTGTCTATTATTGTGACATCCCCATCCGAACCAGGCCGCAGAGTGCCTTTGTCAATGCCGATAATCCGCGCAGGATTTAACGCCATCTTTTCCACCAGGGCCTCAATAGTTAGAACGCCTTCTTCGACCAGTCTAAGTCCCAGGCTCAGGGCAGTTTCAAGTCCGGAAATGCCCGCCGGCGCCTTGTCAAATTCCTGAAGCTTTTCATCACGGTGGTGGGGCGCATGATCAATAGCAATCACGTCGATTGTACCGTCCAGCAGTCCCCTCTTGATTGCCGCGATGTCTTTCTCAGACCGCAAGGGAGGGTTTACCTTTGCATTCGTATTATATACCTTGACCGCATCTTCGGTGATACTGAAGTAGTGCGGGCATGTTTCTGCGGTGACCCGTATTCCGCGCTCTTTTGCCTGCCGTATTAGTCTTACGGAACCCTCAGTCGAAACATGCGCAATGTGCAGCCTTCCTCCCGTTAATCCGGAAAGGATAATATCTCTTGCAACCATTACTTCTTCCGCGGCTGAAGGGGCCCCTTTCAGTCCGAGGGTCGTAGAAAGTATACCTTCGTTCATTACCCCGTTGTCGGCAAGGGCAAGGTCTTCACAGTGAGAGATAAGCGGCACATTGAATGTCCTTGAGTATTCAAGTGCCCTTCGCATTATAATACTGCTCATGACCGGCCGGCCGTCATCGGAAAACGCCCTGCAGCCGGCATCATACATAAGGCCTATTTCGGCAAGCTCTTCACCTTTTTGTCCTTTCGTGATCGCGCCTATGGGATAAACGGAACAAAAGCCCTCTTCCGCCGCCTTTTTGATGATAAAGGCGGTGACTGTCGGGTTATCATTGACCGGATTTGTATTCGGCATAGCGCAAACAGAAGTAAAGCCGCCCCTGACAGCCGCCATAGTCCCGGTCCTGATGGTCTCCTTATGCTCATATCCCGGCTCCCGCAGATGGGTATGCATGTCCACAAGGCCGGGGAGCACATATAATCCGGCGGCATCAATGGTCTGCAGGTCCGGAAGTCCTTTAAGTTCGGAAACTGCATTCTTTTCTCCAGCTCTGTCCCGTTTGCCGCCCTTAAGGTCAATTGCGGCTATAGTGCCTCCGTTAATAAGGACATCGCCTATGCCGTTGATCCCTTGTGAGGGGTCAATGATATGGCCGTCTTTTATAAGCAGGATGCTATTATTTTTTTTCATTTTCAGCCAGCAGGTACATCACAGCCATCCTGACCGCTATACCGTTTGTCACCTGGTCCAGCACGACCGACCGGGAGCTGTCGGCAACGTCCGAAGCGATCTCAACGCCTCTGTTCATAGGGCCGGGATGCATGACTATGGTGTTTTTTCCGGTCAGGTTAAGCCGCTTCATGTCCATTCCCCAATATTTGGAATACTCCCTGGCGGAAGGAAAGAAACCCCTGCCCTGCCGCTCCGTCTGTATTCTCAGCATCATGACGACATCGATATCCTTAAGCCCCTTGTCCATATCAAAGAAAACTTCCACCCCGTAATCCCCCACATCGGGGATGAGCGTCGGAGGACCTATCAATCTGATGGATGTATTGAACTTTGAAAGAAGGTAGATGTTCGATTTCGCCACCCTGCTGTGATATATATCTCCGATAATAGCGATTTTAAGCCCGTCAAGCGTTCCCCTCTTTTCTATAATACTGAAGGCATCGAGCAGCGCCTGGGTTGGGTGTTCATTAATGCCGTCCCCTGCATTTATCACAGATGCGCTGACGTTGCGGGCAATAAAATGCGGCGCACCGCTTGAAGCGTGCCTGATAACGATGAAATCCACGCCATAGGCCTCGATGGTCTTTACTGTATCGTAAAGGGTCTCGCCTTTGACCACGCTGCTCGTAGGGACTGAAAAATTGAGCACATCGGTGCTCAGTCTTTTCTCGGCAAGTTCAAAGGAGGTTTTAGTTCTTGTAGAGGGCTCAAAAAAAAGATTGACGACAGTCTTTCCCCTCAGGGCCGGGACCTTTTTAATGTCCCTTTTCAGAACATCTTTGAATGAAGACGCCGTTACCAGCACCTGCTCGATGTCTTCCTTTGACAGTTCCTTTATGCCGACAAGGTCCTTGGTCATAATTTATTCCGCCGACTGTATGAGAATTTTGTCTTCAAAACCGTCCTCTTCGAACTGCACCTCTATGTTCTCTGAACGTGAGGTGGGAATGTTCTTGCCCACATAGTCAGGGCGTATGGGCAGTTCCCTGTGTCCCCTGTCGATAAGCACCGCAAGCTGGATCTGGGCCGGACGACCGTAATCCATGAGCGCGTCCATTGCGGCCCTGATGGAGCGCCCGGTATAAAGTACATCATCCACCAGGACAATTTTCTTCTCGCTGATATCGAAAGGGATACTGGTCTTTCTTACAACGGGGTGGTGCTTTCTTATGCCGAGGTCATCCCTGTAAAGAGAGATGTCCAGGGACCCGACGGCAATCTCCTCATGTTCTATGTCCCTGATTTTTGAAGCGAGCCTTACGGCAAGGTGCACCCCTCCGCGCTGTATGCCGACAAGACATAGTCCCTCAATCCCCTTATTCTTTTCGATAATTTCATGGGCGATCCTCGACACTATCCTTTCGATGTCCTTTTTATTGACCAGTTCCTTTATCATTACAGACATAAAAAAGCCTCCCCCTGTATCCAGGAGAAGGCCCGCATATATTTTATAGTGTAGTACACAAACAACTCCTTTTAGCCTCACGGGGCTATCATTAAAGGCACCATATTAAACCACAAAGTGATACAAAAAATAAAGATTTTTTTATATTCGGTTTCAAGGCGCTTTCGAAACCTCATTATTGCAGGAGAAATGATACAAGCCGTCATTCCGGCTTGTCCGGAATCGTGCTCTATTTTAAGAAAGATTCCCGACACGCGGGAATGACAAAGAAAATAAATGGTCATAATATATATGGAAAGTTGCCGGGAATTATGCTATTTTATAATTCAGATACATTAAGCAGTCTAAAACGCAAGGAGTAAAACAATGAAAATGTCAGGTGCTGAAATAATACTTGAGTCCCTTAAGAAACTCGGCGTTAAACATATTTTCGGATACCCGGGCGGCGTCATACTTAATATTTTCGACCTGCTGTATGACGACAAGGATTTGAAACTTATACTGACGCGGCATGAACAGGGCGCCGTCCATGCTGCCGACGGTTACGCCCGCGCAACCGGAAAGCCCGGCGTTGTGCTGGTGACTTCAGGCCCCGGCGCAACCAATACCGTGACGGGCATCGCAAACGCTTCCATGGACTCGATACCCGTTGTTGTTCTCACAGGTCAGGTCCCGACCGTTTTGATAGGCAACGACGCCTTTCAGGAGGCTGACATTGTCGGTATAACCAGGCCGTGCACAAAATACAATGTCCTTGCCAAGGATGTAAAGGAACTGGCATCACAGTTAAAAGAGTTGTTCCACATAGCAACAACGGGACGTCCCGGACCTGTGCTGATAGACCTCCCAAAAGATGTGACTTCTGCAAAAACTGAATTCCATTGGCCTGAAAAAGTGGAGGTGCGGAGTTATAACCCGACTTACGAGGGCAACAAGTGGATGATAGATAAGGCCGCCCATGAAATAGCAAAGGCCAAAAGGCCGCTTATAATCGCCGGGGGCGGCTGTGTTCTCTCCGGGGCCTCGCACGAATTACTGGAGTTTGCGGAATATGCCAATATCCCGGTCACCATGACACTCATGGGCCTTGGGGGGTTTCCAGGCACTCATGCGCTTTCGCTGGGCATGCTCGGCATGCACGGTACGTATTATGCAAACAAGAGCGTTCAGGAATCAGACCTCCTGATAGCCGTGGGCATGAGGTTCGACGACAGGGTCACCGGAAAAATCGAGGGCTTTGCGCCTCACGCCAGGATAATACACATAGACATTGACCCCACCTCCATCAGGAAGAATGTAAGAGTTGATATACCCATTGTTGGTGATGTCAAAAACATCCTTACCGTTTTGAACAAAGTGCTTAAAAAAGATATAAAGGAGCCCTGGGACCAAATCAGAAAAGCCTGGCTGAAGCAGATAGATCTCTGGAAAAAAGAAAGGCCGATGGGTTATACCTGGAAAAAAGATGTTATCAAACCTCAGTATGTCGTAGAAAAAATCTATGAGCTTACCAGGGGCGACGCCATTATATCTACCGAGGTCGGCCAAAACCAGATGTGGACAGCCCAATTTTACAAGTTTGACAAGCCGAGGCGGCTGCTGACTTCCGGCGGACTCGGCACCATGGGATATGGGTTTCCTGCAGCTATCGGCGCACAGCTTGCATTCCCTGATAAACTTGTTATTGATATCGCAGGCGACGGCAGTATCCAGATGAATATCCAGGAATTGGCGACAGCGGTCATTTACAAACTTCCGGTAAAAGTTGCCATCCTGAACAACCGCTATCTCGGAATGGTGCGGCAGTGGCAGGAGCTGTTTTTTCAGGAGCGCTACTCGCACACCAATCTTGACGTCACTCCGGATTTCGTCGAACTGGCCCATGCATATGGAGCTGTTGGGCTGAGGGCAACCAAACCCAGCGAAGTCGAACCTGTCCTCAAAGAGGCGTTCAAGGTCAAAAAACCGGTGTTCATGGATTTTGTCGTTGACTGGAAGGAAAAGGTTTATCCCATGGTCCCTGCAGGCGCAGCGATCGACTCTATGCTGTTTGAAGAGACAGAAAAGAAACCTGAGAAAAAACTGAAAGCGGTGAAGTAAGGGGGAATTACATGAGACATACAATATCAGTGCTTGTTGAAAATAAATTCGGCGTTCTTTCGAGGGTTTCGGGGCTCTTCAGCGGCAGGGGATACAATATAGAAAGCCTTTCCGTGGGCGAGACCATAGATCCTCAGGTGTCGGTAATGACAATAGTCACCACCGGTGACGACTGGGTAATTGAGCAGATATCAAAACAGCTCCATAAACTGATAGATGTGATAAAAGTTACGGACCTCACCGAACTGGACCATGTTGAGAGAGAAATGGTGATGCTTAAAGTGGCTCCGCGCCAGGAGAACAAGGCGGAAGTGCTGAGGACAGCCGAAATATTCAGGGGCAGAATTGTGGATTCAAGTCCCAGCACATATACCATTGAGATTACAGGTGATGAGAAAAAGATAGAGGCATTTATAGAACTCATGAAACCGATGGGTATAAAGGAATTCGTAAGGACCGGTAAAATTGCCATCGCCCGGGAGACTTCCCGTAAAAAATAACCGCGCCTCAACAAGCCTATCTGACCTAAGGAGCAAATGAGCAGCAAAGTATATCTGATAGACGTTACCAACAGGGACGGCGTCCAGACGTCAAGGATCCTGCTGCCGAAATTGTCGAAGACCATGCTGAATATTTATCTCGACGAAATGGGTATTTATCAGAGCGAGGTCGGGTTCCCGACTCTTAAACATGAGATCAACTATATTAATGCGAACCTCGCGCTCGCCGGACAGGGGGCGATCAAGAGATTACACCTTGAAGGCTGGTGCCGTGCTATTCCCGAAGACGTAATACTAACTTTCAAGAATTGCCCGGGAATAAAACATCTGAACATATCCATGTCTACTTCCGATATCATGCTGCAGGGTAAATTCCAGGGGAAGAAGTCATGGGAGAATATTTTAAAAACTGTTTCAGAATCGGTCAGGCTTGCGAGGGAACTCGGAGCTGAAACGATAGGAGTGAATGCCGAGGACGCATCGAGGACCGAACTCGACCGGCTGATTGAATTTGCGCTCATGGGCAAGGAGTCGGGGGCAAACAGGTTCAGGTACTGCGACACTCTGGGTGTAGATGACCCGATTACTATATATGAGAGGATAAAAGCTCTTTCTTTTTCGACAAAATTCCATATAGAGATGCACTGCCACAACGACCTTGGAATGGCCGAAGCCGTCTCGGTGGCCGGCGCCCAGGGCGCCATAGATGCCGGTGTCGACTCATACATAAATACGACGATAAACGGATACGGCGAGCGAGCGGGCAACTGCGACCTTGTATCCACTATCCTTGCGTTAAAATACTCCCATGGCGTGAAAGACAAAGTGCCTCTCGATGAGCATGTTGATTTGAAAAAATCATGGAAGATTGCCAAGTATGCATCCTATGCCTTTAACCTCCCTATCCCTATCAGCCAGCCGGGCGTAGGAGCCAACGCCTTTGCGCATGAATCCGGCATTCATGCCGACGGCGCCCTGAAAGACAGGAGAAATTATGAATTATACGACCCTGAGGATGTGGGAAGAGGAGAGCCGGAACTCACCGAGACCGGAAGAGTCATTACGACGGGTGAATATGGCGGCATCAAAGGGTTCAGGCATGTATACTCGAAGCTTGGCATAGAATTCCATGATGACAACGAGGCGAGGAGAATACTCGAACTTGCGCAGTATGCCAACCTCCATACTCAGAAACCGCTCACCGATGATGAGCTAAGGCTTATCGCGCATTATCCCGATGTTGTAAGGACTATTCTTACGGTGCAGCCTTAACGGCGGACCGTCATGGCTGTGTTGTCAACAAATAGAGTTGTCCGGTTTTAGAGCAAATAAACTGTCCGGTTCTGCAGGGTGGCTGCGCATGGAACATGGCAGGCCACCGATGTCAGTTTTATTGAGTCTCATGCCGCTGCATGTGAGCACTTTGCAATCTCCTTTCCTTTAGGGTCAAAGACCGCCAGTTTTCTCGGTCCATGGAATATAGCAAGGCCACCATCCGGATAACGATGGACGCGAACTTCGACCTTAACGTAGTGGCAGCGATATTGATTTGGCGGGATCTGAAGTTTTAGCCCATCGAACTTTACACAGTTGTCGTTGCCTACGGTGCGGTCATACTGTTCGCATAGGATGTCTTCCAAGGCAGTGCCTGCCCAAGTCACGAATACGCTCTGTGGTTCCTGCGGGACAACAGTGAACTCGGCATTATGGGCTGGCATATAAGTACTGGCAAGATAATCATTGGCCTGCTTCATCTCAGTAATGCCCGCCATTGCAAGCTCCTTGACGAGGCGGTCTTGATGAGTTTCGAAGGCTCGCTCAGAACGACCCCTGGCCTCAGGAGAATACGCAGCAATCATCTTAATTCCAAGTTGGCTCATTGCACGACCGAACTGGGTAAGATTTGATTTGTCCACTTTCCCTCCGGCCTCAGGTGTATGCCAGTAGTGACTTCCACGATCCGTATACAACGAAGCAAACAATCCGTGTTGCTCAATAACTTCTTTTACCCCTTGAAAGCTGCTTTGAGTGCCTTCCTCCTGCACAAAAAACATCGAGTAGTGTTCACTCGTGGCATCATCCATAGTTACGATTAGATCCCAGTATTTTCCTTCAACCCACTGATGTTTGGAACCATCCTGGTGCAGCATCATACCGGTATAAGGTGCCCTTGTACGCTTTTTCCTGTGTGTACCTTTCTGTGCTGCCTTCGGTACCAATCCCTTTTCCTGGAGGGTGTTCTTGACCCATGTGTAGCTTCTGGTCCCTTGATAAGCACGCCGGTACCAGCTATAAAAATGTTTGACATTGAAACCACAAAAGCGATTGCTATAAAGATCCGATAGTGCGACTACTTCATCAACAGGCGCACGTTTATGAGATATTTGCCCTAAACGCTTATCTATAAGGCCCTCCAGGCCCGTATCTTCATACCTCAACATATATCTTCTAAATGTCCTATCGCACACACCCAGAAGCGTTGCTGCTTCTTCCTGCGTTAATCGACCTCGTATCCAACCCTCATAGCTTTCTTCAAATCTCATCTTCCGTACCTCCTGCAACACTGCCGAACGTTTCATGGATAGCCCCCTTGCTATCCATATATTTTATCCGGACAGTTTATGTGCTACAGATACGGACAGTTTATCTGCTCGCCACACGGACCGTCATGGCTGATGAGATATTGCCGAAAAAATGATATAATTATCGCACATGTGTTCTAACCAGGCATCCAGGCATCATAATCGTTTACGGTTTATAATTTTTCCCCCATGTTACGCTGTCGGTGCATTTGAGAAACAATGCCCCGGCCGTATTGATGCGTCTTTCTCACAAACCCTGTTGTCTAAAGGTGAATGTTATCCGGTATGTGGCTACAACTCTTCCTTATAGCGCTTTGTATTATTATTAATGGTTTCTTTGCAGCTTCTGAAATTGCTGTCGTAACCAGCAGAAGAACGCGCGTTAAACAGTTAATGGATGAGGGGAACAAAAATGCCGACGTCCTATATAAGCTCAAGGAAAAACCGGACCGTTTTTTGGCCACTATACAGATAGGCATAACCCTGACTGCCGACCTCGCATCGGCGATCGGCGGAGCTGCGGCGGTGAAGGTCATCAAACCCCTGCTTCAGGAGGTCCCCTTACCCTTTGTTGCCGCTTCGAGCGAGGCCATTGCAATCGGGTTTGTTGTTATCGTCATAACATTCTTCTTCCTTGTCTTCGGCGAGCTTATCCCAAAATCCGTGGCGCTCTCAAATTCAGAAGTTGTCGGCCTCTGGGTTGCGCCGCTGATTGACAGGTTCTCAAAGATTGCAAATGTTCTGGTCAGTATCCTGACTGCCAGCACCAATATTATATTAAAGCCTTTTCACACAAAGGCATTTACCTCGCGGGAATACGTTTCGGAAGAGGAAGTAAAACTGCTTATAGAAGAAGGCGGAGAACAGGGTGTCTTCGAATCGGCGGAGAAAGAACTTATCCACAGCGTCTTTGAATTCACCGACACCTCGGTCAAAGAGGTCATGATCCCCGCTCTCCAGATGGTTACCATCGGCATATCGATGACGGTCGACGAAGTAAAGGCAATTATTCTTGAAGAAAAGTTTTCACGATATCCGGTCATAGGAAAAGATATTAATGATATACGCGGTATTCTTTATGCCAAAGATTTTTATAATCTGCTTTCCAGGACAGACAGCATCAATATTCACAGGATAATCAAGCCGCCCATATTTATTCCGGAGACCATGAAGATAAGTATCCTCCTCAGAGAAATGCAGAGGAAAAGGGTCCATATGGCAATAGTTATAGATGAATATGGCGCCGTTTCAGGTCTTGTGACTCTGGAAGACCTTCTGGAAGAAATAGTCGGAGAGATCCGGGACGAATACGATACAGAGAGTCCGGTTATCCTGCTTGAGGACGGCTCGATGATTATCGACGCATCGCTCAGCGCCAGTGACCTCAATCAGGATTACAATATAATTATTCCTGAATCGACAGAGTATGAGACGCTTGGGGGATTTATTGTAATGAGTCTGCAACGAATACCTAAAACCGGCGATACGGTCGATTTCGAAAATAAACGTTTCAGGATCATTGAGATGGTGGCGCAGAGGATCGCAAAAGTAAAGATGGAAGGAATTGACAGTGCATAGTCTCTGATATACTATTATTAAAGTGGAGCTGACAACTCACAAGAATAAATTGTAAGCGCGAACAGAGAGAAGTAATTACAGTCATATGCAGATACCAGGAGGACTTATGGATAAGTGGAAGTGCAGTGTTTGCGGATATGTGTATGAGCCTGAATTTGGAGACCCCGATTCCGGGATCCCCCCCATGACCCCCTTCGAAGAGTTACCCGACAGCTGGGTGTGCCCTATATGCGGCGCAACCAGGGATTTATTCGAAAAAACAGATTAAAGGAGAAATAATGAACGCCATAGAAATATCCATAAGGATGGAATCCGATGCCATAAGTTTTTATAAGGAAGCGGCTGAGCGGACAAGCCGCCAAGTCGGGAAGAAAATGTTCCTATCGGTCGTCGAGGATGAAAAAAGACACCTCGAAATGCTGCAACGTCTTTTAGAGGGACTGGACCTGAAAATAGAGGATGTCAGCCCCATGGGAAACGTGAAAACTGTCTTTGAAGAGCTGAAGAACGAGATGATGCAGCGGGTTGAGGCCACAACCGATGATCTTGAAGTCTTCAGGATAGCCATGAACATGGAAAAAAAAGGAGTGGAATTTTACAAAAAAACGCTGAAGGAAGCGGTAACTGAAAAAGAGAAAATGCTGTTCGAACGGCTGGTCCATGAAGAGGAGCAGCACTACTCCATATTTGAAAATACCTACTCGTTTCTGTCCGATACCGGCAACTGGTTTATGTGGGAAGAACACAGCATTGTTGACGGCGGGACACCCTGGGCGTAAAAATATATTTACTGACAGGTCATAGGTAATAGGTCATAGGTCATGAAAACAAAAAGAGATTTTTTCTTCATTTCCCATAACCTATCACCTATAACCTATGACCTGGTTCTATTTTAATCCCAGCACATCCTGCATATCATATAATCCCGCTTTTTTCTCAGCGACCCATATTGCGGCTTTTAGCGCGCCGCGGGCAAAAGTGTCCCTGCTGGATGCCTTATGAGTGATCTCTATCCGTTCACCAAGACCTCCGAAAAGCACGGTATGCTCACCCACAATGTCCCCTGCCCTGACTGTCTGAATGCCTATCTCCTGCTTTGTGCGCTCTCCGATTGTCCCTTTCCTGGCATATACGGCGACTTCATCAAGATTTCTCTTTACCGCCTCTGCAATGACCTGCGCCATTTTAAGAGCGGTCCCGCTCGGCGCGTCCTTTTTCAGTCGGTGGTGGGCCTCAATGATTTCAATATCGTAATCGTCACCAAGCACTCTTGCGACATCCTGAAGTATTTTGAAGAGCAGATTTACGCCGACGCTCATATTGGGGGCAAGCACGATCGGGATTTTGCCGGACAGATGCCGTATCGTCTCAATATCGTCTTTCGAAAAGCCGGTGGTGCCTATGACCACAGCCTTTTTATTTTCAGCGGCAAGCTTCACGTTTTGTAATGTTGCAGCAGGGGCCGTAAAGTCAATAAGCACATCTCCGTTGCCGATTATATTTTCGAGCGCATCGCTGAGCAGCACTTTTGTTTCCCCTGTACCGAGCAGGGCGCCGATGTCTCTGCCGATTCCTTCGCTGCCTTTCTTTTCCAGGGCGCCGGCAAGCTGCAGCTCGGAATATTCCTTTAGAAGCGCTATGATTCTGCCCCCCATTCTGCCTGTAGCACCGGTAACGATGATCCTATTCATTGCTTATGTCCTCCTCATTAATGGGTAGTGAACCAATTAGTCGTTATCTTCTTTCCGGGTGTCTTCATCCTTGTCGGGGACTTTGTATTCCTCCGAGGCCCACCTGCCGAGGTCTATAAGTTTGCATCGCTCAGAGCAAAATGGCTTAAACGGGTTTTCTTCCCACGTTGTCTTTATTTTACATACAGGACATCGGACTTGCATAATTATAACCTATGCGGGTCTTGCTTTTGCCTGCTGTATCTTGATCCTTTTCCCTTTCATAATCATATCGTCCACCGAGCGTATAACTCGGTCCGCGAGTTCGGCAGGCACTTCCACAAACGTAAACTTTTCGAGGACATCAATGTTGCCTATCTTGCTGTAGGGTATGTTTGCTTCGGAAGCTATCGATTTTACAATGTCGGCGACCTTTATCTTGTCCTTTCTGCCGATAGTCATAAAGAGGCGCACCATCCCTTTAGTTTCAGCCTGTTCCCCCGGCCCCGGTTCTTTAATTTCTCCATAGGCAACGAAGAAGGCCGCGGCAGCAATATCGGCAAAACTGTGGTGCTCGGAGAGGCTCTTGACCGTCTGCATATAACGCGTATGATTGCCGGCCTCGATTATCCCGGCAACGTCTTTCAGAATATTCTGCTCCCTTGCTTTGATGACATCGTCCGCAGACGGCAATCTTTTTTTATCGATGACTGTTTTTGCGGTCTGCTCAATAAGCCTCAAATGACGATATTCCCGGGGAGTAACAAACGTTATGGCTATCCCGGACTTTCCGGCCCTGCCCGTCCTGCCGATGCGGTGCACGTAGCTGTCCGGATTTTGCGGAATGCTGAAGTTTACAACATGGGAAACATTTTTTATATCAAGCCCCCTTGCAGCGACGTCTGTAGCAACGAGAATGTCAAGCATGCCTTCTCTGAACTTATACATCACCTCGTCCCTGCGCGCCTGGGTAAAATCACCGTGCAGTGCGCTTGCATTATAGCCGAGTTGTCCGAGCTTCATCGAAACCTCGTCGACCTCGCGTTTTGTGTGGCAAAATACAATCGCCAGCTGCGGGTTTTCGACATCAAGGAGCCTGGAAAGAGCATTTATTTTGTCCCCTTCGCGGACCTCATAAAATACCTGTTTGATCTTCGGGATGACAACATCCTTCGGATTGATGCGTATTTTTTCAGGCTCTTTCATATACTTCCTGGCGATGACCATAATAGGCTGCGGCATTGTCGCAGAGAAAAGCAGTGTTTGCCTTGCCTCCGGAGTTTTGGTGAGTATAGTCTCTATGTCCTCAATGAATCCCATATTCAGCATTTCATCAGCCTCGTCAAGCACCGCAATCTTTATTGCTGACAAAGAGAGAGTCTTCCTGTTCAGATGGTCAATAATCCTCCCCGGCGTGCCGACGACCACATCGACGCCGTGTTTTAATGCCTTTATCTGGTTTTCGATGGACTGCCCGCCGTATACCGCGAGCACCCTGACCCGTTTGCGGCTTCCAACCCGGTCGAGCTCCAGGGCGACCTGAACGGCAAGTTCCCTCGTCGGCTCCAGTATGATGGCAAATGGATGCTCGCTTTTCCTGCACATTTCAACTATGGGAATGCCGAATGCGGCAGTTTTGCCGGTGCCGGTCTGCGCCTGCCCGATAATGTCCGCCCCACCCATAATCAGCGGAATAACGGAAGCCTGTATAGGAGTCGGCTCTTCAAACCCGATCTCCGATATCGCCCGCATTGTTTCTTTTGATAATGCAAAATCTTCAAATCTCATATCTTGTACCTCTCCTTTTTCTCCATTGCAAAAAAAAACCTCAGGGCCTCTTTGTTATGCGCTGAGGGATTAATCAAATTTCAATGAGATGGTTTAGTATATTTCATTTATTACATTGTGTCAATGAAAACCCGGCATGATGTGGCGAGCAGATAAACTGTCCGTATCTGTAGCACATAAACTGTCCGGATAAAATATATGGATAGCAAGGGGGCTATCCATGAAACGTTCGGCAGTGTTGCAGGAGGTACGGAAGATGAGATTTGAAGAAAGCTATGAGGGTTGGATACGAGGTCGATTAACGCAGGAAGAAGCAGCAACGCTTCTGGGTGTGTGCGATAGGACATTTAGAAGATATATGTTGAGGTATGAAGATACGGGCCTGGAGGGCCTTATAGATAAGCGTTTAGGGCAAATATCTCATAAACGTGCGCCTGTTGATGAAGTAGTCGCACTATCGGATCTTTATAGCAATCGCTTTTGTGGTTTCAATGTCAAACATTTTTATAGCTGGTACCGGCGTGCTTATCAAGGGACCAGAAGCTACACATGGGTCAAGAACACCCTCCAGGAAAAGGGATTGGTACCGAAGGCAGCACAGAAAGGTACACACAGGAAAAAGCGTACAAGGGCACCTTATACCGGTATGATGCTGCACCAGGATGGTTCCAAACATCAGTGGGTTGAAGGAAAATACTGGGATCTAATCGTAACTATGGATGATGCCACGAGTGAACACTACTCGATGTTTTTTGTGCAGGAGGAAGGCACTCAAAGCAGCTTTCAAGGGGTAAAAGAAGTTATTGAGCAACACGGATTGTTTGCTTCGTTGTATACGGATCGTGGAAGTCACTACTGGCATACACCTGAGGCCGGAGGGAAAGTGGACAAATCAAATCTTACCCAGTTCGGTCGTGCAATGAGCCAACTTGGAATTAAGATGATTGCTGCGTATTCTCCTGAGGCCAGGGGTCGTTCTGAGCGAGCCTTCGAAACTCATCAAGACCGCCTCGTCAAGGAGCTTGCAATGGCGGGCATTACTGAGATGAAGCAGGCCAATGATTATCTTGCCAGTACTTATATGCCAGCCCATAATGCCGAGTTCACTGTTGTCCCGCAGGAACCACAGAGCGTATTCGTGACTTGGGCAGGCACTGCCTTGGAAGACATCCTATGCGAACAGTATGACCGCACCGTAGGCAACGACAACTGTGTAAAGTTCGATGGGCTAAAACTTCAGATCCCGCCAAATCAATATCGCTGCCACTACGTTAAGGTCGAAGTTCGCGTCCATCGTTATCCGGATGGTGGCCTTGCTATATTCCATGGACCGAGAAAACTGGCGGTCTTTGACCCTAAAGGAAAGGAGATTGCAAAGTGCTCACATGCAGCGGCATGAGACTCAATAAAACTGACATCGGTGGCCTGCCATGTTCCATGCGCAGCCACCCTGCAGAACCGGACAGTTTATTTGCTCTAAAACCGGACAACTCTATTTGTTGACAACATGAAAACCCGGCATGATGTCGCGAGCAGATAAACTGTCCGTATCTGTAGCACATAAACTGTCCGGATAAAATATATGGATAGCAAGGGGGCTATCCATGAAACGTTCGGCAGTGTTGCAGGAGGTACGGAAGATGAGATTTGAAGAAAGCTATGAGGGCTGGAAACGAGGTCGATTAACGCAGGAAGAAGCAGCAACGCTTCTGGGTGTGTGCGATAGGACATTTAGAAGATATATGCTGAGGTATGAAGATACGGGCCTGGAGGGCCTTATAGATAAGCGTTTAGGGCAAATATCTCATAAACGTGCGCCTGTTGATGAAGTAGTTGCACTATCGGATCTTTATAGCAATCGCTTTTGTGGTTTCAATGTCAAACATTTTTATAGCTGGTACCGGCGTGCTTATCAAGGGACCAGAAGCTACACATGGGTCAAGAACACCCTCCAGGAAAAGGGATTGGTACCGAAGGCAGCACAGAAAGGTACACACAGGAAAAAGCGTACAAGGGCGCCTTATACCGGTATGATGCTGCACTAGGATGGCTCCAAACATCAGTGGGTTGAAGGAAAATACTGGGATCTAATCGTAACTATGGATGATGCCACGAGTGAACACTACTCGATGTTTTTTGTGCAGGAGGAAGGCACTCAAAGCAGCTTTCAAGGGGTAAAAGAAGTTATTGAGCAACACGGATTGTTTGCTTCGTTGTATACGGATCGTGGAAGTCACTACTGGCATACACCGGAGGCCGGAGGGAAGGTGGACAAATCAAATCTTACCCAGTTCGGTCGTGCAATGAGCCAACTTGGAATTAAGATGATTGCTGCGTATTCTCCTGAGGCCAGGGGCCGTTCTGAGCGAGCCTTCGAAACTCATCAAGACCGCCTCGTCAAGGAGCTTGCAATGGCGGGCATTACTGAGATGAAGCAGGCCAATGATTATCTTGCCAGTACTTATATGCCAGCCCATAATGCCGAGTTCACTGTTGTCCCGCAGGAACCACAGAGCGTGTTCGTGACTTGGGCAGGCACTGCCTTGGAAGACATCCTATGCGAACAGTATGACCGCACCGTAGGCAACGACAACTGTGTAAAGTTCGATGGGCTAAAACTTCAGATCCCGCCAAATCAATATCGCTGCCACTACGTTAAGGTCGAAGTTCGCGTCCATCGTTATCCGGATGGTGGCCTTGCTATATTCCATGGACCGAGAAAACTGGCGGTCTTTGACCCTAAAGGAAAGGAGATTGCAAAGTGCTCACATGCAGCGGCATGAGCCTTAATAAAACTGACATCGGTGGCCTGCCATGTTCCATGCGCAGCCACCCTGCAGAACCGGACAGTTTATTTGCTCTAAAACCGGACAACTCTATTTGTTGACAACATGAAAACCCGGCATGAAAACCCGGCCTGTTATTAATTATATTGGATTGGAAGGGGCAGGCTGTTTATCGGAGCGATGCACGGGTCTGCTACAACAGGGGCGAGTAACGCCGAGCCCCAATCTGGAACAGGAATGGACAGGGCTGCTACGACGAATTGTCTCTGTCAATGAAATTTGTTTCAGCGCTCCGATAAACAGCCTGCCCCTTCCAATCCCTTCCTTGATTTGTTTGACAAAGGATTTGCCTTTCTTTTAACATGTACTCTCATATTTAAATGGATAGCGAGCGTATTCCCCGTGGTCTTGCCGCAGGGGGTCTTCAATCAGAAGCGCGAGAGGTCAATGTATTTTCAGGATTTAATCGCATCTTTGAATGATTTCTGGTCCAGGAAGGGTTGTGTTCTTCTTCAGCCTTATGATACCGAAGTAGGGGCCGGCACTTTCCATCCTGCGACATTTTTCAGAGTGCTGGGCCCCGAACCGTGGAAAACGGCTTATGTCGAGCCGTGCAGACGCCCGACTGACGGGCGCTACGGAGAGAACCCCAACAGACTGCAGCAGTATTACCAGTATCAGGTGGTCCTTAAACCCTCTCCCCTGGAAAGCCAGGATTTGTACCTTGAAAGCATGGCGCATATCGGCATTGATCCTATCAGGCACGATATCCGTTTTGTCGAAGATGATTGGGAATCTCCGACGCTCGGGGCATGGGGTCTTGGATGGGAAATATGGCTCGACGGCATGGAAATCACCCAATTTACCTACTTTCAGCAGGTCGGCGGCATTGATGTCAAGCCGGTTTCCCTGGAAATCACATACGGTCTTGAAAGGATCGCAATGTATCTGCAGGGCATCGATAATCTGTTTGAGATAGAATGGTGTAAAGGAATAAAATATGGAGAGATCCATAAACAGGGAGAGATCGAGTTCTCAAAATTCAATTTCGACTTCGCCAATACCGATTTTCTTGTGAAACAGTTTGATGCATACGAAGGCGAGTCAAAAAAAATGAATGAACTGGGACTGGCATTGCCGTCATATGAATTTTGCCTCAAGTGCTCCCATGCGTTCAATCTCCTTGATGCACGGGGGGTCCTGTCGGTAACGGAGCGGACCGGCTATATCGCGCGGGTGAGGGCCCTTGCGAAACTATGTGCTGAAGCATTTCTGAAACAGCGTGAGGAAAAAGGTTTTCCTCTCTGTGAAAAGTAAATATGGTTAAATCAAATATCCCGGAAAACAATGTGGAAGCCAACCCCCTGTTTCTCCTTGAAATAGGAGCGGAAGAAATACCGGCCCGCTTCCTGCCCGTGGCCATTGAGGACCTTCGGGTAAACGCGGAGAAACTTTTCTCCGAACATGCTATAGAGGTGAAATCAATCCGGACGTATGCAACACCCCGGAGACTGTCACTCATTGCGGAGCTTAATACTACACAGCATGCTTCGGAAAAAGAGATATGGGGACCGCCGGTAAATGTTGCCTTCGACGGTGAAGGGAACCCTACCAGGGCGGCTGAGGCATTTGCAAAGGCCAATAACGTATCGCTGGAAGATATTTCTAAAAAGCAGAAAGGCAAAGGCAGCTACATTGTCGCGACAATCAAAGGAAATGCAAAGCCGACAGAAACAGTTCTTCCCGGAATACTACCGGGGCTCATCATGTCGCTCCACTTCCCGAAATCAATGCGGTGGGGTAATGGAGATTTCCGGTTCGCCCGTCCTATTCACTGGATTCTGGCCCTGTTTAACAACAAGCGCGTGCCTTTTGAAATTGACGGGATTAAGAGCATAGGCATGACGCGGGGACACCGTTTTCTTGCTCCGGCGGCGTTCGAGATAAAAGATACCAGGACGTATATTAATCTCCTGCGAAATAATTTTGTCATAATAGATATCGAAGAGAGGACCAGGATAATAACAGAAGGGGCCAAAAAGCTTGCAGCGTCTGTCGATGCCCTTCTAATAAACGATGACGAGCTTTTGCAGCATGTTGTTTATCTGGTAGAATTTCCGACCCCTGTGCTCGGGACTTTTTCCGAAGCATATCTTACGCTTCCCAAAGAATTGCTTACGACGGTCATGAAAGGCCACCAGAAATATTTTGCCCTTGAGGACCATGAAGGGAAACTGATCAATCATTTTATTGTAGTCAGCAATACAACGCAGAACAATTCAGAAAACGTCAGGAAAGGCGCTGAACGCGTTCTAAAGGCCCGGTTTGAAGACGCGCGCTTTTATTATGAAGAGGACCTGAAATTCCCTCTTAAACAACGCCTTGAAGGTCTAAAAAAGGTTGTATACCATGAGAAACTTGGGACACTGTACGATAAAACGCTCCGTATTGCTTCGATAGCTGACTATATCGCTGCGCACTGTTTTAAAGAAAAAAAGAAAGATATCAGCACAGCGGCACTGCTGTCAAAAGCAGATCTTATTTCCGGCGTGGTAAGGGAATTCCCCGAACTTCAGGGGATAATGGGCAGCTACTACGCCTTTCATGAGGGCCATGACGAAAAGGTTTCAAGGGCGCTTGCCGAACAGTACCTTCCTGCGTATTCCGGAGACCGTCTGCCGGAAACCCCTTTAGGCTCCATTCTCAGTCTTTCCGACAAACTCGACAATGTTGCATCCTTTTTCATGCTTGGCTTGTCCCCTACCGGATCGGAAGACCCGTTTGCCCTCAGGCGGCAAACACTCGGCATAATCGCCATTTTGCTCGATACCAGGTGCATGCTCGATATTTCGTCGCTCGTGGACAAGGCGCTGCAACCGTTTAAACTCAAAAATAAAGGACCTGTTGCCGAAGGCATAATCAAGTTCTTTGAACAGAGAGCTGATGCGCTCTTTCAGGCCAACGGATACCCTTACGACGCCGTGTCCTCCGTGCTTCATTTTATAAAAGATCAGCCGCTCTTTACAGTGAAAAAACGTCTCGACTCGCTCATGAAATTCAGGGCCGAAGGCGCTTGTGACCCCTTTCTCCTTGCTCTCAAAAGGATCAATAACATAGCACCAGGCGGCGAAGTCTCCGCTGCCGATAAAGCCCTGTTCGTCCAGGAGGAGGAGAAATCACTTTTCCAGGAGACCGAAGCACGAGCGGCAAAAGTGAACTCTCTTGTGAAGAAACACCTTTACTACGACGCCGTCAAAGTGCTCCAGGAGCTTACAGAGCCGATAAACAGATTCTTCGATAAGGTGCTGATCATGGATAAAAACGAGGAAATAAAGCAGAACCGCCTCTCGCTGATTAAAACCATACAGCAGCTTGCCGTTCAGATCGCAGACTTTTCCAGATTGGGTTAATCCTGTTATACGGTGAAATCATTTCAGCACCAGGTCCACTCGGCTTTTTTTGCCCTGCTCCTTTTTCTCCGGCTCAAGGGACTTGGCCTCCACGAAAAAGATACGCCCCGGATCGACCTGTTTTGATTTCAAAATGTAATCCTTGACAGCCATGGCACGTTGCGAAGCAAGCGCCCTCAGCTCTTCTTCAGTTACTTTCGTATTGGCCAGCATTAGTTTCTCCATTTCCGGCACAGGCAAATCCTTGGCCATGCCTATGAAGTTACGGGGCTTGGGAAACTTTTCCTTCTTGTAAGCACGCTTCAGGTATTCAGGATACTCCTTGTCCGTTACCGTAACGGCATCGAGGGAAGGGACCGCCATTCCTTTTTTTGCAAGTTCTTTGAGCTTCTCTGCCTTGACCTTACGCGCCAAAAGATATTGTTTAAGCCCCTCCCGGTCTCTTTCAGGATCGGCATGACCTTCGATGTCCATCTTGAGACTCGGCCTCTCGTATAGGGCCTTCGCAACGATGTCGAGCTTCTTTTGAGATGAATCCGGGAGCGTTGAAACACCATAATCGAATTCTACATAGTTCAACTGCTCACCGCCGCCGAAAATAGCGCTCAGCAGGGCAAAAGGTGATGTTGCGGCCTTGACGAGGATATTCTTGATGATCTTCCAGACGACGCTGCTGATGCTGAATTTGGGGTCATGTATGTCGCCGCTCACCGGAATGTCGAGATTGATTTTGCCGTTGCGGTCCTTCAGCAGCGCAACAGCCAGTCTGACCGGGAGCCTTGTAGCCTGCGGGCTTTCAACACGCTCTCCGAATGTGAACTGGTCTATGAATATGTTATTTTTTGCGTCCAGTTTGTTCTTCACAATGAGGTACTGGAGCTGGAACGAAAGCTTCCCTTCCTGAATTGTATACCCGGCATAACGGCCCGAATAGGGGCTGACAGGGGTGAGGTCCATGTCACTGAAGTTAAACTTAAGGTCCACATACAGATCATCGCGAAGGGGGTTGACCTTGCCTGTGATATCCAGTGGCGCGTATCCGTCGTACTTACCCCTGAGGTCGACCTCGCCGAATTTGTTTTCTTCCGACGAGAGCCCTGAGACGCTGCCGCCTATCTCGGAGAGCTTGCTGTGAAAAGTCGGATTGACAGAATGGTCAGACAGGTCAATCGTACCGCCCTGAAGCGTGATCCTGGATATCCTGATCATCTTCTTTGGCGCAGGCTTTTGCTCTGCAGCGGCAGGCTGCTCAGTTGATTGAGCTGCCTGTGGCTGCGCTCCGGATTGCTGCTGCTGCGGCGCTGCTGCCGGCTTGAATACCTCCTGCAAATTGATCGTCCTGTCCGCGTTCACTATAATGCGCGAGTAAAAGTTTGTCAGGGAGATATCATTGATGTCCACAAACAGCGGCGCATAACGGATGTCCATTTCTCCCATGTAAAAAGTGTCCCATTTGAGCAGGTCCTGGGAGCTCCCAGCGTCCGCCGTGGCAAAGTTGTTTATCCAGACCCTGCCCTTGAATGCGGCTTTGAGACCCTCTTTTTTGGTCATGCCCGCAGTAATTTTCCCGCCCGCAGTTATGCCTCCGCCGGTTATGAGCACACTTGCCTTTTCGTCGACGTAAGGCTGCAAAGGAGCAATAGGCAGGTCCTTGATGTTTATGGACAGCGCCGTTTTGAGCGGCTCGAGTAAAATGTTTCCTGATGCTTTCACTGTACCCTTTTTGGCAACGCGGCAGGAGAAGGAAGCCGTACCCCTGGCATTCTTTACTGTTGAAAGCCCCTTGCCTTTGACAGTGATCCTGTCTATGTCAAGACTGAAGGGTTCTGCAAGACTCAGGTCCTCCACCCTGGCAATATAGTTCTCAGTGTTGAGCGAGCGGACCTTGAATGTCCAGGGTCCGGCCTTCCCTGTTGGGGCCGGCGCTGGAGTCATCAGGTTAGCGATATTCAGAGACCCGTCCTTATTCTTCCGTAATACAAAAAAACCCTTTTCCGTGGACATAACTCCGATATCGACCTTCCGTTCAGTGAGGTCAATCAACGTATCCTTTATCGAAAACGCGGCAATCTTCAGGAAATCTTCCCTCTCTCCACGTTTAACAGCGCGAAGGTCCCTGAGAGAAGCCTCAAGTGGGGAAATAAGCATCACCGGTTTATCACCACGTGCGTGATAACTGACATTGGCCACCAGGTCAAGCTTTCCATCCGTAATGTCAAAGCGGACCTGCTTTGCAAGGTAGGGCATGTATTTTTTCAGCAAAACAGAAGTGACGGAGAATTTACCATCATAAAAAATCGGATCCATTCCTATGTCGCCGTCCGCCTGTACTTTCTCGCCCGACTCGGACATTAATGAGGCGGAGAATGCAGCCCGTTTGTCCTTAAGAGTGCTGAAGTGCAAAACTTTTAATTCAATATCTCTTAGAGTGGTGGAAAAGGGTCTTGCGACGCCTGCATCACTGAACGCAAAGGTGCCTTTTCGCACCTCGATTTTTCCGGCCTCAACTGACGATGCTCCAGCAGCGGCCGGTGAAGTTTCCGGAGCACTGACCTTCCGGACCGGAGCGGAATGGCCGGGCATAAGGCCCAAAATAGACAGAGCGCCGCGGCGATCGCGTTCCAGTGCGAGGTTAGGCGACTCCAGTATGATGTTAGAAAAGTCAAAGCGTTTTTCGAAGGGTTCGGCAGAGGCAATAGACACCTTTAAGGCATCGAAACTTACCACAGGCCTGTTTCTGAGATCGGTCACAGCCAGCTTCTTCAGCACTATATCGCCTGAGATCGTGAGGGCCGGCGAGCGGTCCTTATACCGGCGATAGGAGACTCCCATCCTGATGTCAAGCCGGCCGGACCGAATATTTGCCCTCGGTTTGACCGGCAGATAAGCAGCGTAAAAAGGTATGTCCAGGTCTTTGAGGTTTACATTGACCAGGGTCTCAAGTGAGGTGGAAAAAGGTTTTGCATCGCCCCCAAAAGTGAAATCGGAACCGTTCACATTGGCTTTGAACATTGGTTTTTCAAATATGTCCACATCGGCCGGCATGTCCGATATAAACGGAATAGCGACAGTAAGAGCGCGGACCGTGTGCACTTTCCCGACCGGCCGGTCTATGAAATCCACGCTGCCGTTAACCACGCGGATATTGTTCAGCGAAAACCTGATAGGTTTTGATGGGGCCTCAGGACGCGCAGTGTTTTGGGAACGGTCAATGATATCGGAAAAGTTGTAGGTGTTTGCTTCAGTGCGCACAACGTGTATGTACGGCTTTTCAACTCTTATCTCTTTGAGGACAGGTCCCCCTTTAAAGAGCGACATGATCGCCGCATTCACATATAGGCTGTCTATGGAGAAAAATGTCTGCTTCAGGTCAGGCTCTTTGACGACAAGTCCGTTGATAGTGACCGAAAGGGTGTAAGGATTGAGACTCACCGACCGGATGGCGACCGGCCGTCCGAGCTGCTTACTCAGCTTTTCTACTGCAATTGACTTCACATATGGCGGTAAGATGAAAAATCCGGTGATCGAAAAGATGATGAAAAAAACGAGGAAGACTACTCCGATAGTCTTTGCATGCCGGGTCTTAATGAATTGCAGGACTCTTTGAGTTAATGACATAACGCACCTCATGTCTGTGAAATAATCAATTCAGGAAGACTTGCGACTATTTCCCGAACACGCTTTTCAATAAGTCTGTCACCCGCGCTGCCGGATCAGTTCGGATCTTCTTTTCTTCCTGGCCGACCATATAAAAGAGGCCATCCATGGCTTTGGTTGTTACATAGTGGTCGAGGTCCACCGATTCTTTACTCATAAAAGGAATGGATTCATATTTTCCCATCATCTCTTTGTACGAATGTGTTACGCCGACTTCATCCATGCTCGATGAAATAATGGGTTTGAACGCGTTATAAATCTTGTCATGCGTTTTCTCCTTGAAAAAATCCGTTGCAGAAGTGTCCCCCCCGTTAAGGATGCCTTTTGCATCATCAAAGGTCATTTTTTTTATTGCATCAACAAAGAAGGACTTCGCCTTGGGCGCTGCCTTTTCTGCTGCCCGATTCATACTGAGTATAAAATCATCAACCTCTTTCTGATAACCGACCTTTCTTAGTACCCCTGCAACTTTCTGAATTTTGTCAGGCATAAGAATCTTGATCAACTGATTGCCAAAATAGCCATTTACCTGCGAAACGTTATTTACTGCTTTTTCGGTCCCTATAGACAAGGCTTCCTTAAGCCCTGAGGCTATCTTGCCGTCATCAGTTGTCCCGGTGGATGAGGTACCGATACCTTTCATTACGTTATCCAGTAACCCGGCATGAGTCAATGTCGGAGGCCATAAAAGAACTGCCAGAACAATAAAATAAAACGGCTTTCTCATATTTTTCTCCTTTACCCGGTTTAATCCCATAATTGGTCGAAGGATTTTTCTAAAGGCATTTCTTTATTGTTAACTAACTGATAGCACACAATTCCATGTTTGTCAATTTGAAAACAATTTGATGTGTTGTAAATTCAATCCTCCCATGCTATTCTTTTTTCAAGAGACGGAGGACCATGACAAATCAATCAGCATCAGGCCTGAAATCACCCGACGTGGCGGAGAAGATAATTCTCTATTTTGTGGAGCACGGCATTCAGATCCTCGCCGCCATTGTCCTCATGGGCATTGGTCTGTTTATTGCCCGGTGGGTCGGTAATATCGTTAAACGCTGGCTGACAAAAAAAGCATTTGACGAGCCGGTCAGCACCCTCATTGTCAGGGTCCTTAAACTCCTGATCGTCGCTTTTATTGGAATCATGGCGCTCGGACAGATGGGGATACAGATTACACCGCTTATAGCAGGGATTGGGGTAGCAGGCGTCGGAGCGGGTCTTGCAATGCAGGGACTGCTTAGCAATCTCGTTGCCGGACTGACCATTATTTTCACAAAACCGTTCACTGTTGGCGAATACATTGAGGTGCTCGGTGTATACGGACAGGTGACTGATATCGCACTCTTTTCGACCACCCTGCTCCATGCGGACAATTCCAATGTTATCGTTCCGAACCGCAAAATCGTAGGAGAGATACTGCATAATTACGGCAAGATGCGGCAGCTTGATTTGTCTGTCGGCATAGCCTACGGCACAGACCTTTCCCTGGCCCGCACCCTGGTCGACAATGTCTTGCAACAGAACCCTCGCATATTCAAAGAGCCTGCTCCTTTTTTTGGCATAGCTTCCCTGGGCGATTCATTCATCACCCTATCGATCAAACCCTGGGTGAGCGTCGATGATTTTGATGTGGCGCAGACCGAGATCTATCAGTCCCTGCTCGAAAGCTTTAAGGTGAGCAAGATCGAGATCCCGGGCCACAGACAGGCAGTTCGGCTTATCAATAAATCCTCAAATGTCTAAGAGAGGAGGGATCTCATGAACAAGGACATAGGCGACCGCTCATTCGGAACGCTGTTCTCAGAACTGTCGGAAGAGATCAAGCAGCTTGTGAGGGAGGAACTTGTCTTAATGAAGAACGAGATGGCCCATAAAATGGTCCATGCTGTTAAAGGCACAGTATTTCTTGCAGTCGGCGGGATGGTGCTCTATACAAGCTTCCTTGGCCTTATCGCATCTATTATTTCAGGAATCGGGACCGGCATTGCGTCATGGTTATCAGCGCTCATTGTGGGCCTGGTGCTTGCTGTAATAGGTTACTTGCTGGTCCGGAAGGGACTGAGAGATCTCAAACGGCTGGATTTTGTTCCACGGCAGACCATCGCTTCGATCAAGGCGGAAACGCGTTGGATAAAAGAACATTTGTAATACAGCGTTTCTCTGTGGAAGTGTTACTTTGCCTTTGTCAGGAGAGTATCACCATATTGTCTCTGTGGATTATTTCATCGGAATACTTGTAGCCGAGAATGTGTTCTATCTCGGAGGTCTTTCTCCCTTTGATTTTTTCGATATCGGCTGCAGAATAATTTACAATCCCTTTTGCAATGCGTTTACCCCTTGAATCCATGCAGTATACCGCGTCACCCGTATTGAACATTCCGTCAATGCTCACTATCCCTGAGGGCAACAAACTCCTGCCGGACTTTTGCACAGCATGCACCGCCCCGTCATCGATTGTAAGAGACCCCCTCGGTTTTACGGCATAGGCAATCCAGCCCTTTCTGGAAGATATTTTTTTCATCTGCGGCCTGAATTCTGTTCCGTGCCGTTTGCCGGCCACGAGGGCAGCAATTATTCCCTTTTTTCTGCCGCTGATTATATTTACTTTTATTCCATATGAAAGCGCCTTTTTTGCGGCAAGCACTTTTGAATACATTCCGCCTGTTCCGACAGCGCTGCCTGCTCCGCCCGCAGCAGCCTCAATTTCAGGAGTAATTTCGTCGACGCAGGAAATGATTTTTGCGTCCCGTTTTTTTTCGGATCAATGGGGTAAAATCCCCCGACATCGGAGAGAATGATCAGCCTTTCAGCATCAATAAGTCCGGATACAAGCGCTGCGAGCTGGTCATTGTCTCCAAACCTGATCTCGTCAGTGGCGACAGTGTCATTTTCATTGATGACAGGAATAATGGCATAAGAAAGGAGAGTGATAAGCGTATTTTTAGAGTTGAGGTAACGCACCCGGTCGGAAAAATCCTCTCGCGTCAGGAGAACTTGCGCCACCTTTTTCCCGCAGGTCTCGAAGCTTTTTTCATAGGCCCACATGAGAGATGATTGTCCTACTGCAGCAGCTGCCTGCTTGAGCCTTATTTCGCTGGGCTTTTTTTTGAGGCCGAGTTTTTTCATACCTGCAGCAACAGCGCCTGAAGAAACTATCACTATTTCATGACCGCCGTCGCATGCAATGGAAATATCGCCGGCAATGGCATCGATTCTTTTATGATTCAGCCCTCCCGATGCCCCGGTCAATATGTTACTGCCTATTTTAATGACTATCCGTGCCATACCCTTAATGTTAAAAAATTGTATTTCATTGTCGTTCAGCACTTTTATTTCTCGTTCTTAACGATAAAGGACCAACTGCCGTATCCCTTCGCCTGTTACAGCGGAAACAGGGAAAAAATCCAGTTCTTTCTCTTTGCAGTACTCACTTAATCTGCGCAACCTCGTCCCCTCGTGAACTATGTCGAGTTTTGTTCCTGCCACTGCTACAGACTTTTCAGCAAGCTCGGCGCTATATAATACTAATTCCCTGGTTATCTTTTCAAAATCATCGATAGGATCGGACGTCAACAGTATCGGAAATATCAACAAGATGAAGCAGGATAGCTGTCCGCTCAATGTGGCGGAGGAACTGAAAGCCCAGCCCTGTTCCTGTGTGCGCTCCTTCTATTATGCCGGGGATATCAGCCACCACGAAACTGCCAAGGTCCTCCATTTTCACTACACCCAAATTCGGCACGAGAGTGGTAAAAGGGTAATCGGCAATTTTCGGCCTCGCTGCCGAAATAACAGATATCAGCGTGGATTTCCCTGCATTGGGAAGTCCGACAAGGCCTACGTCTGCAAGCAGTTTTAATTCGAGTACAAGCCATTTCTCTTCACCCGGTTCGCCCGGCTGGGCATACCTCGGCGCCTGGCGTGTAGGGGTGGCAAAATTAGAATTACCCAGCCCTCCCCTCCCTGAATGGGCTGCAACCACTTCCGCGCCATCATGATCAAGATCAGCGATTATCTCTCCGCTCTCGGCATCTTTGATCAGTGTTCCAACGGGCACAGGAATGACCATGTCAATCCCATCCCTGCCGTGTCTGTTACTGCCCTTGCCATGTTCTCCTCTTTCAGCTCTGTATTCTCTCTGATAGCGCAGGTCGAGCAAGGTATTCAACTCTTTTGCCGCGCGGAAAATAATATTTCCTCCCCTGCCGCCGTCCCCTCCGTTAGGGCCTCCTCTCGGAACATGTTTCTCCCTGCGAAAGCTTATGCATCCCCTGCCGCCATCGCCGGCCTTGACATATATTTTTGCATAGTCTATGAATTTCATAAATAAAAAAAGGCAGGTCACTATGACCCGCCTTTACGTGTCCTTTGTGTTCAGTATTCTTAGGGCTCGCGAATAAATAACTTGTGCATTCAGGCGCGAGCCATTAAACCAAAACCGGTGCTTGCTGCGCCTCCGTTACCGGATATACACTGACCTTTTTTCTCATCTTGTCTTTTCTCTCAAACGTAACTACGCCGTCTATTAATGCAAAAAGCGTATCATCCCGTCCGATGCCGACATTGGTACCCTGATGGACCTTTGTTCCGCGCTGGCTGATAATAATGCTGCCTGCACGCACAAACTCTCCACCGAACCTCTTTACGCCAAGCCTTTGCGCCTCGCTGTCACGACCATTCCTTGAACTTCCAACACCTTTTTTATGTGCCATAACTGACCTCCGCTTATCCTATATTAATCTCTTTAATCTTAACTGTCGTATACTGCTGTCTGTGTCCCCTGATCTTATTGTGTGCCTTTTTCGGGGTGGTTTTCAACACTAAAATCTTGTCGTACCTTCCCGATCCCATAATTTCAGCTTTCACACTGGCGCCTTTTACATAGGGGTCCCCCCATACAGCTTTACCGTTGTCCTCAAACATCAAAACTTTGTCGATCACTATTTCAGTATTAGTATCAGCGTTGATTTTATTTACGCGGACAGTATCTCCCTCCGATATTCTTACCTGTTCGCCGCCTGTTTCAATAATCGCGTACATTCACTCACCCCCGAAATAATTTCGAATAGCTATTAAAACAAAAAATGCGCTCTAATGTCAATAATATAACCAACCTCCTTGACCTAACTGCCTCCGGTTGATTATATTTAGATAATACCATTATGGTACAGGAGAAAAAAATGCCTATATATGAATATGAATGCCTCTCTTGCGGTAAAACGACCGAGGCAATGCAGAAGTTCAGCGATGCGCTGCTTGCCGCCTGTCCTGAATGCGGCGGCCAACTGAAAAAACTTATCTCTAACTCGACGTTTGTCCTGAAAGGAAGCGGATGGTATGTAACAGATTATGGCCGCAAAGGCTCCGGGACTGAGAAAAAAAGCTCCGAAGCGGATAAGAAATCCCCAGAGAACAAAGAGACTAAAGCTGCTACTGATACTAAACCCGGCCCCAAAGCGGACAGCGCCAAAGAAGCAAAGGCTGAAACTAAAAAAGAGCCTGCAGCCGCATCATAACAATGGCCGGCCCCCATATTCATGTGCCTTTTGAGAAAATTGCAGAGCACCTGTCATTCCTCAACACTCACAGGCCCAATCTGGAGATTTATTTTAATGCCGGCGTCCTCGATGCAATCGACCCCCAATCACTTGACGCATTAAGGAAAAGTCTCGATTACACCCCGTCGCTCTCCTTGCATGCGCCTTTTATGGACCTCTGCCCCGGTGCTGTCGATAATAGAGTGCGTGAGGTAACAGTGTTCCGGTTCGACCAAATGCTCCAGCTCGCCCGTGTCCTGAAAGCCGAATGCATCGTCTTTCATTCAGGTTATGAGAAGTGGAAATACGGACTTTCTACCGGCCTCTGGCTGCAAAAGAGTCTGGAAACATGGAAGCCTCTTAATGAACAGGCGAAAAGTGCCGGCGTCAAAATAGCTATCGAGAATATCTTTGAGGACAGTCCGGCAAATCTCGGACTGTTGATGAAAGAAATGGATTCGGGTAATTTCGGCGTATGCTTTGATACCGGCCACTGCAACCTTTTTTCAAAAGTCCCTCTGCATGAGTGGCTTGACAGTCTGGGCCCTTATATCATCGAACTACATTTGCATGACAACGACAAAAGTGCCGACCAGCACCTCCCAATCGGGGATGGCACATTTGACTTCAGGGCATTGTTCAGCGCGCTAAAGTCAACAGTGCCGATCATTCACACCATAGAAGCGCATTCTCCCGAGCGCGTGTTGAAAAGCATAAGTCGCCTTGATGAGCTTATCTCGTATTTAAAGACAACCTCTTAAAACGGCCGGATTTGAAAAGAAAAAAAAGCGTATGCTGAAATTACAGTGCATCTTTATCAGATATTTTGCATCGCATCTGCGACCTTGATTATTTTAATGAAATACATATATTTCTGATGCTATTGTCCTGGTCATCGTTGTAGACCTGACTATGGTTATGTTCGGCAATCCTTCTTCCTTTTTTACGATTACTCCTTGATTTTTAATGTCTTCTTCATAATCGCAAAAAAGGTTGGAACACTCAAAATAAGAGCCCCTGTTAAACATCTCCCGGCCACAGACTCGACATTTCATGGTGTTACCTCCTTTTTTTGATACCTCTATTGCAATCAGTATACCTAAAAAATGTTACAACATTATTTAACTTGTGTTAATTTTGTGTTTCAATTGACCAGACTCTAAAGTCTGCCGGCATGGTTTCTGAGCGTAAAACCGCGCAATTTTACCTCGTCCATTCCCTTGCTCTGCACCATTACCTGATGTGACGCTCCCATCCCCTGCGGGAAAATAAGACCTTTGATTTTGGCCATCTCAAACTGGGCGGGAAATGGGTCCGGGGAGTTGCCGTACAATTCAGTGATAGCCTGATCGATGCCGAGAGACACCAGATAAGTCCCCTGCGGACAGTAGCCTTCAGTCCTCAGCCCCAAATCCTCACCCCATTTCTTTATCGATGAAAAGTTAACATGCGAGGTAATGTCCTGTTCTCCTATATTCCGATAAGGATCTTCATTGACCTGGTGCTTATGGTAACAAAGCAGAGTGCCGGCGCTTCTTTCCTCATTATAGTATTCCGCAGAAGAATATCCGTAATCAATTGTCAGAATAAATCCTCTTTCAAGCTTTTCATGATACTTCCGTGAGCCAATCCTTAATTTTTAAATTGATTTCCGTCTTATATCCCTTCCGGAGGTCTATGGAAAATTCCTGCATATATGCCGCTATGGCGTTATTACAGGGTCTTTCCACCTCAGTGAGCATGTCGACATGCTCGTTATCCGGCGCCTCCGGCAGGGACACAAAAACCTCCATTAACTCATCCCTCATAACAACCAGATGCACCGGCAGTGCATCGAGCAGTTCATTTGAAAGAAAGCATCCTGCTACTGTTCCGATATCGCCGAGGCCGGAGACCCAGCTTATCTTCCCTGCATGCTCGCTGAGCAGCGTTTTCTGCTGTTCACGCACAGCAGGGTTCAGTTCAACTATGGTATAGTCGATATGCCCGAACAGTTCTTTTGTGCTGATATAGTCAAGCATGTCTTTTGCGAGATAGCCCATGCCGGCGCCCATTTCAACGATCTGAAACCTGTCCGGCCTGCCCATAATTTCCCACATCTCTTCCATCTGCCTGCCGATCATCATACCGAAAATCCTGTGGAGGTGCGGACTCGTGTAAAAATCCCCTGCCCTGCCTATGACTGTACGAGGCCTGGTATAATAACCGAATTCGGGATCGTAAAGGGCAAGGGACATAAATGTCTCAAAACTGATAGGCCCCTCTTTTTTGATTCTGTCGATAATCTTTTGCTTCAAAAGCGTGACTCAATGCACCATAGGGAAGGGACCGGCAGGGGCAATATAATAAATAACAGGAGAAGTAGAGCAGTTGTTTTTCGACGCGATGCACGGCTCTACTGTAAAGGGGGCGAGTAACGCCGAGCCCCAACTGATAAGGGATTCGGATATCGCTGCAAAGAAAAAATTGGGATTTTCCGACTCAAGTAGTTCTCAGAGTGTCGAAAAACAACTGCTCCACTTCTTCTGTGCTTCCTTTTCATGATAGCTCCAGCATTCTGTCAAGAGCTCTTTTGGCAGGTACCCTGACTGTTTCAGGGACTTTAATGACGTATGTATTTTCCTTAAGCGCACGAAAGACGCTGTTTAATGTGGTTTTTTTCATGTTCGGACAGATCATGTCATTTCTGAGCGGATAAAAAATCTTTTCAGGATTCTCTTTTCTCATCCGGTGCATAATCCCACTGTTCTGTCCCCACGATAAATTCCTTGGCTTCAGAAGACCGGGCAAACCGCAGCATCCCCGATGTGCTGGTTACATGATCGGCAAGCTCCAATACCTCAAGCCTGCATTCGGGATGCGCCATTAAAAGGGCCCCCGGATGGGCTTTTCGCGCCTTGTAGACATCGTCTTTAGTCACTCTGTCATGGACGTGACAGAATCCGTCCCACGCAATGATCTGCTTGCCGTGTTTGGTTCGCTGCCCACATAGCAAGATTCTTGTCAGGCACGCAAATAACCCTTTCGTCCGGCAGCGATTCAATTACTTTTACAACATTTGACGAGGTGCAGCAAATATCGCTCTCAGCCTTGACCTCTGCAGTCGTATTCACATATGCGACAACCGGGACGCCGGGATATTGCGCCTTGATGTCCCTGAGCGTAAAATTATGAGGGAAAACAAACGTAGGCTGGACCTCATATCCGGGATATACCGGCCTTACCGATCTGGGGGCATCAACCTGGATCATCTCAGCCATCGGACAAGAGGCATCTATTTCGGAAAGAAGCACTGTTTTTTCAGGAGAAAGTATAGAAGCGCTCTCGGCCATAAAATCGACGCCGCAAAAAACAATGACCTCGCAATCCATAGCCGCGGCGTTTCGAGAAAGCTCCAGGGAGTCGCCGACAAAATCGGCAATGTCCTGTACCTCGTCCCTCTGGTAATTATGAGCGAGTATTACAGCCTTTCTTCTCCGCTTTAATTCGAGTATTTCTTCTCTGATTGCTTCAGGAGTGCCGGACATTCGGTTCTCTTTCCTTCAGTAAGAGCGGGCACTATATGAATTGGTAAAAAGCAGTGTGCCGTCTTCTAAAACAACTTTCTTGATCCTGTTGAATTCTTTTCTTATTTCTCTTTGTATTTCCTGAGCGCATTTACATTTGAACGCAATCCCCTGCCCGCCGTTATAATATTCCATGACTCTTTTTACATAGGCCACTGTCTCAGGAATAGACGGCACCATCCTTTTTTCTCGACTATCTTTGGCCCGGCATTGTACGCCGCAAGAGCCAGAATAAGATTACCGTTGAACCGTTCAATCAGGTACTTTAGATACCTGACTCCACCATCGATGTTCTCCAGTGGATCAAAAGGATTTGACACACCCAAAAGAGCGGCAGTAGACGGCATGAGTTGCATAAGGCCGAGTGCCCCTTTCGGAGACACCGCATAGGGGTTCCAGTTCGATTCCGCCCTGATAACTGCCTTCACCAGTTGGGGATCGATATTATGCTGTTTTGCTTTTTCATCGACAGTTCCATGAATGGACTCACTGTTTAGGGACCTGGATAAGTCTAGCGCCTTTTTGAAGGTATGAAACTTTTTGGGTAAGCCCCGCTCCAGACCCCGAAAAGTCTGCGACTTTTGGAGCCCCACGGCGTAAGCATGATGGTGCTCACTATTACTTTTCAAGGGCACTTTTCTTTCTTTAATTACGATCGTGCTGCTTGCACCCGAAGATGCGTTGGAGAAAAAAATAACGCCGTCTTCCGATATATGTTTATATATATCAGCATGGACTTCGGAAGCCGAAAATAAAAAAAACGCTATCACCAGGATATGCCTCATTTTTCAAATAATACCACGGGCATATGCTCTTATTCAAGCCATAGTGATAGATGATAGTTATGGGACATAGGGACAGAACTTAAAGATTTTCTTCCTGTTCCCTGCCTATTGCCCCTGACCCATAACCTATTGCCTGTTGTATGCAAGATTTTAGTTGCTTATCTGCTGTATTTTCTGTTTTAATAATGCAAAGGTATTATATCCCTGCCCTGTTAGTGATTAGGGGATAATGTTGATCTCGCAAATTGGATCTTTAAGGGAGCCGGCGTAAAGTAAACGGTGTGCATATCTCCATGTCGGGAGAGAGCCTAAGCTACTTTCAAGGCGCCCATTTTAGAATGATAGAGATCTGATTTTCACCTACACTGCAGGGTGGGTTTTAATATATATGAAAGAACGCATTAGTAATTACCGGCATAGAATACTTCGGTCCTTCTCTTCAGGGGGGCCCCTTGCAAAGTCTTTGAATTTTGCGGGGTTGCGCAGGTATCCTCTGGTGGTAATTACTAATGGGGACGATTGGATAGCTGCGATTGATGTTTTACAGATAAAGGAGACCGGATGCTCTTAACGAGTGTTACAGCATTTACAATAAACACATATGTTCAGTGCGAGGTACTGAACTATCTATTGTTTGCGTAATAATTTTATCCTGCTCCTTGCATCTACGCAGTCTTTAGGTTTTCCGCGCCGTTTCTATCCATTCCTCCCCTGGTAGTTTTACGCAATCCTGCTGCTGAATGTATCAGTCAATAGCAGGATTGCAATAAATGCATTACAGGAGGACTTCCCGATGAGTAATACCGTGATCTATATCCTCATAGCTGTTGCAGCAGGAATCGCCAGCGGCATGGTCTTTGTCTCTCTTTACAAGATGACCCTTAAATCTGAAAGAGATTCTACAAAAAGAGAGCAGGAGCATTTACTTGAAGATGCAAGACGTGAAGTGGAGTCAATCAAGAAAGAGGCTGCTATTGCCGCAAAGGACATTTCATACCAGGCTAAAATTGAAGCGGAAAAAGAGATCCGAGAAAGGACAAGAGAACTTAATCAGCTTGACAAACGGCTCCGGGTCAAAGAGGAGCAGCAGGAAAAGAAGATTGACTCAATGGAGAAAAGGGACCATGAGCTGAACAGAAAAGAAAGGGAATTCAATACCAGAGAGCGCTCGTTGGTGGAAAAAGAGAACCACTATGCGCAGCTTATCAGGGAAGAGACACAGGTACTTGAGAGAATATCTGCCACGACCACAGAGGAAGCGAAAAAGGAACTGCTGAGGAGAGTGGAAGAAGAAGCAAAATTTGACGCCGCCAAGCTTGCCAAAAAGATCGAGGATGAGGCAAAGGAATCGGCTGAGAAAAAATCTAAAGAGATCATAAGCTTTGCGGTACAAAGGTATGCGAGTGATTATGTTGTCGATGCAACGGTTTCCGCGGTAAACCTTCCCAATGATGAGATGAAGGGACGAATAATCGGCAGGGAGGGTAGAAATATCAGGACATTTGAAGCCGCTACCGGAGTCGATATTATAATTGATGACACGCCCGAACTCGTGACGCTTTCCGCCCATGATCCTGTAAGGCGGGAGATTGCGAGAATTTCACTTGAACGCCTTGTCAACGACGGCAGGATCCACCCTGCCAGGATCGAGGAATTAGTAGAAAAGGTCAAGAAAGAGATTGATATAACTATCAGGGAAGAGGGCGAAAAGGCGGTCTTCGACCTCGGCATCTCGGGGATCCATCCGGAACTTATTAAAACCATAGGACGCTTAAAATACCGCTCATCTTATGGCCAGAACATTCTCCAGCACTCAAAAGAAGTCGCCTACCTTGCGGGCATGATGGCTGGAGAACTGGGCGTTGATATAAAACTTGCGAAGCGCGGCGGCCTGCTGCATGACATTGGTAAAGCGGTCGACCACGAGATAGAAGGCTCGCACCAGGAGATTGGAGCTGCCCTTGCAAAAAAATATGCTGAAAGTGACAAGGTCATCAACGCTATACAGGCGCATCATGGGGAAATCGATTTCACCTGTGTTGAATCCGCTCTGGTGGCTGCCGGAGACGCCCTTTCCGCAGCCCGGCCCGGGGTAAGAAGAGAGAGCATCGAGAACTACCTGAAACGGCTTGAAAAGCTTGAAGAGCTTGCGATGTCCTTTAACGGTGTTGAGAAATGTTATGCAATTCAGGCAGGCAGAGAAATCAGAATTATTGTAAAACCCGATGATATGGATGACACAATGTGTGCAGTTGTGTCAAAAGAACTCGCTCGAAAAATCGAAGCAGAGATGACCTATCCAGGCCAGATAAAAGTGACCGTTATCCGGGAAGCCCGCTATGTTGATTATGCAAAATAATAATGATATGCATAAATAACTGCTGTGGGCAATTTGGCTCTTTAAGTAGTTGAATCAAGGGGATTAATGCCGTCTGAGAGAGTAAAATCATTACCGGGGCCGGAAACTTTGACCAGGGCGGTGCAGCCTGCGTGGGAGTGGACAGTCAGCCTGACGGCCATTACCGGTATCCTCGTGCTCATATGTATGGCTGTTTCAGGAGCTTTGTTCAGGCCATTATTTGTAATTTACGGTCAAACCCGTTGGATGAGTCTCATAGTCCGACCGAGCATTTTGTGGGCGACGATGGGATACTTGCTTCTTATGTTCCGGACTCTGCTTTGGATCAATTATAAACCCTTGCCGCCCTGCAGCTTCAGCGACGCGCCTTTTCTTACAGTGGTTATCCCTGCCTATAACGAAGGCAGCATGGTCGAAAAGGCCATTAATTCCGTGGCAGCTGCGCTCTATCCAGGTGACCGGATCGAGATCATAGTAGTGGACGACGGCAGTCGTGACGATACGTGGCTCTATATGGAGAAAGCTGCCCGACGTCATCCCGGATTGGTGACTACAATTAGATTTAAAGAGAACCGGGGAAAGCGCGCGGCCCTCGCAGAAGCCTTCCGAATAGCCCGGGGCGAGATTGTGACGACTATTGATTCCGACAGCGTTATCGAACGGGATGCCTTGCTCGAACTCGCCGGTCCTTTTCGGGACCCTGCAATAGGAGCAGTCGCCGGAAAGGTGGTTGCCTATAACCGTAACAGAGGTTTCATCCCGAAAATGCTTCACGTACGATTTATCCTCTCTTTTGATTTCCTGCGTGCCGTTCAGTCCGCATATGGAACTGTCTATTGCTGCCCCGGAGCATTGTCTGCATACAGAACATCTGTTGTCCGAAAAGTCCTTGATGCATGGCTGGACCAAACTTTTCTTGGGGAGAAATGTACATATGGGGAAGATCGATCTCTGACGAATTTTATTTTTTCATGCGGTTACAACAGCGTTTACCAGAGGACCGCAATTGTTCATACAACAGTTCCTGAAACATACTCCAAGCTCTGCAAGATGTATCTTCGTTGGGACAGAAGCTACGTCAGGGAAGAAATAAGGTTCGCCCGGTTAATTTGGAAAAGGCCCTACCCGGCCCAGATAATTTCGATGATAGATTGCTTCGTCACAAATCTGAGATATCCGGTAAGCTATTTGACTCTGGGACTTCTCGTGTTTTATTCATTGCAGAATCCAATGACTCTCCTGAGAGTTCTTTTTGTTATAGGGTTCATTTCATCTCTTAATATGATTTATTACCTGCGAAGCGAACGTTCATGGGATTGCGTATTCGGCATTTTATATTCATACTTCGCCTTTTTTACCTTATTCTGGATATTCCCGTATGCCGTGGCAACAATACGGTCACGCTCCTGGATGACCAGATGATTTGTTGGTCGATTCCAATCGCTGACAGGCATTCATAAAGTTTTACTCAAAAACTGAACAAACAAACGAGACTGCATTATATTGCCCGGTGTCTGTATCGCATTCGGAACCGAGAGGTTCATTAGTGGCCGGGTCCCACATACCGCCCATTTTATTTTCACACGCTGCATAGGATATGAACTGTGTTGTATACGTATTCACCGAACTGCCGGGGCCGAGGGTCCATCCCCCGTCGCCCCCTATGTAACAATAATTTACATAAACGTCATACGAACAATTATTAGTAAAAATAGCCTCTCCGTATGTGTTTCTGGTCATCTTGATGCAAGCAGTGGTAACTTTACCGAGCATGCTGGAGGACCTGTTTACAACTCTTCCTGTAATATCCTGGCCTGTCAAATTAGCCCCGTTGACTGTCATGCCTGACGGCGTGAAGCTGTATCCGGTCAGCTCCGGCGTTACTGTGTATGCGCCATCGGCCAGGCCTTTAAAGCTGTAGCTGCCTTTGCTGTCTGTGCTCGTCGTCCCCGCCTTGGCTCCGCTTAGTGTTATCTGCACTCCGGGTATGGCTGCTCCGCCTGATGTCTTTATTGTCCCCGATATGGTATATGCCGCATTCACGCTGAAGGTCGCCGATATGGTGTGATTAGCCGTTATGTTCGTGAAGGTGTAGCTGCCAACCGCTCCCACTGCTATACCGTCTACCACCACGTTGGCTATGGAATGCCCTGCTGAAGGTTTGATTGTATAACTCAGGCTGCCACCGCTGTTCGCTGTGCTCGCTCCTGCCGGGCTTATGCTGCCATCCGTTGCCTTGGATGCTGTTATCGTATACGCAGTCGCTGCCCCTGTTATATCCTGGCCTTTCAGGTCCGCACCCTTGACTGTCATGCTTGACGGCGTGAAGCTGTATCCGGTCAGCTCCGGCGTTACTGTGTATGCGCCATCGGCCAGGCCTTTAAAGCTGTAGCTGCCTTTGCTGTCTGTGCTCGTCGTCCCCGCCTTGGCTCCGCTTAGTGTTATCTGCACTCCGGGTATGGCTGCTCCGCCTGATGTCTTTATTGTCCCCGATATGGTATATGCCGCATTCACGCTGAAGGTCGCCGATATGGTGTGATTAGCCGTTATGTTCGTGAAGGTGTAGCTGCCAACCGCTCCCACTGCTATACCGTCTACCACCACGTTGGCTATGGAATGCCCTGCTGAAGGTTTGATTGTATAACTCAGGCTGCCACCGCTGTTCGCTGTGCTCGCTCCTGCCGGGCTTATGCTGCCATCCGTTGCCTTGGATGCTGTTATCGTATACGCAGTCGCTGCCCCTGTTATATCCTGGCCTTTCAGGTCCGCACCCTTGACTGTCATGCTTGACGGCGTGAAGCTGTATCCGGTCAGCTCCGGCGTTACTGTGTATGCGCCATCGGCCAGGCCTTTAAAGCTGTAGCTGCCTTTGCTGTCTGTGCTCGTCGTCCCCGCCTTGGCTCCGCTTAGTGTTATCTGCACTCCGGGTATGGCTGCTCCGCCTGATGTCTTTATTGTCCCCGATATGGTATATGCCGCATTCACGCTGAAGGTCGCCGATATGGTGTGATTAGCCGTTATGTTCGTGAAGGTGTAGCTGCCAACCGCTCCCACTGCTATACCGTCTACCACCACGTTGGCTATGGAATGCCCTGCTGAAGGTTTGATTGTATAACTCAGGCTGCCACCGCTGTTCGCTGTGCTCGCTCCTGCCGGGCTTATGCTGCCACCTGATACCTTGGATGCTGTTATCGTATACGTGCTCGATCCTCCTATGAATAATCCAAAGGCTGAAGGACTTGCCCCCACAGGAATTGTGGCAACAATTCTATTGGTCCTCGTGGCTATCACTGAGACATTATTGCTCTCATTATTGGCAACATAAACATAAGTTCCCGCAGGATTAACGGTGACACCGTATGGCCCTTTCCCAACTGGAATTGCGGCAACTACTCTGTTGGTCCTCGTGGCTATCACTGAGACATTATTGCTCTCATTATTTGCAACATAAACATAAGTTCCCGCAGGATTAATGGTGACACCGTATGGCCCTTTCCCAACTGGAATTGCGGCAACTACTCGCTTGGTCTTTGCGGCTATTACCGAGACAGTATCGCCATAATAATTTGCGACATAAACATAAGTTCCCAAAGGATTTACAGCTATTCCATAGGGACCGTTCCCCACAGGCACTGTGGCAACTACTCTGTTCGTCTTCGCGGCTATCAGCGATATATTATTGCTATTTGAATTTGCAACATATACATATGTCCCCGCAGGATTTACCGCTATCCCGTATGGCCCGTTCCCCACAGGAATTTTGGCAACGACTCTGTTGGTCATCGTGGATATTACTGAGACAGTATTTCCAAAATAATTTGCGACATAGACATGAGTTTCCGCGGGATCTACCGCTATCCCGGAGGGCCCGCTCCCAACAGGGACTGTGGCAACTACCCTGTTAGTCTTCACGGCTATTACTGAGACAGTATTGCTGTTAGAATTTGCAATATACACATACGAACCCCTGGTATTCATCGCTATCCCGGATGGCTTATCGCCCACAGGAATTGTGGCGACAACGCTGTTGGCTCCGGTGTCTATTACAGAGACACCGGCGATGCCTTCATTCGTAATATAAGCAAAAGGGACTGTTGGGGTAGAAATAGCTGCATGTGAAATGTTTGCAAATGAAATCGTAAAAATAATTAAAAATAACAGGTTCCCTGCCTTGCCTAATCTGTGTTCCATACTCTATCATTATATAATCTTATGAATATTATTTTCATCGGTGATATTGTCGGAAAGATAGGCAGGCAGACTGTCAGGCAGCTTTTACCCGGCCTTATTCAAAAATATGAATTAGACTTTGTTATCGCCAATGGCGAGAATGCCGCAGGCGGTTTCGGTATTACAGAAAAAACTGCCACTGAGCTTTTCGCTTACGGCGTTCATGTGATTACTACCGGTAATCACATATGGGACAAAAAGGACGCCCTTCCCTACATTACTAAAGAGAACAGAGTGCTGAGACCCATTAACTATCCTTCCGGCGTCCCCGGCACCGGCAGTATAGTTATAACGCTGCCCGGCAAGGCAAAGGTTGCGGTAATCAATGTTTCGGGCAGAGTGTTCATGAATATCCTTGATTGTCCCTTCAAAACATCTCTGCGTGAAGTCGAGCGGCTCTCAGCAATAACAAACATAATAATTATTGATATGCACGCAGAGGCAACTTCGGAAAAAACGGCTTTCGGCTACTACATGGACGGTAAAATCAGCGCTGTTATAGGCACCCATACGCATGTGCAGACAGCGGATGAGAAAATTCTGCCTGAAGGCACGGCATATATTACCGATGTCGGCATGACAGGGCCGGAGATATCGGTAATAGGCGTAGAGAAAGAACAGATAATTGATAAATTTCTTAATCATATGCCGAGAAAATACGATATTGCTGGCGGCAGAGGTATGCTCTGTGCTGTCGTTCTGGAGATAGATGCGGACAGCGGCAGGGCTACCGCGATACAAAGAGTGCAGCTTATTACTGAATAGGAGGCAAATGCGATGCAGGCTAAAGTAAAATGGGTGAAAGGTCTTCAATTTGTCGGCGAGTCGGGCACCAAACATGAAATCGTAATGGATGCTGATGCCAAGTATGGAGGGACCGATAGCGGTATGAGGCCGATGGAAATGCTTCTTGTCGCTGCAGGAGGATGCACGGGAATGGATGTTGCCTCTATTCTCCAGAAGAAAAGACAACAATTGAGCGGAATTGAAGTCAATGTCTCCGGGACCCAGGACGAAAACTATCCGCATAAATTCACCGGGATTGAACTTGAATATATTATTACCGGCAAGGACATTCCGGAAGCGGCGGTCAAAAAGGCGATTGAAGCGTCAATGGAGAAATATTGCTCGGTAAAGGCGACCCTTGAAGGCGCTGCTAAAATAAGTTATCGCTTTACTATAGTCAACGAATAGCGCCGGAGCTTAAAACACAACTTTATGTTCGATCTTTTGCGCTACTGTTTCGTCAGCGTTATTTGAGCAATGGAACCCGAGAGATTTGTATATGTATCAGGCTGACCATTGACTGAACCCGGAAATGTCACAAAAATGCATAAGGTGATGAGCAAGAACAGCCCATCACCTAATAAATGCAGCGACTTGGGGCAGGTTCTCTGAAGTCCGTATTCAACTTCAACCATGGAGAACATATTTATGTCAGCACGGTCAATTTCTCCAATATCCCTTTTAATACCTCCTCTTCCTCCTTCAGTTCCATCTTAAAATCGTGTTTAACGCCCGAAGCAATCTCTCCCCTGAGTTCCGGTACATAATCCTTAAGTACTTCTACAAGCATATTCAGTTCTTTGTCTGTCAGTTCCAGGTTCATGTCGGTCCTCCTTTTCTTAAAGGAAATTATTACGAGCCAATACTGAACAATTACAGCTCCGTCTCCTTATGAGACATCCTACAGCCTTATACCTAATTACTATATATCATGAAAATTGAACCAAGTCAACGTAACGTAATGAATGCTATAAAGCGTTAGACTAAGGCTGGAATCGGGGTGAGGAGTTGCTGTAGCCAAACTGATTTCCGAAGTCGAGGCGTCCTGTTGGAAGGGAGATACTCTCTCTTGAGTTTCGGGCCGACGTTCGCTATCGATTTAAACCTGCAGCGTGGCGCTGAACCTGTAATAGGCTGCGCAGCTTCCTTCGGTGCTTACCATGCAGGCCCCTACCGGCCTCTCGGGAGTGCATGCCTTGCCGAAGAGAGGGCATTCTGAAGGGATCTTTACTCCGCGCAGGACCAGCCCGCAAAGGCATCCTTTTGGTTCGGCAACATCTGGAATATTCAGGTCGAATAGCGCCTCTGCATCCCTGTGACGCCATCTCTCTTTCAGCTTTAATCCACTGCCGGGCAATAGTCCTATGCCCCTCCAATAGCTGTCACAGGGCTCGAAGTATTCGGCAATGAAATCAAGGGCCTTTTTATTTCCTTCTTCGGTAACAACACTTTTATATTGAATCTCAACAGATGCTCTTTCTTCAGCAATTTGCTTCAATAGCATCAAAATACCGCCCAGGATGTCATTGGCTCCGAATCCTGTTATTACGCAAGGCTTCCGATACTTTTCAGATATGGAATTATAGACTCTGCTTCCAATAATCGTACTCACATGTCCCGGCATAAGAAAACCGTCTATTCTCACGTCATCCGACTGCAGAAGCAATTCGAGCGCAGGGGGAACAAGCTTGTTCACCGGGAGCAGATAGAAATTATTGATAGCCTGCCGCTCAGCTTCAAACAGTGTTGCGGCCGCGGATGGCGCGGTAGTTTCAAAACCCGCGGAAAAAAATATTACTTTCTTATTAACGTTTTCTTTTGCCGTTGCCAGGCAATCGAGAGGAGAATACACTATCCGGACATCCGCTCCTTCCGCCTTTGCTTCAGCCAGAGATTGTTGTCCGCCGGGTACGCGCATCATATCACCGAAAGTCATGAAAATCACATCTTCGTGTTTCGACATAGCAACAGCTTTGTCAACGTCCCTGATCGACGTTACGCATACAGGACATCCCGGGCCGCTGAGCAACCTCAGGCCTTCCGGCAAAAGGCCCCGAATGCCATGTTTGAATATAGCCACAGTATGAGTGCCGCACACTTCCATAAGGTTCACGGGATGGCCTATTTTATCGAAAATATTTCTGATTGTTTTGTCCATATATTACCCTCCACCTTAAAACAATCTGACAGTCACTTCTTCCCCTGCATCAAGCCCCAGCTTGGATTGCGGGATCACCACTATCCCGTCTGCCTTCACCAGTGTAGTGATCAGTCCCGATTTTCCCAATACAGGAAAAGCAAAATGTGTCCCTTCCCTTTCTTCCACATAGACCCGTATATGGTCCTCCCTGCCGGCAGCGGAAGAAATACTTTTTCCCATTGTTGCCTTGATCGACTTGACAAAGCCCGGTCCTCTGCCGAGGCCGCATAATTTGTATAGAATAGGTCTTTATGAACAAATCGAAACAGACAACGGTTGCCGCCGGATGTCCCGGAAGCCCCAGCACCGGCTTTCCATTCACCACCGCTCCGATCATTGGCTTTCCCGGCTTCAGAGACACGCCGTGAAAGAGCACGCCCGGCTTACCGTATCGCTGATAATCGCTGCCGTCATATCTTTAGTGCCGGCTGAAGTGCCTCCGCTTATAAGCACCATGTCCGAATCATGCAGCGACTCCTCGACAGTCTTCTTTATAACTCCATAGTCATCCCTGAATATACCCTTTTTAACCAGTATGCCGCCATAGTCCATTACAAGTCCTGCCAACGTAAAGGAATTGATGTCCCTCACTTGCCCGATACGCAGCGGACTCTCCGGGGTCACTATCTCATCTCCCGTAGATATAAATGACAGGACAGGTTTTTTAAAAACCTCAATACTGGTAATGCCGATACCGGCAAGCGCACCTATATCCTGGGCCCTGAGCATTTTCCCTGCGGTAAGGACCGTTACCCCTTCTTTGATGTCTTCGCCCTGCCGGATCACGTTATCGCCTGGTGCCGCAGACCTGAGAATTTCTATTACACTTTCCGCAGCCCCCTGGACATGCTCAAGCATTACTACCGCGTCAGTTCCTGCCGGAAGCATTCCCCCCGTTGGTATTTTTGCAGCAAATCCCTTAGAAAGCTCAAAATCAGGCGCTATACCCATGAGCACTTCATATTTCAGGGTAAGATACGCCGGCGAGGTCTCCTTTGAGCCGAACGTGTCCTCTGCATGGACGGCATACCCGTCAACTGTTGAACGGGGAAATGCAGGAAGGTCTTCAGGCGAGACAATATCAGCAGCATTGACACGACCGTAGCACTCCTCGATTGGCAGCATTTCAGAAGGCGGCAGGCTATCGGCCAGTTGGCCCATGATGCGTCCCAGCGCATCCTCCGGCAGAAGGTAGTTTTTATCGAACATAAAGACCGCGAATCGTGAACCGTAATCGTGAGACGTGAACACAAAGTCCGTTTTCTTATTTTTTTTCCTATTCACGTTTCACGATTCACGTCTCACGGTTTTTTAAAGAGGACTGATATCAATGACAGCTGAATCTCTGCCGTTTTTGATCAAATCAAGCATACGGGCTATTGATTCGTCATGAAGGCGGCAGAGATAATTTTCGTTGATTCCACGTCTTTTCTTTTTCTTCAGAACGAGAAAAGACAAAAACACCATGCCCTTGTATATTCGCTTGTTGGTCTTGAATGAAAAAACGAAGCTGTCAAGAGAGCCTTCGAGGAACCGGTCATTTCTCCTCTGCACCGCCTTGCTGAAAGTCACGGACTGAAGCCAGTAATCCCTGTCGATCATGCTGTCAGCTTTTAGTTCGATCCAGGTATGCTCCACATTCAGCATATCATCTGTCAGTATCCCGTGGGCGACCGTATCAGCAGCAAGATGGCTCAGGTAGCCATAAACAAAAGCCTTCTCAGGACCCTTTTCAGCGTGCTCCAGCAGGTTGAGGGCAACTTCCCAGCTGTGTGAACTCTTGTCTTCAGGGAGGTATTTTTTCCCTAAAATAATGTCAGCCATCAGGTTTCCGTAAAGAAAATCCTGTTTGTATTTTTTAATTATAGTTAAAATTCCCGCTGGAATAAGCGGTGCGTAGGAATAGAGTTCATTGGCCAGATACATGTGGGTGAGCGGACCCCATGCAAAAGCAAAAGAAGGAACAAGGATAAACCCTGTTAAAAAAAGCAAAGTAAGCATATTTTCATTTCCTCCGGGACAAACCTTAGTACTTCAAGTACCCGAAAGGTCGTCAGCCTTTTGGGGGGTGCGCTGTTGCCAGTCGCTCTAAAAAATCAATTATCAATCTTACACCAACACCTGTAGACCTTTTGGGAATATAGAATTTCTCCTTTTCATTCCACGCAGTGCCTGCAATGTCAAGGTGCACCCAGGGTGTTTCTCCGCTAAATTCCTTAAGGAAGTATCCGGCAGCCACAAGCGAACCGGTCCGTCCCCCGGCATTTTTCATATCGGCAATATCACTTTTCAGATATTCCCTGTATTCATCGTAAAGAGGCATCTGCCATACCCGCTCATATGTTTCAACCGACGCCTCTTTCAGGTTTTCCATCAGAGCAGCATCGCTGCCCATCATCGCAATAGCCTCGTTTCCCAGGGCAATGGAACAGGCCCCAGTAAGGGTCGCAATATCGATGATTGCCTTCGGCTTATAGTATTTTATTGCATAACACATAGCATCTGCAAGGGTCAACCTTCCTTCGGCATCTGTACTGATAATCTCTATTGTTTTGTCATTCATTGTTCTGACAACATCGCCGGGTTTGAATGCAGCGCCTCCGGGCAGGTTTTCAGCAGCAGGCAATATACCTGTCAGGTGAAGCGGCAAGCCCAGTTCCGAGGCCGCTTTCATAATTGCTATAACTGCAGCGCCTCCTGCCATATCGTACTTCATCTTCTCCATGCCCTCGGCAGGTTTAATAGAAATTCCGCCGCTGTCGAATGTGATCGACTTGCCTATGAGCACCACCGGGGCGCCTCCGCCGCCCTTGTATTCCATAACAACAAACCGGGGCGGAGCTGCTGAACCGCGTGAAACCGAAAGATAGGCTTCCATCCCCTCCCGCTTTATTTCTTTCTCCTCCAACACCTTGACCTTAATCTTTTTTCCGGCAACGTCCCGGGCTTTTTCGCTCATATGGACAGGGGTCAAATCATTTGAAGGAGTATTGACAAGGTCACGGGCCAGATATACAGCTGAAACAACGCTATGCAAGCGCTTCAACGGAAGAGTTGTATCATTGTCAAGAATAGTTATTTTCTTTATATTATTGCCGTTTTCAGGCTTTTTATATTTTCCAAACTCGTAAATACCGAGGAGTCCGCCTTCTATAAAATATACGATCGGTTTATAACGAGCGGTACGGCTGCTCTTCAAGTCCGGGTCAATATCATTAAGCGACCTTACCGATACCGCAATGTCCTGAAGCCCAAGATTCTTAATATAAGAAAACGCCTTGCCGCCGGCCTGCCGCATCCGTTCAGAGGTGAGTTCGGCAACCTTCCCTATCCCGACAAGAAGGACCCTTCCTGCACGGATATGCTGTACATGGAGGAGTGTAAGCTGGTTTTGTTTCCCGGTGAACTCTTTTGATGCAATAACATTGGTGATCAGGCCGCCGACAGCAGCATCGATGTCGGCATAGCGTTCAGGCTTGACTGCTTCGAAAAGGGGAATAATGATTATATCGGCTTTTACGCCATGTTCGGATAAATCGCTTACAGCAATGTTCATTCTTGATGTCCGGGCATTTGAAGTCCCCGCGCTGCTCGGTTATACCTGGTCATTGCTCTATCAATTCCCACACTAACTATCGCGGCAACGGCATCCACAGCTATTATTATAGCATCTTTTATGATACTTTTCTCAAAAGGCCTGAAATTACTGAGTACATATATCTCGGCAGGAATATCACGATCGCGCCCCACGCCGACCTTCACTCTGAAGAAATCCCTCGTGCCGGTCCCCTGGATAATTGATTCAATGCCTTTATGGCCTCCCGAGGCCCCGCTCTTTTTAAGCTTTATAACACCGGTATCGAGATCAAGGTCATCATGCACTACTATTAACGATCCGGGAAGGGCATTGAATTTTTTAAGTACCTTTGCGACTGCGCTGCCGCTTCTGTTCATAAACGTAAGGGGTTTGAGGAGTATTGCTGCTTGTCCCTCAATCGTCCCTTTACCCAGACAATATGAATCCTTTTCTTCCAGAACGATCCCGTATTGCTCCGAAAGTTTGTCTATGACTATAAACCCGACATTATGCCGGGTTTTTTCATACTTGCTTCCCGGATTGCCCAGACCAGCAATGATCCACATAGGCGTCAAGCGTCGTGCGCTGAGAGTCAGACATCAAAAAATTGATTCAACACCACTCGATGCATGACCCTCTGCTTTTGACGTTATTTTTTCTCTTCCTCTTCGGTCTTCTTGCCCTTCTTAATGACCTCAGGCTCGGACGGCTCGGCAGCTGCAACCACTTCAGGAGCGACCACTTCCTCTTTAATGCCGATGACAGACACCAGCACCTCATACGGCTCAGTAATAATACGGATGCCCTCTCCAGGTATTATGTCCCTAACATGAAGCGCGTGACCGATAGTAAGCGGACTAACATCGATGACGAAGTGTCCGGGTATCTTGTCGGGCAGGCACTCTATTTCCACTTCTCTGAGGCCGTGCTGAAGCACTCCCTTGTCTCTCTTGACGCCGATGGCCTCGCCCTGGATAACTACATGTACCATAACTTTAATCAATTCAGTCGCGGAAATTTCCTGGAAATCCACGTGCAGAAGCTTCCCGCTTACCGGGTCAACCTGATACTCTTTAAGTATTGCCTGTTTCGTATCATCCTGGAACTTGAGATCTACAATAACCTGCTCCCCGGCTGTTTTGCTTATAAAGTATGAAAGCTCTTTCCCTGAAAGCTGCACAGACAGCGATTTTCCGCCCTTGTAGACCACGGCGGGTATAGACCCTCCGGCTCTTAATGAGCGGGCTCCGCCTTTCCCTAATCTCCCTCTTTTTCCTACACTTAATGTCACTCTTTCCACGTATCCTCCTTAAATGCTTCGACGCATTGTCAAAATTAACCACAGAGAACACAGAGTTTTTGAAACGATGAGTTCACAGATGCGTACTCTGTGGTTTCTTTTTTCTCAACTGTTGTATTTTTAATCAAAAAGCGAACTCACCGATGTTTCCTCATGTATTCTTTTTATTGCTTCAGCAAGAAGTTTGGAAATACTTAACACCCTCAGCTTACTGCATTCCGCTGACCTGTCCTCGAGAGGGATCGTGTCTGTTGTAATTACCTCTTCAAGCACCGAATTGTTTATTCTCTCAATAGCAGGCCCTGACAATACGCCGTGAGAGCATGCAGCACATACCTTTTTGGCCCCGTTCTCATGCAGCGCCTGGGCTGCCTGAGTTATTGTGCCCGCCGTATCGATCATATCGTCAAGGAGAATTACATCGCGGTCCTTCACGTTTCCTATCACATGCATTACCTTTGAAACATTGGCCATTTCGCGCCGCTTATCAACAATGGCAAGAGAGGCGTCGAGCCTTTTGGCAAAGGAGCGCGCACGCTCAACACCGCCTGCATCGGGCGAAACAATCACAAGATCGTCAAACCTGCTTTTCTTTATGTAATCATACAATACAGGCGCGGCATACAAGTGATCGACCGGGATATTGAAAAAGCCCTGTATCTGGGCTGCATGCAGGTCAATAGTTATGACCCTGTTTGTTCCTGCCGCTGTAAGAAGGTCAGCCACCAACTTCGAGGAGATCGGGACCCTCGGCTGGACTTTTCTATCCTGCCGCGCGTAGCCGTAATAAGGGATGACAGCGGTTATCCTGCTCGCAGAAGCCCTTTTCAGCGCGTCAATAATGAGCAGCAGCTCCATGATGTTGTGGTTAACATGGCAGCAGGTAGGCTGGATCACAAAAACATCGCATCCCCTGATGTTCTCGTTAATCTGCACCGTTATTTCACCATCACTGAAAGTATTCACTGTGGTGTCGGTCAAAGGGATACCGCTGTGTTCGCTCACCTTGACCGCAAGCGGCCGGTTGGCGTTCCCTGAAAGCAGTTTAATACCGTTCGGCATTTCCCCTCCATTTGCGTTCAGCATTGTGCGTACAAGGACTGGGGCGCCAGGATTCGAACCTGGGAATGGCAGATCCAAAATCTGCTGACTTGCCGCTTGTCGACGCCCCAATCATCAATAAGTCTCAAGTATCATAGGGTGATATTTTTTTGCTTTCGTCGTCACGAAGGATTATTTTAACATCACTGACATCTAATTCTCAATAAAAAAACGGTCAGATTCCCCTTAAACGTTAACAGACGGTAATAAGTAATCTATGCTCCCATGCATGGCTTTCAGAAAACTTTCAAGTAGCTTCGTCCCCGCAGTAATAATTTCCGCAGCTCAAACATAACCCCAGTCTCAGGTCCCGACCCTACCCTGTCCATGATACATGTGAAAAGGACGCGCGTGGCTAACTCCTTCCATCGAAAGAATTTTCGACTTTTTAAAGTTGTTTCTTGCTATTTGTATGCAACGCTTTTAGATACCCTATGCTGCAGTTCATTTCTCCCTATACTAAACGCCGCCGGGACCTCCCTTAATATGATAAGTTTCAACCCGTAAGAAACAATGGGACTCTCACACAATCCTCCAATTTTTTTCCTTATCGGGAAAAAACTCACCACTATGTTCTTTGGCCGCGCGCATAAAGCATCCCACAAATAAACAACTGTTGACAGCAGTACTACTATTGATACTATAATTATATATGCTTAACATTGCTGAAATAGTTTTGCAGGTGAGAAACAATCCCAGCAATGTCAGATTTGTTGATTTATGTACGATCTGTGATTACTATTTTGGAGCAGCCAGACAAAAAGGAAGCAGTCATAGAATATATAAAACACCGTGGCAAGGCGATCCTCGAATCAACATTCAAAACGACAAGGGGAAGGCCAAGGCATATCAGGTAAAACAAGTGCTCAAAGCTATTGAGATTTTGGAGGTGACTCATGGAACTGAAAAATGATCATTATACGTATAGGGTAACCTGGTCAGCAGAAGACAACGAACATGTCGGACTTTGTGCTGAATTCCCGGGCTTAAGCTGGTTGGCAAAAACACCCGAGGCAGCGTTGAAAGGTATCCGCAAGGTTGTGGCCGAGGTGATAGAGGATATGAAGAAAACAGGGGAGTCTATCCCGGAACCAATTGCTAATCGCAATTACAGCGGGAAGTTTGTGGTTCGCGTTACTTCTGAAACACACAGAGATCTTGTTACCCAATCAGCTGAAGCTGGAGTAAGCCTGAATCGTCTTGTTGCCGCCAAATTAAGCCGGTGACAGCTGATTTGAAAAACTTATAGAGACCATGCTTTCGACCAGGCCGCATCCTGAGCAGGGCTTATGTCAAAGTCTTTACTACCCTGCAGAAATACGGCTGAAAGTTCTCCGCTGCTTTCACCGCCACAGCTTCATCATTAAAAAGGCCGAATACGGTTGAGCCGCTGCCGCTCATAAGCGCCATAACCGCACCGTTCTTTAACAACTGCTCTTTAACAGCCCCAAGCACCGGATAGTGCCGCATGACTGCATTTTCGAAATCATTATGCGCATTTCCTGAAATACTGTAAATATCACCCGCGGCAAGAGCGTGATAAATTAACTGAATATTATTTTTTTTATTCTCGATTTTTGTCATCGCCATCTTGCCTTCCCCTTCCCCGTCAAGCGCACCATAAGCCCATGAGGTGGAAACGGAACAATCGGCTTTTACTAGCAGAAGGACATAGGCTCTGGCAACCGGCAAGCTGGTCAATCGCTCGCCCCGGCCTTCTGCTGCGGCCAGCGGACCATCAAAAAAGAAAGGGACATCGGAGCCTAAAGCACTCCCGAGGGCCTTGAGTTCAGCTTTGTCGAGGTCCAGCTCCCAGAGATTATTGAGCGCCATAAGAGTATATGCCGCATCGCTGCTGCCGCCGCCGAGCCCCGCTCCCGAAGGGATCTCCTTTTTAAGTATAATTCGCGCCCCCTTCTCAGTCCCCGTATGGTTTTTCAGCAGGGAGGCCGCCTTATAAACAAGATTACCTTCGCATGGGATATCCACATTTGATTCAAGGGTCAGGGTATCGGAAAGCTCGAATTTGAGGACATCATAAAGCCCGATGCAATGCAGCAAAGATAGAATATTATGGTAGCCGTCTTCTCTTTTATCCAGCACAAACAGCGACCAATTAATTTTAGCAGGTGCTTTTACGGTAAGCATAAATACCCATTCAGTGCGTGTCTTTGCGGTCCTGCAGTTTCCTTATCTTGGCTTCAACGCGCTCTTTTAAGCCTTCCTCTTTAGACTCATATCTGAGTGCCGTGTTCCAGGAGTTGAGCGCATCAGCATGCTTGCCCATCGCTTCATAGACATCGCCCAGGTGCTCATTAAGCACGGGATCATCATTAACAAGATTTACAGCTTTCTTCAGAGTCTGCAGCGCCTCTTCCAGCTGTCCCATCCTGAAATACACCCATCCAAGGCTGTCCACAATATAGCCGCTGTCCGGTTTCAGCTCAACTGCCCGCTGGACAAGCGACAATGCCTCTTTAAGATTTATTCCCTTATCGGCATAACTGTAACCGAGATAATTCAATGCCTCCGCGTTCTTGGGGTCGAGTTCGATCGAGTGCTTCAGAGCTGTTACCATATCATCGAACTTTCCGGTTTTTTCAAAGAGTACGGCCATATTGAAAAGCAAATCAACGTTATCGGGAAAGAGTTTGAGGCCATCTTTAAAAGTTTTCTCCGCCTTCGCATATTCCTTCATTTCCACATAGGTGGCGCCGAGGTAAATATATACTTCAGGTTTGTTCCTGTCAATACTGAGCATTTCCTCGTAGATCTTTAACGCCTCAGGGTAATTGTTCTGCTTGGCATAAATCGCGCCGAGCGTCATGAACGCATTGAAGTTCCTGGGATCAATATCGAGAATTTTCTTGAGTTCGACAATTGCCTCATCCAGCTTGTTCATTTCATCGAGCGTTACCACCACATAATACCGGACAGTTATATCAAGCGGCCTCGCCTCAAGGACAATCCTGAACTCGGAGAGGGCCTGTTCATATTGCTTATCCTGAAGATAGAGGAGCCCGATCTGTTGGTGGATATCCACATTTGTCGGGGTCTGTTCCAGGAGATGTTCGAGTTCCTGGATGGCCTTCCCATATGATTTCTCGGTCACGTAAAGCTGCGTAAGCCTCTCGCTCGCGAAAGGATTATGGGGATTAACTTCGAGCGCTTTATTATAGTATTCTTCGGCAGACTTCGTATCGTTCCTTATTTCACTGGCAAGGCCCAGGCTCAAATAAGCGGCATCAAAGGTAGGCCTAAGTTCTATGACTCTTTTAAGCAACTCCTCAGCCTTTTCAAAATCCTTGTTCTCGAGATGTATCGTACCGAGATAGTACAGGGCCATGACATCATCTTCGTCTTTTTTAATTATTCCATTAAGAATGCTTTCAGCCTTTTGAGTCTCTCCTTTGGACAGGTACAGTACCCCAAGGAACAGGGCAGCATCTTTTTTGTCCGGAGATAGTTTTACCACCTTTTCATAAATAGCTATAGCTTCATCGACCTTCTTCCGGGAGTTATACAAGTCACCGAGCAGCATAAGGGCGGGGACATAATCAGGGTTTGCCTTGACGACCTCCTCCAGCATCGTTGTTGCATCGTCATATCTGCCGAGCTTCACCATCATGGAGCTTATCTGCGTCTTTAAGTAAATTGACGAAGGGTCGAGTTTGAGCGCAGCGTTATAATGGCGCAGGGCGTCCTCCCAGTTGCCGTCAACTTCCGCTTCATAGCCGAGCATGTATTCCAGATACCCTTGCTCGGCATCAGGCGGCAATATTTCGACCGGAGGTCCTTTAACCGCGCCCGCCTGCTGTTGCAATGGAGCGCATGATAATATGCCGAGTATTGTTACTAAAAGTACTGCAAAGAACACTTTTATCTTGCACATTCTTTTATTATCGCACAGGTATATTGAAAATATAAAGGATTCGACAAAATAAATGGGGGGCTGAGTACAAATGCCCCCCGACCGGAAACCCTGAACACTGCATTTTTAAGCCCTTAACAGGACCCCTTGCATTTACATGTGGTTGCTGTTTTTTTTGCGATCTTCTTGATCACCATATCAAACACCCCCCTCTTCTCAGGAGTCCACTCCGGTCCGCAAAAAGTCACAAACTTTTTTTGGCGCCCTCGTGCCGGGCTTCGAGCCCTGATGAACTAATTATACCATAGGCAAAACATTTGTAAATATCCCTCCTGTTTTGCGCCTCTTCACTTTGCATGTCGGGGCATCGGGTACCTTGTAAATAATCATTCGAAGTAATTGACGCACGGAATCTGCATCCCCCCCTGCACGCATCGATAACCGGGCAGTGGACCCCGGCACACTGCAATGCATCCAATTTCACCGGTTTCAGCCGTATCCAGCACTTTCGGAGGCCCTCACTTACAGTTCCCAGCGGAGAATGGGCATAAAAAGCGCACTTGGCAACTCTACCGTTGGCAAGCACCGACAAAAGGTGCAGCCCGCATGCATACCCGTCGCCGCCGCTGTGCAGGCCGCCTCCGAAACCATAATTCAGATATTGCCCCGCGTCTGCGGGAGGAACATGAAAGAGCGCATTGTGTTTAAGGTGTCCCGTGATGCACGGCACGTCTACAGTCCAGTCCTTAATTCCCATGCCCTTAAAAAGCGCTTCCATAGCAGCAAATTCCCCGACATTCTCTCCGTGTACCATGGTTGCGACCGAAACTGCCATGCCCAAAGCCTCCGCGTTCTCAATCGACTTCATTACTTTTTTGTATGTCCCCTCCCCCCTGAGCGCGTCATGTCCATGCTCCATACCGTCTACGCTGAACTGTATCTCATCTGCATTGAGCGTTCGAAGCGCCTCCCTATCCAGAAGAAGGCCGTTAGTAAATAAAATTTTTCTGAATCCATACCCTGGAAGAAGCGCATTAATAGAGTCAAAATCACCGTGCGCTATCGGCTCTCCACCAGTGATCAATAAGCGCAAGCCCTGCATCAACTCAAATTCATCCAGGATGTCCTTTATTACACCTGATGAAAGTTCATTCTGTTCAGCGTTATCGATATAACAGTGCCGGCATCTCAGATTGCACCGGTCGGTGATTTGCAGCTCAAGATAACGCAGAGATGGGAAAGCCGAAGGAACAGGCGGAAATGCAGAGTGCGGGATACGGACAGTAACAGGCGTGTCGGACAATATCCCTTCTGAAATGCAATATGCGAGAAATTGTTTGTCGGCACTATTGCCGCTGCAGCCTTCCGATTCCGCGCATTTTTTCAGAAATTCAAAGGCTGTTTCATCAAGCTCATACAATTCGTCTCCCTTGATATCGTAAAGGGCCGGAGTCTCGAGCCGCTTGAGCACAAAATTGTTTGCGAGATAATATCGCATCGTTTATTTTATTATACTGCAATATGGAAAATTGCATATTAAGAGGCCATCACCTTATCTGTCTTCATTTCTTTTCGGGCGAAGGCTATGACGCTGCGTTCGTCGAAAACCTTAAGAACGTTATTGCTGCCGCGGAAGAGGGCATTGTTCAGGTGCATGACGGGGCCGACGCTATTTGTAAAAAGTGCCCTTCTTTGCAATCTGACAGGTGCATGCACAGCGCCCAGGCTGAAGATGAAATCATGGCCCTGGACCGGCGGGCCTTGCGTCTGCTTGGCCTTTCATCAGGCCGGCTTGTCAGATGGCAGGACATCAGGAACGCGCTTCCCTCAATTTTTCGGGCGTGGTATGAATCATCCTGCAACGGCTGCGGCTGGAAATGGGCGTGTGAGAAAAAAACTCTATACATGGAACTAAAAGCGTTATAGCGTTCCGTGTAGTGCGTTGAGCGCCGATCTCCCTTTTCTTTTGCGCTCAATGACCGACGCGCTTTTTTCGATATCTACTGGAACTGTCAACTATCCAGGTCATACAATTTCGTATGCAGCATCTCTGCGGTGTTCTGCTTGAAGCGAACAACAACATCCATGCTTTCCAGAATGTCCTGTGCATCGAGCACCACGCGCGTGATAACAAGTATTTTCCTGTCTTTTACCCTTTCCCGTACCATATCAGCCAAAATACTGCGGGCTTCGCTGTCAAGACGGTTCAGATTATCAAAGATGATACATTGCTTTCCGGGCTGAAGGGCGCGCAGTTCCTGACAGTTCTTCACAACGCTAAATTGGCCGGTACACTGCGGTATTTCCCCTCCCGGCCCATTATAATAATATATAGCGCCCATCCCTTTGACGGCTTTAAGCGCGGTAACAGTCTTTCCTGTATCTTCCCAGCCTTCGATCAGGACAACATCATGGGTGCTGACAATGTTCCGGAGTATCTCCTCCTTCGCAATAAAAACCACTCGAGGGTCCGGGCATTTCATTTAGTACCAGTGCTTTTGCCTGATCGCCACAACCGTTTGGTCACGCAATATTTTCAGGTAGTTTAAATGCCCGGCGGTAATTTTCTGAAAACCTTCCATCTCTCCCTCTACATAAAAAATACCAAGAGGCTTGTTATTGATTATGATAGGCAAAAGGACAAAAAAGATCCTGGCAAATACCCTGCTTTTGAACCATTCGGGCAGCAACTTTTTAATATCGGGAGACTCGATGTTCTTGATGACAAGATCATGCCCCTTAGCTATCGATATGTTGAAGATGTCGCCTGAGCCGTCGAGTGAAATTTTGAACCATTTCTTCAGTTCCTCAATCCTGCTCCCAAACCCGAACCTGATGTTCATGACAGGCATCTTCGTGTTCTTTATCAGGAAAAGGGCCTTTGCCTGCCCTGACAATTGCATGCCCCTGTACATGGTTTCCAGCACAATCCTGACGATATCATTCAGGCTGAAATTGCTCAGAATCGAACTATTAATGTCCTGGATGCCTTTCGTGAAAATACTCTCAGGATTGTCTTCTTTTTCCGGTCCAAGGATAATATCAATAGTTTTAAGCGCTTCAGGTGAAAAGTCCGAGAGCAGTATATCCTGGGATGTCGCAACAGACTTCTCCGACTTATCGGCCCAGATCAGCAGCTGCCTTCTAAAGGGGACCGCGTTCAGGTTGACATTAAAAATTCTCGAAAACTCATTCAGGTCCTCAAAACTCGCATTAATGATACTCTCTAACCTGCCGTCCAGGTCGCCAAAGTGGGCCTTGAACATTTCTGTGAGTTTTCCGATTTTCTCATCCATCTCCTTTTTTTCCGCAGTTGTCGACAATATATTGGCAATTTCATTGGCAAAGAAGGCAATGAAATTGAGTTTATCGGAGTCGCCGGCATTTGACGTGATTTCCATTCCACGGAGTTTGTGCATGCTGTTAATGATTTTGTTCGGAAAATGCCAGTCCCTTGCCATTGCCATTCCCATATCTTCATAACGCCCGCCGAGGACAGAGAGGGCCGCTGCATCTTCCGAAATGCCTTTTTCACGGCTGACAAATTTTATTTCCTCTATTTTCTCAGGCAGGGCAAAGGACACCAGCATCTTGCCGAACGTGTGGAAAAGCGAACAGATAAACGCTTCTTCCTTATGGGCAAAATATATATCTTGCGAGATCTTCTGGGCCAGTATCCCGCTGTAGAAGGATTTGACCATTGTATCTATATGTTCGGAGTTCGAGCTGTTTTTCTGGAAATGATCAAAAAGCATTAGTGTAAGGGCAAGATTCTTAATGTTTTCAAAACCGAGGAGGACGATTGCACGAGAAATAGTCGTGACCTCCCCGAACTGGGAATAACTGACGCTGTTTACAAGTTTCAAAACTTTTGAAGTTAAAGCATAATCCTTCAAAACAATATTGGCAAATTCGGAAACTGAGGCATCTTCGGAAGCCTTGAATTGATTAATAATATCAACCGTATTTGACATGGCAGGGAAATCATGGTGTTCCTGCAGTCTTTCCAGTACCAAATCTTTTATGCTCCTGCTATTTTCCTACCATAATTACGGCAGTACGTCCTCTCCTTTATCAGCACTTATTAAAGCAGCTCATGGTTGCCAGCGCGCTTTCGAGTCTCCGGGATTCCTCGACAATTATCTGCACATATTTCCAGCCGTCAGAGGCGGGGTCGAGCGCTGTTGAAAGCTTTTTCGCAAAACCGCTGACCGCCAGAAGCGGGTTCCTTATCTCATGTGCGACCGCCTGCAACGTGTTTCTTACAGCCGGATTTTCTTCGAGATCCCCCATACTTTCAAAAGACGGCAAGCCGTGTTTTAAAGCTGTTTCCTGAAGCTCCAGCATCTTCTCTGAAAGCTCGCCGAGAGAAAGGTTTGCTTTCTCGACAAGAGCAATAATATCTTTGTCCTTGTTCATATCGACCTTGAGGCCATCGGCAACCTCCTGTACCTCATCAAATGTGGTGACAAGAATATCTGTGAGCACATCATGATCAATGCCGTATATCGCTTCAGCCTTGCGGAAGAGCGGACCCCACTCCTTCGATTCTTCACAAATAAGCGCTGAGAATTCACGCGCCATTTCGCAGATCAGGGCAAGGGGAGGTATCTGTTCTTCCCTGGATTCTATATTATAAACATGCTGGCACTCGATAATAACTGAAGGAAACTTCCAATAACTCAGCGCTGCAGCCCCTATCTCTCTGTGGTCTGTCCCGTAATGCGCAGTCTCCCATGCCAGGAGTTCCTCCAGAGGATGAAGGTCAAGATTCCCTTGAATTTCATGTCCTTTTACGAAGATATCAAAAAATATCAGCAGCCCTATCTCAAGGACAAGACCGGCAACAAAGGCCTCTTCAGGATTGCATGTGACGCAACCTCTGGGCAAAAGATTTTGCGAGTAATGCCTGATAGAGTGAAGAACGCCAGAATTTTTCGTAATCCATAGGACCGACTTTGCCCATCGGGAATGTATCTCTCAGTGACAATGATAATGCCATCACTCTTAAATGGTTTACGCCGACTCTCATGATGGATTGCTCCACTGTCGAGACCGGCTCCGCAGCCCTGAAAAATGCGCTGTTGGCAATAGTGACCACACGGACCGTAAGACCCGGGTCCTTCTCAATAAGATCCGCCATTTCAGCCAGGGAAACGTATTCGTTGGATGCTGTTTCAACCAGCCTCAGGGCAACGGCTGATAGCGACGGCAGCGAATAACCCGCTTTTATCTTTTCGATAATATCTTTTTCCGTCAACTTGCCCATGAATTAAACTAACAGATATACTTGGCACTGTCAACGTATGATTCGGGTGTGCGTCATGATTGTGGGTTTGTAATTTTGTCATTCCGGCTTGTCCGGAATCTTTCTTTATTTTCAAGACGATTCCCGACAAGCGGGAATGACGGGGTCCCCGGAAAGTCGAAGACTTTATGGGGTGCAATGACATATTGGCCTGCCCCACAACCATGACGCGCACCCATACTGCCCTCTGACCTTTTATATATGCACCCGGTATGTTGTATAATCAACAATATTATACTTTTACATGAGGTTTAAGCTGTGCCGGAATTGACCCCTTTGATGAAACAATACTACAGTATTAAAGATAAATATCCCGACGCAATAGTGCTTTTCAGACTCGGCGACTTCTACGAGATGTTTGAGGATGATGCGAAGCTGGCTTCAGGCATATTGCAGATAGCGCTCACCACCAGGGACAAGAACAAAGACGACCCTACCCCGATGTGCGGCGTGCCCTATTTCTCCGTCGATACATATATTTCAAAACTCATTAAGGCAGGCCATAAAGTTGCTATTTGCGAACAGGTTGAAGACCCCAAACTCGCAAAAAGCCCTGACAGGGGAATAATCCAGAGGGAAGTGGTGCGCGTGATAACTCCAGGCACCCACATTCCTGACCAGCCTAAAGAAAATGCTTACATTATGAGCATCCTTGCCGGCCAGGGGAAGCTGGGGATTACTGTGGCCGACCTTTCAACAGGTCAATTCACTGTATATGAAACCGATAAACCCCTCGAAGATGAGCTGTCAAGATACGAGCCCCGGGAAATTCTCTGCCCTCAAAGTCTGAAAAACAATTTTCATTACGAGGAGTTGTCCGGAGGATATTTTGTTTCCTGGTATGATGACTGGTACTTCGATTACGGCGAAGCGTATAAAGTCCTGCTTAAATATTTCAAGGTCTCATCTCTCGATGGTTACGGATTAAGCGGCATGGATACCGCTATCTCAGCCGCAGGGGCCCTCATCAGCTATCTTGAGGAGACGCAGAAACTCCTGACCTTTAAAACAATTTCTGTCCTCAACCAGACAGAACATATGTTCCTTGATGCCGTGACCATACGCAACCTTGAGATTACGCACAATCTTAAAGACGGTGCAACCGAAGGTTCTCTGCTGTGGCTGCTGGACGAAACGCTCACCCCTATGGGAGGAAGGTTCCTCAGGAGCGCCCTGACCGGGCCGCTCCTCTCATCAGAGGAAATCGTGAAACGTCAGGATGCTGTCGGAGCCATAATCGAAGACTATGAGCTGACGGAGAATCTCAGGACTGCATTGAGGAAGATACAGGATATCGACCGTATAGTCTCGCGCATCGTTGCGCGTTCGGCAGGTCCGAGGGATGTTGCAGCCTTGAGAGATTCCATTGAGCGCCTGCCGGAGATAAAAAAGCATCTTGCATCCTCTCAAAACCACCATATTAAGGAAATGGGCAAAGAACTGCATGAATTTAATGAGTTGGTGGATTTGATTGACTTCAGCATGCTTGATAATCCTCCGGTCAGCCCGAGGGACGGCGGTATACTGAAAAAAGGCTTTAACCGGGAGGTTGATGAACTAAGAAACATTTCAGTCAGCGGCAAAGATTTTATTGCCGGGCTCGAAGCCGATGAACGGCAGCGTACAGGCATAAATTCTCTGAAAGTGGGGTTCAACAGAATATACGGTTATTATATTGAAGTCACAAAATCCAATCTCCACCTCGTGCCTGATGATTACCTGCGCAAACAGACCCTCGTTAACGGCGAACGGTTCATAACTCCCGAGTTGAAAGAATACGAAACAAAGGTACTGGGCGCTGAAGACCGTCTTAAAGAACTTGAATTCACGCTTTTCCTTTCTATTCTTGATAGTATTCAAAAATATTCAACCCGGCTGCGACAAGCCTCTTTGCAGCTTGCAGCCGTTGATTTTCTTCTGTCCCTCTCTGTAGTCGCAAAGCGATATGATTACAGCAAACCGCTCATTTCGGATGATGATATACTGGAAATATCCGATGGGAGGCATCCCGTTATTGAACGGCTTATCAATACACGCAGCATTTCCTCCGGAGATGAGAAATTCATTCCGAACAATACGCGCATGGACTGCGGTGACAACAGGCTGCTGGTCATCACCGGCCCGAACATGGCCGGAAAATCAACCTATATGCGCCAGACCGCCCTTATTGTGCTTATGGCCCAAGTCGGCTCTTTCGTTCCGGCGGCTGATGCAAAGATCGGGATAGTGGACAGAATATTCACCCGCATCGGGGCTTCGGATTTCATCGGCAGGGGACAGAGCACATTCATGGTCGAAATGGTGGAGTCCGCCAACATCCTGAATAATGCTACCGGCAGGAGCCTGGTATTGCTTGACGAGGTCGGCAGGGGCACGAGCACCTTTGACGGTATCAGCATAGCATGGGCAGTTGCCGAATACCTTGTGAGTAAAATAAAAGCCCGCACCCTCTTCGCTACACACTATAACGAACTTACCGAACTGGCTCTTGCCATGGAAGGTATCAAGAACTATAACGTAGTCGTCAGGGAGTGGGGGGATGAGGTAATATTTATGAGAAAAATTGAGGCCGGTCCTGCGGACAAAAGTTATGGCATCCAGGTTGCGAGACTTGCAGGGCTTCCGGCGGCGGTAATCGAACGGTCCAAAGCGGTCCTCGACATGCTCGAAAAAAAGGAATCGAAGGCACTGCTGCCGCGTAATGCTCAAATGGACCTCTTCTTCACAGGCGACCCTGTTACCCGCGAGCTTCTTTCACTTGACATGGATACGCTCACGCCTCAAAAGGCTTTAAAAAAGCTGGGCGAAATGAAAAAGATGGCTGAGGGGACGGTATGATTGTTGTCGGCCTTACAGGAAATTACGGGATGGGCAAAAGCACCGTATCAAATATGTTCGGTGAACTCGGGGCCGTGACCATCGACACCGATGTTATCGTGGGCGAACTGCTCAAAGACCCTGAAGTAATAAATGAAATAAAAAAGGCGATAGGGGAAGATATTGCCGAGAACAATTCGATAAACAAGAAAATGCTGGCGGATATCGTCTTTGAGTCTCCGTCCCTCAGGATATCCCTTGAGGACATTCTTCACCCGCGGGTATTTAATAAAATAGACAAAAAACTGTCTGAACTGTCGCAAACATGCAGCTGGGCCGTCGTGGTTATAGAAGCCCCCCTGCTCTACGAGCGAGGGTACCAAAACCGCTTCGACAAGACCATAACGGTATATACATCGCATGAGACCGCCATACAAAACCTGTTAAGGAAAGGGGTCCCGGAAGATAGCGCGCTAAAACGTTTGAAAAACCAGTTCCCCATTGAGATGAAGATAAGCCGGGCCGATTACCGTATCGATAACAACGATGGACTTGATGCGACCAGAGATCAGGTTGCATACATTTACCGTGAATTGGCCGCCCTCGCAAAAGGCGGCAGCGTATCCGGTCACCTGCATGGAAATAATTAACGATTTGACCAAACCGGTTGCGTATAAAAACCCTGTGGTCACCATAGGTAATTTTGACGGGGTCCATCTCGGCCATCAAAAGATATTTAAAGAGGTGGTTGCCAAAGCTGAAGAAATAGACGGCACGCCTATTGCCATAACGTTTCACCCTCATCCGGTGCGTGTTCTTGCACCTGAGCGGGGGCTGAAAATGATAAATACCCCTGATGACAAAGAAACACTTATTGAGCAATTGGGAATAAATGCGCTCATCAGCATCAGCTTTAACAGGGATTTCGCCCACACCAACCCTGATGCCTTCATACAAAATATTCTTGTTGATATGCTCGGCGCAAAGTGGGTCATAGTAGGGCACAGTTACTCTTTTGGAAAAGGCAAAAGGGGCACGACCTCAATGCTCAGGAGCAGAGGCAGAAAATATGGATTCAGGACGCGTGTGGTACGATACGCAAAAGTTCATGATGATGTGGTCAGCAGCAGCAGGATACGCAGCCTCCTGCTAAGGGGAAGGGTCTGTGAGGCTTCTTCCATGCTGGGAAGGGCGTATCACATCAGCGGCACTGTTATAAAAGGCGCGGGCAGAGGCGGCCCGCTGCTCAATACGCCCACGGCAAACATAACCACCCCCAACGAACTGATACCGCGGGAGGGCGTGTATGCCGTGAGAGTCTCTTTTAAAAGCCGCACATCAGACTTATTGGGATGCGTATACGATGGCGTGGCCAATATAGGCAGCAACCCAACATTCGGTGAAGCGGCAATGAGCTACGAAGTACACATTTTTGGCTTCAACAAAAATATTATCGGAGAACACCTGCGGATCCATTTCATAGACAGAATCAGGGAAGAGAAAAAGTTTGCCTCGGTCCAGGAACTTAAGTACCATATAGACAATGATATCAGACAGGCACAGAGGCTACTGTCATCACGAAAAGACCGGCTTTTTTTGTAGTGGCTCTTTCACAGTGCAGCTTCTGCGAGCGGCACACAGAAACCGGAATAAAATATAGCAAGTTGCCATTTCTTTCGCCCCGTCCGGCAAGTGTTGAGTTTAATTAAGTCGCAGCTACGACCTGACGATGTTTCAGAAAGTCATTGCGTTTCATACCGCAATTTGTTCTTCTAAATATCCTGTTCCCACTGCATCAATAGCGTCCTGACGGTTAAAATCAAGTGCCTCTTTCAGAGTAAGCCGAAGACTTTCAAGCAGTTCATCATGTGTTTGTTCCTGGCAGTTCACACCCGGAATTTCCTCTATCCACCCAATCCACCAATCACCCGATTGTTTTACAACAGCCGTATATTGTGTGTTCATAATCAACCTCCTGATATCCAAATTATAACGCAATGAAAGGCACTTTTAAAATTATTTTATCTTATATAATTTCTGCCGCATCAATTACCATGCAACCTGTCATAAATCTTGAAGAAAGCAACTAAACTATAGCATAGCCGAAAGATTTTTCATGATTACTGTCTGCTCCACAGTTCGGCATGTACTCCGCTGACGGGCACCACCAACCAGACATTAGGCTGCGAGCGATAACAGTTACCGAATAAAAATAGTGTCGGTGCGGCTTTGTCGGTGCTACCAGAAAATTCAGACGGTGCGATGTGATCTCAATCATAGGGTAGGGATTAACCTTGAGCACTGTTAGCGTATGATTTGTTCCGTTTCGTGAGATAATGACCTTACCTGTTTCTGCTGTCAACACTCAAGGGTCCCGAACCAAAATATGCGATTAAAAGGGCAGCTCCCAGCATGGAGAGGTTTTTCATGAAATGCGCATGCTGCGCCATTGCGACCATAGGGTCTGTTAATCCCCAGAATCTGTGTATCATGGGGGTCACCGGCACCAGAAATAACACGATTAACCAGGCGCCGTACCTGGCCTTATATCCCAGCAGGATGCTCAATCCTCCCAGAAACGCGATAACTCCCGACAAAGGCACAGCGATCGAAGCCATCGGCACGCCCTTGTCCGCCGCGAAAGCGATCGTCTTGGCAGTGAAGTGGCCAGGGGCGGCCATGATAAAGATTGCACTGTAAAGGACCCTTCCCAACAATTCGAGGTATTTCATTTGCACACTCTCTCTTTTTTTATGATCGTATATTCTAATTCTAACCGGCCCGACTTTTTTGTCAAGCGTGCCAACAGTCATATGGAAGGGATCGGCAGGGGCAGGCTCTTTATCGGAGCGCTGAAACTACCTCATTGCCAGAGACATTTCGTTATAGTAGCCCTGTCTATACCCATTCCCAGTTGGGGCTCGGCGTTACTCGCCCCTGCTGGAGTAGACCCGTGCATCGCTCCGATAAACAGCCTGCCCCTGCCGCTCCAATAATTTGATAATATAAAATAAACAGCAGGAGAAGGGGAGCACTTGTTTTTCGACGCGATGCACGGGTCTACTGTAAAAGGGGCGAGTAACGCCGAGCCCCAACTGAGAACGGATTCGAATATCGCTGCTATAGAAAAATTGGGAATTGCCGACTCAAGTAGTTTCAGCGCGTCGAAAAACAAGTGCTCCCCTTCTCCTGTCTTCCTTACAAGTCTCTCATTTCTCCTTTTATCGGCACGACATAGTATCCGGGTGAAACCTTGTAACGCTCCACAAGCTGCAAAAGCCGACCGCTGTCCACAAATGACGAGTCCTTCATTATTTCAAGCGTGAGGTCGGCTTGCCTGCCTCTCAAAGTGCCTTTAAGCCTGGCATTCAGGCCCTGCCCCTCCATCCATAGGGAGTCTATCCCCAGTTCATTCCCGCTTGCCCTGATAAGCCCCCGGACAGTATGAAAAAAGTCCGGCGGTATGGGTAAGCCGTATACCGCTCCTGTAAAATGCGCATCTCTTATCTCAAATTTGAATTCAAAACATTTTCCCCGGGCAATCACACTGCCGGAAAGCACCCCTTCTCCGCTTAAACCGAGTGTGTTTAAGAGGGCTGATTGTTCAATTACGGCCTTATCAACTGCAATGTTTAAACGTTCATGCAAGTGCAGCAGGTCAATATGTCCTTCCATACCGCCCCCCCCCATCTTCCCGCTGAACGAGAGCGGAAGTCTCATAAGCACCAGAGACAGGGGATTAATTGATCCTGTCAAGGACTCAATTGTCAAAAGGACGGTGTTCCCTCTCTTTAGCCGAAGCACAGGCGCATGAAATGTAAAAAACAGCCCTTTTTTGAAGCCGGGGATTTCGAGTGAGAGATTGTCTTCCTGAAGTTTTGCATTGATCCGGCTGAGGACGAGGTCTTCGGGCAGTACAATAAACCATAGACCGATAATGACAGCCAATACCGCTGCACAGGAAATTAAGGCCTTTTTCATTGCTATAATTCAGACAATACGGGGTTGTTTTTCTGCAGTCGAGCGCCTGGGTTATTGGCAGTGGGCGAGTAACGCCGAGCCCACTTATATAACTGGCACACAGATGATATTCCGTATAGACAGCAGGGCCGCAACAGCGGACTATTCGCTCGCAAAGAAAAATTACCCCGTATTGTCTGAATTGCAGTTTTCATTTAGGACGGACGAGAGCGATGGTCATGGTGATGTCGAGATTTGCGGGGTTTTCAAAAGATGCTTTCATGGCAGTCTTCTTTATAAAAATACTCATCGGCGCGTTCTCTATTCTGTAAAAGAGATTGACGGCCTCGTTTATATTCACTCTCTCCACCTGTACTTCCGCTTCTTCCTCAACCACCCCCGGGGCCTCTATTGTGGCCAGCGGCTTTACAGACCTGATCCTCTGCTTCAGTCCCAGTGAAAGGAAGATTTCATCGACAGCCTGGAGTATCCCTTTGACATTGGTAATGGACTTCTTGCTCTCAATAACATCCATACTGCTTTTCAATGTCTGGTATTCACTTTGGAGCAATGCAAATTCTTTCTGCCGTGCACGGGCCCCGGCGAGTTCGTTTTTCGAAGAGAAAAAAAAGCTCACTGCGATAATGCAGACTATAACCGGAACGACCGCACACCCCGCCTTAATAAGCAATGCCCTGTTTTTTATTATGCTCAAGACTTTATTTCCTTTGCAGTAATCGTAAAAGCCGTCCTTCCCTGCGTAAGCGGTTTTGTGTCCGAAATTGCGGCATCGGTGAAAAATGCGGCAAGCGAATTCCTGAGTGTTTGCACATCGCTCAGCGTCCGGCATTCTCCCTTCAACATAATATGGGTCTTCTCAATATCTATTTCATTAAAAGAAAATCCGTTTTTGCCGGCGGCGGTCACATCCAGCATGACCTGAAGAGGTGAAATTCCGGCAAACAGGGGCTCTTTGTCTTTCAACTCCCGCAGATGGGCCTTCAGCTGGTAGATTTCGCTGGTGATCTTTTTCTCACCCGGAAACATGTCTGCATAGCTCCTCCTTATCCCGTTATCTATGGACAAGGACTCCTTTTTCATGGCGAAGCTGTTCAACGACAAATCGGACAGAAAGAACAGGATCAGCAGCGCGCCGAGCGCCAGGGTGTATTTTAAAGATTTCCTCGCCTTTTCGGCATCGCCAGTGTAGGCAAACTCTCCCCTCCTTAGATCAATAGCCGGTCCCGCCATTTCATGGGCCGCTGCAGCTATGCGGTCTTCAGCCCTCAAAGACCCGGGAGACTGGCGCATAAGCAGGTCTGCAATCCGGTCCTCAGATGAAAGAGCATCGAAGGCAGAAACCAGGTCTATAGAGGTGACCGTTTTTATATCTATGCTCTGCCTCCTGAAAGCATCCAGCAGTTTCCTGAGAGAATCTTTCATCATGCAAACGACCAGAAATTTATATGTGCCCTCACGCTCCTTAATGACACGAGCGTCAAAAACAATGCCCCCGGAGCCCCCGAGGATGAGATTATCAAGTTCAAAGGGAAGCACTTCCCTTACCCTTTTCATGTCTGAAAAAGGAAGCTCAATAGTCCTGAAGCTCAGCATGCTCAGGGGTACGCTGACATATGATGCCTCTATGTCCTGAGGCATCCTCTCAAGCCCGAGTTCATACTCCGAGGTTACCGAAACGCGTTGCACATCTTTTTTTATATAAGCACCCCTGCTCTTTTCGAACGTATACAGCATGGGTTGGTCCTTTAAATCAAAAAAGAGTGTTACGCCCATATAAAATTAAAGTTCCTTCCAGTAGATGACGACAGGATTGCCGCCGGACATGTCAAGCACACTTTCAACAATCTTCCTGATACCGCCATCAGTCGCAGTTGCCACAACACGAAACACGTCCCCCTTCACCGTTATGCGTCCCATCATGGAGGCGCCCATCGTTTCAAAACCCGCCACCTTAACGATGTCGGAAACATCCTCAAATGGAATGTTCCCCCTGTATTGCACAACCCTTTCAGCCATGTCCCTGTCAACAGCGTCTGAAAGAGACATGAGCACCGGGACCTCAGCACCGTTAATATTGATAACACCGCTGCCGTATATTGTAACATAGGGAAGAAGCTTGCCATACGCTTCCCTGCTTATCCCCGGGACCGAAAGAAGCTCGTCAACACTGTCGAGAGGAGCATGTTTCAATTTGGCTCCCGTGCTGGAAACAGCGGAAATACCCTGTCCTGAGCCCGGACCGATCCAGTCTATTATCCGGTCGGCCAAAGCAGGATCAAGGTTTAGGGCCTTAAGCATCCTGACAAGCGCATTATATGACTGCTGATTCACCGTCCCGTTGGCAAAAACAAGTGTGTTCAGATTAAACTTTATATTCTCATTCTCGATTCTTATCGCCAGTTCCCCGTTAAAACTTTCAACCGGCTTCTTGCGGACAATATCAATGGCGCCGGGATATGTATAGGCAAGCCGGCTACTGTTTTCAGAGATAATCCACGAGGCGAATCTGACAGCCGACTTGTCCACGAAAGAAAGCCTTTGTGAGGATTGCCAGTTATATAATGCATTGGTGCTTACATAAACGCCGTAGGCAAATTCAACTACAAGCGTCGTTATAATTGCGATAACAAACAGCGTTATGATAAGGGCCATACCTTCCGAGTTTTTGGCGGAATTATTGGCGGGACTATATGCAGTTCTATGCAGCGCCCTCATATCGGCTTCCCTATCCCCGGTCTGATGATTTCAAAAAGTGGTATGAGCTTGTCCTTGATACGGACTGTAATCGTAACTCTGAGTTCATCAGGCACTTTTCCGGCCTCTCCCGCATCCCAGATGCTTACCCATTGTCCGTTATAGAGGCACTCAACGGTAAAGCCCTCGACACCCTCAATAATTTCAGTGCCCTTTACATTACTGCCAGGGTCCCAGGCAGGCTTTATTTTTTTCAGGAGGACCAGTCTTCCTTCCCTGTCCTCTACATAATATTCTATATTCGCGAGTCCCGGCACATAAGGAGAGAATGCGGTAAATAAAAGCGTCGAAACCTGTTTATCATATATGTCGCTTTCTTTCATCCTGAAAAGCGTGGCTTTATTACTTCCGCTATAAACCGCGGAATCGAGTTCCCGGCGTAATGTATCGAGGGCCATCCTGCCTTCCTGAAGCCTGACAAGCGTATCGTCAGCGCCCTCCGTTGCCTTTTGTGAGACGAAAAAAGTGCTGTAGAGCGCAACCAGTACGATAGATAAAAGAGCAAGGGCAAGCAGCATCTCTATGAGTGTAAAACCGCTATGATTATGTCGCATTATTTCCAGGTAAGGCATTGGCCCCGTTGTGTATCAATTCTGTGAATGTGACGCTTTCTTTTTCCGTGGTGACTGTAACGGAAAGCTCCGAAAACCCCGGGAACTCTGATTCACTTACCTCGGTCTTATAATGAAATGCTCTGTACGGAGCGTCAAAATCACCGCTCGTGCTCAAGGGCGACAATTCAGCATCAGACATTTTCTCCTTCGCGAGCATCGTTGCAACAGTAAGCGCTTCATGCCTGCCGGCGATGCCGAGATGGTAATTCAATGAGTAAATAAGAGTAAGGAGGACGCCTCCGATGATTGCGAGAGAAATCATGACCTCCAGAAGCGTAAATCCTTTAGGCGGGCACTCACTGGTCATCTTTTTTTATTGTGGCCCTTCCGCTCAACTGATTGAAAGCTACCATTATTGTGTCCCCGGACTGTCTTAGATGCACCACGAGGTTTTCCTGTATTCCAAGCGGGCCGAAAGATACGCTCACCTGTCCTTCACTGACATTCCCTTTTGAAGGCAGTTCCACTGATGACAGACTCCTGAACTCTTCGGTCTTTTCCGCATCCGGGCCTTTCCACGATATAGTATTTTCCCCGAAGTCGAATGTAAGAGTATAAGTACCTTTTGTTGCAATAGAACTGTCGTTCAGATACCTCAACACCGATGCTATCCTCTTTGCATCAGATTTCAAACGCATCCCTTCCGCTCCATACAGAGACGGAAAGACAATTGCCATCAGCAGGGAAACCAGACAAATCACCACCAGGAGTTCGAGCAGGGTAAAGCCCTTACAAATTGTAATTTGCGATGTCCGCATCCTTCCCTTCGCCGCCTTCTTTCCCGTCCGCGCCAAAGCTGATAATGTCAAAATCCCCGTGGGCACCCGGGGAGAGGTAAACGTAGGGATTGCCCCAGGGATCGAGCGGAATTTTGTGCTGTTCAAGATATCCGCCATCCCTGTAAGCACTCGGTATCTGTCCCGTCACAGGCTTTTTTATCAGAGCATCAAGTCCCTGCTCGGTTGACGGATAAAAACCATTATCGATTTTGAACATTTTGAGAGCGGTCTCAAAATTTCTGATCTGCACCTTTGCCTCGGTTATCTTTGCGTCATCAGTCTTCCCCATTATCTTCGGAGCGACGATCGCAACGAGCAGGCTCAGAATGAATACCACGACGATAATCTCAAGAAGAGTGAAGCCGGACTCAAAGATAAATTGCTTCCTCTTTATTTCTCTATCATCCTTCATAATTCCTCCTTCATCCTTTCTTCTATTTCACCATCTGGTTAAGCTGGAACATCGGCAGCAGGACCGCGAGCACAATAAAGCTCACAACAAGACCCATTGCTAAAATCATTACCGGCTCAAGCAGCGAAAGGGCCTTTTTAACGCTCCTTCCAAACACCTCCTCATAGGAATCTGCCGCCTTATTTAAAACCTCCACCAACCTTCCGCTCTTCTCTCCTGTGGCAATCAATTGCAGCAACACCGGCGGGAAACCTTCCAATGATGAGGAAAGACGGGCCCCTTCTGCAACGCTCTTTACAGCATCCCTGACCCTTTTTTCATAAACACTGTTCCCTATGGCTTTTGCCGAAAGGTCAAGCGCCCTCAGCATAGGCAGCCCTCCTTCAAGCAAAAAACCGAGGGTCCTTGAAAAGCGGGTATAATAAAGGCTTTGTACTACATTGCCGGGCAGCCGGAGCATTGCCATATCGATCAAATCCCTGCGTGTCCTGTACACTTTCCTGATGCCTGCGGCAAGTGCCGCAGCAAGGCCGGCGACAAGCCACCAATAGTGTACAAAGAAATTGCTTATTGCAATAAGGAGCACGGTAATAAAAGGAAGCGCGCTTTTTGTGTCCTCGAATATCTTCACGATTTTCGGTATCACGAAAGTGAAAAGAAAAGACATAACAATAAATCCGACGCAGCACATCATTATAGGATAGATCATCGCTATCTTTACCTGAGCTTTTATTGAGGCCTGCTTTTCGAGAAAACCGGCGAGCCGGTCGAGCACCCTGTCGAGCGTTCCGCTTTGTTCCCCGGCATATACCATTGTTATGAACGATTCCGGAAAAATCCCCGTGTAACTCTCCAGTGCTCGTGAAAAACTTGCCCCCGCAGACACTTTCTCCTTCACATCGATGAGGAGACCTTTCCAGTACCCTGTGCTTTCTTCAGAAAGGGTCTTGAGCGCCTCTACGAGGGGGACCCCCGAGGCCAGCAGCGTTGAGAGCTGCCTGGCCACCGTAGGCAGTGCATCGCCATGTTTTTTTCCAAACAGAAATCTCTTCTCATCATGGACATATTCGGTGACTTCCTTGGGAAAGACGTCAAGATTTCTGACAGCGGAAACAGCATCCTTAATCCCATCCGCCTCGATGGTCCCGGATACCCGAATGCCATCCTGCTTATATCCTCTATAACGAAAAATAGGCAACCGTCACCCCTCTATATAGTCTTTTTGCGTAACCCTCAAGACCTCCTCAACAGACGTAATGCCTTTGACAGCTTTTTCAAAACCATCCGCCCTCAGCGTTCTCATACCGCCCGATACCGCAACATTCTTGATGCTTTGAGCGTCTGTCTTCCCTGTGATCATCTGCCGTATGGAATTGTCGACGTCAAGGAGTTCGAATATGCCTGTCCTGCCTATATACCCCTTATTATTGCATCTGTCACATCCCCTGCCGCGGTAAAGTACAGGTGCGGAAATGTATTTCGCCTCTTCTTCTGCAGGCGCATACGGTTCTTTACAGTTGGGGCAGATGACACGCACAAGCCTCTGGGCCAGGACGCCCACGAGAGACGAGGCGACCAGAAAAGGCTCTACGCCCATATCGATAAGCCGTGCAATAGCAGAAGGGGCATCATTGGTGTGAAGCGTGCTGAGAACAAGGTGGCCGGTCAATGACGCCTGGACCGCAACCTCGGCAGTTTCAAAATCTCTTATCTCACCCAGCATGATAACATCCGGGTCCTGCCTTAAAATCGACCTCAGCCCGGACGCAAACGTAAGGCCTATGCGCGGGTTTACATGTATCTGGCCGATGCCTTTAAGCTGATACTCCACAGGGTCCTCAACAGTAATGATATTCTTTGCCTCCGTATGTATCCTGTTCAACGCGGCATAGAGCGTTGTAGTCTTCCCGCTTCCGGTCGGCCCCGTGACAAGGACAATACCGTTCGTCCTCTGAAGCATTATCTCCATGCGCTGTTCATCATGAGCATCAAGACCCATCTCCCACAACCCGATAACGCCCTGCTTTCTGTCAAGAAGCCGCAACACTGCCCGCTCGCCGTAAGTAGTCGGGACTATGGATACCCTGATATCGATGTCCCGCCCTCCGACAATGAGCCTGATCCTGCCATCCTGCGGCAGCCGCTTCTCGGCTATATCGAGACTCGCCATAATTTTCACCCTGCTGATCAATGCATCCTGTATTATCTTGGGAGGGGTGAGTATTCTATGAAGGATCCCGTCAACCCTCATACGCACATCCAGCTCACGTTCGTAGGGCTCTATATGGATGTCGCTTGCACGCTCCTTGATCGCCTGTTGTAAAATGGCATTCAGGAGGCGGATAATAGGGGCGTCTTCGGTGAGTTCAAGAATGTCCCTCGGCTTTTCAAATTCCGTGGCAACAGACGAAAGGTCATCACCTGCAATGTTGTCCATAACATCTTCGGCGGAACCGGCCTGACCGTAAAATTTATTAATTGCATCATTAAGTGCGGAGGGTGAAATACTCAAGGCCAGCGGTTTCAGATTATACAGCCTCGAAATGTCCCATAAGGCAAGAATTCCCCTCTCATCGGCAACAGCCCCGACAAGGCTGCCTTTCTCTCTTCTAAGCGGCATGATCATATTGCTTTTTGCGAAAGAGAGAGGTATTTCCTTTATTAACGCGAGTTCAATATCCTCGTCCCGCACGACATCAATAGTGTTCATCTCTGCAGCGTCCGGTTGTCTCCATCGTCGGGCCCGGCGTTCACGACTTCAGGCATTCCCGAAAGTTCTTTTATGGCGTCATTCACAGGCAGCCCTTCTTTTAACTTTATCTTGTACACATTTGTGCTCCCTGAATAGCCGGTCACCATCATACCTTTTTCGGAAAGCAGCAGCAGCGCCTTTTCGGCAGGCACGCCATCCTTAAACTTCACAAAGATTTCACCGTTTATCCGTGCGCCGCTCTCTTGTTCTCCGAGTTCCCGTTCTCCGAGCATAAGTTCATTCCGCTTATCTTTCGTTATTTGCGCCAGGCTCTCATCTTTCTTGAGCAGATGCGGTGTTATGAACACAAGCAGGTCCGTCTTTGTCTTTGTAACGCTTTTTGTTTTGAAAAGCCAGCCCAGAAGTGGAATGTCCCCAAGCACAGGGGCCTTTGTCACCGAATTCTCAGTAGTGTCCTGCATCAACCCACCGACGACCACTGTGTCGCCGTCTTTGACAACAACGGAGGTCTTTGTTGAGCGCTTGTCGATGGTCGGTCCGACACTTGTCAGGATAGTATCATCCGCCTGTTGGAGCGATGATATTTCCTGGTAAATATCAAGCTTCACATAATCTCCCTCGGTAATTTGCGGGGTTATCTGGAGTTTTACGCCAACGTCCTGCCTCTGAATGTCATTAATTACCGTACCGCTGGTTGCGATACTCTGTTCTCTGGATGCTATAAACGGGACATTCTCGCCCACAAGTATTTCAGCCTGCTTATTGTCGGACGTAAGGATCTGCGGGGTCGAAATAATATTGACCACATCCTTGAAATCACTCAGCTGAAATATTGCCGCAAGGCCGGGCGCCTGAACAGCGGATGTTGCCCCAGGGATAAAACTCTGCGGAATAGTAAAGTAACTGCCCAATCCGCCAAGGGTCAGCCCTGTAAGCCCCGTGACTATGTTCTGGAGCGTTGTCTGGCTGACTTGACCTGCGCCGCCTATAAAAACGGGGTTCCCGTTCTGCTGAGCAGAAACGCGGAAGTTTGTGCCAAGTTGAAGAAGCCCGTTAAGGGAGACCTCTGCGATCATGGCCTCGACAAAAACCTGTCTCCTCCTGCGGTCAAGCTTCTTTATTGTAAGAACGAGGTTCTGATAATCGGCATATGAAGCAACGATAACAAGTGAATTCGTGGATTTGTCGGCAGTTATGGTTATGCCCCCGCCTGCCTCGAAAGGAGCGACCGGGGCGCCTTGCGCTCCGGCTGCCGCCTGGTGCGTTACCTGTGTCCCCTTGAGCATCTCCTGAAGGACCTTGGACAGTTCGACCGCATCCGCATTTTCGAGAAAATAGACATTTATTCTACCCTGGGCCTCAGGGGACGGCACGTCGAGGAGTTTAATAAGCGACTTCATCGATTCCCTTGTCCCCCTGTCACCAAAGAGGACAACAGCATTAAGCCTCGGATCAGCTATTGACTTCGCCTCGCCGGCGCCGGCCTGCTGCGGCCTGGAGGCGCGGCTCAGGCCTTCGGTAATAATACGGGCCACCGCATCGGCGCTTGCGTGTTTCAGGAAAACTATATCGGGCTCCTCAAGCAGATACGGCTGATCTATGGTATCGATAATCGAAAGGATCTTTTCAATGTTCGAGCCCGAATCGATGACCAGCAGCATATTTCCAGGTCCGAAAGCTGACATATAGCCATCCTTTGAAACAACGGGCAGCAGGAGCTTCGCAGCATCGTCGGGCGGGACATTCTTAAGTTTGATAAGCCGGACAATATAACTGTCATTGACCGGCTGTCTGTCAACCATCACCTTTATTCCCTTCTGCCTGGCTTCAGCAGAAGGGATAATTTTATAAGCGTCAACGCCGGAAGGCACAACTGTAAAACCTTTTAACTCAAGCACCGATACAAACAAATTGTATGCATCATCTATGTTGAGTTTTGCCGGGGTGAATATCGTTATTTTACCCTTCACCCTGTCGTCGAATATGAAATTCTTCTTTGTGATCTCACTGATAAATTTAGTCAGTGCACCGAGATCGACATCCACGAAATTAAAAGCGACCTTTTGCTCCTTGTTCTGATCATTTAGGGGCGCAGCAAAAGACAGTCCTGAAATAACAAGAACAAATATGAGCTGTATAATAACGATAGAGAACAAAGACTTCATTTTTCTCATTCTATTTTACCTTCTGCGCCGCATTGACAGTAACAACTGGTTATCAGTGGAACCCACCGGACAAACAAAAACCGGAGCTTTTCAGTTATCTGCAATTATATTTATTATTGCACCTAAAAAGCAATTTCATCTAAAACCTGAAGCCCAGTAACAGATATAGCGAGTCTATCCCCTCATTGGGAGGAAACATCCCGGCGTTGGAGTGATGGACCCAACGTGCAAAGAGGCTCACTCCTCTTTCCGTCCTGCCGAGCTTGATGCCGCCTCCCGCAGTAGGACTGAAGAAAAAGTTCTTTCCAAAATTCCTGTCATAAAGCATGCTTCTTGAACCTATACTCAGTCCGCAGCCAAGATCCAGAAAGGGATTGACGCTATGCCCATAAGAGCCATACCTGATAACAGGGCCCACGCCATAAAAATACATCGATTGGCCGGCCCTTGCAGCTACGTATTCCACATTCGGCTCTACTCTTAGTTCAAACATCGGCGAAAGCCTCGTTATCCATGCCCCAATTAGTATACCCTCGGAAGACTTGAGATCGTTCAATACTCCCGTTCCGGCCCCGGCTGCAATCTCATAACCGCTGTCAGCGGCATCGGCAGGCTGAATTAAAGCGACCGTGATTATGACGCAAGATGCCAAAACCCAAAAAAATTTGTTCCGCCCCGTCAGTAATCTCATCTGATCACATAAGTCATGGTCATCTTGTTTCCGCTCCTGATAATATCGAGACTCACCCTGTCCATGCCCTTTAATGCCATGAAAGCCTGAAGCGCGTTCTCGGTACTCGAAATATTAAAATCATTAATTCGCAAAAGCACATCGCCGTTCCGGAGTCCTAGGCTCTGATAGATGCCGTCCGGTTTAATTTCACTTATGGAAAATCCCTGCTGTTTGCCCTCAACGGTATTCGGCAGGAGCCTGGCATCTGTCATTATCTGCCCGGGCCGATCCAGCGCCTGCCGGACCCTTCTCTGGTCAACAATATAGCTGCCTTCTCCGGTGTTCCTTGCAAAAGGAGTTGAAGGGCCGCCCTGAGGTGCGCCGCTGTCAGCCGGGGGAACAGCATCGATAATCGGCGCCTCAATCGCCCTGCCTCCTGAGAAAAGGACAACCTTGTCTTTTTCCACTCTCTGCAGCACACCCATAGCATGAACGGTATCTCCTATTTTAAATACTTCCTGATCGTTATTCTTGTCCACAAAAATTGCATAGCCGTATTTATGCGGACCTGAAACAGTGCCTACAAGCGTGAGCCCCGACAGGCCGGATGCCGCGGACTCTCCGTCCGCAGCAGAAAGCTGCTTCAGTCCTCCTCCCGGTGCGCCAAAGGGATTGTTTGTTACAATAGAAGCATATTCCTGAATGCTTTTCTTCGGGGCCCGGACTGTATATGAAGCGGACCGCGCAGGTACCTGCGCCTTTCCGAATGTCAGGGACACGATGTCCCTGGCAAGTATAAGGGCAAAAAATATCAGCAGGGACCCCATAAGCCAGTTAGTGATAGTCAGTAATCCGGGATAATTGGACCTGAGCGCTTTGGGCAGTTGTATCATCAAAAACTATCATAGCAAAATACGGGATAAAATTTCCCTATTCAGATTGCTAATAGGAAAATATTTCCTGTTCCTGGTTAGTTACCCGGTAATTTTGGTAGTGGGTCAGTTTGTTTTTGCTCTGGATCACCTGGGTTTTCAGTAGTGGGCTGGTAACGTCCAGCCCACATATCGAGAAGTGGCGACAATAGATAATTTTCAATACATGCCTGTGGTCGGAATCGAAGGATTAATTGATACAGAGCAAAAACAAACCGACCCACTCCCAAAATTTTTGACATTCCCTTCAATGGCACATAATTTGCTTTATTCTATATGTTTAAATCCACTACCATGGAAAGGAGGATGAAAATATGACTGTACAATCAGTCGGCAACATTTATCAGTCTCAGCAATCTGTAAGGTCGGATTTCAGGAATTTGAGCACAGACGTTAACGCCCTTCAGAGTGCCTTGGGCTCAGGTAATCAGGACCAGGTGACGTTGTCGGAAGGCGCCCTGACTCAACAGTTAAGCCAGGTACTGAATGACCTTTCCGGTGCCGCGCAGGGGCAGTCGGCCGGCAATAGCAACCAGACCCAGAACTCGCAGAACTCAGTCAACGGAAGTATGCAGAATTTTCAAACTGACCTGCAAGCACTTCAGAGTGCGTTGGCATCGGCAACCCAGAACCCGGGAGCCTCTTCGCAAAGCAGTCTGGCGCAAGCGTTGAGTCAAGTCGAAAGTGACATGACTTCTGCCACGCAAGGCCATCAGCATCATCACCATCATCATATGCAAGCCAACAACAGCTCTAACATCAACATGCAGAATCTTCAAACCGATCTGCAGGCCCTTCAGAGTGCGCTGACATCAGCGACCCAGAACCAGGGATCCTCTTCGCAAAGCTCAACCTTGTCGACAGCATTAAATAAGGTAATAAGCGACCTTTCAAGTAACACCAATCAGGCCCAAAACTCAACAAGCGGAAACACTATTTCCTCTCTGGCTGCGCTCTTCGGCATTGGAGCTCAAAGCGGCAGCACTAATATTAACGTGACAGTGTAAGCTTCCTGTGACTCTCTCTATAAGGCGGAAGATCATGGATTCTTCCGCCTATTTTTCCTTGTCCTCAGCCAGACCCTCTACCTGTTTGTTCTTCAGCTTCCTGACGAGCGTTTCATACGGGTTGGAATGCATAATGTCATTGAACTGATTCCTGTAGTTGTTGACCAGGCTTACTCCCTCTATGACAACGTCGTAAACAAACCAACCGCCGTTCTTCTTTAGCATCCTGTATTCAATAGGCACATTAACATCCCTTTTTGTAAGAATCTTCGTCCTGACCTCGGCGTAATCGCCTTCGACCGTCTCTTCTCCATAGATGAATTGTTCATCAGTATAGCTCTCAATCTTTCTAATATATGTGCGTTCGAGGAGATCGGAGAACAAAGCAATAAACTCTTTCTTTTCATCCGGGGTCCTCTGCTTCCAGTACCGGGCGAGGGAACGTTTGGCCATTTCTTCAAAATCAAAGCTCTCACTTATTGTCCTGCGTATCGCGGCCCTGCGCTCTTTGGTTTTTCCAGGCTTCTTCATTTCCTTATTCTTCAAAATATCTATGACCTTATCGGTAGTCTGTTTTACCAATGCGGTAGGTTCGCCGGCAAAAGATACAGCAACAAGCGACAAGACAATCAGACATGCGTAGAAAACAGAATGCAGTAAACTCCTCAGATTCATAAAGCCTCCTCGAAAACCGTCATACCTTACCATAAATATATTTCGATATAGCTTCCTCAATATCGATTGGAGATTCCGTTTCCCTGATCCTCCCTCCATTCGTCAGCATTTTGTCCGACCCCCCCGGATTTATCTGCACATACTTTTCTCCAATGAGACCTTTGGTCTTTATTGAGGCGATAGCATCTTCCTGTATTTTTACCTTGTCGCTGACAACAAGTTCGACCATTGCCTCATAATTTTTGTCCAGGCGTATGCTCTTGACCTTTCCCACCTCGACCCCTGCAACCTCTACAGCAGCGCCGGTCTTTACCCCCCCTGCCTTTTCGAACTCCGCATAAAGGGTATACTCGCCCCTGCCTGTTACATCAAGCCTGCCGAGCTTTATGGAAATAAATGCAAGCGCAAAAATGCCGAGCAGGAGGAACAACCCCGCTGATAGTTCCGCATCAATTTTTTTCATTTCCCACCTCCAGTATATCTATTAAAAGTAAATTAACTATACAACAGGAAGATTGCTTCGAGCGGCTTCGACATCCTCATCACGGCATGTGCCTATAAACTGCCTGACAACAGGGTCATTGACCCGGCATATCTCAGTCTGCGTGCCTGAAGCTATAATACGTCCCTGGTAGAGCATCGCCACTTTATCGGCAACATCAAAGATCTCCGGTATCTCATGGCTTATAATTATACCGGTAAAGCCGTATTTTTCATGTGTTTTGCTAATGAGCCTGTGGATGGAATTCATTATTATAGGGTCAAGGCCTGTCGTAGGTTCATCAAAAAAAATAGTGCCCGGCCCTAAAATAAGCGCCCGCGCAAGCGCCACCCGCCGCTTCATGCCGCCGCTTATCTCGGAGGGATATTTTTCTTCGATCCCCCTCAGGCCGACATCGTCAAGCGCGCTTTTTCCCCTGTAGAGTATTTCCTTTTCATTGTAATCCGTCTTTTCCCTCAACGGAAAAACAACATTCTCAAATACGGTCATGGAATCGAAGAGGGCACTGCCCTGAAATACAATGCCGAATTTGTCTCTCACCTTATCGAGCTCTTTATTGCTCATCACTGAAATATCATCACCGTCCACCAGTATGCTGCCTTTATCAGGCTTCATAAGCCCTATCAGGTGTCTCAGAAGCACGGTTTTGCCTCCGCCGCTTTCGCCTATAATAGCCATGACTTCCCTGTCGGCTATTGTCAGGTTTACACCCTGCAGCACCTTTTGTCCGTTAAAGGACTTCTCAAGGCCGATAATTTCAATCATTGCGCTTTTCCCCTCATACCAATACAGAGCCGACGAAATAATCCCATATAAGGATAAGGACTGAGGACATGACCACAGCATCTGTTGTTGACTTGCTTACGCCCTCTGCGCCGTAGCCTGTCTCATTCGTATGGAACCCTTTATAACAGGATACCCAGGACACAATTACTCCGAAGCTCAATGATTTATAAATACCCATCCTGATATCCGACATTTCGAGAAAATGCTCCATCTGGGAGAAATATGTCCCGGAACTCAAGCCGAGCAGCTTGACTCCTACGAGGTATCCTCCATAAATACCGACCACATCATATATCGCCGCAAGCAGGGGGAATACGATGATAGCCGCCGTAATATTCGGTACGCTCAGGTATCTGAGCGGGTTAAGCGCCATGGTCGTCATTACATCTATCTGCTCCGATATTCTCATAATACCGATCTCCGCTGTCAGAGCAGAACCCGCCCTGCCCGTGACCATTAACGCGGAAAGCACCGGACCCAATTCACGTATCAGGCTAAGCGCAACCGCCGGTCCAAGCAACGCATCCGAACCGAATTTACTTAGCGTATAATAGAGCTGAATAGCAAGGACCATCCCGGTAAATGCTCCGGTGAGGACTATTACAATTAATGAATTAGTGCCGAAAAACCTGATCTGCCTGAAAAAATAACGGAATTTAAATGGCGGAACAAAGACGAGATAAAGCGATTCGGACAAAAAAAGGAGCATTTTCCCCATGGTCTTGAGCTTCGACAACGCCCATGCCCCTAATATCCTGATAATTTTCTCCATTAGTCCTTCTCACAACTCCTGCGCTAATAGTTACAATAATATCACAAGGATTACTATTATAAAATAACTGCAAGATTTTTTTTACAGCTGATTGTAAACTTTAACAGCAAGCTTTAGCGATTGCACTGCCCCGGCATCATACCCTGAATAGAGAAAAGGGAAAACTGTATTATTGGTAAGCAGCGGATCCAGTGTATCATCTATAATGCCTTTTTGTATCAGATCGTTCCAGGCTCGCGTCCCTCTGACAGGCGAGAATTCCGCAAGACATATCCTGACATCGAGCGTCTGCAGGAAGTCCACCCCTTCTATGACTTCAGACAAGTCCTGCCCCGGCAACCCATACATGAGGTAAACGCCCAGGTCATTTTTTGTAAAACCATATTGTTTGAACAGTGCCACCGCCCTTTCCAGGTCGCTGTTCGTCACTTTGGAACCGGTGTCACGCTGTCTTTCGGGGTCAACCGTCTCAAAGCCCAATCTGACATTTTTAAAACCGGCCTGCCGCATCAGCCATGCAATATCTTCATCGACAAAGCGCGCGTGAAGTCCGTTAGGCGTGTGAAATCGCGCAGACAACCCGGAACCGGCAATACCTTTCAGTATCGGCTTGGCATGATTGCCGGCATCGTAAAGCAGTGCATCATCATAAAAAGCGTAGTCCCGGACCCCCCTGTCGCAGAGTTCCGTTATCTCCGTCAATACCTCGCCAGGCGAACGCCTGCAGTACTTTGCTCCTGACAGCAGTTCAGATGCGCAATAGGCGCACCGGAAAGGACAGCCGGTAGACGTCTGGAGCGGAGCAAAAGGGGCAGCATTGTAAAAATTAAGCCGGTAATAAGGGATATTGGCCCCCTTTTTTTTGAGCTTGAAGCCAAAAGTAGAAAGGGCAAAGCCAAGGCTTTCAGTGACCGGCCCCCTGAATATAAAATCTGCGCCGGAGGCATTTACAGCATGCTCATGATAGAGCGCGGCATAAATGCCTCCGAGAATAACAGGCACGTCACCTGCTAACTCCCTTATTATCTCCGTTGCTTTTTGCACGCCCGGATACCAGTAACTCATAACTGAGGTCATCAGTACAACATCAAAAGGCATTGCGGCTTTTACCTGCCGGACAAACTCATCGATGCCGATGCCGTACCGCTTGAACATTCTTGGCACGGCTTCCAGGAGTGACGGTTTGTTTACCCTTTCGGAGCGGTATTTCCCGGCGCCGAAACTCCCCGTTGTGCAAGGGCCGGTGCAATCGATAAAAAAAAGCTCCGTATCAAAAGAGCTGAGATATTCGGCAACCCTCAAGAGTCCGAGCGGCCTGGCCCACAAGTTAAAAGCGGCAAAATCATATATCCAGGGATTAACGAGCACTATTTTTAATTTCATATCTATACAATACTTTTGCCATAACTGTTAACGCAATGCCGGACCGGCTGACAATGGTTCTCTGATAAGATGAGGATTCAGGATTGTTGCGGGTATGAGCAATTACGGGTTGTCATTCATGCCGGATACATGCCGTGCCTTTGCAGCGCAGGTAAATCTCATCGCGGCCGACGGTATACTTCTTGACGAGTGTCCCAATGTTTTGATCGCGCGGGCAGGAGATAACGAACCCGTCGTTAAATTCTGCGGGCGGCCATGTCAGCGGAGGTTTGGGATAAATCAGGAGATCGACGTGCGAAACGATGCTCAATGCGGAACCTGACATATCGGTCGCATACAAGTGATGGTCCCCCACAGTGCGTAAAATGTCTTTCGCTACAGGCTCAAATACGGCACGGGATTGTTGATGAAAGAACGGAAACCCTGCTAATCCGAAGGCGAATTTCAGCACGATTGCGACTATTATCCACTTCACGCTCCATTCCCGCACCCGTGGCGCGCCATAGAAGATCAGGCAAGCGAAAGTCAGGCCAATAAAGGGGAGCAGGGGAAAAACATAACGGATATCGCTCACAGGAGACAGCCAATAAGGAAGATAATTTGTCAGCACGATGATCAGTACGGTAGCGACATAGGGATGAGCGCGCCATTTTCCCAGTTCCTGACGGCGCACATACGCATAAAACAGAACACCTGCGGCCGGCAGCAGCATCATCAGCGTTTGCGAGGCGTAGGAAAGCACGTGTTTGAGATACTTGACGCCGTTCATTGGGACAAGTTTGCTGGTAATATCCACCAGCATGCCGTGCGACTGGAAAGCGCCGCCCGGGACCATGCGGTACCAAAATAGCGGGAATGCGAGAGCCAGCCCGTTCAAAAGCAGCGATCTCCATGAATACAGGAAAGCCCAGCGGCGCAGGCGGTAAGCAACAACTATCATTGCAATCCCATAAAAGACATAAGCGGTGAGCGCTTTGCTGAGAAAGGCAGCCGTGACAGCCAATACCGCAGCAGCTAAGTATGTATAACGCTTTTCGGCCAAAGCAAGCCAGCCGAAAACAATCGACATGAGAACAAACAGACCAAACACCGGCTCGGAATAGCAGAGCCATCCCCTATAAAACAGGACATCGCCCAGAGTGAGGTAGATCAGGGCGGTAAAGGCGGCAAAGGTCTTATCGCCGAACAGGCGCCTTACGAACCATGCGAGCAGCAAGGCCGACGAAAGGGTCGCTGTCAGCGCCACCAGGCGTGCCGCGACCAGCATGTGGTCCCAGCCCATCAGCTGCGCTACGGGGATAATCATTAAATTGTAAATGGGCGGCCGCCAATAATACATGCCGTACATGCTCGGCGTAAGGTATTTGCCGTAAAACCACATTTCGTAGGACATCAGCGGGTAAACGGATTCCTGACCTATGTATTGAACAGGCAATGTTAACAGAAAGCTCAATGCAGCAAGGCCGCACAGCAGCCAATATGCCCTTGCGGAAACAGGTATTCTAAAAGTTGAAGTCTTGCACTTGATATCCCAGCCCATCGTCGTAATCCCTTCTGCGCTCTAATAGCTTAATGCCGATTTTTGCTCATTTCCGGATATATTAGCATACTGACCTTCCAACAGTATCTCAAATAGTTAACATTCCTATATTCCCGGTTAACAGAATGAAGAAGGCACCTGAAGGGTTATAATATCTGAGTTTCGGGCAGAAACGATATTTCACCCAGGAGGTGCCAATGAGTATTATAGCAAGGAAGATAGAGATAGAGTTCACAGACGAGCAGATTTCAGCCTCGGCAGGATCAGTGTTTCTTTCAGCGATGGCAGCGAGGATGGGCCTTACTGATGAGATAAGATCGGCAATCAAGCTTAAGAAGCGTGCACGTGGCGCATCAGATGTCGAGATGCTTCTGAGCCTTATATACAGTCTGGCACAGGGGGATGGAGCAATTCTGGACGTTGATCGTCTTGGGACAGACGCTGCGAGATGCGCACTGCTCGGACTTGGGAGAGTTCCCAATCATCGTCGTTTGGGAGAATATCTCAGCCGATTTGACGACAGTGCATGTGAGAGATTATTGGCAGTGGCCCGGTTGCAGGCATCTAATATAGTTGGTTCTGTGATAGAGCATGAGACGGTTACCAAGGGCTACGTACCGGTGTTTGTGGACGGTACAGGCATAGAAGTGAGCGGAGAATATTTTGAAGGAGCTGGGAAGCTCTATGACGGAAGTCTTGGATATTGGCTGCATGCAGCATTTGTAGGTGGTTTGTGGGTGACACAGCGCCTACAAAAAGGCGGTGTGCATGTAGCTCACGGCGTTAAAGAGCTTCTTGAAGAGACAGCGGCAATGCTGGGTGAAGGATGTCCGGTGTGGGCGAGATTTGATAATGCATATTATCGGAAAGAGGTTGTGCATTTCTGTAAAGAGCATGGATGGGATTACTCAATCAGCGTGACGAGCAATACTTACAAACGTCCATTGAGGGAATCCATGGAGGACTTTATCGAGTCTGATTGGGAGGCGATAAACGACGACGGCACCGAGCACGCAGCGTTTCTGTATCATAAGCCCGGAGGATGGAAAGAGGAGCAGACATATGTAGTCGTTCGTACCATGCAGGAAGAAAAACAGAAACTGCTTTTTCCTCGTTACACGTTCATCCTGGTCAGCAGGAGTGATATATCTCTTGCAGAGATTGTAAAAAGGCATCGGGAAAAGCAGGGACAGGAGAATGCTTTAAAAGGACCTCTTATCCATCTGGACCTGCACCATCCTCCATGCAGTCAATTCAATGCAAATAGAGCCTTCTACGCAGCGGGGCAGATAGCTCAGATACTATTGGTAGCTTTAAAGATGAAGCTTTTGCCAAAAGAAGCTCGGAGTCACAACATACGGACCATCATCCGTGATCTTATTCGGGTAGCTGGAAAACTGGTCTATCATGCCCGGAAATGGAAGCTGCTGTTTGCAAAGTCGGCCCTGCGTCTGCATTGGCTGTCTTATGCCGCAGATTGCCTTGCATCCTCTGGATGACCTCAGCTGACATTGCCAAAAAATTTCGTTTCATTGGTTACAAGGGACAACTGCGTCTGAAGATCACTGAAATGCTTTAAAGTCGTCATTCCCGCAGTGTTTTGAGCGGGAATCCAGATTCCGGACAAGCCGTAATGACAAAAAAATGGATGCCCGCTTACAATCCGCGGGCATGACGGACACATTTAAGTGCGCAGGTCAATAAAATTTAGAATCTTTCACGCTTATCAGGGAATCAAGGTTAACATTTACCTCTTCATTTCAAACATTGTAAGATATAAGGCAAGTGGGATATTACGAATTTACTATCGGGTTGCCGGACGAATCACGTGATGCGCTCGTGCATAGGATTTCGGAAGCAGGCTGTATGGGCGTTATCGAGCATGAAAAGAGCATTGTCGCGTACTTCCCTGATATCCTCGGTATCAGCCGTATCGTTGATGAGCTTGCATTGTGCAGCGCAATGCTTGAAGATGCGGGTTTGGAACACGCCATCTCTTTCGATTATGTTTTCATCTCAGAGAGAGACTGGAACGAGGCCTGGAAAAAGAAATTCGAACCCATTGATGCCGGCAAATGCTTCTCTATTCTCCCCCCCTGGGAAAACAGGAAAGAAGGCCGCATCAATCTCATTATAGATCCGGGAATGGCTTTTGGGACCGGCCACCATGAAACCACGAGGACCTGCCTCATGCTGATCGAACGGTTTGCAGAAAATTGCGCCAGGGGCAGTTTTCTGGATGTGGGCACCGGCACGGGCATACTTGCAATAGCGGCCTCAATGCTGGGGTTTAACAACGTTGTCGGCCTGGATATTGACCCTCTTGCCATCGATGCCTCACAGAGGAATATAAAGCTTAATAATCTCGAAAATATCGTGGTCCGGGATGGGACTGTCACGGGTGCCCTCGGCACTTTTGATTTCATAGCAGCCAATTTGATGTCGGAGATACTAATCCATATAGCCCCTGACCTGGCGCCATGCCTGGACAAGGGAGGTATTGCCCTTATGTCAGGGATGCTTTCAGGCCAGGAAGATGATGTAATAAAGGCCATGGAAAAGCAGGGCCTGAAATTCCGGGAAAAATATTCTGACGGGCGCTGGGTATCGGTTGCCATGACGAGATAGAATATAATTGTAATTGTTGAGACTTGACCTGACGTACAGTGTACGATTAGGTTTTACCTCTTCCTGATAACTTCACCGAAACTCGCATACATCGCTTCTGCCCGTCAGTGCAGGATACGACCAGCGACATTTTTTTTGATTAGCACTGCGATTGTCCTTCCTCTGCGGGCCTTCTGATAATTCCGTGGAGTATGTGCGGAAACGCTCAGTTCTTTTCTCACTCTTAAAGTTGTAGGGGGGGCGAAGCAATAATAAGAGTATAATCGACTGATAAATTAAGTATGGTGTCCGCGGCATTCCCCGTGGTAAGATTATTTAGAAATAACAATAGAAGGAATTCAATGCGAGTTATTTACACTAAACTACCTCATTTTGTTTAGAAGGAGAGATCGTGCAAGAAAAAACAATTGGACGTTACATTGTGACAGACCCCTCTATCTGTCATGGCAAGCCGGTCTTTCGCGGGACGCGCATCTTAGTTGCGGACGTGCTTGAACAGGTGGCTAACGGTATGGCATGGGAAGCTATAATTGATGAGTGGCGGGGCGCATTCACAAAAGATGCTATTGCAGAGGCAATACGTATAGCCCGAGAAATGTTGCTCAGCCATCCATCTGAGCTTGTGGTTTAGATTATTATCTCGTGAACATACTCGATGAAAATATTCCTGACAGCCAACGATTGCTGTTAAAAAGTTGGCGCATTCAGGTTTCTCAGATAGGTCACGAAGTTGGCCGTCAAGGATTAAAGGATGAAGCTATTATTTCCCTGTTGCACAAGGTAGGCCCTGTTACTTTTTTTACCCGCGACAAAGGGTTTTATGATCGTCGCTTATGCCATGCTGATTATTGTCTGGTCTGCCTGATAATGGGTCAATATGAGGTGGCTACTTTCATCCGCCTTTTTTTGAAGCATCCGTTATTTAATACGAGCGCGAGACGAATGGGCAAGGCAATCCGATTAACACACGTTGGGCTGCAAGTATGGCAACGCAATGCGGAAAAAGAAGTAGACGTGAAATGGTGAGTTATTTCTGAAGAATATAGTGGCTTGCGGACGTGTGCAGACATCCTGAACTACAGGCCAGGATAACTCATAGACCTGAGAGTAGCCTTATTTTTTCATACCCGAGAAGTACACCGACTCTGCCATGTCCCTGGATGAACTCTTACATTTAGTAAGTAGAAGGCAACACCCAATCTGACGTCGACTGACAGGTCGAGTTCTGCCTTTTACATATAAATATTAAACTCTACCGCCCTGCTACACATTGAATCTGAAATTGATGATGTCTCCGTCCTTTACTTCATACGTCTTGCCCTCAAGCCGCAGGTGGCCCTTGTCCCTGGACCCGACCATGCCACCGTCGGCAATAAAGTCGTCGTAACTGACCAGTTCTGCACGAATAAAGCCGCGTTCTATATCTGAATGTATTTTCCCTGCGGCTTTCTGTGCGCCTGTCCCTTTTGTTATGGTCCACGCCCTTACCTCATCCTCGCCGGCAGTAAGAAACGAAATGAGACCCAACAGGTCGTAGCTGACTTTTATAAGCTTCTTAAGGGCCGGTTCCTCTATCCCCAGGTCTTCCAGAAAGGCCTTTGCCTCTTCAGCGGAGAGCTGCGCTATCTCCATCTCTATCTTCCCGCATAACGTTATCACTTTTGTTGTCTCCGCCAGGCCCTTTTCAGAGACATAGTTCTCTACCAAAGACTGAAGTGTGTTTGACTTACCGCTGTTCAAATCGCCTTCAGCCGTGTTTATCACAATAACTTCGGGTTTCGTCGAAATAAATTGAAACGGCCTCATCAGTTTTTGCTCTTCCTCGTCAAAGTGCACATTCCTGAGCGGGACCTCCTTTTCAAGCGCATCCTTGCATTTCAGAAGTAGCTTTTTTTCAGCCTCATTAGGTTTTTTCCCCTTTTTTGCGCCCTCGTCCATGCGTTCAAGCCTTTTATCCACAAATTCCAGATCGCCGAAAACAAGCTCAAGTTCCAGTGTCTCAATGTCCCGCAAAGGGTTTATATCATTCATGGGATGCGAGACGGCGTCATCCTCAAAAGCCCTGACTGCATGAACAATAGCGTCAACATCCTTGATAAGGTCAAAAACCTTCCTGTTCTGCGCGAGATCGCCTTTTGTAAGTCCTATATAATCAATATATTCAACCGAGGCATAGGTAACTTTCTTCGGTTTGTAGATTTCAGCAAGACTTTCAATCCGTTTGTCAGGAACTTTGACTACTCCGAAGTTCGGCTCGCCGCTGATTGTCGGATAGATGGTGGTATCAAGACTCTGCCCGGTCAGGGCATTAAAAACTGTTGTCTTTCCCGCATTTGAGAGCCCTATGATCGCAAGTTTCATAGCGCGTACCGTGAAGGGTGAAACGTGAAACGTGAATAGTAAAGGCCAAAAAAGGAATCAGACTCTCTATGTTTGTTTTGCATTTTGATTTTACGTTTCACGTTTCACCTTTCACGTCTCACGGTTTTTGACATTTAATGGCTTCAAAGGCATACAGTATCCTTTTCTCCTTATCTACCTTCTCTGAAGGGTATGTGTTGAACGCTGCCTCTCCCTGCATGCGTTCAGCCTCCTGTCTCAATGGAATAGCGTCAAGCCCCTGCGCGACCAGTGTACCGTCAGCAGTAGCGATAATTCTGGCATCCTCGCTGTCCGTTATTACCGTATACGGGATCTGATACACATCTGCAACACGTCCAAAAGCCACCGAGTGCCTCTCCCATGATTCCATCGAACTCATCACACATTTAACAGTGAAAAGGCGCTTTCCCTCTATCTTGACAATAATATCGGCGCGAACAACAAAAGAGCATCCGGGCAATTCAATTGTGAAGTCCTGATTGATCTCCAGGTCATCTTCGCGATAGCCTTTCCGGGAAATCAAAAATTCAACCATCCTCTTTTGTACCTGGGTAAGCTGAAGACCCGCCATGTATTCTTCCATCTGCACTTTCTTTGCGAGAAGCGATGCTCTTTCCTCGGGACTTTCCGGTGCTTTACCAAGCGTGATATAGGTAGACATATTCCCTCTTTCAACCAGAAAGGGTAAGGGAACGGCAAAAAATGCCGCTCTCCTTACCCCTTATTTCGGCCGTGTAACTGCTATTTAACTCTTCACGCCTTCTTTAAGGGTTATTGCATATTTGGGGTGCTCAAAAGGGTGCATGGTGGGGTACTTTGAGTACAGCCATCCAGCGAATATGCTTTTCCCTCCCTCAAAGACCTCCACCTTCACCGCCGGGTTGTTCGGTACGTCGCTTGCCGACGTGAGGGTAGTGCCGTTCATTCTAAAGTCAGGAAGGAAGTCACCGACCTTTATTTTAAGATCGGTATGCGGTATTTTAAATTCAGATTTAATTTTTACAGTATATTCCGCGGATTTGCCTGCTCCCTTGTCCATTACATCCAGTACAACACTGCTCCACTTTCCCTTGACCGACTCGGGAACAACAATGGTCCTCTCCACTTTGGGCGCCCCGTTAGGCGGCATCTGGCCCATCGGCGCAGCGGGCATCTGTTGCGGCATCTGGCCCATTGGCGCAGCCGGCATCTGTTGCGGCATATTCGTTACAGGAGTCTCTTCCCCTTTCTTACAACCCGCGATCATGCCTGTTAGAATAAGTGAGATTAAAACCACCCTTACAACCCTTCTCATAAATTACCTCCGTTATATGTATTTATGGCGGAGAGGCAGGGATTCGAACCCTGGGTGAGGTGTGACCCCCACAACCGCTTAGCAGGCGGCTGCCTTCGACCGGCTCGGCCACCTCTCCAAAAATTCAACATGTATAATATCAATTAAAGCATGAAATTGTAAACCACAGGGGGCGTGAGGTAGATAGGAGTTCCCCCAATAATTAAGATAAAAGCCGTCATTCCCGCAGGTAGTTGAGCGGGAATCCAAGTTATACAAAATACTTTGTCTATATCGATCCAGGAGTTCTTGAAAAAAAATGGATTCCCGTTTTCACGGGAATGACGGGCAAAAAACCAAAAAGCTGGGGGAACTTCGTGGCTGATGCACACCCAAAAGTCTAACGACTTTTCGGTGTAATGCCTGCGGGTTTTTATGCAGGCAGGATGTCGTATCCTATATAATGAATTGATGGATATTATTGCGAAGACTAAAAATACCATTTTGAAATATTCCATGCTCTCACGTGGGGACGGCGTCCTGGCCGGGCTTTCCGGGGGACCCGATTCTGTCTGTCTTTTAGTGCTGCTTGACCGCCTGAGAGAAAACTTTGATATTAATTTATATGCCTCATATATAGAGCATGGGTTGAGGCCGGACGAGACTCCCGCTGAAATCGATTTTTGCAGGCAGTTATGTCTTTCGCTGAATGTCCCTTTTTCAGTTAAATCCGTCGATGTTAAATCTTTTGCGAAGGCGCACAGGCTGAACAAACAGGAGGCGGCCAGGGAGCTGCGCTACAAGGCCCTGAATGAGGCCGCCCATACAGCCGGGGCCGCCAAGATCGCTCTCGGACATACCGCAGATGACCAGGCTGAGACCGTCATTATGAGGCTCCTCAGAGGCTCCGGCACTTTGGGGCTTTCAGGCATTCCACCTGTAAGAAAGAATATAATCCGACCTGTCATCGGCATCGGGAGAAAAGAAATCGAACGCTTTCTTGATACTGAACGAATCGGCTACCTGATAGACTCATCCAACCGGGAAGACAAATATATGAGGAACAGGATCAGACGCACAGTAATGCCGGCATTAAAAGACCTGGGGCCCGATATGGCTTTAACAATTGCGAGGACTGCCGATATTTTCAGGGAAGAGGACAACTACTTTGAACTGCAGACAACTAAAGCTCTCATGAAATTAATAGGCAGGAAGACCGATACCGCTATTGAATTGCTCATTTTGCCCCTCGAAAGAATGGACAAAGCACTCGTCAGGAGAATTATCAGGAGAGCAGTAAATGCTGTAGAAGGGCTCCGCGGTATTGGTTTTATTCATATAGAAGCGCTGCTTGAATTGGTTAAATCAGGCCATTCAGGCGACAGGATTTACCTGCCCCGCGGTGTCCGCGCCATAAAGGGGTATTCAACCCTTACCATCACTTCTGATCATACCGCGGCTGTTGAAGCGCATACCATAGAGGGTCCCGGTGACGTTGTTATCAGAGAGGCATCCATGGTGCTCAGTTGCATGGTCGTCGATGCCGCAGGAGCGGGACCGAAAATCGATGGCGGCGACGGGAGAAAGGCGGCCCTGTTTGACTCCGCCGCCCTGCCCTTTCCGCTGCACGTCCGTTCACGAAAACCGGGAGACTATTTCTATCCTTCAGGGTTCGGGAAAAAGAAAAAACTTCAGGACTTTTTTGTTGACGAGAAAGTGCCGCGGGACCTGCGTGACGGGATACCCCTGCTGCTCAGGGATGGAGAGATTGTATGGATCATCGGATACCGGACAGATGAGCGGTACAGGATTGAAAAAAATACAGTAAAGGCGTTAAAATTTGAAATTAAACCCTTAAAACTATAAAGAGGAGGAAACACATGCCGCACAGATCACTTTTGGGAAACTCGCACCGTAAGGCTTTAACAGGACTTGCTGCTTACCTGCTCCTTTTCCTGTCACTGGGACTCGTGCTCCCGGTCCCGGTAAGAGCTGACATTGCAGACAAGGATGCAACGGAACTACTGACAAAATTCGGAGAGGCGATGGCAAAAGTTGCGGAAAGGGTCACGCCGGCTGTGGTAAATATCTCGACGACCAGAACAGTTAAAACTCCCAGAAACCCCCTTTTCGATGACCCTTTTTTCAAGAGGTTTTTCGGAGAAGGTCCTGAAGGAGAGCAGAAGCGAAAAGCCAACAGCCTTGGATCCGGATTTATAGCAAAATCCGACGGTTATATAATTACAAATAACCATGTCATCGAAGGCGCCGAGGATATTCTTGTCAAACTCGCTGACAACAAGGAATACAAGGGCAAAGTTATCGGTATGGATTCACGGACTGATGTCGCCGTTATCAAAATAAACGAAAAAAACCTGCCAACCATTCCATGGGGCAATTCCGATAAGTTGAAACCCGGCGAAATAATACTCGCGGTCGGCAACCCTTTGGTCTCAGACATACCATTACTATGGGAATCATAAGCGCACTCGGCAGGGCCGGTATCGGCATCAGCGATTATGAGGATTTCATTCAGACTGATGCCGCGATAAACCCAGGGAATTCAGGAGGACCGCTGGTGAATACGGCGGGTGAAGTGATAGGCGTCACTAACGCAATATTCAGCACGAGCGGGGGCTATCAGGGGATAGGCTTTGCGATCCCTTCAAATATGGTAAAAATGTGATGGACAGCATTATCAGCCAGGGCAAGGTGGTGCGCGGCTGGCTGGGCGTCCAGATACAGACAGTGACCGCTGACCTTGCCAGAGCAGTTCAACTTAAAAGATGATAACGGTGTATTGCTGGTCGATGTTGTGGAGGGGGGCCCTGCCGAGAAAGGCGGAACTGAAAAGGGGCGATGTTGTGGTCGAATATGACGGTAAAAAGATAAATGATCCCTTCCATTTTAAACTTATGGTTGCTGAAACAAAACCCGGCAGGCAAGTGCCTATCGGCATCGTCAGGGACGGCAATCTCTTGACAGCGAATGTGACTATCGGTGAACTGCCGGTTGAGCAGCAAGCTGTCTCAAAGGTCACTATCGATAATGCTTTAAAGGGTGTTGAGGTCCAGGACCTGACTGATGAGTATCGTCAAAAAATGAATATGGGCGAGAAAGACAAAGGCGTGATCGTCAACAATATTGATGAGGACAGCCCTGCCCTGGGGATTCTTAATAAAGGAGATGTCATACTCGAAATAGACCAGAAAACAGTGAGCAATGTAAAAGAATATACAAAAATCATATCCGGTGTTGAAAGTAATCGGAATATACTTGGGCTGATCATGAGAGGCGGCATGAGACAGTACATAACGGTGCCGGCCAAGAGCGCGAAATAATACGAGGGGAAGAAATGAAGCCTGTGTAATATAATCTATTCCCTCCCCCATGATGGGGGAGAGGGAGTAGATTTCTGTTTCTCGATTATGCGGCATCAAGCAGCTAAGGCATTATTGTCATACCTTTTTCTATCTTGTCCAGACCCGCAGTAGCTCTGCCAATCGAGATCTTCTCCCTGACGGACATCAACTACGACCGTGCCGACTTTTTCCATTGAAGAATCGAGGATTTCTCCGGTATCGGGATCCCTAAGCTGCTCGGTATGCCCGACCTGAAAAATTTGTCCGGCATCCACACCTTCTCGCGATCCCCTGTTTATGTAAACTTTGCCGCCTTTGACCATTATCACCGTGCCCTCCCAGGGTATATGGCCTATCTGAGAGCTGATAAATGCGACTGCCTGGTCAATAGCCTGCTCTACGGCCTTTCCCACATTCGTCTTTTTGAATCCCCCGAGGTCTGCTCCCCAGTACCTATCAGTAAAGCCGACAGATAATGCAGATGACTCAGCCTCGCCCACGACCTTCTTGGACGCAACAACCTGGCCTGTCGTGGAATCTACGACGTAAACGACAACGTTAATCTCGGCCTTATGAGATCCTCCTCCGATTCTAAACCCCGCTATACCAATGCCTCCGCCGCCACCGCCTGTAACCTGGAAATGCGTTACCTCTCCTTTTACGAGCAATTGGGCAGGCGTCATCTGTCCTGTTACAGGTGCTTTATTTCCACCTGCCGTTCTTCCTGAGGCCGCGAAGTCCTGTTCGGCCATCGCCTCACCTCTCATGTCTTTTTCGCCAAGGACAATAAACTTTCCTGTCTGCATCAGGCTATCAGTGAGAATCGCGCCGAAGGTGTCGCCCACCTCGAATTTCCCCGACCAGTTAGCACGGTTTTCAAACTTCGATACCATTATCGAGTATCGCAGGTTCCCCTGATCGGCATAGGCGGTCGATGTCATCGTCAATAGTAACAATATAAGTAGAATCAGTCTCTTCATATTTCCTCCATAATAATTTGTTTGCCGGTGAAATTATTTATATCAGGTTATAGCCCATTCTTGCAGAGCCTGGGCTTTTTCATTGCTTGCCCGTGCTCATATCATATCACAAATCCAGGTGTGGCAAAAAAAACATAATGGTTAATTTTTATGTTTCGCCGAGTATTTGGACCATTACCTCTGTACTCATGACAAGACCTTTCACCGTAAGGCGGAGGTGGTGGTCTGAGATTTCGATAAGGCCCTGGTGCATCATGGCATCAACAGCCTTGCTTTTCAGCAACTGTTCCTTGTCAGGTATGCGACGCGTATCTATTCCCTCGGTCTTCCTTAAGCCGAGAAAAATCATTTCGCTGAACTCATCCTGTTCCGTAACAGCTATCTCCTCGTCCAGCCCGGCATCACTGAACTATTAATCGATTCCATTAACGGGCGAGAGCAGGCATGTTGCCTGTACGGTTGCCTTTAAAAAACGAGTGTGCGCCTGCGCCGACGCCGAGATATTCCCCGCGGTCCCAGTAGTTGAGATTGTGAACAGATTCATATCCCGGTTTTGCAAAGTTTGATATTTCATAATGAAGATAGCCATGCGCCTTCATTTTTTCAAGCGCCGCATAATACATTTCAATAACAAGAGATTCATCCGGCAGCGCATAAACGCCTCTTGCCAGCTTGGCATGCAGGAGCGTGTTTTCTTCCGGCGTAAGTTCATAGGCCGACACATGCTCGGGAAACAGCTCAAGCGCCATGCTCATTGTATCTTGCCATATATCCATATACTGACCCGGAATACCGTATATCAAATCAAGCGAGATATTATCGAAGCCGGCCTTTCTTGCAGCGCTTACCGCTGCAAAGGAATCCTCCACCGTATGACTTCGGCCAAGAGTGCAAAGCTCCGGGCCCGAAAGAGATTGCAGCCCTATACTAACACGGTTGATTCCGGTTTCTCTTAAAGCAGCAAATTGCCTTTCGGAAACTGTGCCCGGGTTCGCCTCAATAGTTATTTCAGCTCCGGAGACTATGGAATAAATTTCCCTTACCCCCGATAAAATAGCGGCTACCTGTTCGGCGGAAAGGAGTGTTGGGGTGCCGCCGCCAATGTAGACTGTCCTGAGGTCGCCTGCAATATCGCGCCTCAGGTCCATTTCCTTCAGAAGTGATTGTACGTAATTCCAGGACCCATCCGCGCCGGAGCGTCCAACAGGAATGGAATAAAAATCACAATAGTCGCATTTTGCTATACAGAAAGGGATGTGGATATAAAGATAATGGACCATGACCTTCTACTTTGTTCCTTTATTTACCCTACCGACAAATTACTCAAAAAACCCGCTGTTTGTCAATTGCAACGCGGACTTTACTGCAATTCAGACAGTACAGGGTTGTTTTTCTGCAGTCGAGCGTTTAGTTGCCGGCAGTGGGCGAGTAAACTGCACCCCAAAAAATCTCAGGACTTTTCGGGGTGCATTGGACGATAAGTGCCTCTATAAAACAAAAAATTGGGTGGGCATTGTTTTTAATGCCGGGAATTTTTCCCTGCGAAAAATCTCCCGGCTGAAATGTTCTTTTATTCCCGCGGCTATGCTACTGTGCGGGCTGCTCCTGCCAATAAGGCTGCAGTCCATAAAAGCGATGGATTTGCATGCCCCACGCCTGGTCGGTAAAGTCAGGCCAATTATTTTTATCAAAAGAGGGTGCGTTTTTAAGTTTATCCTTATCGACATTCAGTATGAGAGCGTCCGCTACAGCGCTGAAGGACAAGGCCTTCCATGGGATGGCATAAAATTTTTCACCCATGCCCAAAACTCCGCCTGATCCGAGCACTGCGTAGGCGAGATGGCCCGTACGGTTGTCGAAAGTTATATCGTTTATGCTTCCCAGTTTCTCACCTTGCGGGTCCTTGACAGTCATGCCGATAATCTTGCTCGCCCTATCCATAATGTTCGCCTGCGTATCGGTCATGTTTGTTTTCGACGTATCGGTCTGCATAGCGGGTTCTGTGCCATAGTCGGCGGCAAAGAGCGCTCCGGCGCACAGCAAACTAAAGACAACAACAATCCCTATGATGCTCATTTTTTTCATGTTTCCCTCCTAATTTTATGCCCACCCAATCGTGAATAGAACCATTTGCCCTTCCGGCATGCAACCGGACCTTAAGTAACCATGTTGATTCAAAGGGGATTTTTGCAGATTGGCGGCGATAGGAGAATACGTGCCATACGAGAGAAATGGCCATGGCGATCCCTTAATAAAAAGGTAGCACCTAAAAGGGTCTCTGTCAAATTATCGCGCAACCATCCTGTATAGCCGGGTTGCCTTCAGGATTTTCCGGTTGTCGGCCAGAGTCTTAGGGATAATTATAGTCACACCGAAATCATATTTCAGGAGGTCCAATTCAGCCGTGTAATCCTTGCATCGGGCAGGGGCGAACAACGGCGGATAAATTTCGATTTTATTTTTATCGAGAAAGGTGATGATGTCGTAAAGGTGGGCCAATCCTATTGTAAAAAGTGCCTTTTCGTTTCTTATATGGCCGTTGCGATATTCTCTTTCCACAACGGCAGGTATATTCTGGAACATGCGGGCGGTCCTCAGTGACTGAAGATATTCGAGTTCCGATTGCATAACAAAATAATCATAAGCGTCACCGCGGGATGCTTCCATAAAGGCAATTTTTTTCCCAACATCCATATAAAGCTGAGGATCTTCTATCTGCTGAGTATCCAGATCATACCGCTCTTTCAGAAGCATTTCGGCGTTAATGTAATGCTTTTCATCGCCAAGCAGTTTTTCGAGTGTCTCATCGCCTGTCTGCACGCTGCCCTTTGTCGCCTGCCTGACTGTCGTAAGTGCCTGACCTGCCGGCTCCGTTTTGCCCGCCTTTCCTGCCCGTTCGAAAAAACCTTCCGGCAGCAGCAATTCCAATCCATTATTCCTGACTAACCATTCACCGATTTTATAGGTTTCAATCTGCGCTTTTAGGGTAGTGTCGCCCGAAGCGCCGGTCAAAGCATCCCTGTGACTCAATCCTATAATGTATATCTGGTTCCTGCTTCTTTCATTGTAGCGATAGACGACACATCCGTATTCCCCGGTTATATCGCTGTCTGTTCTCCGATTAAGCGTCTGCCCACCGCTGCGGGCATCGTCCGCCGCATCAGAGGATTTTAGAAAAAAAGGCAGGCAAATAATAAAAAAAAGGACAGAAAAAACAATACAGGTTGAAAAACTTTTTTTCTGCCCTTTCCTCAACATGACTGATCATAACAATGCGTCTTCAGATCAGTCGGTGATACATATCACAATTTTAACAGTCGGTTATAAGTAGCGTATTAGTGGGGAATATATGACTTCTGCAGGTTGTTTGTTTGACAACCGGGAGTTTTCTGCTATGATTTTTTTAGTGTAACCTTCTGTTCGTTTATATCGACTGAACATTCAAAGAGGAATGGAATTCCGGTCCTGATGGGTCGGAGGACAATCAGGCACAATGCTTTGCACAAAGGAGTATGGAAATGAAAAAAAGTTTTGTCGTCATATTTGTTGTTTTAGCGCTGCTTTTGGCAAGCACATTGCCAGGGCAGGCGTTTGAGCGGTTTCACGGAGGTTTTAGAGGCGGCGTTTGGATAGGACCGGGATGGGGATGGGGGTGGGACCCATGGTTGTGGGGACCTCCGTATTATTACAATCCGTACTATGAGGGCTACAATCCATACTATGCAGCCCCCCAGCAGCAGCCTCAGGAATATGTCCAGCCGGCCCCGCAACAAGAGGAACAGAATTATTGGTATTTCTGCGGAAAGCCTCAAGGCTATTATCCATACGTTAAAAGGTGTCCTGGTGGATGGATGAAGGTTGTTCCGCGTTCGGAGCCGCCAGACTATGAGTCGCATGGGGAACCAGCTCAGGCTCCCCCGGACCAGAGGAGGTAAAGACATGATGATACGCAGACGAAACATCTTTCCATTTGTGATATTACTGGTTATATTGACGGTGAGCGGATGTGCGACAGTCCCTACGGGTCCAAGCGTTTCGGTGATGCCCGGCTCCGGAAAATCCTTTGAGCAATTTCAGGCTGATGACGCCGTCTGCCGGCAGTGGGCGGCACAGCAGATCGGACTGTCAGCTCAGCAGACGACTAATCAGAATACCGTTGCAGGGGCCGCCGTCGGTACCGTCATCGGCGCAGGTTTGGGCGCTGCTATCGGGGCCGCCTCAGGTCATGCGGGCACAGGCGCGGCCATCGGAGCCGGAAGCGGCCTTCTTGTCGGGACCGCCTCAGGAGCAAGCGCAGGGCAGGCTTATGGCTGGGAGGCACAGCGCCGGTACGATATAGCTTATACGCAGTGCATGTATGCCAAGGGCAACCAGGTCCCGGGAGTGATGGCGCCGGCCAGACGTGTCAGGAGAATGCCGCCACCACCGCCGCCGCCAGACCTTAACTCTGAAGAGCCGGTTTACCAAGCTCCGCCTCCACCCCCTTATCCTTATCCGCCGCAATAGCCGCGACTGGAGAAGGGGAAGTTCTTTCTTTGGCAATGGTCCGACCGCTGATGCTTCCTCAGCGGTCGTGACCATCAGACTCTGAATCAGATTTCGGGCCGGGTGGCAAGTGCTTGGCGACAAAGTAAACCCCAAAGGATATAACAATGGCAATACAGGCTACTGTGTATGCGAGAGATGTCCCATGCCATAACCCGACAAACCAATTCCTGAGTTCCTCCGCAAGCACATTCGCCTTTCCGCCATAGAGTTCCAGATCATGTATATACATCTTGGAATTTTCAAAATCCAGAACATTGTCCTGTTCATTCCCGGTTGTAAGATAAATCAGGCCGGCACTGCCCAAACCAACTATCAGTATGACAGCGCTAATCAGGTAAAGACGTGTTTGCCGATTTGTGATTTTCCATTTCATATCTGTTTTTCCTCAATCAAATCTTCACCTTCCCGAACAGGGCGCACTCATCGCAGTGCATGGAACTGCAAACCCCTGCTATACCCTGATGACACAGGGCGAAATCATATTTAAGCGGATCTTCCGGGTCCATAGTTTTAAGAGATCCGGTTATCTCGACCGCCATCTTCCAATCCTGAGTCGACCTCCGGGTGAAACCCAGACACCGTGAAATGCGCGCGATATGTACGTCAAGAGGGATGACAAGTTTATTTTTTGGAATTCCCTTCCATATGCCGAAATCGATATCACGGTCCCGTATCATCCATCGCAAGAACATGTTCATACGCTTGCATGCGCTGCCGCGCGAAGGAGAGGGAAAAAACTGCAGCAACCCTTCCCTTTTAATATCATCTCCATATACTGCAGCCGTATCGATACCCAAAAAAATATCGATTATACCGGCCAGCCCTGCTTCTACAGAAGAATCGTTCTTTCTGTATTGCCGTTTAAAGGCAGACTCCAGGCTGCCATACTTCCTGATAACTCTGCTTAATACATACAGGAGCCCTATAATATCATCGTTCCTGTTAAAGCGGTAACGCAATCCGGCAAAAAGGTCTCTCTGCCCGCGGGCATTAAAATGACGGAGAAAGTCGCAGGGACTTTGGCCCATTCTGCCCAAAAGCGATTTAATTACCGGCTTAAACAGCGTTACCTTGCCATAAGCAAAGCAGGAGGCGATAAAGCCGCTTATTTCAATATCTTCAGGGCTCGCGTACTGATGCGGCAATTCTATGGGATCATGTGCAACACGTCCCTGGAAGTCGTACTCGCTGTAAAACCTATCAAGTTTCTGTTTTAATAATTGCGTCATTTCCATCTAAAAGGCCGTGAATCGTGAAACGTGAATCGTGAACAGAAAAGCAAAAGGCTGTGAACTGTTGAGATGTGAACACAAAGTTATTTTTATTATTTCTCTTTCAATTCACGATTCACGTTTCACGATTCACGGTCTTTTTTTACGAAGCCGTCATATGCCGAAGAGTATTTCCCTGTCCTGCATATCGATCTTGTCAATCCTTACAGTCAGACTTTTGCCAAGTACCAACTTCGTTTTTTTGTGAACACCGTAAAGGCTCATGTCCTTTTCATCGTACCGGTAGAAGTCATCAGTCATGTAGGAAATGTGGAGCAAGCCTTCGACATAATAATCTTTCAGCCGCACCCTCACCCCATGCGGCATGACCGATATGATTGTGCCCTCGAATTCTTCGCCAACCTTATCGCGCATAAGCCATACCCTCATGGCTTTCAAAACAGCCCTCTCCGCCTCATCTGCCTGCCGCTCCGTTTTGGATGAGGTAAACGCAATATCAGGCAAAAGCGACCCGAGTTCCTTCGTCTGCCGGTCGCTCAACCGATTTTTCGGGAGGACCGCGCTCAAAATCCTGTGGACAACAAGGTCCGGATACCTTCGGATCGGTGAAGTGAAATGAGTATAGGAGCCGGAGGCAAGTCCGAAATGGCCTGCGTTAACCGGACTATAGCGCGCCTGCTTCAGGCTTCTTAGAATCATATGGTTAAGGATCTCCTCTTCCGGCTTGCCGCTTATTTGTCTGAGCAATGCCGGGAAATCACGCGGTTTTAATCCCTTATTGCTCCTGATTATGCCGAGGGTATTCATCATTTTCACGATATTTTCGAGCTTCAGGGGGTCGGGTTCCTCATGCACTCTGTAAAGAAACGGAATATCGAGCCTTTCAACATACTCCGCTACCGCCTCATTTGCAGCGATCATGAACTCCTCTATGATCATGTGCGCGAAATTCCTCTCCGTTTTTATTATCGCTTCGAGGTTGCCCTGCATATCAAGGAGCACTTCCGGTTCAGGCAGATCAAAATCAAGGCTGCCGCGTTTAAGTCTTTTCGCTTTAAGCGCATTGCACAGCGCACCCATAAGCTCGAATTCATCAATAAGGCTCCCATAGCGCCGGCGCTCTGCCGGGTCCCGGTCAACAAGGATTTTCTTCACGGATGTGTAGGTCATCCGCTCGTCGCTTCTGATAAGGCTTGGGTAGAACCGCACAGACCGTATATCCGACCGGCTGCCGAATTCCATTTCAACACTAAAAGCAGGCCGGTCTTCTGCCGGTCTCAGACTGCAAAGGTCTTCGGACAGTTCGGGCGGGAGCATAGGGATGACCCTGTCCGGGAAGTATACGCTCGTCCCTCTCTTTCGGGCCTCCAGATCAATCATTGAGCCCCACCGCACATAATACCCGACATCAGCTATATGCACCCAGAGGCGGTAACCCCCTTCTGTTTTCTCTATCGACACCGCATCATCGAAATCCTTTGCTTTTTCCCCGTCAATTGTCACTGTCGGGAGTTGGCGAAGATCGGTCCTTCTCCGCGATTTTGATCTTCCCGCGAGGTCCTCCTGCGACTGCTCATACAGCGCCCGGGCCTCTTCCAGCACTTCGGAAGGGAACCTTCGCGGAAGGTTCATTTCATCAATAATAAGTTCGACTTCATCCAATGGGGTTTCGGGTTTTTTCAGGACTTTAATAACACGCCCGGAGGGGGGGCGTTTATCAGTAGGATAGCTAATTATCTCGGCAATAACACTATCGCCGCTCACGGCTTTGCCTGCATCGCGCGGCGCCACATACAGGTCAAACGGCACTGACCTGTTCTTCGGTTTGATATATGATGCCGTTCTTCCGGCCTCGAATGTTCCGGCTATCCTGGCATGAGAACGTTCGAGCACCCGTATTATCCTGCCTTCGCGCCGGTGCCGCTGCTCAATGCGGGCCATGACCCTGTCATTATTCATAGCTCCGAGCGTTGCCCGCGCCGGGATAAAAATGTCCCTCTCTCCCGGCTGTTCAGAGATTACGAATCCGTATCCATCGCGGTGGGCCTCAAAATACCCCGTTGCAAGATTCATCTCTTCAGCAGGTCCGTATAGTCCGTTCCTTGTTCTTACAATCGTCCCCTCGCCGACTATTTCCCTCAACAGCCGTTTGAGTTTACGTCTTTCGGAAGAGGAGAGGTCAAGCAGTAACACAATATCATTGAATCTGAGCGGCCTGGTGACCTTTTCCCTGAAAAATGCTGCGAGAAACTCTTTTGAAATCATCGGCGACTATTCCTGTTGGTACATGTTGAAATGATCAATGCTCAGAGGTATCAGGCTCTTGCCGGGAAGGTACAGACTCCGAAGGCTGCCCGGAGGTTTCTTTTGACTCATCTTGTTTTACCGGCGGCTGTTGTAAGGTGGAATGAAGAAAGTTAAGTCTCACCACTTCACCCTTGGCGCCGAGGTCTTCATAAGATTTACCGTCAAAGATGATCTTTGCACCTGCAGCATTTCCCAGGGTAAGAGCGAAAGATTCATTGGCCCCGTAACTCACCTTGTCCCCCTGGTTCAAAAGCAGTTCCTTATTTTCAGTGCCATCTATAACAACCCTTATCCAGACTTTATCAGTGGCGTCAATATTGAGCATATGCTTCTTCTTAACTGCTGTACTCTTTTCACCCTGCAATTGCGGCTTTTCCTGCTTTGATGCTATCCCCTCCTTTGGTACCGGATGTTTCTCCAGCGCATTGTTATTCTCAGGGACATGGCTGCCTTTAACAGCAGTATTGCCGGCAGGCTCCGGTGACAGCACGGGGGCCTCCGGATTCCCGGATGCAGGAGGAGGGGCCTGTACAGTCTGTTCATTCCCCTGTGTTGCAGGCGGAGCATTTTTCATTGCGTGCAAAAAAAAGTATGTGCCGGAAGCAATCGCAACTGCAAGAAGGACCCATAACATTTTGAAAGGGGGCCTTTTGAGCGAGCGACGGGAAGTACCCTCAGGCAAGAGCAGCATGTCCACATCTTCCAGTTCGCCGCGGACTTTAAACGCATCGAGGCTTTCAGCTACCTCCCTTGTCAAAGTAGCCACTGTTTTTTCGTGATACGTCTCTCTATCTTTTCCGGCTTTATTCTCCCGAAGATATTTTTCGTACGGCTCCAGTGCAATATCCGCCGGGATACCAAGAAATTCAGCATATTCTCTAATGTATCCCCTTGTATATACCTCAACAGGAAGCTTCTCGAACTCTTCCTCTTCTATTGACCTGAGATATGCGCCTTTTATGCGGGTAACTTCTGCAATCGCCTGAAGTTCTTTCCCAAGTTCTTCTCTTCGCTCTTTCAGTAATTTTGACATCACTAATTAAAATATCATAATTAACTAATAAATATAAAGAGATAAATGGGTGAAGGTTATTGGTAATGGGTGACAGGTAATAGGTTATGTTTTTCCTATTACCTGTCACCTATCTTTTTTTCGTATATTCTGTATTTCTTGTATAACGAGGCCCCGAACATTTCAATTATCCTTTGCACCCGGAAGTTGTCCTCAAGAATCCATGAAAACTCTACATTCCGGTATCCTCCCCGCTGAATGATATTGTTATACCCCTTCGCGAGGAGCAGCGCTTCAACGCCCCGGTTTCTGTATTCCGGTTTGATCCCATAGAGAAGGACCCTGAGCCCGGTGATTTTTTTAGAGTAATATAGCGCTTTCAGCAGCGTTACTGGCGTCAGCCTGCCGTGCATGTGCTTTAACACCAAGTTAAAGTCGGGCAGGAACCCCAGGAAACCAATCGGTTCTCCCTCCTTTTCGGCTATCAGGGTGAACTCAGGGACAACGAGGGGCTTCAGCCTTTCCGCACTATAGGAAATTTCTTCATCAGATAGCGGAATAAATCCCCAGTTGTCCTTCCATGCCGAATTGTAAATATCCTTGAACGATTGCATGTCAGCCAAGAAATTTTTCATGTCGATAGGCCTTGCCGTTATCCCTTTTTTCTCCGCCAGAGCGGCGACCCTCACGACCTTTTCGGGTGGCGTGCCGGTAAACACATAATTATACGCGAAGAGGTCCCTGGCTTTTTCCATCCCCCAGCCTTCCATCAACTCAATATAATAAGGCGGGTTGTATGACATCATAAGCACCGGAAGACTGTCAAAGCCCTCGATAAGAAATCCGCATTCGTCATTGGTGGAGAAATTCATCGGACCCCGCATTATATTCATGCCCCGTTTCTTCAATTCTTCGTAGACAGCCTTGAGAAGGGCATCTGCAACACGAGGGTCATTGACGCTCTCAAAAAAACCGAAGAACCCCGCGTTCTCCTTATGAAAACTATTATGCTCAGGGTTGATGATGGAAACGATGCGTCCTGCCGGCATGCCGTTCTTAAAGGCCAGGAAAAACTTGACTTCCGCCTGTCTTAAAAAAGGGTTCCCGGCAGAATAGTGGGTCTTCATGTCCCGCGATAACTGGGGGACATAATAAGGGTCTTTCGCGTAAAGCGCGAGAGGGATTTTGATAAAATCGTTAAGGTCGCTCTTTGTCCTTGCCTCTTTTACCTCTATCGCAGTCCCGGATAAATTCATTAAATAAGCCCAATTGCTTTGCCGACTTTCTTAAACGCTTCGAGTACGCGCTCAAGCTGCTCATCTGTATGCGTAGCCATATAGCTGGTCCTGATAAGTGCCTTGCCCGGCGGGACCGCCGGAGAGACAGCAACATTTGCAAACACGCCTTCCTCCTGAAGCATCATAATCGCGCGAAAAGCGGTTTCGTCGGGTCCGACGATGATGGGTATTATGGGCGTCTGACTGGGCCCTGTCTCGAACCCGAGCTCTTTAAAGCCCTGCATCATTTTATTGGTATTTTTCCATAGCATCTCTCTCCTGCCGGGTTCACTCTCGATAATGTCGATGGCAGCACTCACTGCTGCTACAGAAGCAGGCGGCGGACTGGCGCTGAAAATCAAGGCCCGCCCGAAATGCTTGATATAATGCACAACATCCTCATCGCCAGCAATAAACCCTCCGATGGAAGCGAGCGACTTACTGTACGTGCCCATAATCAGGTCCACATCATTTTCCATGTCGAAGTGTTCCGCAGTCCCACGGCCGGTCTTGCCGAGAACTCCGATTCCGTGCGCATCATCCACCATTACACGGGCCCCGTGGTCCCCTGCTATTCTCACAACTTCCCGGAGATCGACAATGTCTCCTTCCATACTAAACACTCCATCAACGACCACCATCTTTCCCCGTCCGTTATTTTCAGAAAATACTCTTTCGAGATCGGACATATCGTTGTGTTTGAACCGCTTGACCTCGCCATAGGACAATTTGCAGCCGTCGACAATGCTGGCGTGGTCCATTTTATCGATAATTACAACATCATCCTTCCCAACCAACGCCGATATGACGCCGAGATTTACCTGGAAGCCGGTAGAAAATATAAGCGCCGCCTCCTTCCTCATAAAACGGGCAAGTTTTTCTTCCAGTTTAACGTGCAGGTCCAACGTGCCGTTGAGAAAACGTGAACCGGCGCATCCTGTACCGTATTTCTTTATCGCCTCTATCGCCGCTTCTTTTACTTTCGGATGATTTGTAAGGCCCAGGTAATTGTTCGAACCCACCATGATCATCTTTCTGCCATTCAAAATCACTTCGGGGTCCTGGGCGCTTTCGATGACCCTGAAAAACGGGTAAACTCCCATCTTCTGCAATCCCCTGGCTGTTGTAAACTTAAAACACTTTTCAAATATATCGCTTGTTTCGGTCATAACCACTGATGGATCCTGTACCAATCAAATGTCCATCTTGCTCCTTCCTTGATTTTTACCCGAGGCTCAAATTTCAGCCTCTCTGCTGCTTTTGACATGTCGCATACCCAGTTTAAATGTTTGAGTTCCCGTATCTTGTCGGCATTAATAATAGACGACCCGCCTGACCGTTCTGAAATCAACCCCGCGACAGCCATGATAAATCGCGGAATCTTCAGTTTTACAGGCCGCTTCTGGACGGCATCGGCTATTGCATTAATAATATCATCAGAGGAGTAAATGACACCGTCAGACATAAAAAAAATCTCCCCCCCGGCATTTTCGTCAAGTGCAGAGAGTAGTATACCATGTATCAAGTCCTCAATATATATAAAAGAATAATGGCAAGCACCCCAAACGGGCGCTACACCCGCCCTCACCATCTTGAAAAAAACAAGCATGTCTTTGTCTCTCGGTCCATATACGGCAGGAGGCCTGATGACAACCACAGGGAAATCGTTCCTGTGGTCCATGACCAATTGCTCCCCGGCCAGCTTGGATTTACCGTAGAGTGAAACAGGGACCGTAGAGCAATCCTCTTTCAGCGGGACCCCGTCGCTGCTCGGACCTGCGGCGGCGAGACTGCTCATATAAACAAAGCGCTTAATGCCGCTATTTTTTTCGAGCACAGCCCGCAGCACGTTCCGGGTGCCTGTTACATTTGCGTCCGTAAAAGCCGCTTCCGAACACGCCTTTGTCAGGCCGGCGAGATGGAAGACATAATCAACACCTGCCACCGCCTCATACAAAGATTCCTCTTGGGTACAATCGCCCCTCACCAGCCTGACATTCAGGTCCTCAAGATAGTTTACGTTCGACGTGTTCCTTACCAGGCAGGTGACTGTAAAACCTTTTTTTACGAGAGCATTGGCAAGATGGCTCCCGATAAAACCTGTAGCACCGGTAACAAGGGCTTTCATACTGATGTCTATTGTAAGGAAGGTTTACCTATTTTTTCAAGGAAGGGCCCTTCTGACCTTTACTTTAAGTCCCTGCATCGCTTCGACTACAACAGCGCTGCCTTTCGGGACAGGCGCATCGGACCAGCCCGACCACAATTCGCCATGAACACGAACGGTGCCTCCCTGAGGCGTAATATCGGTAACGGCCATGCCTTCAATACCGATAAGACCCTCAGCTCCGGTAAGCGGCCTTTTTCTGAATGCCTTGTATGCAAGCCTGACCGTAAATACAAACAACAGCGTTGTGATAAAGACAACGGGAACTATTACGGCCAGTGAAAGTTTGAAAAATGGCGCCGGGGACTCGAAAAGCATAAGCGATCCGAAGATAAGCGCTATCATGCCGCCGATAGTAAGCAGGCCGTGAGATATAATCTTCACTTCAAGGATGAAAAGAACAATGCCCATAATAATAAGCATCAGTCCGGCATAATTCACCGGCAACGTTTGAAGAGCATAAAATCCGAGGATAAGACAAATGCCGCCAATTACTCCGGGGAAGATTGCGCCCGGACTGGTCAATTCAAAGAAAAGGCCGTAAAAGCCCAAAAGCATCAGAATATAGGCCACATTGGGGTTGCTGATCAAGTCCAATATCTTATTTCTGAAGCTCATTTCACGCTCGACAACTTTCGCTCCGGCTGTGTTCAGCACGCGCTCTCCAGTGACCGTTGTTACCTTCCTGCCGTCAAGTTCGGAAAGCAGGGCCGCCACATCCTTTGCAACGAGATCAATTACCCCGAGTTTCAAAGCCTCGGTTTCAGTAATTGAAACACTCTTCCGCACCGCATCTTCCGCCCAGCGTGCATTCCTCCCCCGCTGAGCTGCAAGCGTTCTTATGAAGGCGGCGGCATCATTGGTCACTTTTTCCGACATTACCTTGTCCAGTTTCTCTCCTATCTGAACAGGGTGAGCTGCCCCGATGTTGGTGCCGGGGGCCATTGCAGCGACATGGGCCGCGATGGTTATAAACACGCCTGCCGACGCCGCACGGGAACCGCTCGGCGCCACATAGACCACAACAGGGGTCGGAGAGCCGATAACATCCCTTATAATATTGCGCATTGAGCTGTCAAGGCCCCCAGGCGTATCAAGCTCAATAATCAGCGCCTCTGCTTTCATGTCAGATGCCTGTTTGACGGCGCCGCCGATATATTCAGAAGCAACGGGATTGATAATACCGTTCACAGTAATTAACAGCACTTTTTTGGCCGCTGCGCCGGCTTCTTTATCGCTCGCGTAAATGCCATGCACATGACCGACAATGACGACAAAGATTGCGCAAAGGAAAAGCAGGACACTACAAAAAACAGGCCGTTTGCCATTACTCATACTAAAATTATACCACAGCAAAATAGCATCAAGCGTCGCGCCTACCGCCGAAACTTGACACCGGCGCTCAACTGTGATTATATTTCTTCATGCAGTCACTTAAAAAAGACAGCGATATGAAGGACGTGCTCGCAATCATTCTGGCCGGCGGCAAGGGCGAGCGCCTGCATCCCCTGACTATCCACCGTGCAAAGCCTGCTGTGCCTTTCGGCGGCAAATACCGCATAATCGATTTCACGCTGAGCAACTGTCTGAATTCCAACATTAGGAAGATGGCGGTCATAACGCAATACAAATCGCTCTCGCTGGACCGTCACCTCGCCCTCGGATGGGCCACTCTTTTTAATCCCGAGTTGAACGAATTCTTCATCTCCATCCCTCCTCAGCAACGGGTCAGCGAGCAGTGGTACACTGGTACCGCCGATGCAGTATATCAAAACATATATTTTATCGAAAAGGAGGCCCCTCCCTATCTACTCATCCTGTCCGGAGACCATATCTATAAGATGGACTACTCTGAAATGTTCGCCTTTCACAAGGAAAAGAATGCAATCGGTACGGTTGCGGCGATTGAGGTTGATAAGAAGCTGGCTTCCTCCTTCGGCGTAATGGAGGTCGACGATGACTGGAGGATAATCGGCTTCGAAGAGAAACCTGCTCAACCCAAGACCATTCCACATAATGATGACCAATGCCTGGCATCCATGGGCGTCTATTTTTTCAACACCGAGATGATTATCGAAGAACTCAAAAAGGATGCGGCTTTGTCGACTGCGCATGATTTCGGCAAAGATATCATCCCCGACCTGCTTAAAAAAGGAAGGCTCTTCGCATACAATTTTAAAGATGAAAACAAAAAGGCAGCCAAATACTGGCGTGATGCCGGAACTATTGACGCCTATTGGGAGGCCAACATGGACCTCTGTTCGGTTGACCCTATGCTGAACCTTTATGATAACAGCTGGCCTATTCGTACGCGCCAGGTGCAGAGTCCTCCCGCAAAATTCGTATTCGCCCAGGAATATAAGGGGGGAGACTCGGCATTGCGCTTGATTCCATCGTCTGCGACGGCTGCATAATAAGCGGGGGAAGAGTCCAGAATTCCATCTTATCGCCGAATGTAAGAATTAACAGCTGGGCACATATTGAAGAATCTATCCTGATGGAAAATGTCGAGATCGGGAGACACTCGAAAATCCGCAGGGCAATTATCGACAAGGAAGTTTACATACCGTCGGACACAACGATAGGGTATGACATTAAAGAGGACAGGAAGCGGTTTCACGTGAGTCCCGGCGGTATTGTAGTAATTCCCAAATTCGTAAAAACATCGATGTAACAAATCAGGTTATAGGTATTTGGTTATGGGTAATAGGCAACGGTCTTTTCCCATAACCTATGACCTCTGACCTATAACCTAAATTAGCACATTATCAATAAGCCTGGTACCGCCGATCGTGATCGCGGCAGCTACAAGGTTCCGCTGTTTGAACTCCCCGAGTTCGGCAAGGGTCTCCGGATCATAGATACCGGCATATTGAATTCCTGAAACAAGCGGTCCGTCCCTGAGCAGTACATTAAGTTTGTCCTTTACCTCTTCCGGCCCGTAAGCGCCGGATTTTATCATCTGTGAAGCGAGCGACAGGGCCTTATACAAAACAGCCGCCGCTGCTCGTTCGCCGGCGCTCAGGTATACGTTTCTCGAACTCATGGCAAGGCCGTCACTCTCACGCACAGTCGGGCAGGTGACAACTTCAATATCCATATTCAGGTCCTCAACCAACCTGTTGATAACGACAGTCTGCTGGAAATCTTTTTGCCCAAAATAGGCCCTCGTCGGTTTTACAATGTTGAACAATTTACAAACCACGGTAACGACACCGGTGAAATGTCCTGGCCTGAAGGCCCCGCAAAGCCGTTCGGCAACACCCTTTATAGCAATCTGTATTGCAAAGCCCTCCGGGTAAAGGTTTTTATTCTCAGGAATAAAAAGAACATCAACATCCGATGACCTCAGCTTCTCCATGTCTTTCTCTATATCCCGCGGATACCTGTCGAAATCCTCTCCCTGTCCGAACTGCAGGGGATTGACAAAAATACTGACCACTATAACATCATTCTCGCTTTTGGCCCTCTTTATAAGGCTTAGATGACCCTCGTGCAGAGCGCCCATCGTCGGCACAAAACCTATTGTTTTCCCCTTGAAGAAATACCTTCTTGAGGTTTCCTGCATAACACGCGGCATACGAATGGTTTCCATAGCAAATTATAATACAGGCTGCAGGTTGAAGGAAAGATAACGAATTGCATCATCAGAAATCTATTCGAAAGTGAATCGTTGCATCACGAAGGAATCTATTCGAAATAATTTCACTTGGCAATACAAAATACGTCATTCCCGCAGTCCTTTAGCGGGAATCCAGGTTTTTTCAGATGCATGCTTATAGTCTTTCATATAAATCATCCCAATTTGGATTATCTTTCTCAATAAGGTGTATTTTCCATTCACGCCGCCATCTCTTTATTTGTTTCTCTCTGGTAATGGCTGAATCAGCAGTTTCATGCAGCTCATACCAAACAAGGCGATGCACGGTATATTCTTTTGTAAAACCATCTGCAAGGTTATTCTTATGCTCGTAGATGCGTTTGATTAAGTCCGACGTGACACCTGTATACAAAGTGCCATTACGCTTGCTGCAAAGAATATAAACATAAAAGCCCTTCATATGTTTCTTTTCCTGGATTCCCGCTAAAGGACTGCGGGAATGACGCAAGCTTATTATAGATTTTTTTGAATAGATTTTTGGTGATGCAACGCGGATATAGAAAATTATTATTCGATAAAATTATGATACAGATCATACTCAAATTTAGCGATAGCTCTTATGATATGACAATGAAAACGTTGTGCCTCGCTGGAAGTCATCACCTGTGAAGAGAATAAACGGTTGATATTTACTATACATTTATCTATTTATTGGGTACAATTTTGTAGGATTTGTCCGTATTTGACAATTTTTCCTTTGAATGGTACGCATGCAGCATAGACTCAAAACTTGACAAACTTCGTTAAAAAAGGAGGCTTTATGAAACAGAAGGCATTTCCAGGGATAATGGTCCTCATTCTTTTTTGCGTGATGATCATTCTTGGCGGGGGGACAGTAGAAGCTGCTAAGATTAAGGTTTCCAAAGAAGGCCAGGCATGCATAGGGTGTCACAAGGCGCAGTCAGCATCACTTGTGAAGGAATGGGAAATAAGCAGGCATGCTGAAAAGCAAGTTGACTGCTATAATTGTCACAAGGCCGAGAAATCAGACCCGGATGCAATGGACCATAACGGCTTTACTATAGCGGTGCTTGTCACACCCAAGCGTTGTTCAAAGTGCCATCCGAAAGAAGTCCGGGAGATGACAACAAGCCACCATGCCATGGCGGGAGATATCCTTAATTCACTGGATAATTACCTTGGCGAAGTAGTTGGCGGGCCCGAGGCGGTCGCAGTCGGCTGCCTGCAATGTCACGGGGGAAAGGTAAAGGTGTTGGCTAACGGTAAACTCGATACCAACAGTTGGCCGAACACCGGCATAGGACGTATCAACCCCGACGGTTCAAAAGGTTCATGTTCAGCCTGCCATACAAGGCATAGCTTTTCAAAGGCCCAGGCGAGGGAGCCGCAGACCTGCGGCAAATGTCATCTCGGTCCGGACCATCCGCAGATGGAGATCTATCAGGAATCGAAGCACGGCATTCTCTACAAAGCCAACAAAGAACGGATGAATATGCACAAGGATTCCTGGGTCGTTGGAAAAGACTACACCGCTGCCCCGACATGCGCGACCTGCCACATGAGCGCAACGCCGAACCAGCCTGTAACCCATGATGTAGGGGCGAGAATCAGCTGGACACTCAGGCCGCCGATATCGAAGAAACTCGAAAATGCGGACAACCGCCGCGAGAACATGAAAGATGTATGCTACAGCTGCCATTCGGCCCCATATGTGGAGGGATTCTATAAACAGTTCGATAATCTGGTGATTTTCTATAATGACAAATTTGCGATCCCCGCAACGAAGATAACAATGGAACTCAAGGAGAAGGGCAAAATACCAAAATCGGATTTTAGCAGTAAGCTTGACTGGATTTACTTTGAGCTGTGGCATCACGAGGGAAGACGCGCACGCCACGGTGCAGCCATGTCCGGTCCTGATTATGCGTGGTGGCACGGTATATATGATGTTGCAAAAAATTTCTACTCGGAATTCCTGCCTGAGGTAAAAAGCGTGGCCGGTCCCGAGCTCTACGGTGAACTCACAAAGAAGTATCTGGCGCCGGATGTGCGGCACGAATGGTATCTCAAAGGAATGAGCAAGGAACAGCTTGAAAAGATAAAAAAGTTTTACGAAGAGAGGTACGGTGGCTCAAGCGCAAAATAATAGAGAATGAAGCAGGAGTTGCAATAAAGGACAGGGAGGAGGTACTTTATGGCTATGACACGAAGGGACTTTATGAAGATTTGCGCTGTCGGCACTGCTGCGGTGGCCGGTTCCCGTTATTTTCAACTCGCTCATTCGGCGCAGGATGATATTTCGCTGCTGCAGTATGTGAGGTCTACCTGCTCACCTAATTGCACCGGCGCGTGCGGTTTCAATGCCATGGTCTACAAAGGCAGAATTGCCTCTCTTGTGCAGGCTGCCGATTATCCCGAAAAAGAGTACAATCCCAGGGGATGTCTGAAGGGACAGTCGATGCTCAACCTGATCTACGGGCCGGACCGGCTCAAACAGCCTCTCATCAGGGTCGGCAAGAGGGGAGAGGGCAAATTCAGGGCGGTAAGCTGGGACGAGGCCCTCGATTATGTCGGGGACAAGCTTGCGGACATTATGAAGAAATACGGCCCCGAGTCTGTTGCAGTAAGCCTTCAGGTACCTGGAACAGGATACGTGCATAAGGGCGCTCTGGCGCGTCTCGCTTCGATGTATGACTGGAGCATGATCCATGGCTATACACAGAACGGGGACCTGCCTGCTTTCTGGCCGATGACCTTCGGTGTGCAGACCGAAGAACTCGAATCGCTTGAATGGACCAATTCAAAATATACAGTAGTTCTCGGTTCCAATGTCATGGTTACGCGGCTGCCGGATGCCAAGTTCCTGAATATAAGCAGGGAAAATGGAAGCAAGCTCGTCGTCGTAGATCCGAATTATAGCCCTACCGCTGCCAAGGCTGATGAGTGGGTGCAGATCAACCCGTCTTCCGATGCAGCTTTTGCCCTCGGTATTGTAAGCGTTATTCTCAATGAGAAGCTCTACGACGAAGAATTCATCAAAACTTTCACCGACATGCCCCTTCTGGTGCGCATGGACAACAATAAGAAACTCCGCGCTTCCGAGGTGAGGTCTCTCGCAGGCCCGGCATCCGGGATGAAAGCCAGGATACCGGAATACCGCGACCTCTTCGTGGTCTACAATAAAAATACGAAAGGGTTCACCATCCCCAACCCTGAAAATCTTAAGAGGGAATTCGATCCTGCTCTTGAAGGCGAGTTCGATGTTGATCTTGCCGACGGCAAGAGGGTGAAGGTGAAGCCGGTCTTCCAGCTTCTTACCGAACTCATCAATAAGGATTACACTCCTGAAAAAGCGGCGCGCATGATAGCGCCGGAGGAGTCAAGGGTCGCGGAGTATACTGAAATGATTATCAGGCTCGCCAGGGAAATGGCCGTTGCCAAGCCGCTTCATATCATTTACGGTGCGCGTAATTATCAGTGGTACCACGGCGACCTCAAAGGAAGGGCCATCTCTCTCATTGTTACCCTTACCGGCAACCTGGGAAAACCCGGCGCTGGTATCTCGACCTATGCAGGGCAGTACCGTGTCCGCTGGCCGCTGGGAGCATGGTGGGGATTTAAGGACAAGAAGAACAAATGGCTCAACTACCTCCTCTGGATGAACGACGAGTACCGGAACAGCGAGGAATTTAAAAAATACAACACCGAAATTCCCCATCCAAAGAATGGGGTCAAGGCCTTTATCTATGGCTGGGGCAATCCCTTTGATCAGCACAACATGGCAGGCAGGATGAGGGAAAAAGCGGCAAACGGTGAAATGGAGCTGATTGTCACGACAGACTTTCAGATGAGCACCTCCTGCCTGTGGTCGGATGTTGTGCTGCCGGGTGTGGCGTGGTATGAGAAATACGAACTCACCGCTACCGTCCCTCACCCGTATGTCCAGATGCAGCAGCCTGCGATCGAGCCCCTCTTCCAGTGTATGCCCGAGATATGGATTTTAAAGGAGCTCGCAAAGAGGCTGGCAGTGAAGACAGGCAATAAGGAGATGCAGGAGAGTATCGCGGATTTCTATTGTAATCCGGACTCGTTCAGGAAAGAAGAGGATGCGAGGAAAAACGGAACATGGACACTCAAGCTGGCGCGGGAACTCGCACATCAGGCAAGCCTCGACGCGATGGCACTGATGCTTAAGACAGGCGGGCCGCAGGTGCAGGATATTACCGTTGATATGCTCAAACAGGGGCCGGTGAGGATGAACCTGGCCACTCCCAACAAGCGACAGCTCATGTTCTATGAGCAGATCCAGGATATGAAGCCGTTCCCGCCTGTATCCTTTCCTGCGCCGCTGCCCAAGACAGCGCGGTTTGTGAAGAGCGGAAGAATAGAGTATTACAAAGATGAGGATATCTTCATCGATACCGGCGAGACATTGCCTGTGCATAAAGACCCTTTCATAGATACCGAATACAAGGCTGCCGGGGCAAAGGACAAATACAAATTTGGCCTGATCACCAGGAAACCTATGTACCGTGTCCATTCCACGCACAGTAATAATATCAGCCTTCTCGAACTGCAGGATTTCAAGCCGAAGGTTTTTATCAATCCGAAGGCTGCTGCAGAGCGGAACATCAAAGAGGGCGATCTTGTCGAAGCGTTCAATGCGAGAGGGAAGGTTTACGCATATGCTGTCCTCGACCCCGGTCTCCATTACCGCGTTGCGGTTTTCGAAGAGGGCTGGTGGAGCAGGTATCTTAAGGGGACATCTTACAACTCGCTGACATATCCCTATATCAAAGCGGCGCATCTTATCTATTTTACCCCCGGGATATGGGAGCCCACCACCGCCTGGAACGAGTGCGTGTGCGATGTAAAAAAGGCTGAGGGGGTGGAGCATGCGTAAATTAGGAATGGTCATTGATCTCAACCGCTGCATAGGCTGCAGGAGCTGCGCCGTTGTCTGTAAGATACACAATTCGCTTCCTCCCGGAACATGGTGGCAGAGGGTCGAGACAACGGGGTCAAAGGAGCATATGATCCCTGCCGGTGAATATCCGGAGTTGTCGGAGGTCTACCTTCCAGTCCCGTGCCAGCACTGCGAAAAGGCCCCCTGCGTCAAGGTCTGCCCGGTAGGGGCCACCTGGCAGAGGGAAGACGGTATCGTGCTTGTCGATTACGAACGCTGCATCGGCTGCCGCTACTGTATGACCGCATGTCCTTACGGAGTGCGGCAATTCAACTGGCAGGATGCGGACGACAGCTTCAGGGAGGGATTCAGAAACGCGGGTTTTAAAGGGGATTGGTTCACGGAAAAGGACTACCGCTACGGCTATCCTCTTGAACACAGGACAAAGGACGACAGGCTCGTCTTTGCCCCGAAGAGGCCGAAAGGCGTAGTCGAAAAATGCACTTTCTGCGTTCAGTATATTGACCAGGGGCTTCTTCCCGCATGTGTGCGCGGCTGTCCCGGGAATGCCAGGACCTTCGGCGACCTGAACGATCCCGACAGCGTGATATCGAAGCTTATTCGCGGACGGGATGTGTTCAAGCTTATGGCTGATCTGGGGACCGATCCAAAAGTTTTCTACATTCCGCCGGCGAGGAAAGAAGGAAGAGGAGGTATAAACTATGGGAAAAAACTATAACACCATAATCAAGGGTCTTACCGCGATAGCGGCCCTGGGGTTTATCGCCTGGCTTTACCAGCTCTACAGCGGACTGATAGCCACGAACATGAGGAACCCCTTTTCATGGGGACTGTATGTGGCCACGTGGGCATTTTTTGTGGGCACGGCTGCCGGAGGACTTGTCGTCTCCTCGGCTATATATATTTTCGACGCCAAACAGTTGAAACCGGTCGCCAGGGTTGCGGCCCTTACCGCTTTTCTTTTTGCCATGGGCGCGATGGGCATCCTTCTGCCTGATATCGGCAGGCCTGACAGGCTTTACAACCTCGTCCTCCATCCGAATTTCAAATCCATGCTGCCGTGGGACTTCCTGGTGCTTTCCGCGTATGCCGTCGTTTCTGCTCTCTACACCTACACCCTCATGTACCCCGACATCGTTGCCAACGGCGTCAAACTGCCGTTTTACGGCATCGCGGGCAAAAAAGAGGTGACACCCGATGAAATGGCGAAGATCAGGGAGAAGTCCGGCAAAAAGGCGAAGCTCCTGGCGCCCATTGCGCTGCCCCTCGCCATTCTTATCCATACAGTAACTGCATGGGTCCTCGCCACGCAAATGGCAAGGCCGTGGTGGTACGGCGGCACGCTCGCGCCGACCTTTATTGCAGCTGCCCTTGCTACGGGGCCCGCCGTAGTCATCCTCGCGTCCCTCTTTGTCTTCGGCTACGAGAAGAAGCTTGAGGCCACCTATGTTCTGCTCGCCAAGGTATCGTCGGTAGCTGCCCTCATCATGCTCTTCATCTACGGCAACGATTTTGTGATTCGTTTCTGGTGGAACACGGGGAAGGATTTCGAGGCCCTCAAGCTCGTCTTCACCAGGTATCCCCTGCTCCACGCTGTCGAGATTGTCTTTATCCTATTGTCTGTCTATCTCTTCGTCAAATATCCGAGGGACAAGAAGCGATTGATACAGGGAAGCCTGTCCGTGATCGTAGGCGTGTTCGCGCACCGGTTACTGCTCCTGCCGCCGGCTTATAACAACATGCCGCTGAAGGTGCCCGTTATCCTCCGCAGCGAGACCGTGGAGTGGAGCTATCCGATCGCTGTCGGCCAGATAAAAGGGACATTGGGTAATCCGCAGCATGTCTTTTCTTCGTACTACAGCTACTTCCCCTCAATTGTGGAACTCCTGATCACTGCCGGACTGATGGCGTTCCTCGTCCTTGCTTTCCTGAAGCTTGTCGAAATATTGCCGGTGAAGGAGACAGGGCAATGATGGACCTCTTCCGTTACTTCTCACTCGTCTTTTCTTACCCGACAGAGGAGACGCTGCAGGAGCTTGGGGAGATGTCCAGGGCCGCCGATTTTTCCGGTCCGTTGTGCGAGAAAGAGCTGAAGAGCGTGTCCCTCGAAGACGCGCAGGCAGAATACACAAGGCTTTTCATCTCAACATTCCCGCGCCTTCTCTGTCCGCCCTACGAGTCTTACTATCGGGAGGGTATAGTATACGGCAACTCATCTGTTGAGGTAAGAGAGTTATATGCGAAACACGGGCTGCACTACGGCTATGAAGGCGAGCCGCCCGATCTTTTCAGCGCGGAGCTGGAGTTCCTTGCACTCACTGATGATGCGACTTTTCTTGAAAGGATGAAGGAATGGGTCTTCGACTTTACTTCAGGGGTCAGGGAACATTCAAAGATCTATGGCCGATGCGCCGAGGCGTTCGAGGATTTTATCAGAAATAAGGTCGGCGCATGTGAGCAGGCAGGATAGAAGCATTGGTCGGGACGGTGGCTGAAATCGTAAGCCAAACAAGGAGATTTTAGAAATGAAGCCGATAGCTGAAAATTGCAACAAATCTGATTTCGGGATGCTCCTGCAGGAATCAGTAAGGATGCACGGCCACCTCTGCCCCGGACAGGTACTCGGTGTGAAGATGTCCATGCTTGGGCTACGAGAAATCGGTATCGCTGATCCGAAGGGAAAAGACAGAAAGAGCATTATTGTATTTGTGGAGATGGACCAGTGCGCAACAGATGCTTTGCAGTCAGTCACAGGCTGCAGTCTGGGCCACAGGACCATGAAATTCATGGACTACGGCAAGATGGCCGCGACATTCGTGAACCTCAAGACAGGCAGGGCAGTAAGAGTCATCGCAAAAGAGGAGTCGCGGCAGATGGCAAAGGAATATTTCCCTGAGACCGAAAACAAGTATGAGGCCCAGCTTGAGGCATACAAGATCATGCCTGATAAAGACCTTTTCGACGTGATGGAAGTGCGTGTGGAGATAAATCCGGAAGACATGCCGGGAAGACCCTTACGCAGGATTAAGTGCGACTCCTGCGGCGAGCACGTTCAAAACTTGAGGGAAGTTTACAGGGACGGAAAGGTCTTATGCAGGCCCTGTGCAGATTCAGGATATTATAAACCCGTTGGCCGGGATATTTAATACAGACAGCTGATCGCGGAGGTTAGTATGTGTGAGACATCCCTTGAAAGCGCCAGTCCCGGACCCGGACTAAAAAAGTTAACAGTTAAAGAAGCTGTGGGCACTGTGCTTGCACATGACATTACTGAAATAAGGTCCGGGGAGTTCAAAGGGCGGGCTTTCAAAAAAGGGCATATCGTCAGGAAAGAAGATGTTTGTCATCTTCAGAGACTCGGCAAGGAACATCTGTTTGTGCTGAATATTGATGATGATGAGATGCACGAGGACGAAGCGGCCTTTGCCCTTGCGACTGCCCTGATGGGAGACGGTGTGGAAATAAAGGGCGCGCCTGAAGAGGGGAAAATAAATATCATAGCTGAGAGAGACGGGTTGCTCAAAATAAATATAGACGCTCTCCTTGCTTTCAATATGCTTGGCGATATCATGTGCGCAACGCTCCACAGCAATACGTTAGTAAAAAGAGGTCAGAGCGTTGCAGGGACAAGGGCTATCCCATTGATTGTCAAGAAAGATGTTGTGCTTGCCGCAGTGAGGATCGGAGAGCATGCCGGTAAAATCATTCAGGTTAAAGAGCTCAGAAAGCCGAAGGCCGGCGTTGTCATCACCGGGAATGAGGTCTATTACGGCAGAATAAAAGATGCCTTTTCTCCGATCATAAAAAACAAGATAGAGGCCATCGGCGGTGAGCTGATCGGCGTCTACTATGTTCCTGACGATGAATCCTTTATCGAAGCAAGACTGAGGGAATTGGTAAATGCAGGCGCTGACCTGCTCATCACCACAGGCGGCATGTCTGTTGATCCGGACGATGTTACGCGCTTCGCAATAAGGAACCTTGGAGTTGAGGACATCACTTACGGCTCTGCAGTGCTGCCTGGGGCCATGTTCCTCGTGGCATATATCGGCGATATTCCAATCCTCGGCATCCCTGCCTGCGGCATGTATGCGAAGACAACGATCTTTGACCTTGTTCTTCCGAGGGTGCTTGCCGCGGAAAAAATCGGGAGAAGAGAACTGGCGGAACTCGGGCATGGAGGACTCTGCATGAGATGTGAGACCTGCAATTATCCGGTCTGTCCGTTTGGAAAATAGAAGTTCCTTATTTTTCGTCGAGGTTATGTACCGACTGCACCGGCTTATCCGCGAAATCAAGCACGCACCCGAATTAAGATTTACGCTTAATCCTACATTTTTGTAGCTTTTCCAGCGCTGCTATGTTAGTATTATCTCGCTATAAAAAATATAGTTAAGTAATGATGTCGTTCCTAACGTACTGGTTTATTTAATATTATTTTATTTTTTAAAGGAGCGAAACTATGCGCATCAAAAGAATTATTCTCTGTTCATCTGCAGGTTTACTATTGCCGATGAATGCTTTTGCACAGACCTCAGGTAAAATTGATAGCGGTGATACAGCATTTCTGCTTTTGTCCGCAGCGCTGGTAATGCTGATGACGCCAGGCCTGGCACTCTTTTATGGCGGAATGGTGAGGAAGAAAAACGTTCTCGGCACAATCATGCAAAGCTTCGTTGCGATTGCGATCATAAGCATACAATGGATACTGTACGGTTACAGTCTCGCCTTTGGGCCTGATGTCCACGGTATAATCGGCAATCTCGACTGGATAGGCCTGAGGGGAGTGGGTGTTGAGCCTAATCCTGTCTATGCTCCCACAGTGCCGCATATCGCATTCATGATATACCAGGCTATGTTTGCAGTCATTACGCCGGCCCTTATCAGCGGCGCGTTTGCAGAGCGGATGAAATTTTCTGTTTTTTTGGTATTCACCATTCTTTGGACAACGATTGTATATGATCCTGTAGCCCACTGGATATGGGGGAACGGCGGCTGGCTTAAAAATATGGGAGCGCTCGATTTTGCCGGAGGTATGGTCGTGCATATTACATCAGGCATATCAGCCCTCGCTGCCGCGCTCATCATCGGCAAAAGAAAAGGCCATGCGCATGACTTTACCCCTCACAACCTCCCCTTGACCGTCCTCGGCGCCGGGATCCTATGGTTCGGCTGGTTCGGGTTTAATGCGGGGAGCGCCCTTTCTTCAGGGGCACTGAGCGCCATGACCTTCGCAGTTACACATATATCAGCGGTAGGGGCCACGCTAATATGGGTGGTTATAGAATGGCTTCACAGAGGCAAGCCTACTATGTTCGGGGCTGCAACCGGATCCATAGCAGGACTCGCTACAATTACACCAGCCTCGGGATTTGTGGGACCAATGTCTGCCTTGATCATCGGTTTATGTGCCGGGGCAATTTGCTACCTGGCGCTGAATTTGAAAACGCGCCTTGGTTACGATGACTCGCTGGATGCTTTCGGAGTCCATGGAATCGGCGGTATTGTCGGCACACTCGCCACAGGACTTTTTGCCCAAAAACTTTTAAATCCTGCTGGAGCTGACGGCCTGTTCTTCAGCAGTTCCGGGGGCGGTCCAGGTGTCTTTGCCACCCAGCTCATAGGCATTGGTGTAACAATAGTCTACTCGTTTGTCATAACCTTCATAATCCTGAAAGTCCTGGATAAATTGATGGGGTTAAGACTTGACGATGAATCAGAAGGGCTCGGTCTCGATCTAAGTCAGCACGGAGAAAGCGGATACACTATGTAATTTAAGCATCCTGTTTACGCTGAAGGCTGAAAATGGATAAAGCAATGCGGTGCACATTGGAAGACGTGAAGCGAATACCGATATTTTCGGAGTTAGGCGATAAAGACCTTCTGGAGGTCCGTTCGTGCCTTGTCCTTGAGCATTACGCAAGAAAAAAAGAAATATTTTCAGAGGGAGATGCCCCGGACTGGTTTTACATTGTTATGAGCGGAAAAGTCAAAGTGACCAAGATATCCAGCGACGGGAGGGAGATCATAATGGAAGTCATATCCCCCTGCGATTTTTTCGGAGGGTTTGCTGCTCTGAAAGGTTTTCCTTTTCCTGCCAATGCGGTCGCTATGGAGGATTCCGAAATTATCAAATTTTCGCGAAAAGACCTGCTCAAGATCATAGACCGCTTTCCCTCTATCATGTATTCCATTACTTCGAGCCTTGGCGAAAGGACGAGAGGCCTTCATGAAACGCTGAAGAATATCGCCCTTGAGCGGGTGGAATCCCGCATTGCCGCATTGCTGGTAAAGTTGGCTGACAAAGCCGGCGACAGGGTCGATGCCGGCGAGATTGTCATAAACATGCGCATCACCAAGCAGGACATAGCTGAAATGGTAGGCACTACTGTTGAGACAGCGATAAGGGTCATGAGCCGGTTCAGGAAGTCAGGGCTTATCGCAGACAAAAACGGGAGGACCGTTATTAAGGATATGAAGGCCCTGAAGGCGTTAATATGACAACCATATTAACGCCTGATTGTTAACTTAAACCCATCCCTCCTGCAATATCTCTCCTTGTATACCTACCACCAAATACTTGATAGGGACCTTTCTGCTGGCTTTCTGCGCGGCCTGCTCCGCGAGCTTCAATAACCCCGAACAGCACGGCACCTGCATTATCATTACGGTAAGAGTGTTTATCTTCGCATCTTCGATCAGGCCCTTTATCTTTTCAACATAAATATCCTGCTCCGCATCGAGTTTGGGACAGGCGATGGCCAATGCCTTTCCTTTCAGGTAATCGTTATGGAAATTCCCCAGCGCATAAGCCACACAATCAGCTGACAAAAGCACATCCGCTCCCTGAAAATAAGGCGCCATAGGCGAGACCAGGTGCAGTTGAACAGGCCACTGCCTGAGCCTGGACCCAACCTTTGCTGCAGGCGCATCGTCCTGCGCTTCTTTTTCCTGGAAATAAGCCATTTTAGATCCGGGACATCCTTCGAATGCCATTTTACTTTACCTCCTCATATTTATATTTCTCTTCCAATGCTCTTACGAATGCCTCCTGTTTTTCCCTGACATCCTTGAACTTACTGTCAGCACTTGCAAACATCGCAAACAGGCGGCCAACCTGAGAGGTTGAAAGGTTTCTGTCCATCCAGGGATAAAGCACCTCATCCTCTCTCCTGATATGTCCTGTGAGAAGCTCTCTGTACTCCGTAAGGTGTTCCCGAACCGACCAGTCATCATCTGCCTCCAGCGCATCAAGTACCGCTTTTACATGGCCCCGGCCTATCCTGTGGTCCTCATTGAAAATCTTCACCATCGCATGGTCCTCGTCGAACTCCTTAAAAAGGATGTCCTCTTCCTTGGCGTGATGAAACCTGTCAGCATAAGAGCGGATAAAACCAATAGTGTCCAGGACCAGCGCCCTGTCCTCAACCCGTGACACATCCAGGTCCTCAATTATGACAGGGACCATCGCCAGCACTCTTTTTATAACGGTATGCTCATCAACCAGCCACTGCATTGGGGGAGAATACTTTATTTCCCGAAGTCCCTCAGTACCGCTCTTTCTCTGCGTTACTGGTATTTCGATATGCCGGTCAGGGTATATGACCCTGCTGATCCGTGCCATTAATAACCGCTCCTCTTCAGCCGTCAGGTTATGCACCTGAACAATATCCTTTAAAAGACATGTGCCGACCCCGCACAAGGAACAGCCTATATGACACTCATCGAGAATGGGGCCTATTGCCGGAAACTCGGTGATAACTTCTTTAACGCCTTTGCTTAGATATTTTTCCATGTCACCTCTCCTTTTTTGTTTTCTTTATCTTATGATTTAAGTTTACAACGGGAGAATTCGGAGGTGTTATGACGCATATCATAGTACCGCACGCAAAATGTATGGGCTCCAAAACATTCCCTTATATTCTTTCCTATTTCCTATTACCTATCCGCCTGCTCGTCATTATGTTGTCAACAAATAGAGTTGTCCGGTTTTAGAGCAAATAAACTGTCCGGTTCTGCAGGGTGGCTGCGCATGGAACATGGCAGGCCACCGATGTCAGTTTTATTGAGTCTCATGCCGCTGCATGTGAGCACTTTGCAATCTCCTTTCCTTTAGGGTCAAAGACCGCCAGTTTTCTCGGTCCATGGAATATAGCAAGGCCACCATCCGGATAACGATGGACGCGAACTTCGACCTTAACGTAGTGGCAGCGATATTGATTTGGCGGGATCTGAAGTTTTAGCCCATCGAACTTTACACAGTTGTCGTTGCCTACGGTGCGGTCATACTGTTCGCATAGGATGTCTTCCAAGGCAGTGCCTGCCCAAGTCACGAATACGCTCTGTGGTTCCTGCGGGACAACAGTGAACTCGGCATTATGGGCTGGCATATAAGTACTGGCAAGATAATCATTGGCCTGCTTCATCTCAGTAATGCCCGCCATTGCAAGCTCCTTGACGAGGCGGTCTTGATGAGTTTCGAAGGCTCGCTCAGAACGACCCCTGGCCTCAGGAGAATACGCAGCAATCATCTTAATTCCAAGTTGGCTCATTGCACGACCGAACTGGGTAAGATTTGATTTGTCCACTTTCCCTCCGGCCTCAGGTGTATGCCAGTAGTGACTTCCACGATCCGTATACAACGAAGCAAACAATCCGTGTTGCTCAATAACTTCTTTTACCCCTTGAAAGCTGCTTTGAGTGCCTTCCTCCTGCACAAAAAACATCGAGTAGTGTTCACTCGTGGCATCATCCATAGTTACGATTAGATCCCAGTATTTTCCTTCAACCCACTGATGTTTGGAACCATCCTGGTGCAGCATCATACCGGTATAAGGTGCCCTTGTACGCTTTTTCCTGTGTGTACCTTTCTGTGCTGCCTTCGGTACCAATCCCTTTTCCTGGAGGGTGTTCTTGACCCATGTGTAGCTTCTGGTCCCTTGATAAGCACGCCGGTACCAGCTATAAAAATGTTTGACATTGAAACCACAAAAGCGATTGCTATAAAGATCCGATAGTGCGACTACTTCATCAACAGGCGCACGTTTATGAGATATTTGCCCTAAACGCTTATCTATAAGGCCCTCCAGGCCCGTATCTTCATACCTCAACATATATCTTCTAAATGTCCTATCGCACACACCCAGAAGCGTTGCTGCTTCTTCCTGCGTTAATCGACCTCGTATCCAACCCTCATAGCTTTCTTCAAATCTCATCTTCCGTACCTCCTGCAACACTGCCGAACGTTTCATGGATAGCCCCCTTGCTATCCATATATTTTATCCGGACAGTTTATGTGCTACAGATACGGACAGTTTATCTGCTCGCCACACCGCCTGCTCGTCATTATTGACAACCCTTTAATATTGATGTATAAAAAAATCAGAGGCTTCATAAAACAAGGAGGTTCACCCATGCACAGCTATGTAATTCTCAGCAAGTTGACGGATGAAGGCAGAAAGACCATCAAGCATAAGCCTGAAAGGATGCTTGAGGTCAACAAGGAAATGGAAGCGATGGGGATAAAAGTCAAAGAGCAATTCGCCGTGCTGGGCCCGTATGATTTTGTGAATATTGTTGAAGCCCCGGACAATAATGCCATCATGAAGATGTCGTTGGAGCTGGGCGCCAGAGGGTCCGTGCAGTTGCTTACACTGCCGGCAATTTCAGCGGATGATTTTGTAAAACTCATAAAATAGGCAACCTTTATTAGTGCGGCCCCCTGCTCGCCTTTCTGAGCGGGGGGATTTTTTGTTCCCTTTCACTTACTTCACAAAAAATTCTCTTTTATGATAAGGTGTATGAATCGCTTTACAGTTCACTGCCGGTAACATGAGGCAAGAACTATAAACTTACGCTGAATGGAGAACAAAATGGCGAAAAAAGTTGTGCTTGCTTATTCCGGCGGTCTTGATACTTCTATCGTAATAAAGTGGCTGATCGAAACCTACAATGCCGAAGTCATTGCTTTCTGTGCAGACCTTGGCCAGGGTGAAGACCTGAACGCCGTCTATGAAAAAGCGCTTAAGACCGGTGCTGTCAAGGCATATGTTGAAGATCTGAGAGAGGAATTCGTGCGTGAGTACATTTTTCCTATGCTTCGCGCAAATGCGGTCTATGAAGGCGCTTACCTGCTCGGCACTTCAATTGCACGGCCTTTGATAGCAAAAAAGCAAATAGCTGTCGCGCTGAAGGAGAAGGCTGATGCCGTAGCTCACGGGGCGACCGGCAAAGGCAATGATCAGGTCAGGTTTGAACTTGCTTATTATGCGCTCAAACCTGATATAACGGTCATAGCTCCATGGCGCGAGTGGTCATTCAACTCGCGGCAGTCGCTCATAGAATACGCCTCAAGACATGGAATTCCGGTGCCGGCCACAAAAGAGAAACCGTACAGCACCGACAGGAACATCTTTCATATCAGTTATGAAGGCGGCATACTGGAAGACCCCTGGACAGAACCTACAGGCGATATGTATACCATGATGACGCCTCCTGAAAAGGCGCCGGACACCCCGCGCTATATTGAGATTGAGTATAAGGAGGGGAATCCCGCAGGCATTGACGGCAGACCTATGTCTCCCGTGGAGCTTTTTGAAAAGCTCAATACAATAGCAGGTGAAAACGGCATCGGGAGAATAGACATAGTAGAAAACAGGTATGTAGGCATAAAGTCCAGGGGCGTTTACGAAACTCCGGCCGGCACCGTCCTGCATACCGCCCACAGGGCGCTCGAATCCATAACTCTTGACAGGGAAGTGCTGCATATGAGGGACTCGCTTATCCCTAAATATGCAGAGCTTGTTTATTACGGTTACTGGTTTGCGCCGGAAAGGGAGGCATTGCAGCTGCTGATGGACGGCATACAGAAAAATGTCACCGGTACGGTCCGGCTTAAATTATATAAAGGGAATTGTTTAGTTGCCGGCAGAAAATCGCCCTATTCGCTTTACAACCCTGAACTTGCAACGTTTGAGGCGGAAAAGGTATATAATCAGAAAGACGCTGAAGGGTTCATCAAACTCAACGCCCTACGGTTAAAAGTGAAATGAATGACTTGAAATGCCTGCTTGCCCTTTCCTTTATGGAGGACATAGGGCCAGTAACGACAGGGCGGCTTCTTGCGGCATTCCATACTCCGGAAGCGATATTCAGCGCAGGATTTTCCGGGCTGTCCTCCGTTGAAGGAATAAGCCCATCAAAAGCAAAAAGGATAAAGGAATTTAAAGCCTGGGACAGAATCGACAGGGAGATAGAAAAAGCTGAACAACACAACATACAAATCGTCACTCTCTTCGATAAAGAGTATCCGGAGCCCCTAAGCCATCTTGACAACGCCCCTGCAATACTTTATGTAAAAGGAGACCTTGCAGAGGAGGACCGCTTCGCACTCGCCATGGTAGGTTCCAGGGATATGAGCGAATACGGCAGAAAGACCGCCGCGGACCTGTCATACGAACTTGCTTCAGCAGGGCTTACCATTGTCAGCGGCATGGCCCGGGGCATCGATACCGTATCCCACTCCGGAGCACTGAAAGCAGGCGGCAGAAGCATTGCGGTGCTGGGCTGCGGACTGGATATCTGCTATCCTGCGGAGAACAGAGAACTGATGACGGCCCTTTCCAGGTCAGGGTGCGTGATAAGTGAATTCCACTTGGGGACGCCTCCTGTGAGAGAAAACTTTCCCAGGAGAAACAGGCTTATAAGCGGGCTTTCCCTCGGAGTGCTTGTCATAGAGGCAACGGCCCGCAGCGGGTCGCTTATCACTGCAGGGTTCGCTCTGGAGCAAGGCAAGGAGATATTTGCCGTTCCAGGTAATATCACATCAGGCAATGCCAGGGGGACCAACGGTCTGATCAAGAAGGGGGCCAAACCTGTTCAAAGCGCTGAAGACGTAATAGAGGAGTTGTCCCCACAGATAAAAGGACTATTGCGGTCAGTGAAAGCCGACACCCCGGTTTCACCCCCAAAAGTCTTCGACTTTTCGGGGGACCCGGCCCAACGACTTGAAATAAATGATGAAGAAAAGGCAATATGTAATATTTTGGGCAGCGAAGCAAAACATATAGACCATATTGCAAGGGAGCTCAAAATGCCCGCTGCACGTCTTTCGGGACTTTTGCTCGGACTCGAAATTAAAGGGATAGTCCGGCAGACAGTGGGTAATAATTTTTCTATACTATAAGCTTGCCCCAAAAAGCCTTACGGCCTTTGGGGCGTCCATAAGGAGGACAATTGGCCAGAAGATTGATTGACATGCTGAGAGTTCTTGCAAAAGAGCTCATTGATAAGGGCTACGACGCTGACGATATGATGAAAAAAGTAAGCGCCTTTGACATAGATTTTTTAACAGTAAAGGATGAACTCGTGACCCTGGAGCTGACAAAACATATCGATGATACGGAACTTGACACCATCAGGGCACTACTTTCTTATATACTTATGAAAGATACCGACCTTGAGACCGAAGAAGTTTACGCGTTTATTTTCGGCAGGGGACGGCAGATAACCTGGAATTAAAGGAGTACTATGCAACAGAAAGACAGCTTCTCACTCATTCCCGGATTGCCTCCTGCAATCCTGCGAGGGCGGCAACCCGCTTCACCATCCATGGTACGCTATGGGTTGCCGAAGCCGTTCGAAGCAATCTTCCTGTTGCATAGTTAATTTGCTTTATTAGGAGGGAATATTGAAGTCTCTTGTAATCGTTGAGTCTCCGGCAAAAGCCAAGACCATAAATAAGATACTGGGAAAAGAGTTCGTGTTAAAGGCCTCGGTCGGGCATGTTAAGGACCTGCCCAAAAAAGAGCTTGGGGTCGATGTGGAAAACAATTTCCTTCCTCAGTACGTAACCATTTCAGGCAAGGAAAAGGTCCTGAAAGAACTCAAAAGCGAGGCCAAAAAAGCGGATGTAATATATCTGGCGACCGACCCTGACCGTGAGGGAGAAGCAATTGCCTGGCATATAGCCGAAGATATAAAATCGCCCCGCAATAAGGGCAAGGTCAAACGTGTCACCTTTCATGAAATAACCGAGAAAGCTGTCAGGGAGGCCATACAGAATCCCGGCGATATCGATGTCCATAAGGTGGAAGCACAACAGGCCAGGAGAATCCTTGACAGGCTGGTAGGCTATAAGCTCAGTCCCTTCCTTTGGGAAAAAGTAAGAAGGGGTTTAAGCGCCGGCAGAGTACAATCAGTTGCTGTAAAAATTGTTGTAGACAAAGAGCGTGAAATAGGGTCTTTTAACAAGGAGGAATACTGGACTATCGAGGCGCTGCTTCACGCGGAACACGATCAGGGTGCGGATTTCCTCGCCCGCCTGTATAAATACAGGAACACGCTGGTCATAAACCGTGAGGGACAGGAAGGCAAGCGTTTTCTGATTACCGATGCGGCAACGGCGCAGGACATAGCCGACGACATTAAATCAAAAGATATTTTCCTCTCTTCTATAGAGAAAAAACTGCGGAAGAGGCCCCCTGCTCCCCCATTCATAACAAGCACGATCCAGCAGGAGGCCTCACGGCGGCTCAGATTTCCGGTGAAGAAAACAATGATGGTGGCCCAGCAGCTCTATGAAGGGGTTGAGTTGGGCAAAGAGGGTTCGTCGGGATTGATTACATATATGAGGACCGACTCTTTCCGGACCGCTCCTGAGGCCCAGGAATGGGCCCGTGAGCTTATAATTAAAAACTTCGGGAATGAGTATGTGCCTGAAAAACCTCCTTTCTATAAGAGCAAGGGGAGCGCACAGGAGGCGCATGAGGCAATAAGGCCCACGTACCCGGACAAGGCCCCTGAAATAGTAAAACCTTTCTTAAGCAAAGACCAATTTAATCTCTACAGTCTGATATGGAACAGATTCATTGCAAGCCAGATGAGCCCGGCCCAGCTTGAGCAGACAACATTTATAATCGGTTTGAAAGATGCGGGAGTTGAGCAGAAAGGGACCGAGCTGCGCACGTCCGGCACGGTAATACGGTTCCCCGGCTTCATGGCCCTCTATACGGAGAGCAAAGATGACATTGAGGATGAAGAAGGAGCGCTCCTGCCCCATTTAAAAGAAAAAGACCCGTTAAGGCAGCGGGAGATAAAAACTGTACAGCATTTTACCCAGCCGCCGCCGCGCTATACTGAAGCCACCCTTGTAAAGACCCTGGAAGAAAAAGGCATCGGCAGGCCGAGCACATATGCGGCGATACTTTCCACAATCCAGGACAGGAAGTATGTGGAGAAAAACGAAGACAAAAGATTTTTTCCGACAGAACTTGGGGTCGTCGTCAATGACCTGCTTGTGGACAAGTTTCCTGAGCTGATTGATATGGGCTTTACCGCAAAAATGGAAAATGAGCTCGATGAGATCGAAAGCGACAACCTTAAATGGGTCAAAGTAGTAAAAGACTTTTATACCCCTTTTAATCGTGATCTGGTCGAGGCATCAAAGGACATGGCAAAGGTAAAACCGCAGGACATACCCACAGAAGAGGTGTGCGAAAAGTGCGGCTCCCCAATGGTGATTAAATGGGGCAGGCACGGGCGCTTCCTTGCATGCACCGGCTATCCGAAGTGTAAAAACACAAAGCCCCTTGAGGGTGATGCCGGCCCACAGAAAGCGGACACTGTCCTTACTGATGAAGTCTGCGCTAAATGCGGCGCGCCAATGGCCATTAAACGGGGCAGGTTCGGCAAGTTCATGGCTTGTTCGCGTTATCCCGAGTGCAAAAATACAAAACCGATCTCAACCGGCGTGAAATGTCCTCTCGACGGAGGAGATATTGTAGAAAGGAAAACAAAACGGGGCAGGTCGTTCTGGAGTTGCAGCAACTACCCGAACTGCAAATTTGCACTCTGGCTCAAGCCTGTGCCCAGGCAGTGTCCCAAATGCGGCGCGCCCTTTTTGACGGAAAAACGGAACAAGGCCGGAGAGGTGTTCCTCGTCTGCGAAAACAAGGCCTGTGATTACCTGGCCGAGGATAAAAAAGAAGAACCTGCATCTGAAGCTTAGGCAATGGTCCGTCCTCTTATCATCGGCGTTGGCGGCAGCCATAGCGGCTCCGGGAAAACTACTATCGCATCGGTGTTGCTTTCCGCGCTGAGTTCGGAGTCGCTCAACCCGGGCGCACACCGCAGATGGGGCGCTATCAAATGTACGAAAACCGCTTTGTACACATCACTCATTGATGACCGGGCCATCCTCGACCGGAAAGATAAAGACACCGGCAGGCTGCTCAAAGCAGGAGCTGAAGAAGTATTATGGGTCCGGGGTCCCCGGGAGGGGATCAAAGAGACGGTATCTATTGCAATCGACAGGCTGTCCCATCTTGACGGCATTATCGTTGAAGGAAACACCGCAATTGAGTTTTCGAATCCCGATGTAGTAATATTTACATTGGGTGTTCGCGGAGAAGAAATGGAAAAGGCGTCAGCGCTGAGGCTAATTAAACATGCTGATATAATTGTATTTCCAGGACGCAGTATGCCGCATAACGCAGATAAAAACGTTTATTCTGCCCGCGTTGTGTATTTTGACCCTGAAGACAGAAAAACAGGCCAGGAGTTATTAACGTGCATGTATGCAGTTATTGAAGAGCGCATCCTTGACAGGACCAAACATTTGTTGAAGGTAAGGACTGTGGACGGCAGAATCAGCTGCACCGCTGCCAGGAAAATTGCTGAAGAGTTAAAAGTGCCCTTCGGGGAAGTGGGAAAGGCCGCCAATGAATTGAAGATAAAAATCAGTGATTGCGAGCTTGGCTGCTTCTGATGGGGACCACACTTTTTGAACTCGCCCTCACCTGTTATTTTGCGGTAACCATTATAGGCATTATCGAGCTTTTCAGGGGAAGCAGGGAATCATCTCAACTGATGCTGATTGTCACCGGCGCCGGCTTCCTTATACACTCGGCAAGCATTGTCTACCGCTATGTCGCTGCCGGGCATCTGCCGATCACAAGTATGCATGAGGCTGCGTCCTTCTTCGCCTGGTGCATTGTACTCATATTCTTTTTCCTGGAATACCGCTATAAAATAGGCATTATGGGCTCTTTTATTCTGCCCATTGTGTTTATATTGATGCTTTCCTCATCGGTGCTTCCACGCGAAATACGGCCGCTCAGCCCCGTGCTGCAAAGCTACTGGCTGGGCATACATACCTTCCTGGCCTTCCTCGGCAATGCAGCGTTTGCCGTGGCCTTCGGTATCGGCATAATGTACCTGCTGCAGGAGCATTATCTGAAGTCGAAACATACGCACGGCCTTTTCAAAAGGCTGCCGAGCATACAGGTGCTCGACGAAATAAACTATAAAATGATTACGCTCGGCTTTCCTCTTTTGACCCTCGCCATAATCAGCGGCGCATTATGGGCTGAGAGCGCCTGGGGAAGTTATTGGCGTTGGGACCCGAAAGAAGTATGGTCGCTTATAACATGGTTTATTTATGCCCTTATCCTGCATATCAGGCTGACGGCAGGTTGGAGAGGCAAGAGAGCCGCCCTTCTCTCAATTATCGGCTTTCTTATCGTTCTGTTCACTTTTTTCGGGGTCAATTTTATCTCTACCAAGAGCCTGCATTCATTCTCATGAAAGTTCTTGTCGTAGGATTAAATCACAAAACAGCCAACGTTGAAACAAGAGAAAAACTCGCCTTCACCGGAGCCAGGCTCGAAGAAGGCGTGTTCGGCCTCCGTAAAATCCCGGAGGTGAAAGAGGTCGCGCTGCTTTCCACATGCAACAGGGTCGAGATATATACCTGCGTGAGCGATACCGCTGTTGCGGTTGAAAATATAAAAAATTTCCTGTCTTCCTTTCACAATATAATCAGAAAGGATTTCGAGGAATCACTTTACTCGTATACGGAAGCGGATGCAGTCAGACACGTCCTGCGGGTCGCTTCCAGTCTCGATTCGATGGTCCTGGGAGAGCCGCAAATCCTCGGCCAGCTCAAAGACGTGTTTGATTTTGCACTGAGCAAAAAGACAACCGGCATACTGCTCAACAAACTGTTCAAGAAGGCCATCTCAACGGCCAAGCGGGTGCGAACGGAAACCAAAATAGCTGAAAATGCAGTTTCGATCAGTTTTGCCGCAGTTGAACTCGCAAAAAAAATATTTACCGATCTCTCCGGCAAGTCATTCATGCTCCTTGGAGCCGGAGAAATGGCTGAACTGGCCGCACGCCACCTTGTAAATAACGGGGTCAAAGAAGTCGCGGTTGTCAACAGGACTTACGAACGCGGTTGTGAACTGGCGGGCGAATTCAACGGCAGGGCGGTGCGCTTCGAGGACTTTTTGCACGAACTTGCGCACATGGACATTATTATCTGCTCTACCGGCGCCCCTTCTTATATACTTGTCAGGGAACAAATGAACAAAGTGATGAAGGAGAGAAAACACCGGCCGGTCTTTATAATCGACATATCAGTGCCGAGGAACATTGACCCTGAAATAAACAAGCTCGAAAATGTATACCTTTATGATGTCGATGACCTGCAGGAAGTGATCGACTCCAATATTCTTGAAAGGAGAAAAGAAGCCGAAAAGGCTGAAGAGATCATAACTGAAGAGGTTGAAAAGTTCATAAAATGGATGTCCTCGCTGGATTCGGTGCCGACCATTTTAGCGCTGCGCCAGAAGGCCGAAGGGATAAAAAATGAAGAGCTCGAAAAATTCAGGGGAAAATTTCCCGATTTGGGCGAAGACCGTTTAAAAGCAGTGGAATACCTTGCAACGGCAATTGTCAATAAGCTGATCCATCCACCGACCTCTGCGCTTAGGGAAGATGCCGAAGACAGAGACGAACTTATTGCAATGATAAAGAAACTGTACGGTATTAACGGAGGCAACGTTGAAGACTAAAATCATAATCGGCACCCGCGGCAGCGCGCTTGCCCTGTGGCAGGCGGAATGGGTAAAGGCCAGTCTCGAAAAACTTTCTGCCGGCGTGCAGATAGAACTCAACAAGATCAAGACCACAGGGGATAAAATACTCGATGTTCCTCTTGCAAAAGTGGGCGGCAAAGGACTCTTCGTCAAAGAGATAGAGGAAGCTCTCCTGGAAGGGACGGCTGATATCGCTGTCCACAGCATGAAAGATGTGCCTACGGAGTTTCCTCCGGGACTTCATCTTGCGGTCATTTGCGAGCGCGAGGACCCGCGTGACGCTTTTATATCGGCGATTAAGGACGGACAGTTCAGGACAACGAGTTTTAATGGTCTGCCCCAGGGCGCCAGGATAGGGACCAGCAGCCTGCGCCGCTCCAGCCAACTCCTCCATAAAAGGCCCGATTTGAAAATCGAACAATTGAGAGGCAATCTCAATACACGCCTTAAGAAGCTCGATGAAGGCCGGTTTGATGCCATAATCCTGGCTGTTGCCGGAGTCAGGAGGCTCGGATGGCAAGACCGGATTACCGAAATACTCCTGCCGGAAACAAGCTTGCCTGCTATCGGCCAGGGGGCTGTCGGCATCGAATGCAGGATTGATGACAAAATTATCAATTCACTTATCAGTCGGCTCAACCACTCTGAAACCGCCATTTGCGTGAGGGCCGAGAGGGCGCTTCTGAAACGTCTCGAAGGAGGATGTCAGGTCCCGATTGCCGCTCACGCCAGACTGCTCAGCGGCACTATCACGATAGACGGACTCGTGGGAAGCGTTACAGGAGACAGGATTGTGAAAAGCAGCATCGAAGGCGACCCTGATAATGCAGAAGCGCTCGGTGTGCGTCTGGCGGAAAATCTTCTTGCCATGGGCGCCAAAGAGATCCTTGATGAAGTATACGGCAGGAACATCCCGCCGATTAACGGCGAAATAAGCAGTTAATACAGGCAATAGGCTATAGGCAATGGGCAATAGACAATGAGTAAAAAAGGCAAGGTCTACCTTATTGGAGCCGGCCCCGGAGATATCGGCCTTTTGACCGTAAAAGGGATGCGGTGGCTCCAGAAAGCCGAAACTGTCGTTTATGACTTTCATCTTAATGCGCAGATTCTGAATTACATTAATCATGACGCTGAATTTATCTATGCCGGCAAGCGCGGCGGGCATCATGAGATGACACAGGACCAGATAAACCAGGCGCTGATCAGCGAAGCTAAAAAAGGCAAGCTTGTATGCAGATTAAAGGGGGGCGATCCTTTTATCTTCGGCCGCGGGGGGAAGAGGCTGAAGCGCTTGTCGCAGAAGGGATCGAGTTTGAAGTCGTACCCGGAATCAGTTCTTCCATTGCTGCTCCGGCCTATGCTGGAATTCCCCTCACACACCGTAAGTATTCGTCCTCTTTTTCCGTAATCACCGGAAATGAAGACCTGACTAAAACTGAAAGCGCCATTGAGTGGGCAAAACTCGTATTCGGGCTTTGATACGCTTGTATTTCTAATGGGAGTGAAGAACATAGAGCAGATTGCTTCAAAACTTATCGAGCATGGGAAACCCGCAGACACGCCGGCAGCAGTAGTGCGCTGGGGGACCCGGCCCGACCAGAAGACCGTTGTCGGAACATTGGGCGATATTGCGGGACAGGTAAAGAAAGAGATATTACGTCCTCCTGCAGTGATGGTTGTCGGCAATGTGGTGAGGCTGAGAGATGCTCTCAACTGGTACGAAAAAAAACCGCTCTTTGGCCACAGAATCCTGATAACAAGGGAATATACACAGGATTACTCAGCGCTGGAAGATCTCGGGGCCGAAATTTTTGAATTCCCTACCATAAAGACGGTCCCGCCTGAAAACTTTGATTCGCTGGATGCCGCAATAGATGCGATAGACTCGTATGACTGGCTTATCTTTACCAGCGCGAACGGATTCAAATTCTTTATTCAGCGCTTTCTTGCCAAAGACATGGACATAAGAGATCTGAAGGGCATAAAATTGTGCGCCATAGGCACAAGGACAGCAGGGGCCATGAGAAGTTATGGGTTAAAGGTTGATATTATTCCCGAAGAGTTCAACGCCGAGGGACTGATAAGCATCTTCAGCCGCCAAGCGCCGGGCGGCAGCCTTAAAGGGTTGAGGTTTCTGTTGCCGCGGGCAGAGGCGGCCAGAGAGGTCTTTCCTCAAAAGGTACGGGAATCAGGCGGAGAGATAGATACGCCGGTGGCCTACCGCACGGTCAAGCCTGAAAAACACGGCAAAAGACTTAAACGCTTCCTGCAAGAGGGGCGTATCTCGGTTGCCACCTTTACCAGTGCGGCCACATTCACCAATTTCATCGAAATGATCGGAGATGAAGCAATGTCCCTCCTGAAACCGGCTGCGCTCGCAGCCATAGGACCGGTCACTGAACGTGCCCTAAAAAAGGCGGGATTGAAAGTCTCCATTGTTCCAAAAGAAGCAACCATAAAGGCGATGGTGGATGCGATAATAATCTGGGCATCAAGGGCCCGCGAATAAATAACTTGTGCAGTCAGGGACCTGCAAATTAAAGTTAAATCACCTTTATTAGATGTTTCAGCCGTCTCGAGGTTTCAGGCCTTATATCTTCGTCCCTGAAATAATACTTTTCAAATTCTCTTACGAACAAAGAGGCCCTCTCCCTTTTATCAGCATCTTCGATCTTCATCACAAATTCCTCGAGGCCTTCGGACTTCATTTTTACGTAGCCAAGCTTACCCGCTTTTTTCAGGAATAGCCGCAGGATGTGTTCCGAGGCGCCCTTTCTCCTCTGAACAAGAAGAATAAAAGCATAGAAGACAATAACAGTAACACATGTAAGCAGCGAGTATCGGATTACACCCTCTTTGCCGAGTTTGAACTTGAAAGCGGGCCTTTTAATTCCCGCGCGCAATGCATTGAGGAGCGATAGCTGACCCTCAATGTCATAATTAATTACCGAAGCATTCCAGGCATAGCTGAAGGAATCAAACACCAGCCGCATGGTGAAAAACAGGTCCTTCCTTAAGCCCCCTTCGAAAGCGCCGCCGCTTATCGGTGTCGGGTCCACCCTGACCCAGCCCTTATGGTCCAAATATACCTCTACCCAAACATGTGCATTTCTTTGCGGGATTATATAATACCCTCCCATTTCGTTGTAGTAGCCGCCCCGGTAGCCTCCAACCAGCCTTGAAGGAATACCGGCGACTCTCAGCATGACCGCCATCGCCGAGGCAAAGTATTCACAGTTGCCATACCGGTACTTGAAAAGGAAGTCTTCCAGAGGGTGAGTTGTCAAGGGCAGGTTTTGCAGACCGTACCTGTAATTGCCGTTCTTCAGAAAAGAAAGCATCGAGCTGACAGTCGCCTCAGTATCATTCCCGGCAAGACGTCTTACCAGCGCCCTTATCTTATCCGTCTTCCCCGGGACTTCTGCAGGCAATTGCAAGTAAAGGTCCCTGTTAATCGTTATCTCCGGCAATACTCCGGCGAGGCTCGACCATGCATGGTATTTAATTCGTTTTGTTATATTTTCAGGTTCCGAAAAGGTCAAACCTCGCTGTCTCTGAATGCCCTGCAGAGAAATGTTCAGCGGCTTATCCAGAGCAAAAACATATTTATTTTCATAAGGCTCCAGATAAATAGTTTGTTGAACGTGTTTACCCGGAATGTCGGGATACTGAGCAACTTCTGCAGGCGCTTTCAGCGAACTCTTCCATGATGTCCCATCAAAATAATCGAGCACAATGCCTCTCCAGTACAACAGGTCCTCATTTATTTTCTCCATGCTTGCGCGAAAAATAATCGTAGTGTCTTCCTGAATGCCCGAAACCGTTCCGAGTTGCACATGGTCGGTAAAACCCGTAGCAGCGCCGCCGCTCCTGTTGAGGAAGTCGAACATCGGGTAACTGGTACGAGGCAGAACAATAAACAGTATGACCGTCATAGGCGCAGCCGCCAGCGGTATCAGCAGGGATTTGGTAATAATGCGCCTCACAACCGCGGCTTGAAGCTCCATTCCCCTGTCCTGGGAGTAATAGGTAAGCAGGACCAGAGCTGTCGAACAGAGCGCTGTCAAGGCCGCAAAGTAGGCAAGAAAGACCATATCGAGCGAAAGAAGCGCCGCTCCTGCCAATAACAATACCGACATCAAATAAATCTGCATGTAATCCCTGAATCTCTTGTCCTCAAATAATTTAATGAGAAGCAGGACTGAAAGGGCCTCAATAGAAGGAAGGACAAAATTTTCCATACTCATTCGGGTAAAGGTGAAAATAATAAACGCTATGGCTATAACTGTAAGCATCCAGCGCGGAACAAGTACCACCTTCCTGTATTCGATCACCGCTGAAATAAAGTAAAAGCAGGCAAAGCCCGCGGCAAACAATGGGGGCACATGAGGCGCAACAGAAAGAAACCCGATCGCGCCAATGGCATAGGTCAGCACTTTTACCACATCCTCAATTCTGATCAACCTGTTATTGCTCACCATATAAAGCAAGCTCCCTTAGCATGTTTATCTTGTGTGTTTTCGACAAACCGGGCTTATAGATTGTGCCTGTCAACTTCAGACCAACGGGTATCCGGTTCCTGAAAGCTTTTATTATGAAGTATGTTATACATGATATTTTTTCCTCTCTGTCCCGGATATCCACGTTTTCAAAATCGATCAGAACAGGCTGTTGGGACGCCATTAGAAACTCCTTGGTTTTAAGTTCGCCCGTCTTGGCGCTCGATTTCCAATGTATATATTTGGAGGGATCGCCGGAGGTATAGTTCCTTATCGACACCATCTCCCCATCGTATCCGGATTTTTGAGCGTAATGCTCCCCGCCATGCATGGCCCGGTCTGCAAAAAAACTGTGCAGTTCACACTTTTTGACCTGCGGAAACACAACTGTCTCATATGCAGCGGCAGTTGCCTTGAATCTGGTAAAAAAGTTGAAAGGATATACAGACGACAGATACGGCGGCTCAATGCGATAGCTGCCTCTCCGGGGAAAATAAAAATCCACATATTTTGTCCCCGCGCCCTTTGCAGCCACAAAAGGAAACAGCGCTTCCTTATCGTCAATTCTCACTCTAATTAAAAAAGCCGGCAGTATTCTCCTGCTGTTCAGCAGCGTAATTTTCACCGGGACATGGGTTGCCGCAAAAATCTCGTCGGGAAGATCAAGCGCTACCTTCAATCCCGATAAGTTGTTCCTTCCGAAAAAACCCGAAACACCCATTAAACCCAGGAACGCAGCCACAATAAGATAGACGAGGTTGTTGCCGGTATTGATGGCCGAAAAGCCGAGAAATAATGTCAGGACAATGTAAAGCCAGCCCGCCCTTGCAATTTTTATTACACCGGGGCCGGTATCTTTTCGATTAGCGATTGAACGATCTCCCTTTTTTCAAGATGTTCATATTCCTCCCTGAAGATGACCCTGTGAGGTATCAGATAATCCGAAAGCTCCCTGATATCTTCAGGAATAACAAAGTCCCTTCCATTAAAGTAGGCATTGGTCCTTGCAGTATAATGTATTGCCAGCGCCCCCCTCGTAGAAAGACCGGCTGTCAGATATTTGCTGCTCCGCGTCGTCTCAATAATATTGAGCATATACTCAAGGATTTTGTCCGAAACATATACTTCATTTCTTATATTCTCATTAATGGCAAGCACTTCATTTTTATCCATCATAGGCTTAATGCTGTATAACTCGGCCCTCTTGCTGCCTCCCTTTAAAATCTCTTTTTCCGCTTTCCTTGTAGGGTAGCCTATGCTTATTTTCATCATGAAACGGTCTAATTGGGATTCGGGAAGAGGAAAGGTGCCGAATTGCTCCACAGGGTTTTGCGTAGCGATCACGAAGAAAGGCTTGGGCAACTGGTAGGTCTGCCGCTCGATAGTCGCCTGCTTCTCGCCCATGCTCTCTATAAGCGCACTTTGCGTCTTTGGAGTGGCCCGGTTAATTTCATCTATCAGCACAATATTATTGAATACAGGTCCGGAGCGAAATTCAAATTCTCCGGTATTTTTGTTGTAAATTGATAGTCCGGTGATGTCTGTAGGCAAAAGATCGCTGGTACACTGTATCCTGCCGAAATCAAGACCGAGCGCCTTGGCTATTGCAATCGCCAGAGTTGTTTTGCCCAGTCCGGGCAAATCTTCTATAAGAAGATGTCCTTTAGAAAAAAAAACAATGAGCGCCAGCCTTAGCGCATGCTCCTTTCCGTGCAGATATCCTGAAAGAAATTCTATGATATCATTGATCTTCTGACTTCCGTTTCCCTTTGCCATTATGTTACCTGTTCGCCTGCCGATAAAGAGCGTGCGCTTACTTTATCGACCGGACCGCCTCATCAAAAAGGGTGTCCATGGCTTTAGCATCGTAAGAAAGGCGGGTAAGAATCTCGGACAACTGATGCTGACCGAGGCGGGCAGTTTTCTCGGCCCACATCTTGTATGTCTCGGCATGTTCCATATTATGTTCCTTCCAGTGGTAAAACAATTTTTCGAGTTTTTCCAGTTCATTCATAAGTAACACCCCTCCTCAGACAGCAGGCATGATATACTTGACATATATAGACGGCGCGTTAAAAGCGTTAACTTTTATATTATAACACCATAACCGGCTATTGACCAATCCAGGGGGTCCGGGTAACAGGGCAAACGCACTATGCGCCAGAAAGCCGAAATTTTCGTCATGCCCGAAGTTCTTAATCGGGCATCCAGACACAAATAACCTGGATTCCCGCTAACGGACTGCGGGAATGACGACTTATAAGCCGAAATTTTGGAGTTTATGGCAATATTGCAGTTAGTTTTTACTCGAAAAACACATAGTGCGTTTGCCCTGGTCCGGGTAACCTCCCAAGGAGGGGTTAAGTCTATTAGGTGTAGTAGGGTTGATAAAGAAATAAAGAATTACTTTGGTGGGAAAATGACCCTCTGAAACCAATGACCGAACAGATACGTCCATTGGTTTTGAGGACATAATCGTGAATATAAAATTGAAAAGGAGGGCAACAAAATGACCGGATATGTTGGACCAATTGAAAAGCAGACCCTGAAAAACACCTATTTCCGTCAGGTGTTATTCACCGGCAAGCATGCGCAGCTCGTGGTGATGTGCCTGGGGCCGGGCGAGGAGATCGGCAACGAGGTGCACCCGAATGTCGATCAGTTCTTTCGTATCGAGAAGGGCGAGGCCAAGTTTATCCTGAACGGGAAAGAGGAACATCTGGCACGCGATGGGGATGCAGTCGTAATTCCGGCGGGGACGTACCATAACGTAATCAACACATCAAAGCGGGCACAGATGAAGCTCTATACTATCTACTCTCCGCCGAACCACCCGGATAAAACCGTGCACAAAACCAAGGCCGAAGCGGATGCGGCAGAAGAGAATGAATGATGCCCTTATTAAGGAAGAAGAGAAAAATCTGCGGCGGCTGAGATGGATCGTTGACCTCACTCAGGCGACCCTGATGCAGGCCGATCTGACGCTGCATGAGTCACTATCGCTGATGAACAATACAAGGAAAGCGGTGCTTTATCTTTTCCCTGATAAGGAGTTTGTCTATGACCTGATATATACACCTCGATTCCAGAGAATACTTGATGAGCGGTTTGGGATTGTGGGTAATTAAATGATGCCCGATAAAAACACTGATAAAATTTCCTGTCCTGTCAAGAAATGCTTTAAATACGTGATCGCCTGCCGGAGTTTGTGCAAGCATCAGAAGAAATGCAAAGCACTCAAAGACTATTATAATCCGTGGTTGTGGGGGGGTGGGAGAAAATAAAATGGCCTCTTTGCAGCTTAAGCTTCTATGGACAAGGACAACGAAAGAACACATTGGCAACTGTCCCCTGCTAATGCTGATGGAACAGATAGTGTGAATGCAGATGGGTATGGGCTGTTTTACCGTGGAAATGAATATGTTCGTGTATTAAATTCACTCTCAAAAGCAGCGCCTCGTCTCTCAGAATATCGTCGGAACTGCCGGTACTCTCAATAGTGTGTCCTTCGGATAAAACAGCTACCGTTGCGTGCAGTTCTCCGACAAGTGAAAGATCATGAGTAGCTATCACGATTGTTTTACCCGCCTCGTTCAAGGCCACAAGAAGCTCCATAAGAAAACACTGCGTCCTCGGATCGAGACCACTGGTCGGCTCATCGAAAAGCAGGACTTCCGGGTTCATAGTGAGTACAGATGCGATTGCGACACGCTTTTTTTCACCTCCGGAAAGCATATAAGACGGCCTCTCTTTCAGTCCTTCGATATTGAGCATCTTCATTACTTCATGCGCCCTGTCAAGCGCTTCAGTTTCATTAATATTCAGCTGCAGCGGGCCGTAAAGCACTTCATCAAGCACTGTAGGACAAAAAAGCTGGACATCGGAATCCTGGAATACGAAGCCGACGCCGCCCCGGAAATAGCGCAGGAAATCCTCACTATGCAATGTCTTCTCTGAGACTTCATTGCCTTTAAAATAAACGGCTCCCTCTGCGGGCACCGAAGGATAGATAAGCCCGCCCATTATTTGCAGGAGCGTGGATTTTCCGCTTCCGTTTGCTCCTATAACAGCGAAACACTCGCCCGCATTGATGCTCAGGCTGATATCCATAAGCGCCGGGATCCTGTCGTAATAACGATAGCTTACTTTTTCAACCCTTAATATCGGTCCCACGCATTACCTCACAGTTTTTTTTACAAGGAAGACAGGAGAAGGGGAGCACTTGTTTTTCGACGCGCTGAAACTACTTTCGTAGGCAATTCCCAATTTTCTCATAGCAGCGATATTTGAATCAGTTCTCATTTGTGGCTCGGCGTTACTCGCCCCTTTTACAGCAGACCCGTGCATCGCGTCGAAAAACAAGTGCTCCCCTTCTCCTGCTGTTTATTTTATATTATCAAATTATTGGAGCGGCAGGGGCAGGCTGTTTATCGGAGCGATGCACGGGTCTACTCCAGCAGGGGCGAGTAACGCCGAGCCCAAACTGAGAATGTGAATAGACACAGCCACTGTGATGAATTGTCTCTTGGCAATCAGTGTAGTTTCAGCGCTCCGATAAACAGCCTGCCCCTGCCGCTCCCTTCCATATATTAGAGTTTCTTTATAAACAGGCACTGATGATAGTCCCTGCAAAAAGTATGAACAATGTAAAGAGCCAGTCCCCTGTTCCGAAAAGCCGGAACCCGTAAAATCGTATATCATTTGAAAAGCCACGTGACAGCATGGCTTTGAACACTTCCTCGCAGCGCAGCTGTGTTTTTTTGAAGAGAAACGCTATTCTGCCGGCAACCCACATACGCCCGTCAACTCCGTTCGTTCTCCGGGCGAGGCGGCTCTTCTTGGCAAGGTACATCTCTTCAACCGTTCCGGCAAAAATAAAGATATATTTATAGGTCAATGTAAGCACCATTAAAAAAACATCGGGGACTCTCAACACCTTCAATGCCTTGACCAGCGAAGGGAATGGTGTTGTAGAGATCACCAGCAGTGACAGGGCTACTGAATTTGCCACCCTCAGTGTGAGCATCATGACAACGGTCAAGCCTTGCCTCGTGATCCCTATCTGCCCCGGTATATGATAACCCCAAAAATCATACGGCTTCGGGAGTTGGACAAGACGCATGACGAGTTCCCCGCTGGTGATAGTATTCAAGGAGGCAGGCAGCGCAACGATAAAGCCGAAAAAAAAGCCGAAAAAAAACACTTTTTTGTAAAAGTCCGCAACGTTTACCCCGGAAAAAACAGCAAGGGCAAAAATGAACACCCCAATGCTAACTTCAGCATAAACCGACTGTTTAAAACTTACGATACCTATGAAAAAAAATAAAAAAAACATTTTGGCCCTCGCATCGAATTTCTGAAGAAAACCTTTCTTCGATGCCAGTTCCCATTGGATATAAGCGGCCTTGACCACTCCGGCAATATATCTTAGACCCTTATCGATAAAAGAACTACCCATGGATGACGTTTGGGACGTTTTGAAAATGGGCAGGTCCGGGACATGTCTTTCCAAAAGAAAAGAGGGGATTTTATTTTCCATTCTTTACGAGCAGCCTGGAAATCAGATAAACGACACTGGCCGCAATAATAATTCCTAAAAACCCTGAAATAATGTAATAAAGCGCCTGAGCAGCTATAGGTGCGTTCTCCCCGCCGAAATTATAGTCGAGGACAGGCGCCTTCCATATCCCGGCAATTTTTTTCATGCCTGCCGGCACATACCCTATAAGCCTTTCAATCTTATCGGCGACCCATTCTCCCCAGGCGTCCCCGGCGTTGAACTTTTTGGGAAGCAAAATGCCAAGCGGCGAAAGAAGCGCCATTATCAAAAGTCCGGCCAGCAGTTTTTTCTGAAATGGTGTCATAATTACCCTTCTCCACAAATAAAAAACCACGAAAGCTCCATAACCTTCGTGGTACATGCCTTCGTGGCCTACTTTAACATTAGCAAACCAACCGCTCCTTGTCAAGCGCACAGGGCGAACCGTGTGGCGAGCAGATAAACTGTCCGTATCTGTAGCACATAAACTGTCCGGGTGGTATATGGATAGCAAGGGGGGCTATCCATGAAACGTTCGGCGGTGTTGCAGGAGGTACGGAAAATAGAGATTTGAAGAAGGTTATGAGGGCTGGAAGAGTGGACGGCTAACGCAGGAGGAAGCGGCGATGCTCCTTGGTGTCTGTGACAGGACATTTCGGCGATATCTGCTGAGGTATGCGGATAAAGGGATGGAGGGACTTATAGATAAGCGTTTAGGACAAATATCGCATCTGCGAGCACCAGTTGACGAAGTGATGGCGCTATCGGATTTTTATAGAGGACGTTATTATGGTTTCAACGTCAAGCATTTTTTTAGCTGGTATCGCCGAGTTCATCAAGGAAACAGGAGCTACACATGGGTCAAAAACACCCTCCAGGAAAAGGGATTGGTACCGAAAGGGGCACTGAAAGGGGCACACAGGAAAAGAAGGGTCAGGGCTCCCTATATCGGCATGATGCTTCATCAGGATGGTTCCCGGCACCAGTGGGTTCCCGGCAAATTATGGGATTTGATCGTGACGATGGATGATGCCAGCAGTGAACACTACTCGATGTTTTTTGTTAAGGAAGAAGGCACACAAAGCAGCTTTCTGGGTGTAAAAGAGGTTATAGAGCAACACGGGTTGTTTGCTTCGTTGTATACGGATCGCGGAAGTCACTATTGGCATACACCGGAGGCTGGAGGGAAAGTGGACAAATCAAGTCTTACCCAGTTTGGTCGTGCAATGAGCCAACTGGGGATTAAGATGATCCCTGCGTATTCTCCTGAAGCCAGGGGCCGTTCTGAGCGAGCCTTCAGTACCCATCAAGATCGGCTGGTCAAGGAGCTTGCGATGGCGGGCATCACTGGGATGAAGCAGGCCAATGATTATCTTGCCAGTACATATATGCCGGCCCATAATGCCGAGTTCGCCGTTATCCCTCAAGAACCAGAGAGCGTGTTCGTGACTTGGGCAGGCACTGCCTTGGAAGACATCCTATGCGAACAGTATGACCGCACCGTCGGCAATGACAACTGTGTAAAGTTCGATGGACTAAAACTTCAGATCCCGCCAAATCAATATCGTTGCCATTACGTCAGGGGCCAGGTAAGCGTTCATCGTTATCCCGACGGTAGACTTGCTATCTTTCATGGACCGAGAAAACTGGCTGCCTATAACTCTAAAGGAAAGGAGATTGCAATTTGCTCACATGCAGCGGCATAAGCCTTAATAAAACTGAAATCGGTGGACTGCCATGTTCCATGCGCAGCCACCCTGCAGAACCGGACAGTTTATTTGCTCTAAAACCGGACAACTCTATTTGTTGACAACAGCGCACAGGGCGAACCGAAAGTCAAAAATCGCTGCTTCAAAGTCGTCATTGCACCCCAATAAGCCTGCAACTTTTCGGGCCCCCCGTCATTCCCGCAGTCCGTAAGCGGGAATCCAGGACTTTTGTTTCTGGGAACCGGTTTACCTGAAACTGGTATAATTGCTTATATTTAACGAGCTGTCGGAGGGAGGACATGAAATTAAAGATTGGCGTCATGGGGTCTGCAACCGGGACCATTTTGAAAAGTCAAAGAAAGATCGCTTATGAACTGGGCCGTGCAATCGCTCAAAACGACTGCCTGACCATTACCGGGGCCTGTCCCGGGCTGCCCCTTGAGTCGGCAAAGGGAGCACATGAGGCGGGCGGGATAGTAGTAGGCATTTCACCCGCCCTTAGCGCACTGGAGCACGTGAACAGGTATCATTCGCCTCTTGAGTACCATGATGTGCTGATATATACCGGAAGCGGGCTTATGGGCAGAGAGGTTGTAAATATACGAAGTTCCGACATAGTCGTTATAATCGGCGGGCGCTCGGGCACTCTCGGGGAATTCTCGATTGCTTATGACGAGGGCAAGTTAATCGGCGTTCTTGTCGGCAGCGGCGGCATTGCCTCCGAAATCAGGAATATCGTCAAAATCGTAAAGAAGAGGACCGGCGCCAAAGTAATATATAGCAAAGATCCCGGCATCCTGGTCAAAAAACTTATTGCTTATTTCACGAGGGAGCATTACAAACATCCCAATGTCCACCATGTCCGCGCTCTGGCTAACGGACCCCAAAAACTCTCTGCCTGAAGTCCTTCTTATTTGACCTGGCCTGCCTGCAAATTTTATTATAGAAGCCATGCTTTCTCCCGAAGAACAGTTGACGACAATCAAGAGAGGGACCGTCGAAATCATCCTCGAAAAAGAGCTGCTCCACAAGCTCGAAAAGTCCTGCAAGGAAAAAAAACCCTTGCGGATAAAAGCGGGTTTTGACCCGACAGCTCCGGATATTCATCTCGGCCACACCGTACTGCTTGAGAAAATGCGCCAGTTTCAGGAACTGGGGCATGAAATCATCTTTCTGATAGGGGATTTCACCGGGATAATCGGTGATCCCACAGGCAAATCCGAGACGAGAAAACCGTTGACGCGTGAGGATGTGTTAAAAAATGCCGAAACATACAAAGAACAGGTATTTAAAATACTTGATCCGGGAAAGACCTTAATCCGGTTCAACAGTGAATGGCTCATGAATCTGACCTCGATGGAAATAGTCAGGCTGCAGGCAAAACAAACGGTGGCGCGGATGCTTGAGCGCGAGGATTTCAAACAGCGGTTTAACAGCCAGAGCCCTATCGGCATACACGAATTCATGTACCCTTTGCTGCAGGGCTACGACTCCGTTGCGCTCGGCGCAGACGTGGAACTTGGAGGCAACGACCAACGGTTCAATCTTCTGATGGGCAGAGAGTTGCAGCAGGAATACGGACAGTCTCCGCAGGCGCTGGTTATCATGCCCCTTCTGGAGGGACTCGACGGCATAAAAAAGATGTCTAAGAGCCTTGGCAATTATGTGGGTATTTTTGATCCGCCAGGGGACATGTACGGGAAGCTGCTGTCGATTAACGATACGCTAATGATCAAATATTACGAATTGCTCAGCCACGCTGGCAATGAGGATTTGCATGCCCTCAAAGAGGGGCTGCGGTCAGGAACGAGGCATCCAAAGAAGGCAAAGGAAGACCTTGCCTTTGAACTCGTGGAGCGGTATTGGGGAAGAGAAGCCGCGCTTCATGCAAAAGAGGAATTCGACAAGGTCTTTAAGGAAAAGGGGGTCCCTGATGAAATCCCTGTTTTCGGCCTTGACTGGAGTGAGGTGGACCTGTGGCTTCCACAGATACTAAAAACATCCGGACTCGTCCCGAGCACAGGTGAGGCAATGAGGCTTATAAAGCAGGGCGCAGTCAGCATTGATGAGCAAAAGATTGATGACCCCAACATGAAGCTCGCAAAAGGCAGTTATCTTATAAAAGCCGGAAAAAGAAAATTTATCAGAATAGTTCCCAAAGAGGATTAACTCAGCTCAAATAGTTTCATTCTTACGTTCTGTATTCCGCGTTAATTTTGACGTATTCTTCGGTCAAATCACAGGTCAGGACTGTTGCAGCGCCTTTTCCAATATGGAGATCGGCCGTTATTGTGACCTCCCTGCCCTCAAGCCGGGAATTGGCCTCTTTATCTTTCCCTGTACTTATTCCCTTGTTCGCTACCTTGATGCCGTTCAGCATAATATCGGTTTTGTCCTCTCTGATAGTCATTCCCGAGTATCCGAGGGCAGCGATAATCCTTCCCCAGTTAGCATCATTGCCGCAGAGCGCGGTCTTGACCAGCATCGAATTGGCAATTGCAAAGGCCCCCTTTTTGGCCTCCTCATTGTTCCTGGCATTTTTTACCATGACCTTTACAAACTTTGAAGCGCCCTCTCCGTCTCTTATTATCATCTCGCTTAATTCGCGGGTGATTTGTGAAAGTGCCGATGAGAAACGCTCAAAGGCAGCAGATGATTTCCTGATCAGGGCATTGCCTGCCATGCCGTTTGCCATCATCAGTACCGTATCGTTCGTCGACATATCGCCATCCACCGTAATTAAATTGAAAGACCGCTCCACAGCGCTTCTCAAGGCACTGTCGAGCGCGGAACGCTCAATGCCCGCGTCGGTCATAATAAAGCAAAGCATTGTGGCCATATCAGGGCATATCATCCCCGAACCTTTGCATATGCCCGAAATTGTCAGGAATGCGCCGTCCACCTTTATCTTCCTGCTGACCACCTTGGGGAAAGTATCGGTCGTCATAATAGCGGCGGCAACATCCTCGATGTTTGAGCGACCCAGCGAGCCTGAAAGCTCCGGGACCTTCAACCGTATCCTCTCCATAGGCATGGGAGCGCCTATAACGCCTGTAGAGCATACATAAACAGAACCCGCTTTCAATCCCAACGCCCCAGCAGCAAGCGCGGCCATTTCCATCGCGTCCTTCATGCCCTGCTCTGCAGTGCAGGCATTGGCATTTCCGCTGTTGACGATAATCGCCTGCCCTTTCCCTGACCTTATCCGCTTCATGTCGAGCTTCACCGGCGCGGCTTTCACGGTATTGTTGGTGAACATGCCGGCAACGACCGATTCCGTTTCCGAATAAATTAGGGCAAGGTCCTTTCTGCCGGGCTTTTTTATTGCCGCTTCAGCAGTCGAAAAAAGAAATCCCTTCGGGACTTTGATGTTCATTTGTTAAACCCCCAGTCCGATTATTCTGGCATTAATTAATTTCTCTTTAACAGTCAACACTGCAACCGAGGGGTGGAGCCTCAACCTCCGGGCCCCGGCACTGCCTGGATTAAGAAATAATACGCCGTTATGCCTCTCGATTAAAGGCTGGTGTGAATGACCGGAGATAACAGCGCTAAAACCTGATGCCACAGGGTCCAGATCGAGTTCTTTGACATTGTGGAGCACATAAAAAGATACACGCCCTATCTCTACCACTTCGGTCAGCGGCAGTTCACGGGCCCAGTAGTCCTGGTCAGTGTTGCCGCGCACTGCAACAACAGGAGCAACAAGACGCAGTTGTTCCAGCACCTCCCTGGTCCCGACATCGCCCGCATGGATTATTAGAGAAACGCCCTGCAAGGCCTTAACGGCCTCCGGCCGCACAAGTCCATGGGTATCGGAAATGACCCCCACGAGGTATTCGCCATTTAAACCATCTAAGGTATGTACCACCTGTTTTTCAGTACCGCCGTGATAAAATAAAGCTATCGCGCCTTTGACTGAAAATTATAACAGAACAATACTCTCTTTTGACAATACTAAGTAAAATCAGGAGTCCCTCCAATAATTAAGTTAAGAGCCGTCATTCCCGCAGTATTTAAGCGGGAATCCATTCTTTTCAAAGTTGATACCCGCTGGAGCCTGCCCTCGAATGTCGTCATCGGGGGCGGGTATCGTAAGCTTCCCCATAAAGGTGACAGATTATAAGTAGAGCTTTCTGGCAAAATATAAGACCAGGAGGTTCTCATGAAGAAGGGAAGGTTTACCGAAACACAGATCGTAGCGATTCTCAAGGAAGCGGACAACGGGGTGCCCGTCAAGGATATATGCCGTATGCATGAGATCAGCGATGCGACGTATTACAACTGGAAGTCAAAGTATGGCGGGATGGAGGCATCTGATCTGAAGCGGATGAAAGAGCTTGAGCAGGAACTAAGCCAGATGAAGCGCATGTATGCAGACATGGCCCTTGAAAACAGGGCATTAAAGGACCTCATCGAAAAAAAATTATAAGGCCGGCTGACAAGCGAGAGGCAGTGCAGTATCGTAAGCTTTATTCTTAATCCCTACAAAGTGTCTCAAAAACCCTCTTAAAAATGACTTCCGGGAAGCCTTGTTTTTAGCCACTTTCAATGATCTGTTTTACGTGTCTCATAATCAGGTGATTGTGAGACGCCTTTGTTACACTATATCGTCCATATATGATAAAATAAAAATATGAAACTGCATGTGGTAATTGAAAAAGACGAGGCGGGCTACTATGTAGCCGAAGTTCCAGCACTTCCCGGGTGCCTTTCACAAGGTAAGACATACGAAGAGTCTATCGCAAATATCAAGGAAGCTGTTGAGGGGTGGTTCGAAGTAATGGAATCCAAACAGCCACATGACCCCTCCACTCTCATCGAAGTTGCCGTTTAAATGGGCGAAGTCGTTAAGCTCTGTTCCGGTTCCGAGGCGGTTCGTAAATTTCAAAAGGCTGGATGGATCGCCATCCGTCAAAAAGGTTCTCATGTGATGATGACAAAGCCAGGCTACCAGTGGACATTGTCTATTCCTCAACACAGTGAACTCGGACCGGGACTGTTACGGAAATTGATCTCGCAATCCGGGATTAGCGTAGAAGCATTTAATAATCTCTGACATCCGATATAGCATTGCCTGATTAACTGTTTTAATTTAATTATCGAAGATTGCAAAGGTTTATTTTTAGTTGTCAGTATTTGACCTAACGAACAATGCACGGTAAAGTCCTGTTTTCGCGAGGGCAGATTCCTTTTGGGAACCCACATAATGGAGATGATTCGAGGGGGAATGGGTACCGACAACTAAACGTAGTTCAATTAATTGCAACAATGAGGATTTCCGAGAGAAGTGGAGTAAAAACGACTGAACTGTGCGGCGGCAAACATTCACCTATTGTGATACTGTTTAAGCCCCGGGATACTCGCAAAATGGGTATCCAAGGTGAGGACTTCTATATTGTGTTCTAATGCAATTGCACCTATAAGAAGATCGGACATCGGCAAAGTCATTCCCTTTCCCCGAAGTCCGGAAGATATATTTCCTGCCTTTGTCCATAAATCGGAAGTCATTTCTATATAGGGTAGTGCCAATAATACACCCGCAAGGTGTGATGACTCCTCGGCAGACTTCGCCCCCTGTATAAGTTCATAGGTAACGACCCCGCAAATGGATGCTTGCCCTGTTTCGATAAGCTTTGCAACAGCATCTGCAGTTTTTGAAGTTCCCCTAAAAAACTCAACCCATGCGCTGGTATCAATTAAAACGCTACCTTCTTTTTTCAAGTAATCTCTCTCTTTTCTTTTGCCTTTTCATTTCTTCCTCTTCTTCTGCTTCCCAATCAAATGCAAGCGAAATTTTACCTTTAAGCGAGAGAAGGTCTTTTGTCTTCCTTTGCCTTACATACTCTTCCATAGCGATAGTAATTGCTTTGGTCTTTGATTTTTCTCCCGATAGATTTTGCACTAATTTAATCAGATCGTCAGATATGTTTAATGTTGCACGCATAAACGTCACCTCTTTTTTATTGAATTTAGCATACATTAATTGAATCGCTTATATCAAGCATATATATTAGTCATATCTTATTGATGAGATGTGATGTCATATAAAACTGAAAAGTGCAACAAGGCTTCATCGGAAACGACCAACAACAATAGAAAACCTGACAAGATGTGTCAGTTTGGGGCACACTCTTACTTGATAGTCAGTAGCGGACATTGTCATGATAGCAAATTGGCACGAAATATGATTAAATTATTACATGCACCTGCCGAAAAGCGCTGTGGGAAGAAAATTAATTATGTCGGTCACCGGTTTTTCGATGATCGCCTTTGTCGTGGCGCATCTGCTCGGGAATACTTCAATGTATTACGGCCCTGACAGCATCAACTCGTATGCGAAGGCCCTTCACCAGAATCGCCTTTTTTTTTATGGCCCTTCCGTCTCGTTATGCTTACCATGTTTTCCCTGCATGTCTTTTATGGCACACGGCTGACCCTCGAAAACCAGGATGCAAAACCGCTGGGCTATGCCGTGACAGAGAGACTTCAAACTACCTTCGAGGGGAGAAATATGATCTGGACAGGCCTTCTGATCGGGACGTTTCTTGTTTATCACCTTCTCCAGTTCACCTTTCAGGTCACTGACCCCGGGATTTCGGCAAACAGACATCCGGATGCTATGGGTCGGCCCGATGTATTCATGATGGTGGTGCTCAGTTTCCGGAAATTCTTTGTGTCTTTCACATATATCTTAGCTATGGGCACCCTAGGCATTGCATCTGCTGCACGGAATACAGAGTTCATTTCAGACAATGGGTCTGAACAGCGCGAGGACATTTCCTGTTATCATAAAGATCAGGAACTCTTGCCGCGATACTTATCTTCCTCGGTTATACGGCATTTCCGTTAGTCATTCTTGCCGGGGTTGTTGAAATAAGGGCTAACCCATAGGCAATGGGCTATAGACAATATTCAAAGACAAAGACGGGACGAAGGCAGGGAACATGGCCCTTTTTTTTTTTTTTGATACTCGACGGAAAATATCCATCCGGCCCTCTTGCCGAAAAGTGGGACAGGCATCGCCGGGAAATGAAGCTTGTGAGTCCTGCAAACAAGCGGAAATTCAGGATCATCGTCGTGGGCACCGGCCTTGCCGGCTCGTCCGCTGCCGCGACACTCGGAGAACTCGGCTATGCGGTCGAGGCCTTTTGTCTCCAGGACAGCGCGCGCCGGGCACACAGCATTGCGGCCCAGGGCGGAATTAACGCGGCAAAGAACTATCCCAATGACGGCGACAGTATTTACAGACTTTTCCACGATACGATTAAAGGAGGGGATTTCAGGTCCCGCGAAGCCAACGTATACCGGCTGGCGATGATAAGCAATGCCATCATCGACCAGTGCGTGGCACAGGGCGTTCCATTTGCGCGCGACTATGCCGGGTATCTCGATAACCGTTCCTTCGGCGGCGCCCAGGTTTCACGAACGTTCTACGCCAGGGGACAGACCGGCCAGCAATTGCTGCTTGGCGCTTATTCGGCCCTTTGCCGTCAGTTGAAAGCCGGGACCGTAAAACTGCACCTCCGTTCAGAAATGCTTGACCTTGTGATAGTAGACGGCGAGGCCAAAGGGATTACAGTCCGCGACATGGTTACGGGTAAAATAAGCTCCCATGCCGCTGATGCCGTCTGTCTGTGCACAGGCGGCTATGCGAATATCTTCTACCTTTCGACAAATGCCATGGGAAGCAATGTGACCGCAACGTATCGGGCATACAAGAAAGGGGCCTTCTTTGCAAACCCCTGCTTCACTCAGATCCATCCTACATGCATACCTGTGACCGCCGACCACCAGTCCAAGCTCACGCTGATGTCCGAGTCCCTGAGGAACGACGGCAGGGTTTGGGTGCCGATGATGAAGGGAGACAGGCGAGTTCCCCATGAGGTCCCGGAAGAGGAAAGGGACTACTACCTGGAGCGCAAGTACCCCAGCTTCGGCAACCTTGCTCCACGCGACATAGCATCCCGTGCCACCAAGGAGGTCTGCGATGAAGGCCGCGGCGTCGGCATTAGCGGCCGGGGTGTTTATCTTGACTTTGCCGGCGCTATCGACCGCCTTGGCGAAGACAAGATACACGAGCGCTATAGCAACCTCTTTGATATGTACGAAAAAATAACAGGGGAAAATGCCTATAAACAGCCGATGCGAATCTATCCGGCATCTCATTATTCAATGGGCGGCCTCTGGGTTGACTATGACCTGCAGAGCAATGTACCCGGACTCTTTGTGCTTGGAGAGGCAAACTTCTCCGATCATGGCGCCAACAGGCTTGGAGCAAGCGCGCTCATGCAGGGACTCGCCGACGGATATTTCATTGTCCCATACACCATAGCTGACTATCTGGCGCAGACAAAACCCGGCAAGGTGAGCGCAGACAATCCCGAGTTCATAAAATCGGCGGAAGAGAGCGAGGCGCTCATCAAAAGGCTTCTTTCGATAAACGGGCATAGGACGGTGCGCGAGTTCCACCGCGAACTCGGCAGTATCATGTGGGAAAATGCAGGGATGGCCCGCAGCCGGGAGGGCCTGACACAGGCCCTGAAACTGATTCCCGAACTCCGCGCCGAATTCTGGGAAGATGTGAAAGTCACGGGAAGCGGGTCCGAACTGAACCAGGAACTCGAAAAGGCGGGCCGCATGGCCGACTTCCTTGAGTTCGGGGAACTAATGGTTATGGACGCCCTGCACCGCAACGAATCCTGCGGATGCCATTTCCGCACGGAGTACCAACTGCCGGACGGCGAGGCCATGCGTGACGACGATAATTTCTGTTATGTCGCTGCCTGGGAATACAGGGGCATAGGCAGGGCCCCCGAACTGCATAAAGAGCCCCTTGAACTGGAAAACGTTCAACTTTCGTTAAGGAGTTACAAATAATGGATTTGACTCTCTATGTCTGGAGACAGAAAGGCCCGGATGAACGCGGGAGGCTTGAGAATTACACGGCGTCAAACATAAGCCCTGACATGTCCTTTCTTGAGATGCTCGACAGCGTTAATGAAGGCCTGATCAAGAGCGGCATAGAGCCGATAGCCTTTGACCATGACTGCCGTGAAGGTATCTGCGGAGCGTGCTCGCAGGTCATCAACGGCGTTCCCCATGGACCACGGGAGAAAACAACAGTCTGCCAGCTCCACATGAGGCACTTCAGGGACGGCGACACACTCTACATAGAACCCTGGCGGGCGCGGGCCTTCCCGGTGATAAAAGATTTGATCGTAGACCGCAGCGCCCTTGACCGCATCATGCAGTCCGGCGGTTACATATCAGTCCACACGGGGGGTGTTCCCGAGGCGAACGCTGTTCTTGTCCCCAAATCTTATGCCGACACCGCGATGGATGCGGCGGAGTGCATCGGCTGCGGGGCCTGCGTCGCCGCCTGTCCGAATGGTTCCGCTATGCTCTTTACCGCAGCCAAGGTGGCGCATCTTGCGAATCTGCCTCAGGGCAGGTCCGAAGCGGCACAGCGTGTCTGCCTGATGACCGAGGCAATGCTGAAGGAAGGGTTCGGCAGCTGCAGCAATCACTACGAATGCCAGGCGGCATGTCCGAAAGGGATCAAAGTGCAGTTCATCGCAAAACTGAACAGGGAATTCATTAAAGCGCAGTTTAAGACACCGGATTACGGCCCCTTAACGTGGTTTTGTACGCCGTGTCGGTATCGCGTTCCATGGGTCGTCAGGCCACGGATGCTTTGGATACCGGCCTTTCATTTCCTTTTTGACCTGCTGATAGCCGGTGTGCCAGAAACCCTTCAGGTCCTGTGTAATCTGCACGGGTCTTCCGGCTGGTGAAAGAAGATGAAGCAGTACTTTCACTCGACCACCGGCTATCACTGGCGTATCAGCCAGGCCGAACATTTCCTGCAGTTTTACCGCAAGTACCGGTGTTTCTCCCAGTCGTATAGTCGAGTTTTATATGGTTGCCGCTCGGCACAACAATGGATGCCGGCGCAAGCTCGTCGAGATGCCTTTTCTGCTGCCATGTAAGCCGCGCCTTCAACGCGGGCAGCACTTCAAGGGCTGCAATGTCCTGACTGCTGCGCATGCCGTCAAGCGAGGGCAACAACCATTCTTCAAGAGTTGCTGCAAGGTGATCGTCAGAGATATCCGGCCACATTTCCTGCGGAAACACTTTTCGCAAGAGCGCCACACGCCCCTGGAACTGCCTGGCCTCTTTACTGAAAAAAAGCATGCGAGGACCAGAACGGATAGCTTCGTATAGACAGGGGGGCGGCTTCTTCGTTGGATGGAATAAAGGGCTTTGCTGACAGCAGGACCGACCCCAGCCGTTCTTCAACCGCAGCAATGATTCTATTTTCTCTTTTGTCCCATCCGATCTGCCGCAGGGTCTGGATACGTGCCGCGCACTCCTGCCGGATAAGGATTTCGGTGAGAGGGGAGGCGAGATGTACCACGCCTTCGCCCTTCTCCCCGGCATCCACGTTAACGGCAATAATAAAAGAACTCCGGGAAAGACTGCTCGTTGACGCCAGCCGTGCTCCTCTTCCCTGCGCGAGGATAAAACGTCCGTCGCCATCTCCGCGGTTTTGAGCGACCCTGTCCGGGAAACCGCATAGAAGAAGACGGGATATTATTTCAGGGTCCCACGTCTTACGGGATGAACTCTTCTGTGCTTCCGGCAGTAAACGAATGAGATGCTTTGCTGTACGGTCCACTGCAGCCAACGCCCACGAATCCGCCTCACCGGGCACATTCTTTTCCATTTCTCCAGGCACGAATTACGTCGAATCTTTCAGCGATATCAGGTCCCTGAGCACCTGACTTATTGGTGCGGCGCAGTATATCTCTTTCCGAAAGGATGGCTGCAAGATCAGCTCGCGTCATGAACACAGCCGAGTTCCTCTGCCCTCACCATAATCCGTGCAAGCCGGGGGTGGAGAGGCAAGCGGCTCATGGCCCTGCCAACGTCAGTAATCGAGCCTGATGGATCAAGTGCGCCCAGGTCTGTCAGCAAACAGCGCGCAGCGTCCCAGGCAGCCGCAGGCGGCATATCAAGCCATCCCAACCCGGAAGGGTCCTTTACGCCCCATGCGGAAAGTTCGAGCACGAGTGCCGACAGGTCGGATATGAGCATCTCCGGTGGAGTAAAAGGGACCATGGACTGAAATGCGTAATGGCTGTAAAGACGGTAGCAGATACCTGGACCGAGCCGCCCTGCCCTCCCTTTGCGCTGCTCGGCAGACGCCTTTGAAACCGAAACCGTGATTAATCTGTTCATACCTGATGCCGGGTCGAATTGGAGCCTGCGGGTCAGGCCGCTGTCTATGACCACGTGGACACCCTCGATCGTAAGGCTTGTCTCGGCTATATTAGTCGCAAGCACAATCTTGCGTTTCAGCGAAGGGAGGATAGCGCGTTCCTGCTCTTCAAAAGGCAGGTCGCCATAGAGGGAATGTATTGTGATGTCGTCGCGCCTACTCCCGATGTCGGATAGCAGCGTCCCGGCACAGGCACGTATTTCTCCTGATCCAGGCAAAAAAACGAGTATATCGCCGGAAGTTTCCGCCAGGGCGGTCTTCACAGCGCCGGCGACACGCTCAGTGATAGGCTTATGGGGTCCATCGGCAATATACCTCTCTTCCACGGCAAATGCCTTTCCGCATGACGTAATCACCGGCGCGTTGCCAAGAAGCGAAGCAACCGGACCGCATTGCAGTGTTGCCGACATTATAAGTATTTTCAGGTCAGCCCTGAGGGCCCGCTGTATATCCAGGCAAAGGGCCAGGGCAAGATCGGCATGAAGACTGCGCTCATGAAATTCATCAAATATAACCATAGCCACGCCGCTTAGACCGGGATCAGCCTGAATGCGGCGGGTAAGAATGCCTTCAGTGACAACTTCAATGCGCGTCAATGATGAGACGCGGCTGTCAAATCTTATCGAGTAGCCGACAGTTTCTCCCGCCTTTCTCCCCGAGCGTTTGGGCCATCCACCGTGCAGCGGATACCGCAGCGATTCTGCGCGGCTCAAGCATTATAATCCGGCCCCTTTCAGGAGGAAGAACATCAATAAGGGCACACGGTACGCGCGTCGTTTTACCTGCACCCGGAGGCGCCTGCAAAACAACTGAAGGATTCCCGAGCACGGTTTCCTTCAGTTCCGGAAGTAAGTCATCGATCGGATAGCGGACAACAGATGAATTCATGTCCTCTTATTTTATCATTTATGAATAGAAAGACATTACCCTGCAAATTACTAATGTTTGTTAAAATACGTTCTATGTTATCAGGACTCAGGAGGTCCAAACGGTGAAGAAGAGAGTATCGATGCAACCTAAGAGTAAATCATCATTAATCGCTATGGCAGGGTTTTTCATTGCCCTGATGGCTGGTCTTGCCGCCATCCTGTCGGGACTCGGCACAAGCTATGGACTATGGAACTACCGGATTGGCCTTTCGGTGCTCCGGTGGGCTGCCTACGGAGGGACCGCAGCGACAGCCATATCGTTAATCGGACTCATAGCGTCTATCCGAATCATTATAGTTCGGGGTTTCATGTGGGCCCTTATGGGTATCGTCATAGGCGGTGTTCTCGCAAGTCTGATGCTTCACTGGAAACAGGTTGCCGAGCGCGTGCCGCGGATTCACGACATCACTACCGATACCAGGAATCCTCCACAGTTTTTCACAATCCTGAAACTTCTCAAGAGTGATGAGAATTCTCCTGTTTACGGAGGAGAGGAGGTGGCCGCCCAGCAGCGGAAGGCATATCCGGACATCGTCCCTCTCATTCTCCCTGCTCCTTCGGAACAAGCCTTTGAAAGGGCCGTTGCTGTGGCAAGACGGCTGGGATGGCAGATCATCGACGCTGACAAGGACGCGGGGCGTATTGAAGCTGTTGCCACGACTTTTTGGTTTGGGTTCAAGGACGACATCGTGATCAGGCTCAGGCAGCAAAATTCAGGATGCCGGGTCGATATTCGGTCTGAATCGCGCGTCGGCGTTAGTGACCTCGGAAAGAATGCGGAAAGGATACGGAAATTTCTTCAAGAGATAAAGAAATGGAAATGACTCTTGCCTGCCGCATTCACCTGATAATCATCACCGTGGGCATCTCACCAAGAATGTTCGATTCCTAAAATAATTATTGCAAAGGGGTTCTCGGGGTCTATTTATAATTGAGAGCTCATCCGACATGATAAAGACGCCTTGTTTCATCTGTATCCTTGAAAAAACATTTGCTTTAATCGCCCTGCTGCGTTAACATATAAGGCTGTATTTTTGCATACTTTATTTAGAGAAGGCCAAAGAATGCTCCAAGTCGCGAATATCGAAAAATCCTACGGCAAACAGGTGCTGTTTGACGGCGTCGGCTTCACAGTAAACCCGCGCGAACGCGTGGGCCTTGTGGGCCGAAACGGCCACGGCAAATCCACGCTCTTCCGCTTGATCCTCGGCGAAGAGCACCAGGACTCCGGCACGATTACGGTGTCTTCGGGATACACCATCGGACATCTGTCCCAGCATATCCATTTCACTGAGAATACGGTGCTCCAGGAGGCTTGCCTCGCCCTTCCGAAAAACGAGTACCATATCGATGAAACGTACAAGGCCGAGGCCATTCTCCACGGCTTGGGGTTCATCAACCATGACTTCGACCGCTCGCCGTCGTCGTTGTCCGGCGGTTACCAGGTGCGCTTGAACCTTGCCAAGGTGCTTGTATCGGAGCCGAATCTGCTGCTCCTCGACGAGCCCACGAACTACCTCGACATCGTTTCGGTCCGCTGGCTCACTCAATTTTTGCGCGCCTGGCGGAACGAGTTGATCATCATAACGCATGACCGAGAATTCATGGACAGCGTCACGACGCACACCATGATCATCCACCGCTGCAAGATGCGAAAGGTCCCCGGCAACACGCAGAAGCTATACGACCAGATTCTCCTGGAAGAAGAGATCCACGAAAAGACTCGCCAGAACGACGATAAGAAACGCAAAGAGGTGGAGCAGTTCATTAATCGCTTCCGGGCCCAGGCAACCAAGGCCAGCGCGGTCCAGTCCCGGATCAAAGCGCTCGCGAAACACGAACGGCTCGACAAGCTCAGAGAGATCAAATCGCTTGACTTCAAGTTTCGGTCCGCCCCGTTTGAAGCCAAATGGCTGATGACAGTGGAAGACCTCTCCTTTTCATTTTCTGAGGACGGACCGAAACTCATTGACAGCCTGAACTTTGCTGTGGGTAAAAAGGACCGCATTGCCGTCATCGGAAAAAACGGCAAGGGTAAGACCACGCTTCTGAACCTGCTTGCAGGAGAGATGTCCCCGTCAAGCGGAGACATAAGACCCCACCCGAATACGAAGATCGCTTACTTCGGCCAGACCAATATCAGCCGCCTGATGAACGACAAGACCGCGCTCCAGGAAATCATGGACGCGCATCCGAACCATGCCCATGGCGAATCCCGCGCCATCTGCGGGCTCATGATGTTCGACGGCGACAACGCGCTCAAGAAGGTGAGCGTGCTCTCGGGAGGGGAAAAGAGCCGCGTACTGCTCGGCAAGCTCCTGATCTCTCCGGCCAACATGCTGATCCTCGACGAGCCTACAAACCACCTGGACATGGAGTCCATTGACTCGCTGATCGAGGCGATTGAAGCTTTCGACGGCGCTGTCATCATCGTGACGCACAGTGAGATGATCCTGGAGGCCGTAGCGACCAAGCTGATCGTATACGACAATGACGAGGTGAACGTCTTCGAAGGCACCTACTTCGACTTCCTCGAACGCATCGGGTGGCAGGACGAGGGCGGGGTCCGAGTAAAGAAAACGAAAGGGAAGCGGAACAGCGCCGGCAAGAACGGAAACATAGAAGCCGCGAAGAAATTACGAAGCGCCGCCGCTTGACGTTCTTGCTTTTCATTAGAATCAGGTAGTCTATCAATCCATATTCACAGATCTGACGAATAACCATTCCCGGGTGAACACCATCATAAGATCGTTTAAATGCCGTGTGTTCCCTGCTTTTGACGGAGCCAACGACGCAAAATAATTTTCGGAAAAAAACAGCTGTAGAGAAGCTCCCTTCGTGTCTATTTCTGGTCGGTACGAGAGTTGCCACTGATGATTACCGTTCATACTATTAAGTGTATGTAGGATACCCTCCCTCAATTACTTCCGTGAGGGCCTGCCGCAAATGCCTCCACCTGAAAACCCTCAGTTTGACGTGGGCGCAACTGGCAAAGAGTTTGTCCCGTAACCTGCTTGTCAACATTGAAGCTTGGCTGGTCGTAATTCGCGGGTCTCAACATCAGCTAAAAAAACGCCGATGTTAGTTACTTTTAAAAATTATTGAGAGAAGGTCCAGAAATGAAAAAAAGGGTATTCGTGAATATCGGGTTGTTAACAGCGTGGACCGTAAAAAAGCAGTTTCGGATTAACAGGTTGATAAAACAGCCCTTCTAAACGCTCCAGTCTACTACTTTCAGCCCCCTGATTCGCCTGAATTCCTTTAAGTTATTTGTGACGAGAGTTGCATCGATGCTGAGAGCATGCGCAGCTATGAGCATGTCCATTGAACCAATCAACATGCCATTCTTTTCGAGCATTGATCGCATCGAGCCATACTTTTCCGAAGCAGCTTCGTCAAATGCAGCGATTTCCAGAGGCAATATGAATTCGTCTAAAGCAAGTCGATTTTTCTGGACATGCTGACTCTTTGCCACGCCATACTCAAGCTCTGCGAGAGTAATGGAAGATATTCCGATGTCTCCTATAAAGTATGTTTTGAAGTGTTGTAGTACTTTTTCAGGCTTTCGTTTAATAAGGTAAATGCACGTATTGGTATCCAGCATAAATTTCATTAAAAACTCTCCCGCCCTTGAGTTCTTGGCTGATTCCGTTCGACCATAAAGTCGTCTGAGAATTTCCCCAGACTGTCTGCAAGAGAGTCCCAAGAGTTACTTTTCGGGATAAGGATAACGACATTCCCTGATTTTTTGATATACACCTGATCATCCTTGAACCTGAACTCTTTGGGCAATCGGATCGCCTGGCTCTGACCATTTTGGAATATTTTTGCAGTTTTCATTGCAAGCCTCCTAAATATATATTTAAAGTATATATTATAGGGCATGAAATATCAACCTTGATCTGGAAATAGGAGAGGGCTTGTTTTTAGTAGAAATCAACCTCAAAATCCGAATGCCCGAAAAAAACAGATATGTCCCGAAGTACGTACAGCCTTGGGAGGCGAGTAAAGCAGTTTTACAGTCAGGAGTGCACTGACAAACAAGCATTTTAGCGGTGAGGCCTTCGGTAGCAGCTGATCACAAAAACAGACATCCCAAATCCTTCCGATAATGCTAAGGAACTGTTATACCGAAGCAGAATAAAATGCCATTAAGGCAAATGCAAGAGATACACACCACAGCATTAGATAATAGAGTGCCCGAAGCAGGTTTTTCTCTTTCAGTACAAGCAGCAGCTTCGGTGTAATGGTTATGGTGCCGAATAACAGCATAAGACCCATGAGCAATTGTGTTACAACTCTGACCACAGTTAAATGTAAATCAACCGGCACGATTAAATCAATGCGCCGGCTACTTGACGTATTCCCGAAAACTGATATCCTATGAGAAAGATATCAGCATTGACGGCCATTGAGGCCGGTATTATTCAGCGGGAGGTAGATGAATATGGGAAAAGTTTTCAAAATTCTCGGGTTTGCCGGGAGCTTGCGCAAAGATTCTTACAACAAATCTCTTTTGAGGGCCGCATTGGAACTCGTTCCGGAAGGTGTCGAAATTGAGATTTTTGATCTCGAAGGAATTCAGCCATTCAATCAGGATTTAGAGAATCAGCCTGTGGAAAAGGTGAAAGAGTTCAAGGCAAAAATCAGGGCAGTCGACGCCATACTTATTGCTACGCCGGAATACAACTATTCGGTCCCGGGCGTGTTGAAGAACGCCATCGACTGTGCTTCCAGACCATATGGAGACAACCCGTTCGAACATAAGCCGGTAGCTATCATGGGCGCTTCCCCCGGCATGATAGGCACCGCAAGGGCACAGTATCATTTACGGCAATGCTTTGTATTCCTGAGTTGTTTTGCACTGAACCAGCCGGAAGTCATGGTATCCTTTGCCCACGACAAGATTGACAAAAACGGCAAGGTGACAGACCAGAAAACGAGGGAATTAATCAGGGAACTGCTGGAGAACCTTGTAGCCTGGACCAAAAGACTATCGCCTTCGACGTGAAAGAGTAAGTTTACTTGTGTTCGGCTGAGATGTGCAAGTTATTTGCGCGCAGACCCGACGCCTTTTTTCTTCTGAAGCGCTCGGCCAAACGGCAACCCGGCTGCTTCATCAAATCCAAACATTAAGTTCATGTTCTGAATTGCCTGACTGGCTGCACCCTTCATGGTATTGTCGATAACAGACGTAATGACATATCGTTCAGTTCTCTCATCAATCGTAATACCAATGTCGCAGAAATTGGTGTTCGCAACATCTTTTACCTGCGGCAAGGCGCCGTTTTCGTAAATCCTTACAAATTGCTTACCCTCATAGAATGTATTATATAAATCCGTCAATTCTTTGTTGTCCAGTTTCTTGGCGTATTTTACGTAAATTGTACTTATAATGCCCACGTCTATCGGCATGATATGGGGTGCGAACAACACCTTGCAGTCCTCTCCGCCCAGTTCTGAAAGTTCCTGCTCCATTTCCGGAGTATGGTTGTGGACGCCGATCTTATATGGGCGAATGTTTTCGTTGAGGTCTATAAACTGGGTCTCATTTTTACGGCTCTTACCTGCCCCGCTTACTCCGGAATAAGAGTCGGCTATAACGAAATTGTCCGGAATCAATTTTTCTTTAAACAATGGCGCTAACCCTAATATGACGGTTGTGGGGTAACAACCCGGGTTGGCAACCAAACTGGCTTTGGAGATTTTCCCGGAATGGATTTCTGGCAGGCCATAAACGGCTTTGGCCAGGAGGTCGATAAACTCCCCGCCATAATAGTAGGCTGCGTGCTCCCCTTCAGGTTTATACCACTTGGCAAATACGTTGAGGTCCTTCAACCGGAAATCGGCGCTAAGGTCAATAACTTTTATGTCCTTTGCGAGGAGTTCTCCAGCGACGTTACCATGTTTCCCATGCGCTTTCGCCAGGAAAACCACATCGCATTTACTCAGCATTTTATTCTTGTTGGAATAATATGACTCAAACTTAAGGTCTAATAAGTTCTTGAACCTGCCGTGAAAAGACGCTTCTAACCCTTGTCCATCAAATGTTTCAGATGCCAAAAAAGAAATTTCAGCTTCCGGGTGATTTAACAGCAGCTCAATGAGTTTGCCTGCAGTTAAACTCGAAGCGCCAAAGATGCCTGCTTTGATCATTGTTAATTTCCTATCGCTGTAGTTGTTAACGTTTGGAGAACTGGAACCTTCTGCGCGCTCCGGCCTGGCCGTATTTCTTTCTCTCCACTTCTCTCGGGTCCCTGGTAAGTATACCCTCTTTTTTAAGCTTCGGTTTCATGTCCGCGTCAGCGGCAACGAGCGCCCTCGCAATGCCATGGCGCAATGCGCCTGCCTGGCCGCTGAGCCCTCCCCCGTTTACACTGGCAAGCACGTCATATTTTCCTGCAGTGCCGGTAAGCTGAAGCGGCTGCCTGATAATCATTCTAAGCGTCTCTCTCGGGAAGTAAGTGTCGATGTCCCTGTCATTGACGGTTATGGCGCCTTTGCCCGGGACCAGGTTTACTCTCGCTATTGATCGCTTTCTTCTGCCTGTCGAATTATAATTTATCGAAGCCATTCATTAACTCCTTACTTTTGTGATTTCTATCAACTCCGGTTTCTGCGCCGCATGCCCGTGCTCCGCACCGCGGTAAACTTTCAGCTTTTTTATCATGGCCCTGCCAAGCCTGTTTTTGGGAAGCATTCCCCATACAGCATCTTCTATCACCTTCTCAGGCTCTGAGTTCATCCTGTCTTTGAGCGATTTTTCTTTCAGGTTCCCGATATACCCCGTGTGGTGCTGATACAGCTTGTCCACAAGCTTATTGCCTGTGACCTTGACTTTATCAGCATTAATAACGATGATAAAATCTCCGGTATCCACATTGGGCGTAAATATGGGTTTATGCTTTCCCCTTATGTACGATGCGACCCTGCAGGCCAACCTGCCCAACACCTTGTCTTTTGCATCAACAACATACCATTTGCGCTCAATGTCACTTTTCTTAGCAAATCTGGTTCTCATCGTAACACCTTCCCTTACTATTAAATGCAACGAATTAATCAAGCCTTATAAATTACACAAAATTATACAGATTTGTCAATGCCTGTAGCAACAAGAGGCGTCAAAATTGCAAACCCATAAATCTGACGCAGGCCCGGAACAAGATTCTATACTTGCTGTTGTCAACAAATAGAGTTGTCCGGTTTTAGAGCAAATAAACTGTCCGGTTCTGCAGGGTGGCTGCGCATGGAACATGGCAGGCCACCGATGTCAGTTTTATTGAGTCTCATGCCGCTGCATGTGAGCACTTTGCAATCTCCTTTCCTTTAGGGTCAAAGACCGCCAGTTTTCTCGGTCCATGGAATATAGCAAGGCCACCATCCGGATAACGATGGACGCGAACTTCGACCTTAACGTAGTGGCAGCGATATTGATTTGGCGGGATCTGAAGTTTTAGCCCATCGAACTTTACACAGTTGTCGTTGCCTACGGTGCGGTCATACTGTTCGCATAGGATGTCTTCCAAGGCAGTGCCTGCCCAAGTCACGAATACGCTCTGTGGTTCCTGCGGGACAACAGTGAACTCGGCATTATGGGCTGGCATATAAGTACTGGCAAGATAATCATTGGCCTGCTTCATCTCAGTAATGCCCGCCATTGCAAGCTCCTTGACGAGGCGGTCTTGATGAGTTTCGAAGGCTCGCTCAGAACGACCCCTGGCCTCAGGAGAATACGCAGCAATCATCTTAATTCCAAGTTGGCTCATTGCACGACCGAACTGGGTAAGATTTGATTTGTCCACTTTCCCTCCGGCCTCAGGTGTATGCCAGTAGTGACTTCCACGATCCGTATACAACGAAGCAAACAATCCGTGTTGCTCAATAACTTCTTTTACCCCTTGAAAGCTGCTTTGAGTGCCTTCCTCCTGCACAAAAAACATCGAGTAGTGTTCACTCGTGGCATCATCCATAGTTACGATTAGATCCCAGTATTTTCCTTCAACCCACTGATGTTTGGAACCATCCTGGTGCAGCATCATACCGGTATAAGGTGCCCTTGTACGCTTTTTCCTGTGTGTACCTTTCTGTGCTGCCTTCGGTACCAATCCCTTTTCCTGGAGGGTGTTCTTGACCCATGTGTAGCTTCTGGTCCCTTGATAAGCACGCCGGTACCAGCTATAAAAATGTTTGACATTGAAACCACAAAAGCGATTGCTATAAAGATCCGATAGTGCGACTACTTCATCAACAGGCGCACGTTTATGAGATATTTGCCCTAAACGCTTATCTATAAGGCCCTCCAGGCCCGTATCTTCATACCTCAACATATATCTTCTAAATGTCCTATCGCACACACCCAGAAGCGTTGCTGCTTCTTCCTGCGTTAATCGACCTCGTATCCAACCCTCATAGCTTTCTTCAAATCTCATCTTCCGTACCTCCTGCAACACTGCCGAACGTTTCATGGATAGCCCCCTTGCTATCCATATATTTTATCCGGACAGTTTATGTGCTACAGATACGGACAGTTTATCTGCTCGCCACACAAGATTCTATACTTGCTTGACAAAACCGTAAAAGTTTTATATAACAGATACTGGTTTACAGGCGGCAAATATCTTCACCCAGGAGTTACGCAATGGCAAAGATCGATGCTTTTTTCAAGCTTATGCATGAACAGGGCGCCTCTGACCTGCACCTCGTATCAGGCTCCCAGCCCATACTGCGGATCAGGGGGGAAATGGAAAGGGTGCAGTATAACATCATGGAAAACGACGATCTCAAGGCCATGCTTTACGAGATTGCCCCGGAAGAGAAGGTAAAAGTATTTGAAGAGACCGGCGATGTCGACTTCGGTTATGAAATACCGGGACTTGCACGCTACCGTGCCAATTTTTTCCGGCAAAAATACGGCGTGGCAGCAGTCTTCAGGGAGATTCCCAGTGAGATACTGACCGTTGAGCAGCTCGGCCTTCCGCCGGTATGCAAGAAGTTTGCGATGCTGCAGAAGGGACTGGTGCTGGTTACAGGCCCTACCGGAAGCGGTAAATCCACGACACTGGCCGCGATCATCGATTACGCCAACAAGATGAGGAAAGACCACATAATTACAGTGGAAGACCCCATTGAATTTGTACACAAGAGCCAGGGCTGCGTTGTCAACCACCGTGAAATCGGGACCCATACGAAATCGTTCGCCTCTGCACTCAGGGGTGCGCTGCGCGAGGACCCTGATATCATCCTTGTCGGAGAAATGAGAGACCTCGAAACCATTCAACTTGCCCTTGAGGCTGCATCAACAGGGCATCTCGTTTTCGGCACACTGCATACGACGAGTGCGCCAAAGACCGTTGACAGGGTTGTTGATGTCTTTCCCGCAAGCCAGCAGGCGCAGATCCGCACCACGCTCTCGGAGTCATTAAAGGGAGTATTGGCGCAGAACCTGTTCAAGCGCATTGACAAGAAAGGCAGGTGCGCAGCGCTCGAAATACTGGTTATAACCTATGCGGTTTCCAATCTCATAAGGGAGGCCAAGACCCACCAGCTGCCCTCCGCCATGCAGACCGGCAAGAAATACGGCATGCAGACCCTTGACGACGCCATAATGGAACTGCTGCTCAAAAAATGGATAAGCCCTGAAGATGCCTACGACAAGTCGATCGACAAACAGAAGTTCGTGGGGAACCTGAAAGAGCCGCCTCCTGATTTTTAATAACAGGCAAAGGTAGAGGTTAAGGTTAAGGTTAAGAAAAGAAATTTGAAGATATATGTATTTGCCGGGCCGTTTGAGTTTTTTTCTCAGCCTCAAGCTCAGCCTCAACCTCAGCCTTAACCTTATTTTTTGGAGGTTTTTTATGAGACGGGCAGAACTCGATTATATTCTTAATACTATGCTGGATAGCCAGTCAAACGTATCTGACCTCAACCTCACTGTAGGAAAGCCGCCCCAGGTTGAGGCTTCAGGCCAGTTGACGCCGGTCGCCTTTACCGCAGTGGCCCATATGGACAACCTGACCCCCTTTCAGACCGAAATCCTGGCCCTGAACCTCGTGAACTCGGACCGCCGCCTCAGCGAGATACTCATCAGCCAGGGTTCATGCGACCTGTCATATGCCTTGCCGGAAAAAGCCAGGTTCAGAGTGAATGTTTTCTCCCAGCGCGGCTCGTATTCCATCGTGCTGAGAAAGCTCTCGACCGTCATTCCAACTATTGCCGACCTGAAAGTGCCTGAAGTGCTGTCGCAAATAGCCCAGGAAAAAAATGGACTCGTGCTGGTGACCGGATCGACCGGCAGCGGTAAATCGACAACGCTTGCCGCTGTCCTGCGGCTGTTTAATGAGACAAAATCCGTTCATATCATCACGCTGGAAGATCCTGTAGAGTTCTCCCATCCGCACCAGAAGGCGACCTTTAACCAGAGAGAGATGGGCATCGACTTCGATACCTTTGCCAATGGTTTGAGAGCGGCGCTCCGCCAGGCGCCAAAGGTGGTCCTTGTCGGTGAAATGAGAGACAGAGAAACCGTTGAGATAGGCATGTCCGCTGCTGAAACAGGCCACCTCGTCCTCTCCACGCTGCATACAATAGATGCCGGACAGACTATAAACAGAATCGTTGGAATGTTCGAACAGGAGGAGGAGAAGCAGATACGGACCCGCCTTGCCGATACCATAAGATGGGTGGTTAGCCAGCGCTTGCTGCCCAAAGTGGGCGGCGGCAGGGTAGCGGCAGTTGAAATCATGAAAACAAATTTAAGGGTCAAAGAATCGATATTGAACGGCGAATCCGAGGGCAAGACATTCTATGAGATAATCGAGGCCGGCGACGCCTATGGCATGCAAACCTTTGACAAAGCCATCCTCAAATTCTACCAGGAAGGGTTGATAACGGAAGAAACAGCTATGGCCTACGCCTCCAAAAAACCTATAGTGGGCAGGGGCATTGACATGATTAAGGGCGCCAAAGGCGAAAAAACGACCGATATCGAGGGGCTGAAACTGGATAAGGATTACGATAAACGTATAAAAAAATAAATAACGGGTCATAGGTCATAGGTCATAGGTCATGGGTCATGGATTTTACCTATTTACCTATTACCCATCACATATGACCTGTCTTATATGGAGGACTGCTATGGAAACACATGCGCCGGACACGGAGGAGTATGAGGAAGAATTACTGAGCGCGCTGGTATGCGAGGACAATGCCGAATTTAAAGCCGCCATTAGCGCTGCTCTCGAAGGGCTTAAATACAGCTTCGAGTTTGCGGCAGGCGCGGAAGACGCCTTTGAAAAGCTGAAGTTCAACCAGTACGGGGTCATAGTTCTCAACGAGCGTTTTGGCGGAAGCACCCCCGAAAACAACGCCGTTTATAAATTCCTGCAGTTTATGCCCATGTCCTCGCGCCGGAGAATCTTTTTGGCCCTGATAGGAAAGGACTTCAAAACCGGCGACAATATGACCGCTTTTGCAAAAAGCTCAAACATAACCGTAAATGAAAAAGACCTCCCGAACCTTAAGGCGATACTGAAAAAAACGATTGCCGACAATGACCAGTTTTATAAGGTATTCAGGGAAAGCCTTGTGAAAATGGGCAAGCACTAAGTACTCCTTTTCATAAATACGGTTGCATTCGAGCGCCGCTGCATCCGCTCCAGCTTCGTTGCACTCCTTCGCCGTACACAACGGTACGCCTCAGTCGTGCGCCTCGCTGGCACGGCGCATCGACGCTCTCGATACGACACCGTATTTATGAAAAGGAGTACTAAGGGGCGGGCTCCGGGCTCTTCTCCTGCTGCGGTTTTAAAACAAGCACAGACAGCGGCGGCAGGATGAGGTTGAGCGAAAACGCAAACCCCTTATGAGAGATAATGTTCTCTGCATAAACGCCTCCGCTGTTTCCGATATTTCCGCCCCAGTATAATGATGAGTCGCTGTTGTGTATCTCCTTATAATAGCCTCCCCGCGGCACTCCGATACGGTAGCCGAAGCGGGGCACCGGCGTAAGATTGAATACCAGGACAAGAAAATCGTCCTGGTCCTTTGCCTTCCTGATAAAAGCGAGAATGCTGTTATCGGCATCGTGGAAGTCAATCCATTGAAAACCATGCCAATCGAAACATACCTCGTGAAGAGCGGGCTCACTCATATAAAGGGCGTTCAGGTCGGCGACGTATTTTTGCAATTTCTTGTGCGGCTCCTGCTGAAGCAGTTCCCAATCGAGGCCTTTGTCAAAATTCCATTCATTCCATTGTCCGAATTCAGAGCCCATAACCATAAGCTTTTTACCTGGATGACCGTACATGTAGCCGTACAGCGCCCTCAGGTTGGCGAATTTCTGCCACATATCTCCAGGCATTTTATTAAGCATTGACCGCTTGCCGTACACTACCTCATCATGGGAAAAGGGAAGAATAAAATTTTCGCTGAAGGCATATATCATGCTGAATGTGAGATTGTTCATGTGGAACTTTCTATGGATCGTTTGATGGGAGAAAAACATGAGAGTGTCATGCATCCAACCCATGTTCCACTTCATGCTGAAACCGAGGCCCCCGAGGTGGGTCGGCTTTGAAACGCCCGACCAGGAAGTAGACTCTTCCGCAATAGTGAGCACGCCGGGATGATACCTGTGCACCACCTCGTTAAACGTTTTGAGGAACTCTATCGCCTCCAGGTTCTCGTTGCCGCCGTATTTGTTCGGTATCCACTCGCCATGATGCCTGGAATAATCGAGATAAAGCATTGAGGCTACCGCATCGACCCTCAGGCCGTCAATATGATATTTATCGAGCCAAAAGAGCGCGTTTGATATAAGGTAATTTTTTACCTCATTCCGGCCATAATTAAATACCAGTGTCCCCCACTCCTTGTGCTCTCCTTTCCGGGGATCTGCATGCTCATAAAGGCAGGTGCCGTCAAAGAAAGCCAATCCGTGCGCATCCTTGGGGAAATGGGCCGGGACCCAGTCAACAATAACGCCTATTCCGTTTTGATGACAACAGTCGATAAAATACATAAAGTCTTCAGGTTTGCCGAACCGGCTTGTCGGCGCATAATAGCCGATCGGCTGATACCCCCACGATGCATCGAGCGGGTGCTCTGCCATGGGCAGAAGCTCTATATGCGTATATCCGAGCTTCCTGACATGCGGTATCAACTCATCGGCAAACTCCCTGTATGTGAGGAACCGCGAATCTTCCTCAGCAACACGCATCCAGGAGCCAAGATGTACCTCATAGATTGCGACCGGTGACTCGAACCAGTTCCGCTCACGGCGTGAAGAAAGCCAGACCTCGTCATTCCATTCGTGTTTGTTCCTTAAATCATACACAATCGCAGCGGTTTTCGGACGCACCTCAAAAAAGAATGCAAACGGATCGGTCTTCTGCTCCCTGTATTCACCATAAAGCGATAAAATATCGAATTTATATACAGTCCCCTCTCCGAGCCCGGGGACAAAAAGCTCCCATATACCTGAATCAACCAGAAAGCGCATGGGATGCCGTCTGCTGTCCCATTCATTAAAGTCCCCGATAACGCTCACCCTTTTCGCATTAGGCGCCCAGACCGCAAAATGAACGCCGCTTACGCCCGAAATTACCCTCACATGGGAGCCGAGTTTTTCATAGTTCTGGTAATGCGTGCCCTCTCCGATGAGGTGCAGATCAAAATCCGTGAGCACCTGAGGGAAGGAATAAGGGTCATAAAATTCCCGTGCCTCACCCCGGCTATCGGTGGTTCTTAACGTGTACCTGAATGGCCTCGAAGGATGGTCGGCAACAGCCTCAAACAAACCCTCCTTATGCCGCCTCGCCATTTTAATAAAACGCTTTTTTGCAGGCCCCCTGTGCTGTAAAACCCATGCCTCTTTTGCCTCGGGCAAAAAGGCCCTTATGCAGAAAGCGCCTTCAGAACGATGCAAGCCGAGGATTGAGAAAGGATCGCCGGATTCCCCTTTTATCAGGGCCTGTATTTCTTTGTTTATATTCATGACCGCTATTTTATCACAAATGCAGGCGCTGAGGCAGGGGGCTTTTGTTAAGGCTCATATCCTGAACTGCTTGACTACTCCCTGGAGTTCAATTGCAACCTTGTCCAGGTCTTCCGCTGTTTTTGCGATCTGGGAGGTACCTGATGCAAATTCTTTTGAAGACTCCGCGACCTGGTTTATGCTGTCAACCATCGAATCCACGGTTGTAGATTGCTGATTAGAAGCGGCAGCCATGTATGTGATCATTTCAGTCTGCTTTTCCACTTTCATGACGATTTGTTTAAGGGCATCTTCCGCCCTATTGGCCTTGTCCACGACCATTTTTACATCTTCGGTGCCCTTGCTCATAGAGGCCGATGACTTGTTAGCTCCGTTCTGAATGGACTTGATCATGCCTGCTATCTCAGTAGTTGCCGCAGATGTTTTTTCGGCAAGCTGTCTTACAGAATCCGCGACAACGGAAAATCCCCGTCCCTGCTCTCCGGCACGGGCCGCTTCGATGGCCGCGTTCAGCGCAAGGAGGTTGGTCTGGTCAGCTATTTCTTTTATGACCAAAGCTATCTCGCCTATCTTCTCCGAGTCCCTCGAAAGCTCACCTATGGATGAGGATATATCATTAATAGACTCGGCAACTACCTTTATCCCGTCTATAGCTTCTCTCACAACTTCTTCGCCCATGACCGCCATCCTTCTTGTCTCTTCAGCCGACTCGGCGGATGACTGCGCATTTTTTGCCACATCAAGCACTACCGCGGACATCTCATCAGCCGCCGTCGAGAGGGCAGTCGTCTGGTCCGCCTGTGACCGGGACCTGACGGACAATTGTTCCGCCGTGGCGGACAGCTGATTGGCGGAGGTCACTACAATATCCATCTTTTCCGCCACATTGGATATACTTTTTTGAAGTTTGTCCACCAGTTCATTAAATCCCTTGCAAACAAGCCCTGTCTCGTCGTTGTTCCTGGCCTCAAGCCTCCGCGTGAGGTCGCCGGACCCCCTGCTTATATCTAAAATCATATCTGCCGTTTTTCCGAGCGGTTTTGTAATGGATCCTGTTATAAATGAAGCTACGAAAAGGCCTACTACTAATGACACTGCGCCGACAGTCCCAATCATAAACATTGTGGAATTTGCCACACTATTGACGCTAATGACCGCCTTTTCCTGATTTTCGCCCGCAACTAAAACTTCTTTATTGCTTTCCTGTAATTGTTTTGAAACCAGGTCCTTCATCCTGTTGTTAAGAGATTCGAGTTCTTCTGCGGTTTTTATTGCCATGCTGACTTTGCCTTCAGCGCCTCGCGGACCTGAGAATTCCCGCCTCACAGCCAAAAGCGCGTCAATATAACCGTTTAATATCTTCAGCTCATCTTTGTAATTGCCTTTTGACAGCAGTTCCTTTAACTTTGGCACTGTAGCGTCAGCCTGGGCAAAAAGACCGTTCACAGAAGACACCGACCTGTTAAACCCCTCCATTTTTTTATTGTTAATACATTCGATTATGTGTGACTCGATCGAAGTGCTCATCAGTGATAGCGCAGATGCGTATGACAGGATAACATTGGTATCACCGAAGGCATTAATGTTACGGGACATCCCTCCGGTGCTCGTTTTCAATACAACGTTCGCGTTGTTTATTTCCCTCTCGACCATGGGCATCATATAGTTTATTTGGTATCCTGTTTCCTTCGCCATGGCATCTATCTTGTCCTTCATACTGTTGTCTTCGTCGTTTATGGCCTGGAGCTGCATCTGGGCCAGACCGCGTGCTGCGGTCACCTTTTCCTGAACGGAATTTACTCTCTGCATTATTTCGCCGGCAGACTTATCGATCCCCTTTGTGCTTTTTAAGGCCTGGAGTATACCTTTTGCCGTGCTCGCCGCGGTGTCCCGCAGCGCTGCCACACTTCGTTTGTCGTCGGTAACCGGTATTTTTGATATATACAGGCTCAGGTCTTTCAATCCGTCCCGCACAGTCATAAGATTGTTTAACTGTTGGTTCTCCGCCATCAGGCTGTCCACGCCTTTTACCATCGTTGCAGAAGTGTCCTGCTGCAGCCTTTTAATGTATATGTCAAGATCTCTTATCTTCGCGGATGCCTCATTCAACCGCACTTTGATGGAACTTGCAGACGCCTGTGCCGCCTCATTTGTGGTTATCTTCAACTGTACTTTATCCAGGACATCCTTTGTTATGTCCGAAATCGCCCTGTCTTCCGATGAGGATGAGCCTTTCAACTGCGCCATATCGGCAAACGCTTTTTTCACCTGGTCAAGCGAAGCTGCAACATTAGAGGACAGCTGCGCATATTCGCCGCTGGACGAGGCACTCGAAATGCTTAAAAGATTGGTAGTATGGTACTGGAGCGATCTTTGCAGATTCAAGGCCTTTATCTGATAAGGCGCAGTCCTTTGCGTAAGTTCGTTGATATGGCCTTTTATCAGTCTTGTACCCACTATCGCGGTCATAACAATAATGACCATTGCGATGAATACGGCGATAGTATTTAATGCGAGTTTTGTTTTTATCGTCATAGCCTGCCTCCCGACAGCCGATTACTCTTCGAGAGAAGCTGGAGCGCCCACTTTTGCCCGCACAGCCGACCAATCGGCAAAATTAATGGCAGATTGATCGGCAGACATTTCCCCTATAACATCGTAGAAATCCAGTCCGTATTTACTTGCCTTCACCTGTGAGGCAGGTTTGCATTTGACCGCATATACAGACTGGATGCTCTGATGATCAAATGCCCTCCACTCCTGCCCGTCCTTAAGCATGGTGTACTTATGGCCTTCAAGCGCCTTTATAACAGCGCCAGTATCAAAGCTTTTTGCCCTTTCCACCGCGTCTTTATATTCATACAAAATGGTATAGGCCGAAGCGCCTGAAGTTGTAGGATACCTTTGGTACTTCTTCTCAAACGCCTCTACGAAGGCTTTGCCTTTTGTGAAGTTCTTGTCATATGCCAGTTTCCATGTCCATCCGGTCGCTCCGATAACGCCTTCCATCGCCTCTGCGCCTGCCCCCTCTGCCATGTCCTCCGTGAGGTTCGGCACTACGATTTGCATGGTGGACTTCAGCCCCATCTCATATGCCTGACGGACAGATGTCTCCATGTCCCTGCCGAACTGGACAAGCACAAGTACTTCAGCCCCGGCGTCTTTCGCCGTTTGAAGCACTGTTTTAAAATCGGCAGTCCCAAGCTTCGTGAGCATGCCCTTATGCGTGTCCTTGTCCGTGGTGCCGGTCTGTTGGCGGAAAGCGTCTTCCGTAGTCCAGCCCCATGTATAGTCCGCAGTTATGTAGAAGTATTTCTTCCCGGCAAAGTTTTTCTTGAGATAGTCAGAGACAACTCTGGCTGCCATGCCTGAGTCATAACATTCCCTGAATATATATTTATGCCCTTCTTCAGCAGTTGTTTCAGTCGAATAGGTCAGTGTGCCGAAGTACAATTTCTTCATTTTCCTCGCGACCTTACCGTTAGCAATAGCGACCGATGAAGCACTGCCTCCCAGGGCCATCGCAGCGCCATCGTTGTACATCTTTTCAATAATCACCTTCGACTCCGCCGGTTTGCTCGGAGTGTCTACGGAGATTATCTCCACCTTCTTTCCGAGGATGCCGCCCGCAGCATTGATTTCTTCTACCGCGAGATCGACTGCCCGCTTTTGGTCGAGACCCTGTTTCCAATAAGGGTCTCTTTCAGCAAGAGGTTTGATGTCAAGCGGAGCGGTAAGACCGATCTTAACTACAGTTTCTTCAGCATAGACTGATTTGACGTGAAAAACAAGAAAAAAGCCTAACATTGACAGCATGGAAAAATAAATGACAGTTAGAATATTGCTGTGCCTTCTCATGTGTGACCTCCCAAAATATGCTTTCAGGCAATGCCTGTATTTTTAAAAGAAAAGTCTTAAAGGCTTAAAGGACTGAACCTCGGCATATAATTACAGAAACAATTTCTTGTCGTGTGTATTTTAGTTACAGCAATGAGAACTTGGGTAACATTAGGTTGTAGGATACGCAATTACTAAACTGTTGTCAAGCCGGCGAGATAAATGGTAGTGGGTTATTTTGTTTTTACTCTGAATCAACTTTGAGTGCTTAGCTGTAAATACTCTTGCATATGTCCTGCCTGCTTCCCTTCTTGCGGTACATATCCATATCCGCCTTTTTCATCAGGGTTTCGGCATCAACAGCATTGTTTGGAAAAATCCCTATACCTACGCTCGCCGTAACATAGCATTTACGGTCAAATATGACAAAGGGCTTTGCAATTTCTTCAGCGATTTTTCCGGCAGCAGATAAAGCATCCTCTTCCCCATTGATGCGGGACAAAATCACTGTAAATTCGTCGCCTCCCATGCGCGCCGCAGTATCGGATTCCCGAACGCAATAATTGAGCCTTTTGGCTGTTTCAACCAAAACAATGTCTCCGGCCTTGTGTCCATATTGGTCATTAACAGCTTTAAACCCGTCAAGGTCGATATAAAGGAGCGCAAACATCGTCTTATAACGCAGCGACAGCGAAATTGTATGTTCCAGCCTGTTAACAAAGAGACTGCGGTTTGCCAGGCCTGTAAGAATGTCGTAATGCGCCATTTTAAAAAGCTGGCCTTCAAGTTCCTTTTGTTCACCGATGCCCACACAGGATCCGACAAATCCATCCAGTTCGCCATCAGGCCGCAAAAAAGGCACGCCGGTTTCGAGTACCCATCGGAAAACGCCGTCTTTTCTTCTGAAACGATATTCGACTTTATATGGTCTCCTTTCCAGGCACGCTTCAGAACATTCGGAACGGAAGGCATAATAGTCATCAGGATGTATTCCTTCCAGCCACCCTTCTTCCGCCTCTTCAGCAACGGACCTGCCTCTGTAGTCGAGCCAAACTTTATTGAAATAAAAGCGTTTAATATTGCCGGCTTCTGCTACCCAAATAAAAACAGGTGCGAAATCAGCCATGGCATGGAATGCCCTCTCCACTTCACTGTGATGGGGCATAAGCCTTATCACGCTGGATAATTCTCTTTCAGCGTATTCCGATTTGCTGAACGGAAAGACCATATCTCCTGTCATTTTGTCCCGGCTCCTTTGAGCTGTTCAGCGACCATAAAAAGCATCTTATGAGTATTATCGGAGGAATACATAAATAAGTTTAGCCCTGTCTACTTAGGAATATCAGCCTTGTTCCCCTCTTCGTCCAGACATACAAAAGTCACGTGCGTAGAGAACACTCCTTTTACGTCTCCGCTCTCAATATCTTCATTGAAAACATTTACGGAATACTGCACTGAAGTTTTTCCAATTTTCGCTCTTTCCACGAGGAATCTGAGAATAGACCCCTCTTTTATGCTTTTTCGAAACTCAATTCTATCCATTCCGACAGTAACAAATTTACATCCCGGAAAGTCCAGGCTCGCAGCTATCCATGCTATTTCATCCACCCATTTTAAAAGGTTGCCGCCAAATAAGTAACCAAATTGATTAAGATGCTCCGGAAGGACCAGTTTATAATTTTCCATTTACTCAGTTTACTATTAAATCTTCGGGGTATTCAAGTCGTACTGTGGAGGGAGCATTAGGCAGGAAAAAGTTTTTGTCTGCCTTCGTCGTTGTTGCCAAAATGCACACAATGCGCTAATCTATTCATAGATGAAACATATAAACTGGAATACGGAAAAGAGCCTGCAACTCAAGGAATCAAGGGGTGTCTGTTTTGAAGATGTTGTTTATTATATTGAAAAGAACGATATTTTGGCTGACTATCTACATCCAAATCAGAAAAGATATGCTGAACGGAGGATAATGGTAGTGGGAATAAACAATTACGCATATCTTGTCCCTTACGTTGAAGATGAAGAAGAAATATTTCTGAAAACCATTATCCCTTGCAGAAAAGCAACCGGTAAATATTTTGGAGGAAAAAAATGAAAGTCAAACTTACGAAAGAGGAACAGGAAATATTGGGCAGCTATGAAAGAGGCGAATTGATACCGGTAAAAAATCTATCGACAAGGAAAGCAGATCTGAGAAGGTACGCAAGAAATACCGTAAAAAAGGATAAAAGACTCAATATAAGAATATCCGAAAGAGATTTGGAGGAATTGCAAAAAAAAGCTGTAATCGAGGGATTGCCCTATCAGACATATGTTTCAAGCATACTCCATAAATTTATTAACGGCAAGCTAATAGAGACAAAAAATTAATAGGTCGACATCTCGCTCAACCTGATTGGGGTCGAAGCCGGCTATCTTTTTCCAATTAATTCAGACTGAATTGCATCGGATATTGCGTACAATAGGTATCCTTGATGAATGGGATTCCCGCCTGCGCCGGAATGACGGACAAAGAACCAAAAAATGTCGCATACCCCCCCTGGCATAAAAACATTGACGCTAACTGCCGGTTCACGTTATTTTAAATAGATGATGAATGTACTCAGATTTTTAACGGCCGGGGAATCCCATGGCAGAGCGCTTACCGGCATTATCGAAAAAATCCCCTCGGGCCTTGCCCTGTCAGCCGTGGACATTGACACTGAACTCAAAAGAAGGCAGTTGGGATACGGACGAGGCGGCAGAATGAAAATTGAGCAGGACCGTGCACAGATACTATCAGGCGTCAGGTGGGGGAAAACCCTCGGCTCGCCGATAGCGCTCCTCATCGAAAACAGGGACTGGAAAAACTGGCAGGAAGGCATGTCGCCTGAAAGCGTCCACGAGGGTTGCATTGCGCCGGTGACAAGGCCTCGTCCGGGGCATGCAGACCTCGGCGGAGCGCTAAAGTACAATCAGAAGGACATACGGAATATCCTTGAGCGTTCCAGCGCCAGGGAAACAGCAATGAAAGTTGCACTGGGTGCAATAGCTAAAAAATTCCTTTCCGTGTTTTCCATATATGTAGGGAGCTATGTGACACAGATCGGCGGCATCCGGGTTTCAGATGAAATGCTGAAACCATTCCGGGATGGATTTGTAGTGCAGGATTTTCTCGAAAGGATCGATTCCTCTCCCGTGCGGTGTCCTGAGGATGACGTTGCACATTCTATGATGGCGGTGATAGACAAAGCAGCGCAGAATGGAGATTCTGTCGGCGGCAGGTTCGAGGTGATCGCCACCGGAGTACCTCCAGGACTCGGCAGCCACATTCAGTGGGACCGGCGGCTGGACGGCATCCTTTCACATGCATTAATGGGAATTCAGGCCATCAAGGGTGTTGAAATCGGCGATGGCTTTGCCTATTCGGACAAATTCGGCTCTGAGGTAATGGATGAGATATTCTACGGCCCTTCTTCGCCTGGACCATGCGGCTCTCCTTTCCGAAGGCTGACAAACCACGCCGGAGGGATCGAAGGCGGCATTACCAACGGAATGCCTGTTATCATTAAAGCAGCAATGAAGCCAATCCCTACACTGAAAAAACCGTTGAAGTCAGTCGATATTATAACCAAAGAACCTATCGAAGCGGCCTATGAGCGCTCCGATACCTGTGCTGTACCGGCAGCGGCAGTGATCTGCGAGTCAATGACAGCGCTGGTACTCGCCGATGCGCTCCTTGTAAAATTCGGGGGAGACAGTCTGGATGAGACAAAAAGAAATTATGATTCATACATTGATTATCTCGGCAACTTCTGACCGGCGGCGTCCGGTACTTTTCTTCTATTCCCTCCTGTTGGCAGTGCTCCTTGCGCCCGGCATTATGCCGGTGTTGACATCTGCATCGGAGCTGCTGCCCGATGCGGCAGGGGCCAATGCCGCCGCTGAAAAAAATCATGATGGGGCGCAGGCGCTTATTAAAGGCAAAGACAGCCTTGAAAGAGGTGATTACGAAAAGTCGATCGCCCTTCTGACTGTGGCGTATGAGAAGTTGCCGTTGCTTGGAGACTATGCGCTTCTGTGGCGCTCCAGAGCATTCGAGGGCGCCGGTGAACCTGATAAGGCCCTTGAGGACCTGAGTACCATCAAAGAAAAATATAAGGAATCCCCGCTTGTCAAAAAAGCCCGCCTGAAAGAGATAGACTTGTTGAGAAAGAAGAACGACCCGTCAGTGGGCAGGTTACTTGAGGCAATGGCCAAAGACAACCCTTCGAATATGACGCTCAAATACACCTATGCACAGTACCTTAAAGAGAACAACGACTGGAAGAAAGCCAAGGAACTCTTCAGGGAAGTGTTTATATCCACCTGCCCGTTGTCGGCCAATGCGTCTAATGAACTCTCGCCGTCTGATATTACGGTCGGGGACCTTGTCAAAAGGGGGAAAGCCCTCAATGCCGAGTGGCAGTTCGGAGATGCTGAAAAAGTTCTCAGGGAGGCGCTCACGCGCGGCGATAACCGCCGGACCGGGGATGAAGTAACAGACAGCCTCGCCTACTCGCTATTCATGCAGAAAAGATACAGGGAAGCGGCAGCACTCTATAAAAAAACAAAGAACCTTTTCTGGAGGGCACGATCGATTTTGAGGGCTGGAGATATCGATGCCTTTCAGGCCGAACTGCCCGAATTCAGCAAAACTGCCGACAAAAGGATGGCAGAGGTGATGATAGCATATGGAGCTATGAAAAGACGGGAGGGGGCTGGCGACGAGGCAATTAAAATATTCAACAGTGTCCTTTCTCACTATCCGTCCTCCAGGGAAGATGCTCTATGGGCAACAGGCTGGACGTACTATTTATCGAGGGACTATAAAAATGCATCCAAATTATTCTCTCAGCTTGCTGAGACATACGGGGATTCGAAATATCTTTACTGGAGCCGGAAGTGCAGGGAATTACTGGGCGATGGAGGGACCTTGAGGCCGGCGGCGGACCAGGGTAACGTTCATGATTTTTATGGTTATCTGACCTGTCTGAAAAATAAAGAGATACCTCCGGCCATAAGCAATACCTATTTGAAAGCCTCATTGAATTCGTCTGTTGCCGAAAGGGTCGATACACTGGCGGGGATTGGACTGAAGCAAGAGGCAGCCGCTGAGCTGCTGTTCCTGTCAAGAAAAAACCCTGCTCCAGCCGATCTCATCTCTATCAGTTCCTATCTTGAGAAACTGGGCAATTACAAGAGCGCTGCCGCGCTTATATCAAAAGTGCCCTATACCGAGGGACTGCACGAATTGTATTACCCTCTTGCGTTCTGGCCCGAAGTTAAAGAGGCCTCGGAAGCGACATCGCTGGACCCTTATTTGATCCTGTCTGTAATACGCGAAGAATCACGGTACGGGCCCGAAGCGCGCTCTGTTGCAGGGGCAATCGGACTGATGCAGCTGATGCCCGGGACCGCCCGCAGGTATAATAAAAATATAATGGTGCAGTTCAAGAATTCTCCGGAACTCTACGATGCCCGGACCAATATACTGCTTGGAAGCTATTATCTAAAGCAACTGCTCAACAAACTGGGGTCAGTTCCTCTTGCCCTCGCATCATACAACGGCGGAGAAGATGCCGTAAGGGACTGGTTGAAAAACGGGAAATACAGGACCATCGACGAGTTCATAGAGGACATCCCTTATCCAGAAACGAGAAATTACGTCAAGAAAGTAATGACAACTTATTTCGAGTATTTGCGGTCAAACCGCGATGGTGATGTCTCCCTGGCCCATACGCATATCGGCGAACTTTAAAACAGGCAATAGGCGATCGGCGATGGGCGATAGATTTTAAAAAAAAGAGATTTTTCTACAACCTATAGCCCATAGCCTATTGCCTATCGCCTGTTTTTTCTTTATTTTTTTATTTAAAATTGTGTATTATTTTTAACACGAGGCACGAGGGAGGGGTTACAAATATGTTAAAGACTTTTGAAGAGAAGATAGCCTATGCCGTTGAAAAAATTAAGATATTGAAAGATGAAAAAAACAATCTCGGGAAGCGGATAGAAGAGCTCGAAAACATGATAAAATTAAAAGACAATGAGATTGATAAATTAATGGTCGAGAAAACCTCGATAAAAACCCAGATCGAGGATTTATTCAATGAATTGGACTCGCTCGAGCTCAAATAGACCTGCATGGGAAATGTGGAAGTACATATCCTCGGACAAAAGTATATAATCAAAGGGGACAACGAATCGCCCGAATACCTGGTGCAACTCGCCGAGTTCGTAGAGGCAAAAGTAAAAGAAGTATATACCGCGGTGCCTCATATGACACCGCTTAAGGCCGTTATCCTTGCTGCCTTGAATATCTCCGACGAATTACACAAAATAAAAAAAGACCACAAATCGATATCACAGAGCATCAGGAGTATTGAGGACAAAGCTGACACAATAATAAAGCTTTTTGACTAAGTGACACAACCCGGACATCCATGAGTCTCATTTTACGGTGGACGGCTGCCTCTTATCGACCTTGAAACAACTCCCTGTGACCGTTTTGGCAAACTTCTTCATTTCTGATGCAACTTCAGCTATCTCCCCATAGTGGTCGAAGTGTTTTCTATCATTACAAACAATACCGATTGAGATGCTTATAAGAGGGAACACTTTTTTTTGTCCCTCCCTGTCTAATGATTCTATATAACCTTTCGTCCTGTCCTCAATATCGTAAAAAGTGGGGATAATCCTGTCGAAGTAACTGATAATCTTTTCGGAAGTCTCTTCAACAGTATTGCAATCCATAACGAATACAATATCATCTCCACCGATGTGGCCGACAAAACTGGCGTGAGGTTGTCTATCTTTTACGGTATTGAGGATAAGCCTGCCGAGCATCCTCAGAACTTCATCACCCCGGCTGAATCCGTAGCGGTCATTGTAAGGTTTAAAGAAGTCGAGGTCGGCGTAAGCAAGAGCAAATTGATCGCCTGCATCCAGCCGTTTTTGTATCTGCTTTGTGATTTGAATATTACCCGGCAACCCTGTCAGCGGATTTACTTCGATCGCCCTCTCCGCCCTTTGTATGCACAATTCAATCCGCGACCGTATTTCCGCTTCGAGAGATGATCGCTTAATGTAATCATCGACAAGAAGATAGTCCCAGCCCGGAACAACAAAGGCATCGCCGAAAACAGCAAACACCGATAAGTGGCCCAAAACCGGATCGCTCTTTAAATCGTTCAGCATTGAAACCGTAACGGGATCGTCGGATGTTATGTCAATGAGCAGTATATCGGGACTTGAACTATACACATAGTCCAGTGATGATCCAAGCGAGGCAAATTCAACGATTTGACATAACCCTTTAAGGAACTTGCTGATTAAGCTGGTCAGTACCTGGTCCCTGGAGATAACAACGAGAGTCTTTGGATCACTCATCGGAAAACAGGAAGTCCTCGGCCATGCCTAAGGAGTCTTCCAATTCTGTTACTATCTCCTTCAAGTCACCATCGGACAGGTCGAGTAACTGCCATACAAATGGATGCACTGCCGGGACAAAGTTATCACCGGAAAAACCGAATCCGGCTGCACGCGTCAACACATCTGCAAAATGGACGATTGCTGTCTGAAGCGGGACCACTTTTGAGAGATGCGGCTTGTGGTGATATTCTATCGGCTCGACAAGATTCTGGGGAAAGTTCCATTTCTGGGCGATCCATCCCCCTGCATCGGCATGGCTTACATTAAATTGCTTCTTCTCGGCATCCAGCATGAAGATTCCTCCATGCTGGGCATCAGCGATGGCCAGGCCGTATTCCTCCGGAAATTTAAGACCCATGACCACCTTGCCGATGTCGTGCAGCAAACCGGCAATAGAAACCTCTTCAGGTTCTTTCAATCCTTTTTTCTTTGCAACGATACGTGCTGCAATAGCACAGCCAAGTGAATGCTCCCAGAGTCCGACCATGGTCTTTTGCATTGCCTCGAAAACGGAAACGCCGAGCAGCATGCCTCTCACCACATTGAGACCGAGCAGTATCAAAGCCTGATTTAACGAGGATATCCTCCCGGGAAAGCCGTAAATAGGTGAATTGACCACTTTGAGCACCCTTGAAGTGAGCACAGGATCATTGGCAATAAAACTGCCTATCTCGTTAATTGAAATCTTCGGCTTCTCGATAACGGCCAGCAACTTTCTCAAAATGCTGGGTATCGTCGGAAGCGTATCGATGTTCTCAATCTGGGTCCGCATCTCCCGAATGTCCATATCAGTTGCTCATCCCTTCTATATACTCTTTAAATAACCTTTTCACTGTCGGCATGTAGGGCTCATCTTCTGTTTTTTTGAACCTCGCGTCAAGTTCGGCCAGCAATTCTTCCCTGGTTTTTGAAGGCCCTGCCGTCCCCTCTACAAACACAGTGCTGATATTCATACCCTGCAGGCGGTCTATATGGGATTCCTTCAGTACCGTGCCTTCGCCTATAAGAATCATGCCGCTGTCATTCACGACCGGTTTTGCCAGTTTAGCTCCCGGCTTCAGGAGTTCCACAGAAACCCTTTTCAATTATTACCCCCAAACTTATCATTAGAGCCAAGACATTATATCACAGGAAAAAATTAAAAAACTACGAGCCAGAAGCGAACGCCTGCCCTCGGTCCGACAATGTGATATAATAACATTTATATCTCGGCATTTATACAGGCTGCACTATATATTTAACATAATAGTAACATTACCGACATTTTCTGTTAACATTACCTGGTTATATTAATGCAGCAAACAAACTGCACCTCTCCTAAGTTGAGGAATAAATGATCAAGTTTCATATTGTTTCTATCTTACTGCTGGCGCTGTCAAGCAATCTGGATAACGTCGGAGTCGGCATATCCTATGGCGCCAGAAAGATAAATATTCCTTTTTATTCGAATTTGCTTATTGCCCTCATCACAACTACCGGCACCTTTCTTGCCATGACGGTCGGCAACGAAATAAACAAATTTTTAAGCCCAAATGCCGCAAATGCTCTCGGCTCTCTTATTATTGCAGGCGCAGGGGTCTGGGTTTTTATTCAGAAGGCTGCATCGCACAATGATAAAGAGAAGAGCAGCGTGACCCAACAGCTTCAAAAGACGAATATTTCCAGTCGTCCGTTTTTCAGGAAAGTCCTTATGATTCTTGATCATCCATTTCTTGCTGATACGGATTTTTCCGGACATATCAGCATTGAGGAAGGATTCTTATTAGGTCTGGCATTAACGCTGAATAATTTGGCCAACGGGATCGGGGCAGGTCTGATAAGACTAAATACGGCTTTGGTCACAATTTTCACAGCTATATTCAGCATTGTTACAATTTGGTTTGGCATAGAGTTCGGGCAGTATTCGGGCGTGCATTGGTTCGGCAAATATTCCACCCGCATTTCCGGCGTGATTCTTATTGCACTTGGCATATACGAATATTTTGGTTAGATCCTCTAACACTTCTTTCGCCCGAACCGGCGTGCGGCCCAGAGGGCAATACCGATTCCGGCGATCATAAATAGCACAGTTATCTCGTAGTGTTTGACAGCCCTGATAAGCTTTTCAATGGCATACCCAAAAAAATACCCGGCAGAGGAGATTACTACCGACCATATCATGGCCCCTATGGCATTAAGGGCGAAGAAACGGAGCGTTTTTACGCCTTTATTCATGCCGAGGACTACCGGAGTCAAGATTCTGATGCCGTACACAAACCTGAAAGCGACCATTATAAGGTCATGATAACGCGCCATAAGGCGGTGCACTTTATCGACCCGTTTTTCCCATTTGTGGTGCCGTGCCAGCAATTCCCTGCCTTTGAGCCGTCCAATACAGAAGTATATCTGGTCGCCGGAGAAACTGCCGATAAATGCAGTCAGCATCACGGCACGCAGATCCAGATACCCCAAATTAGCAAACAGCCCGCCGATCAGCAATACCGATTCTCCCTCGAGAAACGTCCCTGCAAACAAGGCATAATATCCGTACCTCTCGACAAATGAACGAAGAATAATGCTTATATCCATAGTGTTATTGAAGAATCCCTATTACCGCTCCGGTCATGCAGGTTGCCAGTGTTCCTGCGACAAGAGACTTGATGCCCAGTCCTACGATCTCACTGCTGCGTTCGGGGACCAGGCTCCCCAGCCCGCCGATAAGTATGCCCAGGCTGCCGAAATTTGCGAAGCTGCTCAGAGCATAGGTCATAATCAATCTGCTCCTGGGACTTAGCGCTTCCGCCGGAAGATTGGCGAGATCAATAAAGGCCAGCAGTTCATTAAGCATTGTCTTCGTGCCCATCAGATATCCGGCGGTTTGCGCTTCTGCCCACGGGATGCCGAAAAGCCAGACTACAGGGGCCATAACGAAGCCGAGCAACCGCTGCAATGTGACAGCCCTCCCTGCAACAGCCGGAAGGAGACCGAGCACCATGTTAACGAGATGTACCAATGCAACCATGACTATAAGCATTGCCACGATGTTTAAAAGAAGGGAAAGGGCATTAATCGTTCCTTTCACAATTGCATCCATAGCGCTTTTGGCCTCCTGCCCGGGGACAAGAGTTCCGCTCGTCTGCTTTTCGGACTCCGGGACCATTATGCGTGAGATCGTGATGGCTGCAGCGATATGAATGAAGGAGGCTGTCAAAATATTTCCCAACGGATCGGGGATGACCCCTTTCAGAAGTGTTGAATATAAAAACATTACTGTTCCGGCTATGCACGCCATTCCGCATACCATCAGAGAGAAAATCTCGCTCCTTGTCATTTCCCGCAAATACGGTTTTATAACAAGGGGGGACTCGACCATGCCCAAAAAAATCGTAGTCGAAGCCCCAAGCCCTAACGCACCGCCGATATTCAGTGTCTTTTGCAGCACCAGCGAAAATGCCCTGACAATATAAGGCAGTATTTTCCAGTAGAAGAAAAGGGATGAAAGAGCACCGATTACCAGTACTAAAGGAAGCGCCTGGAACGCTAATATAAAATATGATCCGGGGTCTTTGACAAGAAATGGCGGAGTGCCGCCGCCGATATAACCGAACACAAATGAGGTCCCCGCCCTGGCAGATTCCTCAAGCGAGAGGACAAACCCGTTCAAAAACAGGAAAAAACTCTTGAAGACCGGGACATACAGAAGCAGGGCCGCAACGCTTATCTGAACAACTATGCCTGCAAGCACTCCACTGTAACTTACCTTTCCCCTGTTTTCGCTGATAATCCACGCAAATCCCGTCATTACCAGCAATCCGGCCACTCCCTGAAAATGCATCAACCGCTCCTTACACTCGATACTCATGCCGCATTATGCGTTGATTATTGTAGCATGTCCGTTTTACATCAACAACATGATTCAGAAAACAGGTAGTGGGTCAGAAACCTTCATTAGGTGAATCTATACTTGACAGCAGTCGAGTAATCCTCCTAATATTATGGATTGTTGTGGATTTGAGCAAAAAGGAGAGCGATTCTTTTATCATGTCTCTTTTTGTTGGAAACATTGCGATAATAGGGGCCGGCAGGGGTGGGAGCGCTCTGCTTTCCATTCTCTCAAGCGATTCCGACATCACTATTATCGGCATCGCCGATAATAATCCCTCTGCACCCGGCCTTGAGATGGCAAAACGTCTCAATATCTTCACAACATTAGACTTCAGGGAACTCCTTCTCAAAGCGCCCAATATCGTCATCAATGTGACCGGCAGGGAAGATGTGCTCCAGGAGTTCTTCAAGTACAAGTCACCGTCAACAAAAATTATTGACGGTGAAAGCGCAAGATTGATATGTGACCTGGTCGAAAAACGGCAACATGCAAAAGAGGAGGTAAAACTCCTCCTCAACGAGACAAGGGAACTTTACCGCATAGGTGTGGCCCTCACTTCGTCCGATAGGCTCGAAGCGGTCCTCGATACACTTCTGACAGAGGCGCTCAGGACACTGAAAGCGCCCGCCGGAAGTCTGGCGCTTTACGATGAAGCCACAGGATATCTTACGCTTATGGCATCGATGGGATTTTCGACGGACTTTTCGCAGGTCTCCACCTGGAAAAGACGTAAGGGGGGCATGACCGACCACATCCTCGGTAAAAGGGTACCCACAGTGATCACGGACTTGGCCGGGTATTCTTTTGTCGATAATGCAGCGCTGTTGAAAGAGGGGATAAAGAGCCTTGCTGCGGTCCCTCTGTTTGCGAATGACCACATTACCGGCATCCTCTATATAGACGATTTTCAGCCCCGGGTCTGGACGGAACGGGAGATAGAGTTTATCACGCTCCTTGGCATCCAGGCCGCATACGCCATCGAAAAGTTTAAGGCCATGGAGGTCGTCTCCGAAACCAGGACATATCTGAAAAATGTCCTGAACAATTCGGCGGACGTCATTGTAACGACCGATACCGATGGGCGGATTGTCGAGTTCAATTCCGGAGCTTCGAGGATTCTCGGCTATTCGCGTGAAGAGATAACCGGAACTATGGCGGAAGGACTCTGGGTGCGGCCCGAGGAGAGGCGCTCCATCATGCAAATGCTGGAGAAAGAGGGCTTCGTATGCAACCACGAGACCTGTTTGAAGGCAAAGGACGGAAGGATTATCGAGGTAAGCCTTACAATCTCCTATATAAGAAACGGCGACGGCAAAATACATGGTACTGTGGGAATAAGCAAAGATATTACCGAAAAGAAGAGGCTCGAGAGGGCCATAGATGAAAGAAACATGGAGCTTCAGGAGCTCAATGAAAGGCTGGAAGATAAGGTCATCGAAAGGACAAAAGACCTCGAAAAGGCAAACAGGGAGTTGGAACAGTCGAACAAGCTCAAGAGCCAGTTCATCTCCACCATGAGCCATGAGCTGCGGACCCCCCTTAACTCCATTTTAGGCTTTTCCAATCTCCTTTCTGATGAGTCGTTCGGTCCCCTTGCAGAAAAGCAAAAGAAGCACGTGGCCAATATATACAACTCCGGAAGCCATCTGCTCCATTTGATAAACAATATCCTCGACATTGCGAAGATAGAGTCCGGTAAAATGGAACTGCACTGCGAGAGCTTCGATGCGGCCCAGGCAATATCGGAGGTCGAGTCAGTTATACGGCCGCTCGCCGACAGAAAACAACAGAAGATCCTGCTCAGCATCTCGGATGCCGGACCCTTGATCAGGGCCGACAAGATAAAATTCAAACAGATACTGTATAACCTGCTTTCCAATGCCGTAAAGTTCAGCCCGGAAGAGAAAGATATCGTTTTAAAAACAGAGATTGTAAAATACCGCCGGGAGACCCCTGTGTCCCGCCCGAAAACATTCGCCGGGGTCGACGCCTGCCTGGAGCTTTCTGTTATAGACTGCGGCATAGGTATAAGAAAAGAGCACCATGAAATGATATTCTCCGACTTCGTGCAGGTCGACAGCAGCTACTCGAGGAGATACGAGGGCACCGGTCTCGGGCTCGCCCTCACGAAAAGACTTGTGGAACTGCACGGAGGAGAGATTTTTGTCGAGAGCAAGGAAAACCTCGGCAGCACTTTTACCGTTCGCCTGCCTCTCTCGGACAGCTCAACTCCGGCACATGATATAGCGCAGCCGGTTAAAAAAGAAGATATTACTTTTGATTTTGATGTCCGGAAGGAGCGAAAGACCGACTTTCCTCTTATCCTTATAGTTGAGGATGATCCCGCCACCTCTGAACTGTTGATGCTTTATCTTGCCCAGGGAGGATACCGGGTAGCACATTGCGGCAATGGCGATAATGCAATAAACCGTATACGCGAACTCGGGCCCTTTGCCGTTGTTCTGGATGTGATGCTTCCCGGCAGGGATGGATGGGAGATCCTCAATGAGCTGAAGTCTGACCCCGAACTCAAAGACATCCCTGTAATCGTCTCATCCGTTATCGACAACCGCGAACTCGGTCTCGCCCTTGGCGCATCGGACTATATGGTAAAACCGTTGAGCAAAGACGGACTTCTGAAAAAGCTTCAGGATTTCAATTTTTCCTCGAAAAAGAAAAGAAAGACGGTCAATATTCTGTGCATAGACGACCATGATGATGCCCTCGAACTACTGGTATCGTTTCTCCAGCCTGAAGGATACAGCGTGATCACCTCAAACGAGGGCAGGACCGGGTTTGAAAAAGCGGTTGCCTACAAGCCCGACCTGATTATTCTTGACCTTATGATGCCCGAAGTTGACGGATTCGAAGTTGCCTATATGCTCAGGAGCAATCCCGTCACCATCGATATACCAATCCTCATCCTGACGGCAAAAGATCTGACCATGGATGACAGGCTCAGGCTTGCAGGGAAGGTCGAAAGCTTTATACAAAAAAGCCATTTTACAAAGGAAGACCTTCTTATGCACGTTAGGGACCTTGAGGTAACCTATGCCGCGAAGGCAGGACTCATCGACGAGGTGAGCGGACTGTTCGACCACTCATATTTTCAACTGCGCCTTGCACAGGAGGTATGCAGGTCAGAGCGGTATAAAAATACACTAACGGTGTTGATGCTCGATCTCGATCATTTTACCGGATACGTCGATGCATACGGAATCAGCAGGGCAAACATCTGTATCAAGAAAATAGCGGAGTTTCTTTGCAAGACGCTCCGCGGTTCAGACATTGTGGTGCGTTACGGCTTTGACGAGTTCGCAATGATATTGTCCAATACACTGAAAAAACCTGCGGAGCACGTGGCTCAAAGGATCCTTTCCTACATCGATACCTATCCATTTTTCGGCGCAGAGATCATGCCTGGGGGCAGGTTGACCGCAAGCATAACCGTTGTGAATTATCCCATTGACGCCTCCGGTCCGGAAGATATAGTGTTCAAGGCCCATCAGGCAATAAGAAAGGCGAAGGCCGAGGGCGGAGGAAGGGTAGAGGTCTATGCGCAAACATAGGATACTTATTGTGGAGGACAATCCGGTAAATATGGAACTCTTTACCGACCTTCTGGGTCTCCGCAACTATGAGTGCCTGTGTGCCACAGAGGGGTCATACGCTGTCGAACTTGCCAGGAGCGAAAAGCCCGACATTATATTGCTCGACATCCAGTTGCCGGGCATGGACGGTCTTTGCGTTGCCTCAGCGCTGCGGTCTTATGAGGAGACAAGGCATATCAAGATCATCGCCGTTACCGCCTATGCGATGAAAGGCGAGCGGGACATCTTCCTCGAAAAGGGCTTTGACGGATACATCTCAAAGCCGATCGATAACAAAGATTTTCTGGATACGATCAAGACGTTTCTCGAGGATTAGGGCTGCCGCGTCTTTGCTATAAGGAGTCTCAACATAATTCGGAATATAAAGCACGTTAAGCTTTCTATTTATTCCGGCCACGTTCTGGCGCCATTAAAGCGGTCAGTTTACAAACTTCTATCCCTTTTCTACAAAGGGGACATTTCTATTTTGCTGTGACAAATGTGAAAATTACCTACCTACTGACATGCTGAGCGGTGGGTTATATAATCCATTGAGTTTCTCTTTCCTTGAAAATATTATTGCAGAGTGTCTGTCATGATTTCTACATTTATATCCAGAATTACGTTAGGAGAGGAGGTCACATGAAACGGAAAATATGGCATATCGGTATCATGGCATTGGCAGCACTCGTACTGTCTGTGTTGACTGAGCACGTGAACATGGCGACATGGCAGATATCAACAAATGCTTATGCAGGCAGTAATCCGCTTATTGGTACATGGGGTAGTGTTCTTTTGGGACACGGTCGTCCAGGTAACTGGTGTACATGGAAGACAGAGTCGGAGCAGATAATATTTAATAGTAACAGCGCTGCAGTAAGCACATATGCTGAAAGTGCGGACATTTGTCCAAATGCTAATTATTGCAAGCAAAACGATGCTTCGAATTTAAACTTTACCGACAACCCTGATGGAACATTCTCACTGGATATATATGATGCAGTAACGGGTAGGTATCAAGGACTTGTAAATGGTGTTACATCCAGTGATGGAAATATGTATATAGCTGATGGTGTAACAGGACCAGAACTACAGGCCCTAATGGTGGGTGTAAAGCCGGATACTACAAAGCAGTACAGTAATTCAGATCTTTCCGGTGATTACTACTATATCAGTTACGAGTATAACAGTCAGGGTGGGACTAATGGTCACAACAGGGCTTGGTCAACAATATTAAGCATGGATGGTGCCGGCAACCTATTAACCAATGGAACCTTAAATGGTGATGGTACAATACTTACCGTTGCAAATACTGCTGGTTTATATAACGTTAATCCAAACGGTTTTGTGACCATTAACAATTACATAGGATGGGCATCAGTTGATGCAAATGTATTAGTGTTATCAAACACAACAACGTTTTATCCTCAGACAGGAAATGACTTTGTAGCCGCCTTTGCGATGAAAAAACAGGATAGGGCCTATTCTACTGCTGATCTTAGTGGCGAATGGGCATATACCGCTTTGGGTGACAATTCGGGTAGCGTTCGTTCAGAGTATGGGACAATTATTTGTAACAGCAGTGGGGCATGTCAGTTATCGGCAAATGTATTGCATGCCGATAACTCTATTACAGTTAAGAACAAGTCTGAAACCCTTTCAATCCAGACTGATGGGAGCTACAATGGTTTCTCCCTCTCAGGTGCAATGCCACAGTTCTCAGGCGCAATTGGTAATAACGGGAATACGATGTTCCTTGCTCTGAATGATGATAATACAGACATAAACGATAGACTAATTGGATTGGCTATAAAAATTAATAACCCAACCTACAGCGTCTCACCTGCTGTCTTCAGTTTCAGTTCTTCATCGGGTACGGGAAGTATAATAGTAACGTCATCATCGAACAGCTATTCCTGGACGGCGATGAGCAATGATTCCTGGATTACGATTACTTCTGGAGACAGCGGTACCGGCACTGGCACAGTAACTTTCAACGTGGCCGCGAATACTACGGGGAGTGCACAAATTGGAACAATAACCGTTGCAGGACAACCAATCACTATCATGCAGGCGGGGGCAACCTTCTCGGATGTGTCGGAGAATGTATTTACGCCTTATATCTACTCCCTCTTTACAAATGCTATTACGGTTGGTTGTGGTAATAGCGAGTACTGCCCTTCCGAAAATGTTACCAGGGACCAGATGGCAGCATTTATCATAAGGGCGTTGTATACTGATACATTCACTATTGCTTCTCAGACATCTTATTTCAGTGATGTGCCGACATCGGACACTTTCTTTAATTATGTCCAGAAAGTGAAAGATGAGGGTATAACAGTTGGTTGCGGTAACGGCGAGTACTGCCCTTCCGAAGATGTTACCAGGGACCAGATGGCCGCTTTCCTTGTCAGGGCAACGCAAGTTGCAGCAGGCCAGAGCACCACAAACTTCACCTGTAATGGCGGTGTGGCAGGGGCGTCGGTAAACTGTGCATCGACAACACCTTATTTCAGCGATGTTCCGGCAACTGACAGTTTCTTCCCATATGTCCAGAAGTTGAAGGAGCTTGGCATCACCACCGGCTGCGGTAATGGCCAATACTGCCCTTCCGAAGATGTTACCAGGGACCAGATGGCCGCCTTTCTTGCGAGGGCTTTTTTGGGCATGCAATAGCATGTAAGCCCGGGAAAACGGGTCAGCAAACCTGCCTCCCTGGCACTAATCCGTAGCTCAATCTGGACAGTAGCGGTGTGGCTTGTCTGAGAGCCAGTCTTATGTTTTCGGCTTGAAAGTTATCATTTTAAGGGAGAGCTTGTCGTTGCGCATTATGGGGAGGAATGAAGTACGACACCGGTTGTCTGAAACTGTTCAGTATAAGTGTAAAGAAATAATCACTTTTTAAACACATCTGGAAGCTTTCGGATACGGTACCTATTTTCCTCTATTATGACGATATGTGCCTCTTCAAGAAGTGTGGCGGATTCGGCCATCACTGTATCGAGTCTCTTTATGACGAAGTGCGTGGTCGTATTACGAAGGCGGAATAGGATTACGCTTATTTGTCTGCTTTTGGAGAGGGCTACGATCTCTCCAAAGTCCAGATCAAAGGTTAGGATAATACGGTTTTCCTTGATCGCCTTATCAAAAATCTCATTATCAGGAAGGGAGTAAAGGTTTTGTTCCCGAAGATGGATCACGTCGTGACTGTTCGAACGGAGCCACTCCACGATCCTCATGGATATGCCCATATCGGCAAGAAATCGCATTGGGCTAAACGGCGTGGACTTCTTCCTGGGTTAACCAGGCAGCGTATTCAAGTGACTCGGTGATGTCTTCTCGGGTAAGGTCTGGGTAATCTTGAAGTATCTCGTCTACGGCGGCTCCGTGGGCAATCTGTCCCACGATTACAGATACCGGAATCCGCATTCCCCGTATGCATGCTCTTCCGCCCATAATTTGCGGGTCAAAGGATATTCTCTCAAACATAACTATTGTTACCTCCTTAATCGAATTATACCACACGCGAATGATCTGATGGCCTCTTTTGCTTGAATGTATGGTTACCTGAAAATAATATGCACTCTACACCTACTTTTCTGGTTGCCGGCGCGTTTATTACGAATAGAATGCATACATTTCAGATGATGTCGTGAGCCTCTCGATTATAGGGAGTACTGAATAACAGCACCGGTCGTCCAAAAGCGTTGAGTATAAGCGTAAAGAAATAATTTCAGAAAATCGGCCTCTGCCGCATTCTGCCGTGACCCCTATAACGGCAGGTACGCTTTGGGATTCAAATCGAGAGCTGCCGTATCACCTGCAATGTAATGATAGTATCCGGCAGACGCTATCATAGCGGCATTGTCTGTACAGAGCGCGGGCGAAGGCAGAAAAACCTTTGCCTCCCTTTCATTGGCCATCTCACTGATCTTCTTCCTCAGGGCACTGTTTGAGGCAACACCCCCCGAGAGCACCACGGCGCGTATTCCTGTTTTTATTATAGCCAATTCAACTTTCCTAACAAGCACATCCACCACCGAGGCCTGAAAGGAAGCGGCAATATCCGCCAGGGAAACCGGATTTTTGAGCAAGCCGGCGTCCTTCGCGACAACCAATTTGACGGCTGTCTTGAGACCGCTGAAACTGAAGTCAAAGGATTCCGGCAGCCAGGCGCGGGGGAAATCAAAAGCTCCGGCATCCCCCTCCAGGGCGAGTCTGTCTATAAGAGGCCCGCCGGGATATCCGAGCCCCAACAGCTTTGAAACCTTATCATATGCCTCTCCCGCCGCATCATCTCTTGTCCTGCCCAATTCCTTGTATTGCCCGAACCCGTTGATAATGAAAAGACTCGTATGTCCGCCGGAGGCTATCAGGGACAAAAAAGGGAATTCCGGCTTCTTTTTTTCAAGGAAAACGGAGAAAATATGTCCCTCCAGATGGTTCACTCCAACAATAGGAATGTTTCGCGCGTACCCCACAGCTTTTGCAAACCCGCACCCTACCAGCAGTGAACCGATAAGTCCCGGACCGCAGCATACGGCAATGGCATTGACGGCGTCAAAGGAAATATTTGCCGCATTAAGGGCTTCATCGACAACAGGCCATATCATTTCGACATGACGGCGAGATGCCAGTTCGGGGACAATCCCCCCATACTTATTATGGATATCCGCCTGAGAAGAAACAATAGAAGAAAGTACTTGCTCACCGCGTAAAACTACCGCTGCAGACGTATCGTCGCAAGATGTATCGATACCGAGAATGTTCATAACAAAACAAGGTTGAGGTCAAGGTTAAGGTTTAGAAAAAAACAAGAAACCTTGCTTAACCTCAACCTTAGCCTTAACCTTGTTTTTATCCTCCTCCGTATGAATGCAACCCGCTCAGAAGAAGGTTCACGCCGAGGTAGGTAAAGACTGTGCAGACAAATCCGAGCACCGCAAGGACAGCTATCCTTCTGCCCCTCCAACCCCTTAAAAATCTCGCATGGAGATAAAAGGCATAAACAAACCACGTAATTAAGGACCATGTCTCTTTCGGGTCCCAACTCCAATACCTGCCCCACGCCTGGTCTGCCCATATGGCCCCGAAAATAAGACCGCCCAGAGTGAATACCGGAAATCCCACAGCAACACTCTTATATGTCAGATCATCAAGCAAGTCCGGGGAAATGGAGAAAGACGAAATAACGTTTCTCAATAAATAGCCGTACTTCCATATCACGAAGATAAAAACAGCCGTCCCCATATAACTTAGGAGCGATAACGCTCCTGAACTGTTCCTGTAAGTTGCTTTGAACAGATAACTCTTTATGAATGATTCCGGAGAACCCACGGCGACCTTGAAGACTAAAAAATCGATGCCCATGGCAAGAAGCACTGAAACAAAGATACCCAAAGCAATGGTCCAGAAAATATAAGGAGCGCTTTTTTTGTCTTCGGTAGTAATAATCAGGTACATCATTGATGTGGCAAAAGAGATGGCAAAGGCTGCATAGGAGAGAAAACTCATTGTTACATGCGCCAAAAGCCAGTTGCTCTGAAGTGCCGGTATCAGCGGGTGTATACTTTTATCCATGCCGGATATATCGATAAACGCCAGCGCCATTCCGGCGATGGGCGTGATAAAAGCACCGAACGAACGGTTCCTGTATTTCCACTCGATGATGAGATAAGCCAGTATCACGCACCAGACGAAGAATATCAGCGATTCATAGAGATTCGTAAGGGGGATAGCTCTCAGGATTCCCATTTGGCCGATTTCGTAAAACTCTTTCCAGCGCAGAAAGAATGCTATTGTATGGGAGAGAAACCCAACCACTGTTATAGTTGTCGCGATAACTCCGACCGTCGAATTTTTGAAAGACAGGTACGCTATATAGGCAACCATTGCAAGAATATACGCAATGCTCGCTATGCCGAAAAACTGGGAACTGTCCATGTATGACCTCCGTTTAATACAGGTAATAGGTTATGGGTAACAGGTGATGGGATACAGCAAAAAAATCTGTAACCCATCACCTGTTACTTGTTAGTTCTTTTGCTATTTTATCAATCTTCTGTTCAAAAGAGATTTTATTTTTATTCACTGAAGCAGCTATGAGGATCTTCGCTCCGCCCTTCTCATCCCTGACCCATATCCATACTTTTGCATGTCGCATAAAGAATGAAGTATACAGACCCAGGGCCATAATCATGCACCCCAGATAAACAACCAATACACCCGGGTCTTTCCTCACCTGCAAACCGGTATACTGCGCACCCCATAGATGCTTAAACTCAACTATTCCATCCGCCACCTTCCATGTCTGCGGTGACCGCACCAGTACCCACTGGCGGTATTTCATTTTGCCGTTCTCTGAAAATTCCACAAAGGCCGCCGGGTTAAGCATCATTTCAGCATAAGTATAGAGTTTGCCGGACTCATCCATAGCGAGGGCCGGACTAAAGTCAAGGACTCTGCCGGTCACTGCAGTGCCGGGAATTACAAAGGGTTCTCCGAATTTAATATTGACATCTTCTTTTGTTCCGTTATTTGATGTAACGGTGAATTGAAATATCGAATCCTTGTTCGGCACAAAGCCGTAACTTGCCTGATAAAAAGTGATGCCTTTATAGTGTAATGGGTTGTTGACATCTATCACCTTTTTCGTCACTTCCCTGCCGTCCTCTAAAATGGTCAGCCGGCTTTTATATGACTTGGGAGTATCAGAATTATCGTAAAAGGAAACATTAAAATTATCGCACCGCACCTCGAACCCGAGCGGTATCTGCATACCGCCACTTTTATAGGCAACAACGGATGAAACACCTTCCGGCAAATTAATCGAGGCATTGAACCCGAAAAGCATGCCGATTACCGCTCCGGCCAATATCAGCAGAATGCTCAGATGAGTAACATACACGCCGAGTCTGCTGTATCTGCCCCTTTCCGCATATAACTGGACCGCTTTCTCCTCATTTCTCGCCGCGGCCGTGAACCCATATTTTTTCAACACAGCTCCTGCGTGCTCCGAGGCTTTGTCAACTTTCTCTTTTAAAATAAGCTCTCGTTTTATCGACAGGGCATTTAAGCGTTCCGGAGTAACGGGCTTGATCGGCTCCTTGACGACCTTCCATATTTTGGGCAGCCTGTCAATCGAACAGATGACAAGGTTCGCCGTGAAAATAAACAGAAGGGCCATAAACCACCAGGAGCGGAACATATCGGTAAACCCGAGCGTATCCAATATGCGAAAGGCAGTAGGAGCAAAATTCGGACCAAAAAACTTTGCCAGCAATTTTATGTTCCGTTCGGGTTCGGCTTGCTGTTCAATTACTGTACCCACGATAGACGTGGCCGATATAATCGAAAAAACCACTACCGCAAGCTTTATGGAAGAGAACAAATTCCAAATTCTGTCGACTAAACTTTTATTTTTTTCATCGCCGCTCACTGTCAGAAAATTTCCCCCTTTTTATAGTGTGAGTTTAGTGCCCGCTAAAAGCCCCCGAAAGAAGGGCCCTGCGTTACAGTATACTGTATGTTGCGTTTGCTTCCCACGAGTTTTAATTTTAACAAAAGCTAAAGGTAATCTTCAACAACTGAGGACAGCAGCTATCAGACAATCGGCTTGACCGGAATAATAGCGGTAAAAACTGAACCCTTGCCGGCCAGACTCTCGACTTCAAGATTGCCTCCGATAATTTCGACCATTTTTCGTGCCATAATAAGCCCCAACAATGAATGGGGAGAGGCGATATCCATGAACAATTGGTCCAATTCATCGCTGCCGAACCCTTTTCCGGTATCGGCAACCGACACCTCAATATAATCCGCCCCTTCTTTTGGTCCTTCAGTAGTCAATATGGTGATAGTCCCTTCGGCCGTATTTTTCACCGCATTGCTTACAAGGTTCAACAGCACTTTTTTGAGCACGGCTCTGTCCGTATGCACCATCCTGTTCATAAACACTTCCTGGCACTCTACGATCACTTCTATTTCTTTCACGCCCGCAAGGTCTTTTGCATATGGCCCAATCTCATCCAGTAGTTCACAGAGATTAAACGGCCCGGCGGCACTCACAAACTTTTTTTGCTCAAGTTGAGCGTAATCATAGAGATTGTCCATAAGCAGGAGAAGGTCCTTCGAAGCGCAGAGCATGTCCTGCAGGTCCTTCCTGCTCTGTTCATTAAGCTGCTGCTCGCTCCTTATCACACCCTCCGCAGCTCCGGCAATGGCAGTCAGGGGGTCTCTTAATTCATACGGAATGCCTGCTGCGAGAGGGGCGCTGGACACCATCGCTTTTGCCGACTTAAGCCTTTCCGCCTGCAACGATTCCCTGAGCTTCAGTTCGTCGACCATCGACTCGAACGATTTTTTCAACTCAAACAATTCCCCGCTACAATCTTTTCCAAAATTAATATTGTCCAGAATACCGTCGGAAACATCTTTCATGGCATTAACAAACCCTGCAACCGGCTTTGAAACGAGTTTCGGGCCGTAATAGAAGCTCCAAAACAACATCACAATAAGAAGCAGACCTGCAAAGGTCGCACACAATACCAAAACTATTATCAAAGGCTGCATGACCTCGGACTTGTCGATAGTCGAGATAAGACGAAAAGGAGCGTTCACGAGGGGAACAACATAGAAAAACAGGTTGTCCTTTAATTGGACCGAGTTCCCCTTTTCGTAGTTGGGGACGTTGTACCTGATCCGCTTGTCAGGAAAACCTTTTTGCGTCAGCATCAGGTTGCCTTCCTTGTCAATCAGCTCAACTTTTTCCGTTTTGTAGACGCCACTCTCAACGTGTAAAAGACCGGCAAGCCTGTTATTATTAGGGACCGCATAAATAAATCCTGCCGGGCCATCCTTGTCGACAAAGACAGGCGCCAGGAAAATCATGCCGCTGTCGGCACTATTAAAGACCATCACCGATAGGGTTTGCAATTCAGCTGTTGCGCTCGCGAAAAAGTCTCTGTCAGACCAGTTACTGCCTATCAGTTCTCTCTGGCTGCTCGAAATAATTGTCCCGTCCTTTAACAAAAGAGCGAACATTTTGCAGGGAGCGGAAAGCACCATATCATCAAGCAATTTCTGCGACGCCGCCTCCGCATCCTGTCGTGCCGAAACAAGTATTTTCCTCCTCCGTTTGTCAGCTGCCCCGACAGAAGCAGTATGTAAGGCGACCGCCTCTCTGATAATCTCGTTTTTCGAAACAAATTCGGTGCTTTTTTTGACTTGCTCAAACAACATATCAACGGCAAGTCTTTTCTCTGACAAGAGATTCATCTGCTGCCGCCTGGGAAAATCAATAAAAGGGTTCTGCGGGGCCAGGTAGTAAAATCCGGCAGAAAAGGCGGCAAAAAGGGCAAGCATGAACAGGAGCGGATAAAAAATCAACTTCGTTGCGACTTTTTTTGAAAATGGCACTTTCATTTGTATTCCCGTATGAAATTCGATATAAATAGTGAACTGATTAACATACAATATTATTCACTAATGATGCAATATATAAGCGATGCAAAACCTGTGAATCGTGAGGCGTGAATCGTGAATCGTAAAAAAAGAAATGCACTTTTTAAAAAGGCTTTTACTTTACTATTCACGTTCTTTAAAACGATCCGATAAACAGTCCGCCCCTGCCTATCCCTTCCTTATTGTCGCCCATGCACATGCTCGATCGTCTTTATCAGTGCCTCCGCCTTCTTCAGCGTTTCGTAATACTCTATCTCAGGGTCTGAATCCGCGACAATTCCTGCTCCGGCCTGAACATAGGCACGCTTATCTTTAAGTACAAAAGACCGTATGATAATGTTCAGGTCCATAGAACCGGAAAAGCCTATATATCCGAGAGATCCTGTATATGGCCCCCTTGCAACGGGTTCAAGCTCATCGATTATTTCCATGCACCTTACTTTCGGCACGCCGGTAATTGTGCCGCCGGGAAATACGGCCCGAATAACATCAAAACACGTTTTGCCGTTTTTGAGAATGCCCTTTATGTTCGAGACAATATGCATGACATGCGAGTAGTCCTCGGTTATCATCAGTTCGTCTGCCTTTATGCTGCCGAATTCAGCCACCCTTCCCATATCGTTTCTCTCCAGGTCAATAAGCATTATGTGCTCTGCCCGCTCTTTTTCATTGAGCAGCAATTCCGCCCTCATAAGGGCATCCTCATTAACGCTTTGCCCGCGCGGCCTGGTGCCTGCAATCGGCCGGGTTTCAATAATGCGGCCTTTTACCGTCACCAGACGTTCGGGCGACGAGCTGACAATGCTATAACTGCCAAAATCGGCAAAGGCGGCAAAAGGGGACGGATTTATTTGCCTCAGCATTTTATAAATGTCCCACGGGCCGACATCATCTACAAATGCCGAGATGCGCTGGGACAGGTTCGCCTGAAATATGTCCCCTGCGGCAATATATTCTTTAGCTTTCCTTACCATCTCCATATAATAGGCCTTGTTCATCTCGTAATTGAGCGGGACCGACAGCCGACGGCCAGAGGCTGAAGGGTGAAGGCGGCCGGATTGCTGTAAAGACACATCTTTGTCCTTGAGCCTGTCGCCTATTGCCCTTAGCCCTTCTTCGGCTTCATCATATGCGCTGTTCCAGTCAATATCCGCAGTGTCCCTGTATCCCAGTTCCGTCTGCCGCGCTCCAGGGGACATAATAATCCATGTTTTTTTCTCAAAATGGTCAAAAGCAACAACCCTGTCAGCCATCATAAAATGAATATCAGGAATATCGAGGTCGGCAACGGCATTTCGCGGAATATCTTCCAGGTATCTGACAAAGTCATAGGAAAGCAATCCGATCGCGCCTCCCTGAAAAGGAGGGAGTTCCGGGACAGCGTTCTGGGGATAAGCGGCAATGAGCTCGCTCAGCCGGTCAAGCGGAGATCTGAACGAAGTAGAACTCTTTTGCCCGCTGGAGGAGGTGATGCTTACTTCACCGTCTTTGGCATTCAACACTAAATACGGTTCAAAGGCGATAAATGAATAACGGGCGATTTTGTACGGGCCCCTTACGCTTTCAAGAAGAATACTCTGGTGCAGTTGGCGCGATGCGGAGAGCCTTTCGTAAAACAGACAGGGTTCGCCATAAGGAATCTCACTGAAAAGCGGCGGGATGCCCCCCCTTCCCGCGTGGTCCAAAAAATCTGTTTTGCTGAGGTTTAATTTCACCCGCCATCTTTACGCGGTAAGCATTTCAAGAGAAATAAGCTCCAATGCCCTGGCCGGGTCCTCATGCTTCAGTATTCCCCTGCCCATTACAATGTAGTCCGCTCCGTCCCGCAATGCCTGCCTGGGGGTTGCCGTCCTCTTCTGGTCGTCAGGCGGGACCCAGGAGGGTCTTATTCCCGGGGTAACCACAAGGAAATCCTTTCCGCATTGCCGCTTTATCATGACTGTTTCATGAGGTGACGCGACAACACCGTCAAGACCGGCCTCGAACGCAAGCGAGGCCAGGCGCTTCACATGTGTTTTCAGACTGTAGTGTATCCCCAGTTCGTTCTTAAGGATTTCGGTATCGAGGCTGGTAAGGGCCGTGACCCCGATAATCTTCGGCTTCTGAATGTTTTCCTTAATGCACAGCTCCGCCACGGCGTCCCTGCACTGCTTCATCATGGCAAGGCCGCCGGAAGTGTGCACATTGAACATGTAAACTCCGAGTCTCGCAGCAGCAACAGCAGCCCTTGTAACAGTATTGGGAATATCATGGAACTTGAGATCGAGAAATACCCTCTTGCCTTTTTTCTGTATCTCCTGTACCATGCCCGGACCCGCTGTTACGAAAAGCTCAAAGCCGACCTTAAAGACGGCCGCCTGATCGCCGAGCCTGTCCACAATATCAAGGGCCTTGTCCCGATCGGACACATCAAGAGCTACAATAAGCTTATTTTTCCATGAAAGTTGCATTATAACTTCGGTAGAGTTATCCCTTTTTGGGCCTGATATTTGCCCGCCTTGTCCTTATATGATGTTCTGCAAACTTCCGCAGCCTGCAAAAAAATAAGTTGGGCAATACCCTCATTTGCATAAATTTTTGCCGGCAGCGGCGTAGTATTCGAAATCTCTATGGTGACATGCCCCTCCCATTCAGGCTCCAGGGGAGTGACATTGACTACAATACCGCATCGGGCATAGGTTGATTTACCAAGACAGATCACCAGCACATCCCTCGGAATTTTGAAATACTCCAAAGAACGGGCAAGCGCAAACGAATTTGGCGGAACGATACATATATCGCCCTTATAATCGACCAAACTTCTCGGATCGAACTGTTTCGGGTCTATCACTGTTGTATTAATATTAGTGAAAATCTTGAACTCATCGCCGGCCCGCATATCGTATCCGTAGGAACTGACGCCGTATGAGATGACGCCCTCCCTGGCCTGACTCTCATGAAACGGCGTAATCATGCCGCCCTGCGCCATTTCATGTATCCATCTGTCATTTTTAACCATAAAACTCTCCTATTGAAAACAACACTAAAATAACATAGAGGTACGGCAGCACGCAAATATCAGGCTTTTGACGGGTGTGCATCATGGTTGTGGGTTTGTAATTTTGACACACATTATTCACGCTTGCGCTAACTTCATAGTAAAATTCGGGCGCTACACTTTCTTTTCACACTCTGTCCTGATCCCGTCAAGCAGGGTCCCCATGCTGTCCAATAGTCCGTCCATCTCTCTAAATATTTTTTCGGCCCTTTCCCTGTCGCCTGAGTTGCAGGCTGTGACTACATCTTTAGCCAGCGAATGTATTTTCTCATGGGGAGTTTCTATTGCCTTAAAACTGGTCCCGTTGCCGCACAAACCTTTCCCTTCGCCATAATACCATTTGCCGAAACTGCATGAATAATGGTCTTTCATCTGAGAAGGATCGAGCACGGCAGTCCCTTTTATCAAGCCGGACAGTTTTGTCATAAACATCTTATGGCCGCTTTTTGCCATATCAAGTATCACCAAATCGCTCCCCTTTGTCTTGAACCCGGACGTGGAGTTCCGCAGTTCCTCGGCTGTTTTTACCAGTCCGTTGATTTCACGCATCACTTCGTCGGACATCTTCTCCATGTCTTTTGATATGCCGGATGTCTTTTCAATGTTGCTGGCGACTTCCTCCGATGCCATGGACTGCTCCTCCACTGCGGTGGCTATCTGGGTTATCTGGTCGCGCACTTTCTGGACAGAGTCGACTATATGGTTCAGGGAGTCACCCACCTGCCTTATATATTTAGTAGCGCTGGTCACTTCATGGGAGGCTTCTTCCATTGATGTTGTTGTCTGCTGTGATTCGGTCTGCACGGCATTGATCTTCTCCGTAATCTCGGCTGTAGCTTTTATGGTCCTCTCGGCAAGTTTCCTCACCTCATCAGCCACGACCGAAAAACCTCTGCCCTGCTCTCCGGCCCTCGCAGCCTCGATTGCAGCGTTCAGGGCGAGCAGGTTGGTCTGATCAGCTATATCCTTAATCACCGTAACAATGCCGCCTATCTCGGACGCCCTATTGCTGAGCTTCTCGACCATGGTCGCAAGCTCCACTGTAGAGGTGTATACCTTGTTTACGGTAGTAACAGCTCCGTCCGCCACTTCCTTGCCGCCCGTAGCGGTCTGCATGGCATCTTCAGACGATTTGGATGCCTCGGCCGCATTTCTGGCTATGTCAGTGATAGTCTGGCTCATCTCCTCCGCTGCCGCAGCTATCTGATGGGCCTGTCCTGACTGTTTTTTGGCGCCCTCGGTCGTTTGCTCGGCCCGTGCCCGCATGATATCGACGGAAGATACTACGTTGCCGGTCGATGTCACGATGTTGCCTATCATGCGGTTGAAAGACTCAATCATTTTATTCATGCTCTCTGCAAGTACGCCTATTTCATCTTTTTTGGCATAGTTAATCTCTGTTCTTAAATCGCCGTCGGACAGCTGCCTGACCTTTTCGGTCAAATGGACCAGGGGTTTAAGAATAACATTGACTATTCCAATTATCAGTCCTGTTACGGCTAATATGCTGATTAACCCGAGTCCTATATAGAGGTTCCGCAATGATCTGATATGAGCAAATGATGCGGTTAATGGTATCTTTATGCTTATAGCTCCCAGGACTGTGCCTTCTTTCACGTTATGGCAAGACAGACAGTTCTTCCCCATAAAACTCGACCGCCCCACGTAAGCGTATACGCCGCGAAGATATTCTCCGTCGAGTACAACTTTCTCCTCGCCGTTTGCCAGGACTTCTTTCTCAATTTCATCCCTCGGAGAATCATCGGGGCCGCCTTTGCCATAGTCTTTATCAACGGCTTCAGCCCTTATTACTCTTATATCCGCAATACTCCTCATCTGTTCGAGAAAAGGGGTTTTGTATTCCTTGATGGTCCCGTTTACCATTGCGGTTGTCAAGGCGTTCAAGGCGGTGTCCCGGCACATGTGCATGGCGCCAGTGGTGGCCTCATCTATTACAAGTTCCCTGGATTTGCTTATTGTCACTAATGTGGTGATGATCAGCCCTATAATCACCATCCCAATGATAGGCGCTGCCACCTTGTTTCTGATTGACATGTTTTTTCCCCCTTATTCCCTATACACAATTACCAATAAAAAAGCCGGGCTGCTTTATTACTTAGGCAGCTCGGCTGTCTTGCTCTACGAAGACCCGTCGCTTTCCGAGACCCCCTTACGAAGGTTTTGGCTTTTTCTGTAACACTTATAATTAAACCCCGTTATGTTATGATAGTAATCACTGATGTGTCAAGCACATAAAGCAGCAGGGCAAACGCACTATGCGCCGGAAAGCCGAAATTTTCGTCATGCCCGAAGTTCTTAATCGGGCATCCAGACACAAATAACCTGGATTCCCGCTAACGGACTGCGGGAATGACGACTTATAAGCCGAAATTTTGAAGTTTATGGCAATATTGCAGTTAGTTTTTACTCGAAAAACACATAGTGCGTTTGGCCTGCATAAAGCAGCTTAATCCTTGAGAGGCAAGCCTGCCTTCAGCCTCTCCCTGAGGAGGAACGCCTGTCCGAGAGATATGCAAGCGTCATTGCAGGGCACATTTACATTGGTAAATACGTTGAGACCCCGCGCTTTCAGCTTATCATGCGCGCGCTCAAACACATAGGCGTTCTGGAAAGTCCCGCCGCTCAAAGCAACATTCCTTATGCCGTATTCACCGCCTATTCGTGCGGCCATTACCACAATTAGCTCTATGACAGTGTTGTGGAACCGAGCGGCTATCCTGCCCTTTAATTCACCATTTTTCATGTCGTCAATTATCCTGAGCACCGTTTCCGAGAAGTCGATGCGCAACGGCCGGCCATGCCCGGGAATATCGCTCACCGCAAACGGATATGCCCCGGAAACGCCTTCTTCAATTTCATTTTCGAGCGCGATGGCAGCTTCGCCTTCAAAAGTATTCCGGTCAATTACACCGGCAAGCGCCGATACAGCGTCAAACAGCCTGCCGGCGCCTGATGACAGCGGCGAGAAATGCCGCTTGCCGGCGAGTTTCACTATCGTCTCAACTCGCTGCAGCCCATACCTGTCAATAAACCCGACCGCATCAAGCGCTTCCATTACAGCCGAATTCAGGCGCTCCGGTCCGCTCTCCTCGCTGCCCAGAGCGCTGATTACCAGGCCGACTGCTGTTCTCCAGCACTCCTTTATCGCCATTTCACCGCCAGGCAGCGGTATATAATTGAAATGCGCAGCCCTGATAAAACCATTTATGCTGCATACAAGGAACTCCCCGCCCCAGAGATTGCCGTCTGTCCCATATCCGGTACCATCGAAAGCAACGCCTATCACTTCCTCTTTCAGCCGGTTTTCAGCTATTACCGATGCGATATGCGCATAGTGGTGCTGCACTGCATATCCATTAATCTCTTGCTGCCGGATTTGTTCCAGGGCCCAATGGGACGACAAATAACCGGGGTGCAGGTCATATGCAAGAGCGACAGGTTGTGACCGGTACACCTGTTTCAGGTTTAAAAGGGTTTCCTCAAAAAAACGCAGGGTCTCGAGGTTCTCCATATCGCCGATATGCTGGCTTATGATAGCGTAATTGCCCTTCATAATAGTAAACGAATTTTTGATGTCAGCTCCACAACCAAGGACGTCAGGCCCGTCATCTTTCAGCAATATCGGCCCAGGAACATATCCCCTGGAGCGTCGAATAAAAGAAAGTCCATCCCCTCTTATCTTTAATACCGAATCATCGACCCTCATAAAAATGTCTCTATTGTGAAAAAGGAATGCGTCGGCAATGCCGGAGAGTTTGTTCACCGCCTCGTTATTGTCTATTACGATGGGTTCTTCAGCAATATTTCCGCTCGTCATTACAAGGGCGTTAAAATGAGCGCTTTCAGGGACAAGCCGCTCCCGTCACATGGATAATGAAACAAAAGGTAGTGAAGCGGCGTATACGGCAGCATGAACCCGATATATTTATTATTCGGTGCAATATCATAGGGTAGCAAGATCTCCTTGTTGTCCCTTACCATGACCCATGACCCTTGACCCATGACCCTTTTTTTAAGAAGCACTATCGGCCTTCTTATGTCGTTCAGCAGCGCCGTTTCAGCACCGGAAATCTCGCAGAATCTTCCGATGCTCCCACAGTCCGGCGCCATAAGGGCAAACGGCTTGTTGCTTCTCCTCTTTTTCTCCCTGAGCCGCGCAACCGCCCGCTCATTCGAGGCATCGCAACAAAGATGAAATCCGCCAAGTCCCTTGACAGCTACAAGTGCCCCCTGCTTCAGGAGTGAAATAGTTCCGGCTATCGGATTTCCGGCGGCATCGACAGTGAACCGCGGATTGTTTAGAGTGAGAAATACCTGCGGGCCGCATATAGGGCAGGCATTGGGCTGGGCATGAAACCTGCGGTCACGGGGGTCCTTATACTCGCTCAGGCACTGCGGACACATGCTGAACTGTGACATGGTCGTATTAGGCCGGTCATACGGCACCTGTTTGGTGATGGAATATCTCGGACCGCAATCGGTGCAGTTGATGAACGGGTACAGATAACGCCTGTCCTGAGTATCCGACAATTCTTTCAAACATGCTTCGCACACTGAAACATCGGGGGAAACGAGTGTAAAACCGCCGCTGTCACTGCTGCTGATGATAATAAAATCGTCGTAACCTATTGCAGAGAGTTCCTGCACCTCGATAAAATCGATCTTTGCCAGAGGGGGGTGGCGCCTCTGAATGGCATCGATAAATCCGGCACTGTTGTCGCCCTCAGCCTCTATGAGGACCCCGCCCGAAGTATTCTTGATATATCCCTTGATACCTAAATCTTTTGCGAGATTGTACACAAAGGGCCTGAACCCGACTCCCTGAACAATCCCCTTAATAGACAGATGGAAACGCTTCATTACGCACCGCCGGCATCAAGGAAATAATTGCATTCGGCGGATGGGAGCGAAGGTCCTGCGATGAATAGGACAGGGCCCATATTTGCGCAGCGCCTCCATGTGTTCACTGGTAAAATATCCCTTGTGCACATTAAAACCATACTGCGGATACAGCAGATGGTATTCGACCATAGCCCAATCCCTGGCCACTTTTGCCAATATCGAAGCTGCACTTATCGCCGGGACCTTGTCATCGCCTTTTATAATCGCCTCAACCGGTATGTCCAGGTCCGGCGCATGGTTGCCGTCCACCAGTACCCTTTGAGGCTTGATCTTCAATCCTTCTACTGCCCGCTTCATAGCAAGGAGTGTTGCATGAAGGACATTGAATCTTTCGATCTCCTGCAGACTGGCCTTCCGGATGCACCAGCTCAGCGCGTATAACTTTATTTCCTCGCTAAGGGCCTCTCGCTTGCGGGCTGACAATTTCTTTGAATCAGCCAGTCCCTCAATGGGGCGTTCAGGATTGAGGACCACCGCGCCCACATATACTTCCGCCGCACCCGCTCCGCGTCCCGCCTCGTCGCATCCGCACTCAAGGACCATACTCATGTGCGCGTCACGTTAAATAGACATGCAATTAACAGATTACCCGCCTTGACGCGTCAGTCAGGCTGACCCGATCCTTTCCAATTCTTTTTCGTCCATGTGGAATTCGCGTGCAAGATGCTTCGGCGACGCGCCGGTCTGCTGCAGCACTTCCCTTACATAATCTTCGTAGCCTGTGCTGCTCTCCCAGCAACGATAAAAAAATTCTTTAAGTATTTCCGCAATTCCTTCAGAGGGTATCCGGTACCCCTTTTTAGTCGCCGCTTTTTCGCCCTCTCCTTCCGCTATCCCGATGACCGACAGAGAATCATCAACTACTATATATCTTGTATCGTGCACAGCAAGACAGGTACTGTATTTGATCTCCGCTCCCGCTTTCGCGTAAAGAGAACCTATATGAAGCCTGTCCGGGAATTTCGGCATCATATATTTTATACGCACCCCGCCGCTGACCAGTTTTTCGATCCTGTTCATAATGTCGGCGGTCCTTTTCTGATCTTCCTGCGTGGGGGGTCTTCCGGTAATGCAGCCAACCACTTCTTCTTTTGCGTCATTCATGGAATCTGTAACTGTAATAAAATATTCCTGTCGCGTCAGTATTTTTGACGCCCTGCCGACTTCCATAATAATCGCCTTTCTCGCCTTACCCTCCCTGATGCTGTACAAAAGAAGAACGATTGTGAAGAGCAGCAGCACCGACTCAGTGACAAGAAGAACGATCTCAATACGCATAGATACAACCCTTACCCGGCGTATGCAAAAATAACAGGCGTATCAGCTCAAACCCGCTATTTTGCTTCCCTGGATTTTTCCCTGATTTTGGCCTCTTTACCTTTTTTATCTCTGATGTAATACAGCTTCGCCTTCCTGACCCTGCCGCGCTTTATAGTCTCTATCTTGTCTATGGAAGGCGAATGCACCGGGAATATCCTTTCCACGCCGACGCCGAAAGACATCTTCCGGACCATGAAAGTTTCCCGTACACCGCTCCCCTTGCGGGCAATCACTACTCCCTCAAAAGGCTGAAGCCGCTCTTTGTCCCCTTCCACAACCTTGACATATATCCTGACAGTGTCTCCGATATTAAAGGCCGGGACCTCCCTTCTGAAGCCTTCCTCAACTGCGTGTATCTGATTCATCTTCTTCCTCCCTGCTTTTGACCACATATCCATCTGAGCAAAGCTCGTTTAATATCGCCGTATCTTCACTGCTCAAAGACGCCTTTTCAAGCAGATCGGGTCTTTTGAGCAGCGTTCGTCTTATTGCTTCCCTTCTCCTGCTCCTCCAGATTTCCTTATGGTTGCCTGAAAGAAGCACGTCAGGGACCTTCATGCCCATAAACTCCGGAGGCCTTGTATAATGCGGGTAATCCAGAAGGCCCCACGAAAAAGATTCCTCCCTTACGGAATCCTCATCACCCAGCACGCCGGGGACAAGCCGGGCAATGCTGTCTATTATAACCAATGCGGCCAATTCTCCTCCAGTTAAAACGTAATCACCGATAGAGATCTCTTCATCGACAAGGGATTGCCGGACCCGCTCATCAATCCCCTCATATCTCCCGCAGATAAAGACTATCCTCCTGGAATCCTGCGCTAATGATTCTGCCATACGCTGCGTGTATGGCTTGCCCTGAGGGCTCATCAGTAAAGTCAATCGATCATGTCCGTCAACCTTGATCGAATTCAGCGCGTCGTATATCGGCTCTATCTTCATGACCATGCCGGAGCCGCCCCCATAAGGGTAATCATCGACAGTCCTGTGCTTGTCGCTCGTAAAGTCCCTGAGGTTGAAAAACTTTACATCAAGCAACCCCTTTTGTATCGCCCTTTTTAGAATACTTTCTCCCAAATAGGCGGAAAACATTTCGGGAAAGATTGTAATTATATCAAATCCTGCGCTCATTATACCAAATCAAAAGGGGCGTTTATTGCAAACGCCCCTTTGCCTGTTATTGAAAAGACAAATCTTATTCTAATATCTCAAGGACGCACCGTTTGCCTATCTTTGTCCCGGCAGCGCCCAGGATCGTCCTCATCGCACGAGCGGTTTTCCCCTGCTTGCCGATTACCTTGCCAAGGTCCGTCTGAAATACTCTGAGTTCATATACCGTGGTCTTCTCACCCTCAATTTCAGTCACTTTAACATCTTCAGGCTTATCAACCAGTGCCTTAGCCATAGTCTCAATCAATGTCTTCATCTCTCCACCTCCAAGTTGGCAAATTGGTTTAGCACCATCCCCCTAAACCTTGAGTTTGGGAAACTCCGGTACTACGCCCCGGCCCGTTGTAAAAGTCTCCTCACGGTATCCGTAGGTTGTGCGCCAAGTTCAATCCAGTGCTTTGCACGCTCCAAATTGACCTTTATTTCAGATGGCTCTTTCTTTGGATCGTATGTGCCTATAACCTCAACAAAGGGACCGTCTCTTCTTGCCCTGGAGTCAGCCACAATAATTCTATAAAACGGTTTCTTATGGGCCCCCATCCTTGTCAACCTGATCTTAACCAAATTTCACCTCCTGCATTAATAGAAAACTCTATAATCAATTATACTTTTTACAACTCAAAAGAGCAAAATACCTTTATCGGAACTGAATAGTTTAATATATTCAAGTCCCTGTATGCAAGACAAAAATAATTAAAAAGAAAATCCTTTAGGCAGCCTGAAACCCTTATTCCCTTTAAACATTTTCATCATCTTCTTCATCTCGAGGTATTGTTTGACAAGCCGGTTTATATCTGCCGCCGTCGTGCCGCTGCCCGCAGCGATCCGTTTTCTCCTGCTGCCGTTAATGATGTTGTGGTTGCGTCTTTCCTTTGGGGTCATCGAATTAATAATGGCTTCTATTTTGACAAATTCCTTCTCGTCCACCTTCACATTCTTCATGGCGTTGTTCATGCCAGGAATCATGCCAAGCAGGTTTTCGATCGGTCCCATGCTGCGCAGTTTCTTAAGCTGGTCCCTCAGGTCTTCAAACGTAAAGCTTTCCTCCATGATCTTTTTTTGAAGCTTTTCAGCCTCTTTTTGATCAATGGACTGCTGGGCCTGTTCTATAAGTGTGAGCACATCACCCATGCCGAGTATTCTGCCGGCAATACGGTCGGGATAGAAAGGCTCAAGCATATCTATTTTCTCGCCGGCGCCGATAAATTTTATAGGCTTGCCGGTAACGCTTCTTATGGAAAGCGCAGCTCCGCCCCTCGCATCACCATCCATCTTGGTGAGAATGATGCCGTCTATGCCGATCTGCTCATTGAAACTCTTCGCCATGTTAACGGCATCCTGACCCGTCATGGCATCCGCAACAAGCAGCACTTCGCGGGGATTGACAGCGCCCTTTACCCGCAGCAATTCGTTCATCAAGTCCTCATTGATGTGCAATCTGCCGGCAGTATCGAGAATGACCACATCCCTGCCGGCCAGTTTTGCCTGTTTGACAGCTTCGCCGCAGACAGTAACAGGGTCCTTTATTTCTTTTGCTGCAAAAACAGGGACGTCTATCTGTTTGCCGAGCGCCGAGAGCTGGTCAATCGCAGCAGGCCTCTGGAGATCAGCAGCAACAAGCATCGGCCTTCTGCCCTCTTTTTTAAAGAAAAGGGCGAGCTTGGCTGAAGTTGTAGTTTTGCCGGAACCCTGAAGGCCGATCATCATAACTATAGTAGGGGGGTTAGGGGCGAGTTGTATACGGCTATTGGAAACGCCAAGAAGCTCACAGAGAGAGTCATGCACTATTTTGACTACCTGCTGTCCCGGCGAGAGGCTTTCCAGCACCTCTTTTCCTATGGCTCTCTCGCGGACGTGTGAAACAAAGTCTTTAACAACCTTGAAATTCACATCGGCTTCGAGCAGGGCCAGCCGTATCTCCTTGAGCGCAACATCAACGTCTTCTTCTTTGAGAAGTCCTCTGCCTTTTAATTTCCTGAATACGGCGTCAAGTTTGTCGCTTAGCGATTCGAACATCTCTGCAGTCTCCGTGCCTTTATAACAGGGTTTCTATCTCTTTCGAGAGGGTGCTCGCCAAATCGGGGAGCAGCCCAATATGCTTGTCTCTTATATTCCCCTCTTTGTCGATAATAAAGCTCGTCGGGATACTGATCACCTGATATTGTCTGCTTACCGTGCCATCGTCAATCATGACCGGATAGGGGACCCCGAATTCATTTACAAAATTCTTGACCGCCGATAACGCATTGGGTCCATCGTCCATTGCTATAGCCAATACAACGAACCCCTTTCCCATATACTTTTCATAAATAGATTTCAGTTCCGGCGCCGTCATCTGACATGGAGGACACCACGACGCGAAAAATTCAAGCATGACTACTTTGCCCCTGTAATCACTAAGGCCCAGCCTGTCATTTTTGATAGTGGAAAGGACAAAGGGAGGAGCACTGCCGACTGCCGCCTTTTCCGCATTTGAGCATGATAAAAACAAAACAACAACAAAGGTCGCTGCAAAAAAATAATAAAGCCTTTTCTTCATTAAGTTGACAGAAGCGAGTCTATCTTGGCCTTAAGCTGGGGTTTGGGGACGGCCCCCACAACCTGGTCTACTTTCTGTCCGTCTTTGAAAAACATAACTGTAGGGATACCCATTATCTTGTACTTGCTCGCAACCTCGGGATTTTCATCAGTATTCAACTTTCCCACTTTTACCTTGCCTGCATATTCCTTTGCCAATTCTTCAATTGTCGGAGCTATCATTCTGCATGGACCGCACCACACCGCCCAGAAATCAACCATAACCAGTCCGCCGGCTTGTAAAACTTCACTGTCCCATGCAGCGCTCGTAAGATCCACAATCCCTTCTGCCATAATACCTCCCGCATTTTCAAAATAAAATTAAAAAAACCTTTAAAATAATTATAGTTTTTGAATCAACACTTTGTCAATTTAGGTAGTTAATTACGACGACAGCGCAAAAAGTCTGGGAAAGCGTTTGTTCGTCATTCCCGTGCTTAAGAGCACCTACTGCTGGTGAAAACGGGAATCCACTCTTTTCAGGTAGTTGCTTACGCCATGGGTAGCCGCCTTCCGCACCCCGGAAAGTCTTCGATTTTCCGGGGACCCGTTCGCGGGTATAACGACTTCAATCAATATATTATCCACTAAGCCGCCGCTCCCATTCCCACGCAGTCTTTATAATATATTCCAGATTATCATATGCGGGGGTCCAGCTCAGCAATCCTTTAATTTTCGAGTTGCCGGCAACAAGAGAAGGAGGGTCCCCTGCTCTCCTGCCGGCCTCTTCAACCTTAAAATCCAGAGCAGTCACTTTTTTCACCATCTCAATCACTTCCCTCACCGAATAGCCATGACCGTAACCGCAGTTGAGCACGACGCTTTGATTTCCCTCAAGGAGGTAACGGAGAGCGGCAATGTGGGCATCGGCCAGGTCATCGACATGAATATAGTCGCGGATACAGGTACCGTCAGGCGTAGGGTAATCAGTACCGAATATCTGCAGCTCTGCGAAGTCACCCTTCGCCGTTTTAAGCGCCCGTGTTATCAAATGAGTAGATTGTTTATACGCCTGCCCTATCCTGTTTTCACGGTCAGCTCCGGCCACATTAAAATACCTCAGCGCTGCATACCTGAAGTCGTCTTTCGCAATAGCCAAATCCCTGAGAACAGACTCAGACATCATTTTTGATGTCCCGTAAGGATTGATTGCCGACAACGGTGCGTCTTCGGAAACCGGTATTGTCACAGGAATGCCGTATACCGCGGCTGTAGAAGAAAAGATAAGCCGGTTGACCCCATTTTCGAGCATCGCCTCGATGAGCTTTATGGTATTGACCGTATTATTCATATAATATTTCAGCGGTTCCCTGACGCTCTCAGACACAATAATAGATGCGGCAAAATGCATTACCGCGTCAGGCCTGAAATCCCTGAGCACCCTCCCCAGTTCGGCACTGTCCGACAAATCAGCTGCAACAATGTCGCCATACAGGACCGCCCATTTATTGCCTGAAGAAAGATTATCATAGGTCAATACCTCATAGGCATGCTCGCCCAGGGCCTTGACTACGTGGCTTCCGATATATCCTGCACCGCCGGTAACAAGTATTCTCAAAAGCTCCCTCCAGTATGCTGCTCTGAAACATTTGAATAATATGTTATATCATAAAGCTGATTTTTTTTCATATTGAAAAGGGTTATAATTACGCCATGTCAATCCATAAACCCGTCACAGCAGGGCTGTTTCTGTCTTTCCTCAAACTTGGGCTGACAGCCTTTGGCGGTCCCGCAATGGTTGCATATATAAGGGAAATGTCCGTTACCCGCCACAAATGGCTTGATGAAGAAACATTTAAAGATGGCGTTGTCATCTGTCAATCCATCCCCGGTGCAACTGCCATGCAAACGGCAGCTTATGTCGGTCTCAGATCAAAGGGCATATCAGGGGCGTTAGTATCATATGTCGGGTTCGGCTTGCCCGCTTTTATTTTGATGCTGTTTCTTTCATCGCTTTATAAAGAATACCATTCTGTCCCGGGGGCCATCTCGCTCTTCAACGGGCTGCAAGTAGTTGTGGTGGCCATTGTTGCAAACGCGGTCTGGTCCTTTGGGAAAAACACTTTCAGGGATTATAAAGACATTCTTCTCGCCGTTACATCATCCGTTCTTTTTTGGGCAGGCATAAGCCCGATCATCGTAATTGCCGTCGCCGCTCTCGCGGGCCTTCTATTTCACTGGAGAACAAATATCAGCCCTCCACCGGAAATTGGACGAAAAAGAAACAATCATAGTCTCAAACGACTTCTGCTTCTCCTCCTTTTCCCCTTTGCCGGACTTTTTGCGCTATATATGACGGACATGAAGCTTTTTAAACTGGCGGCATTGATGATGAAGATCGACCTCTTTGCCTTTGGGGGTGGCTTTGCATCCTTGCCCCTGATGCTTCATGAAATAGTGAATGTCAGGGGATGGCTGGACAACAAAACGTTTATGGATGGTATAGCGCTCGGACAGGTAACGCCCGGCCCTATTGTTATCACGTCAACCTTTGTCGGCCAAATGATCAATGGATTATCAGGCGCAATAGTTGCCACACTGGCAATATTTACACCTTCTTTCCTAATGGTCGTTGCCATAACGCCGGTCTTCGACAGACTGAAGGCTTCTTTATTTTTCACAAGGGCTACAAAAGGGATACTGGCTTCCTTTGTAGGTCTCCTTTTCTTTGTGGACATAAAGTTTGCATCGACAGTGCCATGGGACATCGGCAGGTCTTTATTGGTCTTTGCAGCCTTTGCCGCCCTGCTTAAAAAAACAGAAATTGTCTTTGTCGTCCTGACCGCCGCGGTGATTTCAGTATTTGTATTTTGACCTGACCGTATTTATGGACTGACGTACTAAGGCTGTTGGGCCTGCTGCTGCCGGTAAAGAATCATATATTCTTTTTCGAGGTCTTCGTACTGGGCCTGCATTGCTTCGAGATTTTTGTTCTTTTCTTCGAGTTGCTCCTGGAATTCCTTACTCCTGGCGGCCAGCATTTCTTTTTCCTGAAGTATCTCGGCATATCTTGTATCGTCAACAGCAGCTGCATCAGAACTTGTTTCCATATCCTCTGAGATGCGCCTAAACTCTTCCTCCCAAACCTGAAACTTTTCACTAAGCCTTTCATCTTCCCTGTCAATAATAGTCAAGAATTTTTCGAGTTCGCGGTTATTTTCTTCTAAAGCGGCCACGGCCTCTGCAAACCCTGCGCCTTCAGCACCGCCTTTGATAAAGTCCTTTATCTTGTCCTGCAGTCCGTTGTTGTCCTGCTGTAGTAATACCAGCCGTTTTCTTGCTCCCTCAAAGACATCCTTGTAGCACATCAGTTCCAGTATGGTGCTTTTCTGAGAATTTACCATCCGCTGCAGCCGTCTGATCCGGTCCGGCATTGCCCCGCCTTCCTCGTCGTCAGGCTGCAAGGCCTCCGCAAAAGCCGCCTGGCCGGAATCCTCAAGCGGCTGCGGCTGCTGCTCCTGCTCCTCTATCAGGCTTTCCGGCAGGTTTTCCGGAAGATCTGATTCAATTGACGCAGGACGTTCAAAAGTCTCTATGCTCCTTTCGCTCTTAAGGTCATTTAACTTTCTCAAGGTTTTCTGGTACAGGTCTTTGTGCTTCCTGTTCCTCGAAAAAAGATAGACCGTGAGCACAAACAATATAAAGATAAGCTCTATCAGCAATAAAAAATAAAGAGGATCAATCGTCACCATTTTCATTACGCCTCGCTATGCCTTGTACTATTTCGAGGCCCCTCCTTTTTTCTTTGTTTTCCTGTTGTTCATTCTTGCCTTAATTTTTTTGATCAGAAAGATTGTCCCGGCCAGGGCCAGAAGAGATGCGTTTATAATACCGAACTTTATCAGGACCGGTTCCCATGAATTGACAGGTACTGCTGCCCTTTTATTTGACGCCGGTCCGGGGAGGGTCTTCCCACTGCCCGCCGATGCAAGCGCCGGCTCCACCACCTTAAACTGGACCGTCCTGGTTCGTTTGAATGTCTTGCCTTCAGCCATAAGAGTAATTGCATAATCACCTGTATTCGGAGCAACAAATTCAAAAGAAAATACTCCCCCATCCGGTTGCCCGCTGCCGTGAAGCCCGACTTTCGATGACTTGCCGTCAGGCCCGGTAAGTTCAGCAGAGAGTGCTATCTGATCAAGAATGTTCTTTTCTTTCAATATGCCGCCATCCCTCTCGAGCCAAACGTCGCCGCTCACTTTCTCATTTTTATTCACAAAATTACTATTGAACGAGCTCTTTAGACTGAGATTGGTTATAACAAATACCCTGTTGCCTTCTTTTGTACTCAGATTCACTTTCCACTTTCCGGGTAGAGGGTCCCTGATTGTTATCAAATCAAAAAGCTTCGACTCAAACCACTGAATGTTCTTCCCGAACTTTGAAGGGGTGTTTTTCTTCCCCGACGGGTCCCCCAATGTTGTCATTGTGCCGGCTTTCTTACTGATAAAAACTATCGCCTCTTTTATGTCCTTATCAATGCTGAATGAATCTCCATCAAAAGGGACCGCGTCAGGAGATTTGATTTTCTCGAACATCGACGCAAAGATAACATGTATGTCCTGGTCAGTAAGCGCGAGCTTGAAGAACCCCCCTCCAGCCCTCGCCAGGTCCTCAAGAAACCTGGCATCGGATTGATCGCTAAAGGCTATCGTCGAGAGTGTAGCACCGGATTTTACCAGCTCGGGAAGCAACGCCGAGAGGCTGCTGAGCGCCTCAGCTTCTTTCTCTTTTGAACCGAGTGTGAGCTTTCCGTCCGACAAGAGGACCAATACTTTCTTGCTGCTTGCAGACGTTTTCAGCTCATCGAACCCCTTTTTCACGCCTTCATAAATATTAGTTGAAAATTCCCTTGATGATATCCTGTTTATCGCGCTTATGAACTTCGAGTAATTTTCTTTGCTGTTACGGGTGAGCGGCAGCAGCAGCTTTGCAGAATCGCCGAAGCTCACAATGCCGACGCGGTCATCGCCGCCGAGAAGGGATACAAAAAGTTTCGCCGCCGTCTTCCTGTTATTTTGGGGATCAGTTTTCCTCATGCTTCCGGAGCTGTCCATAAGCAGCACGATATCCGCCCCTTTGCTTTGCTCTTTGTGCCCCGCTTCGCGGGCAGCCGGTTGCACGCTTTTTCCCCCGGAGGGTTTATCGCCGGAAAATGACAGCGGTGTAAGGCCAAAAAAGACCAGGACAGCAAACAATACACCCAATCTTTTCATATGTTCCCCATCATGTTTTTTTACCATGCGTTATTATCGGTTTTTTTATGTATAACTATAGCACCCAACAATATTAGCGAAAATGGCGGAGAGGCAGGGATTCGAACCCTGGGTGAGATATAATCCCACAACGGTTTTCGAGACCGCCCCGTTCAACCGCTCCGGCACCTCTCCATGAATTGAATAGTTTAATCAATTACTTACTGAAATTGCTACCCTTTAACGTAGGAAAAACGTAGGAAATCATCCTATTTGGGCCTTCTTTTCTACAAGTTTTTGAGCTTGGGACCTCTCAAGGATTTCAACTCCGTGCCTGACGCTTTCAGGGGAGTGGTGAGCATACCTTTCCGTCTCTTTTATACTGGCATGTCCCAGTAATTTAGAGACGGCATAAATGTCCACACCTGCCTGCACCATCCTGGTAGCAAAGGTATGCCTGAGGTCATGGAAACGGAAACTTGTGATCTCGGCTCTTGTCACCGCAGTCTGGAACGCCCGCTGGACCGTCCGCTTTGTCATAGGCAATCCGTTCATGGTGAACACGAACCCGTTAATGTTCGACGCACCCTTCTTTAATCGGGTAAGCAGTTCCATAACAGTGAAGTTAAGAGGAATCGTATACTTTCCCATACCCATCCGGCTTTTTTTCTTGATCGTCGCTGTCCGTCGAAACATATCGACATCCTTCCACTTTAGAGCTCTTATCCCGCCCTGCCTGACTCCGGTGTTAAGCGCAAATATTATTACGTCCAGCAGCCATGCCCTATCGTGACAGCCCCCCATCAAAGCGGTTTCCTCATCCTGGAGCAACCATCGATCGATCTTATTGGCAACCACGGGCTTCTTTACCCCTAATATCGGATTGTGAGTAATCCATTGCCATTCCGATGTTGCGAGATTCAAGGCATGGTTAAGACATACCAGCTCGTTTTTAATTGTCGCTGGTTTGGCGCCGTCTCTTACGCGTAACTTTTTGTACATTGATACAAGCTCCGGCGTAATCTTGTCGAGAGTCATTTCACCAAAGATACGGGATAGGTGCTTAATATAGTCTCTATCCCTCTGGCAGGTCTCAGGGGTCTTGTTAACCATTGAATGTGTTGTGATGTATTCATCCATCAGCTGTTCGAAACTATACGATTTAGCCTGGCTAACGTTGAACCATTTCCCCTCGACAATCTGCGCTTTGATTTTGCCCAGTATCGCCTCTGCAACTCTCCTGTCGCTGGTTCTGGTGCTCCTGTCATAGGATATTCCGTCCTTTGTAAAAGACATCCAAAAAACAGGTGAATCTTTCCGCCTGTACAGCCCCATTCTTATACCCCTCCTTTCTCATGGGAAACTGACAAGGCTTGAAATACCATACTGATTATAACACGGCTGCAATCCTGTTCAAGCGCCGATCTATCAACACCCCAAGTATCGTCTGCAGCAGTCATAATCCCTCGTGCTTTAATTGTTTTACACATTGCTTTCTGTTCTAATTGCGGCTTCAACCAACCGGTCCACTGCTTGGTTGCTGCCTCCTTTTCTCGCCCTTCCCCTCCTTTTCCCGCTCGGCATCGGCGACTTGTGGGGGACTGGAGCACCGGTTGCCGTTGAGCGCTCCGCCAGCCATGCCTCTATCTCGCTTCGCCGAAAACGCAACGCTTTAGCGGACAGATGTATTGCAGGCAGTCGCCGCCTGCAACTCATAGAATAAATAGTTGAAACAGAAATGCCAAGCCACAGTGCTACCTGGCCCGGAGTCATAAGCGGCTCTTCTTGCATTTCAAAAAATCACCTCCTATTGTATAGATGCGTTTGTATAAGTTTCATAGATTCGAACATGGCTGTGAGTGCATTCTCCCCTTACCAATATATATTAGGTTTTATGGCTTCTTGTGTTTTTCCCGCGGTCGAGATTTCTGTCTCTGTCGGTGGCGCGCCACCCTGGTTTTTGGGCCATTTTCGCTCTGGCCCATTTTGGGGGGGGGCGCGCCCCCCTCTTTTCGGCGATTCCGATTTTCGCCCATTTCAAGGGGGGCGCGCCCCCCCTAGACCTGCTATGCCAATCAATAATCGGGAAAGATATTAATATAGTTATGGCAAAAGCACTTATTATACTTAGAATAATTTTCGTTGGGGCCACTACTATTTTTATGGCTTTCCATATAGAGAAGTTCATGTCGCATATCGAGCCCAAGGCCGCACTTGCCTGGATAGCCGCCGGCTTAATCGAAGGGATGCTGATTTCGCTTGCGCTTATGCGGACATGGATTTCCAGAATTCTAATTATCCCTCTATTCCTTATTTCGGTTCTGTTCGCATCTGTAATCCCCATTGGGCGGTTTCTAATTGGACACAACAGTAATATAGCTTTATTTAGTGCAGGCCTTTACTTTACTGTGGTTCTGAGTCTGCAGGGAGTCTCACTTTATACGGCTGCAAACATAACAAATGCTTTTGAAAGTGAAGGACCTTAGAAATCGTCGAGACCTTTAAGCACCTGGTCCATGTGCCTGTAAACATCCTCCTTACTTTGTTCGACTGCCGGCACTTCTACAGTCGCGGTCATAACTCTTATCTTTGCAAACTGTTTTTTCTCTGTAACCACTACTGCCGAGCCGCCACCAGAACTCTCCATAAAAATGGCTTGCACCAGTTTCTTTTTGATAAGAGCGTTCTGAGCCCCACGCGGTATAGTCTTCAGCCATTCGAGAATGACTTTATCATTATCATCATTATCATAAAACCTCAGCCTAGCCTGATACGCCGATTTTCCCATAGAGCCGCCGGGCGATTTTGCAGAAGCCGATTGCATTGGACAAAAATGGCGATTTCGGGGCTATGATATTTCCCTGCATGAAGTAATTGCGAAGTAATTCCCCGCCTCCCCCGGTTAAAACAAGGACCTCCATATCTTCTTCAGTTCCCAGTCTTGCGTTTGCCCATGACCAGATGTTTGCCGTAATTGCCGCCTTGTTTTCCGCCAGGATATCCGAGATATCGATCTGCTCCCCTCGCCTTTTTATGATATTTGTTCTGAGGGCTGTGTCGATCTCTACGCTGCCGATGTTTCGCCTAACCGGCAGCAGACTCTTCCTAATTTCCGTAAACAGAGTATCGATGCCGATCTCCACGCTGCCTGATACTCCGGCAACAGGGGTTCCTTTATCCGTTACAAGTAGGTCAGTCGTATATGTGCCTATGTCGAGCACTGCGACCCGCTTATTCATAAATTCGGTATGCTGAATTTCACCGTCATCGTCAAAGAGAAGATCGTAGAATGATCCTATCGGCTGCGGAACTATCTTGATTTCACTGTTAGGCAATATTTCTTTGAATTGTTTAATTAGCCGCGACTTGTCCGCGCTGAAGTAGCCCAGAGGAAGTCCAGTAACAATTGAATAACTGTCTTCGACATCTCCCCCGACTGAGGCTATCAAAAGAGCCTGATATGCTATTGACTCGATGATATTTCTTGCCCGAGCTGTAATTATTGGCAGGCAATGCCGTTCGGCATCATCCCCTACCGTATAGGGATGCCCCTCAACCTTAACAACATTGAAATTGGACTTTGAGACCCCAAATGCATCGGGCGACCCTACCCCAACGATAGACCTGAAGTACCTCACCTTGCCATCAGACCTTACCGATTTCGTAACACCGTACCCAATATCAATTCCCATTTCCATACTGCTAATTCCTCCTTTTAGGTTTAATAACCGCTTACACAAGATATTAGAAAAGAGAATGGCCGCACTTGGCCTCACGGTTATCACCACAAACGGTCAAAACTAATATATACATGAACCATAGGCCGACATGGCCGGCATCTGCATATATGCAGAGGAATCAAGATTGCTTCTTGTGTTGTTTTCCTTCCGGGATGGGAATATCTTTCACTTTATCCCCCATCCCCATAGACATCAAAATCCTGCCAACTGCATCGCTGGCCCCTTATTTTCGGATATGACAAAGCGGCCAAAAAAGATGCACTGAAACCATGAAAAATCGTCTTTTGATATTAAATGACTGTATTCCTAATGCTCTTCGCGGCGCAAAAAATAATTTCATGATTCCAATAACTTATCCGGCCAGTCGAAAACAGCTAAAAAATCGATTGTACATGCTCTGGCCGACACCATGTCGGCGCTATTAATTCCCGGATACTAAACTGTCAATGTTACCGTCACCGACTTTTTGAAGGCAACAATCTTATGAGTGAAAGCTATTGTTCAAACAAGAGTTACGGAGAAGATAAGCTGAAAGCACCCGGTTGCCAACCGGAGTGCTGAGGTCCTGTGCCGCCACTGCCGGATGCCTCCGGCAAGCAGGCTCAGGGGGGCTCGCGACGTGCGTAGAGATGCGCTCGCGTTGTGGGATCAGGGAATGCGGATTAACATCCGCTACTCCTTACTGGGTTATACCCAAGAACATCGGGCGACGTGTACGCCATGACCTAAGCCGTGCAAATCGGCACCAGGGGATAGCAGTAATGCTATTACCTGGCCCGGCTGGGGAGCTGCAAGGTAGTAATATCCTGCAGTGAAAGCTTAACCAGCTAAAGCGACCTTATTACACAATAAGGCCGCAACCGGGTAAGGGACAGCAGAGCGGCAAGGCCGAACTGCAAATGAAGGCAACAAAAAAGCGAAAGTTATCCTTCAAAAGGATGATAAGTAACCGGGAACTTCTGTGTTCCGCCCGTTGATTTTGTTGTTGGATGCGACCGGACTGCTGTCCCTCAGGCATGGATAACACGGCAAACACCGACCGGCATCTTTAAGATGTGCGAGGTGTGAGAGCTAATCTGAGTAGTCATCACAGTGATGCAAGGCAGTGTCGCTGTGGGCGCCGCGAGGCCGGCACCTCGCAATACAGGCGCGGCGAAAGGGTTTCCCTTTTTCTTCTCTTTACCAGGCGACTTGGCAAAGCGCCTTCCCCGTTTCAGGGGAATAGCCCGGGAGGGCTTGGCCGAATACAAGTACTGGGAGGTACTTTATGGTCATAGAACAGTGGCAGTCTTATGTGCAGGAGGTTGCAAATCTCTTTTCACACGGTTATTTTTATTTTTGTCCTGTAAAATACCCGCAGGATAAGATTAACAAATGGTCCGGCACAGATAAAAAGCTGATTGCCAAATACTCGGCAAATCAGGACAAAGACAGGAAATATCGAAACAAGCAAAAGGGACTTGCCAATTATATGTTGGTGCGGCATGCGGATCAATGTCTGCTGCTCAGGACGGAAGGCAGAGAGATAGAGGTCACCGATCCCGATCACTGGCAGGATGTCAGAGCCGAACCTTATTACTTTCGGTACGGATCGATCATCCTGAAGATACGCCGCGCCAACGAGAAAACCGATGTGCGCCTCGAAAAGAGATGCTATCGCGATATAAAAGGCAATCTGGCATTTCTCGTAGCCCAGGAACCTTTTCCCAAAGGATTAATTGTTCGAACCTTTGATCTGCTCAATGGCCTGCCATGCTATGCAGGCATTATTGATCAGAAGATCGCAATCCGCAAACATATAGTTGCCGAAGCCCGGCAACATAAGGGGCGTATTGCGCCCAAAGACCTCCGGATAAATACGAAACGTAAGATTTATGCTATCAACTCCAGCATGTAAATATCGAAAGCCTTGGGACTGCAGAAATGCGATCCCAAGGCTTTTTTATTTCAGCTGCTGGCAAGCTGAGCAAGATAACTCTCAGAAACCTTGCGTACGCATATCATTGATAAATGTGACAGGTTATTTCCATAATTGTCAGTTTAAGAAGCGGAGAAAAATATATAATATGAATAGTGCAATGGAAGTTATTTATGCCCTCACAGATCAAAGAGGAATCATGATATGAAGAAGAATAGCAAGACCAAGCCTAACACCGAGACTTTGTTTAGGACTTCGTTTTTCCCCTCCTTCTATTTTGATTTTTGCTATAAAACACCACTACTGCTGGAAACGTGTGTATCATATTCTGCAACCTATACTCACCACCATCAGGAATTACGCTTCTACAGCACCGCATGGAACGACAGCAGCAGGACTATTTTTACTAGTGGCGGTGAGAAAGTTGAGGGAAAACGTGCTGAGCGCTGCTATGCGCGTTGCAAGCAACCAAAAGACTCAACTATCAAATGCAATGCATGTTTTATTGAGCCTACCAGTATTATAGGGTTCGAAGGCAATGACGCATGGAAGCTGTTTTGCGATCATGCCACTTTTGAAGAAATAGTGATGCCGACAGACAGGACGATATTTGACAAGCCGAGATACGATCTTCGCATAGACATAGACCCCCTTCCGCGCTATCCTTGCACCGGCTGGCTAATGGACGAAAAAAAAGTTTGCAAAAGAGAGACATGTCCGGACGAAATTAACGAGGCTCCGCTTTCAATGTGTCAGTATTATCGGGAGTACGCAAAAAAGTGGTTAGAAGCCACCAGAGATAATCAGGAGTATTTCATTTGTCGGTTGGAAAAAGACCGCGGTTTTAGTGAAGCAATGACGAACTTCATGAGAGTGCTACACGCCGCACGATGGCACCACGACAAGAAGGAGCGTGAAACGGCTCGGAACCTGCTATTAGATGATCTCATTCCCGGCCACGCTGAGCATAAGACCGGAATACTACCTCACTACAAGTTTCTTGTTCCCATGCGCGAGTTACTTGTCAGGCTTGCCAGCCATTTATCACGTAAGGTGAAGGATGAATACTTGCAGGGCGAAGACCTTAATAACAATGATGTGTATACTGAACTCTTAAATTGGGCGAAAGAAAATGATCTAAGGATATTCAATATCGGGTCAGTATCGAAGACCGACATAATGAAGCTTGTCAAAACACCTGCCGAGTATGCAAATACTTTTATGGCAAGACACTTTCATATCTCCGTCCGCACTCTAAAGATGAGCCTCAAAGAAAGCACCAGCAACTTAACTCGTTTGCATTAAGCCTCGCCATCTCACAGTGCAAAACTCTCTTTGGAATTGCACTGCTTCACAGCGGACTTTCGATAACATATTTGGTTTAATGGAAACATGGAACCGAATTTCAAGGTCATGTTTAAGAGGCCGAGGCCGCCACCAGAGTATACTTTTGTACATAATTCCGGGGATGCAACGCTTGATTTGTGCCTGGATTTGGCCGTTGCTCACAGAACTCGATAGGAATGGTTATCCTGAGAATTATGTGTGGTACAAGCCATTAAGTATGGTGACCCCGGGATTACTTGATTTACTTCTATCTTGGTCGTTGCCCAGTCGCGTGCTCAAGCCGCCTCGTCAGTAGTTCTTCAAGCTCCCGTAAGTTCCGGTATTCTGGACAGTTGTATGCAGCTAGATCGAAGTGAATGAGTGTTCCGGTGTAACGAAAAAGAATCACGCGACGCCCCAGCGCATGTGCGTAGCCGACCTCGTAGTAAACGCTCGGTCTCTCGCCTGACAAATCTGCAAAGAGAAACTCTGCAGTTCTGATTTCATCGAGGATTTTTTTCGTAATGATGTCTTCGTGCTCGATATCATCAGCGCGGACTGCCTCAATTCCGAACTTAGAGAAGCACCTTTTAACGGTATCAGCAACATCTGTTAGTTCCGGCTTATCCCGCTGCATTGACATCATGATGAATGCTGTCCCGGGACGGTAGCCGGCAGGAGCGGAGAGGCCGCTACCAATTATCGTGACACGACTTTCTTGAACACCGGCGCCAACAAGTTCGAGAACTCCCCGAAGGCGACTTGTACACTCATCGAAGCGTTTTGCCGCTTCACGTGGCGACATCGCTAGCTCTTCGGATTGGCCGCCAGGCCTAATACCGAGGACTTGTCCCTCGTCGTGGAGCACCTCTGGATCCCAATATCTATAATCCGCAAGGCGAAGTGCAGCGCGCATGCCTTTCACGGCATGACCAACTTCCTTGCTGTCGGATTCGGAAAGCATCGGCGAGCGCCGCACAGCTTCGCTTGCCAGAGGTGCGAGTTCGATTAAGCGCTGGATAATTTCATCGCCCTCTTTCAGGACTGCCTCAGGAAGTTTCGCGCGGTAATCGGTAGCCCCGAACTCGAATTCTTTATCAGTGAGGAGATTTGTAATCTGATCCAGATACGCACGCCCGGCCGAGCTAATTTTATCGAGCTTTTCGAGCAATTCCTTTGCTTCATCAGTGGGCATGGAGACCTATCCTCTGAGTTTTAACATGTTATAATCAGGATTTATAACATCCAAAATAGAATATTATCCAAACAATCTTTTGTCCATTGTCTCTGAAACGATTTGCAATATGAATAAAGATAGCGTTCCCTGCACCTACTTCAATGGATGCAGAGAAAGCCACTTACAATTAAGAATATTGCACATCATTCACCGTCAACTCCTAATGTCCTGTGTCCTGGCTCGTTCACGTGAGGCTCATTCTTCCTCAGCCATGATCTTATCAAATAGTTGCCTTGTAGACATACGACTCTCATCTTGCAATTTCTTTGTCACTCGATTGCTGATTTCCAAAGCTCCACCCCGGCCACCGAGACCTATAAAGTCACCCTTCTTGCTCCAATCCCAGTCTTTCCCGGATCGCAGAATTGAAAGCATAAGACTCGCAGTGAATTGATCCTGCAACAGTGCCCGGTCAATAACCTGAGATCCGATAAAACATATGGCCCACAATCCAGACCCACGTAGTATTATGTACTCTTTAGGCGATGTCCATGCTTTGGGCTGCCACTGTTTAACAGCATCGAAGTAGTTTCTGATAACTCGGTATTGCGCCTCGGCATCTGACAGCCGTGGCAATTGTGTTGATCTAGTGATCATGTACTCAATACCGGTTTTCAGTCCTCGAAGTGGAATATCCACGCCAACCGGCTTTTTGCCTCCCTCATAAACGCGTCCGTGGAGGGGACTTTTGGGATCGCGGTGTAGACGTTGAGCAATATATAGTTCCGGAGTGCGGCGCTTCAACTCCTCCTCCGGTGTCAATCGCACCTCGATCCCATCGAGGTGACTTGTATTCATAGGTTTTTGATTCTTATTAATGTCCTTAAACAATTGGATTTCCTCTTCTCGACTGAGATCAAAGGCAAGGCAAAACGAAACCAATTTTTCTATTCGTGAATACCCGGGATGCACTCCATCGCCATAATGCAGCCGGTGATTTCCATCAACGCGTGAGATAGCGATGGTGGAACTCTTCAGTGCAGTTGTGATGTCGATTTCAAGCATTCCGATGTCGGGAACGTCCAGCGAGATAGGGTAAAAAGTAACGCTATTTTTTTTCCTCGCACAAAGAAAAACCTCCGGCCAGAAGCCGAATTCCTTATTTTTAACGTATTCGTACGCATCTCGGGCATGGGCCGGGTTCAAATCTCGTTGCGTACCTTTCGGATTCTTCTTCTGGTCGTAAATATCGGCTTTTGAAAGATCCGCCAAATCACACAGATTGGCGAAGCCGCGGAATACGTTTACCCCCAATACCTTTGCCCTGACCGCCGGGCATTTCAACGTTTTGGTTGCTTTTGTTGTCATGTAATTTATCCTTTCTACTTCGTCGCTATACTCAGCGCGATCTTGTTTCCTTTTGTTCTCGTCATCTTCTCTCGAATGGCCTCCAGCAATACACATAGTGTCAGTAATAAACATTGCAACTCTTCAATGTCCTTGAAAGATGCCTCATCAAAATAGCGCTCCTTCGTCAGTCTAAATGACTGGCGAATAGCGATCTGTTTTCGAAGATCCGCAAAATGTTCACGCACTGGAGATTTTGCAAAATCAAAATCAACAGAGTGCGCGCTTTGGTTTCTAAGCGCCCTGAGCCTCTCAAGGGAAAGATACATCGTTTCATCAATCAACCCCAATCTACAACACATCTTTATGCGAGCGCTGAATGAGGACAAAGGCCTGTCACCATCAAGTAATTCGTCTTGATCACTCGCCTTTGAGCGTTTCGGCAAGAGATAAAGATTCAGAATCTCAAACAACAGGTCATCGACCTTTGATGATCCAATAATAACCAGGAGCCTGCCGCTACGCTCCCCTATCACATCATCAGCAAACGCATCGAACAAGTCACTATGTTTTTCGCTTCTTTTCATAACAATTTACTATACCACACGGACTTTTTCAACATGGGCTAATCTGTTTGGGCTAACTGTTTCCACTTATAGTCCACACAATTATATCATGCGACAAATATGATCCCATCAGTGTAAAAAAAGGAAAAGGCATTCCTTGAAAAAGCAGTCTCTCCTTTTCTCTACTGTTAAAAAGCGAGAAGATTAGGCTCATTTCTTACATTATTAAGAGTATTTATCTGATTGCACAAGTGAGAATGAGCATTTTTGCTGTCTTCCGAAGCATGAAAATATCCGCGTTCGATTGTTCGATCATCGATAGTCTTGGATCGTCCTTCGAATCTATCAGGATCCTCCCGTAAGGCATTCATGGCATTAGTGATTAATGCTGCCGAAATATCTGAATCAGATAAAAGCATCCCAACTCCGATGCAAAGGCGCGGATCAGAAAAAGTACTTTCGTCAGAATAGACATGTCGCATTGGCTAACCTTTCTCGATTAGGAGCATAAGGTTATTATATCAGCGAGCTACTCGTAAGTGGGAAGAATCGTTACGACCCTGAAACAACTGCTGCTGAATAACACGCGGTTCTCATTCGCGCTAAGACAGCAACCGAGCGAGTTTCACCCGGAATTCAACATTCTTGGCGAGATCTCTCGGGTGCGAAGTAGCAGGGTGGAGTGTGCGAGAGGGCCAACAGAGAGCCAAGCGACGAATAAGTAGGCGGCCAATCGCTTTAAGGCCCCTCAGGCCACCTTCTTGATTTCGTTGCCCTCACACGCCGGGAACACAACCTACAATATCTTCGAGAACTCTATCAAAGCCAGCCATTAAAACCTTTTTATTGTATTCCTGGCCTCATATTTTTCAAGCGCACTCATGGCCCAGTTGATGGCAATGGGCCATCCTATCCCTGTCATCTGCAACAAGATGCAGAGGATTCCCGAAATAGGCCGTCCTATGGTGAAAAACATCAGCCAGGGACTCCGGACAGATAAATATGAACGTGCATTCATTGCTCATTATCTCCTTTTCAGTTTACCCCTTTAGCCAGAGGGTCTTGCTCTTCTCGATTTCTCGCCGTAGACTTTTAATCTCTTCCATTAAACCATCCTCCATCCAGCCTTCAGCCGTTACAGTAATATTGACCTTGAGTGCATACACAAAGGAATATATTCCCGGCAGTAACACTCCAAGCGCTCCGAGCAGATAGACAATCCATGTCAATCTGTTTGTCGCCATCTGGCGCCGCATGTCGGCATAGGTATCAAAAATCATGCATATCTTTTGAAAATTTCGCACTTTCCCGGTCATTGTGGAGTTATCTCCTTTTGGAGCAATAAAACTGACGGCGAAATCGGCTTCTATCCATTCCTTCCCATAGGCAGGCCCGTACAAGATTGCCTCTGAAAACCACCTCACCGTTGAGGCCAGAATATCCACACCCGGTTCTGATAACCCCTTTTTGCTCGACTCCCATATTGCGCGCCATTGCATCACGATGCCAATAACCACGTACAGGCCGATATTAATAAAGACCCAAAATGCCACCCCTCTTGCCAATTCTACGTAAGAGAATCCTGAAATTGTTCCCCACGCTTCCATAAAAAATCCGGCAAGCCGGTGCCGTACGGCCTTGCTCATGAGCATTAATATAGCGCCCATCCCGAAATACCCAAAAAGAGTGGTAAATAACAAAGTTCTTAGGGCTTCCGGGTTTTCGTCAAATTTTTTCACTGAGTCCTTCAATGTTTCATTTATTGTCATGCCCTAACCTCCATTTTTTTGAATTCACCGGTTTGCAGGTCCATTTGCCCTCCCGTTGTTTCCTATACTTTTAGATTAGCAAATGGGCAAAACGCATTTTTCGACGATTAACCGGATAAAGGCAGGGGGAAAAATCAAAGTAGGTAGGGCACTATTTTAAATTCGAGGCCGCCAGTAGAACTCGCAACTATTTACTTGCTAATGATCTTTAAGGCCGTAAGTGGCTATCTTATTACTTGTCCCCAATTTCACCAAATTGCTGTCTTTTACCAATTTATTAAGCAACTTAGATGCCTTATAAATATCAACGCCGAGCAGTTCCCTTACTTGCCGGTTGGATATCGGCCCATACTTTTTCACATATTCCAAAATTAACTCAGGGGGCCTAACTTCATCGATATCTGGGATAAAAGGGATCGTTCTGTTTAACTGGCAAAAGGACACTGCAATGAGCTGCACACAAATAAATACAACCGTCCACTTTATCCTCCCTTATATCCTTGACCAGCCTAACCAAATACTCCAAACTCCCGACCGCCTTTCATTGGATAAAGGGTCCCCTTTGAACGTGAAGCGCTCTTCCATTTTTTCACTTCTTGAGGAGACCCTACTTTCAATAGGAAGGCTCCGTCAGGCTTTCTACTAAATAAGAGTGTTTTATTCTTATAATCCATAGGGCCTTGAATCCCAGGGACTGGAAGATTGAGTTTATCCATTAAATTATTACCAAACCGCATATGACATTCAACCTCGTTACTTCCATATATTATCCTTACACTTCCCAATGCAGTATTGGCAGTAATTTGCCCCACACCGAAACCGAAAAATACTCGGGTTCCCCTCTGCAAATCAATCTGATTACCGGGGAGTCCTTTCCCAAGGTTTTCAACAACGTAATCTACATCAACCCAAAGGTTTTGACTGATTGCTAAAGCTACTGCCTTTGTAAGCGTAACTTCAGGACTATCCTCAGTAAGTCTTTTAACTTGGAGGCTGTGATCTTCCAGTTTAAATTGTTTCTTAGGTCTTTGCTTCGCATACCTTCTTATCATTGCTGCGTCTAAGGGTGTTGCCATATCTATTAATTCTTCGACATGTTTGATTTCTTCAATAAGTGCTCCGTGCCGATTTCTTACTGCTTTATTAAAAGTTTTTTTCCACATTATCGCCAGCGAGTTCTCATGTCCTAATGACAATCCACTCACGGTTAAGTTGGCCGAGCCAACCACCATGCCAAAAGGACCTCCACCAGTCTCGAAGTCTTTATCAAAAATAATTGTTTTAGCATGAAAACAAGTAACAGGATTAAATCGACGCTTCATTACTTCCTCGAAATAAGGAACGCGAACTTCAGAATTTTTTAATGACATTAACAGTTGTAAGGCGGCTGGTTCCGTGCATCCAAAATCGATAGATATGACCCAGCGCTTCTCAGCGGTATCCCACTGCGTCATGCTCCGGCTCAATGTTTCATTCAGAAGATCTACTCCGCTTTTTGTAGCATAAGCAAAAAGGCCTGTTACTCTATTAAAATCACCTTGAGAAGCTATTTTTTGAATACTTCTCAAAACAGAGGCTCTATTTAGTGGCCCTTGAATAGCTAAATCATATTGGATCACTGGTCCTCCAAATTTGTCATTTATGCAGTCCTCACTATAAATGCTTACTGCACATTTGTGCCCTCAACAATAGTAATTTCTTCGGTTGTAAGTCCGTAAAGTTCATAAACTAAAGCATCAATTTTATTTTCAATCGGAGAAATGATTGTTTGCGGGTCTTTTCCCTTCATCGTTAAGATTTGATCTACCAGCGTAACTATAGGTGCCTGATGTGATAATGGCAGCACTTTAACCGGGATATTTTTTAAGAACATTACCTTATATATAAAAAATCCTCCTGCCTTAGGTACCGTTGTTTTTTTGTAGAACCATTCAATCAATTTTGAGTTTAATATTGCTAGCAAGAATTTCAGATTAATCTTACCTTCATATTCTTTTTTTAGCACCATACCACAGACGGTATCGCCATAAAAATATGGCGATGGTACCAAAGAGAATCTATTGCGGTCTGATAATTCAGGAGTAACAATTTTAGGAAGAACGAAATTATTCAAATCTCTTTGGTTCCATAGCTCGTACCAATTCTTGTTTGATGCAAGAAAGTATTTTCTTTTATTAATTAAATCCATATTTTCCTTTAAGTATGTTACAAAGCGCGGACAATCCTTCAATAAATCAGATTCATCGATGGTAACTGTTTTATTACCAGCTAATTTGTAAGGATAGAATAAATATTCGGAGAATCCCTTTAAATAGTATTTATCTACGTCCTTCCCACGATAACAAGGAACAAAGTAGGCGGGTTCAAAGTTCTTTTCCTTAATAAATTCTTCTTTCAATAAATAGAGCGTATTTAACCCAGTAACGATACCTTCTGAGATTCTTGTAATATCCCCGAGCTTTGAATTTTGTAACAATTTAGCAATAATACTCGCGTCCAGAGACTTCGAGAATATCCAAGGGCTCTCAGAAAGCTCTTCCTGACCTATGAATAATGGCTCCTCACTTAACCCATTTCTATATTTCAACTTATTCAGATTATTCTTAGCCTTCAAGAAAGAAAACACACCTGTGTAATTGGTAGCTTGATCAAAAATTTGTGCATGTTCAAAATCTACAAGCTCATGCAGTGTTGTGTTATTTTTCAGGAAGGTTCTAATGGCACTGCCGTGATTTCTTTTCGTAAAACCAGTAGGACATATAAATATAAAAAAACCATTCTCTTTCAGAAGATAATATCCTTTTTCTATAAATGGGATATATAAGTCAAACTTGCCCTCTGCAGTCAAGAATTGTTTTTGAAGTACTTTTTTAAAAGACTTATCTATCCCCTGGAATCCAAGATAAGGGGGATTTCCAATCACCACATCAAACCCGTCCTCTATGCCGAACATCCAGCTTTTATTAAAAAACGGCGCAGCCTTTGAGTCATCAAAAGGCTCCCAGCTTGTAATCCTTACTGCAAAGTCGGCGTCAAGGAGTTTTTGTTTAATAAGCTCAAGCGACATATTAAACAGGTCATTTTTGATCGCATTGAACTCTTTTTTTAGCTCGTCTTTACGGGTCTGATTCAGCGTTGGCTCAAAATATTTCTGCCTCACAGAGCGAAGTGCATCAAGTTTTTTTTTGAAATCATGCAACAATAGGGCAGGTAGTTTTCCTGTTTCTACTTTATGAATAAACTCATCATAACCAAGGTCTACCAGTGAATTAGCCGTCACAAATTTGAAGTCAAGATTCGGCAATGGTTTTATGTCTTTAGGGTCCTCATCAACAATAAGCGATAGCCAGCAACGCAGGCGGCTTAATTCCGTTGCCATTGGCTGAATGTCAACGCCATAAATAGAGTTCTCTATAGTTTTGAGCTTAAGATTATACGGCGAAGCCTTTGGGTCTAACTGTAGTTTCAGCGCTGCAACTTTCTGTAACATGCTTATTGGAAATGCTCCTGACCCGCAAGCTGGGTCAAGCACTTTTATGACGTTTAGTCCGTTAAGCAGCTCTTTGTTATGTGGTTTTAATAAATCAGGAAGCGCCCCTGTATGAACAAAGTCTTCAATAGCGTCATCGGGTATCTGTTGAATAGTTTTGCTTAGCGGATAAAGTGGTGCTTCGTCTTTTTCACGAGTTGGGCACTTCAAATAAGCTATCAGGCTTTCTTCAACCATGAAGTCAACTATTTCTCGTGGCGTATAGTATGATCCTGTAGCTTTGCGAGCAGATTCTCCAGTTTCCGGATTCTGTTCAGCCAAAAGATTTTCAAATATTCTTCCTAGCATTTCAGGGTCAATCGCTATTTCCGAGCTCGCAGCGGAGTTTTCATCAACAGTGAAGTTGTACCGTTCAAGAGTATCGCCGAAGAATTTTACAAACCAGTTATTCGAGATATTCAATATCCAATTGCCTTTGTGGTCATGGTGCTGCGGCTCAAATAAACCACCATTAAGGAAAGGATAGTTTTTGATTAAATCGGGAAGGTCTTTCCGGCGCTCATTCAGCGGCGTGTTGAATACATCAAAGAACAATAGTTCCAAAAGGTCGCGGTAATAGTTCTGTTGCGTCTGAACTGCCTTTGAGGACATCACATCATCAGCAATTATGCCCTTCCGCTTTAAGAACCAGCAAAAAATAATCCTTCCTATAAGCCTGATGGCAAACTGACCCCGTTCTTGCTCATTACCTAAAATGCCTTTGCATTTTGGCAACTCCTCTTTGGTGAGCATGTCAAATATGGTCTTAATCTCAGCGTAGAACTTTTTGTTGACAATGGAAATATCAAAGGCATCCCAGACTGCTTTCCAGAGCCCGGACGGTTCTTTGAACTGCTGAAATAACCCGCCGGTATTGAACTTTCTTTCTACCTCGCTGAGGATATAATCATAGGTCTTAAACCACTGCCCGGCTTCAAGGGTAAGTGTCTTTAGCCTTATCTTCTTGCCTTCTTTGCCTGAAATAACAATCTTCAGGACATCGCAGTTCTTATTCCCGAAAAACCAGATGATATATCGATCTGCAGCGGCGCCACCAACAAATTTCCTGGCTATCCGTTCAATTACGGCCTTGGGCAGCTTCTCATCTTTTAATTGCACATAAAAGAAGAGGAGCTGAGAAAGTTCACCCTTCATCAGGCAAACAGGACGTATTTCCTTTTGGTTTGCAAGGGTAGGATGGTCAGACATCAGCCTTAATATCTCTCCACCGAAAAGGGTTTGTTGCTGTTCGTGAGGGAGCACACTGTCCCACTTTACAGTCTGATTTACTCCAAAACGCTCGATCAGGGCAACACAAAGGTCGTTATATTGCAGCTTACCGGTATTGCTTACAATATCCTTAATGTTCATGATTTAGCTTCTTCACTGTGATAACCGAACCACAGTACCGGATCAGGCGACCCCTGCGGCATGTCGTTTTTTATCAGATTGGCGCTCAGGATTGCCAGAGTATCAAGAAGATCGACGGAAACCCGATTATCATATCTCTTCAGATAGTTCCTTATCCTGTTTTCCACTGCAAGGTTCCTTGAAGTCAACAAACTCTTTATCCTGTTCATATTATCCGTGGAATATCTATCACCATTATCCTGCAAAAGCCTGAGTAATTCCTCTTTATATTTTGCGAGAGATGTTGCCCCACCGGACTGCTTAACTCCCATGAATGATTCGAGGTCAACATCCTCAATAGTGTCCTGGTATGCCTTCTCTGCTTCAAATATCTCCAACGCCTTCTTTTCCAATGCCGCCTTTTCATCAAAAGTCAGCTTTTCGGCCCGTCTTTCCTGATCAAAGCTGCGTATCTGCCTTAATGCCTTCAACTGGTTGGATTCTTTGGCAACCTTCTTTCCGTCAGTTCTGATGAATTCAAATTCACCCTGGCCTACGTTGAACGCCAACAGCTTCTCGTCGTCTTTCAGTGCAGGGATACCACAATATTTATTGAAGTTCATGTTTCTGATATTTTCCTTTTCTTCGTCGGAGGCCTTCCTCATAAATTCCCTGAGATCATTTTCAAACGCCTCGTCAAAGGCGAGATCGTTTTCCCGCTCCAACTCTTCAACGGCCTGTTTTTGTTTCTCCCTGTCGCTGGAATAAATATTATCTATCAATCCAAACTGCTTTTCTGTGATCTGTTCGCCCAGCACACTGCTGTCAATCCCGACACTATAGCCTATAATTCTTATCTTCTCCTGCAACTTTTTCATCAATCGCAGGAACTTGTCCAACTGGTCCTCCGGCCGGAAATTATAGATAAATATTTCATTAAACGATGAGCCAAGGCGGTTTATTCTGCCATTTCTCTGCACCATCTTTATGGGATTCCAGTGAAGGTCATAATTTATGATAATGCCGCAGTCCTGTAAGTTCTGGCCTTCGCTCAGGACATCTGTACTGCATAATATCTGCAATTCGGGCTGCCCGTTCACAAAGCCATTGACTGCTGTCTGTCTCTGGGCTTTCGGAGAAAAGCGCTGCACTAAAACCTGTTTATTTTTGCCGGTCTTGCTTTTAAGAAAAGAGATCTGATCACTTTTAATGCCTATCTCAGAAAGGAACGACTCGTTTAACTCTTGAGCCAAATAATCAATGGTAGTGGCAAAGTATGAAAAGACAAGGACCTTTTTACCCTTAAGTGCCTTCAACCGGTTTTTCAGTTCGTTCAATTTTGTGTCAGTTTTAATACTGCCGAGCACTCTTTTAATGAGGCTGATGATTTCTTTATCCTGTTGTATAAATGCCTTGATGTTTTTAGTATTGTAATCATTCAGGTTGATCTCAACATATGCATTCTGAATCCTGTAGGTTTTATCTGCCTCTTTTTTATTTTTCTCTCTTTCTTCAAATCTTGTAATCTCATCAAAGATTAAATCCATAATATCTTCATCCGGCTCTTCCTCATGTCGTGCCATAGCCTTCTGCACGATTACAGGTTTGGCGATCTTCGCATGCTCAAAAAAGAGGGTCTCAAAATTGTATAAATAAGATTCGTATTTCTCTATACGCTTGTTAAATGTATGAAGCGACGAATCAAAGGATTTAAACATGGTGACTTTCATAACTCCGGTCAGGTTTTTTCGAGCACTGGCCTGTATCTCTTCGTCTTCTGTCTTGTCGATTTTTTCGGTAAGATAGCTGTATGGAATCAACTTCAAGCCTTTAATGGCCCTGTCAATAAAGTGAAAAACTGATTCAAACTCTGTCTGGTTTATCTTCTTACGTTTACTTATGTCGGTGAATTTAAAAAACTCTTTTACCCCTTCTTTTTCCTCCAGCTCTTCATCGCTTGTCTCTAATTCAAGAGTGAAAAACTCATAAAGCAATCTATTGGTTTTTTCAATTTCCCGCAATTCATGGCTTATCGCCTTTCTCACTTCTTTGCTGTCCAGTTCATAAAGGACATTCTCAAGTCGTTCCTCAGGGAAAATAATGGGTTCACCGTCAAGAAGGGCATCCGGAAAATCTTTTTTTACCTGGTGCTTGGTCCTCTTAACCATTATCTTGTTCAGGATCGGATAGAGGTCGGCAAAGACTTCCTCTGAATCCCTTAACTTAAATTCTCTCTGGGTGGCGCCGAAAAGAGATAATATGTTTGGAATGCCGAAGTGGGCAAAGAATCTTTCATTACCGCCCTTTGCTAATATGATTTGGTTTGCAAGGTCTTTTATACCATTGTTCACCGGGGTTGCAGACAGCATTAAGACCTTGGGGAGTGCAATGCAATATTGTTTTTCTGTTATCAATTGCAGCAGATTCTGAAATGACTTGCTGCCCTGCGTCTTAAGGTTGTGGCTCTCATCAATTACTAAAAGGTCAACTGCATTATCACTCTTTGAGATAAGTTTTCTTTGTAACAAGTCATTCTTTATATCAAGGAAACTGCTATCCTGGGAAAACTCGGTGATTGAGTATACAGGGGCATTGACCGTAATATCTTTCAGATGGGTTGTCCAATCATCCCTGAGGGAGGCCGGGCATACCACCATTACATTTTTCCTTTGGAAGTAGCCATATTCCTCTATTACATTTTTTGCAATAAATGATTTGCCGAGTCCAACGCTGTCACCGACAAGGCACATGCCAATCTTGTCATTATTGAGTTTTGACATTACCTTACGGAAGCTCTCTTCCTGAAACATTGTCAGTGTAACCCTGCTCTCAAATCTGGCCTCGGACTTAAGTTTCTCTTCAATCTCAATATCCTCACCATATAGTTCGTATAATATTCTGATATACATCTCGTATGGTGAATAGGTCAGGGTTCCGAATTTGCTGAGGCCTAAAATCTCCATCTTGAATTGCTTATTCCAGTCCTTATTCAGGTCATCGTTCCATAGTTTCTCGAACCAGCTTCTGTGGCTCGGGTCCTGACAGGCATCCATAGGTATGTAATTGACAATGCGATGGTCGTACTCAACATCATTCAACTCTGTATTGCCAAGAAGACCGTTCCTCGTAAAATTAGAACTGCCGATTATGCCGATTGCATTTTCCTTTTCTGACCCGACAATATAGCATTTGGCATGAAGAAAGCCCCTTTTGTAGAGCTTCACCTTTATTCTTCCTGAATCCAGATATGCGGCTAAAAAGCTTGCCACATGTTGATATTCACGTTTAAAGGGAAGGTCTTTCAGGTCTTGTTTGATATATTTCTCAGGGAAAGAAGTATCTAATTGATTAATTCTGACTTTCGGTTCTTCCCCTATGAGGAATCTTACCTCTGTCAACATATGTGTACCGAGAAATACTTCAAGGGCCGGTAATAATTCCAACATCCCCGGCAAATCCCAGTATCCGGTAGCAACAGAAAATTCAGTGTATCTATTGGAAGAAAGCAGTTCAGTTAAATAAGTCTTAAGCTGAAACTGGGGAGTTGAATTATCAAGTATTTTGGGGTTATTCACTTGAGATAATTAGCCTCTTTTCGTCAGTATAAAGCACAGAATACATTTTATACTAATTGTCATTGTTTTTCAGCTTAACTATGGATATCTTTAATATCTTGAAGTAGAATAGGGTTAATGAATTTTGAGAATATCATTCCCGTTTTATCGCTCCTTGGTCTCGGAGGCATATTGGGTTCCTATTTCCGTATTCTGTGGGAACGGCAAAACAAGGCGCAAATCCAGAAGCAAGAATTTAAGGAAACTCGTTACAAATGTGTGATGCTCCTTTTGCTGAGCTATCTGGATTTCGACAAAAACAAGTCAATGCTTCACTTGCATGGGAGGCAATACATAAATTCAATCGACGATTTGAAGGATGAGTTGAAATTGGAATGGAATAACATGATCCTGTTTGCATCAAGCGAGGTGCTTATGTCCATGCACAAATTTATGGAAACCCCCTCTCAACAAAATATTCGCAATGTGGCCTTAGCGATGCGGAAAGACCTTTGGGGCAGCAAGATTTCCAGTGAGAACTTGGAAAAGCTATGCCTATAATGGAATCGCAGATACTATGAAAAGAAAGTTACTGGAAGGTGAGGAGCTCGAACAGCGTGCACGTGAGCTTGGCATTGATATTGAGGGAGACCCAATTACGCATAGCGCTTCTGGAAGACATAGGCGTGCCCATGATTCTGAGCTTCAAAGACGGGTCATTGAGGCAGAGCGGTCAATACGCGAATCCAAACTGTGGTTGATAGCTCTTATCTCGGCAATTGCCTCTGTGGTGAGCGCCTTGGCTGCGCTACTTGCTATATTGCTTACATTTAATAGATCGTAATGAGTATACGTGCTCGCGTTGAAAATGCATTGTTTCTGTACGAAAGCGGTAGATATGAGGGCGCATTTCTAAATGTACTGATTGCCGTTGCTGCGACCGCGCGCCGTGAATTCCCCGGCCGCTCTATAGGTGATCGTGAATGTTTTGAAAAGTTTCTGGAAAAACAGCATAGAGGTATTTTGGAAGTCGAATATAAAGGCGAGTTGCATACAGTCCCGAATATTTTCTATAAATGGTTTAGATGCGAATTCGTCCATGAAGGCAAGCTGCCTATCGATATTCAATTTATACAAACAGATAATTTGTCCGTCAGGGCTGGTGGTGAACCAGAATACATTCTGAAAATTTCTCACGGCTGGTTTCATTGGTTAGTCAATTCAGTAGTCAATTCGCCCTGTAATAGAAACGACTTCAGAGATTAATTAATTTTTCCTATCGTCATATTTCAACCCTAATATTTCACTGTGAGCAATCATTGCCTTTTTATTCAGCTCAATTAGAACGAGATGGATTTCATCAAGGTTGCCTTGTTTTTTGGAAATAACATTCCTTATTAAGTCAAATAGTTTGTTTATTGCAGTGAGCATCTCATCTGATTTTTGGGGAGCGCAACCAAGCTGCGTCCTCAAGCTAAATTCTATACGACTAATTTTTGAAAATAATTCTTTTAAATATTTTGTCTTTTCATCAGCCTCAATAGAAGCGCCCAAATCAGCTTTGTTCAATTGCGATAAATCAAACAACGTGCAGAGTGTGTCCTCAACTAATGCATTGAGTTCACGAAAGGTTTGGTAAAATGTATCGCTCCATTTTGTTTTCCATTCCTTCTCTTTAGCAAGCGATATTCTTATCGTTTCGATTCTTCTGTTGATAATAATCCCAAAAATTAAAACAATAATCGGGGTTAGGACTGATGCAAATAATTTAATTATTTCGAACAATTCTACCTCCATCTCGGGTGCCCAGGAGAAACACCAGAATTTTAACGCTGTCACCATACGCCGCTAACTGGACAAGCTTTAAGTATATTTGACACATTTTTTTTATGGGCTATCCAGCCCCAACTCCCTGCCGATAGCTTTAGCTACAAACGGGTTGTCTGAACTGTGAGACGTCACCAATTTGCGTACACGCTCCGATGTTTCGCGCTCGCTTCCGGCGTTCTTGGCAGCTTCCATCGTATAACGGTAAGCATCCCAAATATCCGCAGACGTAATTTCATATCCATATCCCTTACACAACCATCTGAGCGCAGCAATCCCGGCTTCGATAGCAAAGGCCGGATGCGTTGCAGCCTCCTCCCTGGCTGCCCGTATCAGCGTCCTGGGATCGCAAGGCGTCTTGTTGGCCAATTCGATTGCCTCGGCATATAGACCTGAGGATTTCGCAGCGGCGAACCACTTGCCTTCTTCTCCGGGTGTGTTTTCTACGAGATCATTCAGAATCTCCCTCTCGGTCTTTTGAGGATATTTCTTTACAATAGCGCGAAAGGTCGCCAGATACGTTGTGCCACGGTTGGCCTCAATAGCATACCGCGTATATGCTTCATCGGCCATGCCGCTGGAGAGCAGGATTTCTTCGCAAACTTCTGCTATTTGGTATGAGGGTTCGTTGATTCCTCGGGAATCCTCTGCGTAACGAATCGCCTCCGCCTTCCTGCCCATTACGGCCAGGGCCTTAACACCCCATCTTCTGTCAAGCCAGTAGTTTTTGGAAGAGAGAGCGAGAAGCTCCATTATTTCCTGATTCCGTCCGGCCTTAAGAAGGGCGCTGAAACAGGCAGTCATACCTTTGAAATAACCGTGATAGCCTGAAGAATGATTCAATACAGTGCGTACCGGTTCTATGAATTTATCCGCCCAATGTGAGGCGCGTTCAGGGGTTGCACAAAGTTCTCCCCAATATTCGGGCAACAGCTCGATATAGGGGATATCATCTTCCTCGACTGCCTGCCAAAGCCGCTCCAGCCACTTGTCTCGCGTAGCATCATCTGCCGGGGCACTGGCTATGATGGGAACAAGTGTCGCAATAGCATTGTTCACCGCCGCTCCTATTGCACCGGATGAACTATCAACATTGGCCAATGCCGGGGATACCCTTTCAAGAAACAGCACAGCACCTTCAGCACCCAAGACCGGATTTTTACGCACTGTTTTCTTTATCTCTGATACAGCCTCTTTTACACGTGTCAATGCCGGTTGCGAGCGCCATCCGAAGGCATTGCGACGAAACCGAGGGGCAAATGTCCATTTATGAGGAGTTGATGAAGAGCCTGAATCAGTCTTTTTCATGCCTCTGTTCATTCAATAAGTCTTTAATGAAATTGCGTTTACTATGGATTAATGCAAGCACTTCAACCTTCTCAGGGAATACTTCATAAATAAGACGATATGAATATATGAGCAACTCCCTGATACGAGGGTCTCCTATCTCAGGGACAATCCTGCCGACATCAGGGAATAAATTTAGCTTTTCGGATTTCTCGACAATTTCAAGAGAGATTTTCTTAGCGTAGAATTTTGAATCCCGTGCAATGTAGTCATGAATCTGTTTCAGATCGAACTTGGCAGGCTTTGACCACTTTACCACGACTGCATTTCTCTTTTTAAGTCTTCAACAGAAACAGATTCACCGCGATCTACCGCCTCCCTGCCTTTTTTGACCTTATCAACTACATAAAGCTCATACATTATGTCGTCAATATTGGCAGTGTCCGGTAATTTTGTGATAGCCTTAATAGCTTCTTGTTTTAAAGTTTCCATTTTAGCACCTCCTCACATCGCTTAGTTTTTAGTTTACCGTTTTCATTTTGTATTCGCAACTGTGCCTATTTCCCTTTTTTCTCTGACTGAAAGGCAGGATTATAGATTATTGAGAATTCGCAATTATTTAGCGGAAGGAAGTTCTCTGCCGTCTGCTGCTACCAATTTCAACCGGTGACAATTTGTCACCGACTGACTTCCTTCTTAGGAAAAATCGAGGTCTTCCGAGAAGCGGTAATCGCCGAAATAGCACTTCTTAAGGGCAGTGCCGCCCTTGAATATCAAAGTGTCTCGAAGGGCATCAACCCTGCTGATGCCGGCCACGATCCAGGAGAGGATATAATCCTTTTCGAGAATCTCCCAGGGAAGTCCTGTGCGTTTGCGTGCCTCCTCAAGTCTTATCCGGAGTGGCCTCATTCCACGATCTTCCCTGGAAGGTTCTCCTGAACCATCCACCGGTGATTATAAGGACCTTTCCTCGGGCCGGAGGCGTCCAGCATTCTATATCCCTTGATCGGAAGGGAGGCAAGAGGATCAAGCTTCGGGGTATCGACTCCCTGCTGCTCAAGCACCCATCCCAGGCGCTTGGCAACGGCAGCGTCGAGCCTGAGTGCATACTGGATAATAAGATCAAGATCGAGGGCGTCCCCCTTTACTTCAAATGCATGGAGGACTTCGGCAAAGTCTCCGCAGTATCCGGGCATGGCAAGACCGTCGAGGAGCGTCCTTTCGGGGTTGGTTATCGTAACTCTGGCCTCGTCAATCCAGACCTTCTCGGCACCGAAGAAACGGTCGGCCTTAACCCTTACGAATTGATATGTGATCCCCGCGGCGATATATCCCTTTTGAACATGCTTCGCCTTTTCGCTCCTGATGCGGGGAATCGAAGTCTCCGTGGTGGTGAGCACAAATACCCGGCGAGGGATCTGCTCTGTCAAACCATGGTAATGCAATGCCGACCAGTAGCCGATGGCTGCCAGCTCGACGAGCGCCATGGCGATCTCGAATTCGTGGGCCGGGGCAACCCCTGGTACTGCAGATGAAATTGCATAGAGCCCATTATGCAGGCGCACAATCCACCCGGCCCTGGTCATATAGTAAAGAGACTGAGTGACATAGCCCGGAGATATTCCCACGATAGGCGCGAAGTCCCTTGCTTGCTGAGAGGTGAAAATCCGGTGCCCCTCAGTAGCAAGTCTACGGATAAGCTCAACGCCAATCCCCGTATGTATTATGTTATTTGTTTCCATTGTCTAATTGTTAATATAGTGCAATTATTCGTTTAAATCAAATTATTGCTCTAAATATTCTAATTCCCGGTCATTAAATTGTGCGGACGGTGTCGGCACTTTCTCTCCTGCTTTATAGAGAAATACAGCACCGTAGCTATGGTGATCACAAAAAATGGCTGAGGTGCGAGCCGCTGCCTCTATGTAATATCTTAAGGGGGTGATGGCCATCAGTTTGAAGGTCAAAGTTTGAAGTCACGTTTTCCTCCTGTATAATGACAATGCCTTTTTTGATCCAGGCGGAAGGAAGTTCTCTTCCATTGGTTTTTTGAGTTCAGTCAGCATTTAGCGCGATCTGTGGGCGGTTACATAGGCCTTCAGAACCGCCTGCATACGGGATATATGCCCTTTGCCGCGCGCCTTAAAAAAAGCGATAATTTCCTGTTCAAGGCGAAGGTGCACGGATTGCTTGGGTTCCGAAAGAACCAGCTTTGCCCGCGTCCAGTCAGGTTGCAAGCCCCGCTCGTCTTCATCTTCGGCAATGGCCCGATTTAGTTTGGCGTCCGTCATGGCATCGACCTTCTTGAGATCGGTGCCGCTGATCTTGCGCCTGGTTTTAAGCTCGGCTGCCGTATAGCTTTTGATATGTGTCTCTTTCTTCATGACGTGCCCTCCTAAAAGAAATAACCCTGGTTGCCTCATCCCGCATTGTGTAAACGACGGTCACAAAGCGCCCATCCAAGGTTCCAATGGCAAGGCGCCTTTTCTCGCTGCTATGAGATGAAGGAACTTCAACATGTGTAGACTCGAAAACGATACCGACGTCGAAAAAGTCGAGACCGTGTTTTTCGAGGTTGGAAAGTCTCTTCCGTTCGTCCCATTCAAAGCGCATAGTTATATAGTAATTATGTACACAATTTGTGTTTACATGTCAAGGGCGAGTACCTGTCTGTCTGCCTGCCTGCCTGCCTGTCTGTCTCTCTCTCTATCCAGTCTGGGTAATGGGGACTTAGCGTCATCTGTCGGTATTTTCAACCGGTGACAATTTGTCACCGATTGCCATTTCCCTATTTTATCTGATTGAATGGCAGGATTATAGATGATTAAGAATTCGCAATTATTTACTTGCTGTTGCAAGTAAATTTAGTTGCCCGGCAAGCAAACTATTTGTTATTTGCCTGCAGTATCCGAGGGGCACTCATCCAATCGTGTCATAAACGTGCCAAATATGCCATCGCATGAGATCGAAGTTTGAAGTCACGTTTTCTTCCTGGGCAGTGGCAATGCCTTTTTTGATCCCGGCGGAAGAAAGTTCTCTCCAGTCGGCCGCTTCCATTTTCAGTCGGTTACATTTTGTAACTGACTCACTTCCTTATAAATTCCCCCACCGCATCCATTAAGCCCGGGAGATCCTCCCGAATGACCTTCCACACTATCTCAAGATCAACTCCGAAATATTCATGAATCAGAAGATTTCTAAAATCCTTTATGTCTTGCCATTCTACATCAGAGCGTCTTTGTTTTAAATCGTCAGGAAGCTTCCCGACAGCCTCACCGATAATCTCAAACTCCCTGATAACCGCAGAATATGTTTTCCTCTCGTTACAGAACTCCTCAAAAGTCTTACCGGCAACATACTCCGTGACCGCATTGCATGAATCCAAAATGTCCTCAAGATATAGCTGAATATCCCTTTCAGGCATAAATAATCTGTCTTATAACTTTTTCTTTTATTGCCGGTTTTATAGAATTCTCAAACCCCAAGTCTATCTCTCTCGACATCTCTTGTTCTAAAAACCTTTTAAGCTTGAGAAAACTGTGAATGTTTTTCCTGGCTTTTTCAATTTCTACAACCATGTCGATATCGCTGGTGACTAATTGCTCACCACGTGCAAAGCTCCCGAAAATTCCTATACGGGTTACTCCGAATCTTTCATTCAGCAAGGCCTTGTTTTGTTTTAAATAAGAAATTATTTCATCAGTCGATAGTTTTTCCATGTCACCACCATGCCGCTCAAACTCATCACAATTATAACACGCTTGCAAGCCGCGGAGTAATGAAAGAATGATCGCGGACTCCAACGCCGGAATACAGTGGGTTACATCCTCCGATAGGGTTCTGGAGAATATCCGGACTTTTCGCCGAATCCCCAGGTTGCCGGCAGTGGAAAGGTAAACGTAGGAAAATCGTAGGAAAAGTATCGCCAAATAACGCAAAACATCGGCTTTTTGGGAATTCATGCAAGGATAATAATGTGCGCTTAAATCAAGGACTGGCGCGGGTTTACGTGGTATTTCAAGCGCTTGTCAATAAGCAGCCTACCGTTCAACCGCTCCGGCACCTCTCCAATGAACAATTAGTATAATCAATCAGTTATCGAAACGTCTATAGTCAACTACAGTAAAACTACAGTAATTCAGCCGTTTTGAGCCTCTTTTTTAACCGCTTTTTGATGGTTAATTTTATCCAGGACTTCGATGCGGGACCAGACAAGGCATGAAAACACCCGTGATAATTATAATACGGCTCAAGACCTGTCTGGCCGACATAAGCTATATGCCGAAACTGCAAATTAAAATCCCCTCATAAATCCATGACAACCCAAAATGCTCATTACCGATAAAATCTGTCAAAATCGCCTTCTCAAGTTCGCCCAAACTACTCAATGTACCGTGGGTATTTTCCACAAGAAAGGTGGTGTTATTTGTGATATGATATGAGCACAGGCATGCAATGAAAAAACTCAGACTTTACGTAGACACTTCAGTTTTAGGCGGTATCTTTGATACGGAAGATCCACGGAGAGTCAATTCAGCAGAGTTGCTTCTTCGTTCTATCAAAGATGGTATTTACGAAGGTTTCATCTCCAGAATTACAATAGAGGAAGTCTTTGAGGCTCCTGAAAGAATCCATGAGACATTGCAGGACAGAATATCAGAAACGGGGTTCAGGATACTTGAGGAGACAGGTGAGAGCATCAGCCTTGCAGAGGCCTATGTGATCGATGGGGCGATGCCGGAGAAATATCGTGATGATGCCAGACATATTGCCATTGGTGTCATTCACGATCTGGATTATATCGTCTCGTGGAACTACAAGCACATGGTCAATATAGCAGTGAGAAGGCTTATTAATAGCACAAACATCAGGATGGGCTACAACCTAATTGAAATAATTTCACCGGAGGAGGTGACTGGTGATGGAGAAATGGAAGCATAAATCCCTTGAGTGGATACATAAAGCCAGAGAAACAAATTATCAGAAAACAAAGAACCTTTCGCCGGCTGAACTTATCGAAAAAACTCGTCGTTCTACAGATGCAGCCATTAAGAAGATGGGGCTAAAGATTGCACGTTCGGCAGAAAAGGTTCAAACACAATAGTTCTCTGGTGAGCAATTCAGGTGTTATCTGTGAGGGACCCACTGCCTGCATTTTGCCTGCAAACCGTATTTATATTTCGAGTTCGACTTCTGAAGCTATTTCTTTCTTCTCAGACGCTGAACATCACGACACACGTCACTTTTTTCCCATAACTGAGAGCACATCGCGCCATATGAATTTGTTGGTGTCACCTGATAACCCGCACATTTTTCTATTGATTAATTGCGCGGATTGCTGGTAGAAACATATGTAGTTGACAGAGGGTTAAATTAAAATGCTTAGACGAGAAGAGCAAATGCAAGTTTATTTAACATTATGTCCTCCTTTTCAAAAGGGCATTGTTGCATCTCTAAAACCTGACAGTTGCCAGACAAAAATTGGATTGACACTTCCCAAATTGCTTCAAATGTTGTATATTTCACAAAGTCATTCAAGAAATAACAAGTCTAATGCGCTCATTGTTCTTACAGGAGAAGGATGGCGTAGCCGCATAATGAGGCACTTATCATGAAGAAAAATATTCTAACAATATTCCTTGCTTCTCCTAGTGACTTAAAAGAAGAACGAAACTTAGTCCGAAATATCGTGAATCGTGTGAATAAGGTATTGTCGCGAAGAGTGGAGTGGCACATTGATTTATTGGGCTGGGAAGATACACTTCCGGGATATTCAAGGCCGCAATCGTTAATAAACATAGATGTTGATGCGTGCGATCTATTTGTAGGTATCTTATGGCGACGCTGGGGACAGGAAACTGGAGAGTACAGTTCAGGATTTGAAGAAGAATTTGTTCGTGCTCAAGAACGAAGAAAAAAGACTGGTTCACCGGAAATATGGTTGTTCTTTAAAACTATTGATGAAGAAAATGCTAAAGATCCGGGCGAACAGCTCAAAAAAGTACTAGTGTCCTGTCCCTAACAGTTCTTTACATTTAGCAACTTTGGCAAGAATAGTGTCTGCGTCCTTGGTCCAAGTAAATATTTTAGGGTTCTCATTATGTGTCTCTATAAAATCTCTGATAGCTTTTTCCAATTCTTTGACACTCGTAAAAATCCCGCGCCTCACTCTCTTTGTCGTCAATTCACTAAAAAATCTCTCCACCATATTCAGCCATGACGATGACGTTGGAGTAAAATGCATCGTAAACCGAGGGTGTTTTTTCAACCACCTCTGTACTCGTGCCGTCTTATGCGCTCCATAATTATCTGCGATCAAGTGAAGATCGAGAGACGGCGGTGTTTCCTGATCTATTTTATTGAGAAATTTTAAAAACTCTTCCTGGCGATGCTTCTGCATACATGCACTGATGACCGTTCCATCAATAAGATTTAAAGCGGCAAACAACGTCGTCGTTCCATGTCGCTTATAGTCATGTGTCATCGTCCCGGCATGGCCTTTTTTTATCGGTAGGCCAGGTTGCGTTCTATCCAGTGCCTGTATCTGGCTCTTTTCGTCTACGCTGAGCACTAAAGCTTTTTCCGGCGGATTGAGATATAACCCCACAATGTCCTTTACCTTCTCAACAAAATGCAAATCGTTGCTTATTTTAAATGTCTTCACCAGATGCGGCTTCAGATTGTATTTCTTCCATATCCTCTGTACCGCCATTCGTGATACCTGTTGGTTGTCCGCCATTGTTCTAACGCTCCAATGGGTAGCGGCAGAGGGTACGGTATGAAGCGTTGCTTCCACAATAGCCTTCTCTTTGTCTTCTGACAACTTTGGAATCCGGCCTGAACGAGGAGCGTCTTTCAGCAGTGCCCCTAAACCTCCTTCCTGATACCTTTTTACCCATAGGCCGACTGATACCCGCGACGTATCAAATTGTTCAGCTATATCTTCCTGTTTAAGCCCTTCCATCTTGCTCAGCACTATCTTTGCCCGTAAGACCACCTTCTGCGCTGTGTTTCGACTACGGGCAAGTCGTTCAACTTTTTTTCGCTCTTCTTCTGTGTGTGGTATAGGCTTTGTTGTCCTCATGTAGAAAGGATAACATACCCTGACCTATTATGTAAAGCTAATTATGGGACACTACACTAGCCTTCAAAGAGAGACAGGTGCAAGACAAAGAATTACTGTTTAAAGAGTTTGCCGATTCAAACAGTTGTGATACTGTCATACATGATGATCTGCTGGGTTACGTTCTTGATCTTTCAATGAAGCAATCTGAAATAGAGAGTCAAGAAGAATCATCATTGGCCGGGCATGCCAAAGAAGCCCGCCCGGATGTCGAGTCTCACGATGAAGGGATCTCATTGTCCTTTCCTCCCCAGCTGATAACCCTATTTAACAAGTTTGACACGAAAGTTACAGAAGGTAAGCCAACAGAATTGGATATTTCTGATCGAACACGGCTTTTTCTGCAAGCGAGTGCGTGGTTTGCTGAAAGACGGTCGTGGCAAGTTTTGGGCAATCATGAAATTAATTATATATATACTTATAGAAAAGAGTGGGAACTCTCTGACTCTGAAAAATGGTTTTTGTTTCGATCATTTATTGAGGAATCCAATAATCGACCTGGCTGGTGTTGGTTCGAAGAATGGGAAGAATATCAAACTGATGACTTAGTTACTTGGATCGCCAGCCACGATTCGAATAACGACGTATGCAGTGCAGCTCTTTCACTTCTCGCAGATGTCGGGTTCAAAGCCGACCGTGAACTTCTTCAAGAAGGACTGAAAGAAACTAATAAACAAATACTCGTGGAAACGATAAGACTGCTCAGGAATACAGAGAACGTAGATAATCTTGATCTAATTTCAACTATTATTAATAATGAGGATGTCGACATCAGAGAAAAAGCGATTTCTGCAAAAATAGAAATCATGTATCTGAATAACCCCAATGACGGCTTTCGGCTTTTAATTGAGTCGGGAGCGAGAATACCGCCCCTGATAAATAAAACAATCGAAGATATGTCTCTATCTGTTGACGATAAATTATTATTCGAAGCATTAGATAGGGCAGAAACATCTGTGCGACGATTTTCCGCTCAATACATGCGAAAAAGCAAATTATTAACAAAGGGCAAATGTGACGAACTCCTGAGAGATACTGATGCGGGTGTTAGAAAGGAAGGCTTACTGGAACTTATCGAGATAGGTGAGGATTGAACTTCCCCCGGAATAGCGGACACACCGAAAGGTTAGGTTAAAATAAATAACCTACGGAGGTGTGAGATGCAAGACAGCAATGGTAGTGGCCGGAAGAAGTATGACAAGGAGTTCAAAGCAGAGGCAGTACGAATGATAACCGAGGGAGGCAGGACAGTAGCAGATGTTGCCCGCAGCCTTGGGATTCACGAGAATCAGTTGCACAGGTGGAAACGTGAGTATGAGGACGATCCTGGCAGCAGCTTTCCGGGAAAAGGTCGCCTAAAGCCTCAGGATGAAGAGATGAGGCGGCTTCAAAAGGAAAACGCAAACCTTAAAGAGGAGCGTGACATACTAAAAAAAGCGTTGGCCATCTTCTCAAGACACCCGAAATGAAATATTGCTTTATGGACCGGTATCGCTCCGAATTCAGGGTGATGAAGATGTGCCGAGCATTGGGAGTATCACGGAGCGGCTATTACGGGTGGAAGAAGCAGCCACAAGGAAAGAGACGAAAGGATGAGGAAAGATTGCTTATGGAGATAAAGGAATCATACCGGAAGAGCAAAGGCAGTTATGGAAGCCCAAGGATTGCCGATGCTCTCCGTGATAAGGGATTGTGTTGTGGCAAGAACCGGGTCGCCAGGATAATGAAAGTTAATGGTATCAAGGCAAAGGCAGCGAAGAAGTTCAAGGCCACAACGAATTCCAAACACAATCTGCCGGTGGCGGAGAACCTGTTGAAACAGGACTTCACAGCAGCGAGTCCCAATGCAGTATGGGTGTCAGACATAACGTATGTTTCAACCAATGAGGGATGGCTGTACCTGGCGGTGATTATTGATTTGTATTCAAGGAAGGTAGTAGGCTGGGCCATGAGCAACCGACTGACAGCAGACTTTGTAATCAGGGCACTGTATCAGGCCATAGGCAGGCGTAGACCTCCTGCTGGCTGCATCTTTCATTCAGACAGGGGAGTGCAGTATGCCTGTAAAGATTTCCGGAAAGTCCTGGAGCATTATAAGTTCCGCCAGAGCATGAGCAAGAAAGGCGATTGCTATGATAATGCTGTAGCAGAGAGTTTCTTTCACACATTAAAAGTGGAGCATGTGTATCAGCACAGGTATGCAACAAGGGCAGAGGCACGGCAGAGTATTTTTGAATATGTCGAAATGTTTTATAATCGTCAGAGGAAGCATTCAGCACTGGGCTATCGTTCTCCGGTATCCTTTGAGCTGGATGCAGTAGCAGCCTAACCTAACTCGGTGTCCACTGAACCGGGGGAAGATCAGATGTTGATATGAATTTCATTGAAAAACTATTTCCGGAGCCAAATCCTGGGAGCGCATTAGGCCTTCGGGAAGTGAGTCCAAATGACTTTGTAGTTCCGCTCCTAAAAAGACGTGACCCGAAGGAACTCTTGTCTCAGTTGGATTTTTTTGATGTTAATGCTAAATATGCCTATAGGATTCTAGCAGAAGATTATTTCGCAATCATAGAATCCAGAATAAGATCTGATCTTGAAGAAGAATTTGATTCATTAAGGAAAGATTCAGAAGCACGCCTTGGAGAAAAGTATAGCTCCCTTAGAAGAGCATACGAGCCTGACTTAGTTGAATTTATAAAAGGAACTCTTATAGCTTCTGCAATTGATGGATTGGCAAAGAATGGACAATCTGGAGATATTAAATACGCACGAAAATATCTTGGAAATACAAAGTACGGTATGGCAGACAGAGGATCTATTATCTTATTATCAAAATTCGGTGATTCCTCAGATGTCGACAATCTTATTAAAGTGACGTCAGAGCTCTATGGCGAAACTAAACGATTCGCATTAGACACTGCATATAAATTATCGGAAAACAGAGATGTACTCTTAGAAACGTTAATGAATGATAAAAATGATGAAACTGCAGCCATTGCAGTGAAAATTCTCTCAATGACTGAGTCACCTAGAAGGATTGAAATGGCAAAAGCCCTGTTTAATTCAACGAAAGATAAACGACGCTTGGAAGGCTTAGCTATAGTTTCGAAATATTCGAATGATAATGAATTGGAGACGCTTTTGAACGAGTACGTTTCTCAGCCATCATATTACTACAATATCGTGACATGGCTGGACAGGTGCCTTTACTCAAATGGGCGATACCTTAATTACTACAAATCAAAGCTATTCAGTATGATTGAAGGATAGCAAGGCACCCTGGAGCAGAGTACGCGGGCTATTGAGGAGGAACATCGAAGGCGGAATGAGCATTTTGGATAACATAGAGGAATTGCGTGAACAATTAGACCTGTATTCAGATTGCTGGAACTGACACGAACATCCTGATCTGTCATTTCGCCAACCAGATACCCGTCTCCGCTCAGGAAATGCTATATACCATTTTAAAGCAGCATTTCAATTTCAGTCGGTTACAATTTGTCACCGACTGACTTTCTTCCTTATAACTGATACCCGTAAATAACCCCCTCAACACCGCAGAAGCGGCGCGATACAATGCGGCTTTCAGTTATGTTGATGTCGGCAGCTCTTTTTTTCAACTGTGACAAATCCTTTGTTTCAGCCTTCTGTTTGATCTCAAATGCAGTTGTCCCATTAAGGACGAAATCTATCTCCACCCCGCTCTTCTTCATATAATATGAAACTTCCCCCCGCTTTCGGAGCGCATGAAATGCGGCATTTTCAAAGAGGGAAGCGCTTGAAACACGGGCAAACCGGTTCATCAGTCCTGTGTCGCATACATAAACCTTCTGCTGGCTGCGGATTTCCGTATCGCGGTTGGTGGAGAATGGCCGGATAAGGCTGATGAAATATGTTCCTTCCAGAAACGAGAGATAGTTGTTCACGGGTTCGCGCACAACTCCGAGCTCTTTGGCAAGTTTCTGCACATCCAGGCGCGAGCCGCTTCGCTCCATGAGCAGCAGAATCAGATCGCGGATAGCATTTGTTCGCCGGAAATCTCCAAGCTGCACCACCTCCATCTGATAATAGGAGGTAAAGATGTCGTCAAGCATCATCTCCTTCTCCCCGACCGAGTCCTTCAGCGCCACACCCGGGAAGCCGCCATACAACAAATATTCGTCATGCCATCTGCTTATGCTTTCATGCATGGCTTCGGTAACTGTATCGGGCAGTGCATCCAGTTTGACGGGATCGCCCTTGAAGCGGAGGAATTCCCTGAAGGATAACGGATAAAGGTCGAAACTGTATTTTCTTCCAGCCAGGGATTCGCTGAAAAGATTTTTCAGATAAAAAACTGCCGAACCCGTAAGAATGCACTTAAGGTTGTAGTGGTCTATCAGATATTTGACAACCGAAGGGACGGAGCGGAGGGCTTGAACTTCATCCAGAAACAGGTATGCTTTACTTTTCAGATCCAGTCCGAGAAAACGGAGGTTATCGGCAATCCGGTCATAGTTGGACTCTTCAAACAGTTTACGATTGGCGGGGTTTTCAAGATCGAGGAATCGTTTGTTGTCGGTGGGAATTTCATCCATAAGCATACGGAGCAATGTGGTTTTTCCGGTACGCCGCAATCCTGTGACCACAATGGCTTCAGGTGAATCCAGCACAGCACGGATAGCCGGAGTGATATCTCGTTCGATACTCATATTGCTATCTTACATATAGTAGAGCTATTTGTCAATTATCATCTGAATGAGTCACCGGACTTGACGGTAGGTAATTCTATAAAGAGCTTCGTCTCATTTTAAGAAAGGACAAAACCGAGGGGCAAATGTCCATTTGGGGAATTCGAATGGGGTCTGCCCTTGAATAGTGACGGATTCACATAAATTGTCGACTGCCGTATTATCAATTTCTATCGGGTGATCTTCCCCCGGTTCAGTGGACACCGAGTTAGGTTAGGCTGCTACTGCATCCAGCTCAAAGGATACCGGAGAACGATAGCCCAGTGCTGAATGCTTCCTCTGACGATTATAAAACATTTCGACATATTCAAAAATACTCTGCCGTGCCTCTGCCCTTGTTGCATACCTGTGCTGATACACATGCTCCACTTTTAATGTGTGAAAGAAACTCTCTGCTACAGCATTATCATAGCAATCGCCTTTCTTGCTCATGCTCTGGCGGAACTTATAATGCTCCAGGACTTTCCGGAAATCTTTACAGGCATACTGCACTCCCCTGTCTGAATGAAAGATGCAGCCAGCAGGAGGTCTACGCCTGCCTATGGCCTGATACAGTGCCCTGATTACAAAGTCTGCTGTCAGTCGGTTGCTCATGGCCCAGCCTACTACCTTCCTTGAATACAAATCAATAATCACCGCCAGGTACAGCCATCCCTCATTGGTTGAAACATACGTTATGTCTGACACCCATACTGCATTGGGACTCGCTGCTGTGAAGTCCTGTTTCAACAGGTTCTCCGCCACCGGCAGATTGTGTTTGGAATTCGTTGTGGCCTTGAACTTCTTCGCTGCCTTTGCCTTGATACCATTAACTTTCATTATCCTGGCGACCCGGTTCTTGCCACAACACAATCCCTTATCACGGAGAGCATCGGCAATCCTTGGGCTTCCATAACTGCCTTTGCTCTTCCGGTATGATTCCTTTATCTCCATAAGCAATCTTTCCTCATCCTTTCGTCTCTTTCCTTGTGGCTGCTTCTTCCACCCGTAATAGCCGCTCCGTGATACTCCCAATGCTCGGCACATCTTCATCACCCTGAATTCGGAGCGATACCGGTCCATAAAGCAATATTTCATTTCGGGTGTCTTGAGAAGATGGCCAACGCTTTTTTTAGTATGTCACGCTCCTCTTTAAGGTTTGCGTTTTCCTTTTGAAGCCGCCTCATCTCTTCATCCTGAGGCTTTAGGCGACCTTTTCCCGGAAAGCTGCTGCCAGGATCGTCCTCATACTCACGTTTCCACCTGTGCAACTGATTCTCGTGAATCCCAAGGCTGCGGGCAACATCTGCTACTGTCCTGCCTCCCTCGGTTATCATTCGTACTGCCTCTGCTTTGAACTCCTTGTCATACTTCTTCCGGCCACTACCATTGCTGTCTTGCATCTCACACCTCCGTAGGTTATTTATTTTAACCTAACCTTTCGGTGTGTCCGCTATTCCGGGGGAAGTTCAGGGAAGAACTCCGCAAAATAATAAGGATGATCGGGAGTACAGTGTGAGGATTGTCGCGAGCCCTATGCCTGCCAAGAATATGCAAGGTGCATTATGTCGAGTTTATCTCTCCTATGTTATCATGTTTAAGACAATGGGTAATACATGGGTTACTGACATCCGCCATCTTTTAGACGGCGAGGGCAATGTGATTCAGGAACCTCGCCCCGCCCGGCTTCTTGCTCAATTTCCGTGGACTCATTAGCATTAAGAATCTTAAGAAAGAAATTAAGCGCATACGTGGAGAGTGGGACAGGTTATAAGTGTATTTGATTGACACGAACATCCTGATGAAGGAGGCAGGCTTTGACTTTACCACTACTGCATTTCTCTTTTAAATTCCCCCACCGCATCCATTAAGCCCGGGAGATCCTCCTGAATGACCTTCCACACTATCTCAAGATCAACTCCGAAATATTCATGAATCAGAAGATTTCTAAAATCCTTTATGTCTTGCCATTCTACATCAGAGCGTCTTTGTTTTAAATCGTCAGGAAGCTTCCCGACAGCCTCGCCGATAATCTCAAACTCCCTGATAACCGCAGAATATGTTTTTCTCTCGTTACAGAACTCCTCAAAAGTCTTACCGGCAACGTACTCTGTGACCGCATTGCATGAATCCAAAATGTCCGCAAGATATAGCTGAATATCCCTTTCAGGCATAAATAATCTGTTTTATAACTTTTTCTTTTATTGCCGGTTTTATAGAATGCTCAAACCCCAAGTCTATCTCTCTCGACATCTCTTGTTCTAAAAACCTTTTAAGCTTGAGAAAACTGTGAATGTTTTTCCTGGCTTTTTCCATTTCTACAACCATGTCGATATCGCTGGTGACTAATTGCTCACCACGTGCAAAGCTCCCGAAAATTCCTATACGGGTCACTCCGAATCTTTCATTCAGCAAGTCCTTGTTTTGTTTTAAATAAGAAATTATTTCATCAGTCGATAGTTTTTCCATGTCACCACCATGCCTCTCAAACTCATAACAATTATAACACGCTTGCAAGCCGCGGAGTAATGAAAGAATGATCGCGGTCTCCAAAACCGGAATACAGTGGTTTACGCCCTCCGCTATGGTTCTGGAGAATATCCGGACTTTTCGCCGAATCCCCAGGTTGCCATCAGTGGTGGAAAGGTAAACGTAGGAAAATCGTAGGAAAAGTATCGCAAAATAACGCAAAACATCGGCTTTTTGGTAATTCATGCAAGGATAAAAATGTGCGCTTAAATCGAGGACTGGCGCGGGTTTACGTGGTATCTCAAGCGCTTGTCAATAAGCAGCTTACCGGGCAACCGCTCCGGCACCTCTCCATTAGTTTGATATTTTAATCAATCAGTTATCAAAACATCTACCGCTTATTTTCTCATCAGCTCGATGTTCCAGTCAGGATGGGTTTTCTTAAGATATCTTTCAGTCCCCGAAGGATATGCCTATCTCACGGGCTGTTTTTATAGTGTCGATATCGGTAGGCACCTTTTTGATATGCCCTATGACATCACTGAGCGGGATTGCCGTTACCATGGGAGGATTGAGAGCAACCATAGTTCCAAATTTCTTTTCCTCCGCCACGCGGACTGCCGCAGCGCCGAACCGGAGGCCCATCAGACGATCAAAGGTGGTTGGTGAACCTCCGCGCTGAAGGTGACCGAGCACAAGAGAGCGCGTGTCTTTGCCGGTCCTTCTCGCAATTTCCTTTGCCACATATTCTCCGACGCCGCCAAGCAGCACATCCTGCCGGCCAACCTCGCCATTTCCCCTGTCAAGCGCCCGGCCGCCGAGAGGCGCTGCGCCTTCTGCAACTACGACTATGGCATAGTGATGACCGTGCAGCTCAAGTTCACTGATATGGTCGCATATTTTTTCGATATCAAAAGGGATCTCAGGTATGAGGACAACATTGGCAGAGCCTGAAACGCCGCTGTGGAGGGCGATCCAGCCGGCGTGGCGCCCCATCACCTCCACAACCATTACGCGGTCATGCGACTTGGCGGTAGAGTGAAGGCGGTCAATGGCCTCGGTAGCTATGTTCACTGCGGTATCGAAACCAAACGTGATAACAGTCGAACGAATGTCGTTATCTATGGTTTTGGGAACCCCCACAACCGGCATCCCTTTCTTGAAAAAATTGTACGCGATCTCAAGGCTGCCGTCCCCGCCTACCGCGATAAGGCAATCGAAACGAAGGCGTTTGAAATTATCCATCACTTTATCCGATACATCACGTATTTCAGTCTCGCCCGCCAGGTTGGTAATAGGCATTTTGAAGGGGTTCCCCTTATTGGTAGTCCCGAGAATAGTGCCACCCAAGCTGCAGATGTCATGCACCATGGCCGGAGTCAGGCGCACTATCTCGTCAGTGTTGAGCAGGCCTGCATATCCGTTCTTTATGCCGTAAACCTCCCAATTTCTGCTGTCAGCTCCCATCACAACAGCCTTGATGACCGCATTGAGTCCGGGTGCATCCCCCCCACCGGTATTTATGGCAATCCTCATGCCCTTTTCCATAAGCCCTTCCCCCTTTTGCGTAATTCAAAATACAGTTTGCAATTATACCATAAGCGAGTCAACAGAATGAGCAGGGAAAATATTTCCTTAAATGGGGAAAACATTTCTTATTAAGGGAAAAATAGAACGGATGCGATCTTCTAACGCGACATCTCAACTGCGGTTTTGAATAATTACAGCCCAGCTTGATTCATAGCCTACTATGTCTTCATCCTTATCATCCTGCAGAAATGAGTAGCTGTCAGTCAGCCCTTTTATTATAGTGCGCTTATCTTCGGGTGAAAGCGATTTGTAAATCGGCGATTCTCTCAGGATGGAAACAATCTCTTTCAACATATGCCGGCTCATATCTGGCACCTCCCTGCTGCATATAAATAAGCAAGTTAGATGCCAGAATCCTATTTATATCTTTCCCTGACCATATCAAGGTATTGCATAAACTGTTCAGGTTCTATCGAATCAGCAAAACAAAGCCTTTTCCCCTCCGGACCTTTAATAATTTTGCCATCATGATCAAGAAAGAGCAGGAGACAGTCGTTCTTGAAATCATACTGGTTGCCGAGGGCAGTTTCCTCATCCGAAAGCTTTTTGGTCAGGTCAACGCGCACAGGGATGAAATCATCAGATATTTTCTTCGCTATAGCAGGATTATCATATACCTGCTTCTGTAGAAACTCGCAGCGAGGGCATCCTTTGCCGTAAAAAAAGTCAATTATAACAGGCTTATGCTCACTCGCAGCCTTTTTCAGGCCTTCGTCCAACTGATACCAATGTATTTCAGCCATAGCCGGCAGCGCCGCTAATAGTACACAAAAGAAAACAATGAATACCAAACCTCTTTTAGCCATAACACAACCTCCATTTCAATACCTATTATTATATCTAACATGGCTATTCATTTGCCAAATGATAAGTGTATTTTGTCATTCCCGTGCTTAAGAGCACCTACTGTTGGTGGAAACGGGAATCCATTTTTTCCAAAGGCTAATGGATACCCGCCTTCCACACCCCCAAAAGTCTGCGACTTTTCGGGGACCCCGTATTCGCGGGTATGACGGCTGTTGGTGTCAAATGCATAGCCATTATATCTAAATACTGTGGATTATATAGATGATAAGAAAGACTGCAATGGCAAGAAGCGAAAGTGTGAGCATAACGTCAAGCAGCAAAGAAGGTTGGTAAGTATCTGCATCGATCTGCTTCTCCACCTTTCTGTATCTCACAAAGGAGAGCACCCCCATTAATGCCCCGAATCCGACAAGCACCATGCCGAATATTGAAGAAATTCCAGGTGGCGAGGGGACCATCTGTTTTCCGAGTAAAAAGTATAATTGCCTTAAAAACAGGGCGAATTTCTCCACAACAAAACCGAACGCCATTATCCCTATACTGGTCCTTATCCAGGCCAGGAAGGTCCTCTCATTCGCCATATGCACGCGGCGATTACGTACCCTGGATGTCTGTTTGTCCTCTTCGTTCATCTCTGAGGCACCGGCCTTTCATGGTTAAATAACTTTTCAGACAGTACCTTTCCCACAATCACGCCGACGAGCGCTCCTGCGGCAACATCGGAAGGGAAATGAGAAAGGTCTACGACCCTCATCACGCTTATTATAGCAGCAATACAATAAAACGTAATCCTGTACCGCGGGAATTGCTGCGCCAGAGTAAAGGCAAAACAGAAGACGACAGCCGAATGCCCGGACGGGAAGGAATCATATCCTCCTTTAAGGGAAGGACCGATTATCATAAGGCCTTCAGTAATGCGGGGCCGTGCCCGTCCGAACAAGTGCTTGAGCAGCTGGACAGAAATTCCCGCAGCAAAAAAACTCACCAGCAAAGCTTTGCCTGTATAGCTCAATCCCGCGCTGAACTTTTTACCTATGACAAAAAGGAGGCAGGCTGCAACGAGCAGTGTTGTGCCATGGCCTATAAAATTTATAAAAGGGTCAAGTTTCCTGAACAGCATGTATGAAGAAGACCGGCCCTGATCAAGGTACTTCAGCCATACCATGATCGCCCTGTCCTGGAAGGCAAGCAACAAGATGAAAAGAAGTCCCGCCGCCAATAATTCTTTATTTTTTCTCAAAAAGTGCATATCTGGAATCCATCTCCAACACGTTGAACCCGAGGGCTTCTATTTTCCTGCTGTCCTTTGTCTTTGCAATAACAAGCGCATGATGCCGGGTTGTATCCATGAGCGCTTTCAGCTCGTCTTCGCTGCCGGCATGAATAATCTTATGCCCCGAATAAAAAACAACACTCGGTTTGTTTAAGCCGTATGTAATAATGCGCTCATCAGGAGGAAGTTTTTCTTTTGCATATAAACTATACCTGTATAATGTTCCCTGGAGATACTCGCCTGCATCCGGCAGTGCTTTCACTAACATTACTGATAGGAGGAGTCCCGTAAGGCAGAACAGGACAGGATACAGCCTTTTATTGCTGATGACCGCGTATAAATCCGCCAGTATGAGAGCAGCCATGACCGCGCCTGCGATAATAGTCCCTCCGTCTTCCGGGATTCCGTATCTGATCAGGTATGGCCTTGAAAGCACCAGGCCGCAACCCAGCGCTGCTGCCAGGAGCGCCATAAATAAATATGCAAAACGGCCCCGGGCCTTTTCCCCTTCATTCATCCCGGAGGCAATTAGTATCACTGCAGCAGGAACGGCGGGCAGAATATAATTCGGCAGTTTCGTTACGGATAATGAAAAAAAGACAACAACAAACGCCGCCCATATAAAAGCAAAAAGATTGAGCCTGTCTTTCTCTCGGAAAACGGCCCGGATTCCGGATGGAAGGAACGCCACCCAGGGGAAAAGTCCGAGCAGCAAAACAGGTATGTAATAGTAGACCGGCCCGCTGTGTCCCGATATGACCCCGGCGAACCGTTTGAAGTGGTGTTTTATGAAAAATTGATCGATAAATTCCTGCCCGTTGATGGAGATCTGAGCGGCATACCAGGGTACCGAAAGAATGAGGAAGATAACGATGCCTTTCACGCTGATTATATTTCTGAGACCGCGCTTTCCTTCAACGGCATAAAGATAAATAAGGGCTATGCTGAAAGGGAAGACGATCCCTATTAATCCCTTGGTAAGAAAGGCGAGCGCTGAAAAGGCGTAGAACCCGCAGAGATACCTGGACGCTTTCACCGGAGCAACGCTCCGGTATGCCATGGACAGATAGAATGAAAACAGGGAGACGCTGATAAACAGAGTCAATGACATATCAGTCACGGCAGAACGCGAATAAATAAGGAAGTAGATCGACAGCACGAATGAGAGGGACGCATAAAACGCCCGCTTCTCCCCATGTGACTGCCTTACAAATAGAAACAGCGCCAACGCGAGACATACGGCGGCAAGAGCGGAAGGGAAGCGCGCAGCAAAGTTGTTGGTCCCGAAAGCCTCGTAAGATGCCGCCATAAGCCAGTAAAAAAGAATGGGCTTATCATAGCGGTTTTCTCCGTTGTAGGTCGGGGTGATAAAGTTTCCGCTCTGTACCATTTCTTTAGTAGCGGCTGAGAAGACTGCCTCATCGACGTCAAAGAGTTTAACAAATCCGAGTCTGAAAAAAGACAGGGAAAGCGCTATAATTAATAGTGACAGGACATATTTAGTCATTAGCTTTAAATATCTATGTTCCCGGGCGCTAATCGAGTGGCGTGCCATCCCTCAAGTCTTCATAAAGCTGCCTTAGATTGGGCAATTCCTTCGCTGCCATGGCCTTCATCCCCGTTCTCGGATGCTCGTTAAGTATGCCGGTAATCATATAGGGTATGTGGTATCCCCATTCAACCTCGGCCTTCATCGGTATGAAGAATTCCTGGATAATCTCGAAGACAGGCCCGATGTCGAACTTGGGGTTCTTGAGGAAACTGAGGAGGAGTTCGAGTGGACAGTTGCCGGCGCCCCTTCCCATACCGTAGATTGTGGCATCGATTCGGTTGATTCCAGCAATGATGGCCTCTATGGTATTGGCAAAGGCGAGCTGCTGATTATTGTGTGTATGGATGCCGAGTTCCTTCCCCGGCATGGCTTCAAAGTATTTCTTGGCGAAAAAATGGATCTGCTCTGAATACATGGCGCCGAAACTGTCTACAAGATAGATAACCGGCACGCTGCTCTTTGCGAAGTCGCTGAGGGCTTCGTCCAGGTCTCTATCGATCACCTTTGAGACCGCCATAAGGTTAATCGTAACTTCATAGCCCTTGTCCTGGCAATGATGGGCGAGACTGACTCCCTTGTCCGACTCGTGAGCGTAGCAGGCCACTCTGATCATGTCGAGCACACTCTCGCTCTTGGGTAGAATGTCTCCGGCGTCTATCCTGCCGATGTCGGCCATCGCGGAGAGCTTCATACTGCCGTTCTTCTCCCCTATGCCCCGCTTTATGTCCTCTTCAGTACAGAATTTCCAGGCCCCGTGATCAGCACGGCAGAAATATTTCTCGGACGATTTATAACCTATTTCCATATAGTCGACACCGGCGCGGGAAAGTGTCTGGAAAACCCTGCTTACCAACTCATCACTGAACTGCCACTTATTTATCAAACCTCCATCGCGGATAGTGCAGTCCAGGACCTTTATTTGTGGACGAAACATAATGAAGCCTCCTTGGTATATTTATTCCCGGAATTCTCCCGCCATTTGTCCCTCCTCAGGACAAACTCCCCGGCAAGCCCGGCTATAGAAACCCAGTCCTCTGCTGCCACGAGATCGCGTCGGAGTACTGAGGACCCGATAAGGACGCCGGCGGCCCTCGCTTCGAGATACTTCTCGAAATTTTCGAAGTTGACGCCCCCGCAGAGCATATATTTTATAAAGGGCAATGGCCCCCTTATCGCTTTAAGGAAATCCAGGCCGCCGATCTCCACAAAGGGGAACAGCTTGATGATATCTCCACCAGCCTTATGCGCCCTGTAAATCTCGGTGGGGGTACATGCTCCCGGAATTGAAACAACCCCCTCCTTCTTTGCAAACTTGATCACACGTTCATCAACATTCGGGCTGACGATGTATGCCGCACCAGCCTTCAGCGCGCGTTTAGCTTCGCTGATGCTGAGGACAGTGCCTGCTCCGATAACTGCATTTTTTCTTCGACTGAGTTCCTCTATTACCCCTTCAGCCCCCGGGACAGAAAAGGTGATTTCCACAAAGCGGAACCCTCCGTTAATACACGCCTCCGCAGCTTTCAGGGCCTTCTCCGGCGTGTCCGTCCGCACCGCTGTTATAAGTTGATGCAGTTCAATCTCGGCAATAAGGGTTTCACTGTTAATTCCGGGCACCATTATATATTAACATTTTTCACTTGCCTGATTGCGGAAAGACTCCAAATTGCATCACGCGAAAGCAAAAGGCATTTCAGAACGATTAGTGACGTTGCAAACAAACTGAACGGAAGGACCTATCCCCGGTCATTGTGCCACTATGAATTAGAAAATGCCGGTGAGGGACCAGATACTTTTGAGGCAAATTATTCTAACCTTCCCATATGAATAGACTGACGGCTGACGGCTGACGGCTTATCCGGCGGCATATATAGTATAATCAAGCAGGAAATGAAGGAGAGGTGAAGCTCCATGGAAGATAAAACAGAGGATTTTGAGAAAATTTATCGTAAGTTTTGTCCGAAAATTGTCGGGTATTTAAAGCGCCTTGTCGGCGAGCATGACGCCGAGGACGTGGCGCAGGAAGTCTTCCTGAAGGTAAACGCGGCCCTTGAAACTTTCAGGGGTGAGTCGCGTCTGTCTACATGGATTTACAGGGTCGCAACGAATGCGGCAATAGACCATCTGAGAAAATCTTCGCCCGGCCCGGAGGCGCTCACGGCTGGCGGCCTTGCTGAGGACGAATCCTTTGCGGGGGATGAGGCTGCGGCGGCGGAAGAGAGCACCCCCTCCCTCGATACACATCTGATCCGGAAGGAAATGAACATGTGTATTCGCGGCATCGTAGAGGCATTGCCTGAAAATTATCGGACTGTGATAGTCTTGAGCGAACTGGAAGGGTTCACGAATACGGAAATAGCCGATATAGTCGGCGTGTCTTTGGAGGCAGTGAAGATTAGACTTCATCGCGCAAGGACGAGACTCAGGAAAGAACTTGAGGCCCAATGCAATTTCTACCGTGATGAGCGAAATGAGCTTGCCTGTGATCGTAAGACATCTTCTTTAAACTTCCTCAAAAAATAGGTGTATCCTTTTTCTCCTTTCCCTCGTCTATAGGATTAGAAAGGAGGTGTTCAGGATATGAAAGCCAAGAGAGTTTACCTTCACACAAGAAAGGGAGTATGGCGGCTGCGGAATCTTGCTGTCGCGGGCATGTCCATCTTTGTGGTTCTGCTGCCTGTAATGACTTGCGTCAGCGTAGTTTCTTCATTGGAAATCCCTTCCGAAGTTGAGAGGAAGGCCGTGTCGTTGAAGAAAAGTCATGCGGACGCCGAGCGCTTTTTCATTGCGGATTGCGGGAAATGCCATAAGATTCCGGACCCTGCAAAACCGGAGACTGTGAAGCCTGGTTGCGTGAACGATCTTCACAAAGATCAGCTTGATCAGATGCAGAATTATATGGTCAACGTCCGTGCTGGCAAGAGTCTCTATGAGTCTTACTGCAGCCGTTGCCACACGCTCATCGATCCGGGGTCGCGCACATTCGACTACTGGTCGAAAAACCTCTGCAGCAGCGACAGTTGTATGGTAAAGAGAAAACTTAACAGTGATGAAGAGCAACAAGTACTTTTATATTTGTCATCGCATTCCAGGAAAGATTAACGCACGTCTGCAAGGATAAAATCGAAGGTTAAAGTAAGGAGGAGAGACCATGGATAAGAAAATGGAAGAGATGATAGCATTGGGCGCGGCATATGCCGTGAATTGCCAGCCGTGTATGGAGGTCCATAAACGGCTGGCAATCGAAGCCGGGTTAAACGAATTAGAAATGCTGGCAGCAATTCAAGTAGCGGAAGCCGTAAAGACGGGTGCTTATGGCAAAGCCAAACAATCTGCAATTAATTTGTTCGGCGAGGTAAAAGAGGAGAGATGTTGCCCTTCTGGAAGCGAATGCTGTCCGTAAATAAATGATCAGGAGAATACAGATATCTGCACGAAAAGATGCCGGCCTTATCCCACTACTGGAAAAGACACATGAATATGCTGATATATACGTCTTAGCAAGAAGTAGACAGAAGGGCTGCGACGGTATGGGTGAGTTGGCTATGGTCAAAGAAGAATTCGGTGCTTCACTTGACGGTTTGATAAATTATTGCAAGAGGAAAGGGTACATAGGCAGCAATATCCAATATGAGATCGATTCTGTGGCTGATGAACTTGCTGGTCTGATTATGCAAAAATAAAACCCTTGTACTCAAATAACGGTTCCCCTTCAACTTTAAAATTTCCGAATAACATTTCTTTTTGAAGCAAGAGCGGTTTCAGGCTATAACATCCAAACCTTTTTTCTGTACCAGGGTCAGCAACTTAAGTGAAGCCCCTCTGGGTTTTTTTTCGCCTCGCTCCCACTTACTTACTGACGTGACCGACACGTTTAAATGTTTTGCGAACACCGCCTGACTGACACCTGTGTGTTTCCTCACTTGCGCGATCTGCTTTGGCGTGAGGTCTACTACAGTTGTCAGGCATGAAGCATCGAATTCACGCATTGTTTTTGCGTCTACCAGACCAATTCGATACAGTCCACGGACACTTTCGTGTACAGACTGTAAAACCTTACTCTTAAACTTTTTTGTTGACATAGCTTACCTCCTTTATCTCGCCTGCCTTCAATGCATGGTCCATATCAGCATCTTTTAGCCTCAAATAAAGATTTGCTGATTTTTTGAGGTTCTCCAATTCCAAATCGGTAAGGTCGGCCTTATCATTTTTAGGAAAACCGTACAGAAACACTGAGCGTATCCCCTCCTGATAGGCAATTACAGTTCTATACCCCTCCCTTTTGCCTCCGCCTGTGCGCGCCACACGCTTTTTCATAAGCCCACCGCCTAAATCGACAACATTCATCCCATTTTCGATTTCCAGTACCGCGTCGGCAAGCGCTGTGTCGCTGATGCCCTCCTTTCGCGCAAAGCGAGCAAACGACTTTAGCTTAAATACTCGCATTTAAGGTCACCATCACATTTTTATTATATAGTCCTCAGTACTATAATTCAAGGCGCGGAATTAGCCTTATCGATGATGTGGTAATAATGCGGCCTTGGGAAGCTACCTCACTATTTAAGTTCGAGCAGTCTGCCGCAGACGAGCAGTGCCATGCTGATAAAAAGATAGGCGTTCAGTTTTCCGAAGAGGAAAGCGCGGGCATTCCTGCTTCTTTCCTCATTTAAAAGCATTACGCCGCTGCCTGCCAGCCATAAAGCTGAGACAAGCAGCGCAATGCGAATAACAGGCGCAATGACTGCCAAATAAAGAGAGACTATGAGGCAGACTACTGCCGTGCAGAGGGTCCAGACAAAAGTAGTCCTTATGATTTGCCGCCTGCTCCATATGCATGTCAGCGACGGCAAACCTGCTTTTTCGTATTCGCCGCCGTATTCGAGATACAACAACCAGGAGTGTGGGACCTGCCAGATAAAAAAACAAAGACAAAGCGCGCCAAGCGCAGGTGAAAAAAACATTCCTCCGCCGCTTATCCATCCTATGGCCGGAGGCGCCGCGCCCGTCAACGCGCCTGGAATTACCGAAAAAACGCTTATTTTTTTCAGGTATACGTATACTCCGTTATACCAGAGTGCCGCAAACATCCCTAAGAGCAAGGCTTCGAAACCGCTGCATGCAAGGAGTGCAGCGCTTCCAGTGCACATTAATAAAAAAGAAAAGACCAACGCCTGACCGGGTCTTATCCTGCCGGAGGGTATAGGCCGCCCCCAGGTCCTCGGCATGAGCCGGTCCGTGTCCCTTTCCTGATAATGGTTCAACGCACAGGAACCTGAAGCAAGAAAAAAAAACACCGGCAGTTACCAGTACACACTGCAGCGTAAAGACTCCGGATGCGAGAACGAAGCAGGCAGACGCAGACAGCGCGGCAAAAAAAGAAATCCGTATCTTGGAAAGTTCTGCGTAAGAACGGAGCATTGCAAAGGGGGTGCTCACTTCAATTCCTTCAGCGCCGCGATAATTGCGTCAAGCTCCTCCCCGGTTACGGGCAGTTTCGGCATTATGGGAGGATACCCTTTAACAATATCGACGCCGGGCTGCAGGACCATTTTTTTGATATAGTCCTCATCGACAATAATCTCCCGCTCTTTTCCATTAGTGACAACAATCTCTTTCCTTCCGAATAGCCCCTTGAATGTCGGGCCTATTTTCTTGGCGCCGTCGGTAGTATGGCAGCCGAGGCAGCCCTTGACCTGCAGCAGATTCATGCCTCTCTCCTTTTCTCCCGCGGCCTCAGCTCTTTCATACCATTTGTCGAATTCATTTTCGGCCATTACAACCACCTTTGAGCGCATATGTGAATGACCAGTGCCGCAGTATTCGGTGCAAAAAATGTCATATGCTCCAAGCTCATTTGCTTTAAACCAGAGATGAGTTTTCAGTCCCGGCACCGCATCCTCTTTTATTCTGAAAGCCGGGATGTAAAGACTGTGGATCACGTCAGCCGAGGTCAGAACCAGTTTCACCGGCTTGCCGAGGGGGACATTCAGCACATCACTCTGTTTGCCGTTCTTATATTCAAAATGCCACGACCACATCATGCCGGTCACTTTGACCGGCATGGCATCGTCAGGCGCATTACGTATATAGGAAAAATTAGACCATCCAATAAAGAACATGACAATGACCAGCACGGTCGGAATGACCGTCCAGATAATCTCGAGGAGAACGTTACCTTCGATCTGTTCAGGATGAGGGTTTCTTTTCCTGCTGTACCTTATTACAAAAAACACCATAAAGAAAGTGACCAGGACAAGAAGTACCACCGAACTGCAGACAATAAACAGAAAGGCGCTGTCAACTTTTGAGGCAGTATTTGAAATACCCGATATCATAGCAGCTCCTTAGTGCCCGCCCTTACCTGTACCAGACATCAACAAAAGTCAGCCCTATTATTACCGTTAACGTAAGAATCGCCATAAAAATAACGCCTTTAATTAAAGTCCCCTCATAACGGAGATGCATGAAATACGTCAGGACCAGCAGCGCCTTGCAGGACGCAATGGCAAGACATATCAGAACGCTGTAGCGCGAAAGATGCATTGCCCCAACCGTGATGGTAAGTGCCGTCAACAGCAAAAGACCCGCCCAAATAAACGCATACGTCTTGTACTCTGTTATATGGGTGCGCGCATCGTCCATACAGCTCCTTTAAGTCACGAGATAAAACAGCGGGAAAAGGTAAATCCAGACTATATCGACAAAGTGCCAATAAAGTCCCGTATTTTCGAGCTTGACGAATGACTCACTGTTAATCTTTCCCTTCAGAGTAAAAAAAAGCATGGTACTAATGACCCCAATCCCGACAAGGACATGGAACCCGTGTATGCCGGTCATTACATAATAGAGGCTGTAGAAAAGTACCTCACCTTTGTCCTTTTGCAAAAACACCGGCGAATTCGGATAGATACCCCGGCGTATCTTTACGCTCCATTCAAAATATTTGTTAATGAGAAAGAGACATCCCATCACTATTGTTGCCAGTTGCAGCCACGAGGACAGCAATTTGTTCCCCTTTCTGATAGCTGTAATCGAAAGGGCCATTGTGAAGCTGCTGGTGATGAGAACTATTGTATTGACCGATCCGATCAACAGATTTTCCTCAAGCGCGGCGATATGAAACGCCTGAGGATACTTTGAACGGTTTACTGAATAGAGCAGGAACATGACACCGAAAAAGAGTATTTCGGTCATAAGAAAAAACCACATGCCGAGTTTTGCGCCCTTGTAACCGCTCCGGGGATCTTCCGCAAATCCCCCCCTCGCCCCCCATTTCGGGACCCCAAAAAGTCAGCGACTTTTTGGGGAGCCCCCTCAGGGGGGATGGGGGGATTGTTTTCATTGTTCTTTGTATTCATTCAAAAGAATACGGACCGCGCGTAATGACCGGTATCTCCTCGAAGTTCTCGTGTGGAGGAGGAGAAGGCACCTGCCATTCCAGTGTCTTGCCTCCCCAGGGGTTGTCGGCGGCTTCAGGCCCTTTATGGAGGGCGACTATAAGATTCCTGAATATGATTGTCAGTCCGATCACAAGGACCCACGACCCTATGGTTGACACCAGATGGCCTGTAAAGTATTGAGGGGGGTAATCGAAATACCGGCGCGGCATCCCGTTGAAGCCGAGGACAAACATGCTGAAATAGAGCAGGTTGAATCCGATGAAAAGAAACAGCCAGCCGATTTTAGCCTGCCGCTCGCTGTACATCCTTCCGAACATTTTGGGAAACCAGTAATGGAGCGCGGCCAGAAACGACATCCCCATTCCGCCGAACATGACGTAATGGAAATGGCCCACAATAAAATAAGTGCCGTGCAAGTGCAGGTTTGTAGCAAGCGCCCCGATTACGAGGCCGGTAAGACCTCCTATAGAAAACAGGAAAATAAAGGTAAGTGCAAAGAGCATCGGCGCATCAAGCTTGATCGAACCCTTATACAAGGTCGCCACCCAGTTAAGCACCTTTATCCCGCTCGGCACAGCAACAATAAACGTAATAAATGAAAAGACCACCCTTGCGGTATCACTCATGCCGCTCGTAAACATATGGTGTCCCCATACAAGGTAGCCTACACTGGCAATAGCCAGTGCAGAGTATGCGACAGCCTTATAGCCGAAAATAGTCTTTCTCGCAAATACCGGGATTACCTCGGAGATAACTCCCATAGCCGGCAGCACCATGATATACACAGCGGGGTGGGAGTATATCCAGAACATGTGTTCGAACAGAACAGGGTCTCCTCCCTTGGAAGGATCGAAAAAACCGAGCCCGAAAAACCTCTCCAAGATGATAAGAAGCAATGAAATGGCAATCACGGGAGTAGCAAGCATCTGGACCCAACCTGTGGCATAGAGCGTCCAGACAAAAAGCGGCATCCGGTGCCACGTCATGCCCGGCGCCCTGAACCGGTGAATAGTCGTCACAAAATTGAGGCCAGTCAATATGGATGAGAACCCAAGGATAAAGACTGCAAATACCGCCAGGGATACATTTGTCCTGGTCTGGATGCTGTAAGGCGCGTAAAAAGTCCATCCTGTATCCAGCGCCCCGCCTCCGAAAAAAAGCGACGCGAGCACGAGGATGCGCCTGTAAGGTAAAGCCACCATGAGAGCCGGTTTATGCGCGGGAATGCCACATCACGCGCGCCTATTTGGAGGGGAAGAAAAAAATTACCGAACGATACCGGTATGCCCGGTATAATGAAAAGAAAAATCTGTATGATGCCGTGAACAGTAAATAATCTGTTGTAAGTATGGGCTCCCATTAATGTCCCGGGAGAAATAAGATTAAGCCGCATAAGAACGCCTATTAATGTACCGATGGAAAGAATAAAAGCAGCGCCGCCAGATACATGATCCCAATCCTCTTGTGGTCGGTCGAGAGCATCCAGGCGGCCAAGCCCTGCCGGGGCCCCATGTTGTATAAAATGAACTCATTGCTCCTGCCTGTTTCGCGCCTTCCTTCCTGACACCAAAGGTAGACAAAAAAAGACAGGATTAAAAAGATGATTATGCCGCCGGAGATTTTCAGTACTGTTAAAAAAAGCCGCCTGTCCTTTCGGCTCGTGCGGAAAGCAATATGCCAGGGCCCTTTTGATGCTGAAACCGGTCTTGCCTTTTGCAGCATCCTCAATTGCAAGTGAGAGGTCAAAGGGCTGAAACGCTATGCGGTCCTGCAAGACAAAGTTATCGTTAGCAGCAGTATAAACATAACGGACAATCTTTCCTTCGGGCGAGAGCACAACGAGCGCAGAAGGGTGGGAGAAACCGTGGATCTCATCTCTTTTTATGCTGAATCCAACGGCATCCAGTACCTTTTTAATATTTTCATTGGTGCCGGTGAGAAACCTCCATGCATCTTCGGGAAAAGCGCCGCCCAGGAATTTGATATAATTTTTTTTTGCCTCACGGGCAGTCCTGGGCGTATCCTCGGGGTCAAAACTGATGGTAATTAATGAATAATCTTTTCCCGGCACAAGCTGCAATTCCGCTGTCGTTCAGCAAGCGCTGAAAGCAGCTGCGGGCAGATACGGTCGCAACTGTAATAGACAAGACTCAAAACAACCGGCCTGTTAAACAATTGCTTCAAGGATGTCGTATTGCCCTGTTCATCATAAAACACCTCATCGAGGGGAATATTTTGCCCGGTCCGCTCATTGATACCTATATCACCTGCAGGGCCCGAAGACGGTACCTCGTGTCCACTCGCTTCAGCGTGAAAAAACAGCGGAAGCGTAAGACATATCATAGCAAGCGCAATAAACAGGCGTCGCATTCTTGAATTACTTAAAAGTCTTCAATACATATTCAGCAATCTTCTTTGCCTCGATGTCAGAAATAGTTTTAGTGTCAAACTTTGTCATCCCTGGTCCGGGGTTACGCATTTTATTAATAATGTCGGCAGCTTTTTTAACATTATTGGCCTCGCGGTCACTCTTGTGCAGCGTTTTTTGGGGATTAATAATATTGCCGCCATTGGGATGGCAGACGGCACAGTGCTCTTTGAACTCAGCTTCTCCTGATTTGCCTTTTTCATTCGCTCCCGCAAAATTATTGAGGCCATAAACACATACCATTGCCGCAGCCATAACTATCGCCATTAAATATCTCATGTTCGCTTACCTCCCGATAATAGTTTTAAATGGCTATGCATTTGACGCCAGCAGCCGTCATACCCGCGAAGGCGGGTATCCATTAGCTTTTGAAAAAAAATGGATTCCCGTCTCCACGGGAATGACAAATTACGCTTATGGTTTGCCATGGTGGTGTCAAATGCATAGCCATTTAGTTTTATTTTCCAGTCACGTATTCAAACTTCTTAACCGTTATCCTGAATGACAAAATTCATATCTATGTATATCACTGCAGCGATTGGTTGTCAAGCACGAAGTAACAGTTCTTTACGAGGTCCTGATAGACACATAAAACGTCTGCCCCGCCCTCTTGATCAGAAGGAGCAATGACGTTTCATGCTCAGGCTTGTTCAGAGCTTCATAGAAATCGCGCGCACTATTGACCGGCCTGTGATTCAGCTCTTTAATAATATCACCTGCCTGCAAGCCGGCCTCGTCGGCAGGGCTACCGGAAGTGATATTTGTAACAAGCGCCCCCGTTTTCTCCCTGATTCCCAGTTCAGCCCTCCAGCGCGGGGTGATATCATCCACCCTGATTCCAAGATCGCCTTCCGGAGCGATCCTGCCCGAAGCCACCTTCTCTTCATTCATTTCAGTAACAGTAATTTTGACATCTATCACTTTGCCGTCCCTGAAAACCCTCGCATCAACAGTCCCTCCGACAGGCATACCCGCAACCTCTCTCGAAAGATCGGCCATATTTTTTATGCTTTTGCCGTTGAAAGAAGTAATCACATCGCCCCTTTTGATGCCTGCAACGTCAGCAGGTCCTCCCGGCACGACATCACCTACCAGCGCCCCGTCAGTCCCTTTCAAGCCGAAAGACCGGACCATATCGGAAGTTATGTTTTGAATAGAAACGCCTATCCATCCGCGGATTACTTTCCCTTTATTTTTCAGTTGAGAAATGATTGTTTTGGCCATGTTGCTCGGAATCGCAAAACCTATCCCCTGCCCCGAGGAGACGATGGCCGTATTGATGCCGATGACTTCCCCTCTCAAATTCACCAACGGCCCGCCGCTGTTGCCGGGATTAATCGGCGCATCAGTTTGCAGGAAATTATCGTAAGGGCCGGCGCCGATAACACGCCCTGTAGCACTGATAATGCCCTGAGTGACGGTATGTTCGAGTCCGAAGGGGTTGCCGATGGCAAGCACCCAGTCGCCGACTCTCATAGTGTCGGAATCCCCCAATACGAGCGTCGGCAGGTCCTTGAAAAGAGACGCTATCTTGATGAGCGCAAGATCGGTCTTCTTGTCCCTGCCGATGACTTTGGCCTTAAATTCCCTGCCGTCGGAACATTTTACTTTTATCTGATCGGCCCCTTCAACAACGTGATTGTTTGTCAGAATATACCCTTCCTTGTCAACAATAAAGCCGGAACCGAGACTCTGCTGTTTCATCTCCCTGTCAGGGGTCTCGCCATAAAATCTTTTAAAAAAATCACCGAAGGGCCCTTCGTCATCGGGCCCGAAAAAATGCCTGAATGGGTTGCCCGGTATTTTTACTGTTGAAATAGTGCTGATATTTACCACTGCGGGCGTGACTCTTGCTGCAACATCAGCGAAGGATTGCGGAAACCCTATAACGCCTCCGGGAGCGCTTAGCGTGCCCATATGTCCCATTCGCGAGCCGATAAACATTCCGATAGCGACCAACAGAATACTCGCAATAATTATTCTGGCCCAGAAACTTCTTCGCATAGTCCTCCCTAATTATAAACGCGGCAGTGAATCTCCCCGTGGCAAGACCACGGGCTATCTAAAAGCTACAATCTTCCTTTTTGTCATTCCCACTTGTCGGGAATCGAGTTGTTCCATCCGAAAAAACGATTCCGGTCAAGCCGGAATGACAGAAATCCGGCAACCCTGCAGCAAGCTACAGGGATTATCAAGTTAAACAGTGACGGTCAATATTAGATAATAGAAAATTCTTCAAAAGAATGCAACAAAAAGGGGTAGCACCGGCCCAGGTGAAAACTTCAAAAAGATAAGATAGTGCTATAGCTCATAATTCCCTTGCAGAAAATTCTTTGCATAATGCTCAACATCGCCGTCATTATGCAAAACAGCGTCGAGTTGTCTTGTAAAAGCAATCAACCTGCCGATGCTATCGAGTATCTTCTCAAGGTCATCCCGTCTTATATTTGCAAGCCGCCCGATAATAAGATCTCCATTTGATTTTGTATTGAACCCGAGTTCTTTTAATACAATCGAAAGAAGCTCTATCCTTCTCGACCTTTTTACCATATCCGTGGCCCCGCCGTTAAAACGGAAGTAGACATGGTTGTCCCTTGCGGTTTCACTGCAGTAGCAATCCAGCATATTAAAATGATAGCCGAGCCTGAGGCTCAGGTTAAGGTATTCATGCGAGATAACAGCGATATTGCTCCCCGCGAAACTGCCGTTGCCGGAGACAATGTCGGGCATCTGCGTCATACTCGAGAGGAAATCACTTGCTGTCAATGAAACAGGGTCGGTATTCCAGGCCCCCGGCTGCATCATTCCCCTGAGAACCGCCCTGAGCGGTATGGAAGCGATCTGTTCGAAAGTAACGTTGTCACTACCACGTGCGGAGGCTGACTTATTCACGGTTCTATCCAGACCTCCTCCAATGTCCATTGCAATAATTCCGGTAGGTATTGGCAGTTCCAACTTCATTGCCTCATGTCCCCTCAGTCCGCGCAGTGCATTGTCTATAAGCTCCATCACGGCTTTCTCGTGTATAAACCTAAGGACATCGTGCATTGTCTTACAACCTTCAGGAGTAAATTCTTTTATCAACGGATCTAACAGGTTGAGAGGAGAAATATATCTCAGTATGAATCTCTTTTTTCGGAACTCGTATATATCTTCCATCGACGCCGCGCCTGGGAGCGAATTTTCGAGCGCCTCGGGAACTATTCCGTCATATACGGTCAGCGTATCTTCATCATCCGCAGTTACAGTAATGTACTGACCATGCTGAAGCACCTGTGTTGCGTGACCCGCATTGACAAACGCAGGTACCTTGAATTCCCTGCAAAGCGAAGCCATATGACTTGTCAGCGATCCAATATCTGTAATGATTGCCGAGGCGTAAGGCATAACCCGGATAAAATCAGATGAGTCGTTTCTTGCAACAAGGATATCTCCCTTGGAAAAGCTCGCAAGCCCGTCAGCATGTTTGAAAATAAAAACCCTGCCCGAACCGGCGCCCTTCTGTACTGCAAGACCTCCGGTTTGCATAAGGATTTTCGGACTTTCAGGAGCAGGAGCACTTGACGCATGACGCTTTACGCCTTGCGTCTTTGGATTAACTCTCGTCGCTATGCGTAATGGTCTCGCCTGCAGTATGAATATTTTGCCATCCCTGTCTATAGCCCATTCAATATCCTGAGGCTGCCTGAAGTAGTTTTCAATTTGCATAGCCTGTCTTGCGAGTTCCAGGGCCTGTACGTCCGTCAAAGAATTCTTTTCGGTCATTGCAGCAGGAGTTTTCGCCGTAACTATGCCCCCCTCTTTGCGGCTTACAATCATAGAGTCTTTTTTGCCGAACCGTTTAGTTACTATTTCTGGAGTCGTACCTTTTCTTACGAGGTAAAAATCTGCATCTGTTTGACCTTCAACCACCGAGGCGCCAAGCCCCCATGTTGCATTTATAATCATCGTGCTGCCATCGCCATTCGGATTTGTTGAATAGGCAACCCCGCTGGCAGTTGCGTCAACCATGAGCACGCAAGCGGCAGCCATTTTTATGCTTCCGACATCGAGCCCGGATTGCCGCTGGTATGCCACGGCCTTGGCCGAAAACAGGCTTGCAATGACCCGTCTGTATGCTTCCAGCACCGCGCTGGTCTCCAACGGCACATTCAGAACAGTATCAAACTGTCCCGCGAAGGACAATTCAGTGTCTTCCGCTTCGGCGCTGCTGCGGACCGCGATAGAGTATTTGTCACCGTATTTCTCTCTTAACATCAAGACGGCTTTATCTATCGCGTATTGAAGGCCTGGAGGCACCTCACCGATCAGGATCGAATTATAAATTTCTCTATAGGCCTCAGCGTGCGGACTGTTCCTGTCAAGATATGAAACCGCTTCGCCGATTTTGTTGTGACGCATAAATTCATCATATGCAAACGCAGTTATGGCAAACGCCTCGGGTATGTTAAGATCAACGTTATTTTTTAATTCAGCAAGATTTGCATTTTTCCCACCTACTTCGTCTATCATGCTCCCGGCAATAGCGGTATAGGGCAGCACAAATTCGCTTAACCGTGAAGTCTGCGATTTTTCCGCACCCCCAAAAGTCTGCGACTTTTCGGGGACCCCGTCCGCACCCCCAAAAGTCTGCGACTTTTCGGGGACCCCGTCGCGAACGTGCAACCTGATTTCATTGTCGATACGGTCAAATACTTCTCTTAGTTTGGGATACTTATTCTGAGTAAGCACTTCGAAGCTTGAGAGAGACGCTGTCAGTGTATCGTACAGTCCGGCATAGGCGCTCCTGGTATAGGAGATATCAAAGAGATAGTCCCCCCCGAGTTTGTCACCCATGTCAGCAATAATCTCAATCGCCCTGTTATGATTTTCGAGGACCTGTCTGAAGCGGGAGAACATGACCTTAAAAGTCACATAGTCAGCGTCAAAAGCCTTCCTGATCAGATTTTTCCCTTTTGCCAGAACATGGGCCATCAAATCTCTCATAATTAACGACTCAACGCCCTCTGTATAGACGCCTTGAGTTCCTTTATCTTTACAGGCTTGGGGAAGAAATCATGCACATCTGCCCTTAAAGCCTCTATAGCCGTATCAAGGTTGGCAAATGCGGTAATCATGATTACCCTGGTATCAGGGTAAAGATTTTTTATGGTCCTGAGCACCTCCATGCCGTCGATTCCTTTCATTTTAAAGTCGGTAACGACAACATCGAATTTCTGCTCGCCAAGTCGCGCCAGAGCACTTTCTCCGTTTAAAAAAGTCTCGACTGCATATCCTTCCTGCTCCAGGGACAGTCTGGACATGTCACAAACAATTTTCTCATCATCAATAATCATAATTCTGTAGTCGCTCATTAAACCTCCCCCCTATAGTAAATGGGTCAATAAGACTATTATTTCCCCATTTATTGCATTTACTCATTCACTCATTTACCCTTTGTAAACAGGCAATTCTATTGTAAATGTGGTGCCGACTCCTACCTTGCTTTCCACCCTTATATCTCCCTTGTGGTTCTTGATAATTCCGTAACTGACAAATAGTCCCAGTCCTGTCCCCTCCTCTCCCTTGGTGCTGAAGAACGGGTCGAATATGTGAGGCAAGAGTTCAGGGGGTATGCCCTTTCCGTTATCCATGACCTTGATCTCCACAGAATCCCCGCCGCTTCCACGCCTTGTAGCCATAAAGAGCGTCCCGCCCTCCTGCATTGTCTGAACTGCATTGGTTACAAGATTCACCATGACCTGCAGTATCTGATGCTCATCGCTATAGACATGGGGAAGGTCCCGGACAAAGTTCAGTTTAGTTTCGATATTAGAAATGTCGAGCATGTTCTGCATAAGATTTAGCGTCTTTTGCATTACTGTATAGATGTCCGTCTCTTTCAGATTGGCCTCTTTTGGTTTTGAGAAATCAAGGAGGTTTCTGATAATCTCTTTTATTCTCCCGGTCTCGTTCTCCACCTTGTTCATGAATTCAATCTTCTGGGACCTGTCCAGTTCATCATAGAGTTCCATATAGGTCTGTGCTATCATGGAAATATTATTAAGGGGATTAGTCAATTCGTGTGCCACACCGGCAGTAAGGATACCAAGGGAAGCGAGCTTCTTGGACTGGATAAGAGCTTCTTCACGGAGCCGCAGTTCTTCCGACATGGAATTTATTGCCGCCATAACCGAACTGATTTCATCATCCGGAATTGCGCCCTCGATTCTGTTGAAATTGCCGAGAGATATTGATTTTGCAAGCTTCTCTATCTCCCTTAGCGAATGCACTATCCTCTGTGATATAAAACGACTCCCAAAAAGGGCACATACAAGAATCGCCCCGAATGAGTAAAAAAGTAAGTGCTTGGAACTGGCGATGATGTCATTAACGCGCTGACGCTCAAGTCTGGTAATCGTGTTTGAGAATTCCCGCAACTTCTTTCCTTCCGTTCTGAACCTTTCGTTCAGGGAGCTATCGCTGTGAGAGCTTTTCTGCGCTTCATTCACAACATCAGAATAATGTTTCAAATGTGATTTAAGCAATACAAAGTTGTTCTCGCCGACAGCACGAATAATGTCCTTGCCGGCGCTATCCAGCAATTGCTCGGCGCTATCCATCTTCTCCGTGACATCTAAAAGAAAATCCCGCTTTTGGTAAATAATATAGTTTTTCTCTATAATCCTCATTTCGAGAAAAGAAGCATTCAGATCATCTGCTATCTCAACAAATCTCAGCTTCGTAAGTATGAGATTGAGATTCTGAATTGCAAAAAGGCCTATCAGCAAAATCAGTCCGATATTGAATGCATTGGAAAGTATGATCTTATTTTCTATCTTCATATAACATAGTCGGCCGCGCGCCAACTACAGATAATGTGCTTTATTCCCCGGCCAGTTTCTCCAAGCAGGAGTGCACCCGGGAAAGCGCCGCTGTCCCGGACAGCACAATCAAATAATCCCCGGGACAAACCACGGTATCAGGAGCCGGGATCAACTCTGTATCCCCCCGTCTGATACCTACCAGAACAGAGTTCTCCGGCAACTCAATATCATATATTTTTCTGTTACAAACCGGCGCCCCCAGGCAAACCACTTTTTCTAAAATGTGCTTTTCCTCATCATGCTCCTGAGGACTTGGCTTTTTAGCCGGTCTTTGCTTAGCCAAAATTCGATTTAACAAAACATCATAAATAGGCTTGCCTTTCAATACATCACTGGCAATATAGGCGGACATGCAAACGGTAACTAAAGGCAGGAGCTGCTCCATGTTACCTGTCATTTCCATGATTAAGATGCTGCCTGTTATGGGTGCCTTGACAATGGCGCTAAAGTATGCGGCCATGGCCAGGATGATGAAGTTGCTGACATAAAGGGGGTCAACGTGAAGATATTGGGCCACAATGCTGCCGTACACATTGCCGCTTAAAGCGCCGATGGCTAAAAGCGGCATAAAAATGCCGCCCGGGACGCCCGTGCCGTAGCTTAACATGGTAAATAAAAATTTACCCGTAAGAATAACCAGTAGTATAGTTAGCGTGTAATTCATTTGCGGCAACGAATTGATTAACCCGTCGCCGCCACCCAGCACCTGGGGCAGGACAAATCCGAGGAACCCGGCTGCTACCAAGGGAATGGCCGGCTTTAATTGGGAAGGCAAGCGTAGTTTCTCGTAAAAAATCTGAAATTTACCCAGACTCGAGTTGAACAACACCCCAAAAGCTCCTACTATAAGACCCAAAACCACAACATACAGGTAATACTGAAAGGGCAGCAGGGGAATATTGTGAAAGTCAAACACCGGACCCTGCCCGAAAACATAACGGGTGACAACATCCGCCGTGACCGAGGCGGCTACAGCAGAGGCCAACACCACCGGGGAAAAGTTTTTATGCAGTTCCTCCAGGGCAAACACCACACCGGCCAGGGGGGCGTTAAAGGCTGCGGACAGCCCGGCACTGGCTCCGCTGGTGAGTAAATACTTTTCCTCCATACTGGAGCGTCTCAAAAGCCGGCTGATCCCCTGACCAGCCGCCGCCCCCAATTGCACCGAAGGGCCTTCCCGACCCAGGGAAAGACCTGCCCCTATGCCCAATAGACCACCAGCAAACTTTACCCCGATTACCTTAAGCCAGTCCATTCCCAAATGTCCCGATAGGATGCCCTTCACCTGGGGGATGCCGCTGCCGGTGGACATGGGGACCTTCTTAATCAGCCAGGCCAAAATCGAGCCAATAACAATAAGGCAAGCAAACCATACTGCGGTCCAGCCAAAGGCACTGGACCGCAGAAAGGCGAACAGCCTGGGCAGTTCCTTACCGGTCCAGGCCAGCATAAGTCTGAAACAGACAACGACCACACCTGCAAAAGCCCCGGTCAAAATACCTTCAAAAAAAAGCTTCAGCCGGAAATCATGCCAATGCTCCAGTAAGTTTTTTATATGCGCAGGTTTTTTCATTTCACAACCAATACGGGACAGCAGCCATGGACAATCACATTTTCTATAACGCTCCCTATGATTGCCTTATCGATACCTTTCCATCCATGGGTCCCGCTGATAATCAGATCACTTCCAATATTGCCGGCCGTATCTATAATCTTTTCTGCCGTATATCCTTCCGCTATTTCTGTTTTTATTGATACACCCTGATCTAAAGCCAACTTTTTTGCCTTTGCCACGATCTCTTGTGCATCATGCATAATGTTTCCCTTAAAAAAGCTGGTCGGAAAAAATTCTATTATTTCTTCGTAGCGTGGAACCACATAGAGCGCAGTAATTTCCGCATCCTCAACCTTTGACAACTCACAGGCTCGGTCAAGCGCCTTTTTGCTTAATTCCGAGCCGTCAAAGCAGAGCAAAATGGATTTATATTTTCCTGCATCTTCACTTGATACTTTTTTCACCACCAGAACATCACATCGTGAACTTACAATGACCCTTGAGGCAACGCTTCCCATGAACAATTTTTTAAATCCCTTTCTGCCGTGAGTACCCATCGTAATGAGGTCCGCATTCTGTGCTTTTGCGATATCAACAATAACCTCATGAGGTTCACCATCGCAGACAAAGGATTCCACATCTTTGCCGAACTGTGCTGAAACTGCCTCTTTTGTCTTGTAACACATCTCTTTACCAAGTTTTAAACGCATCTCTCTTTGTTCCGGCGCAGACTTGAATTCTTCTTCGTTAAAATAGACCGCATGGACAAGAAAGAGTCTTCCATCATGTCTCTTTACCCAGTTCCGGGCAGTCATAAGCGCAGCCTTGCTGAATTCCGAATCGTCAAAAGCTACAAGGATATTATCGTACATATTATTTTCCGTCCTCCAAAAAATCAGAATTAAAAAACACTGCGTCTTTAATCTTGCATTTCATATTTACCATTATTAATGTCCGCCCTTGCCTTTCTTCGGGAAGACAACGGCGACTACAAAACCGGCTATCAGCGCTCCAAATATGGACATGAGTCCGTATAATGCTGCATGGTTGTGTGCCATGTCGTATAATGTCTTCACAATCCCAACCTGTTCAACAACTACATTTGTCTCCGCCTTGTCGATTACCTTTTTATCTTTGACGGCATACACGGTAACTAGATAATTATCAGGAGGCGCCTGGTACGGCCAATCAACCTCGATAGAGTAATCCTGTTCCCTGTCTTTAACAGTCGTAGAGATTTTTTGAGGCGGAATAGAATATAAATGCAACGACTCCTTGAATTTCACAAATTCATTGAAGAATTTTGTTTTTTCATCCTCGTTTGCCACGGGAGTTATATTTATATGTTTGCTCAGGGCGGGATATCCGATACTATACCTGTCCATCTCCTCCTGGCTCAGGATATCGTCTAATTTCCTCGTGCTGCAAAGAAAATATAACAAGGGAGAATGCTCAAATTTCAATTCTCCGCCATTCATCCATAAAAGCCCTGCCATCTTAATTTTTTTTCTCAACCTCTGGAGTCCTTCAGGGGAGGTTATCTTGATAATCAGGTCTGCGTCTGCCGGGTTGGAAAGCCCGCCGATTTTAAGGGCAGTGCCGTGATAAAAGAAATCTATGTTTATTCGGTCATGACTTGTCTTTACCGTCAATAACGCCGCTGCCTCTTGCGAGAGCGCGAGATTTAAGCCCAGAAATCCGAAAATTAGTAACAGCAAAATCCTGAATCTTTTCATCAGTGACCTCCTCCCAGAGATAAGAGTGTAGAAGGCTGCAAAGTGACTTCAAGAACGACCTTTACCCACGTTCCGAGTATCAGCATTGCAATGATGAGTTTAACATGATCATCTTTTAACTTGCCGGAAAAGCGGGCCCCGATCTGGGCCCCTAACGTTGAACCCGTCAGCAACAGGAGTGCAACGATGAAATCCACCGTATGATTGGTAATTGCCTGGAAAAAGGTAGCATTCATACACAGGAAGATTTCCTGGAAAAGATTCGTCCCTACGGCCACATACACCGGCATTCTCAATATATAAATTGACAAAGGGATCATTATAAATCCGCCGCCGAGACCCATCATGGCCCCGAGGGTACCCACAAGCCCTCCTACGGAAAAAGGCAGCAGCGCGGAATGGGTGACCCCTGCTTTCTTAAAATGGGTCTGGAAAGGCAGGGATTTGAGAAAACTTACTAACCCGGACTTTTTTTCTGTCTTTACCTTTTCTCTTTTCCCTTTCCTCATACTCAGAAAGCTTTCAATGAAGGTATACCCGCCTACTAGTCCGAGCATTACCACATATAACATCCTTATCGCGAAATCCGCATTCCCCATTGCCTTTAGGACCTTTACTATCTGAACTCCGGCAAAACTTCCGGTAAAAGTTCCCGCCAGCAGAAACATGCTCATTTTGAAATCAATATTGCCCAGCCTCCAGTGCGCATAGGTTCCGGAGGTCGTTGATGCCACGATTTGGTTGTTATCAGAAGCAGCAGCCACTGTCGGCGGTATGCCGAGCGACATCAAGAGAGGAGTCATTAAAAACCCACCGCCTAAACCAAAGGCCCCCGATAATAACCCGATACCCAAACCGAGTCCCACTACAAGAAAAATATTTATGCTCATGTGTGCAACCGGTAAATATATATACATTACTTGACTCTCCTCCAGACTCAATTTATTTTATTATCGGCAACGTCTTGCTTCAATCACGATTCCGGCCTAATGGTTCTCCGTCACCACCACGAGGGGGCAAGCCAGATCCCACGATAACTCAGGGAACCCTCTGTTTCTTACTTTATTATCCCTATGTAACGAACTATCCGGAGATTCGATAATTGCAAAGATGATCCCGTAGTGGGAATCCGCATACTTTTTAATCTCCTTTTCCAAAGCACCCCCCTTCCGAATCAAATTGTAATCAATCCCTTCTTTTTCAAATTCCGGGAGAAACTGTTTAAGCATTGGTTCCAATTCATTAGTCGATGATATGTACAGAATATCAAGATTTGCAACAACCCTTTTACACATGTTCAAAGCGTACCTAAGTACCTTTTTATCGAAACGTCCTTCCTTTATCGCCAGCAAGATCTTCCTCCCATCCCTAAGTATTTCCCGGGCAGTTTCGGACTCTCCGGCTTCTGCCAAGGCAGCCGCCGCCATTATATCTTCAAACTTTTTTATAAACCGTTTCATAATCGCTTACCTGATCAATACCATATCAACAATTCCCTCAATTGTGTCCGCAAAACAGATTTCCAATCCCCTTTTAACATCCTCATGAAGAGTTTTCACATCTACCTGATTCTTGAACGGCAGCACTGCAACATTCACTCCCGCACGCCGAGCAGCCAGCAGCTTTTCCTTCACCCCACCGATAGGCAGGATCCTTCCACTCAGGGTCAATTCCCCGGAAACAGCCACATCCCTTCTGGCAGGACGTCCCGTTAAAAGTGAAATCAGGGCAATTGCAATTGTAGCGCCGGCGGAAGGCCCGTCTTTTGGAACGGCTCCGGCGGGAACGTGGACATGAATGTCATGGTTGTCAAAGAAATCCTCCTGGATATTGAACAATGAAGCATTGCTCCTTACATAACTTAAGGCGGCCTGGGCGGATTCACACATTACGTTTCCAAGAGATCCGGTCAGGATAAGCTGTTTATTTCCCTTCATCTTTACCGCCTCTACAAAAATGATATCTCCTCCTGTTTCAGTCCATACCAGACCCGTCGAAACGCCGACCTCGTTCTTTGCGTCTGCAATCTCGCTGTAGTATTTTCTCGGTCCGAAATATCTTTCTATGAGGTCCGGTGTCACTTCAACATTTCGAACAACTTCCTCCCGGCGCACAAACCCGGTAGCTATCTTCCGGCAAACATTTGCAATCTGTCTTTCAAGCTCTCTTATTCCGGCCTCCCTGGTGTATTCCCGGATGATCTTTAATATGGCATTCACGGTAAATTCCGGCTGATAGTCTGAAATGCCCTGTTTGGAGACCTGCTTCGGAATCAGATGCCGCAAGGCTATCTGCACTTTTTCAGCTTCTGTATAGCCCGATAATTCTATGACCTCCATGCGATCTCTGAGAGGCCTCTGAATATTATCGGCAATATTCGCCGTTACAATGAACATGACACTTGAGAGGTCAAAAGGCACATCGAGATAATGGTCGACAAAACTATGGTTTTGCTCGGGATCAAGTACTTCCAGCAGGGCGGACTCCGGGTCGCCCTTAAAATCCTGACCTATTTTATCTATCTCATCCATCATAACGACAGGATTGACAGACCCGGATCGGCGGATTTCCTCAATAATTCGCCCCGGCATTGCGCCTGCATATGTCCGCCTATGCCCTCTGATCTCGGCCTCGTCTTTCATTCCCCCCAGAGAAATCCTAACAAATTTTCTTCCGAGGGCCTCCGCGATAGATTTACCCAGTGAGGTCTTTCCAGTCCCTGGTGGGCCTGCTAAACAGAGGACAGAACCTTTTGTGCAGAGGAGAGATAATTTTTTTTCTATAGCCAGTTTGATGGTTGAACGCACCTCATCAAGCTGAAAGGGCTTCGAAATATAATGGAACGCGCCCCTTTTTATGGCCTCAACGGCGCTGTCAACAGTAGCATAAGCTGTAAGCATAATGATCTGAGTGTCGGGATACTTGATCTTCGCCTTTTCGAGGACGCCAATGCCGTTGAGGTTCTTCATCTTGAGATCGGTCATTACTACGTCAAAAACATTGGCGTCTAATTTTTCAATGGCCTCTTCGCCACTGTCTGCAGTGACAACAATATAACCTTCTTTCTTCAGTATGTGCTCCAAATTTTTCTTTACAATATCTTCGTCATCCACAACCAGTATACGGGGTTTTTTATTCGTAACAAATATCTTTACAGCCAGACGCTCGATGATTCTCTCCTTAACCTCATGCAGACCATAATGTCTTTCATTTAAAATACTCTCCGCCCTTTTTAGATCAAGATTATCTTTTGTCTTCTTGTTCCAGGGAAGGCCGGTAAGATAGTTGACATAGTTAAGCCCTATCGCATATTCCGCAATATTGGCGCTCATTTTGGACAGCATTTCGAGTTCCTTGTCGGCGATCTGCTCGATATGGGGTGGCATCTTGGCTGAGATAATGCTTTGCCGTGACTCCTCTATCGTCGCACTCTGTAATCTTTCAGCTGATTTCTTAAAGATATTCATACTCAATCCTATTTAATATATCTCCTCTACCCGTTCGCAACAGTACGCTTCATAATTATCAGAAGAACAGAAATAATACTGATAAAACAGAAATAATTATTTCTATTTTATCAGTACATGGCCCCTTCAAACGGCATGCCACATTATCTTTTTATCCCGGGTGCCCTTAACTCATTGGACGGCCTGGTGGTAGGCGATATATGGTACTCATTACGGGGTCTCTCTTCTTCCCTTAGAATTTCCTTTGCCATGTCGTGTTCTCCCGCCTCAGCAAAGGCCGCCGCTGCAAATATCCCTTCCCATTTCTTAAATAAACCTTTCATCTTGCATACCTCCTTTTATCGTTATATAATTATATTAGCATCTTTCATGCCAGATGTCCTTATTCTTATAACTAATTGCTTTAACTATATTTTTTAGCTTTTCGGTATGTCTTATTAAAAATCTTATTTGATTCAAAATGCAACATCGAAATGTATTTTTGGATGCAATAATGCAAAACCTACTGAGAAATAAGAATTACTTGTCGATTATGGACAGGCGTTGCAATAAGATTTATGGTATTGCTTTTTGCAATAGTAGTTCGTAAAATAAAGCATGTTTGAATATCGGGTCAGCATAAGACAAAAAATTATGTTCGCTTATTATATCGGAATTGTAGTGACCATCGGCCTATCCGCAGTTGCATTTTTTACCCTTCGATTAACGGAGAAAAAGATAATTTTTTGGGAGGGAACATCTACACTTTTCGATACCACGCTTGAGATAAGAAGGTTCGAGAAGAATTTTTTTCTTTACGGTCAAGATTCGGACTTTAATGAAAATTGCAAATATATAAAGCAGGCCCAGGATATTCTTGACAGCAATGTGGAAAAATACGGAACGGACGAAGGTTATCAGCAGCTTTACGACATGAAAAACGCACTCAAAAAATACAAAGAACTGATGGTAAAGTTTTATGCGTCTAAGAAACAAAACAGTATAAATAAACAACTTTTGGAGATGATGATAAAGGAAAACGGCAAAGTGATAGTGACCACGGCCGAGAATGTTTCAAAATTTGAATGGAAGAAGTTTCAGTTATTCCTCAAAGAGACTATGAGAAATCTCGTCATTTCAATTGCCGTCCTCTCTTTCATAGGGATTGTTATCGGCCAGATTCTGGCGAAAATGGTGGTAAAACCCCTTAAATCCCTTGAAAACAGGATGAAACTGATAGCAGAAGGAACGCTCGAGAAAGTGGAGATCGATTCCAGAGACAGAGAGATCGTTTCTTTCACAAATGCATTTAACAGAATGCTCGGGGAACTTGAGGTAAGGCAAAAACATCTTGTCCAGACTGAAAAACTTGCATCCCTTGGAACGCTGCTTTCAGGAGTGGCGCATGAGCTTAACAATCCCTTGTCCAACATCTATTCTTCATCTCAGATTTTGTCCGAAGAGATCGAAACTGACGACATAGATTATAAAAAAGAACTCCTTTCACAAATCGACGATCAGACCGACAGGGCACGCAACATTGTCAGATCATTACTGGAGTTCTCGAGGAACAAAGACTTTAAAAAAGAAGCGCTCCCGCTTAAGGGTCTGATAGAAGAAACAACACTCTTTGTGAAAGGACAGGTGCCCGCGAAAGTCGAGATTGCCGTCAACATACCTGACGACATCGTAATCTACGCAGACAAACAGCGTATCCAGCAGGCCTTCCTGAATTTAATCAGGAATGCACTACAAGCCATTTCTGAAGAAGGGGGAATATATATCAGGGCGCAGCGCCGGAGCGGAATCGGCAATTCAGGAGGGGACGAGAGTGAAATATACAACTATTTGAAATACCGCGGTCAATGTTCTCTGGAAGAAGAGACCGTGGACATCGAGATACGCGATACCGGAACAGGAATTACCGACGAAATACTTCCCAGGATATTCGATCCTTTTTTTACTACAAAGGAGGTAGGACAGGGCTCAGGGCTCGGGTTGTCTATCGTTCATGAAATTATAGATGAACACGACGGTTGCATTGCGGTCGATAGCCGGGCAGGAGTGGGCACCACTTTCATTATACGCCTGCCGTTACCTAAAGAGAACAGACCCTTATAGAGGAGCAATAACAGTGCAGAACAAGGCAAAAATTCTGATCATTGACGATGAAAAGATAGCACTTAATAACCTTGAGCACATAATGAAAAAGGAAGGGTGCGACGTCACCGGCACCCAAAGCGGGCAAAACGCGCTCAAGCTGCTCGACGAACATCATTTTGATGTCGTGCTTACTGATTTGAAGATGGAAAAAGTCGACGGAATGCAAATACTGAAACGATGCAGGGAACTCTATCCCGATACCGAGGTAATTATGATCACCGGCTATGCAACGCTGCAATCAGCTGTGGACACTATGAAGCATGGAGCTTTTTATTATATAGCAAAACCGTTCAAGCTTGACGAGGTACGGCAGGTCGTGAAAGAGGCCTTTGAAAAAGTCCTTTTGAAGCGGGAGAATATGCAGCTCAGGGAGCAGCTCGAAACTTATCAGGGCAAAGTCAAGATCATTACCCAGGACCTGTCAATGCAGCGGCTGCTTGAAACGGCACGCCAGATAGCGCCCACCGATTGCAACGTCCTTGTGACCGGCGAAAGCGGTACGGGCAAGGATATGTTGGCAAGGTACATCCATTTTAACAGCAATCGAGCAGAAAAACCTTTCTTTGCTGTCAATTGCGGGGCCTTCACAGAAGAACTGCTGTCCAATGAACTCTTCGGCCACGAGAAAGGCGCCTTTACCGGCGCTACTGAAATAAAAAGAGGTCTCATAGAGATGGCCTTGAAAGGCACCCTGTTTCTCGACGAGATCACGGAGATGCCGGCCTCTATGCAGGTGAAACTTTTGAGGGTCATCCAGGAAAAAGAGGTCCTGAGGGTGGGAGGCACAGAGCCTTTGAAGGTGGACGTACGTTTTATAGCTGCAACCAACCGAAATATACATGATGCAATAAAAAGCGGCCGGTTCAGACAGGATCTTTATTTTAGATTAAATGTAGTATCTCTGGATTTACCGCCACTTTCAGAAAGAAGGGATGACATACCACTTTTAAGTTATTATTTTTTGAAGAAATACGCGACCCCGATGAAAAAGGACATTACCGAAATATCACAGGATGCAATGAACATTTTAATGAATTACGACCTGCCGGGAAATGTAAGGGAGCTTGAGAATATTATTGCAAGGGGCGTTGCACTTGCAAACGGAAATACCATTGAGGTGGTCCATCTTCCTGAAGACCTGAGAGAGTTAACCATAAGAACCATCAGGAAAAAAGAAGGCAAGATGCCTTCATTAGAAGAACAGGAGATGACATATATTCGTTGGGTCCTAAATAAAGTTGCTGGAAACAAGACCCTCGCTGCGCAGATACTCGGGATAGACAGGGTGTCATTGTGGAGAAAGCTGAAGAAGTTCGGGCTGGATGAGGCCGAATAAAAAAAGACAGCAAAAATGCCGTCTCTCTTTATTCGTATATAAAAATTCTCAGGCTATGCCTTAACTACAAGCACAGGGCACCCGGAATGCCCGATGATCCTTTCTGTCACACTTCCCATCAGCAACTTTTCTATGCCGGTCCTTCCGTGGCTTCCGACAACTATAATATCTGCCTTCTTCTTCTCCGCAGTCTTAACTATCACCTCATAAGGGTTGCCTCTCGGCGTCAGAACTTCAACCTTTATGTTTTCCTTCTCCGCAACCTGTCTCACTTTATCGACATTTCTTTTTGCCCCGGCAAGATTTTTTTCAGTTGCTGCTACAGAAACAGCTATCAAATCACTTGCGCAGCGTTTTGCTATACTAATCGCCTCAAGGGCTGCGGCTTCGCTGTGCTCTGAACCGTCCGTGGCTATAAGAAGCCTACCGTATGAGACAGAGGCTGTTTGGGGTACAACCAGCACCTTGCATGGCGCATGCCCTATAACCCTGGCGGTTACACTTCCCATCAAAAGTCTCTTAAGACCTGTTCTGCCGTGTCTTCCCAGGATTATCATCCCGACCTTTTTTTTTGCGGCTTCATTAACGATATACTTAAAAGGTTCTTCCCCTTCATGAACTATGATTTCGCAGTCAATACCTTCTTTTAACAGTTTCGCCTTTACCGCCTCCAGATGCTCCCTCGTTTCTTTTTCAGCCTTTTCGACAAGCTGTGGAGCAAGGGCTTCAAACTCCGGATTAAACTCAATCACCGATTCCACATAGACTTTGCTTGAGCACGTTTTCGCAAGGTTTATTGACTCTCTTATGGCTCCCGAGCTGAATTTGGAACCATCGGTCGCCAAAAGCAGCTTTTCGAGTTTTGCTACCGGACAACATATCTGAACGCTCATATTAGTGCCCTCCTGCTGTTAAGATACCTGATGCCGCGAGCAAAAGTATGGCAATCTCTATTATTGTTATCACAAGATATGTGGTATCCTTTTTACGGACAAATATTGGAATTAACCTTAGATAACAAATCAATGTCATACCGGCAAGCACAACAATACCAATGTAATTAAGTATATCTCCATTATTTAGAAGACCTACCCATTGCCAGCCCGTTGGTGAATTAGCCTGATGGATATAATCGTGGACCCTCAGTTTCCAGTAACTCTGAATCTTATCAAAAGGAACAACGTTAGGCAGCACACCAGTTATATAAACAATAAATGTGATTACAAGCAGACCCAAACCTGTCAATGCACCCTTGCCAAGAAGATCGGCATATACTAACTGTTCCTGGGATGCCTTTGCTTTATCGTTATCCATACTATCCTCCTATTTCCATATTTCAAGACCCTTTAATAAGGCTCTGACACCAGATAAGAACAAAAGGGCTATAACCATCCACTTGATGGCTTTCGGCTTTGCCCTGGCGAGGATTTTTACGCCTATCCTTGAACCGAGCATAACTCCAGCGACGGATGGCACAATCATAACAGCAAGAACCGCACCTTTGTTTATAAACACCCAGGCTGCTGCTGTATCTGTGATTGAGAGTAAAAATACGCTCGAGGCAACAGATACCTTTAATGGCACTCCCATCAGAAGATTTAATACAGGCACATTGGCCCATCCAGCACCGAGACCGAACATCCCTGCCATAAAACCAATTATTATAAACAGGAATAATGCCAGAGGGGTCCTATGGACATGCCACTCTATGTCCTTGCCGAGAGACACTTCATGATATACACCCATTATTCCTAATGCAGCTGAAAGTTTATCCGGTTTCGGCACAGATGGAAAGTCCGATTTTCTGGCCGAAAGCAATAAAAAGACTATCCCTATTATAGTTGCGCCGAGAAGCGTCTGAACAACATTTGTCGGAAGTGCAAGACCTACCATAGCACCCCCTATCGACGAGGCCGATGCTATGAGCGCCAGCGGCATAGAGAGCCTGAGACTTGCGAGGTTTCTTTTCAGAAGACCCGGTCCTGCAGCCAGCGCCGTGGACAGTGCAACCAACAAACCCGTTGCCCTGACAAAGTCGAAATTAAACGGGAAAAATCCACTTACGATCGGAACATAGAGGACACCGCCTCCGACACCTCCAAGAACTGCAACAATACCAAGAAAAAATGTAAAAACAAAGAGGCCCAAAGGCCATACCCACCAGGACACCCCTGAGGATGCCGTTGCCGTTGAGGTTTGAGGCTCGGGCGCCGCTACCGCCGGGGTATGTGAGCCTGCTGCCGTAGCCGACGGCACACCGGGAGATCCAGCGGGTTCAGCAGACGCAAAAACACTACTGCTAACCAGCAATAAAATCAGATAAACCGAGGCAATGAAAAAAAACTTCGTCAACTGGTTTGCCCTATTCAATTCTTCTACCTCCTTAAAAAATTTAAACTGAGTAACCGTTTTAAGCCATGGTTACAATCGGCCGTGAGGCTGTTTTTACGAGCCTGTTTAAATCCTTTGCCGTAATATGCTTAGCTTTTGTAATATTCGGGGCCAAAAGGACCATGTCGATATTAGTGTTTTGTCTAAGAAGATCCTTAATCGCGGAAACAGCATCAGTGGCCGCCGTATTGATGCCCACAGGAACTCCTGATCGAAGGCACTTCTCCATAAGCTGCTTCAGCAGCACCTCACAGTTCTCGTTTTTCCTCCCATAATCCTCCTTTATCATCTCTCTTGCTGTTTTATGCTCACCGGCCTCTTCCGAAGCAGCTACTGGAATCATTTCCCCTAATTTCTCCATTTCTTTTGTCTTATATACCATCAGCAAGGAAATACAGTTGTCCGTCACCTTTGCAAGGTCAATAGCATATGAAAGGCCCTCATCAAAGTTCTCGTCATGGAATGTAACAAACAAAAGTTGCCTCGCCTTCATAAGTTACCTCCCGCCATTGCCCTGCATTTACAAGTATTAATGCACAAGAGATGCCAGAAGATAACACACTGTTTTAAGATGGTTTTTTGGGCAGGCCGCTGCTTAAACCGTTTCATATTTGAACAGACATGAACGATTCACTAAGATAATGTTGCAGATCAAAGCGTAATCAGGTAAGCTACATTCCGTAGCGAAGTAGCGGAATGTAGCTTACCTGCACTATAGAAATTTGGCAGCCCGAGTGCGTTAAGGGCACATGAATACCCCCCACCCCTCACGGCAATGGGACACCCGGGACTGAAAGCAAGACTCTAATTTACAGAATCCTGCACCATCGAAATCTCTTCATATGTGAAAACCTTGTCTATGTCCAGCAAAATTACAAACTGGTCGTTCCTCTTGCCCATGCCCCTGATAAACTCCGTCCTCAACCTCGTGCCTATCCTCGGGGCAGGCTCTATCTGCTCCGGCTCAAGGTCTACGACCTCCTGCACGGAATCGGCCAGCGCGCCGAGCACGGCTGTCTCGCCCTCTATCGAAATCTCAACAATGATTATGCATGTATTCACCGTCTTTTCAGTTTTAGACATGCCGAATTTAAGCCTCATGTCCACTACCGGCACCACGTTGCCTCTCAGGTTTATTACACCCCTCATAAATTCGGGGGTCCTCGGCACCTTCGTCACTGTAGTAAAATCGAGCACCTCCCGCACCTTAGATATATCCAGTGCGAAAACCTCATCTTCAAGCTTGAATGTGAGATATTGGGTAGTTTCAGCAATTCCGGCAACACTCATAAATTTCCTCCTTTAAGAATCAGGTTATGGGTCATAGGTCATAGGTTATAGGTCATTGAACAATTTTTATAGGTTTCCCATTACCCATTGCCCATCACCTATTACCATCTTTTTTTAGTATTTCTCAAATTCCTTATCTCCATTATCCCCATGGCCATTGCCGCTCCCGCCCATATCCAGCGCTATCCCGGACTTTACCTCTGATCTCCCTGCCATAGCCTTTGGTCCTTTAGGCCCCTCGACCTTTTTGATTTCGTGTCCTATATGAGCTACTGCGACCCTGTGTTCAGGCTTCCTGAGCACCTTTGCCGTTGTCCTGACAGCGGCTGATTCGTCTGTCTTAAAGAATGAAATGGAAGTCTGCAGTAAATCCGCCTGGGATGACAATTCCTCTGAAGTGGATGCCAGTTCTTCCGCCGCCCCTGCATTCTGCTGTATCACCTGGTCCAATTGCTGCATGGCCTGATTTATCTGCCCCGCGCCTGCGTCCTGCTCCCTGCTCGCAGCGCTTATCTCCTGCACCAGTTCCGCTGTCTTTTGGATGTCCGGCACCAGCTTGGCAAGCATATCTCCGGCCTTCTCAGCTATCTGCACACTGCTTGAAGATAAATGGTGAACTTCCCCCGGAATAGCGGACACACCGAAAGGTTAGGTTAAAATAAATAACCTACGGAGGTGTGAGATGCAAGACAGCAATGGTAGTGGCCGGAAGAAGTATGACAAGGAGTTCAAAGCAGAGGCAGTACGAATGATAACCGAGGGAGGCAGGACAGTAGCAGATGTTGCCCGCAGCCTTGGGATTCACGAGAATCAGTTGCACAGGTGGAAACGTGAGTATGAGGACGATCCTGGCAGCAGCTTTCCGGGAAAAGGTCGCCTAAAGCCTCAGGATGAAGAGATGAGGCGGCTTCAAAAGGAAAACGCAAACCTTAAAGAGGAGCGTGACATACTAAAAAAAGCGTTGGCCATCTTCTCAAGACACCCGAAATGAAATATTGCTTTATGGACCGGTATCGCTCCGAATTCAGGGTGATGAAGATGTGCCGAGCATTGGGAGTATCACGGAGCGGCTATTACGGGTGGAAGAAGCAGCCACAAGGAAAGAGACGAAAGGATGAGGAAAGATTGCTTATGGAGATAAAGGAATCATACCGGAAGAGCAAAGGCAGTTATGGAAGCCCAAGGATTGCCGATGCTCTCCGTGATAAGGGATTGTGTTGTGGCAAGAACCGGGTCGCCAGGATAATGAAAGTTAATGGTATCAAGGCAAAGGCAGCGAAGAAGTTCAAGGCCACAACGAATTCCAAACACAATCTGCCGGTGGCGGAGAACCTGTTGAAACAGGACTTCACAGCAGCGAGTCCCAATGCAGTATGGGTGTCAGACATAACGTATGTTTCAACCAATGAGGGATGGCTGTACCTGGCGGTGATTATTGATTTGTATTCAAGGAAGGTAGTAGGCTGGGCCATGAGCAACCGACTGACAGCAGACTTTGTAATCAGGGCACTGTATCAGGCCATAGGCAGGCGTAGACCTCCTGCTGGCTGCATCTTTCATTCAGACAGGGGAGTGCAGTATGCCTGTAAAGATTTCCGGAAAGTCCTGGAGCATTATAAGTTCCGCCAGAGCATGAGCAAGAAAGGCGATTGCTATGATAATGCTGTAGCAGAGAGTTTCTTTCACACATTAAAAGTGGAGCATGTGTATCAGCACAGGTATGCAACAAGGGCAGAGGCACGGCAGAGTATTTTTGAATATGTCGAAATGTTTTATAATCGTCAGAGGAAGCATTCAGCACTGGGCTATCGTTCTCCGGTATCCTTTGAGCTGGATGCAGTAGCAGCCTAACCTAACTCGGTGTCCACTGAACCGGGGGAAGATCATGGCTTATCTCTCCCGCCGCAGTCTGGCTGCGTTCCGCCAGCTTCCTTACCTCTGCGGCAACCACCGCAAACCCCTTGCCGTGCTCCCCGGCCCTTGCAGCCTCTATCGCCGCGTTTAATGCCAGCATATTAGTTTGACGCGCTATCTCTTCTATAATCGTTATTTTGCCCGCTATTTCTTTCATGGCGCCGACTGTCTCAATAACAGCCTTGCCTCCTTCTATCGCGTCATTAGCGGACTTCTGCGCTATCTTCTCTGTCTGATGTGCGTTATCAGAGTTCTGCTTTATGTTGGAGGCCATCTCTTCCATGGATGAGGAGGTCTCTTCTATCGAAGCCGCCTGCTCAGTCGAACCCTGTGAAATCTGCTGCGCTCCGGAACTTAACTCCTCGCTGCCTGATGAAACATTGTCCGCCGCTGATTTCACATCACTCACGATACTCTTAAGCTTCTCTACCATATTCTTCATCGCAGCCAGCAGTTGCCCTGTCTCGTCCCTGCCCTTGACCTCTATGCTTCCGGTCAGGTTCCCCGATGCCAGCTGGTTGGAGACATTAACAGCTGTCTGTAATGGGCTGGCTATGATTCTGGACATGACAGTGCCTAAAGCTATCGCCAGTCCTATGCCCAATAGAAGAAGTACCATGACAGTACGTTTTACAGACTCTGCTGAAGCCCCGTTGGCTTCGGATGTCTTTTTGCTCGAGTCTCCCATCATCTCCTGAATTTTTTGTATGCCGCTTGCTATAATCTTTGTCGAATTCCTGTATGCGTCGCTTGTCAGTATTGCAAAGCCCGCCTTATCATCGTGGATGGTCGCAGTGTTAATGACCTTGTCCTCCCACAAAGTATAGCCCTTAAGTTCATTGCTTACTGTTGTAAATTCCTTGCGCATGTCATCGCTCCGGATCAGTTTTTCTGTTTCCGCCAGCCGGTCCTCAACAGTCTTGTGGTGCTCATGGACCGCGGCGATATTCTTTTGTACCGCATCACCCTGTGACAAAAGAGCATCACGCAGTGATACACGAATAAGCTGGTATTCTACCCCCGCCACGGCAAGCTTCTCTATGGGAACAGTGTCATAGGTGTAAAGGTCTTTATCCAATATGCTCATACGGTCGATGTTTAACATGCTTACAATACCGATCACACCGGCAATAATTGCCAATAAGATAAAACTGATCAGCAATTTGTTTCTAATCTTCAAATCATATAGCCAATTCATAGTTACCCCCTCCTGTAAAATAGTTTGAACAACGCAATCACTTGTGATCTGACACTAACATAGGTGTTGTGACAGACATATTATTTAATATGTTACCCTCCTTCTGTTTAGAGTCCCCGGAACCGATCACCCTGACAATCGTGTCAATCAGCTCTTCGGACTCTGTTGTTTTATCGAAAAAGTAATCGGCCCCTTCGTCAATACATCTTTCCCTATACTGTGGATAGGGGTAACTTGTATACATAATTACGGCAGTTTTATCGCTTTTATGTTTGATATGTCTCAAAACCTCAATGCCGCTTCCGCCCGGCATTTGAATATCCACTATGGCCAAATCAGGCTCCATCATGTTGAAGATTTCGATAGCTTCCTCCGTATTCAATGCCTCTCTTATGTTTTCAGCCTCCTTAAAATTGGAGAACATGGTCACTAATCGTTTCCTGACGATATCAGAATCATCGACTATTAATATCTTCATGTTTTAATTTTATTGTTTTCAGTCCCGGAAGGGAATCATTAGAAGAGGGTATTTAATGTGCTTGAATAAACGATTTCTTTGTAGTGGATTCAGCTACAAACGGATACGGCGGATTTTTTTATACCGTATCAGATATAATTTAATTGAATTGAAAAGCGGGCCGGTCTAACCATTAAGCCTGTTTTCCACAACATAGCGGGTCAAGTCCGCATTGGTCTTCATGCCCATTTTCTCCATAATCCTGGACCTGTGCGTGCCTACTGTGCTGGGGCTTATGAATAGAATTTCAGCGATTTCTCCTGTTGTCTTTCCGGCTGCAATCATGCGCATAATTTCGAATTCACGGTTGGACAGCCGCTCATGCGGCATTTTGTCATCGGATATCAATATGTCGGTAAGTTTCTCGGCAAGGGAAGCGGTGATATATTTTCCGCCGCTGTTTATTCTTCTTATCGCGTCCACAAGTTCCTGCGGAGCGCTGTTCTTGGTCAAATATCCGGATGCCCCCGACCTTAAGGCCCGCACGGCGAATTGCTCTTCCGGAAAGGCGCTCAGAATAAGCACGCGCAGTTTAGGCTTTTGGGTTTTCACTATATCCAGTATATCAAGACCACTCTTGTCGGGAAGGGAGATGTCCAGGATCGCGATGTCTATATCCTGATTAAGTATGCAACTGATACCTTCGTCGGCATTGCATGCCGCTCCTGCCACTTCGATGTCGGGCTCGTGCGATAGAATCTGTTTCAGGCCGGCAAGGACCATCCGATGGTCCTCGACTATTGCCACCTTTATCATAGCAGCGCCTCTTTATTCAAGACACTAACAACAACTTTAGTGCCGGCGCCCTTAGTGCTTGTTATATCCAGAGTCCCCCCGAATGAATAGGCGCGTTCTTTCATTCCCAGTAGTCCAAGGGAATGCTCATCATGTAAATTATCTTCAGAAAATCCTTCCCCATTGTCCTCAATCTCTAAGATAAGGCATCCGGCTTCTTCTTTTAACCTCACTTCGACCCTCGTCGCATTTGCATGCCTGATTATATTTGTTAAGGCCTCCTGCAAGATACGGAAGATAGCAGTTGCTATCTCGCCATTGACGGCTGTCTTGACTGCAGAAGTGTATTCACCTGAAATGCCCGTCCTTTTCTGAAAATCACGCAACTGCCACTCGATGGCTGACGATAACCCGAGATGATCAAGTATTCCCGGCCTGAGTTCCATGGCAATTTTATGCACCTTCTCAGAAAGCTCGTCAATAAAACCTGATATCAAATGCATCCTGTCAAGTATGGATGAACACTCCCGCACTTCTATTCCGTCAATATCTCTTGTGAGGTTCATCAAATCAAATTTCAATGCCGTCAGTGATTGTCCCAGTTCATCATGTATTTCCCGTGCAATGTCCGTGCGCTCCTTTTCCCGCATTGTTTGCAGATACGAGGCAAGATAGCGCATTTGTTCGCGGGAGTTTTTCAATTCTTTCTCGGCCTTTTTACGCTCAGTAATATCACGGACGAATACATAAAACCGTTTTTCGGCTTCTTTATAAGTAGCGCTGACCTCAACCTCAATAATCTTGCCGTCTTTATAATTGTGACGCGACTCAAAACGATCAGAACCGATTTCCATGATTTGCCGTATGTGCCTGTCAGTTTCCAACGGCTTTTCTATCGCCTCAATATCATGTATGCTCATGGTCAACAATTCATCCCTGCCGTATCCTGTCAAAGTGCAAAAGGCTTCATTCACATCTATAAGGTGTCCTTCAGAATCCACAAGCAGGAAACTATCCATTGTGGTGCTGAGAATAGCTTCTTTGGCCTTTTGTAACGAGTCCTCGGCCTTCCTGAGCATATTTATATGCAGCAGCAGTGGTCGAAGCCCGAAATAATAAAATACAGGACTAAGTAATAAAATCAGGAGCGTCGAATCAATCAGGAGCCCGGTCAAACCTGAAGGAAATGGTCGTAGATAATAGATAACACCGGTTGCAACGGCTTCAGCAAAAAAAACGGATAAGCCTATTGTGATAACCAGTCCCACACACTGTTTGTAAAATGGTTTTATAGTGCTTGTATTCATATTGTATTCATATATGATACCTTTGTTTTTTCTATTTTAACACGTATCGAACCATAATATTCCCATCCCTGACAGTGTCGATACTTTTCTGTAACTTCTTAGAATTTTCACCAGGAATCTTATTTTTGTGCTTATTAATTTTGTGCTGCTGTTGTCAACAAATAGAGTTGTCCGGTTTTAGAGCAAATAAACTGTCCGGTTCTGCAGGGTGGCTGCGCATGGAACATGGCAGGCCACCGATGTCAGTTTTATTGAGTCTCATGCCGCTGCATGTGAGCACTTTGCAATCTCCTTTCCTTTAGGGTCAAAGACCGCCAGTTTTCTCGGTCCATGGAATATAGCAAGGCCACCATCCGGATAACGATGGACGCGAACTTCGACCTTAACGTAGTGGCAGCGATATTGATTTGGCGGGATCTGAAGTTTTAGCCCATCGAACTTTACACAGTTGTCGTTGCCTACGGTGCGGTCATACTGTTCGCATAGGATGTCTTCCAAGGCAGTGCCTGCCCAAGTCACGAATACGCTCTGTGGTTCCTGCGGGACAACAGTGAACTCGGCATTATGGGCTGGCATATAAGTACTGGCAAGATAATCATTGGCCTGCTTCATCTCAGTAATGCCCGCCATTGCAAGCTCCTTGACGAGGCGGTCTTGATGAGTTTCGAAGGCTCGCTCAGAACGACCCCTGGCCTCAGGAGAATACGCAGCAATCATCTTAATTCCAAGTTGGCTCATTGCACGACCGAACTGGGTAAGATTTGATTTGTCCACTTTCCCTCCGGCCTCAGGTGTATGCCAGTAGTGACTTCCACGATCCGTATACAACGAAGCAAACAATCCGTGTTGCTCAATAACTTCTTTTACCCCTTGAAAGCTGCTTTGAGTGCCTTCCTCCTGCACAAAAAACATCGAGTAGTGTTCACTCGTGGCATCATCCATAGTTACGATTAGATCCCAGTATTTTCCTTCAACCCACTGATGTTTGGAACCATCCTGGTGCAGCATCATACCGGTATAAGGTGCCCTTGTACGCTTTTTCCTGTGTGTACCTTTCTGTGCTGCCTTCGGTACCAATCCCTTTTCCTGGAGGGTGTTCTTGACCCATGTGTAGCTTCTGGTCCCTTGATAAGCACGCCGGTACCAGCTATAAAAATGTTTGACATTGAAACCACAAAAGCGATTGCTATAAAGATCCGATAGTGCGACTACTTCATCAACAGGCGCACGTTTATGAGATATTTGCCCTAAACGCTTATCTATAAGGCCCTCCAGGCCCGTATCTTCATACCTCAACATATATCTTCTAAATGTCCTATCGCACACACCCAGAAGCGTTGCTGCTTCTTCCTGCGTTAATCGACCTCGTATCCAACCCTCATAGCTTTCTTCAAATCTCATCTTCCGTACCTCCTGCAACACTGCCGAACGTTTCATGGATAGCCCCCTTGCTATCCATATATTTTATCCGGACAGTTTATGTGCTACAGATACGGACAGTTTATCTGCTCGCCACAATTAATTTTGTGCTGCTTGACATTCTGCTTTTCTTGTGCTAAGTTTAAGCGAGAAGAAAAGATGTACATGTTTCGACAAGGCAAACCACGAGTAATCGTGGGACGCAAAGCGACGGGTCCTTTTTTAGGATAGCCGAGCTGCCGAAAAACGTGCCTCCATATGGGAAGAGGCCGTACGGCAAAACACTACTATATGGAGGACCAAATAAGTGGATTTCCGCCACGCCTCTATTTATTTCTTCGCTCTCGGCATTATCTTTGGCCTAACACTCGATGCTCATGCGCATACAATAATGCCCGATACTTATATCAGTATTTCCGAACTGTATAAGTACTGTCCGACCGGCGAGTGCGGCCGTGCAATGCAGTGTGAAGGACAGACAGCAAGAGTTGTCGGAAAGATTGACCGCAACAATATTCTCACTCGCAGCCGGAATCCGCGCCTGCTCGAAGAAAAATTTCTTATGCAGGACAATAGCGGCGCAGTTATTGAAGTGCTCGTTACCGCGTCCGATTCCGCGCCTGTTTTTAAGAAAATATGTGACGCTCAAAAACAAGGCAAAGAAACAATCTTTGTCAAAGGGACCGTTGTCGGCTTTGATCTGCACATGATGAAGTCCTGCCATAGAGGGATACGGCTCGAACTGCATGATGCAGACGATATTTCTTTTAAATTATCGTTCAAGAATGAAAGAGGGTGATATCATGACTATGTTCAGGCACAAAGGTATCGTACTTATCCTGTCGCTCTTAACTATCTTTATGATTGCCGGCCCGGCATGGCCGGCGCAGATATCACCGCAAACCGCAATGGTCGTGGCTACTAATTATCTGACAAGCCATATGGTTGTTCACCACAGATGGAACGGCAGCAAGTCCCCGCACCCGGCTGATGTGCAGGTTGTGTCGTACAAGGGCGAACCGATCGGATATCTGGTGAGTATCAGCCCGACCGGGCATATACTGGTGGCGTATTACGACGATTTCTCCCCTGTGCTTTTCTACTCCCCCAGTGCGACTCTTGATCCTGCCAAAGCAGACGACAAGAACGCTATTGAATCATGGATTATTCCGGAGATTTATAACCATATCCAGGTAATAAATGGGAAAGCCCTTGCCGTCAGTCCAAGCATCAGAAAGGTGGTTTCCCTTGACGCCTCCATAAAGGCCGGCTCGCAAAGCGGCGCCAAAATCTCGCGCGCCTGGCAAATAATGACCGCGCCGCCGCAGAGTTTCAACGCCGCTTCTGTAAAGTTGGCACTGAGTTCAGGGACAGCTGGCGCGACATCCGGCACTTCTACTGTTGGTCCGTTACTGCAAACCCAGTGGAACCAGGGGCCCTACGACAATAACTACGGTCCCTACAACGAGTATACCCCGGCGGAAACCGGTTGTTCGGATGCCCCTACCGGGTGCGTAGCGACGGCCATGGCGCAGACAATGAAATATTGGAACTGGCCTGACCAGGGAGTTGGGAGCCATTCGTATCAATGGAACGGGACCTCTTTTACGGGCCCCATGTTGAGCGCCAATTTCGCGCATCCGTATAATTGGGCAAATATGCCGACTGCCTTATCTACTTCGACATCAACCGTGCAGGATGATGCTGTTGCACGGCTGATGTCCGACGTCGGCATTGCGGTCAACATGCAGTATACTTGCAATGGTTCGGGCGCCTATCCCTCAGATGCGGAAAACAGCCTGGTAAACTTCTTTAAGTACAGCAATACGGCAAACCTGGTCTCCAGGAGCAACTACAGCACGAGCAACTGGATGAACCTGATCGTCTCCGAGCTTAGCGCTCCAACGCCTCGCCCCATACTGTTCAGCATACAAAACACGGGCGGCACAGAGGGGCATGAAGTGGTTATCGACGGCTACCAGTCTGTCGGCGGCACCGACCAGGTGCATATCAACTACGGTTGGGGCGGCTATGATGACGCTTACTATGACATAACAAGCAACTGGACTGCAGAGTTGATATGGTCAGCCAACATCCAGGAACTTATTGTCGGGATACAGCCGCAGTCCTACACTCTGACTGTTAACACGACAGGCGGCGGCACGGTCACGCCGAACACAGGGTCGCTGACCTGGACAGGGGCCACCGGTACCGGATCATATTTTGGTGGAACGTCGGTTACACTCACAGCCACCCCACCGACTGGGGGCACGTTCACGGGATGGTCAGGAGCGGGCTGCTCGGGTATCGGCACATGCGTCATACCGATGAATATCAGCCAAACTGTGGCTGCCGGCTTCAGCGGGAGCGGCACCGGCTTTACGGTGACCCCAAGTGCCGGACCCGGCGGGAGCATTTCGCCAAATACACCACAGATGGTCTCCTCTGGAACAAAGCTGGCATTTACCGTAACTCCGAACACAGGAAATGCCTTATCAAGTGTCACCGGATGTAACGGGGCTCTCTCGGGCAATACTTATACAACGCTGCCGATAACCGGCAACTGTACTGTAGCCGCCACCTTCAATGTCCTCAATTACACCGTGACTCCGGGTGCAGGCGCCGGTGGGAGCATCTCGCCAAATACACCACAGACAGTCGCCTATGGAACGAAAAAGTCTTTTACCTTGACGCCGAACTCCGGATACAGCATAGCGTCTGTCACGGGATGTAATGGGACTCTCTCGGGCAATACTTATACAACTTCGGCAATAACAGGCAACTGTAGTGTATCAGCCACGTTCAATGCCATCACTTACACGGTGATTCCGAGCGCGGGCTACGGCGGGATTATCTCGCCAAATACACCACAGACTGTCGCCTCTGGAACGAAAAAGTCTTTTACCTTGACCCCGAACTCCGGATACGGCATAGCGTCTGTCACGGGATGTAATGGGACTCTGTCGGGCAATACTTATACAACTTCGGCAATAACAGGCAACTGTATTGTGTTAGCCACCTTCAATCCCCTCACTTACACGGTGACTCCGAGTGCAGGCACAGGAGGGCTTATCTTGCCAAACACGCCACAGGTATTGCCCTACGGAACGAAATGGTCTTTCATCGTAGCTCCGAACTCCGGATACAGCATAGCTTCAGTCACGGGCTGCAACGGGTCTCTCTCGGGCAATATTTATACAACGTCGGCGATAACAGGCAATTGTACTGTATCGGCCGCGTTCAAAGCCATCACTTACACGGTGACTCCGAGTGCAGGCGCCGGCGGGAGCATCTCGCCAAATACAGCCCAGACAGTCGCCTACGGAACTAAAAAGTCTTTCACCGTAACGCCGACCACCGGATACGGCATAGCCTCTGTCACCGGATGTAACGGTACTCTTTCGGGTAATACTTATACAACGTCGGCAATAACCGGCAACTGTAGTGTATCGGTCGCGTTCAAAGCCATCACTTACACGGTGACTCCGAGTGCAGGCGCCGGCGGGAGCATCTCGCCAAATACAGCCCAGACAGTCGCCTACGGAACTAAAAAGTCTTTCACCGTAACGCCGACCACCGGATACGGCATAGCCTCTGTCACCGGATGTAACGGTACTCTTTCGGGCAATACTTTTACAACATCGGCAATAACCGGCAACTGCAGTATTGTCACCTCATTCGCAAAGAGCACGAACAACAAGAAACATGCTGACGCACAAAAGTTATAACTCTCTGGGGCCACTATAAGGCGCAGCCGGTCATTGACCGGCTGCGACAGCAGAGGAACTCAGTTGACGCCTGGAGCGGGACACAAAGACTGTGAGAACAGGGCGGGCTAAGCGGACAAGGGACGGTCATCCTGCGCATCGATTTTCTGCTCATCCCTGAGAATACGCCACAGGCTGGTCCGCGATATGCCAAGAAGTTCCGCCGCCTTTGATTTGTTGCCCCCCGACAGCTCAACAATTTTTTCAGCATATTCCCTGTTAAGTTCATCAATCGTTTTAATCTTGCCGGGCTCTATGGTCTCTATTTGAAACATGGTAAGGCTCGGGGGCAGACTTTCGGGAGTGATGACAGGACTCTTCTCAAGAATAACCGACCGTTCAATGATATTTTCAAGCTCTCTTACATTGCCGGGGAAGCTGTAGTGCTTGAGGGTCCCTATCGCCTCTTTTGAAAAGCCTTTTATCTTCTTGCCGGACTTGGGCAGGTGCTTCTCAAGAAAATAGTCGCACAGAGGGCCTATATCTTCACGGCGTTCTCTCAGCGGAGGGATGAATATTTCCATAACATTAAGGCGGTAATAAAGGTCCTTCCTGAACGTCCCCTCGGCAATGAGCCTGCCGACCTGCCGGTTAGTTGAAGCGACAAACCGTACGCTCACCTTGATCGGTTTTATACCGCCTACCCGGTAGAACTCGCCTTCCTCGATCACCTTCAGCAGTTTCGCCTGAAGGTTTGAGGCCATCTCAGCGATCTCATCAAGAAAAAGAGTGCCGGTGTCGGCTATCTCCACAAGCCCTTGTTTGGTCTTCACCGCTCCGGTAAAAGCCCCCTTCTCATGACCGAAGAGTTCGCTCGCAAGGAGTTCCTCCGTCAATGTTGCACAATTCAGCGAGAGAAACGGCATATTCTGCCGCCTGCCGGTGAAGTGAATGATTTTGGCAAGGAGGCTCTTTCCCACGCCGCTCTCGCCGGTAAGCAGCACATTGCAATCTGAATCCCTGATATTCTCAATAACGTCGAGTATGTGGTGCATGCTCTCACTCTTAGCAATAATTGAAATGGTCTTATTCATGCCGAAAAAGGCCTTTAAAGCTGCGTTCTCCTTCCTCAGCACTTTCCTTTCGTGAATATTCTTCACTTTAAGCATAAGTTCATCGAGGTCAAAAGGTTTCGCTATGTATTCATAAGCCCCTTTTTTCATGGCCTCCACAGCTGAACCAATGCTGCCAAAGCCGGTGATTACAAGCACCTCGATCTCGTAGTTAATTTCCTTTGCCTTTTCCAGCAGTTCGATACCGCTCATTTCCGGCATTTTAATATCTGTTATAAGGACATCGTAGCGGCCCGCTTCCAGTTCACCAAGTGCCTCACGTCCGTTCTTAACGCCGACCGCGTCATAGCCCTCCTTTTTGAGAGCATACACAAGGTGTTTCAACGTAATTTCTTCATCCTCGGCAATTAGAATTTTAAAATTCATCAGTTGTCCTTTTTCAGCCTGACCGGCAGAGTGATAATAAAGGCGGTCCCCTTCCCTACCGCGCTTTCTACACGTATTTCACCATTATGTCTTTTTATCATATTAAAAACAATTGCAAGTCCAAGTCCGGTGCCTTTGTCTTTCGTACTGTAAAACGGCTCAAATATCTTGTCAACGGCATCGGCAGGTATTCCGCTGCCTGTATCGGACACTATAATAATAACTTTTTCTTCCTCTCTGACTATTTTTGTTCTCAGCGTTTTAAGCGGCGAACCTTTCATGGCATCTACGGCATTGGCAAAGAGATTTATAAATACTCGTTCCACCTGCTCCGGATCAGCTTGTATGAACAAACCTTCAGGCTTTGAATCAAGTCTAAAATCTATATCCGCGGTATCAGCAGCCGTGCCCGCCATTTTATAAGCCCCCATTATTGTTTCCCTTAAGTCCACCTCCCTGGGCGAAAGGTCCTTCCCTCGCGCAAACTCAAGCAGCTCTTCGACAATGCTCTTGACCCGCCTGCTCTGCCCTATAATGTCGCGCACCGCTTCATTTATTACCGGAGGACCGCCTTGCCTGGACTCTTTATCCAGTATCTGAGCGGATATGCAGATATTGTTGATCGGATTGTTCAGCTCGTGCGCAACACCGGATGCCAGAGTGCCGATCGCCGCAAGCTTTTTGCTCTGCTGCAGCTCCTCGCTGAGTTCTCCTTCCCGCTGCGCGAGCTGCTCTTCCATAGTGTTAAATTCCTTTATCAGTATCTCCACCTCATCATTGCCCCACCGCGATACCGGCGGTGAAGCAACAAGCGGGAACCTGCCCTTGCCGGTCCTTTCCACACTGCTGGTGAGAAGTTTTAAGCGGTTTACCACATTTCTGCTTATTAAAAAAAGTGTCCCTACTCCGCTCATAAAAAAAATGGGGAAGACCGCAAGAATAGCGATCTGCGAAAAGCCTATCGCATTTTCCATATTGCCTCTCGCATCACTGCCAAGTTCTTTAGTAAGACCGAGAATATCCTCACCGTTTTTTCTCAAGACCTTGATTTCCAAATCCAGATTCCTGAGGACCTCGATCAACTTCCGGTCAGGAGGTCCTAAAGGCGTTTTCTCCAAAAATTCGGCCGCCTCAAGCGGATGCTCACGAAATGTCAGCTGGATTAATGGGTAAATGTCACGGTATCGCACATTTCCATAACCCGCATTGCCGAATTGGCCGGACAACGCATTAATAGACAATTCAATTCTTTTGAACCTCTCCCTATATTCCTTAAGGCGGTCCCTCAATGCCAACAGGTTGCCATTACTGTCAAGCGCTATCCTGTCCCTAAACAGGGCATCCATTTCTCCAAGATACAAGTAAACGGCAGCGGCCTCTGCGTCAGCCATTGCTGTATAGAGGAAGAAATTCTTCTCATGCCTCCTCAGTTGCAGAGACTGGCTCCTTATCGTGTCCGCGGTTTCAAGATTGCGAATTTCCTTTTTCATGCCGGTGAAATTAACGTATTCCGTCGCCATAAGGAGGGCGATAATAAAAGAGCTGATAAAAAAACTGAACACAATTTTCTTTTTTAGCGACATAGTTATAAGTAAACACGTAACAGAAACAAAAGTAAAGGACGGTGCTCAAAACCGGGCTATAATGAGGAAGAATGACTGTCGCGGCGGATTAACCGGACACAGCTTTTAGTATTCCGTTCAGTATATCCGCCGGTGTCGGCGGGCAACCGCGGATATAAGCATCAACTGGTATTACCTTATCGATGCCTCCGAGAGAGGCATAGCTTTCCCCGAAAATGCCGCCGTTGCATCCGCAGTCTCCCACTGCCACCACAAGCTTCGGAGTGGGCACGGCATTATATGTCCTGCGAAGGGCTATCTCCATGTTCCTCGATACCGGGCCGGTCACCAGAAGCATATCTGCAAACCGGGGGGAGGCGGTAAAATGAATGCCGAACCGTTCGCAGTTGTAAAAAGAGTTGTTTATGGCATGGATCTCCAGTTCGCAGCCGTTGCAGGAGCCTGCATCAACTTGCCGGACAGTAAGACTTCTCCTGAAATGCTTTCCGATTGCCTCTTCAAGCTTTGTTCCTGCCTGAATTATTCCCTCTTCAGCAGCCGCCGGAAGCGGTTCGGTGATGATGCCGGTCCTGAATATTTGACAAAGAATTCGTATCACAGATCATGTCCTGAATATGATTTTATTTGTTTAACTTTTTTATTTTCGCATATCTCCCCGTGATTTTTCCATCTCCATTACAACATATGCAATTCAGACAGTACGGGGTTGTTTTTCTGCAGTCGAGCGCCTGGGTTATCGGCAGTGGGCGAGTAACGCCGAGCCCACATATATAACTGGAACACAGATGATGTTCCGTACAGACAGCAGGACCGGCACAGCGGGCTAATCGCTCGCAAAGAAAAATTACCCTGTACTGTCTGAATTGCAATACAGCAATATGTTATCCTACCGTTGTCTCTCAACAGCAGCCGGGACTGATTTACGCTGTTAAAAAATGGTATTTTAGAAGCGGTCAGGATTTTTTGAATAAACAGCACGGAGGTGCCCTATGGCAAGGTGTCAGAAAGCGTTTCAGGAATCCCTCATTGACCACCTTACCTTCTCTCTTGCCAAAGATACATACTCTGCTACTCAGAGAGACAAGTTTGAAGCGACTGTGCTGTCCGTAAGGGATTGCATGGTTGAACAGTGGATCAACACCCAGCAGCGTTATTACGACGTTGACGCAAAAAGGCTATATTATCTTTCGCTCGAATTTCTAATGGGCAGGCTTTTAGGAAATTATATCAGTAATATCGGCTTATTCGGAGAATATGAGCAAACATTTAACGCCTTCGGGCTCTCATATGATGATATTGCAGAGCTTGAATGGGACGCAGGCCTGGGGAACGGCGGACTGGGCAGGCTTGCCGCATGTTTTCTTGACTCACTATCCACACTTGAATATCCGGCCTATGGTTATGGCATCAGATATGAGTACGGCATTTTTTTGCAAAAAATCAAGGACGGTCATCAGATTGAAATTCCGGACAACTGGCTTAGATACGGAAGCCAGTGGGAATTTCCGAGGCCGGAAGTATTGTACCCGGTCCAATTCTGCGGCAGGGTCAATTCCATTAATTACGGAAGCGGCCGGTCACGCATGGTATGGACAGACACCGAGGAGGTCATGGCCATGGCTTACGACTATCCGGTGCCGGGGTATCGCAACAACACTGTCAATACTCTTCGTCTGTGGTCTGCAAAATCAAGCCGTGAATTTGATCTGGAGTATTTCAACAGCGGTGATTATATCAAGGCAGTGGAGAACAAAAACAACAGCGAAACCATCTCCAAAGTGCTTTACCCCGACGACCAATCGCTTGCCGGAAAGGAACTGCGTCTCAAACAGCAGTATTTCTTTGTAGCGTCCACATTAAAAGATATCATCAGAAGATACAGGAAGTTTCATAAAACCTACAAAGAGTTCCCCGATAATGTCGCCGTTCAGCTCAACGATACACACCCTTCCATAGCTATTGCAGAACTGATGCGGATACTTGTCGACGAGGAAAGCATCGGCTGGGAAGATTCGTGGGACATAACAACTAAAACCTTTGCGTATACAAATCATACAGTCTTGCCGGAAGCCCTCGAAGTATGGTCCGAAGGTCTTATGGGACATCTTTTGCCGCGCCACCTCCAGATCATTCAGGAAATTGACAGAAGATTTTTGATACAGGTCGACGCGGAATTCCCCGGCGAACAGGAGCGCAAGATGACAATGGCGCTGATAACCGGGGAAGGTGAGCGATGGGTGCACATGGCCCGTCTGGCAATAGTAGGCAGCCATACCGTCAATGGTGTTTCAGAGCTCCATTCCCGTATTTTAAAGGAAAAAGTGTTCAATAATTTTTACCTGATGTCACCTGAGAAATTCCGGAATGTGACCAACGGCATAACGCCAAGGCGCTGGCTGTTGGATTCCAACCGCCCGCTTGCCAAATTGATAACAGAAGCCATTGGAAGTTTATGGACAAAAGATCTTAATGAACTGAATAAGCTCGGACCCCTTGCTGATGATAGTGAATTCCGTAAACGTTTCCGCGAGGTCAAGGAACTGAATAAGGTCGCCTTGTCCAATTATCTTGGCTTGACCACCAAATTGACATTTCATCACCATCATCTCCTGGACTGCCAGGTGAAACGGTTGCATGAATACAAGCGGCAATTGCTGAACGTCCTGCATGCCATAACCCTTTATAACAGGCTAAGGGAAGGAAGAGTCGACGAGACCTTCACTCCAAGAACGGTCCTTTTTGCAGGAAAAGCAGCGCCCGGATACTACCTTTGCAAACTGATTATTAAACTGATAAATGCTGTAGGAGATGTGATCGCAGCTAATCCCCTGACAAGGGAGAAATTGCAGGTATTATTTGTCCCCAACTACAACGTTTCTCTGGCCGGGCGTATCATCCCTGCAGCGGACCTGTCCGAACAGATTTCGACTGCCGGACTTGAGGCTTCAGGGACCGGCAATATGAAATTTACACTGAATGGGGCCTTGACCATCGGTACACTCGATGGGGCAAACGTCGAGATAAGGGAAGAGGTGGGCGAAGAGAACTTCTTCCTCTTCGGGCTTAAAGCCGAAGAAATCATGGATATGAGTTCCGGATACAACCCCCAGGAATATTATGAGACTGACGGGGAGCTTCGTCAAGCCATCAATCAGATACTCGAAGGCCACTTCTCGCCTGGAAAGCAGGATCTTTTCCATCCGGTTGTCAGGTCCATTCTTGAGGGGGACAGGTTTTATGTCCTGGCTGATTATGCATCATATGTCAGTTGTCAGGAGCATGTATCAAATGTTTATAAGGACAACGACAGGTGGACAAGAATGGCCATCCTCAATGTAGCGCGTTCAGGCAAATTTTCGAGCGACAGGGCCATTCGTGAGTATGCTGAAAAGATATGGCATATCTCCCCGGTCAAGATCGAATAAGAAGTTTCTCCAGGACATTCAACCTCTTTGAAACCGGCCTCTTCCATTGACCTGAATTGATCCCGGACCGGGACAGCTCCTCCAATTCATTGCGGCCAGGCTTCTGCGCTGTCCAACAATCAACCGTTTTGCCTGAGCTGCTGTTACAATAATACTATGATAGAGATCGATGGAAGCTACGGTGAGGGAGGAGGGCAGATACTGAGGACGGCGCTCAGCTTATCTTGTCTTTTTCAACAGCCCTTCAGGTTATTCAATCTCAGGAAGAGAAGGACAAAGCCGGGCATCAGGCCGCAACACCTTACCGCTATCCATGCAGCACAGCACGTTTCATGCGCTGAAGTCAAAGGAGACACGATAGGATCAATGGAGTTGACTTTCCTGCCCCGCTCAATAAGAGGTGACGTCTTTTCTTTTGATATCGGCACCGCCGGGTCTACATCGCTTGTGCTCCAGACCTTGTTGCCCGCTTTTGTGGGAAGGCGACAAAGGACTCTCTTCACGTTGAGGGGAGGCACGCATGTCCCGTTCAGTCCCTCGTATCACTACCTTTCGGGAGTGTTTGCCCCCATCCTTGAACGGCTGGGCGTAAGGCTGGAACTATCCATCGAGTCATACGGGTTCTATCCAAAGGGGGGTGGCGTTATTAGAGCAACTCTCTACCCCACTGATGAATTAAAAAATCTGACCCTACTTGATCGGGGGAGGCTCATCAGGATTGATGGTCATTCGGGGGTCGGCAATCTCCCCCTCTCCATTGCCGAAAGGCAGCGAAAAGCCGCTCTTGATGCGCTCCACTCTCGCATAGGCCCTCTCACCTGTCCATCGGACATCCAGCTCATAGAAGCTCCGACAAGGGGACAGGGGACATTTATTTACCTACAGGCTGAAGCAGAACATGCACGTGCGGGGTTCACGTCACTGGGGGAGAGGGGCAAAAGGGCGGAGACAGTCGGCGAAGAAGCAGCTGCTGAGTTCTCCGGCTATTATGCATCAGAGGCTGCGCTCGATTCCCACGCTGCCGATCAGGTCGTTCTCTATCTTTCGCTCTGCAGCGGCCAGTCCCGGTTTACGACATCATGCGTTACAACTCACCTGATCACTAATTTATGGGCAATAGGGTTGTTCCACTCATTCCGTTATTCGATCGAAGGAGCTCTTGACGAAATTGGGACGATCACCATCAATGCTGAACGGAAACCACAGGAGTGATGTTTTGGGGGGCTTGCAATAGACTTCTTTTTTGGTATCATTAGATTGAAAGCTTAAATTAAGTCATCTGAAGACACATATCGCCCTTATGGGCGGAAGGAGGATCGTTATGCTGGCAGAATTCAGCATTGTGCCTGTCGGCACAGGCAGCAGTATCGGAGATCAGCTTGCCGAGGTGCTCAAGATTGTCGACGCAAGCGGATTACCGTACAAGGTCAACCCTATGGGTACTGTCGTAGAGGGAGAGTGGAATGATGTAATGGGTCTCGTCAAAAAATGCCATGCAGTGGTCATGAATACCGGTGAACGGGCAGTAACGACGATATCGATCGACGACCGAAAGAACAAGCCCAACAGGATTGACGAAAAGGTCAAGTCCGTCGAAAAGCGAATCGGGAAACAGCTGAAGAAATAGCGATCTTCCATGTGTAAGAAAGCAAATTATGTATAAGCCATACCGTGAAATTGCATTCCCATTTCGCCTGTAAGCGGTCCTTACAACTCTGCTTATGAAGTGCTGCCCTAAATTCTGTTATCATAAGAACCAGAGGCGCGCCAATTTAAAAGGAGATAAGGGCATGAATAAAATAATAATAGCAATAATGATTGTGCTTGCGGCGTGCGGCGCAGGCTGTTCGGGAAAGAAAGCGCAAACTCTTGTAGATCGCGGGATAGCTCAAGCGCGCGGCGGGAACTCTAAAGAGGCCATTGACCTTTTTACTAAGGCTATTCAGATAGACCCGAAGCTTGAAATAGCTTATCTTGACAGAGGGAATGTATATAACGAGACACGTAATTATGATGCGGCAATTAAAGACTATACAAAGGCGATTGAACTTAAATCCGACGACGCAAGCGCTTATTGCAATAGAGCGGGCGCCTATGCGTTGTCAGACAACCCGGAGCAGGCTCTTAAAGACTGCACTAAGGCCCTTGAGTTAAGACCGAATTACGCGATGGCTTATAATAACAGAGCTGTGATTTATGAAAGGATGGGTAATACTTTGAAGGCTACTGAGGACTACCGGCAGGCGGCGCGTTTAGGACACGAGAGAGCGCAAAAGGTTTTAACAGCTCGTGGGATAAAGTGGTAATGAAGGAGGCCGGTCAAAAACCAAATTACAGATTACGACGGAGGCAGCCAGTGAAAAATTTACTCAAAATGTTTTTGGCAGTTGCTGTGATCTTAGGGCTGATTTTTATAAACGTCGGTTGCCGGCAGGCCGAACAGAATGCCGAAGTTAAGGACGTTACAAAGGACAAGCAGGAAAAAGAACAGAACGCGGCGCAGGAATACGCGGACAAATTACTCAAAGCAAAGCAGGATGCGAAAGAAGCCGCCAACGCGACTGAACAGAGCCAAAAAGACGTTAACAAAGCTATCGGCGAAATCGACAAAGAGAACAATGGCAAATAAAACAAGTCACCACATATCAACGTTAAAGGTCGTGTCCTGAATATGATTGATTAAAGCTCTTGTTGCAAAGCGGGAAGTCGGGGACTATATTACCGGGTATCGCCTGTTCAAGCCCCAGCCAGTTGACACTGGAGGGGTCCCTCACCATGCATCTGTTGATCTCCGCCAGCGGGCCGGCCTGGATCCAATAAATGATCTCGCCGCGCCATCCCTCTACAGCGGCAAAGCCCGATGTGTCCGGAGCCGGCAGTCCGATATCGGTAAATATCGGCCCGGATGGAAGCGCCCCAAGAATTAAGCGTATGAGACGTATGGATTCCCTTATTTCCTCAACCCTTACCCACACCCGGGCATGAACGTCTCCTGATATAAGCACAGGGACGTTCACCTCGAACCTTTCATATGGAGGAAAAGGGTTCTGCAATCTGCAATCCAGGTTCATGCCGCTCGCACGCGCAACAATACCCACAGAGCAGAGTTCCCTGGCCTTTTCCGGAGCAAGGACACCCGTGTCCCTCACCCTGTCTTCGAGTGATGAGTTCTCGTCATAGATCACTACGAGCCGCTCGAATTCCCTGGAAATAACTTCGAGTTCAGAAAGGATGTCTTTCTTCGCCTCATTCGTGAGATCTGCAGTTACTCCGCCGGGGACAACCTTGTCCATCAAAAGCCTGTGGCCGAAAAGCTTGTGGTTGGTGCGGAGGACCATTTCCCTAAGGCGTGAAAACTGGTAGAGCATAAACGCAAAGGCTGCATCATTGCAGACGGCCCCTATGTCGCCGAGGTGATTTGCAATGCGCTCCCGCTCAAGAAAAAGTGCCCTGATCCAATGGGCGCGCTCAGAGACAGTGCCGATGGTCATGGACTCCACTGCCATGCAATAAGCGATACTGTGCGCAACTGTGGTATCACCGGATACCCGGCTTGCCAGCCCTGCCCCGTCTTTCCAGGAAAGGGACTCGAACTTTTTTTCTATTCCCTTATGGACATAACCCAGCCGTTCCTCAAGGTTAACAACCGTCTCACCCACCGCCTGAAACCGGAAATGGCCCGGCTCAATGATGCCGGCATGGACAGGCCCCACGGGTATTTCGTAGACCCCTTCGCCTTCCGCCCTGGCCCATTGATATTCCCCTTTGGTCCTCGGCATCGGACGTGACGCATCATAGGATTTCCTGAGAGGAAACACATTCTGAGGCCAGTCCTCAAACTTTATCCATGGCCGCATGTCAGGATGGCCTGACGGCACAACCCCCATGAGACTCTGCATCTGTCTCTCAAACCGGTAGGCAGGTACGAACTTCTTCGTAAGACTCGGGAACGAGGGATCATCCAAAGGCAGTTCCGACCGTACGATCAGGTATTCATTGCCCCACCGGTAACAGGCAAAGACAGCGAGACCTCCTCCAAAAGAAGTCTCGTCAGTGGCCCATTCCGCGGCAAGCAGGGCATACGCCTTCTTCAGTGCTGTGGCAGCGCGTCCAAATTTGTCCCGCGGCACGGTGCAGAAAACAACGGAAGGAGGATACTGTTTTTTGTCGAATTGAACAGTAGTCCCAAGCGCTGCTGTGAGGGCATCGGTCAATATGCTCATTTCAACAACCCCACTGTAGTGTGGAACCACTGGTTGAGAAAATCGGGCAGGTAGAGCCCGATTATCAAAACAAGCACCATATGAAGCACAACAGGGACATGTGCCACTTTCATGGAATGCTGGTGCAGCGGGACTTCCCCGGCAACCATCGGCTGGACCCTCATGAAAAGGGCTGCAAAAGCCACCCCGAGCCCTAAAAGGAGAATGGGTGTCAGCAAAGGGGCATCTTTTATTGTTGCGGTAAGGATAAGGAACTCGCTGGTAAAAATACCAAAGGGAGGCATTCCTGCAATCGCCATGACCCCGAACATCAATCCCCAGCCTACGAGGGGGTTCCCCCTGAAAAGGCCTTTTATATTCTCCATCTCCTGCGTCCGGTGCATCTGGGACGCGTGACCGACAGTAAAGAAGATGGAAGACTTTGCCAGACTGTGGACGAGCATATGCAAGAGCGCTCCGAAGGTGGCTATCGGGCCTCCGAGACCGAAGGCAAATGTCGCGATCCCCATATGTTCAATGGACGAATACGAAAACATTCGTTTGATGTCTTTCTGCCGCAGGAGGGAAAAAGCTGCCACCAGTATGGAAATAAGGCCAAAGCCCATCATGATGTAGCCGGCATGGTGCGTGTGCGTGGAGCCGTCGACAAGCGATTTGCATCTCACGAGGGCATAAAGCGCTATATTAAGCAGAAGACCCGACAAGACGGCGGAAATCGGCGTTGGGCCTTCACTGTGTGCGTCAGGCAGCCAGTTGTGGAGAGGAACGAGCCCCACCTTTGTACCGTATCCCACCATGAGGAATACGAAGGCGAGAGACAGAACGGTTGGTTCGAGCTTGTCACTGACCTGGCTAAGGTTTGTCCACAGGAGGGCCTCGCCTCCTTCCCCCAGCACCTTTTCAGCCGCAAAATAGAGAAGGACTGTTCCGAAGAGCGCCTGTGCGATGCCCACTCCACAGAGTATGAAATATTTCCAGGCAGCTTCTATGGCAGTCGGCGTCCGGTAGAGCGAAACAAGGAGGACCGTTGACAGGGTCGCCAGTTCCATCGCTATCCACAACACGCCGATATTATTTGTAAGAAGGCAAAGCAGCATGGCGAAAATAAAGAGCTGGTACATGGCATGGTAAAAGCGCATGCGGATATGCCCTACCCGCCCGTGCTCCCTCTCCCTCCTCATGTACCTCCTGCTGAAAATAGCAGTGGTCATGGATACGAAAGAGGTCAGGACAGCGAGATAGACATTGAACGCGTCAACAAAAAAGAATTTGCCTCCCGCCATCATCTGACCATGCTGGTAGACCTGAAGAGCAAGGCCGAGGCCTGCCGCAAAGGTCGCCGCAGATCCGAAAATATTAATTTCCGGAGCAAGCTTCCTGTCTCCGACAAAGGCAAGGACAACTGCCGAAAAAAGAGGGAGCACGAGAAGGACCAGGAGCATCGTCAGTCCCCTTCCTTCAGCCGCGCCATCTGATCAACATCGAGGCTGTCAAATGTAGTATGGATGTGGAAGAAGAAGATACCGAAGATAAATGCTGCAATCAGCACGTCGAGGGCCACGCCCAGCTCTACTACCAGCGGCATTCCATAAGTAGCGCTTGTGGCAGCGAAAAAGAGGCCGTTTTCCATGGCCAGAAAACCTATAATCTGCGTGACCGCATGTCTCCTCGTGATCATCATAAGAAGGCCGATCATGACGGTTGCAAGCGCCACCGCGAGGGTTGATCGCGTTATTAATGTGGCATGCACTGTAATCGGCGCTGTCAGGTAGTATGAAAAGATGACCAGCGCTATCCCGATAAACATGGTCGACGGTATATTCATGACCGTCTCCACTTCTTTGCGGATATGAAGCCTCACGATAAGAATATGAAGAATATAGGGGAGAAGTATCACCTTTAACGATAGCGTCAATATCGACGATATGTACAGGTGATGCCTGTTTGTGACATAGCCGACTATGGCGGTATTGATCGAAAGGAAAAGCCCCTGCCAGGTAAACAGATGGATAAGGCCGTACACCCTTCTCTGCATCAGCATGCCGAAGGCGGTGAGGAGCACTATGGCTGCGAGAAAACTGCTTATCTGTGTAACGGTCTGCGGATTCATTTCACTCCAGTATATAGAAAGAAAGCATCCCGAGGGTCGCCATCAGAAAAGCGGCCCCGAGGAATTCCGTTAACCGGAACAGTCTCATCTTTGCGAGACCGGTTTCTATCAATATAAGGCCGACTCCGACAAGGCCCAGCTTCAGTACCATAAGAAAGAACGCCTGCAGCACATCGGCCAAACCGACCGTCCCGGCAATGCCCCAGGGAGAAAAACAGGCAATGCCCAACATCACGAAGAGGAATAGTTTCATCATGGACGCCCATTCAATAAGAGCGAGATGTCTCCCGGAATATTCAAGGACCATGGCCTCGTGTATCATGGTCAGTTCAAGATGCGTGGCCGGGTTATCAACAGGGATCCTCCCCGTCTCGGTCAGGGCAATAAGAACAAAGGCAAGTAACGCAAAGGCAAGGGATGGCCTTAAGACCGATTGTCCACTGCATATTACCTGCACAATATGGGGAAGGGAGGTCGATTTGTTAGCCAGCGATACTGTAAAGATGGACATAAGCATTGCGGGTTCGGCCAGTGATGCTATCGTCATTTCCCTGCTTGACCCCATGCCTCCGAAGGCTGTCCCTATGTCCATCCCCGCCAATGCGGTAAAAAACCGCGCAACGGCAAATAGACCGACGAGCACAATGACATCTGCGGTTGGCGAAAGAGGAAGATCAACCGACACTATCGGGACAATACAGCCGGCAAGGACGGCGGTGGCGAAGACAAGGTATGGGGTGAAGCGGAATATCCATGACGCGTTTTCCGCGAGAATAACATCCTTGGAAAAAAGCTTGGCAAGGTCCCTGTACGGCTGCAATATACTTGCGGAAGACCTTCCCTGCGTCCAGCATTTCAGCATCCTCACCCATCCTATAAAGACAGGCGACAGGCCGAGGAGCGCAATTATCTGCACTATTTCTATAAAAACCGGGCCAAGGTTCATCGCACAAACACCAGCAGGACAATTATAGTTATGAACGAATATATAAGGTATGTCTGTATATGACCGCGCTGGAGATTGCCGATCCCGCGCGAAAACCAGAAACTGGACTTGATGACCGGTTTGTATATCCAGTTCCAGAGGCGGTCCCGCACCCGAAGGTGGTAAAGCAGTTTCCGGGGAAACGCCGCATGCGCCTGCTGAGGGGCAGGCCCGAAATGTTCCTTTATATTGAAGAGAAAGCCGAATATCCTCCGTATCGGCATCGAAAAAGAGGTGGCGTTATACTGCATCCTCGCATTGATCTTCTCGAATCCGCAGTCCCATATCGGCCCCCTCTGTATCCGGCCCGCTTTAACATGAAGAATAAAGTAAGCTGCTGCAACAATCATAATAAAGCCGAAGAGTACGACAAGTCCGGAATAAGAAGCGCGTTCGGGAGCTATGGGAGTCAGCCACATCCAGCCGGCAGCGCCTGCGGACGTGCTTATCTTCGAACCGAGAAGCTGCTCGGGTATTATGTCCATCCACTCAATCACAATAGTGGGGAATATTCCGAGGCAGAGACAAGTGCCTGCAGCCATAATCATGCCGGACCGCATGGACCAGTCAGCCTCCTGCACACGTTGATGCTGATGGCCTCTCCATTGCCCGAGAAATACAACTCCGAATGCCTTGACAAAGCACGCAGCGGCAAGTGCCCCGGTAAGGGCAAGAAGGGCCGCGCCCAAAGGAATCAACAGTCTGATGAGCGGACTCGGCAGTGAAGGTGACAGGAGAAACGCCTGGAAGGTAAGCCATTCAGATACAAAACCGTTAAAAGGAGGCAACGCTGAGATAGATACGCAGCCCACCAGGAAGAGCGCCGCAGTCCATGGCATCAGGTGTATGAGCCCGCCCATCTCTTCCATGTTCCTTTCCTGTGTTGCATGCAGGACCGCCCCTGCCCCCATAAAAAGCAGACCCTTGAACATGGCATGATTCAAAGTGTGGTAAAGCCCGGCAATCAGCGCAAGGGCTGCCAGCACGGGAAGATGGAACGACGTGAATATCATGGCGAGACCTATGCCTATAAGAATAATACCTATGTTCTCAACAGAGTGGTAGGCCAGAAGCCTTTTCAGGTCGTGCTGCATCAGGGCATAGAGAACACCCATTACAGCCGAAACCAGGCCAAAGACAAGAACAATAGCCCCCCACCACCACGGGAACACCTTGATAAGGTCAAAGGTGACACGAACAATACCGTATATGGCGGTTTTGAGCATGACGCCGCTCATTAGCGCGGAGACATTGGACGGAGCAACAGGATGCGCCTCCGGAAGCCATACATGGAGGGGCACGACACCGGCCTTTGCAGCAAAACCGAAGAAGGACAGCATAAAAGCCACCGTAGCCCATGCAACAGGAAAGTGCGCCTGCCGCATCGCATCAAAAGTATACCCGTTGAAACTCCCGAAGCCGGTCGCAATTCCAGCCATGACCCCGAAAGAAAGAAGAATTGCGATAGCTCCGACATGAGCAATCACCATATAGAGTAAAGCGGCTTTTCGGTTTTCCGGTTTTTCATCCTCAAACATCACCAGGAAATACGAGGCCCCGGCCATTACTTCCCATGATATGAGGAAGAACAATGCATCGTCCGCGAGTACCACCGAGAACATACCCGCGATGAAGAGAGCGTAGAACGCAACAAGCCTTGTCACCGGCCTATGCCCAATTAACCCGCGGAGGTAGCCGGCTGAATAAATGGATACAAAAAAAGAGAGCAATCCGATTACGGTGAGAAAGAACCCAGCGAGAGGATCGAGTCTCAGATGAAATGGAATATCCGGCAAACCCAATAAAAGAACTTCTTTGCCGGTAGCGCGGCTTCCGACCGTCCATACTCCGGCTATAACACTCAATAAAGAAGCTGTTCCTGTAAGAAAAGAACAAACGATGACCAACAGACGCTGGTTCTGCCTGAGCAGCGCAGCCAGCGCCACCATCAGGAAGAGCAGCAAAATTGACAGAGAGGCAATATCAATAGGCGAAAAGATCAAGACGTCACACTAATAAATTTTCAACTCGTTTTATTCCGGCTCAAGCGGTAATCAGATTTCTCCGAAACGCTGAGATCCACTATTATTTTTCAATTGTACTGTAAAAATTAAAATCGACTACTATTATTTTTTATTGTCAGCAATTTTGTCAAGGAAACTATACATAGCGTCATAATAATTATCGCATTATTCGTCATTCCCGCGCAGGCGGGAATCCATTTTAAAAGAGTGGATGCCCGATTAAGAACTTCGGGCATGACGGAACCTGTCGGTTATGCGGCATAATATAAGACGCTATGTATAATTGCAGAGTAGTGGAAAGAGTAAGGCCAATTGCATTATAATTTTACTACGAGGACGGGAGATATTAACGCATTAAACTCAGGAGGCATCCAAATGGCAGAGACGGTAATAAAGATAACGGGCATGAGCTGTCAGCACTGCGTGATGAGAGTAAAAAAGGCACTGGACGGTATTGCAGGCATTACTGAAGCAAATGTTACGGTCGGCAGTGCAAGCATCAAGTATGACGAATCAAAAGTTAAGCTGGAAGAAATCCATTCAGCCATCGAGAAGGCCGGCTATAAAGTATCGCTATAGCTTCAAGCGTCACGGGTTGTAAAAGACAATATCCGGCCGATCAGTCAATGTTAGATCGAGTATTAGTTTCCGCTTATACACCGCGTGTTTTTTTCCTTTGAAAATATTTTCTGTTCCTTCCTGCTATACGTAACAAAATGGATTGATTCTTAGAGGCGCTAAGGGTCATCATTAATCCTGCTTTTTCAATGAGAAAAAGGAGGAGCAATGACCCAGGCAGGTACAGTTCTCAGAGCAATCATCAGTGAAATAGCAGCACTAAATTTTCACAGTGCAGCAGTCTCTCCTAAAGAACCAGACACTCCTATCGATCGCGTTCTTAAAAAAATATCCAAATTGGAGCTTCCCGGCAAGGAGCATTTCGAGAGCTACATACGCCACAAGGGAAGAATGAACCTCAAACCAAGCACCCTTCAAGGTAGCTATCACGCCGTTAGTTCGTTTCTTGCTTTGTATGCCAGCTTAGGCAAGAGCCAAATCCAAGATGTTGTCAGCGGAGATATTGAGGCCTTTGTTGAACACGAGCAGGATCGAGGGCTCAAAGTCACAACAGTCAGGACAAGGCTTCATAGTCTGTGGGCTTTTCTGCGGTTTCTGATCGACCAGGATCTCATTGACACACGTATACTCAAGCGCAAAATCAAACTGAGTGTTCCCGAATTCCTGCCGAGGGCAATTGCCCCGGACGATATTAGAACACTTCTTGGCGCCATTAAAGAGACTCGTGACCGTGCGCTAATCCTCGTGCTCTTACGAACAGGCATGCGGATTGGTGAAGTTCTCGGTGTGAAGATGATAGATATTGATGTCCGCGATAGGAAGATAAACATCTATGAGGGCGAAAAGAACTGTCTTGGGCGAGTTGTCTATCTGAGCGACGATGTTCTGATGGCCTTAAAGCTGTGGATGGGCAAGAGAGATAAGACAAAAGAATATCTCTTTCACGGCTTGAGGGGAAGCATATGCTACACTACGGCCCGGAATATCTTTACACGATATTTGGGGGAAACAGGGCTCCAACACAAAGGCTACACAATCCACAGTCTTCGGCATACCTTTGCAAGTGAACTGCTCAATGCCGGCATGCGCATAGAATGTCTGCAAGTGCTGATGGGTCATCACGACATAGAGATGACCCGTCGGTATGCCCGTCTCACTGATAAGAGTCGTGAAGAGGAATACTTCCTAGCTATGGAAATCATCGAGCAAGGAGGCATAGATGGGACTTACTGATCTGATCAGCAAGTATCGGAGATTCTTGAAGAGAAGGAACTGTTCAGCTCACACAGTAAAAAACTATATGAATATGCTCGCTCACTTCAGTGAATGGCTGCAAGTTCCTATAGAAGAGGCGACCATCAAGGAAACAGACGCCTATATGGACCATCTATTGAGACATAGAAAAAAACCAAAGACCATCAACTGTCATTTCAGCTGCATTCATGCTTTTTACGACTATCTGATCGAAGATGAGCGAATGTCTCTTATCAATCCGGTAAGAAAGAATTACAGATTGCGTCTCCCCAGGCCACTGCCCAAACATCTGAGGGACGAACAGGTAGTAACACTCTTCAAAGGAATTAACGACACCAGAGATCGGGCTATGTTCACGCTGATGCTCAGATGCGGTTTGCGTGTTGAGGAGCTTTCACGACTGACAGTAGATGCGATAGAGTATCGCCGCAGGCAGCTTTATGTCTTCAATGGAAAGGGCAGCAAGGACAGGGTTGTCTATCTGAGCGAGGATGCTCTGATTGCCTTACAAACGTATATGCAGAAACGAAAATTCTCTAAAGAGAAAAGAGTGTTCTTAGTACGGAAGGGGCCACTGAGAGGGAAGCCGATATCGGTGCGCGGTATTCAAAAGAGAATAGAATACTATTCCCGGAAGACCGGGATACAGGTATCCTGTCATCACTTGAGGCACACGATGGCAACGCAGTTATTAAATGCAGATGCTGCTCTCGTGACGATTCAGGATCTGCTGGGCCACAGCAAGATTACCACAACCCAGTGCTACTGCAGGGTTTCCAATCTTAAAGTGCAGCGGGATTACTACAAGGCAATTAACTTGGTCTTGCAGAGAACTCTGCCAATAAGCGAAAATGTCTTTGAAAAAGGTAAAATAGGGATAACGGATAGCCATAGTAACTAATTGAAACCATAAGAAAAAGCAGATCATGTTACGTATAGGTGGCTGAAATACTCTTTTTCAGAATTTATTATAATCCGACAAGTACAAACGGTAATACGCAAGTAATATAGTATATAGACAGCTACCCGTTCCATCCTAAGTCCCCTCTTGGGAGGGGTGCAGGGGTGGGTTCAGGCTGTGCAGGGGTAAGGGGTGGCATTTTTAAGTCGCACAAGTGAATTTTCCTCCATACAGAGTGAGGCACATGATGAAGAAGAAAACTATTCTTCCTTACAATCCAAACCTTAAAGCAATTGCACGCCAACTGAGAAATAACGGCACCCTTTCCGAAGCATTGCTGTGGCGGTATCTCAAAGGCAAGCAGATGGGTGGCTATGACTTTGACCGGCAAAAAATCATAGGCAATTTCATTGTCGATTTCTTTTGTAACGAATTGATGCTTGCCATTGAGATAGATGGGGATTCACATAACCTTAAAACTGATCAGGATGAGGAGCGTCAGAAAATTCTGGAAGGGTCAGGAGTACGGTTTCTGAGGTTTACTGATGAGGAAGTGAAAAAGAATTTAGAAGGAGTTGTAGTCGCAATTGAACTTTGGATCAGGGAAAAGGGAGAGAAGACCAATACTATGTAAGCACAGTGAGACCCGAACCCACCCCTGCACCCCTCCCAAGAGGGGAGTTCGGAACAGCGCGTTTCTACCAGTATTTCTTCTTTTTTTCAAGATACTATTTCTGCGGCTTGGTCGGTGTAACAAGCTCCACGCGGATCATCTCCATTATGGGCATTGCTGAATAACTGGAGCCAAACCGTTTCGCAGCTTTCAGTGTTTTTCGGGGACAGGCTGAAATTGGATCTCAGGGTCTGATATTATTACAAGGTCAGAAAGGATTGACACAGTTTGCCGAACTGTCTCTAACTCTTATCAAAGTCCTAACTGTTGCAGCTCACTAAAGGGGCCGAATAACGAAAACCGGCCAGTCGAGCAATCCCGCCTTGGCGGATCAATTTCTTAAGCAAGCTACGTCAGAGTTCGTTATGCCGGGATGTTACCAAACGGTTTTTATATTAGCGAGGCCATGAAGGACTTCATCTTTTGTGATTATCGGGAGGTTGAGATATTTTGCGGTTGAGACAATTATTTTGTCGTGAAGTTCAGGGATGTCTTTCAGGTCAATCATCTTTTGAAGGATGGCCGAATCGAGGGCAATGATAACGAACTTGTCGCTGTCGTGTATCTTTTTGAAAAGCTTTTTGAAGTCGAAGGTCACGCGCTTTTTGTCAAAGATGCTGAGCGCCTCAGCGATGACAATCGAAGGCACAAATAGAACGCTCTCCCCTTTTTCACACCGTTCGAATATTTCTGCAGCTTTCGCGCTCATTTTCGGGCTATCGGTAAACCACCAGAGAAGGGCGTGTGTATCGGTAACAAAGTTCATGGAAACTTTATATTCCGGTTTTGCTATAGAGGGACTTTTTTGCGGAGGCAATGTCCTCATCGGTAATTACCACGCCTTTGAGAATACCTCTAAATGTGGCCGGTTTTTTGCCGGAGGGAGAAAGCTTCTTGAGAACGGATAATTTCAGATTAATAATATCCTTCTCTATGGCCTCTATCTTATGGAGCATGGCGACGGAGCTTTCTGTTGTAGCTCTTTTCACTATTAACATCTCCTTTGTGATGGCTTGGGCTTATTATAAGTGTCGGGACTGTTTCCGTCAAATTTACCGCATGGGCCATTTTCTGTCAAACAGGAGTGAGTATCTCCTGGGTCAATTCATACCATAGGACGCTTAACGATGCGGGCCCTAAGTTCTGAGTTGCCCTTTGGTGCTTTCAGTAACGAACCCAACGATCCGGGCATGCAGGGCATCGACTTCCTCATCTTTCAGTGTCCGGTCTGACGCCCTGTACCGGACTGAAAAGGCGATGCTCTTTTTCCCTTCAGGGATGTTCTTTCCCTGATAGACGTCGAAGAGTGTAACGTCCTCTATCAGTTCGGAACTATAGGACTTCAGCAAGGTAACAATCTCGGCTGATTCAAGGGATTCATCTATCACAAGCGCAGTGTCCCTTTCGCTGTGTGGATACCTGGGCAATGGATGATATTTGATTGCCTGCATGGAACCGGGTCTGATGAGGTCACAATCAAGCTCCGCAAGAACTATTGAAGGACTATGCGCCTTTATGTCAAGACGATCAATAATGACCGGAGACAAGGCGCCAACGTACCCGATCTTCTCACCGCCTATCAATATATCCGCGGATTGCCCCGGGTGCAGGAAGGGCTCGGATGACCGGGCAAAGGAACAACGGCTTATCTTGAGAATATCAAACAGGGCCTCAATTACGCCCTTGACCACAAAAAAGTCGTGGGTGTCATCCTTGTATAACGATCGTATTTTTTCTTTATATAACGCTGCGGCGAAGTGGTTTCTCTCTTCAGGCAGCGCGCTCCCCTCCTTACTTAGAAAGACCCGGGATGTTTCACAAAGCCTGAATGATCTATTATCGTGTGATACGTTATACACGATATTTCCAATCAAGGCAGGAACAAGTGTTGTGCGCATGCAGGCGTCTTCAGCGCGCAGAGGGTTCTTTATCCGCACCATTCTCCTGCGTTCATCGTCAGTATCGAACCCGAGGAAGTCGAGGTCCCGCTCTCCCATAAAACTGTAATTGATTACTTCGGTAAAGCCCGACTTTAAAAAAGATTCTTTCAGCTCTTTCAGAAGTGACCCTGAAAATAATTTCTGCGCGTTGTCCTGCGCCTCAATGCCGATGACCGCGGTCGGCAGGACCGCCGGGATTCTCTCATATCCATATGCCCGTGCGACCTCTTCGATAACATCGAAGCCCTGCTGTACGTCCACCCTGTAAGCCGGCGGCGTAATATTAAAATATCCGTTTCCCTTTTTAACAACAAAACCGAGTCGTTCGAGATAGCCGGTGATTTCAGCTTCGGTCAGCTCCAGACCAAGGACCCCGTTTATCTTTTCACTTTTGATACTGATTTCTACCGGAGTGTATATTCCAGGGTAGATATCTATTTTCCCGTAAACTGTACCGCCTGCAATTTCGTGCATAAGAAAGGCCGCCCTGTCCAAGGCCTTCTTAAGCATCTTTATATCTGTCCCCCGCTCGAACCTGAATGACGACTCCGTCTTCAGGCCGGTGGCCCTTGAGGTCCTCCTTACCGATACGGGGTCGAACCAGGCGCTCTCAATAAGAATGTCGACAGTTGAATCGCCGACTTCAGTTTCGAGTCCGCCCATGATCCCGGCAATCGCTATAGGATTTTCGGCGTCCCATATAAGCAGCGCATCCCCGGGCAGTTCCTGCTCGTTACCGTCAAGGGTGCGGAAACGCAGCTTTTCGACCTTGCCCTTCACATCCCTTGATGTGCCGACCTGTATGCGGCGTCCTTTGATAGTGCCCAGGTCAAAGGCATGGAGGGGATGACCCAGTTCAATAAGGACATAGTTGGTCACATCGACCACATTGTTTATTGATCTGATCCCGCATTTTTCGAGCCTGCGCTTCAGCCACTCAGGTGAAGGGCCGATTTTGAGCCCTTTGACGATCCTCCCTGCGTAACGCCGGCAGAGGGCGGAATCGAGGATATCTACATTAAAGTCGAGTTCTCCTGTCTCTGCGGCGACCTCATGCTCGGGGAAGCTGAGTTCCGTACCGAAGGCGGCGGACAGTTCACGGGCAACACCTATCATACTGAGACAGTCAGGCCTGTTGGGGGTCACGTTGATCTCAAAAACAGTGTCGCCCTCAAGCTGCTCCACTGCTTCGACTTCAAGCCCGAGCATAGTGAGCCGATGTGCAACTTCTCCGGCAGGTCCGCTGACCGGAACAAATTCCTTCAGCCATTCGAGAGAGGCCCGCATCTAAAACTGCCTCAGGAATCTGACATCGTTCTCATAAAACAGCCTGATGTCGTCAATCGAATACTTGAGCATTGCTATTCTTTCAATCCCCATTCCAAAGGCAAACCCTGAATAAACTTCCGGGTCATATCCGACGTATTTAAAAACTGCCGGGTTTACCATGCCTGCGCCCAGGATTTCGAGCCAGCCGGAATTTTTGCAAACCCTGCATCCGGAACCGCCGCACAGTATACAGCCGATATCGACCTCTGCCGACGGCTCGGTAAAAGGGAAAAAGCTCGGCCTGAACCGCACCGGCGTAACAGGACCGAACATCTGATGAAGAAATGCCTCGAGAATACCTTTCAGATTGCTGAATGTAATATGCTTATCCACCATAAGACCCTCGACCTGATGGAACATGGGGGTATGAGTGATATCGGCATCGCACCTGTACACCTTTCCGGGGGCGATAAACCGTAAAGGGGGCGTTGTCTTTTCCATTCCCCTCACCTGCACCGGAGATGTATGGGTCCTGAGCACAATATCGTCAGTCACAAAAAAGGTGTCCTGCATATCCCGCGCAGGATGCTCCCTGGGGAAATTCAGCGCCTCGAAGTTATAATAATCGTGTTCCACTTCCGGTCCTTCTTCAACACTGAATCCCATCCTGACAAAAATATCCGTTATTTCAAAAAGGACTTTATTGATAGGGTGTTCGTTGCCGATAGCGGTGTATTTGCCGGGCAGCGTTATATCAATGGACCCGGCCGACAACTGTTTTTTCAGCGCTTCGTTTTTGAGGACGGCTTCTTTGGTATCGAGTTCGGCTTCGATAAATTGTTTAACATCGTTTATCTTCTTGCCGAGCAGCGGCCGGTCTTCCGCAGCTGCTGAAGAAAGCGCTTTCAGCGCCGCGGTGACATGTCCCTTCTTGCCCAGATAATTGATTCTGAGCTGAAACAGATCGGCAGTGCCGGCAACAGACTTAAGTTCATTCAGAAATTTCTGTTTCAGATCTTCGATCATCATTATTGAAAACTCCCTGCGGCAAGACCGCAGGGAATTTTAATGTAAGGGACATCTTTAGCGATTCATTTATTTTTTGCTACTTGCTCGACAAGTTTGCTGAAGGTCTCAAAGTCATTACACGCCAGATCGGCAAGGGCCTTTCTGTTTAAATTGACATTGGCCTTTTTTAATCCGTTCATAAATTGACTGTACGAGGTGTTCAGCGACCTGACCGCGGCATTGATTCGCGCTATCCAGAGTGCCCTGAATTCCCGTTTCTTAAGCCTTCTGTCCTTATATGCAGCAATAAGGGCCTTGTCTACAACCTGCGTTGCTATGCGGTAAAGACGGCTCCTCGCGCCATAATGACCCTTTGAACCCTCAAGAACCTTCTTATGATATCGTTTGGACTTAAAACCACCCTTCGCCCTCGGCATCTTAATCCTCCTTCTCTGTCCGAAAAAACTTCTTTCTCAAACTAATAGCTTACATTTTAATTAATCAGGCGCTAAAGCGTCAAGTAAAAACACGTTATAACGTGATAGCGTATTTTAAAACATATAGGGCAGAAGCTTTTTGACACTGTCATATTGCACATCAGGGACTAAAGCACTTTTTCTGAGACCCCTGCCCCTTTTGGAAGACTTGCCGGTCAACAGATGGCTCTTATATGCTTTGCTTCTTTTTATCTTCCCGCTGCCGGTCACTTTATAACGCTTTGCGGCGCCTCTGTGGGTTTTGATCTTTGGCATCGTATTTCTCCTCTCTCTCTTATTTGCTGCTGGGGGTGATCACCATGGTGATATGATTACCTTCCAGCCTGGGCTGCTGTTCAATATTAAATTTACCGGTCAGCAGTTCAGTAATTCTTTCAAATACTTTCATCCCAATCTCAGGCCGGACGATTTCGCGTCCCCTGAAAAACATGGTGACCTTGGCCTTGTCACCTTCTTCAAGAAACCGATTTATATTTTTGACCTTGAGCTGAAGATCGTGGTCGGTTATCTGCGGCCTGATCTTCACTTCTTTAAGGTCGGCGGTCTTTCGCGAAGTGTGCTTTTTGCTGATCTGATACTTATATTTGCCGAAGTCCATCACCCTGCAGACCGGAGGGCTTACATTAGGGGCGACCTCAACAAGATCATAACCGCTTTCCCTCGATATCCTCAGTGCTTCCTGTATCGTTACAACACCCAGCTGTTCACCAGACTCACCAATCAGCCTCACTTCTCTTGTCCTGATGCCTTCGTTAACTCTAATATCTTTGCTTATGTTCTCACCTCCATGTTTTTATTTTCAGTAAACGGGTATATCAGTGTATGGTTGCAACAGTCAACTATCCTCATTTACTCATATACCCAATATATTCATTTACGGGAATTCACTTCTGTTGATATTATGGCAATAAATTCGTCCATTGTAAATGGCCCGATATTTTCACCATCCCGTTTTCTTACGGTAACTTTCCGGTCCTCGAGTTCGTTGTCGCCTATTATAATCAAATACGGAACTTTTCTCATCGTGGCTTCACGGATCTTGTACCCTATCTTCTCGTTGTCGGTATTTGTTTCGGACCTTATGCCGGCGCGTTTGAGCGCCTCATATACCTGCCGGGCATAGACGTCATGTCTTTCCGCAATTGTCAAAACCGACACCTGTACCGGAGCAAGCCAGAGCGGGAAGACACCTGCATAATGCTCGATAAGAACACCGAAAAAGCGTTCCAGTGATCCCATTAATGCGCGATGGACCATAATAGGCCTGTGTTCTTTGCCGTCACTCCCCCTGTATACTGTATCGAACCTCTCGGGGAGATTAAAATCGACCTGTATGGTGCTGCACTGCCATGCCCTGTTCAGGGAGTCCTTTATCTTTATATCTATCTTGGGCCCGTAGAAAACGCCTTCTCCGGGGTCTACAACATAAGGCAACCCTTTCTTCTCAAGCGCCTGTTTCAAGGCATTTGTAGCATGCTCCCAGTTCTCAAGGGCCCCCACATATTTCTCAGGTCTGGTAGAAAGATATATATCGTACGAGTCAAATCCGAAGGTGCTGAGAATGAAAAGCGTGAAATCGAGTATATTTACGATTTCATCTTCGATCTGGTCCTCCCTGCAGAATATATGCGCATCATCCTGGGTAAAGCCCCTCACCCGCATAAGTCCGTGCAGCGTTCCGGACCTTTCGTACCTGTATACGGTACCGAGTTCCGCGTACCTCAGCGGCAAGTGCCGGTAGCTCCTGAGCTGACTTTTATATATGTCGATGTGGAAAGGGCAATTCATCGGCTTTAACTCATAGGCGATCTCGTCGATTTCCATGGGGGAGTACATGTTTTCCCTGTAAAAGTCCCAGTGCCCGCTCTTCTGCCATAAATGCAACCTCGCAATATGCGGGGAAAAAAGGATTTTATAATCCGCCTTGAGATGCTCGTCCCTCCAGAAGTCCTCTATGGTCTTTCTGATTATTGCTCCATTCGGGTGCCAGAGAATGAGGCCGGGTCCGATTTCCTCGCTTATGCTGAAAAGATCAAGTTCCTTGCCGAGCTTGCGATGGTCGCGTTTTTTGACCTCTTCAAGATAATCGAGGTATGACTTGAGTTCCTCTTTTGTATCAAAAGCAGTTCCGTATATCCTCTGGAGCATTTTGTTCTTTTCGCTGCCGCGCCAGTAGGCCCCCGCGATACTCAAAAGTTTGAAGGCTTTCACCCTTCCGGTGCGGGGCAGATGAGGCCCTCTGCACAGGTCGACAAACCCGCCTTCTTCATACAGCGACACTGTAGTATCGGATATATCCTCAAGCAGTTCAACCTTGTAAGGTTCACCCATTTCCCTGAAAAGCGCTATTGCCTCATCTCTCGCGACCTCTTTCCTCACAAAAGGCTTGTTCTGCTTGATAAGCTCCTTCATCCTCTTTTCAATTTTTTCAAGGTCCTCGGGGACAAAGCGTTCAGCCCTGTCAAAGTCATAATAAAAGCCTTCTTCTGTGGCGGGGCCTATGGCAAATTTAACATCGGGAAACAATTCTTTCACGGCGTGGGCCATGATATGAGAGGTGCTGTGGCGGTAAATTTCTTTTCCCTCTTTTGATTGCGCGGTAACCAGTTCTATTACGGACTCAGGAGCAAGAGTGTCCAGTAACGCTATGTCCGCGAAATCTCCATTGACACTGATTGCAATAGCGCGAGATGATTCGATATGTTTCTGCAGCTCGGACTTCTCTACCTCTTTGCGAGCACCGTCAGACAATATAATTTTAATGGCAACTCCTCCGATCAATAACAGGCTGAATATCTTAACCGATTCACAGCCATCTATTCAATATAAAAAAAACAGGCTGCAAGTCTGCTGTTCCTGAAATAATGTTATTCTTTTTCCCCCGGCAAAGAAAAATAAAACGTGGCCCCTTCATCCGGTCTTCCTTCAGCCCATACCCTTCCGTTGTGGCGGCTGATAATACGATAGACAATTGACAGTCCAATGCCGGCGCCTTTGAATTCTTGTTCGCTATGCAAGCGCTGAAAAACTTTAAAAAGTTTATCTTCCAACCCCGGATTAAATCCGGCGCCGTTGTCTTTCACGTAATAAACATTTTCACTCTCCTCGCACAGGCCCCCGACCTCGATATACGCGACATCCCTGCCCTTTGTGAATTTAATTGCATTGGACAGGAGGTTTGTAAGCACCTGGCGTATCAATGCGAGGTCGCCATGCGCAGGCGGAAGCTTCCCGACAGCCACAGCAATGTTACGTTCAGGGGCCATTGCTTTAAGGTCACCGGCAATAAGCGTTGCCGTTTTCTCCATATCTATCTCAACTATCTTCATGTCCTGCCTGCCGGATTTGCATAAAGCGAGCAGGGCGAGGATAAGCTGGTCCATCCTCTTTATATTTTCAAGGATCAGCTTTAAGAAATCTTTGCCTTTGTCGTCGAGCGTGTGATGGTAATTCTTCATCAAAATTTCCGACACGCCGCTTATTATCCGTAATGGCCCGCGGAGGTCATGGCATACCGAGTAGCTAAAACTCTCCATATCCTCGTAAGCGACTTCGAGTTCCTCTGAGTAGCGCTGCAGGTCCTTATTCAGTTTAATAATTTGCTCTTCCGAGTTCTTGCGCTCTGTAATTTCCTGGACAGCGACATTGACGCCGAAGACATTGCCGGACCCATCTTTGACCGGATAATAGTTGGCAAGCCAATAACGCTGAATGCCCGGCTGGGCAGGAGTTTCTCCATGAACTTCCAATCCCTCTATCGGCTTGCCCGTTTCTATTACAGTCCGGCAATGATCTTCAACACAGTCTGCTATCTGGGGCAATACTTCACGTATGGTCCTGCCTATATGATTTTCAACTGTAATGCCGGCAATCTCCGCGAGTTTTTCGTTAATATTTATATACCGCAAATTGGTGTCTACAAAACACAGGCCGATCGGGGCCGTGGAGTATATAGTTTGAATTTCAGCGAGATGCCTGCGCGACGCCTCTTCACTTTTACGCTGTGATTCCTCGATCTTTTTGCGCTCGGTTATATCCTTGCCCGCTCCTACCACCTCTGTAATCTTTCCGTCTCTCATGAATGGGACGGCGGTTATTGAAACAACGCGCTTATCTCCATCTTTCCGGATTATCTCAGTCTCATAATGCAAGACAGATTCACCGTGGACAGCCACTTTTATGAACAGCTCCTGAATTTGAGGCATTGTAGCCGCATCGAAAAGAAAAGAGAAGTGCTTGCCGATCAACTCATCGGCACTATACCCTGTAATATCAAATACGTTGCGATTGCCATGTATTAATTTCCCCTCTAAATCCAGGGCGTAAATTGCATCGGTAATATAATCCTTCACATAGTCGCAAAAGTAGCTTGTCTCTGTAGAATTATTTTCGCACGGGTTTCCTTCTGTCTTGTTCAGGGGGTCCATAATACTTTGAGTACGCCCTCTCTTGATGGCTTGAGTGGATCTGAGGTCCGTATATCAATAGCAGAAAAATAACGGGTCCAGGAAGGGCCACACTTATGCTTTTGTAATGAACAGGCCAGTCGCATCAATTGCCTCAGCTGACAACAGAAACCATAATCCTATTTCCGAGCAATAAACTTGCCTGTTTCGAGTTAAATAAATATGCTTTGAAAACAATATGAAATGACGCCTGACAATTAAACAGCAAAATAGTCATTAGCAATAAAAGTTGACATGAATTGACCGCAGCTTCATAAAGATAAAGATTATCAATGAGTTGTTGGGGTATTGGCGAGGTAGCGCATTTGGCGACACAAGCAACAGAAGTTGACATGTCGATAATAGAAATTAATGATGGACCATCCCGCCGTCAACCATCTCGAGTGTTCTATGGCACCTTCTCGACAAGGACTCATTATGCGTCACGATGATGAAGGTGACGCCGCTCTTCGCGTTCACATCCATTAAAATCCTGAAAAGCTCTTCCCCTGTAGCGGTGTCGAGGTTGCCGGTCGGCTCATCAGCAAGCACCACCCTGGGCTCCAGGAGGAGCGCCCTTGCAACCGCCACCCGCTGCTGCTCGCCGCCTGACAGTTCCCCCGGTTTATGGCTCCGCCGCGCATACACACCGAGGTCATCCAGCAGACGTTCAGCCCGTTCCTGGACCTGCCCGGTCCCAAACGCCGGTTTACTCCCGCGCTGCATAAGCAAACCCGGCATCATAACATTCTCCAGGGCGCTGAACTCCGGCAGAAGATAGTGGAACTGGAACACAAACCCTATTGCCCTGTTCCGGAATGAGGCAAGCTGACCGTTGCCGAGCGCAAAAGGGTCAAGAACATCTCCCTTAATATTATAAACAACACTACCTTCCGTGGGCCGGTCAAGAGTTCCCATGATATGCAGAAACGTGCTTTTGCCCACTCCGGAAACACCCACGATACTGACAATTTCTCCTTCATGGAAAACCGCGTCTATTCCTCTTAATACCTTTAGTTCTCCCGCCGGAGTATAAAACGACTTTTTGAGCCCCGTGACAGCTATCAGTTCATGCATCGTCCGGCTACCCCTTTTTAATCAGTGCCCTGATCTTTTCCAGGATGCTGTCCCACAGCGTATGCTGAGAATTTCCAGACGTCTTGCTTCCGGCCTCCTTGCCGCTGCCGGCGTCCGGCTCTTTCATGTCTTCCTTTGAAGTCTCAGGTGATGTGTGCTGTGTCTCTTCTTCGTCGTCGCCTGCAGATTTTTCTATTCTCTTTGAAAGCTCAGATGATTTGCGTTGTGCCTCTTCTTTGTCTACGCCTGAAAATTTTTCCAGGTACTTCGCAGCTTCATCCTTTTTACCCTTGATTTCATCCGCCCTTTCTCCGAGTTTCTCACTGCTTTCCTTTATAGCGCCTCCCGTCTTTTCACCAAACCACCTGAATTTCTCACCGCCGCTGCGCAGGGAGATCAGAATAAAAACAATCACCCCGATAACCAGAAAACAAATAATCTTTTTAATAAAATTACACATCACTCATACCTCAAAGGTTCCGCAGGGTCCAATTTTGCCGCATAGTACGACGGATAAAGCGTGGAAAGGAAACTGATCGTAACGGCTGATGCGGATACAACGAGAAAATCTACAAGCTTCATCTTAACCGGAAGCTTGCTCAGATAGTACACGTCTGCCGGCAGTTTTATCAGCTGGTAATCATTAAGCAACCTGCCGAGAATGTAACCTCCGGATACGCCGAGCAGCGTGCCGACAAGACCGATAAGCAGCCCCTGGAGCATGAATATCGCCATGATGCCCTGATGAGTGGCCCCCATGGTCTTCAGTATGGCGATCTCCTTCTGCTTTTCCATCACGCTCATCATGAGCGTACTGACAATATTAAACGACGCGACCAGCACTATAAGGATCAATATGATAAACATCGCAAACTTCTCGAGGTTCAAGGCCGAGAACAGGTTCCGGTTCATCTGCATCCAGTCCCTGACATTGTAAGGGAACCCAAGCATTGCATCCACCGATTTGCGGACTTCCGGGGCCTTGTAAACATCATCCAGACGCAGTTCGATGCCTGAGATGGAATCTCCAAGGCCGAAGAAATTCCGGGCATCCTTCATATCGGTCAGGACAAGGCTCGAATCATACTCAAACATGCCCATCTCAAAAATGGCGGCAACCCTGAATTGTTTTACTTTAGGCAGCATTCCGAGCGGCCCCATCTCACCCACAGGGGAAACGATATTGATCTTGTCACCTGTCATCACCCCAAGCATTGACGATAGTTCGCTGCCGATAATGATCCCGGGGGACCCCTCTTTTCCCGCAATATCTTCTGCACTGCCGGAGACAATATGTTTTAAAATATCTGTTGTACCGTATTCGGAAGCGGTATCAATTCCTCTTAAAAAAACGCCGTGGGCCCTGTTGCCGCTCGTTACCATCACCTGACCGATGACAAAAGGCGCGACTGAGACTACGTGCGGCACGCGCCTGAGTTTTGCGATAAGCGGGACGTAATTATCTATGGGGCCGCGGTAACTCTCAACTATGGCATGCGCATTGGCGCCCAGAATTTTTTTCTGGAGGTCCTCACGGAAGCCGCTCATGACGGACAACACAACCAGGAGCGCCATAACACCCACGGCAACCCCGCTTATGGATATAATGGTATTAAAAGAAACTCCGCGGTTTTGTCTCTTGGATTTCAGGTACCGTACGGCGATAAAGAGCGGATAAGGAAGGTTCATCCTGTTCTTATTGTTGTTGTTCAGGTTTCAACTGCGGGAAAAGAATAACATCCCTTATGGACTGGGAACCGGTAAGAAGCATTACAAGCCTGTCTATCCCTATCCCCTCGCCTGCAGCCGGAGGCATGCCGTATTCCAGCGCCCGTATAAAGTCCTCGTCCATCCAGTGGGCCTCTTCGTCCCCTTCCCGCTTTGCCTGCACCTGTTTTAAAAACCTCTCTTTCTGGTCAATGGGATCGTTCAACTCAGAGAAGGCGTTGGCAATCTCCCTGGCAGCAATGAAAAGCTCAAACCTTTCCACGAGTCCGGGATTATCAGTCTTCCTCTTGGCCAGCGGAGAGAGTTCAACAGGGTAGTCGGTGATAAAGGTAGGCTGTATCAATTCAGGTTCCACAAACTCCTTGAAAATCTCATCGATAACTTTAGCGTGAGAAGCGCCATTCGGAATATCAAGCTTCTTTGACCGCGCCCAATCGACTGCTTTCCCGGGGTCTGTAATGACGTCATCAGGCACGCCTTTCTGTTTGAGCGCGTCGAGCATCGGGACCCTCGGCCAGGGCGGCGTCAAATCTATCAGCATATCTCCGCAAGTGATTTTCAGAGCGCCCACTGCCTTATTTGCCACAAAAGAGAAAAACTCCTCGGTAAAGGACATCAGATACCTGTAATCCTTATATGCCATATAGAATTCCAGCATCGTAAATTCGGGATTATGCCTTGTCGATATGCCTTCATTCCTGAAATTCTTGTTCAACTCAAAAATTTTCTCATAGCCTCCCACGAGCAGGCGCTTGAGGTAAAGCTCTGGAGCGATCCTGAGATAGAGGTCCATATCAAGAGCGTTATGATGCGTGCTGAAAGGCCGTGCCGTTGCGCCGCCGGGTATCTGGTGCATCATAGGCGTTTCAACCTCAATAAAGCCTTTTGCTTCGAGAAAGTCCCTGATCGCCTTTATAGTAGCGCTCCTCGCGGCAAAGATGTCCTTTACCTCAGGATTGACGATGAGATCAACGTAGCGCTGACGGTAGCGTATTTCTATGTCCTTCAACCCGTGCCATTTCTCGGGAAGCGGCCTGAGTGACTTGCTCAGCAAGACAATGTTTTTCACCTCAATCGTAAGTTCGTCTGTTTTGGTCCTGAATAACCTTCCCGAAACTCCGACTATATCACCGATATCAAGCTTTTTTACAAGAGCATACTGCTCGTTGAGCACATCTTTCTTCAGGTATATCTGGACCCTTCCTGTAGAGTCCTGGATATGGGCGAACGAAGCCTTTCCGAAATCCCGCATTGCCACTAACCTGCCTGCGACAGAAGTGTAGACAGCCTCTGCTTCGAAATGCTCTTTTGTGTCATTACGGTGTGCAGATTTCAAATCTTCTGCATGGGCTTCAGGATCGAATTTGCCATCATAGGGGTCGGGGCCGCTCAAGCGCAATTCGTTGAGCTTTTTAAGGCGCTGTTCTGTCAGATCATTAATTTCGTCCATAAGATTTGAATTATACTCATCAGAATTAAGACAAGTCAATTCGGCGAGCATTTTTTATGCTGCTCTTGACAGGTAGTTCCTGATTCGTTAGAGTATATAGATGCGTAAGCCATGTATAGCTGCCAACTGGAAGATGAACAAGACCGCTGCGGAAACCAGGGCGTTCCTGAACGAATTCATTCCGCTCGTCAAGGATGCAAATAACGTAGACATTGTTATCGCGCCTCCTTTCACCTCCATTTACGCTGCTGCGGAACTCCTGGCAAACAGTCCCATACACCTTGCCGCACAGAACCTGTTCTATGAGGAGAAAGGGGCGTATACCGGAGAGATAGCTCCATCCATGCTTACTGATGCCGGGTGCAGCCATGTTATTATCGGCCATTCGGAAAGACGCCAGCACTTCAAAGAAACCGATGAAATTATTAACAGGAAGACGAAGATCGCGAGAAAGCATGAGCTGAAGGTCATATTTTGTATCGGCGAGTCCCTTGAGGAGCGTGAGGCTGGGAAGGCATTCGAGGTCTTAAACCGTGAAATCTGCGAAGGGCTGAAAGACGTTCCCTCAGCCGGCATTATAGTTGCCTATGAGCCGATTTGGGCGATAGGCACCGGCAAGACCGCAACAACGGAACAGGCACAGGATGCCCATCATTACATACGCGAAAGACTCGCCGCCCTGTATGGAGCGGCCGCAGAGGATATCAGAATTCTTTATGGCGGCAGCGTGACAGCTGACAACGTTGACGCCCTTATGAGCTGTGCCGATGTTGACGGCGCCCTTGTCGGCGGGGCAAGCCTGAAGGCCGACAGTTTCTCGAGAATTGTGAAATTCAATAAATGACAGGCGATAGGCAATAGGCAATAGGTAATTTTTTTCCTATAACCTATGACCCATAGCCTATAACCTGATTTTAAACGGAGGGTTTTATGGCAACATTGTTAGTAATCATCCACGTTATTTGCTGCCTTTTTTTGATTTCCATAGTCTTGGTGCAGGGCGGCAAAGGCGCGGAAATGGGCGCTGCATTCGGAGGCTCAAGCCAGACGATTTTTGGCAGCAGGGGGGCATCCACTTTCCTTACCAAACTCACAACAGCTTCTGCGATTATATTTATGCTGACATCCCTGATATTGTCCATGGTAGCGAATAGACACGCGTCCGTCATCAAGGAAGGCACGGCCGCTCAACAGAGCAGGGCTGTTCCTCAACAACTGCCACAGCAGCCAATGCAACAGCAATCCGTGCCCCAACAGCCAGTGCCGCAGCAGCCGGCCAAGTGAAACGTAAATCGTGAGACGTGAGACGTGAATCGTGAGACGTAAAAAGAATAAAAGGGGATTCACGATTCACGTTTCACGTTTTTTGTCTTTGCTGTTTACAATGCACGTTTTACTTTTCACGTTCTTACCCGGTTGTTCCCGCGAGCCTGATATCAAACACCCTAATACTATTACGATGGGATCACTCGCTGATGCCAAACGGCTGCTTCCTTTCCTTGCCTCCGACAGCTCATCAGCAGAAATAAGCGGGCTTATATATCACGGTCTGGTAAAATATGACAAGAACATACGGCTGACCGGCGATCTTGCCGGGTCGTGGGAAGTAAGCCACGATGGTCTGCAGATTACCTTTCACCTTCATCAGGGCGTCCGGTGGCAGGATGGCGCTGAACTCACTGCTGATGACGTTGTTTTTACCTATAATAAAGTCACAGATCCCAAAGTGCCCACGCCTTACAGCAGCATATACGGGCCTGTCAGGAGCATTAAGGCACTCGATAAATATACAGTCCAGGTCACCTACAAAGAACCTTTCGCCCCTGCCCTTGAATCATGGGGCATGGGTATAGTGCCAAAGCATCTTCTTGAGGGGAAGGACCTTTCATCCCCTGAAATCAACAGGCACCCGGTCGGAAACGGCCCCTACAGGCTTACCGAATGGGTGACCGGACAAAAAATCGTACTCGATGCCTTCGACAACTATTTCGAGGGGAGACCGAATATCGGCAGAGTTATTTATCGCGTAATCCCCGATACCGCGACAATGTTCCTGGAACTGAAATTCGGCGGCATTGATTTTATGGGTTTGACCCCTCCTCAATACAAGCTCCAGGCGAATTCAGCTTTCTTCAATAAATATTTCCAAAAATTCAGGTACCCATCTTTCGGATACACCTACCTGGGATACAATCTGCTTAATCCCCTTTTCAGCGATATGCGCGTGAGGCAGGCAATAGCGCACGCCATTAACAAAAAAGAGATTATAGCCGGGGTCCTCCTGGGATACGGCACTCCCTGTACCGGCCCTTTCCCCCCTGAATCATGGGCCTATAATCCGGCTGTCAAAGATTACGACTACAGCCCGGAAAAGGCGCTTGCACTGCTTGCTGATGCGGGATGGAAGATGAATTCCTCAGGGCTGCTCGAGAAAGACGGCAGAACATTTTCCTTCACTGTTCTCGTAAACCAGGGGAACGATGAGAGGATCAAAGTCGCACAGATACTGAAAGAACAACTCAAACGGGTCGGCATCGAAATACATATAAAAGTGCTTGAATGGCAGGCAATGCTGCATGATTTTATAGATAAGAAACGCTTCGAGGCCGTTATCATGGGCTGGGCACTCTCACGCGATCCGGACATTTACGACATCTGGCATTCATCGAAAACTAAAGAGGGTGAATTCAATTTTATATCCTATAAGAACGATGAGGTTGACCGGCTGCTGCTCGAAGGCAGGCAGACCTTCTCTCTGGAAAAACGTAAAATTATATACCACAGGATCCACGAGATACTTGCCGAAGAACAGCCCTATGCATTCCTCTATGTTCCCGACGCCCTTCCCGTCCTTCACAAACGCTTTAAAGGCGTGGTAAAGGCCCCCATAGGCATCGACTACGATTTCATCCACTGGTATGTGCCCAAAAATCGTGCTGAGTGGTATCAGTAGCCGTGGTCCTCATTTTTTAAAAATCGGAAATAGAAATATACCGTGGTATTCGGTATACTTAATATTTGCGGTCACTATAAGGAGTTGGACAAACGGTATTTATGCAAACAGCCATGATCGAAGTCAGAAACCTTACCAAAAAATTCGGGGCCGTAACTGCTGTTGACGGGATATCTTTTGAGGTGGAGAAAGGCTCCATCTTCGGCTTCCTGGGTCCCAACGGCGCCGGCAAGACCACGACCATAAACATACTATGCACGCTCCTTTCCCCAAGTTCCGGTAGCGCTTTGATCGACGGGCAGGACTGCGTGAAAGACTCCGCAGAGGTAAGAAAAAAGATAGGTATCGTATTCCAGGACAATACTCTGGACAAGGAACTGACTGCCTACGAGAACCTGCTCTTTCACTCCTATCTCTACAGTGTGCCGAAAAGCGGACGCAAAAAGAGGATAGAAGATGCGCTGCATTTTGTAGGCTTGAGCGGTAGGAAGGATGACCCGGTCAAAAAGTTCTCGGGTGGAATGAAGAGGCGGCTGGAAGTCGCCCGGAGCATAGTTCACCAGCCCAAAATATTGTTCCTCGACGAGCCGACGCTCGGCCTGGACCCCCAGAGCAGGACAAATCTGTGGGAATTCATATCGAAGCTGCCGGAAGAGCAGGAAGTCACCATATTCATGACTACCCACTATATGGAAGAGGCTGAAATATGCGACAGGATTGCTATTATCGATAAAGGTAAAATTATCGCCCAGGGCTCGCCGGAGGAGCTGAAAAAAATGGTCGGCGGGGATGTCATTTACCTGAAAACGCATGACAATACACGTGCGCTGCAGGATATTCGCACTCTGCTCCAGCTCGAGGCCGAAGAGCGCAACGGGGAAGTCTACATCCCGGTTTCGGGGAACGGCGATGCATGCATTCCAAAACTGATCAGCGCGCTCAATGACAGCGTAATTTCCGTGCGCCTCCAGAGGCCCGCGCTGAATGATGTTTTCTTAAAACTCACGGGTAAGGATATCCGTCCTGAAACGGTTTCAGGCAATAGTGAGATCAAGGACGCCATACGGACGTACAGGAGAAAGTTTGACAAATGATACAGTCTGACCTGAACGCCATTTATGTCGTTGTGGCAAGGGAGCTCATAAAATTTGTCAGGGAGCGCGGCAGGCTCATTTCAACGCTCGCCCGCCCGCTCATATGGCTCTTTCTCGTCGGCGGCGGAATGTCCCGTGTTGTTTCCCCGGCTATGGGCGTCCCTTATATGCAGTTCATCTTTCCCGGCATTATCGGCATGACCATCCTCTTCAGTTCCATTTTCTCCTCTATTTCCATAATTTGGGACAAGGAATTCGGGTTCATGAAAGAGATGCTCGCTGCGCCCGTATCGAGGTTCTCGATAGTTGTGGGAAAAGCGCTAAGCGGCACTGCGGTTTCTTCCATCCAGGCCCTTCTCATCGTGCTGCTTTTCCCCCTGCTCGGCCTCAAACTCGGCCTCTCACAGATCATACTCGTACTATGTATTTCAATGCTGCTGGCGTTCTGCCTCTCGTCATTGGGCATTCTCATTGCCAGCTTTTACGAAAGTTTTGAAAGTTTCAGCGTCATAATGAATTTCATCGTCATGCCCATGTTCTTTTTGTCCGGAGCAATGTATCCGGTCAAATTGCTCCCTCATGTGCTCGGCGTACTTACGAGAATTAATCCCTTGACATATGGTATCGACGCGCTTAAATACATGGTTTTTCCCGGCAGCACACTTATAGTTCACGATTTTCCGCTGGGTCTTGATATCGCGGTCATCGCATCTTCCTCAATCGTTCTCGTTATCATAGCCGGCAACGTCTTCGAAAGGCGGAAATAAGTCATGAACGCCGTAGAACTTTACAGAAAACTTCCAAAAAAAAATTGTGGGCAGTGTCGCGGGAAGACCTGCATGCCCTTTGCACTTTCGGTCCTGAGAGGAGAGTCGGAACTTTCGGAATGTCCGTACCTTTCCGTGGAGGATGCGGCGTTGCTCAAAGACTCGATAACCGCTTCCGACTGGAGGGAAGAGCTGGTGCTGAAACTCCGGGAAGAGATCACGCATCTTTCATTAGCGGATATAGCGCCGGGCATCGGGGCCGGACTGCGGGACGGCTCGATAGTGCTGAAGTGCTTCGGCAGGGAATTTGTCATCAGTAACTCCGGAGACATCCATACGGCTGGGCATCTGACGCCATGGATGAAGATTCTCCTCCTGCACTACATCAGAACGGCTGGAAATGCGCCGCTGTCGGACAAATGGGTGTCCTTCAGCGAGCTTAAAAATGGGACAGTAAAGGCGACTTCCTTTAAAAGGGAATGCGAAGACCCGCTTAAAGAGCTTGCCGGGAGAAACTTCAGCGCCGTCTCCAGTGCTCTTTCAAAGCTGGGAGCGGCAACACTGAGCGGCTTCCCGTCGGACAATGCATGGCGGGTGGAGCTCCTGCCCAAAATACCGGTCTTAATTCTTTACTGGCCTGAAGAAGAAGAGTTCGAGGCCACGTTAAAAATCCTCTTTGATGCGTCCGCAGACAAATTTCTTGACGTGGAATCACTTTTATTCCTCCTTGAAGGACTGGTTAAAAATATAGAAATTCTTTTTAGTTCTTGACAAGAAAGCGCATATATGTTATTAATTCAGATGTTAAGATTATGCACCTAATTTTTGGTGGTTAAGAATTTTGGAAGGAGGTGACAAATTTGAAAAAGGTTTTAGCTTTAATTCTTTCTTTATTGCTTGTCGTAGCATTTACCTTTGCAGTCGGCTGTAAGAAGGCTGAAGAGCCAGCACCGGCTCCAGCACCAGCTCCAGCACCGGCTCCAGCTCCTGCTCCTGAGCAAAAACCGGGTGAAGCACCGGCACCGGCGCCAGCACCGGCTCCAGCTCCAGCTCCAACACAAGCTCCTAAGTAGTCTATCTATATCAAAAACACCATGAGGGCTGCAAAGCCCTCATGGTGTTGCTTTTTTTATCAAAAAACTGTTATATTTTCAACATATCTGTAAGAAGTACCTTAAAAGAGTGGGTAGCCCCACTCTTTTGTTTTGGGGACAATGTGCAAGTTATTTATTCGCAGTCCCTTAGAGGGTCATGGAAACAAACGCGATAAAACATAAGGTGCATCAACTGGCCTGTAATGCAGCTGACGGCGAGGGGCTGGAGGTCGTCAGCACCCAAATACTGGGCAGCGGCAGGCGGCTTTTGCTGAGAGTGGTCGTAGACAAGACAGGTGGAGTTACTATCGGGGACTGTGAAAGGATGAGCAGAAGCCTTGAAGCGCTTCTTGACGTTGAGGACCCGATAAAAGGACCGTATGTACTGGAAGTATCGTCTCCCGGCATTGACAGGCCCCTGATAACACCAAGGGACTTTGAGAACAATATCGGCAGGCTGGCGAGGATCGTCACGGTCGAAAAGATAGACGGACAGACTTTCTTCATAGGGAGAATCGTCGATGTCGGAGAAGGCTGGGTAAGGATAAAAACAGAGGCCAAAGCCGGAGAAAAGGACATTTTTATTCCATCCGGTAATATATCAAAGGCGCGGCTGGAAATAGAGATGAAAAAAAGCGATCCAAAGGATTTTTAAATAAATATAATCAGAGGGACAGTCCATGACAAAAGAACTATGTTCTGTAATAGATCAGATCAGCAGGGAGAAAGGTATCTCCCGTGAAGCACTCGTCAAAGTCCTTGAGGCGGCGCTGCTGTCGGCTGCCAGAAAAAAATATGGCGGCAGGACCAATATCAACCTGAGGATAGATTCCAAAACCTGCGACATTCAGGTGTATGAGACAAAAAGAGTAGCTGAAAAAATCACCAACAGGGATGAAGAAATAAGCGAGGATGAGGCTTCAAAAACATTTCCCGATGTGAAAATCGGAGACGAAATTGAACTGCCTATTCAACTCCAGGATTTCGGGAGGATAGCAGCCCAGACCGCAAAGCAGGTGCTGTTTCAACGAGTAAGGGAAGCCGAGCGGGACATTATTTTTGACGAATTCAAGGACAAGGCCGGTCAAATCATCAGCGGCACGGTAATGAGAAAAGAAAGAAACGTTTACTATATTAGTCTCGGCAAGGCAGAGGCGGTAATGCTACAGCGCGAGACCCTGCCCAGCGAGACCTTAAAGAGAGGAGACATGGTAAAAGCATACCTCTCGGAAGTGCGCCAGACGGCGAAAGGCCCGGCAATTATGCTTTCGAGGACCGATCCCAACTTTATAACGGGTCTTTTTAAAATGGAAGTGCCTGAAATAAACGACGGTGTTGTTGTCATAAAGGGCATAGCCAGGGAACCGGGAGACAGGACAAAAATAGCGGTGTTTTCGAAAGACAGTTCGATAGACGCCGTCGGCGCCTGCGTTGGAATGAAAGGGACCAGGGTGCAATCGATTGTGAGGGAACTGAGGGGGGAGAGGATAGACATTATCCCATGGAGCGAGGACCCGCGCATATTCATCGCGAGGGCGCTTACTCCGGCAACGGTGGACAGGGTCGGCATCAATGACGATGAGAAAACCGCCATGGTCATAGCTGATGACCATCAACTATCGCTGGCCATAGGCAAGCGCGGGCAAAACATAAAGCTTGCGACAAAGCTGACCGGATGGGAGATAGAAATATTAAGTGAATCGGACTATGCCAAAATAAAACTGGAAGAGACGGACAAATCACTCGATAAAGCATTGTTAGAGACAAAGCAAGCAAAGAGTAATGGGTTGTGATCTCGCCTCTCCTGTCCAATACGTAAAAGGGGTCGGGCCCCAAAGGGCCCGGTTTCTTGCTCGCCTCGGAATTAACACCATCAGGGAAGCACTCTTTCACCTGCCTTACCGGTACGAAGACAGAAGCACTTTAATAAAGATCGCCGAACTTGCCGGCCGGCAGCCGGATACAGGGTTAAATACCATATCAGGAAAAGTAGTCAGCTCAGAAATCGTCACTCCTAACCCAAGAAGGCCGCGACTGCGGTTGTTCGAACTGGTCATCGCCGACAGCAGCGGTGTTTTGAAGGCAAAATGGTTTAACCAGGCATACCTGAAAAAACTTTTCAAGCCTGGGCAGGAAGTCGTTTTGTACGGCATAGTTAAACGGAATTATTGGGGTCCTGGTTTCGAGATGACCAACCCCGAATATGAAATCATCGATGACGGAGATGATGACCCTGCCCACTCGCCGGCTGACCAGATACATACAGGCCGCATAGTGCCTGTTTACCGCTTGACTGAAGGCATCTCCCAAAAGCAGCTGAGAAACATCATGTATGCGGTAGTCAACAGCGCTGTCCAGTCCGTACAGGACGCCATTCCGCAGGAAATCATCACCCTGCGCGGTCTGCCCGGCCTGCGCGAAAGCCTCGCAAATGTCCATTTTCCGGAAGCCCCAGTTTCTATTGATATGCTTAACAGCGGAACAAGCCCTTACCATCAGCGCCTTTCCTTTGATGAACTATTTACTTTTCAGGCCGGCCTTGCAATCATAAAAAAGGGCGAACTGCTCGAAAAGGGCATTGCGTTCCATCCGGACGGAAGACTGGCCGGCCGCTTGCGCAGTGCTCTGCCTTTTACTCTTACCGGGGCGCAGGAGCGTGTTTTGGGCGATATACTGAACGATATGAAATCGCACGTCCCGATGAACCGTCTCATTCAGGGTGATGTCGGCTCCGGAAAAACTATCGTAGCACTCCTTTCAATGCTTGCCGCTGTGGAGTCCGGCTACCAGGCAGCACTGATGGCGCCGACCGAAATATTGGCCGAACAACATTACCTGAATATTCATGCGCTCGTAGAAAACCTCGGATTGAGGATCCATCTGCTGACCGGAAGCAAAAAGGACAAAAACATTGAAACCATCTCGTCGGGAGACAGTAATATTGTAATCGGCACGCACGCGCTGATACAGCAAGGGGTATCATTCAAAAATCTGGGGCTTATCGTCATAGATGAACAGCACCGCTTCGGCGTTATGCAACGGGCGACACTCAGAAAAAAGGGGACAAACCCCGACACGCTGATAATGACTGCAACGCCCATTCCCAGGACACTCGCCCTTACCCTTTACGGAGACCTTGACTACTCAATCATAGATGAACTCCCGCCGGACCGGAGCCCTGTCATTACGCGGCAGCTTTCCGAGAAGCAGAAAGAATATATTTATCAACTCATAGAGGAGCAAGTTAAAAAAGGAAAGCAGGCTTATATTGTTTATCCCGTTATAGAGGAATCGGACAAAACCAACCTGAAGGCGGCCATTACAGGCATGGAGGCGTTGAGGGTAAAGTTTCCCCAGTTCAGGATCGGACTCCTCCACGGCAGAATGAAGCCTGCGGAGAGAGAGGAAGTCATGCGGGAGTTTAAAAACGGCGCACTGCAGATACTCGTCTCAACAACGGTCATCGAGGTCGGCGTGGATGTGCCGAATGCAACACTCATGGTCATAATACATGCCGAGAGGTTCGGCCTTGCTCAGCTGCACCAGCTTCGCGGACGCGTGGGAAGGGGCGGCAGCCAGTCGCACTGCCTTCTCCTGCACTACGGCGCGGCTGAAGATGCCAGGAGAAGGCTTGATGTGATGTCGGGTTCAAACGATGGGTTTAAAATAGCCGAGGAAGACCTCGCCATAAGGGGGCCAGGGGAGTTTTTCGGCACAAAGCAGTCAGGAATGCCTGATCTGAAGGTTGCAGATATTGTAAGGGATGCGAGACTGCTGGAAGCGGCCCGGAAGGACGCATTCGGGATGATTGAGAAAGACCCTGAGCTTCAACAGCATCCGCAACTCAGGCGTTCTATCGAGGACTTCTGGGGAAGAAAACTGGAACTGTTCAAAACCGCCTGAAATACTAAGGAAGGGACCGGCAGGGGCAAACGCACTATGTGTTTTTCGAGTAAAAACTAACTGCAATATTGCCATAAGCTCCAAAATTTCGGCTTATAAGTCGTCATTCCCGCAGTCCGTTAGCGGGAATCCAGGTTATTTGTGTCTGGATGCCCGATTAAGAACTTCGGGCATGACGAAAATTTCGGCTTTCCGGCGCATAGTGCGTTTGCCCTGCAGCCTGCCCCTGCCGGTCCAATATAATTAATTGCAGGTATGGTAAAATTACGGCGGAGGCGTTATGCTAAGCAGAGTAAAAAAGGATTTTGAAAGCGGTATAAAAAAAGTGAAGTGGTTTGCCACGCTGCTCTCGGAAAGGGTGCGGATCGAGATCACAATTTTTAAACTTCTTTACAAATCCGAAGAGTTGAAGAAAAAGCGGGATGAACTGCTGAGACAGATCGGCGAGGAAGTATACGAAATAAGAGACAAAGGAAAGAACGTTTACAGCAACAAAGAGGTCCTCGCCGCAATCAAATCCCTGGAATCGATCGAGCCCGAGATCAGGGAAACACTCGAAAAAGTTTCTGATTTCAGCAAACTCGGCGCATGAGCCATACTCAAATTATTTTCTTTGTCCTCGGTCTCCTCGTAGGCTCATTTCTCAATGTTTGCATTTACCGGCTTCCCCGGTCACTCTCGATTGTAAGCCCTCCCTCCGCTTGTCCCGCTTGCAATGCGCCGGTCAGGCCGTGGGACAATGTCCCCCTGGTGAGCTATATGCTGCTGGGAGGAAAATGCAGAAACTGCAGAGGGCCGATCTCATTCCGTTATCCTTTCGTCGAACTGCTCAACGGCGTGTTGCATTGGTCTGTCGTGACCTGCTTCGGCATCGGCTGGCATGTGCCGCTCATTTGTATGCTTGTATCTGCGCTGGTAGTCATAACGTTTATCGACCTTGATTTTCAAATCATACCGGATTCAATAACGCTGCCCGGCATCGTCATCGGTCTTCTGTCGGCATCTTTTCTGCTGCCGGACCCTTTCACCGTTCATCATTCGGCCTTTGGCCTTCAGCCTTCAGCCCCAGGTCTTTCAATTGTCGGCTTTATGAATGCCCTTGCCGGGCTGCTGCTCGGCGGCGGACTGTTCTATCTGATTGCCCTCTTGAGCAGGGGCGGTATGGGAGGCGGCGATATCAAGATGATGGCAATGGTAGGCGCCTTCATGGGATGGAAGGCAATTTTACTTACCACGTTTATCGGCAGTCTGAGCGGCTCTCTGGTGGGCATCTTTCTTATGGTCGCAAAGGGAAAGGGCAGGAAAACCAGGATACCCTTCGGACCTTTCCTTGCGCTCGGCGCACTGGCAACGTTGTTCTTCGGCAATATCATATTGCAATGGTATTTTCGGCGCTGAATAGAGTATAATATTCACAGTCTGCAGCCCACCAGATTTCTTTCTTCAGCAAGTTAATAATTCAGTGGAACAGCGTTGGTTGGCGATTCATGACATCAGACAAATACGAGCTTTTGTGAGGACCAAATGGAATTTAATGATCTGAGGAATATTGCGATAATTGCACACGTTGACCATGGCAAGACCACCCTTGTCGACGGCATGCTCAGGCAGGCCGGGATATTCCGCGTGAACGAGAGGGTACAGGAAAGAGTTATGGACAATATAGACCTCGAACGCGAGCGGGGTATTACAATAATGGCAAAAAATACCGCTGTGGATTATAACGGCACAAAAATAAATATTGTCGATACTCCCGGCCATGCCGATTTCGGAGGCGAAGTGGAAAGGACGCTCAAAATGGTAGACGGGGTGCTGCTGCTTGTCGATGCCTCTGAAGGTCCGCTGCCGCAAACACGATTTGTTCTTAAAAAGGCCCTCGAACTCAATCTGCCTCCGATACTGGTCATTAACAAGATTGACCGTCCTGACGCCAGGATACAGGGCGTGCTCAACGAGGTGTACGACCTGTTCATCGATCTTGACGCAAGCGAGTCACAGCTCGAATTTCCCATAGTCTACACTAACGCAAAAAAAGGCACGGCCCAACTCGATATGAACGGCGAGGGGGAAAACCTTAAACCGCTTTTTGATCTAATCCTCAGCACAATACCCGCGCCCGGGGGCGATCCGCTTGCCGTCCTGCAACTACTTGTTACGAATATCGACTACAATGATTATGTCGGAAGGCTTGCAATCGGGCGTGTATTTTCAGGCACTGTCAGGGTTGGGGATTATGTTGCGATGGTCAACAGCAGCGAGGCGGTGATCAGGACCAAGGTGACCTCACTTTACACCTTCCAGGGCCTTGAACGCACTGAGGCAAATGAGGCGGCGGTGGGCGAGATAGTAGCTCTTGCCGGCATCGAAGGAATTAATATCGGAGACACCATCACCAGTATAGAGACCCCGAAGCCGCTGCCGAGGATAACAGTTGATGAACCTACCATATCCATGGTCTTTTCAGTGAACACCTCTCCATTCGGCGGCAGGGAGGGCAAATACGTCACCTCGAGAAATCTCAGGGAGCGCCTTGAAAAAGAATTGCTCTACAATGTGGCGATAAAAGTTAATTTCGAGGCGGCCGATTCCTTCAAGGTCATGGGACGCGGTGAGTTGCAGCTTGCCATCCTTATTGAGATGATGCGGCGTGAGGGCTATGAGCTTTCCGTATCCATGCCCGAGACCATAACCAAAATGATCAACGGCGTTCTGCACGAACCGGTGGAAGTGCTGGTTATCGACGTGCCTGAAGAATTTGTGGGCGTCGTGACACAGCAGGTGGGCATGAGAAAAGGAAGAATGCAGAAGATGCAGAATAACGGCCACGGCAGGGTGCGTCTCGAATTCAGGATACCCTCCAGGGGACTCATTGGGTTCCGCTCCCAATTCCTCACAGACACGAAAGGGACGGGACTCCTGAACCATCTCTTCGACGGGTATGAGCCATGGCACGGCCATCTTTCAAAGAGACAAACAGGCGCTCTTGTGGCGGACAGGACCGGCAAATCCACTACCTATGCCCTCTTCCATCTCCAGCCCAGGGGAACGCTCTTTATCACCGAAAATACCTCTGTATACGAGGGGATGATTATCGGAGAAAATGCCCGTGAAAGCGATCTGGATGTAAATGTCACAAAGGAGAAAAAGCTGACGAACATGCGCGCTGCCAGCGCTGATGATACGATCCAGTTGATCCCGCCCCGTGTGCTGAATCTCGAACAGGCGCTCGAATTTATAAAAGAAGACGAGTTGGTGGAGGTCACTCCTCTGTCCGTCAGGCTCAGGAAAAAAGTCCTGGAGGCGCAAAAGAGACCCAAGCCCGACCGGGCATAGAGCTATGACTATTTTAATCCGGCAAGGCATAGTATTTTCGCTCATTCTCGACAGGCATCCCGCCTTTCTCCGAGGGCGGCAGCCCGTTACGCCGTCCATGGCTTCACCTGGTCTGCCGAAGCCGCTCAAATACCATGCCCTGCCGGATTAAAATAGTCACTTCATATTAACGTCACGATGCGGCGCAAAAAGAATATTAAAAGTTGGCCCGTTAAACTTCTTTTCCTTTCCATTATCGTAATGCTGGCGAGCATTGCTTATTATTTCTTCTTCCCCGATATAGCGGCGCTTCGGAAAGGGACTATAAAAAAGACCTCCTTCATGGAGTACCGGGAGAGAGAATGGCAGCGGGAGGGAAAGAAAATAAAAATACGCCAGGTCTGGACGCATCTCTCACAAATATCTCCTTTCCTGATAAAAGCGGTACTCATTGCCGAGGATGATAAATTCTGGAAGCATGAGGGGTTTGATTTTGAAGCGATGGAAAAGGCGGCTGAAAAGGACATCAGGGAGAAAAAATTCAAGTTTGGAGCGAGCACTATAAGCCAGCAGCTCGCAAAAAATCTCTACCTCTCTCCCTCAAAAAATCCATTGCGAAAGGTGAAAGAGGCGGTACTTACCTGGCGAATGGAGAAAAAACTCACAAAGCGGCGGATATTGGAACTCTACCTGAATGTTGCGGAGTGGGGAGAGGGGATATTCGGCATCGAAGCCGCTTCGAGGTACTATTACGGCAAACCGGCATCTGCGCTCGGCCCGGAAGAGGCCGCACGGCTTGCTTCCGTGCTGCCGAACCCGATAAAATATAATCCCCGCGGAACGTCACGCTACGTCGCAAACAGGTCGCGGATTATCTACAATATCATGGTGAAAAGGGGTATCGTCATCCCCCAGTATGAAGAAGTCATGACAACCCCCCCGGATAAAGATACTCTTGATAATACACCCGTCGTACCATCCCCTTCGGATGAAACAGTCTCACCGTCAGTCAGCCCACAGCCGGCATCCAGGTAATCCGCTCCGGCGTGCTGCTTCAGGTAGGTGTTACAAGCTTCATGTTGGTTGTGGCAAGTCTTTGGGCGAGGATTTCGCAGAATATCTTGTAGAATTTGAACTGTATGGACCTGAATTCAAAAGAGTCGGTCTCTTTATTCAAGGTGTCGGCATCAATTTTCAGCACAAATGTTTCCTCTTCAGCAACAGCATCGGCGCTCCTCGGTTGCCCGCTGATCACTGACATTTCCCCGAAACACTGTCCTTTCTTTAAGAAGCCTATTGGTTTTTTCAAACTGGCCGCGCCGACCCTTTTTTGTATGCGGATGCTTCCTTTCAGGATAATGTAAAAGGAATGTTCAGTATCTCCTTCTTTCACCACAATATCTCCCGGGTTGCACTTTAGCCACTTGCTTGTTTCGAGAATAATAAGCAGTTCCTGATCGGTGAATGGTTTGAAAAAAGGCAGTGACGCCATTATCGTAATTTTTTTTTCGTCTTCTTCTGACGAGATCTTTTTTTCTACTGCCGCACCTTTCGGGGCTGAATTACTTACAGAGTTTATTGGCGGCTCATTTACAATACGGGGCTCCGGGACAATACGGGGCTCCGGCTGAACAGGCTCATCAGTTTCGGTCTTTTCCTCCTCAATCCCCTGTATATCGACCTCTGCAATCTCCCTGTTCTTCAACATCCTGATGCCATCTTTACTTATCACAGTCCCTCCGCGAAAAAGGAGTCGGCCTGAGCTATCTGTAACATCAGTGTTGAGCGTCATCCCCGGTTTCAGGTTATCAACCAAAACATTACCCATGACAGCGGCATACCTCCAGGAATGAAATAATGTGTAATTTTTTATAGTATATACGATTACGGCGTTCAAGATAAAGCAACTTTCCCCACCAAAGTTTAAGTAATTAATGCAATTGTCGCATATATAAGTTCAATAACTTACCGGTACAACTTAACCATATCTGCCAGGCCGGAGGTCCGGCAGAAATGCGGTAAGAATGCCGAACAGCGGCAGATAAGAGCAAACATGATAAACGAATTCGATGCCATAATTATCAGCGAGTTTGCCGAGTACAGCGGCGCCGATTCCTGCCATGCCGAAGGCAAGGCCGAAGAAGAGACCTGAGACAGCACCCACCTTACCCGGAATAAGTTCCTGCGCAAACACGAGGATGGCCGTGAAGGCAGAAGCGAGGATGAACCCAATGATGAAAGCGAGGATGCCGGTCCAGGCCAGATTTGCATAGGGCAGCGCCAAAGCGAACGGCGCAGCACCCAGGATCGATATCCAGATCACGAGTTTTCTGCCGATGCGGTCGCCTATAGGTCCGCCAACAAGGGTGCCAGTCGCAACTGCAAACAAGAAAGCGAAAAGATGCATCTGCGCAGATTGCACAGACAGGTGGAAGCGGTGCATAAGGTAAAAAATATAATAGCTGCTCAGGCTGGCCAGGTAAAAATACTTGGAGAATATCAGGACCAGCAGAATAAGCATTGACAGAAAAACAATGCGCCCCGGCAAAACGGGGTGCAACCCTTTATCAGCTGCAACCCTGTGTGAAGCAAGAGCCTGACGACGCCTATACCAGCCGGCAACCTGCAAGAGCACTGCGATAGCAAGCAGAGCAGCGAGTGAGAACCATGCAACGCTGCCCTGCCCGTAAGGGACAACAATCCACGCGGCCATCAGGGGGCCCATAGAGCTGCCCATATTGCCGCCGACCTGGAAGATCGACTGCGCCAGCCCGTGCCGTCCACCTGATGCCATACGGGCAACGCGCGAGGATTCCGGGTGGAAGATCGATGAACCTGTTCCGACGAGTGCGGCGGCAAGGATAAGCGTGCTATAGTCCGGTGCGTTCCCCAGTACCAGAAGGCCGACGAGTGTGCAGCCCATTCCGAAGACCAATGAGTATGGCTTCGGATGATGGTCGGTGTAGAGCCCGACCATCGGCTGGAGCAGAGAAGCGGTAAGCTGGTAACTCAGCGTAATCAGGCCGATCTGAGCGAAACTGAGCTGGAACCTGCCCTTGAGCAGCGGATAGATGGCAACTATCAATGACTGGATCGTGTCGTTTAAAAAATGTGAGAAGCTGATCGCGCCAAGCACTTTGAATGCGGTGCGCTGAGCGCTCATGTTTCCTCTGTTTTCTTCCATATGATCCTTTCTCGCCGTCGCCGGCTGATCCTCAATAAAAAATAAAAAAGAGGAGGAGCGTAATGGTGGCGCCCAGCAAAGCCCCGACAATGACTTCAAGAGGGCTGTGTGCCCTCACTGTTATCCTGCTCTGGGCGATCAGGACTGCCAGTGCTCCGGAAAGCAGCGAGGCCGCGAAACTTTCGGTGCTGTAGGTGATGGCTATCCAGACGGAAAAAGCTATGGCAGCGTGGCCGCTGGGCATCCCGCCGCGAAGCGGATGCCCCTTGCCAAAATATGATTTCATCACAATGACCGTAATCAGTACAAGAATAGTCGCTATAAGGGAAATTTCTTCCTTTGAATGTTTTGCGATATACATGCCTTTCTGAAATGCCTCGCTGAAATAGGGGAACATTATGATATACCCGATAACGGCTGCGCCGAAGGCCGTAATCAGCACTGCGCCTGCGGCAACGTCCTTGGCGATCCGCGCACTCTCATTGTGTTCAGGCGACAGCAAGTCAACAACATACTCAATCGCAGTATTGATCATCTCAGCGAGCAGAACAAGCACTACTGCAATGGCGATGATCAGGAAGTCGGTCCTTCTCACGCCGAGGATATAAATCAAAATAAGGACAAACGCCGCGGTATAGAGATGATAGCGCACGTGGCGCTGGGTTTTTGCGGCATAGAGAATCCCCTCGATAGCATGTCCGGCACTGTCGGCCCATTTCCTTAAAGGCATACGACCTCTGCCAGCTCGGCTTCGAGCCGTCTCATTTTTGCCGCTCTATAGCTGCTTTTTTCGTGGTCGTAACCCAGCAGATGAAGAAGACCGTGAACGAGCAAGCGCGCAAGTTCCCGGTTAAAGCCGGCGCCATATTCCTCCGCCTGCCGTTTGGCCTGAGGAAGGCTTATGACTATATCGCCAAGCAATAAATGGCGGGAATACAGCGCGGGCTTCTCACTTATCAGCGGGAAAGAAAGCACATCAGTCGTTCTGTCAATGCCGCGGTAGAGGTGATTGAGTCTTCTCATACCGGCGTCATTCACAAAAAGCACGCTTACTTCAAGGTACTCTAAAAGCTGCTTGCCGGAAATGAGAGTATGTCGCCCTTTATACGCCAGATGGGTAAGGGCTTTATTGAGCACCCTCTCTGTTGCCCGATAGTTTGCCTTGATCAGCCTTTGGTTGTTCTTTATTGCTATTGCTATTTCCATTTCCCTGCGTTAACGCTCCAGCCACGTCCTTATCAGCGGCAGTCCGGGCCGCTGCCGCTTCAGACGGGCCCTTTTGCAGTCCGCCTTTCATTGCAACCTCCGGATATTCTATTCTCCTGTGGAATATACTGGTCAAAATGTAAGTAAACCGTTTCTTTATTTCAGAGATGTCCTTAAGTGTGAGTTCGCATTCATCGATCTGTCCGTCGAGAAATATATGATTGATTATTTTGTCCACAAGTGCCGAAATCCTCGCCGGCGTGGGCTCGGCAAGAGAGCGCGAGGCCGCCTCAACTGCATCTGCCATCATGACAATAGCGGCCACCCTCGTCTGTGGCTTAGGCCCCGGATAACGGTAATCTTCCTGGAGCGGCAGATCATCTTTTGTCTGCTCAAGGGCTTTTTGATAAAAAAAGGTGATCAGGCTTGTGCCGTGATGCTGTTGAATAATATCCACAATTTGTTTGGGCATCTTGTATTGCCGCGCCAGTTCCACCCCTTCTTTAACATGCGAAATAAGGATCATACTGCTCATGTGCGGCATAAGTTTTTCGTGCTTGTTCGAACTATTGGTCTGGTTCTCGACGAAATATTCGGGCATGCGGATCTTTCCGATATCATGGTAACAAGCGGTGACCCGTGCCAGCAGCGGGTTGGCCCCCACCGCTTCTGCCGCCGTCTCGGCAAGATTTCCCACAATAATACTGTGGTGGTAGGTGCCGGGCGCGGCGATCATGAGATTATGCATCAAAGGCTGATCAAGGTCCATCAGTTCAATCAGGCTGATATCGGTAGTGACAGTAAATACATATTCGATTACAGGAAGCAGAAGAGAGACTATAGCAGCGACTATTATTCCGGACATTGCGGCAAACATAAAGGCATGAGGCGCCATGGCGGCAAAGAGGTTGCCCTCGAAGAGCAGCAGAACACCGGTGGTCAAAACATTGACCGCGCTTACATATATGCCTCCCTTTAGAAGCGCTGAGCGTCTCTTGCACCTGATGACGCTGAACGCAGCCGTCAGGCTTCCGACAAACGCATACACTGTAAATAGCGGATTGTTGAGCCATATCCCGGTCATGATGCTGGTGATAAAGGAGAAAATGATGGCCGTATGAAAGTCAAAGATGAGCGTGACCAGCATTGCCCCCATGGGAATGGGTATGCCGTATAAAAAAGCCGAACTCTTCGGAAGGACAAGTCCCCTGTGGAGGCCGGAAAGCAAATATTCGGAAATACGGCCGAACATGAGCGTGCCGGCAACGAGCAGCCCCAGCAGCAGCATCATTTTGTGGTCATTGAGGTAAGCCGGCTTGTAGCGCTTTATGTCACGGTAAAATATAAAAAGGACTATAGCTGTTATGAAGAAGCTCCCTATGAAATGGTCGATGCCGATGCGCTCCTGGATCAGCAGAGCGCACACCAGACTCAATCCCAGCAGCACATAAATTCTCGAGAGGTCATTCCTATGCCTCAGTCGGTATTCCCTGAGCAGTTCCGCTGCAGTCCTGGTCTTTTTAGATGTACTACTTTTCGACGTTCCGTTTTTCATATTTTTCGTATGCCCTGACGATTGCCTGCACAAGCCGGTGCCGCACAACGTCCCGTTCGGAAAAATGAATGATCTTTATGTCCTCAATGTTTTTGAGTATTCTGATGGCCTCTACAAGTCCGGATGTCCTGTCCTGGGGCAGATCAATCTGCGTAATATCTCCTGTAACCACTGTTTTTGATCCAAAGCCGAGTCTCGTCAGATACATCTTCATCTGTTCAGGGGTGGTGTTCTGGGCCTCGTCGAGTATAACAAAAGAGTCGTTCAGCGTCCTCCCCCTCATAAAGGCGAGCGGCGCTATTTCTATAATGCCCCGCTCGATGAGCTTTGAAGCCTTGTCAATGTCCATCATGTCGAAAAGCGCATCGTAAAGAGGCCTCAAATATGGGCTGACCTTTTCTGCTATGTCACCGGGCAGGAACCCCAGCTTTTCCCCCGCCTCTACGGCAGGTCTGACCAGCACGATCCTCGAAACCTGTTTTGTCAGAAACGAGCTGATGGCCATGGCCATCGCGAGGTACGTCTTGCCTGTGCCCGCAGGACCTATGCCGAATGTAATATCATGCATGCGTATCGCGTTTATATAAAGCCGCTGCGTCTCTGTTTTAGGTATGATAAACCTTCTCTTCGATGATACGGGGATATTATCGGAAAAGAGCTCTTTGACAGAAATATCCTCGCCCTCGCACATTGATCTTACCGCATAGCTTATATCTTCAGGTTTAAGGGCATAGCCGTTCCTGTTGACGGACCTGAGTTCATCTATCAACCGTTCCGCCTTCTCTGTTTCTCTTTCCTCGCCCCTGATAATCAGTTTAGTCCCTCTTACGCTGATGGCAACTCCCAGGGATTCTTCAATGACTTTAAGGGTTTTATCGATCCCTCCGTGCAGGAAAGGATATTCCTCAGCTTCATCAAGTTCAAGTTCTATTGTTTTCGTGACAGTCTCCATTTTTATGTATGTTTTATCACTTTGGATTTATTGAAAATCGAAGAGAGAATTTCAGCACCGGAGTGCATATTCATTGCCGGAGGCCTATTGCGCCGCGGTCACAAAATTCTGCAATCCCGTTTTTTTCGAAAGTGCCGCTGCACTTTTTTCTGCAGCTTTCTTGTCCTTAAAAGACCCTACCCTGACTTTGAAGTAATCGTTGCTCCCGTTTGCGTTAACAATATAAGGATTATAGTTTTTTGCCTTCAGGTCCTTATAAAGCTGATCAGCTCCTTCTTTACTGGGAAAAGCTCCCACTTGCACGGTGTACAGTTTGCCGGAAGGGACGGCCTTCTTTGCCTTCTTTTTTGCCTTCTCCCCGGTATGCCTGCCGCTTTTAGAAGCAGCGCTTCCTGCCTGGGCCGGCTGGGTCGGCTGGGCAGATTTTACAGAAGCATTGTCCTGGACCTGATTTGCAGCAACTGCGGCAGTCACGGCCTCATTCTTCTGTGTCCCAGGCTTTTTGCTTTTTTCTGTTGTATCCTGGCTCTTCGGGATTTCGCCTTTTGCCTGGGTTGCAGGCGCTTCCGCGGGTTTTTGAGCAGAGGCTTCAGCGGCCCGCTCAGGCTGATCTGCCGGCGCAGGCTGAGCAGTGGCGGCGGGTTTGCCGGTAACATCTTTTACAGGAAGCTCAATGACCCGCTTTTCTTCAGGAGGGAAAGCATCGCTCGTCTTGGGGCTTTCAACAGGCTGCTTCTCCTGTTCGGCTGGACCGCTGCCCCTGAAACCAAAAAAATATCCTATACCGAAACTTGCAACAGTAATGAGAAGCGCGCCTATAAGCACGGTATTCCGGCTCAACAGCAGGATTGATGATCTTTCGGTCCCCACACCCCTCATAAAATTAGCATAGCATCACCATAGGAGAAAAATCTATAATCCTTTGCAATGGCTTCCTTGTAAGCCTTTGCTATCCTGCCAAAGCCTGATAGTGCAGATACCAGCATAAGCGGCGTTGAACGGGGCAGGTGAAAATTGGTGACGAGGCAGTCGACCGCTTTGAAGCTGTAACCAGGACAAATAAAGATGTCAGTGGCCCCTTTTATAACAGGCCTCTGGCTGCCTGTGTCGGGCAGAGCGCTCTTCGCCAAAGGGTCGCTTGAACTATTCAGCTCATTGAAAATAGTGCATTCCCCGCTTGCAATGCCCTCCAATGTCCGGGTTGTTGTTGTCCCCACCGCAATAACCTTTCTGCCGCTCTTCTTTACCTGCTGCAACTCTTGTATTATGGATTGGTCCATTTCAAAATATTCCGGGTCCATATTGTGGTCTTCCAAAGATTCGGCCCTTACCGGCTTAAACGTGCCTGTCCCGACATGGAGCGTCAAAAACCTCACAAATACTCCCTTATTTTGTATTTTCCGTATAAGCTCATCGGTAAAATGAAGTCCTGCAGTCGGCGCCGCTATTGATCCCTGCTTCTCGGCATATACAGTCTGGTAGCGTTCCTTGTCCGCATCTTCGGGCATACGCTTAATATAGGGCGGCAGCGGCATATAACCATATTTCCAAACCAGGTCGTTCAGTTTAACAACAGCGTTTTCCGGGACCCTCAGATATCTCTTTTTCCCGTTCCGCTCATCCGAACAATGGGTTTCGATCTCTGCGTTAATACCGTCAAAAACGGTCACGGGACCATCACAATGTCCCTTACATAATATTTCCCATATCGCCTTGTCAGCCGTTTCTCTGACCAATAGAATATCGACTGTCCCCCCCCCCGTCTTTTTGCCGATAATGCGCGCGGGAAATACCCTGGTATTGTTCATTAATACCATATCGCCTTCTTCAAGATAGTCTAAAATATCAAAAAAGCGCTTATGCTCAATAAAGCCATCCCTATGGAGTATCAGCAGGTGTGAATGGTCTCTCTTTTCGGAAGGTCGCGACGCAATCAATTCCTGGGGCAGATCAAAATCGAAATCAGCGGTCCTCATAGCGCTCAATAGTAGTCCCCGGGTAAAACGTGGAGAGTATCTCCGTGTAACTTTTTCCCTCTTTCGCCATTTCAAGAGCAGACCACTGGCACATGCCGACGCCGTGGCCATAGCCTCTTCCCTCAAAGATATAAATAGTTCCGTCCCTGGTAACAGCTGTAATCAAAGTGCTTGGCAGTTCATCCCAGCCGATATTCTTTCTGAAAACATTGCCGGAGACTTCAACTTCGCCGCTTTCAGTTACAAGCCTGAATACCTTGACCCGGTTTGATACCGTATATGAGTCAATAATAATGTCCTTTAGACCAGACACATTCATTGCCCTCTCAATGTCCGCAGCAGGCAGCCTCTTCTCCCACATGTAATAAGGAGAGAGTTCACAGTTTGTCTCGATGGATTTTAAATAGGGATAGCTTTTGCCGAAAACCTCAACCGGGTCCTCCGTAATCCCGCCGCTTGTAGAATGATAGTAAGCAATAATGGGGCTTCCATCATACATAAGCACCTCTCCCTTTGTCTCATCTACCGCTTTTGCTATGCTCGCCGGAACGCCATTTCCCTTGTATGCCTGATGCAGGACGGTTGAAGTAAGATGGTAGCGCATTTTAGACGTTACATTGTGCAACCGCTGGTACAAGGCATACGTACGGGCCGCAACTGCCTGGGCCTTTAGCGCCTCACTTTCCCATTTGCCGCTTACTTCGGCGGCCACCACTCCTTTTATGTAATCCTCCAGGGAGATTTCATTAATTATATAGAGTCCCCTCTCACCCTTCCAGACCTCAATATTGCCGAAATATTTCATTCCGCTTAAAATGACCTCTCCCCTGGCAGTGCCGATCTTCTCGACCTGCTCGCCATTCTGAGGTATAGTCGCATTTTTGCCGTCAACCAGCAATACCCGCATGGTCGGTTGCGCGACTGACGGAGAAGGATGGGCCGCAATGCATAAAACAAGGGCGACTAAAAATGGCTTAAGGTATTTAGTGCCCATTCAGCGCCTGCCTAAAAACCAGAGCAGCAGGGTGAGAAGGATGCTGACAAGGACACTGGTCGCAAGAGGGAAATAGAAGGTGAAATTTTTCTTTTGGATAATAATATCACCGGGAAGCCTGCCGAGCCATGGGACCTTTCCGGAAAAAAGAAACAACCCTCCCACTGCGGCACAAACAATGCCGGTAATTATTAAAAACCTCCCTATCTGATGCAATCCGTCCATAACAAACGTGAATCGTTTAAAGACCGTGAAACGTGAATCGTGAATCGTGAAAAACAAAAGTCGACAGCCCATTTTTTGTCTTCTGTTTTGCCTTTAACTTTTCACGTTTCACGATTCACATCTCACGGTTTTTTGATATCTCTCCATTTCAGAATAGATACAGCCGCAGTATTGCTGCCTGTAGAGGTCCATTGTACCGGCCATTCGCCTGCCCTCACGAAAGCCGGGCCTGAAATCCTCGCCATAAAATTCTATAGCGTAACGCTTCTGCATCAGGCGCCCGATATCGATAACCAGATCAAATTTCTGATACGGGCTCACCAGGAGGGTGGTTGAAAATGCATCCGCCTTTATCTCCAGGGCCTTCAGGGCAGCCTGTTCCAGTCTGGCGGTATAGCAATATTCGCATCTGTTGCCCTCATTTCCGACTACATTTCTGAGATATTCCTGTAAACCGTAATAATCGTTGTACTCGATATCCAACCCCCACAGTTGCTGGAGTTTTTGAAGGGCCTCAAGTCTGTTCTTATATTCAATGAAAGGGTGGATGTTAGGATTGGACCAGAAACCTTTTACCGTAATGCCGCGCTCTTTGACCACCGATAAGGGATAGGTGGCGCAGTTTGCACAACAGATATGCATCAGCAGCTTCATCCGGTTAAAACAGGCCGTCAGGCAGTTTTTTTCCTAAATGCTCGTAGGCCCGCCTTGTAGCAAGCCTTCCTCTCGCTGTCCTTTCAATAAGGCCCTCCTGCAGTAGATACGGCTCATACACATCTTCAATCGTTTCCCGGTCCTCCCTCATGGAGGCCGCTATAGCATCAACGCCGGCCGGCCCCCCGCTGAACTTGTCGATAATGGCCCTTAGCAGCTTTCTGTCGACATCATCAAGTCCGAGGTGGTCGATGTCAAGCGCTGTCAGGGCCTCCCTGGTTATCGCCATATCGATACTTCCATCCCCCTTGACCTGGGCAAAATCCCTGATTCTCTTGAGCAGCCGGTTTGCGATCCTCGGCGTGCCCCGTGATCTCTTCGCAATCTCAATGGCGGCGTCTTCTTTTATCAGCATTTCAAGCAGGTGCGCAGACCGTCCCACTATTTCCTTCAGTTCATCCGGAGTGTAAAACTCGAGCCTGCATATGACACCGAACCTGTCGCGCAGCGGAGAGGTCAAAAGCCCCGTACGTGTGGTAGCGCCTATCAGAGTAAAGCGCGGGAGGTTCAATTTTAAAGTCCTGGCGTTGGGGCCCTGGCCTATAATAATGTCAAGGTTAAAGTCCTCCATAGCCGGATAGAGCACCTCTTCCACAATCCTCGGCAGCCGGTGAATTTCATCAATGAACAGTATGTCGCGGTCGGAAAGATTGGTCAATATAGCTGCCAGGTCCCCGGGTCTTTCGAGTACCGGGCCCGACGTGGTTCTTATATTCACCGCCAACTCGTTGGCTATAATAGCGGCAAGCGTTGTTTTGCCGAGACCGGGAGGGCCGAAAAAAAGCGCGTGGTCGAGCGGCTCCTTCCTCAGCGCAGCGGCAGCAATAAAGACCTTCAAATTATCCTTGGTCCGCTGCTGTCCTACAAACTCATTAAGTGAGCGGGGCCGCAGGTTAGTCTCATAAGTCAGTTCCTCCTGGTCCGCTTCGGGACACAAAGGCCCTATCTCTTTGTCCTCTATCCTCATTTATCCACCGTAAGATATTTTAAAGCCTCCCTGAGCAAACTTTCAATATCGCTCTTACCTCTACCATATGCCTTTTCGATGGCATCAAGGGCAATGCTCTTTTTATACCCAAGGTTTACCAGCGCAGAAAGCGTGTCGTCATACACGGTATTCTTTTTCTCTTTGAATGACGGCAGCTTATCTTTCAGCTCAAGAATCAACCGGTGCGCCGTTTTCTTGCCGAGTCCCGGCACCTTGCACAACACATCAACATCTTCAGCATCGATGGCAGTATAAAACTTTTCAGGGGGGATGGTTGAAAGGAGGTTGAGCGCGGTCCTGGGTCCGATGCCTGAAATCCCGAGCAGCGTCGTAAATATCCTTTTTTCATCTTCTGCCTGGAAGCCGTAAAGTTGCAGCGCATCTTCCCTCACATGCGTATGGATGTAAAGAAAAATATCCGAGTGCTCGTCAGGAAGGGCCGAGATGAGTGTCAGGGGCACCTGAACGCTGTAACCTACGCCATGCACATCAACTATCAGCCTGTCAGGTCTCTTTGAAATGAGCTTCCCGCGTAATGATGCTATCATATCAGACCTCTATCCTGAACTCTGCCCCGCCGCCGGTATTTCTGACAGTCAGTTTTCCGCCCATGTTCTTCTCTATTATCACCTTCGACAAATACAGACCGATCCCTGTTCCCTGGTTCTTTGTTGTAAAGTAGGGGTCAAAGATTTTATCCATAATGTTCTCTTTTACCCCTCCTGCGTTGTCCGCTACAGTAATAACAGACCTGCCATTTTCACAGAACAGCTTTATTATAACATTTGGGGCCTCTACGCCCCGCTCTAAAAAGATATCTTTCGCGTTGGTCAGAATGTTCAGCAGGACATGGGAATACTCGTTAGGATAGCCCTCGATATCCGCGTCATCCTGCATCTCCAGTTCTATGTTGATATTGTTGTTTCTGAAACTGTCCCCAACAATAGAGAGCGTCAGGTTAAGGGTTTCTGCCAGGCCAAACAATGTTTTTTCCTTGTCCGGCCTGAAAAAGTTCCTGAAATCGTCTATGGTCCGCGACATGAAGTTGATTGTCTTCATTGCCTCTTCAACGCTCCTGTCGAGGTATTCCCTGTTCAGTTCCCCATAGCGTTCAGCATGACTGAGGTCCTGAACAAGGAGCCCCAGAGTATTCAGCGGCTGTCTCCACTGGTGTGCAATGTTGCCGATCATCTCTCCCATTGCCGCCAGCCTGCCCTGATGGAGCAGCATATATTCTTTCTCAGTATTCTTGGCCGTTTCTTCCAGGACTCTCTGCTCCAGGGTCAGGTTCAGTTCCCCGATCAGGCGCTGTTTCTGTTTGAGATCTTCTTCAAAAAGCATCATCTTGAGCTTAAGCCCCTGCCTCTCAATGGCATGGAGAACAGTCCGGCTCAACAACCTGCTGTTTATATCACCCTTGACCAGATAATCCTGAGCGCCCTTCTTGAGCGACTGTATCGCACGCTCTTCATCGTCCAGACCCGTTAATATAACAACAGCCACATCAGGAGCGCATTTAATGACGCTGAGCATGGTATGCGGCCATTCACTATCAGGCAGAGTCAAGTCCAGGAGCACAATATCGGAACTTGTTGTTTCGAGTTGCCGAACAGCTTCGGAAAGCGTCCCTGCATGTGTGACGATGCTTCGCACATTGTCCATTTCAAGGAGCATCTCCCTTATGAACATAGCATCAGCCGGATTGTCTTCAACCATAAGTATTCGTACAACATCAGTACCGGTCATATTTTCTCCGGCCTCGCTATTTTCACCGCCATAACTCTCTTCCCCAAGCGGCCATTATTGACCTGCCGGCATTGTAAAATAAAACGTGGAGTTCCTGCCCAACTCGGATTTCACCCAGATGCGTCCTCCGTGCCTGTCAACTATCTTCTTGCAGACGGCGAGACCTATACCGGTGCCGGGGTATTCATCTCTCTTGTGGAGACGCTGGAAAATCTGGAATATGCGCGCATAAAATTGCGGGTCTATGCCTATACCTTTATCAGCTACGGAAAATAACCATTCATCCCCCTCTCGCTTTGCAGAGACATGGACAGCGGGCCCACTTTGTCCACAATATTTTATGGCGTTTCCGATAAGGTTCTGGAATAAACGAATTATCTGGCCGGAGTCGGCGCTCACAACCGGGAGCGGGTCGAATGTGACGGCGGCGCCGCTTTCTTCAATGGCGACCCTTAAATTGGCAAGCGCAGTTCCAAGGGCTTTATTGCAGTCGACCGGTGCGAAAGATTTCCCTCTGGTGGTGATTCTCGAATAATCAAGCAGGTCCCTGATCAACTGCTGCATCCTGTCTGCTCCTTCGACTATGTAAGAAATAAATTCAGCGGCATTCTGGTCCAGTTTGTCTTTGTATCGCCTCTGCAGGAGTTGGGCAAAACCCGAAATACTGCGGAGCGGCTCCTGCAAATCATGCGAGGCTATCGAGGCAAAGAGTTCCAACTCCTTGTTGCTCCTTTCCAGCTCAAGGGCGTAATTTTTGACCTCTTCCTCGGCTTTTATCTTATCGGTAACATCAGCGGACATAAGTACAAAACCCATCAGTTCATGGTCCTCGTCCCATATCCCCGATACGTGCGACTCAAGGAAACGAACTCCGCTTTCTGTATTTACCCTGACGTTATATGTATATATATTTTCACTTTTTACTATCTCAATGGCCCTTTCAAAACGTGACGGGTCCACCTTCAGTTTTTCATGAATATGTGGTACCGTCCTGCCAACGACCTCATCGGATATGTATCCAAAGAACTTTTCGGCAGCCGCATTGTAATACGTGATACGGAAATCCAGGTCTGTGGCAGCGATGGCCAGAGGCGAAGACTTCAAGATGCTGTTGAGATAGACCGTCTTTTCACGAAGCAGCTCATCCGCATGTTTATTCATAATATCACGCGCCTCTACTATTGCTGAGGACTATCGAACTTTCTCGTATGAGCATGGCACAGTGCTAACGCCAGCGCATCAGCACTGTCAGGAGACAGGGGATGTCCGATTGTCAGGATTTCTTTGACCATTTTCTGGACCTGATTTTTGTCGGCCTTTCCGTAACCGACCACTGACTTCTTGACTTCAAGTGCGGAGTACTCGTAAATATCAAGGCCGGTGAGGGCAGCGGCAATGAGAACAACACCTCTTGTATGCCCAAGGCTAATGGCCGCTTTTATCCCCTTTGCAAAAAACATTTTTTCTATGACTATTTCGTCAGGACCGTATTCCGCTATAACTTCAGCAAGGGTGGTGTAAAGCTCTTTCAGCCGTATATGGAGCGGCTGGCGAGCGGGGAGGACAATCCTGCCGGAAGACAGATACTGGGGCCGCCCGTTCTTCCGTCTGCCGGCAACAGGCGCGTTTCTGTCAGGGGCCTGTATAAAACCATAACCGCAATAGACGCTTCCGGGGTCGATCCCGAGGATTTTCATAGAATCAAAATTAACCACAGAGTACACAGAGCAAGGCTCTGAGCACTCCAAAAAAAATTCTACGGTTTTTTATATACAATGAATTTCTCTGTGCCCTCTGTGGTTGCTCTTTTCTTGCTATTTTTTCCTCGGGGCTTCGAAAAGTATCTCTTCAACCATCTGGCACATAACATGGGCAAGCGTTATATGCACCTCCTGGATGCGGGGGGTATCGTCGGAAGAAACAACGAAGGCGTAATCATTTTTGGCAGCGAATTTTTCACCTTTCGAACCTGTAAAGGCGATAGTCCTCAGCCCTTTCTTTTTTGCCGCATCAACAGCTTTAAGAATATTTTTCGAGCTTCCGCTGGTGCTTATGGCGATAGAAATGTCCCCTTCCTCTCCCAATGTCTTGACCTGCCTTGCAAAAATTTCGGAATAATCATAATCATTGGCGATAGAGGTCATCACAGCCATATCGGTATTCAATGCGATAGCAGGCAGTCCGGGGCGGTCTCTTTTAAAACGGTTCACAAATTCAGCGGCAATGTGCGACGCATCGCAGGCGCTCCCTCCATTGCCGAATATCAACACCTTTTTGCCGTCATTGAAGACGTCGGCGATCAGCCTCGACACCTCGGCAATCAGCGGTGCGTTCTCCTTAACAAACTTTTCCTTCAACGCAATGCTGTCTTCAAATGCCCTGAATATCTTTTTTTCCATCACTTTAGTTTACATAGGTCAAAAGACGGAGTCAAGCGACGGAAAAAAACGGGTAAAGCTTATCGTAGGTATCGAGTATATGCTCCGGTATCACCCGTATCTCGCCGGTGACTGTCATAAAGTTCAAATCCCCGGCCCAGCGCGGGACAATATGCATATGCAGGTGCTCCTCGATTCCGGCGCCGGCAGCCTCTCCGATATTGACTCCGACGTTAAAGCCTTCCGGATGAAATGCCTTTGTAAGGCAATCAATAGAGAGCCGGGCAAGTTTCATAATGTCGAACAAGTCGGCCTCGGGGAGATTATCAAAGGATGAAGAATGAGTATAGGGTACCACCATAAGATGGCCGTTATTGTAAGGGTATTTATTCATAATCACGTATGAGCGCCCGCCTCTGTAAAGGATGAGGTTCTCCCTGTCCTTCTGTTCAGCCGGCTTTACGCAAAACAGGCATTCGGGACCTTTCGGGCCGAGGATATACTCCATTCTCCATGGGGCCCAGAGTGCCTTCATAAGCCGTTTTCCGATGCTTCAAGTTTTTTCAGGACCGCCTGGGCATCCTCCCATGTCAGCCATTTATCACGCGGGTTCCTGAGCAGGTAGGCCGGGTGAAAGGTCGGCATGACAGGTATCCCTTTATACTCGCTGAAATTTCCCCGCGTCCTCGTTATGGAGAACCTGGTTATAGGGCCTGATATGCCCAAAAGCACATAGGCAGCTATCTTTCCGAGTGAAACAATCACTCTCGGCGCAATAATTTCGATCTGCTTTTCGAGAAAAGAGAAACAGGCTGCAATCTCATCTTCCTGGGGGTCCCGGTTCATCGGCGGCCTGCATTTGACGATATTGGCAATGTATACATCTTCACGTTTAAAACTCATTTTTTCAATGAGCCTCGTGAGCAGTTGACCTGCATCCCCTACAAAGGGCCTGCCCTGTAAATCTTCTTCCTTTCCAGGTCCCTCGCCGATAAACATAATGCTGGAGTTAACATTGCCCTCGCCGAAAACAATGTTTGTTCTGCCCTGCGATAGTTTGCACCTACTGCAATCTCCGATCAGCTCACGCAATGATTTAATGGCGGCTTCCCTTTCATGTGCAGGGCAAGGCGGGGCCGGCGGCGGTCCTTCGGGTACGGCTTCTTCCTGCAGCCCCGTGCAGTAATTCAGCGGCAGCCGCTCAAACCCGAGTTCACCGTAATATTCAATCACCATTCGCAAACTCTTCAACATCGAATGCTCCTTATACAAATTATAGGCTTTGTAAGAATTCCATACAAAGCCTATCTTTCGCCCCATTTCAATTTTGTCCTTAATATATGAAAGTAGTCCCGCCGGCCGGGGATAAGAAGCCTGGTGGTATAAGCCGCCTTCATTATCTCCACAGTGTCATCTCTCTGCAGCGAAAAACCTATCTGGCCGTCCAGCGTAAGATAGACATCCTCGCTCGCAGACCGGAGCGTGACCAGAACGGTAACGTTGTCAGGCAGGACAATCGGCCGGTTAGTCAGAGTGTGCGGGCATATGGGAGTGAGCACTATACTGTTAAGAGTGGGGTAGAGTATCGGCCCCCCGGCGGCAAGTGAGTAAGCAGTGGACCCCGTGGGTGTTGAGATGATAAGCCCGTCGGCCTTGAACGTGGTGACGTAGTTGCCGCTGATGTATGTTTCGAGTTCTATAATTCTTGCCAGCGCCCCTTTATTGATGACCACATCGTTGAGGACGGTAAAATCCGCTGCAGCCTTGCCGTTGCGGTTGACCCGGGCTGTGAGCATGATCCTCTCTTCGATAGAGCAGCTGCCCGACAGCATTTTATCGATAACATCAAACAGCTCATCCCTGTTCACCTCGGTAATAAAACCGAGCCCTCCCAGGTTGACTCCGAGTATCGGCACCCCCCTATCGCCTATAAGCCTGGTGACGCCGAGCATGGTCCCGTCACCGCCGAAAACAATGACCATATCGACGAGCGATGGGATATGCGCCCTGGAGTGTCCCTCAGCCCCGAGGACCACCGCAGTTTCCTCATCGATAAACACTTCATAGCCCTTGTTTCCGAGCCACGGGAGAAGCGTCTTCAATATCCCGGCAAGTTCAGTCCTGCCGGTTTTGCATATAATCCCGATCCGCTTCACCTATCCCGGTCCCATTATATGTCCCATAATTTACCTCCACCTTATCCGTACTAAGGTTTAGTATGTACCTCAATGGCAGCTTTCAATTCGTCAATCCCGTAGGGCTTTACCAAAAAAGCAGCGGATATGACCGTCTGCGCCCTCTGGTATAACTCCCCGTGGCTATAGCCGGTGGTAAAAATGACCGGAATCTGAAACTGTTCGTCAATCTGTCTTGCCGTATCAATTCCGTCCATGTTGCCTTGTATACTTATGTCCATAAGAATTACGTCAGGCTTGTCTTTTTCGGCGATTTCAAGCGCCTGCTCGCTCGAGGATGCCGGACCGAGCACTTCGTAACCCCATATTCTCATCAACATTTCCGTGGACAGGAACTGAACATAATCATCCTCAACTATCAATATCCTGCCTTTTTTCATTGCCTCAAATCCTCTGCTGATATCCCGGTTCCCGGAAGGCGATGGTGAAAACCGTTTCAGGCTTTGTTGTTATCTCTATGTTACCACGCAATTGGCTGGTTATTAATCCATTGATCAATCTTAACCCAAGGGTCTCAACTTTGGCAAAATCGAAGCCGGCTGGAAAGCCTATCCCGTTATCACTGTAAACAAGTTGAATTTCTTTTCCCGAAGAAACAAGCCCTTTTATACTGATTTGGCCCTCTCTGCCATCAATAAATGCGTACTTCAGGGAATTGGTCATGAGCTCATTTAAAATTAGCCCGCAGGGAATAAGCGTATCAATGGACAGCGTGAAGTCCTCAATATCCAGTCTCAGCGATAATTTGTCCTTGTTAATTTTGTGGCCGCTTATCAGGGTATTTGCCAGATCACTAACATAGTCTTTCAGGCTGACGTTGGACAAATCTTTTGATTTGTAAAGCCTTTCATGGACCAAGGACATCGACATGATTCTGTCCTGAATATCCCGGAACATTTGAATTGCGATTCCGTCACCATCAAGGTATGTCGTCTGGAGGTTAATGAGGCCCGAAATAGTATTCATATTATTTTTTGTCCTGTGATACAGCTCACGCAGCAGTGTCTCCCGCTCCATGATTGTCTTCCTGAGATGCTCCTCCGCCAACTTTCGCTCGGTAATGTCGAGCCATATTGCATGGAAAAAAGTTTGGCCTGACAACTCTATGGGCTGTGTTACGACTTGAACATCCCGTATTTCTCCCTCTTTGGTCCTATGCTTGACATCAAATTCGACTTTCCCCTCTTTCAGCATACTGTTAATTTTATCCTGTATTTCTTCGGGACTTTCAACGGGATCAATATCCGACAAGCTCAGTTTTTTAAACTCCTCTCTTGAATAACCAAGTTGACTGTGGGCCGTTTCATTGAATTCGATTATCTTGCCCGCAGTGTCTATTATCAGTACGCCGTCCGGCGACTCTTCAAAAAGAGTGTGATAACGTTTTTCGCTTTCGCGCAGCGCCTGCTCGGCCCGCATCCTCTCGGCAACCTCATGCTCCAATTCCTCCATCGCTATCACCAAATCATGCGTGCGTTCTGCAACCCTTCGTTCAAGCTCTTCGTGTGTATTCCTCAGAACTTCTTCTGCCTGCTTGCGCTCTGTGATATCAAGAAGGCTTATTATTGCTCCATAATTTTTTCCGCTGATATCATCTAAGGCTGAACCGCTTACAATAAATGTGCACTTTTCATTATTAAGAAGCATATCCACTTCTTCGACAAAAGAAATGCCGCGATTATAATCTGCCATAAATCTCTCCCCAAAATGGGGGAGAGAAGTCTTTTCAAATAAGAATTTCATATCGCTGCCGCAGCCAATACCGAATATTTTATTAAAAGAAGCGTTGGTCTCAATGATATTCATTTGTTTGTCGATTACAAAAACCGGTTCGGCGATGCTCTGTATTATTGTATGGTAGCGGTTCTTTTGATTGGTGAGGTCCCTGTTGGTTTCCTGAAGCTCGGTTATTTTCTCCCCTTCTGTGTTCTTCATCCATTCTGAAGAAAAACCAAGCTCAAATTTGTCCCAAAAACGGTGCGTTATTGCCAGTGCCTTTTTACATTGTTCATTGTCCAGCTTTGTTTCATAGATTAAGTCAACAAAAGCCTGCCGCAGCAGCTTTGTCAATCCCAAAAACATATCAAACTGGATGCCGCGACTGCGGTGGCGCTTTGCCTCAAGGATACCGAAAGCCGCAACACTATTTTCCTCAAATCGTTCGTCTACATGTATTTTTTCCTGTTCGTCATTATTCTCAAGGTAAGATATCAGGCTTTTGGAAGGCTCCCTCATGGCCATACGCCAGTCTTCTTCCCTCGTGCTCGTGTATTTGGTATATTCTGATTCGGTTGCGTAGACAAAGATCCTTGCAAGCAGAAAATCTTCACCAGATTTCAACGCTTCGATATAAGGAGACAAAGTGTTTTCAGGTTTCTCAGACACAGAACGGCAACTCCATATGCTATGCATTAAAAGGCTTTATATATAATCGGTTTAAATCCCCAGCGCTTCACGCTCAACTCCATCTATAATGATTTCCCTTTCCTGGTCCGCGAGCTGCGCAATGCGTACTTTAATAGCGTTGTCAGGCACGTCGGCAAGTCTTTCCGCCCATTCTATGACCGCAACTCCACCCGTATCAATATATTCCCATATCCCCGCAGCATCAACATCCTCCGGTCTTTCCAGACGGTACAGGTCTATATGATAAAAAGGCGGCGATGTTTCATACTCCGCAACCATTACGAAACTGGCGCTGCCCACGTCTCTCTTTGCAATACCAAACGCAGAGGCAATTCCCTTTATCAGCGTTGTCTTGCCCGCCCCGAGATCGCCGTAAAGCATTACCGTCTTTATTCGTGCAGATGACTCCAGGAACGCACCCAGCCTGAAGCCTATATGTTCCGTTTCCTCGGGCGATCGGGTAATTATACGCACTGAAAAGCATTCTGTTTCCATTGACAGTGCACCGCCGTGCTCATATAATGAGCTACCTTGCGATCCCCTTAATAAGGTCCATTTTCCCTATTATACCCGTGATTTTGCCTCCGGCTACGACCGGTATGAGATACGCCTTTTTTTCGGACATAATAGTTGCGATTTCCTCTACACTATTTTCTTCGGTAACAGTGCCTACATCTTTAACAAATATATCATTGACGGTGACCGCCGCCATTCTCCTGATCTCTCTTTCAATTGTCGCAGGGCTCTCGAGCATGATATAGGCATCGAAAAGCCTCATCACTGTGGGGATGTGCAAACGTTTGTTCTTGCTGATCAGATCATTTTCAGTAACTATACCGATCAAATTGCCTTCATCGTTTACTACGGGGGCGCCGCTGATATTATGCTTTATCAGAATATGTGCCAGATCTTCAATCGTGGTGGCCGGAGTCACTGTTATGACCTCTTTAGTCATGATGTCTTTTGCCTTGAGCATACTCTCTCCTTTCGTTTAACGGTATTATAACTCATATCAGACAATGCCGATAACGCCGCACTGGCGTCCTGTTGTTCCTTTTGCAAAACGGTATGAGTAGTATTTTTCAGGTCTGCAAAATGTGCATTCATCCGCGAGCCATATTTGTTCAGGGGACACACCGGAAGAGAGTGCCTGCTGCCTGTTGGCGCTCGCCAGATCAATACAGTATTTCCCGCCATTGGCCCGGCAATAATCTCCCTCGCCGCTCGCCCTCACCACCGCCTCTATGACTTCATATCCAACCTCATAACAGCACCCTCGTATGGCAGGGCCTATCGCCACGATGATATCCGCCGGCGAAGTAGAAAAACGCTGCGACATCATTTCGATCGTTTTTTTCAGTATCGAGGCGGCGGTCCCCCGCCATCCCGCGTGGACCGCTCCGGCCACCCGCTGTTTTTTATCAAACAAAAGAACGGGCACGCAGTCTGCAACCTGTACGCCAATGAAAATTCCCCTGTTGCCGGTGATGACGGCATCTGCCGTTTCAGGCCCATGGTCATAATCCAGGACCAGGACCTTGTCGGTATGCTTCTGGACAGGCATGTAAATATTCACCGAAGGGACAGAGAGAAACTCTGCCAGCCCATGCACATCACATTGCACTGCCTTTGTGGTGAAAAAAGCATTGACATGATGACCGTCGAAAACCGGTGGAACAACAACCTTGTTATGCACTTGCCGTCACAATCCTCGCAATTCCATAAAGGCAGCGGGCAGAGCATTAATGAGATCAGACGCAATAAGCGAGTATTCTCCAGTCTTTGCCGCAGCTTTGTCCCCGGCCATACCATGGATAAAAACGCCGAGCGCCGAAGCATCAGCAGGATTCAGTCCCTGACCCAGCAGGGATGCGATAATTCCTGTCAGGACATCGCCTGCTCCAGCGGTAGCCATGCCGGGGTTCCCTGTGGTGTTGATAAATATATTTCCTTCGGGCAAGGCGATAATAGTGGGGACCCCCTTCAGCACGAGGTACCCGCCCGAATCTACGGCAAAAGAGACGGTAATTCCTGACCGGTCCGTGACCTCCGGCTTATGAACAAGCCGCGCCATTTCACCTGGATGCGGGGTAAGAATAATGGGAGACTTTGCATTTTGCAAAAGTTCCTTCACTTCGCGAGCATGCTTCGCTGAAGCGCTGATTGAGTTCAATCCGTCGGCGTCGATCACCATGGGGATTGCAGACCGAAGAACAAGTTCTGTCATAATCTTTTTCGTGGCCGGCGATACCCCAATGCCGGGGCCTGCAGCAATTACATCGATTTTTTCAGCCGCAAATTCGAGTATGCTGTCCAAGGCTTTTAAAGACATCATACCGTTGCCGTCGTCAGGCAGCGGCAGGAGCATCTCTTCTGTCACCCTGCACTGGAAGCTTTCGACCAACGATTCGGGGACCCCGAGGGTCACAAGTCCGGAACCGCTCCTGAGCGCTGCCTGACCGCACATCAGCGCTGCACCCGTCTTGCCCCTGGAACCCGCAATTACCAGCACATGCCCGTAATCTCCTTTAAAAGAATCCCTGTGCCTTGCAGGAACAAGTGCGTCCGCCGTTTCCCTGTCGATCAGGGAAGCTTTGATCGAGTCGGATTCGAGTAAACAAGAGGGGAGTCCGATGTCCTCTATAAAAAGCTTTCCGGTATACCCGGCGCCTGGATAGAGAAAGTGCGCCCTTTTGGGCAGACCGAAAGTGACTGTGCATTCAGCCATGACCGCCTGGCCAAGAATTGCACCGGTATCTGATGATATTCCTGAAGGCATGTCGACAGCGACCACCGGGGCCTCAGAGCTATTCAAAAAAGAGAACATTCCGGCAATATCGCCCTTCACAGGACGGGCAAGACCGGTCCCGAATACCGCATCAATAACTACCGAACCATGTATATCTTTTCCACTCAATGTGTTGCGGAACTCTGCCGGTATTCCCATCTTCTTTACTATCTTATATTGAATGGCGCAATCAGAACTGAGCGCCTCTTTCTTCGTCGTCATTATCACCGTAACATTGGATCCCGAGTTAAAAAGGTCCCGTGCAGCCACCAGCCCATCACCGCCGTTGTTGCCGCCGCCGCAGAGCACCACCACCTTTTTTGACGGAAAAAGCGCCCTTACTCTCGATGCTACAGCCAACCCTGCCCTCTCCATAAGCACAAGGCCGGGTATGCCATAGTCTTCAATAGCAAGCCTGTCGAGCTCTCTCATTTCATCAGCTGACACAATCTTCACGGGGTTGTCCTTTCGCTATCTCTTCTTTTCTTAGACATAAATCATGCTCTTTGCAATATCCTCATCATGCGAAGTCCCTTTCTTTGTCAACGCTGCCATAAGCCCTCACTATTGAGAATACATAATTTACCTTTATAAATCAATCGCAACAAAAGCAAACTTACCACCCCGGCAGGGGACGAGCCGGCTTCGCCCCGAAACATGGATGATATGTACTTCTTCCGACAAATATTCTCCAAGAGTTGCATCCTTATTTACCCATTTCATTTTTCATACTATAAAGTTTACACTACTGTATTGGTTTTCAAGCCCTTAGTTAGAAAAGAAGTGGAGGCTTTGCTTGATACCATCCAATAGGGTGCCACATTTCCGTCTTTCGATCAAGAGGAACGTCGCGCCATATACCGCCTTATTGCACGAGGCCGCAAATTTATGATACAACATTTGGGCAATAAGTCCTTGCGCAATATTTTATTTGCCGTAATACTGGGCCTGGGTATTGCCTTATCCATAATTGTCTCTGCATTTAGTTATTACGCTGACAAGAAACTCATACAGGCAGAATTCAATGAAGCAGTGGAAAACCGCTACTCCGCGTTGAAGAGAGAGCTTGATAGCAATATAGCCGTGCTTACGTCGCTTCAAGCCCTGTATCATTCATCGGGGAAGGGCATAGAGAGGTCTGAGTTTCAGGATTTTGCAAGACATATTCTGAAGCAGCATGCCAGTATTCAAGCCCTTGAATGGATGCCGCGCGTACCGGATTCCCGGAGGGAGGCATATGAACGTGCTGCAAGGAGAGAAGGCTTCCCTGATTTTCAATTCACTGAACGTATTGCACAGGGAAAGATGAAAAGGGCGGAGAAGCGGAAGGAATATTTCCCCGTTTATTTTGTCGAGCCATATAAGGGTAACGAGATAGCCCTTGGGTTTGACGATGCTTCCACTCCCGACCGGCTGGAGACTCTGGAAGTCGCCCGAAAGACGGGCGAGACACGTGCGACTGCAAGAATAACCCTTGTCCAGGAGACCAGGAGTCAATTCGGTTTTATCGTCTTTGCGCCGATCTACAGGAAAGGGGTGTTGATAAATTCTGCTCAGGCACGATGGGACAATCTTGAAGGCTTCGCTCTGGGCGTATTTAGAATAGGCAACACTGTTGAAAAATCACTGAGTTATGTAAACCCTGAAGCTGTAGATTTTTTTATCTATGATGCATCGGCGCCTGAGAAAGAACGGTTTCTTTATGCACACTCATCACGCACTCGTAAAACTCCCTTGCTAACCCAGAATCATCCCGAAACAGACTTCATAAGTTCAAAAACACTCGAGGTCGCCGGACGGAAATGGATGGTAGTCTATTCGGCCACACCGGACTTCATCGCGGCAAGGAGCAGTTGGCGCCCCTGGGGCCTCCTCCTGGCGGGGTTGGCGTTTACAGGACTTGTTGCGGGTTTCCTGTTAATTGTCAGTCATGCCGAACATATTGAGAAGTTCGCTAAAGATTTATCGGATGTCAACATAAATCTCTCGGATGAAATTATGGAGCGCAAGCGGGCGGAGGAGAAACTGACCGAGTCAAAGCAGATGCTTGAGGACATAACCCAGGGCATCAATGAAAGCATTCTGCTCATATCGAAAGATTTCAGGATTTTATGGGCCAACAAGGCAGCCTTACGGCTGACCGGCCTTTCAACTGAGGAACTCGTGGGGAATTACTGCTACAAAGCTACACACCATAGGGAACAGCCCTGCGAACCTCCGCTTGATCCCTGTCCTGCTTATAAACTCCTTAAAACAGGCTACCCCAGTGTGGAAGAGCATACGCATTATGACAAAGATGGTAATAAGCTATTTGTTGAAGTAAGTGCTTATCCCATACGGAATGCATCTTCCGAAATTGTAAATTTTGTTCACACTTCCATAGACGTCACCGAACGCAAAAAAACAGAAGAGGACCTAAGGAGCAAGCAGCAGCAGCTCGAAGAACTGAACGCAACTCTGGAACAACGAGTGCAGGAAGAAATCGTTTTACGCCAGGAGAAAGAACAACTGCTGTTTCAGCAGTCGAGGATGGCGGCCATGGGGGAGATGATAGGCGCAATTGCCCACCAGTGGCGACAGCCTCTCAATGTCACCGGCCTCATAATACAAAACCTGCAGATGGCATATGAATATGGCGAGCTGGATAAGGAGCGGCTCAATAATGCTGTCGCCACGGCCATGTGGCAGATCAATTTCATGTCGAAGACCATCGATGATTTCCGCAATTTCTTCAAGCCTTCCAAGGAAAAAGAACTTTTTGAGGTAAGGAAGGTAGTAGATGCAACCGTATCCCTTATGAAGGCCCAGCTTCAGAACAACTATATTGATGTTGAAATCATTGTTGAAAAGGAAGGTCTGGTCATCAATGGGTATCCCAATGAGTTTAAGCATGTTCTGTTGAATCTCATCAACAATGCAAAAGATGCGATTTTAATGCGGAAAGCGAAAGAGAATTGCGAGGCCAGGATAACGATCGAGATATCGGAAACGGACAACAGAGTTATACTAAAAATCAGGGACACCGGAGGCGGCATACGGGAGGATATTATGGACAAGATATTTGATCCTTATTTCACCACAAAGGACGAAGGGACGGGGACAGGCATCGGATTGTACATATCCAAAACCATGATAGAGAGAAACATGGGAGGGCGGCTTACGGTTCGGAACTGGAAGGAAGGGGCTGAGTTCAGGATAGAGTTATAATACGGAGGGACCATTCATGGTAATTGGCGTGCCAAAAGAAGTAAAAAAAGAGGAATACAGGGTCAGCATTACTCCAGCCGGCATTGAAGAACTCAAGCGCCGCGGCCATAGCGTATATGTTGAATCAGGTGCAGGCGAAGGCAGCGGTTTTTCCGACGCCGAATACCTTGCTGCCGGCGCCCTTATCACAGACAGAGAAAAGCTTTTTAAAGAGGCTGAGCTTATCGTTAAAGTAAAAGAACTCCTCCCGGACGAATTCGGGTTTGTCCGCGAGAGACAGTCGCTGTTCACATTCCTCCACCTTGCGCCGAATAACGGACTCACCAGAATGCTGCTCGATAAAAAAATATCTTCCTTTGGCTATGAAACGCTGCGGAAGGGTAATACCCTTCCACTGCTTGCTCCAATGAGCGAAATTGCGGGAAGAATGGCGCCGCTGATGGGCGCTTATTACCTTCAGAAAATCCACGCCGGCAGCGGCATACTGCCTGCCGGCGTCCCGGGAGTAAAACCGGCAACGGCGCTAATTCTGGGAGCGGGGGTTGTAGGGACCAATGCAGCCCGCATTGCTTTGGGTCTGGGCATGGATACTATCGTCATGAATAAGGGTGAAGAGCGGTTGCGGCGCATCGATGAACTGTTCCCTGGACGTGTTAAAACATTGCCGCTTAAAGATTATACGGTACGGAAGGAAATCAGGGATGCCGACATCATCATCGGAGCGGTCCTGGTACCGGGCGGTAAAACGCCGATTTTAGTTACAAAGGATATGCTGAAGACCATGAAGAGGGGTTCGGTAATCGTTGACGTTTCAGTTGACCAGGGAGGGTGCGTCGAAACATCGAGGCCTACCACGCACGACAACCCCGTCTACAGCATTGAAGGCATCATCCATTATACGGTTGCCAATATGCCGGGCGCTTATCCCCGCACTTCGACGCTTGCCCTGACCAATGCGACCCTGCCATACATAGCCGCCCTTGCCGATAAGGGCATTGAATCAGCAATCAAAGAGGATATGGAACTGAGAAGCGCATTGAATACCTGTAATGGTGAGATAATGAATGCGGCGCTAAAAGAAACCGTGAATCGTGAAACGTGAATCGTGAAAAGTTAGAAGCAAAACACATAACATTAGATGGTAAGTTGACTTTTGTTTTTTTACGATTCACGTTTCACGATTCACGTTTCACGGTCTTTTATTTGAACCCTGTCTGCATATACCAGGGGACCTCTTTCTTCTGGAAACCGCACAATTTATGGATATTATCGCTCATCTGCTCAGCAGTAAAAGGCCGCATAAGCACACCGCTGACAATCTTTGACTGTATGAGAGCAACAATCTCTTCCTTTGGCGTGCCTTCTGAAACAATGAGAAGAAACTTAACGGCGGGTTTCTCATTCTTGACGCCCTTCGCAAACTCGATGGTCGATTCGTCCGCCATTATCGAGTCAAGAATAACCGTGCAGCCCTCTGTAACATTGGCCAGCACCGGTCCCAGCAGTTTGGTACTATCAAAATAACGCACGTTCAACATGCCCTCAAATTCCCTGAGCGCAAAACTGACAGGATGGGTAAGGTCTCTTTTTACACAAACAAAAACCGACTTCTTTGCCATCCCAAACCCCCTTTGTACAGCTTTCGTTTAATTGTAACAAACTCTCAGAAAAAAAACATCCCGGCAGACTTTCAGAACGAATGCTCGCTCCCGGGGAAAATTCCATTTTCGACTTCTTCCCTGTACTTCCTGACGGCAGCTATAGCATCGCTCTTAAGATTTGCATACTTTTTTACGAACTTCGGTACAAAGCGATCAAACAGCCCTATCACATCATGCATAACGAGAACTTGACCATCGCAGTATGGCCCTCCGCCGATACCGATGGTAGGGACCGTCAGCATGCCGGTAATCTCCCGGGCCAGCGCTGCAGGGATCGCCTCAAGAGTCATCAGGAACGCGCCCGCGCTCTCAAGAAGCCTCGCATCCTCAATCAATCTCTTCGCCGCATCTTCTGTTACGCCCTGGACTTTATATCCGCCCATGCGATAAATTGCCTGGGGAGTGAGACCTATATGGGCCATAACAGGGATTTCCGCCTTTGTTAATATCTCAACTGTCCTGGCCGCTTCTCTGCCGCCCTCAAGCTTTACTGCATGGGCCCCTGCTTCCTTGAGAAATCTTCCCGCATTCCTCACAGCTTCCTCAGTGCTCACCTGGTAGGAGAGATAGGGCATATCGGCGATAACCATCGCCCTATTTGCGGCCCTTGAGACCATTTTCGTGTGGTATATCATTTCATCCATGCTCACAGGAAGCGTTGTATCATGTCCCTGCACAACAATCGCCAGAGAATCTCCGACAATAATGGCATCAACGCCCGCCTCATCGGCTATTTGAGCAAACGGGTAATCATAGGCTGTAATCATAGAGATTTTCTGCCGTTCCTGTTTCTTTCTCTGCAAATATGGAATGGTCACCCGTTCTGTCATATCGTTATTGTGCCGGCCTTATCGCCTTGAGATTTAACTGCAAAAATCTTCCTCCGTCCCATTCATTGATCGTCGGCACAAATGCCGCATCTATCACGCCGCTCTCTTCAACAGAGCCCAGCATAGAGCCAAAATCAAAGCCGATGCTGTCCATTTTCCTTCCGTTTTGCCTCAGCTGCATCTTAAGGTGATTATTTCCCACAATCCTGGGCTGCACCACTTCAAGGCCCCTGGCGCCGAATACCGGTTCATCATTACTATAGCCAAAAGGCTCCATCCTTGCAAGCTCATCTACAAGCCCTATGCTCATATCTGAGATCCTGACTGCGCCGTCAAGCCGCAGTACCGGCAGAAAATCTTCCTCAGAAAGGCGCTCGCGAACTTTGCTGCGGAACAGGTCCCTGAAGCGTTCGATGTCCGCAGCCGGCAAACTTAACCCGGCAGCCTGCTTATGCCCTCCAAATCGCGTAAGTACATCCCTGCACTCTGTGAGGCCTTCGTAAAGATCAAAAGGGGGGATGCTCCGGCCCGAGCCCTTCGCAATGCCGCCGTCAATAGAAAGAACAATAGCGGGCCTGTAATACTTCTGGGCAATCTTCGAAGCCACAATCCCCACAACGCCAATGTGCCATCCCTCAGAGGCAACAACCAGTGCCCCTTCGCCGGCATCCATGGAACTCACCTTTTTCATGGCCTCATTATAGACGGACTCCTCTACCTCCTGACGTTTTGTATTGAGATTGTTCATCCATCCGGCAAGTTGCCATGCCTCGTCCTCAGAACTGGTTGTAAGGAGTCTTACTACATCCGTCGCATTTGCTATCCGGCCGGCGGCATTGATTCTCGGGATGAGCATATACTGTAAGGAAGACGTTTTGAAAGGGTCCAGGCGGATCCCGGCCTTCCGGCAGAGCGCTTTAAGTCCGATACGCTGCCCTGATTGCAGCAGCTTCATGCCCTCCCTGATAATGGTCCTGTTGTCATCCCGGACCGGCACTACATCGGCAGCAGTACCTATCGCTGCAAGATCAAAGAACTTGTATATCGCGTCGATGTTATTATCAAATAATCCCTGAATAAACTTTAACGCCACGCCCGCCCCTGACAGGTGTGCCATTTCCGGTGGACATGCCGCAGCTTTCGGGTTTACCACCGCGACGGCTTCAGGCAAAAGGACAGCAGGTTGCCGCACCGGCTCGTGATGGTCGGTAATTATGACCTCAATACCACGGTGGCGCGCAGCTGCCGCTGCATCAAAGGAAGAGATACCGCAGTCAACTGTGACGATAAGCTTCGTCCCAAGAGCTTCAGCCCTTTCAAGACCCGCGGCGCCGAATCCGTAGCCGTGCTGTATCCTGTCCGGTATAAAGAAATGGACATCGAGCCCGTACTCCTTCAACCCCTCTACCATGATGGCCGTTGCCGTCACGCCGTCGGCATCGTAATCACCATGGACGAAGACCCGCTCTCCATTTTTTTTTGCTATATGTATCCTTTCAATTGCTGCCTTCATTTGAGGCAACGCAAAGGGGTCGGCAAGTTTGCTGATGTCGGGATTCAGAAAGGCATCAAGCTCTACTGCTGTTTTAATGCCCCTGTTGACGAGCACCTGTGCAAGCATGGGCGATACCGAAGCAATCCTGGCAATATACTCAATATACTCGGGATTCGTCTTGTTTATTGTCCATCTGCATGCCGCCCGGCCGTCAGCCATTCGTTAAAACATGGCCGCAGAGAGCATCAGGTTACAGGCAATGGGCAATAGGCTGCAGGCTTTAGATTTATTTTTATCCATAACCCATTACCTATGACCCATCACCCATACTCACCCCTATCGACCGCCTATTGCCGCTTTGCCGCCGCCCTTTTTCCCGAGAAGAATGACCACCGGACTTGCAACGAAGACGGAGGAGTAAGTACCGACAGCAACGCCGAGCAGCATGGCAAGCGCAAAATCATGAATAACTTCCCCGCCGAACAGGAACAAGGCGAGCGAGGAAAGGAAAACCGTTAAAGATGTAACAATAGTCCTGGAAAGGACTTCATTAATGCTCTTATTGATTACGACATCAACAGGGTCCTTAACATAACGCTTGATGTTTTCTCTTATCCTGTCGAAAACCACAACTGTATCGGTAAGGGAATATCCGGCAACGGTAAGCAGCGCGCTCAGGAAAATCAAATTCATTTCCTTATTTAATATATAGAAAATACCGAGCACGGCCAGCACATCATGGAATGTGGCAATGGTGGCCCCCACTCCGAACCTTAGCTGGAACCTCCACGCTACATACAGCAGTATACCGCCGGTTGCCATAATCACGGCCCATAGCGCATCCTGTCTCAATTTTGCGCCTACTTTAGGGCCGATTTCAGTGGTTGAGTCGATAACAGGCTTGCTTGCGGAAAATTTCTGCGAGAGTACCTGGGTTATGTTCTCGGAAGCTCCGCCCAGCTTCTCTTCCTGTTTCTTCACCCTGATAAGTATTTTGTTCTCGGTAGGGAGGTCCTGGAGATCAAAATCTTTGAGTCCGCCTTCTTCCAAAGCCTTTCTCACCTGATGAAGCGGTACTGATTGGGCAAATTTGACCTGTACGGCGGTCCCGCCGGCAAAGTCGACGCCAAGGTTAGCATTGCCGAGAGCGATCTGAATAATGGCAAAGATCCCGAGCAGCGACAGAATACCCGAAAAAGTAAAAGCATACTTCCTTTTGGCCATAAAATCTATATTTGTATTTTTTATAAGCTCTATCATATGCTGAGCCCCTGCGCTTCGTTTTTGGAATACATGATGTCAAAGACAGTCTTGGTGCCGATAAGCGCCGTAAACAGATTGATCGCAACGCCGAGGCTCAGAGTAACGGCAAAACCCTTTATAGGCCCCGTGCCAAACTGGAACAATACGGCAGCGGTTATAAGTGTTGTCACATGCGAATCGAAAATAGTCCAGAACGCCTTGTGGTACCCGCCATCCACCGCCGACCTCGGATTTTTTCCGCTCCTAAGTTCCTCCCTGATCCTTTCAAACATGAGGACGTTGGAATCGACAGCCATACCGACGGCGAGTATGATGCCGGCGATACCCGGCATAGTAAGCGTTGAATTGATTGAGGCCATAGCTCCCAGCATAAGCAATATATTAAGTGCGAGCGCGCAATCCGCTATCACTCCCGACACCCTGTAGTAGAAAATCATAAAGACCACAACAAACAGCGTGCCCATTATTCCGGCCAGTCTGCCTGCCTCAATTGAGTCCCTCCCCAGAGATGGGCCGACCGTCACATTTTGCAGGATCTTGACAGGCGCGGGCAGCGCGCCGGCCCTGAGAACAATCGCCAGGTCTCTCGCCTCTTCCATGCCGAAGCTGCCCGTTATCTGGGCATTCCCGCCGCTTATCTTCTCCTGTATTACAGGAGCGGAATATATATTGCCGTCAAGGATGATAGCGAGCCTCTTTTTCACATTCTGACCGGTTATGTCCTCAAAAATTTTTGCGCCGGTGCTGTTAAACGTTATCGAGACATATGGCTCATTGAACCGCTGGTCGATATTCACCTTTGCCTCGGTCAAAAGGTCGCCTGTAAGCAGTGCCTGCTTCTTGAGGATAAAAGGCCTCCTGGTAACAATGCCCGTCTCTTTGTTCGTTACCCGCTCATACAGTATTTCATCTCCCTCGGGTAGTTTATCTTTCACCTTCTCCAGCAGCTGGGCCTCCTCACCGGGCAGAATAGAAGCCGGCAGTCCCGCGGCGATCGAGGCTTCATCATCAACGAGCTTGAACTCCAACTGCGCTGTTTTGCCGATAATCTCAACAGCCCTTTTAGGGTCTTTTACGCCCGGCAGCTGAACAACAATCTCATTCTCGGCCTGCCGCTGAATAGTAGGTTCCGCAACACCGAACTGGTCTATCCTGTTTCTGATAATTTCGAGCACCTGGTCGGTGGCGGTGTCCTTAATATGCTGCTGTTCTTTTTGAGAAAGCGTGTATCTCAGCGCACTTGAGCTCTCAACAAGAGACAGCACCGGATACGTATCCTCTATTACCTTTCTTATATCCATGCCGGCAGGCGTCACGGTTACAAACAGCCCGTCATTCTTTGCGCTCGCATTGATCTTTTTTCTTTCAAACACGCCGTTCAGTGTTGATGCGATACGCTGGGTAGCTATTTCAACTGCCTTATCACCCTCCACCTCAAAAACAAGATGCAGCCCACCCTGAAGGTCCAGGCCAAGGATTATGCCTTTATTAGGCATATTCTTCTTCCACCAATCCGGCATGCCTTTAAACAGCGGCGTGTTGGGCAAAAAGAAAATGACCGCAATCACGACCATTACGGCAATAATACCAATCCTCCAAATAATACCTTTCTTCATGAGACGTGTATCCTCCTGTTAATCCTCATCCGATGCCGAACGCACCGACGCGATATAGCCCTTACCGAACTTTACCTTGACGTTTTCCGCTATTTTCAGGACAAGCGTATTAGTGCCTACACTTTCAACTACACCGTAAATACCTCCCGCGGTGATGACTTTGTCGCCCTTCTTAATACTTTCGAGCATAAGCTGGTGATCTTTTGCCTTCTTCTGCTGGGGACGTATGAGCAGGAAATAAAAAACAACGAAGATAAGTATCAGAGGAAGAAGACTGCTGACCATTCCGGCCATGCCGCCTGACTGGCCGCCGGCCTGGGGCGCCGGACCCATGGCATAAGCATTTGTCACAAAATCAAATAAATGCATCATGATACACCTCCGTATTCGACAATAGTTTTTAATGCTTTTACAAAAGGAAGCTCAGGAAATTCGACATATATCCTAACATAAAACAGCCTATAAATCGCAAGAAATATGTGAAGACAGGGCAGGGCAAACGCACTATGCGCCGGAAAGCCGAAATTTTCGTCATGCCCGAAGTTCTTAATCGGGCATCCAGACACAAATAACCTGGATTCCCGCTAACGAACTGCGGGAATGACGACTTATAAGCCGAAATTTTGGAGTTTATGGCAATATTGCAGTTAGTTTTTACTCGAAAAACACATAGTGCGTTTGCCCTGTCAAGACAGGGGTAGTGCTGTTTTTCTTTGACAGCGCCTGGTCCAGCTATGAAACCTCTTGCCGATACCGGTCAAACAATGCGAGGCCTTTCTTGTGCTCGGCTGAAAGCTCGTAATCGAGTTGTTTCCAGTAAGACAGAATATCTTCCTCTGTCATGAACGACCGTATTGGCGCATATCTCGCAATCTCCGGAAGCTTTTTCAGGGCAGTCTCTTTGGCCCTGTCAAGGTCTGCCGTAAATTTATCGACAAGCTCTTCTTTGCCGGGGATGTCCTTCCTGACGATCCAGAGCGCAAAAACAAAGGGCAGGCCGGTTTGCCGGTACCATATCTCGCCGAGGTCGTATACAAAAGGATAAGGGTGGGAGACTATTGCCTGCTGCCTCAATGCATCGTCGCCGATCAAAAGAAAAGCCGCTCCTCCAGCTCCGGATTGTATGGGATTAGGCACTGTCTCGACCGTTGCAGACAAGCCGTAAAACCTCCTGAGTACGATCTTAAGGAGAGCAACCGATGTTTCGGACTGTGATGAAGCAAAGACTGTGGCGCCTTCCAGCTCTTCAACAGGCCTTGGGGTAAAAAGCAATATGCTCCCAACGCGCCCCCTGGAACTGATAGAATGATTGGCGATTATCCGATAACGTCCGGGGTTACCGAGATATTCTATGGATGAGGAGGGACTGATATCCACTTCCCCTTCCCTGAGCATCCTGTTCAGGCGTGACGGCACGCCCTCCACGAATGTATATTGCGAGCAGTCAACCTCATGCTCGAGGACATAAAAAATCGGGAACACATTCGCATATGGTATCCTGCCTATGACAAGCTTCTTGCCGTTAATTTTGATCACCTCGTAAAAAAGTTATATCCTGCTACATAACAGACGATTGAGTAAAAAGTTCATAGGCAAGGCGCGCAAATCCTGAGGAATGAGGCGTACTTTGTGTACGCCGCAGTGACGAAGGATGCGGCGTAACGCCGCATATGGACTTTTTACGCAATCGTCATCCTTTAATGACGCCTATCGGTCTGAGCCGGGCCACCTTTTTCGAAATGCCTGCGTTATGAACAACATTCACTACACTTGATACGTCTTTGTACGCCTCCGGCATCTCTTCTGCAAGCGTCTCCCTTCCAGATGACTTCACAATGACCCCCCTGTCCGCCAATTCCCTCCAGATGGCGCGTCCCTTTGCCTGTCTGATGGCCTGATGCCTGGACATCATTCTCCCTGCTCCATGGCAGGTAGAGCCAAAGGTCTCATTCATTGCCTTTTCAGTTCCGAGAAGAACGAACGAAGCCCGCCCCATATCTCCGGGTATGAGCACCGGTTGACCGAGATTGCGGTATGCAGCCGGAAGCTCGGGATGACCCGGAGGGAACGCCCTTGTACTGCCTTTTCTGTGCATTACCAATTTCATCTTCCGGCCATTGACCGTATGCTCCTCGACCTTTGCTATGTTATGCGCCACATCATAGACAAGCGACATCCCCAAATCTTGCGGCCCCATCCGGAGCACTGCCATGAACGCCTCGCGTGTCCAGTGCATAAGACATTGCCTGTTGGCCCAGGCATAATTGGCTGCGGCTTTCATAGCAGCCAGATAGTCCTGCGCCTCGGCACTGCTGAAAGGCGCGCAGGCAAGTTCCCTGTCCGGCAGTTCAATGCCATACTTCCTGGCGGCCCGCGACATTACTTCAAGAAAGTCTGTGCAAACCTGATGGCCAAACCCCCGTGATCCCGTATGGACCATTACCGTTATCTGATCTCTAAAGAGATTCAGTGCCCTTGCCGCCTCTTCATCGTATATTATATCGACATACTGGATTTCGAGGAAATGGTTTCCCGAGCCCAATGTGCCCTGTTGCGCGGCGCCCCTGTCATAGGCCTTCCTGCTCACCAGCGATGGGTCGGCCCCTTCAAGGCAGCCGCCTGATTCAATCCGTTCAAGATCAGCAGTATTGCCAAAGCCTCTTTCAACAGCCCAGCGCGCCCCCTTGAGCAGCACTTTCTCCTCATCCTCGAGTCCCAGCCTGACCTTCCCTTTTGAGCCCACGCCGGCGGGAATTTCCCTATAAAGAACATCCACCAGTTCCTTTATGCGCGGAAGCATATGCTCCCTGTCGAGATTGCTTCTCAGAAGCCTCACCCCGCAGTTGATATCATACCCGACGCCTCCGGGAGAAATAACACCCGCCTCAATGTCAAACGCCGCCACACCGCCTATAGGGAATCCATAGCCGGTATGTATATCCGGCATCGCCATTGAAGCTCCGACAATACCCGGCAGCGACGCAACATTGGCAACCTGCTCTATAGAGCCCTGTTCCAGCGCTTCCTCAAGAGCACTGTCAACATAGATAACGCCGCGCGTCCTCATGCCGGGTTTGTAATCCCGCGGCACTTCGAGCCTGTTTTCATCTATCCTTTTGAGTTTATCCATATTTTTATTTTTGCCTATTGCCTATTGCCTATCGCCTATGACCTATGGCCTGTTTTATTTATATATCAAAAACAACTTCAACCTCCCATACTCCGCCAACTTGTTTTATTTTAATATTATGATACGTGGCAGCCTTGATAAGCAATCGCTGTTCGTGCCTTTGCGGATCAAACTCTTCGCCATGCACTATTACACGTATACTGCTGCCGGAAAGCTCCGGCACTTCAACCCTTCTGCCGATAAAACCGTGAGTATCAAAAAGAAATATCAGCTCATTAAGAAAGGCCACCAGCAGACCTTCGGGGGAATCCCCGCTTATTTCAAGATCAACGCTTTCCCGCTCATCCACGCTGCTGATATCGGTAATCAGGTTATACATCCCGATGCCGGCATTGGCATATGCCTCAGAGGCAGTGTTTCCATATGCTTTAATGCCCGCATCCCCTGAAATATCCAGTATCTCGAATTGCATAATAAAATGATAGCACAAGAATTGCCGGCGTACTAAAAGAATTAAGAATGGGGAAGCAATTATTTCTTGATCAGCCTGAAGACCGAAAAAAGACTGAGCAACACAGCCGAGCCGGCGGCAACGAGAGAAAGCCTGTGCTCCTGCATGAAAGCAAAGAACAGTGCGGCTGTGGAGGCGTTAACAGTTAATATCACGAGGAGCATTACATCCGAAAGGGATGTCAGCCGGTCCACAATACCCCGCGTCTCCGCCTTGCCGATTTTGAAGGAGAGTTCCCCCCTGTTGGCTTTTTTGATGAATGCATGGGTCTGGGAGGGAAGATCTATGATTTCCAGCAATTTCTTCCTCAGGGTGCTGAAGACCTGGTTTATACTTTCCTCCCGTGTCCCCCTGAAAAACTCCCTGATATAGGGCTTGGCGATCTCGATGATATTCACATCAGGATTGAGGCGATATGCCATGCCGTTCAGCATGCCGGCTGTCCTGAGAAGAAGTATGAAATAATTGGGCACCTGAAAATTATTTATAACACCACGGACATTATTTATCTCATCGCCTATATCATCCACCGTAAGGGATTTCAGTTCTTCCGGAGTGCTGTACCGGTATTTATCTATAAGGTCCTGGGTGACGTTTTCTATCGCCGCATAATCTGCGCCCTCGATGAGAAATCCCAGCTTCTCAAGCGCTTCCACTATGCCTGTGGCATCGTTTTCCACAATTGCATTGGCATAATTACGCAGGTTCCTCTTTGTCGAATCGGATATGGCCTGCACCATCCCAAAATCCACGAAGACAATCGTCGGCCCCTCTCCCATAAATATATTGCCGGGATGCGGATCGCAATGAAAAAAACCGTGGACAAAAATCATCTTTGCATAGGTTTCCACGAGGAGGCTGACCAGCTTCAGGCAGTCCACTCCCGAGGCTTTGATAACTTCGCACTCCGTTATCTTGATGCCTCCGACAAACTCAAGAGTGAGTACCTTCCCTCTTGAGAATTCCCAATAGACTCTCGGAATGACTATCTGCTCGTCTGAAATGAAATTCAGCCTGAATCTCTCGGCATTTCTTGCTTCCTGTACGTAATCCAGTTCGGCCCGAACAATCTTGGAGAATTCTTCATGGAGGACCCTCAGATTGATCCAGCCCATCCTGCCGCGCATGAGATATATAAGGACCTCGAACATTTTGATGTCCGTTTCTATGATTTTTTCTATGCCGGGGTATTGAACTTTGACAGCAGCTTCCCGCCCGTCTTTCAGAACGGCCCTGTGCACCTGTCCGAGGGATGCCGCGGCGATGGGATCTTTTTCGAATTCGGAGAAGATGTCCTCGGGGGCCGATCCAAGCTCATCGATTATTCTCTGCCGTATCTCACCGAAATCATGTGGCGGCACCTGGTCCTGCAATTCCGAGAGTTCTTCGATATATTCATCCGGAAGAAAGTCCTTCCGCGAACTAAGGAACTGACCGACCTTAATCATAACGCCCTTCATTTCGAGGGCTTTCTCTTTTATGAGCGCCGCGTTTCTCCTGTGGAGCCCTTTGAGGAGGGCTGATTTGCGTTCACGAGAGAGAAACACCCCGGTGACACGGGCAATCCTGTATGAGACAAGAATTCTTACGGCTATGAGCAGCCCCTTCAGAAATCTCTTTTTATAATGAATTCGCGCCATATTGCTCCTTACGCACTGTCTCCAACGGTTCCCCTTAGAATGTAACTAAATCAGGGGATAAATGCAATGATCGAAATTATGTGAACTGCAATTCAGACAGTACGGGGTTGTTTTTCTGCGGGGATCAAATATTAATTTATTTTATTTATCTCTCCTCTGCATTGTTTGGCTGTTCCAAAAACACCTGTTTTTGGTGCTTAAGGCACCTACTGTTGGTACAGCACAATTATTAATACGATAGAACTGACCATATTCAAAGAAAAGAAATGACATCTATCTCTTTCGTGCTCTTTCTCATAGGCGAATGTTAATTTGCAGCATGTCTCAACAAAAGGTCTCGTAAAAAGTTCATAGGCGCACAAATTCCGAGGAACGAGGTGTACCTGTCGGTACTCCGCAGTGACGAGGGATGCAGTGCAACGCCGCATATGGGCTTTTTACGAGACCGTTTAGTTTTTGCAGCTTACTAAAGGGGACTGATAGCGAAAACCGTCCCTGTCCAGCAATCCCGCCTTGTAGTCGTTTAACGTCCGTGTGGTACTGATAAGTTTCGCCCTCGTGCCTAGAGGCACCTACTGTTGGCCTGCTTTGCTATACTCCTGAGCGATTGCGCCGGGTCCTGCTCGTATGCCTCGATAATCTTTTTCCGTTCGATGGGTGCGAGTCCCTTTCTGCCTATTTGCTTTCCCTTCCTCCGGGCGTTCTCGATCCCCGCCTTGACGTTCTCCCGGATGTTCTCGCGCTCAAATTCTGCGAGCGCTGCTAAGAGGTGAAACTGCAACCTCTATAGAATCCTTGAGGCTCACAAGTAGATTGCGTATTTTATAAACTCTCGCGGAGAGCGGTCACGAGTTGCTCAACGCTTTGAGATACCGGCCTTGCGTCTCGTAATGTCCAGTATAGCTTCAGGATGTTTAGCGGCAACTCTCAACAATATACGGGATGGTCCTTCAGGTTTGCGTCTCCCTTGTTCCCAGTTGCGGAGTGTAGCCACGCTTATCCCCATAAGCGACGCGAACTTGTCCTGAGATAAGCCGTATTGTTCACGTATTTTCTTCACCTCGGACTCAGGAAACTTACTGCTGCGGGAGGGTTTCATTTTGCCCTTCACGATAGCAGCGCCCTGCTTAACGCTTTCAAGTAACTCTTCAAACAGTTCTTTTTTCATAGGTACTCCTTTTTCTATAATCTTTTTCAGTTGCCTAAGCTGGTCCGTTGTCAAATCGTCCTGCTCGCTTTTCGGGTAAGCAAAAAGAAGCAGGATAGCATCTTTGGATACGAACCAATAATAAATAACTCTGCTACCGCCTCTCTTTCCATGCCCACCGGCAGACCAACGGAGCTTTCTGATCCCGCCGCTGCCCGGTATTATTTTTCCGGCATCCGGCCTGTTAACCAAATGAGTCTGTAAAAGCCGATAGTCCTCATCCGATATTAATTCCTTAATTCGTTTTGTGAATATCGGGGTCTCAATAATAACCATGTTTTATTATACGTCAGTGGCGTATGTAAGAGCAAGGGCTATACTACCGCCAAGATAAGATGCACCTCCGTTTAACCCTAACAGTTTCGTACAAAGTGCCAGAGGCAAGACGCGCAAGACCTGAGGAATGAGGTGTACCGTCCGGTACTCCGCAATGATGAAGGGCGCAGAGCAACGCAGCATCTGGTCTTTCTACGAGACCGTCAGACGAGGAGTGCAGGGCGACGCCTAATCTGGACTTTATACGAAACCGTCTCAGCTTTTGTTGTTCATTGCATCCCTCAGTAACCCCATCTCCGGAGACACTGAAAATATTTCTTCTGATTCTTCCTCTAAGGCCCGGCGAAAGCAATCCGGGCACAAGTTTCCCATGTCATCTTCCTTAAAGCCTTTGCACTTGCCGCTGCACTGCCCTACCTTGCTTCTATCAAAGATTTTGGCGATGGCGTCTTTGTTCCGGGCTATTTCCTATGCCAATTGTTCGGCGAAGGCTTTTTCTTCGTCAGCCATAGTCATAGTTTAGGGGATGTCGGGAGGATGGTCAATGAATTGTGAGCGAATAAGAATCACAAACTTTTTTCATTACTTTGCCTACAAGCCTACAATAGCTTAGAATTTGTCAGCTTTTGTTGCTAATGCAACAATATGCGCTGCTTTGCGTAAACCCATCAACTTATTGATTACCCTTATCTTTTTTGGCCGATGGTTATTGCATGTCATCTTTAGTTGCTAACGGCTATTTTAGTGTTTTGCGGTAAGACTTCATTTCACATTGTTTTTAAAGCATATTTTGTATAACTCAAAACGGGTATTCTTCTTGCTGTAAGATTTTGTCCTACAAGTGGATTTGCCGGGCAATGGCCTGCGCGGGGGAGCATTGGCAAAAAGTATCCTCATTATTGACGACGACCTATCAGTAAGAAGTGCCCTCCAAGAGATTTTTGATAATCTGAATTATAAAGTCTATGCAGCCGGCAACGGCAAAGAAGGCATAGAGTCCTACCGCAGAATCAACACCGACATCGTTCTTACCGACATATTTATGCCGGATAAAGATGGTCTGGAAACTATCCGCGAGATCAAGAAAGAATTTCCGGAAGCAAAAGTTATTGTGATGTCCGGCTGTATGGACTTTTTTCAGGTTGCAAAATTGTTTGGCGCGTTGGATTGTATCAGGAAGCCGTTTGAGACCGATGATATTGTCAGGATTGTGGAGTTGACGTTGGAGGGGAAGGCGGAAAGGCATTCCTATCTGTAGAGTAATGATAATGAATTTATCATATCTAAGTTAAGAGGGGGTAAAGATGTACAAAAGGGCATTATTAAAATTCTTATTATTATTGGTTGTAGTTGTTGCTATGTCTGGATGTACTGCAGTGACTCGTGTTGTCGATTACGGCCACATGAAATCAGATGTGGCTATGGGTGAAACAGTCTTTCTTTCCCCGAGCGACAAGGACGTAAGAACGGTGTACGTTGATATCCGCAACACCAGCAAGAATCAGGCTATCACCAATGATTTGCGGTCTTTAATTATAACAGGCATAACGGGTAACGGGAAAAATTACGAGCTTGCCAAGAAACCGTCTCATGCAGATTATATTCTTCAGGCCAACATTCGTTACGAGGGAGAGGTAAAGGAGGGCATGAGGCTTGATGGCATGTTAACCGGAGCCGGCATCGGCGCTCTGAGTGGCTTAGGCGTATGGAACAGTAATGCAGGGATGATAGGTGCAGGAGTTGCCGGCGGCGCACTTGGCTTCGTGGCGGACCTGGCAACGAGGGTCAAAACCGACATCATCCTTATTGATCTCCAGATAACGGAGAGACTGGCCGAAGGCGATGATATTATTGGTCAAAAGGTAAACAAGACGGACATTACACATAAGGCTAAGTCAGAGGGCGGCATTGGTACAATACCGGACTCCCCGACTTCAAAAACAACAATAAAGTCCGTCGCAAGCAGCAAGACGGGCGTGAATATCTATAATACGGCAGTTGCGGCTAAGGCGATGCAGATCAACCTGGACGAAGTGGAGGCCACAAAGGTACTAATCAATATAGCGGGAGGTCAGATAGCAGGGATCTTCTAATAACACTTGTTGCAAAATGGCCAGCGCTATGTTGCCGACCATTATACGGCGGATACCATGGAAACAGGATTTGATATGAGACAAAGGAAGCCGCTGTTTGTTTTTTTTTGCTGGGGCGTTGCTGATTTTTTGCAATTGGCGTTGGAGGGGAATGTGGCTTGTTCATAAGGGAAATGAATTAATAATTATAAGGAAGGAAAGCTGTTCAGGAGTGCTGAAAACACGGTGAAAGTCCTCTGCCGGGGCTGCCAGGTCATGCAGAAAAGATAAAGTGGAGGGGTTATGTTACGAAGGATTTCTTTTATACATTTAGATCGAGTCATCACTATCTTATCCACTTTGATTTTAGGGCTTGTAATGTTTGCGGCTCTACCGGTGGCAGCCGTTACGGTGCCGACAGCTCCCTCGCTGGTTTCTCCAGGATCGTCATCTACCCCTGGAACAACGGTTTCATCTCTGACGCCAACTATGTATTGGAGTTCTGTGAGCGGTGCTACTAACTACGGCCTCTATGTATCCGATCAAACGACTGGAGGCAATCTGGTGTATAACAATGACTATGTTGGTAATGTGACCTCGCTGTTAATCGGCGTCGAAAATTGACCCACCATCGGCGTCCAAAATTGACCCACCCCAGCGGTTAGTTTTTCTTTGAGTTTCTGGTCTTGATTCTCCAGCTCTCGTTGCCTGTTTCGATGATATCACAATGATGGGTGACTCTGTCCAGAAGAGCAGTAGTCATCTTGTTATCTCCAAAGACCTGGGGCCATTCTCCGAAGGTAAGATTGGTAGTTATGAGCAGAGAGGTTCGCTCATAGAGCTTTGATATCAGATGAAACAGGAGTTGTCCGCCGTTTTTTGAAAACGGCAGATATCCTAATTCGTCAAGCACAACAAGGTGAAGCCGGGCAAGGCTATCCGCCAGTTTGCCTCCACGTCCTGCCAGTTTTTCTTGTTCAAGCTGATTGACCAGATCGACCACGTTGAAGAAGCGCCCTCTTTTCCCGTCTTTGATTGCCTGACGGGCTATGGCTATCGCCAAGTGAGACTTACCTGTGCCAGTGCCTCCAACGAAGATAACGTTGCTATTTGCGGATAAGAATTGGCCCTGGTAAAGCGAGCGGATCTGGGTCTCATTGACCGGCGATGAGCCGAACTCAAAGCGGTCTATGTCCTTATCTACGGGGAACCTTGCCTGTCCAAGGCGGTAACGTATGCTCCGGGCAGTCCGCTCTCCCAGTTCAGCTTCCAGAAGATCCAGCAGTATCTTCTCTGGCGTGCGTCGCTGCTTTATGCCGGCTGCAAGTACCTCGTCATAGACACCTTTCATGCCATACAGCTTCAAGTTCTCCATCGCCTCCATAAGTTTATCTCGTAGCATGTTCACCTCCAGTCAGAAGATCGTCATAACGACTGCAGTTGGCAACAGGCAGGGTCTTTAGCTCAGGCAGATGAAGTGGAATCTTGTATTCGGATATTACGGGATCATCGTGTGTGCGGGACAAGGCGTTAAGTATCACGTCTCTGTTGGCTACACCGATAGAAAGTGCTTCGGAACATGCGGTAACCACGGCTTCCAGTCCATAGATTGATACTGCACTCAGGATCCCGACGAACTGCCGGTCTCCATCTGGGCTCTTGCCGAGTAGCTGCCGTATCTCTATAAGCGGCTCAGGCAGTGCCCATTCCTTAAAGGGAGCACCGTTACGCAGGGCTCCTGGTTTATGCTTCAGTACCTCAATGTAGTGCCAGGCATCGTAGATTATCTTGTCCCTGCCAAACTGGCGGCGGTGATCTCCGATTACGTTACCATCATGGACAATGACGACCCGATCAGCATATGCCCGTATCATAGCTGTCCTGCCTACAACTGAAGCATTGACACTGTAACGATTGCGGTCAAATGAAACCAGTGCTGTAGGCGATACTCGAACCGGGGTCTCCTTGTACCCGTCAAACGGAGAACTCAGGACCAGCAGATGTTGCTTCTCCCTGGCGAAGTATTCTGCCACGGTGCCGTCTTTGAACTCGGGGTGTTTATGGCCGGCAGCTAGGGTTCGGCAGCTATCACTCAACCATCGATTCAGTTCGTCAATGTCGGAGAACTTCAGTCGGGGAACGAAGAGTCGCTTACGGATGAACTTGACCTGACTCTCTACCTGTCCTTTCTCCCAGCCCGCTGCCGGGGTACAGGCTACAGGCTCAAACAAGTAGTGCGATGAGAGGTTCTGAAAACGCCGGTTGAAAACCCGATCCTTTCCCATCAGTACCTTGGTCACAACCGTCTTAAGGTTGTCATATATCCCCTTGCGGCAGCTGCCGCCAAAATACTCAAAGGCCCGGACATGGGCATCAAGCACCATCTCAAGACTCTCTCTGGCATAGGCAACGCAAAACGGCATCCGACTGTAGCAGAGGCGGAAGTGGGCCACTTTTATTGTTACAACGACACCCCAGAGTTCAACCTGCTCATAGCTCCAGTCGAACTGGAATGCTTCCCCAGGGTCGAAGGTCTGCGGTATGTATGCCGTGACCTTCCTGCCTCCCTCGCTTTTACGCCACTTCTGAACATACCGCCGTACACTATCATATCCACCTTCAAATCCCTGACGCTGCAATTCCTCAAATAACAAGATAGCTGTCCGTTGTTCCCGGTCCGGTTTCGTGGCATCTGTTGCAAGATATCCAGATAACAACTCGTGATATGGGGCAAGCTTTGGATGAGGTTGATCTTTCCGGTCATACGTGAACTCGGTTACATCGCTCCGGATCACCTTCTTAACTGTATTGCGGGATAACTTCAACTCTCGGGCTATCTGCCGAATCGACTTCCTGTCCCTGTGGTACGCACATCGAATCTTACGGATTGTTTCCACTATCAGCATCTCCTTCCGTTGCTCCTCTTTCTAGTGTAGTGTCCCATAATTAGCTTTACATAATAGGTCAGGGTATGTTATCCTTTCTACATGAGGACAACAAAGCCTATACCACACACAGAAGAAGAGCGAAAAAAAGTTGAACGACTTGCCCGTAGTCGAAACACAGCGCAGAAGGTGGTCTTACGGGCAAAGATAGTGCTGAGCAAGATGGAAGGGCTTAAACAGGAAGATATAGCTGAACAATTTGATACGTCGCGGGTATCAGTCGGCCTATGGGTAAAAAGGTATCAGGAAGGAGGTTTAGGGGCACTGCTGAAAGACGCTCCTCGTTCAGGCCGGATTCCAAAGTTGTCAGAAGACAAAGAGAAGGCTATTGTGGAAGCAACGCTTCATACCGTACCCTCTGCCGCTACCCATTGGAGCGTTAGAACAATGGCGGACAACCAACAGGTATCACGAATGGCGGTACAGAGGATATGGAAGAAATACAATCTGAAGCCGCATCTGGTGAAGACATTTAAAATAAGCAACGATTTGCATTTTGTTGAGAAGGTAAAGGACATTGTGGGGTTATATCTCAATCCGCCGGAAAAAGCTTTAGTGCTCAGCGTAGACGAAAAGAGCCAGATACAGGCACTGGATAGAACGCAACCTGGCCTACCGATAAAAAAAGGCCATGCCGGGACGATGACACATGACTATAAGCGACATGGAACGACGACGTTGTTTGCCGCTTTAAATCTTATTGATGGAACGGTCATCAGTGCATGTATGCAGAAGCATCGCCAGGAAGAGTTTTTAAAATTTCTCAATAAAATAGATCAGGAAACACCGCCGTCTCTCGATCTTCACTTGATCGCAGATAATTATGGAGCGCATAAGACGGCACGAGTACAGAGGTGGTTGAAAAAACACCCTCGGTTTACGATGCATTTTACTCCAACGTCATCGTCATGGCTGAATATGGTGGAGAGATTTTTTAGTGAATTGACGACAAAGAGAGTGAGGCGCGGGATTTTTACGAGTGTCAAAGAATTGGAAAAAGCTATCAGAGATTTTATAGAGACACATAATGAGAACCCTAAAATATTTACTTGGACCAAGGACGCAGACACTATTCTTGCCAAAGTTGCTAAATGTAAAGAACTGTTAGGGACAGGACACTAGTTATTTCCAGATAGAGTGCACGTTATGCTGAGGTGGGTCAATTTTGGACGCCGATTACCCCCGTAAGTGGGTCAATTTTGCACGCCGATTAACATACGCCGCAACAATCCACTCAAAAAGATGATGAAAGAGGGACAGGCAATTCTCAGCATACACCGATTATGAATAACAACAATGAAAGCGGTCTAAATCAAACAAAGAATCAAGAGGCAAATCAAAGTGTGACTATATCAGTGTCAGGAAATGGTAACAAAGTGGAGCAGCATCAGAGCACAGTGCAACATCAGATCAATATCTATAACACCACCCGCGAGGCTACTCAACAAGAGACAGAAGGCAGTAAATTTCCGAATAGCAACTTTAAATGGGGAAAATATGGAGGCCTGGCGTCTAAACCAACACAGAAAATGCGTTTGCCTGCTAAGGATTTGAGTCCTTTCCCGCCCGACCAAAAAACAAAGGGCCAAGTAGCTGAAAACCAACTCCGAATTATTGCCGATTCATATCGTGTTAAGAAGGGGGAAGCTTTTCTCTTTCAAGTCGAGCGATTCGCAAAGGGGATATGGACTCCTTTGCACCCAGAAGAGGTCCACATCGAACCTGCTGGGCAATGGTACCCTATCGATGCTGGCGCGCCTTCATTCGGTTTAAAAGGGACAGGAAATACAATTCTAAAAATTACGGATACAGGTAAAGGAGGGTTCACCAAATGCACAGTATTATTCGAAAATTAATTTTCTTAGCAGTAATGGTTACAGTTCTTGCAAGCAGCGCTGGGCAATACAGTGCCGACGCATCTGATACCTCACCTGCATCAGATAGCTCACGAAAATGGCGCTATCGCGTGGTCGATGTTGCTGATCAAACAAAACCCGGAATTGAATGGCAACTTGACCCTCCTCTGAGTCCGAATCATGATGCTGTTCAAGTGCTTTTCTGGGCTGGCACGGGGCAGATTAAGATTTGCAAAGGCGGAAACGGGCGATACATAAGCTCAAGCAAATCATTCTTAACTCCACGCCCTTTACAAGGGGCAGTATTTGAGCTTCGCGCAGAACATGTAGACGGCGATACAATTCTAACCTTAGCTTTTCCACAAAATGGCACTTTCGAGCCAGTAGCAATGCTTAGAATACCCGGCATTCATACTCTTTCCGGCCCTACTGATGAATATCTATGCACAATTGAATCGATTCCATAAAAGAATGCCCGCACAATCAAATAGGAAGGGTGGAATATGAACTGACTCTCTAACTTCGTATCGGTGAAATCGTCATGCTGGGGTAAAAGGTGCAGTTATCGGCGGCGATACCGTAATAACCGGCTCCGTCAGATTTGAATTAGGCAAACCCCTAAGAGACCTAAATATTTTCTGAGTTTCAGGGGCTTGCCTAAATACGTCGCGGCCTCAACCCTGGCTGCCTGTGTTAAGCCACATTAACTTATCCGCGCAAAGTATAATCAAAAAAGGCAGGCTGGACTCAAAAATCTCCGTCATGAAGGAACAACCGCTATCTCAGATACTTCATCCTTTCTATGATCTCTTCCGGAGACGGCAGATATTTTTTCAGTTCACGCGGCAGCTTTTCAGTCAGCTTGTATGTAGATACTCCTATCGGCTTTTTCGTATCCCGCAAAGCATATTAGCCATACTATGTGTATAGTATTTACTATCTTGTTAGTTTTAACCGCATCTCTTTTGCATAGCCCTGTAGAGCTTCAACATCGACCCGCTGAGGACAATACCTATTGACGGCTTATCGCTTTTTATCATACATTATAATACATTGTAAACAATGTCAGGAGGTAATATGACAACTGCAACAAAAACCGTGACAAAAAGCATAAGGATGCAGCAAAAAGATCTCACCGAAATAGAGAGATTATCAAGGCAGTCGGGAAAAGATTTCTCCGCTATAACAAATGAACTCCTGAGAGAAGCCATAAAAATGAGAAAATGCCCCGGCATCGTCTTCGCCCATGAGATGGAAAGATCAGCAAAAATAGCCGGTTCCGGGATAGAAGTATGGGAGGTCATCTCGCAATACAAGGCTATGGACAAGGATGAACAGCGATTGAAACGCGCTTTCCACTGGCTTACTGAATATCAAATCAGGTCCGCGCTGGGCTACTATAAGGCTTATCCCGAGGAGATAAACCGTCAAATAGAACTGAATGAAATGGTGAATGAGGACTATATAAGAAAAAACTATTCGCACCTGCGGGTAGGCGCCTAACTTGAAATTCTACATCGATGAAGATATGAGCCCTAAAATCGCCGAAATATTAAGACAGAATAATATAGATGCTGTAAGCGCCCATGAAGCGGTCAGGGGAGGGACCAGCATATCCGATGAAGAACAACTCGCATATGCCGCAACACAGGACAGATGCCTTGTAACATACAATGGACGCCATTTTGTGGTCCTGACAAGCAAATTCTTCGAGAAAGAATGGAAGCACTCCGGAATTCTCATCATACCAAACACCATACCGTCAGATAATTTTGGAATGATTTCCAAAGCATTGATCGAATACGCCCGGCAACATCGAAAAGGCATGATGCCATATAGCTGCGACTTCCTGAAAACTCAAAAAAAGGATTCGCCAAGTGGTAGATAAATCAATATCCGATTCTGCTAATGTATTCTGAATTGCAGCTTCCTCCGTGATATACTCTTTATAAGCCAATTGACTCCATTATGCAATATCCATCTGTTATAAAAACGCTCTTACGCTCCCTCCGCCACCGGAACTTCCGGCTTTTCTGGTCCGGCCAGCTCATCTCGCTCATCGGCACGTGGATGCAGAACGTAGGCCAGGCATGGCTCGTGCTGGAGCTGACCCACTCACCCTTGAAACTCGGCGTTGTCTCGGCCCTGCAGTTTTTGCCCATGCTGTTTTTGTCCTTTCCTGCCGGCGTGTTAATCGACTATTTCCCGAAACGGATGATTATCATCGCGACCCAGACCGTAATGATGATACTCGCTTTTACACTGGCAGCCCTCCAGTGGACGGGTGTGGTCCAGTACTGGCATGTGCTTGTACTTGCCACCATCCTCGGCGTGGCTAACACCGTCGACATGCCTGCGCGCCAGTCTTTTATCATAGAAATGGTCGGCAAGGAGGATCTGATGAACGCCATTGCGCTCAATTCCTCCATCTTCAACGCTGCCCGGGCCGTAGGGCCGGCCATTGCCGGGCTTTTAATCAGCGCCCTTGGGACAGGCGCCTGTTTCTTCGTAAACGGCCTGAGCTATCTGGCAGTCATCTGGGGCCTCTGGCTCGTGACGTTCGATGAGCCCCGGACAACGGGACAGCGGACTTATCACATCATTGCCGATATCCGCGAGGCGATGAGTTTCATCAGAAAGACCCCTGTCGTCCTGGTCACTATCCTGCTGGTAGCGGTGGTCAGCATTTTCGGAACGAACTTCAACGTCCTGGTCCCTGTGTTCGCTCACGAGGAACTCCACCGTGACGCTGCGGCCTTCGGATTTCTTATGTCGGCCTTCGGCACGGGAGCGCTCATCGGCGCGGTATCGCTGGCAGCCCTGAGCAGGCAGGGCCCGAAACCGTCCTTTCTCCTTGGGGGAGGCATGGCCCTTTCATTGGTCCTCGTCCTTATCGGCGCCCAGAATTCATACGCCTGGACCACTCTATTGCTGGCGCTTGCCGGATGGTGCCTGGTCACCTTCTTCGGCATGGCCAACTCCACGGTGCAATTGAACACCGAAGACCGGCTGCGCGGACGCGTGATGAGTATTTACACCTTCACCTTCGGCGGGCTCACGCCCTTCGGCAGTATGTTTGCCGGGTCTTTTGCCCACTGGTTCAAAACACCGTTTACATTCGCCCTCGGCGGGTTCATGACCGGCATAGTCTTTTTTGTCGTGATCATTAAGCGGAATAAGATTGCCGCGTGGCAGTAATGCAGAAAAAAAACGCTCCATCCGCCGGTATCCTGCTCCGGCATTCATCTTCCTGTAATAAGTGATTCCATATAATGAAGGGCAGTCTGAAATCCATATTAATGACCTCGGAGGGCAAGGGGGCCCCGACGGCATTGCGTTACCAGGAAAACCTTAAGAACACTCCTTGAAAACTAATATGATAAAAGCAGATAATATTTTATGCGCATACTGATTGTGGAAGACGAAAAGCCGCTTGCTGACGTCATCAAACAGGGACTCTATGAAGAGGGATATGCAGTGGACATTGCATACAACGGCGAAGACGGCCTTTTTATGGCGGAAAATGAGCCGGCCGACCTTATAATCCTGGATATAATGCTGCCGATTATTGACGGGATGACGATTCTCAAAAAAATCCGCAAGAGAGGTATCAAGTCTCCTGTTCTAATGCTGACGGCAAGGGACGCTTTATTCGACAAGGTCTCGGGGCTGGACACCGGGGCGGATGACTATCTGACAAAGCCATTCCTGTTTGATGAGCTTCTCGCGCGCATACGGGCCTTATTAAGAAGAAGTTCCGAGGTCAGGACATCCATTATAGAGATCGGGGACCTCGTCATTAACATGGCCTCTCATGAGGTGAAGAGGGGCGGAAAGGAAATCTCGCTTACTGCTAAAGAATATGCCCTGCTTGAATACATGGCCCTTAATAAGAACAAGGTGCTGAACAGGACATCCCTGACAGAGCATCTTTATGACCAGGACTTTAACCTCGACAGCAATGTCATTGATGTATTCATCAACCGCCTAAGGACGAAAATAGATAGAGGGTCCAACAAGGGGCTCATCCACACTGTGCGGGGAGCAGGGTATATGCTGAAGGAATAATATGTTTTCTTCTATCAAGGCAAAAATTATCATATTCTATATGGCTGTCCTGCTCCTGACCTTGTCCGTACTGGGGGCCTTGCTGCATTTCAGCCTCAGCAAAATTGTCTATGATTCAATTGATTCAAACCTGTTGTCCAAGGCAACGGCGCTGGCCACGCTGGTCAGCATGGATGTCGGGGACAAAACGCAATTCAAGTTTTCAGACGAAATTACCTGGGAGTACAATTCTCCGAATGCCGGAAGCTTTTTCCAAATACGCCGGCTTGACGGGACAACTATAGAAAAGTCGGCGTCCCTGGGGAGTACGGACCTCCCTTTTTCCGCGGGTAAGGGGCAGACAAGTTTTGAATTTGTCACCCTGGGAAGACGTCCTGCAAGGCTTATAAATTTTCATGTTCCCATTGAAAACGACGAGCTGAATATGTCCAGGAATAAAAAGCAGGACCTGGTTATCCAGTGCGCCGAGGATATACGATATCAGGTGAATCTCATAAAACGTTACAGGATCGCCCTTTTTCTCTCCATCCTTTCCATAGTTATAGTTTCAGCCTCGGGAGGTCTTTTAATCGCGCACAGGGCGCTTACCCCTATAAAAAACATTTCTGAGACAATAGATAAGATTTCAGAATCAAACCTCTCGGAACGAATATCCGTCGGGGACGTTCCGCAGGAATTAAGGATCCTTGCGTCTTCCTTTAACCGCACTTTTAACAGGCTGGAAATGGCCTTCATCCGCCAGAAGCAATTTGCGGCTGACGCCTCTCATGAACTCAGGACGCCGCTGTCGGTAATCTTGAGCCAGAGCGAGATAATACTCAGGAAGGACAGGACCGCCGGTGAATACCGCAACAGCCTCGCCATTATCAAGGAAGCGGCCATAATGATGTCGGAAATAGTCCGGAAACTGCTTGCCATAGCCAAATTAAGCGCAGATAATGTCGACCTTAGATTTGAAAGAGTCAATCTAAGCGAAATTATAAGAGAGTCGGTAAAGCTGCTAAGTCCGCTTGCGGAACATAGAGGAGTCAGCATAGATATATCACCTGCCGAACCGCTTGCGGTCCTTGGGGACCGCCCATTATTATCCGAGCTTTTTAATAACCTTATAAGCAATGCCATAAAATATAATGTGCCTAATGGAAAAATATGCGTTGCTCTTTTAAGAGAAGCGGAGTTAGTCGTGACCGACATAAGAGATACAGGGATCGGCATACCCGAGAATGAGCTGGCTAAAGTATTTGACCGCTTTTATCGCGTGGACAAATCCCGTTCGCGGGAGAGCGGAGGCTCCGGCCTGGGCCTGAGCATATGCAATGAAATAGTGAAGTTGCATAACGGCAGGATAGAGATAAAAAGCAAGGTGGACGAGGGGACCACTGTTTCCGTATATCTAAAAGAAGACCGGGATGAACTCCTGTGAAGTCTAAGGCAGCCATCATAAAGAAAAACTTGCCCTGTACCTGATGTGTAGACCTGCATTCATCTTACTGTAATCTTTGATTTCCTATAATGATTCAAGACTGAAATTAAGAAGCGGGGAGGGAAGCCGATACATTCACTCTAAAATGAAAGAAAGAGATATATTTGAAGAGATAATAAACCTTGGCAAACACCGCGGCGTTCTTACATATGATGAAATAAATGAAGCGCTCCCGTCAGAGTTTTTCTCTCCGGACGAACTCGAAGACCTCATGGATGTCCTGAGCGACATGGGAGTCAAGGTCGTTGATTATGAAGAGGGCATTATCGGCGAGGAGGAAGTCGAAGAGGAAGCGGCTGCATATGAGAAAGCTGAAGACCTTGTTCAGGCCTATTTTAATTCAATGGGGCATATTTCCATCCTCACAAAAGACGAGGAGATCGACCTTGCAAAGAAGCTTGAACAAGGCAAAGGCATCATAAACAAGACCGTAACAGCACTCCCTGTTTTCAGCAAAATAAAAAATACCCTTGATACAGAGGATGAGGAAGGCGTCAGCACTGAGGAAGAAAGGGCGGATGAGGCACTTATAAAAACACTTTCGAGACTTGAAGAATTTATAGCTTCAGCGGGGAGAGCGGATGCAAAGGTAAAGAGATACGGTACGCTGAAAGATTTCAGTTCCTTTATTAACGCGAAAAAAAAAGAAAACCAAAACACAAAACGGTATGATGCGCTGCTTAAAGAGGTCCAGGCAGATTACAACAAAATAGAATCAGAGGTAGGCATAAAGGTTGAAGCTCTGAAAGATCTCTGGCTTAAAATATCGAAGGCGAGACATCTTGTCACTGAGGCAAAAAACGAGATTATAACAAGAAACTTGAGACTGGTTGTCAATATTGCTAAAAACTACGTGGGCAGGGGCTTGCCGTTACTGGATCTTATTCAGGAAGGGAACATCGGCCTTATGAAGGCTGTTGATAAATTCAAATATGAAAAAGGCTTTAAATTCAGCACATATGCGACATGGTGGATACGCCAGGCGATAACAAGGGCGCTTATAGACCAGGTAAAGACAATCCGTGTGCCGGTACATATGATGGAATTCTATAACCGCGTCACCAAGGCCTCAAGAGAGCTTACGCAGCAGCTCGGACGCGAGCCGACAAATGAGGAAATTGCGGAGAAACTTATTGTCCCTGTGAGAAAGGTTGAAGAAGTATTCAGGGCCATACAAGACCCTATTGCTCTGCAGACGACCATCGGTGATGATGATACGGAACTTGAAGATTTGATAGGTGACACGACAATCTCGTCGCCCTACTCCGACGCCGGGCGGACAGAGGCCTCAGAGCATATACAGCGAGTACTGAGGACGCTTACTCCCAAAGAGGGCACCGTGATCAGGCTGCGGTTCGGCATCGGCATTGACAGGGACCATACGCTTGAGGAGGTAGGCAGGTATCTTTCAATAACAAGAGAGCGCGTGCGTCAGATAGAGGCAAAGGCCCTGAGAAAATTGAAACATCCGCTCAGATTAAAAGCACTTAGAATGCTTACCGGCTGACTATTTGTTCAAATACTACCGGAGGAGATATCATGAGAAAAAATGGAGCAAACACTGAATATATGGAACCTGAAAAGGTATTGGAACTGAAATCACAAAAAAAGCGCGGCAGCTATAACAAACATAAAATTATACGTGACGGCAATGTCTCTGACCATCAAAGGCGCTATCCGAAATTAAGAAACTATGTATGGAGTTACCATTTAATCACGATGCTGCCAAAGGATGGGCAGCTTATCTGGATATTTACTGTCATCGATGAACATACTCAGGAATATTTGCGCTGTGTGGCTTCCCACCGTATAAGCGCTCAGAATATAATAGATGAGTTATTCAGTCTTTTTCTGCAAAGAGGCATCCCAAGCTATCTTTTTGCGTTCAATGACAACGACGCAATACCGAAAGCCATTTGCGAATGGATCGGGAAGCTCGAGGTCAAAAGCCCTTTTGTGGAGTTGAAAAGGTACGAGGAAAATGGGGTCGGCATATTGTTCACGGAAAAATTGATGAAGGACGTCTCAAATGAAAAAAGCCTTGCCTCATTGCTTGAGGTAAGGTTATGGTTGGAAAACTGGAGAAAGGAACACAACCGCTCAATAAATCTTTTACGTGTATAGGGGGCTGCCGGATTTCTGTCATTCCGGCTTGACCGGAATTTTTTTTCGGACAGATTCCCGACAAGCGGGAATGACAACAAGTTAATATCCAGCTTTTAGATACCTCGTAGCTTGCTGCGGGGAGGTCCAAGACAGGAGGTCACTAAATGAGCAGACTAATCAACAAGAAAACATATGCGATTGCGTTGTTCACAATCGTCGGGCTGGTCCTCGGACTCAGCATTTCGTCGAGTCTGGGAATTAATGCAAAAGCATATTCGGAAGAGCCAAAAATATCCAAAGAGGCGGTCGATATCCTCTCAAAGACTAACGAGGCCATGGCAGAGGTCGCGGCTGCTGTCAAGCCGGCGGTCGTAAATGTATCGACCACCAGAACAATAAAGACACCCGGGATAACGAACCCATTTTTCAACGATCCATTCTTCAGGCAATTTTTTGGCAACGCCTTCGGAAATGCAGAAGGTCCCAGGGAGCACAAGCAGGCGAGCCTCGGCTCGGGGGTCATCATTGATAAAGCAGGTTTCATACTCACAAACAACCATGTGGTGAAAGACGCCGATGAGATCAAGATCAGGCTCTCTGACGGCAGGGAGTTCAAAGGCAAAGTGATCGGTACGGACCAGAAGACTGATATTGCGGTGATCAAGATCAATTCCGATCATCTGCCGGTGCTAAAGATAGGGGACTCTGACAGGCTTAAGGTGGGAGAACGGGTGTTCGCCGTAGGAAACCCCTTTGGCCTTAACCAGACAGTGACCTCAGGAATTGTAAGCGCCACCGGCAGGGACAACATGGGCATTGCGGATTACGAGAATTTTATACAGACTGATGCGCCTATCAATCCCGGGAACTCGGGGGGGGCACTGGTAAACATTCGGGGTGAGCTCATAGGCATCAATACCGCCATATTCAGTACCTCGGGCGGCTATCAGGGGATCGGCTTTGCCATACCGAGCAATATGGTAAAAAACGTTATGGAGTCCCTTATAAAAAACGGCAAAGTGGTGAGAGGATGGTTGGGCGTTTCAGTACAGCCGTTGACGCCTGAAATTGCAAAACAGTTCGGGATAAAGGAACAAGGCGGCGCACTGGTCGGAGATGTCGTGGAAGGCAGCCCGGCGGAAAAGTCGGGACTGAGGCGGGGGGATGTGATTATTACATATGACGGTAAAGCAGTGAATGATCCGGCGCAGTTGAAAAATATGACTGCAAGCACTCCTGTAGGCAAAGAGGTCCTGCTCCATATTGTCCGTGACGGTAAGACTGAACAGGTCAAAGTCAGTATCGCCGAACTGTCCCAGACAGGACAAACAGTACAGGGCCCATTCAACAATCTTTTGAAGGGCATTCATGTGCAGAACATAACTCCTGAAATCAGGAGGGGCCTGGCAATCCCGGCGCGCGTGACAGGTGTCATAGTTACTGACATGGAAGAGGGAACTCCTGCGGAAAGTGTCCTTACGCGAAACGATGTAATAATGGAAATCAATAAGAACAAAATCAACACCGTACAAGATTACGAGAAAATAGCTGATAATATCAGACCCGATCAGAACGTCCTGCTGCTGATATACCGGGGAGGCTCCGTTCTTTATCTTACGCTGCCGGCGCAGTAAATAACTGCAAATCGGGCAGAAGGGCAGATATACACCATCTGTCCTTCTGCTTGATGGATAAATAACCGGTTTAAGTTATCAATATACCCACCAAATATTAGCGTATCTTTCTGCTGAAAATCTGTAAGCCTGACAGCAAACAAAATATTGCAGTGCATTATTTTTTTTGCTGTCAGGCCATTGAAGATATTACCTCCCAATATGTTTAATGCTATTTATCAAGCACTTATTACAGCGAATACATAGGCATGATACTTGCTTTAACTAAAACAGAGATCCACTTCACCTTTTGCAACTGCAATATTGATGAAGTGAGAAAACAGTAACAGTTGAAATCTTTTTTTGTATTATGAGGTGAAGCAAACATGAACAACAGCATAGAAACTTTAAGAACAAAAGCTTCCTCGCATCCCGGCTGGAAGTGGTTCATTCTTTCCACTGTCCTGCTTGGGGCCACAATGTCGGCGCTGGACGTAAGCATTGTCAACGTAGCCATGCCGACTCTGAAAACCACGTTCGGAGTTTCAATGGCAGTCATCGAATGGATAGCGATGGCGTATATGCTTACGCTGACCATTTTTCTTCCATTGTTCGGAAGGTTGGCGGACATATATGGCAGGTCGAAGCTTTATAATATTGGTTTTGTGGTTTTCTCCGTGGGTTCCCTGCTTTGCGGGATGTCTGCGACAGCTTCTTTCATGATAATATCCCGCGTAATCCAGGCTGTAGGGGCCGGGCTTTTGCAGGCAAACTCAGTCGCGCTTATAACTCATGCTTTTCCGGCGAAGGAGAGGGGCAAGGCCATCGGCATTCAGGGTGCGGTCCAGGCGATATCGATGTCGATAGGTCCGTTTGTCGGCGGCATTCTGATAGCCACGGTAGGCTGGAGGGCCATCTTTTATGTGAACATCCCTATCGGGATACTGGGCACGCTGGCCGCCCTGTTCATTCTTCCGCCCAACCAGAAGATGGAGAAGAAGGAGAAGGTTGATTATCTGGGGACCGTATTTTTCGCATCGGGGCTCGCTTTTATCGTGCTGGCCTTTAACGAGGGAGTAAAGCTCGGCTGGGGTTCGCACACAATTATGATGTATTTCGTCTCCGGCATAGTGCTTCTGGCCCTTTTCATCATCACGGAACTGAGGGTAGAGTACCCGCTGATAGACCTCAAGCTCTTCAAGAATGCCACTTTCCTTCTTGGAAACGTGACAGGCATGTTGTCCTATTATGTGCTGTTTGCAATAATGTTCATGATGCCCTTTTATCTCGAAAATGTGTTGGGCTACAGTGTTGCGCTTACCGGCTCCCTGCTGACGCCCCTCCTTCTTGCGATGGCGGTAGCGGCCCCATTGTCAGGCCATATCTCGGATAAATACGGTCCGAGGATAATGACCACCTCCGGGATGCTTGTTTCTGCCCTGGCATGTTTGGCCCTCATGTTTATGGGAGTATCTGTGCAGCTGCCCCTGCTGGTAGCCGTTTTAATCCTCCTTGGGATCGGCATGGGCTTATTTACTCCGCCTAACAACAGCGCAATTATGGGATCAGCCCCCAAGGAGAAACTGGGTGTGGCCGGAGGCGTCCTGAACATGATGCGGTCCCTCGGGCTTATCTTCGGAGTGAACATATCAGGGGTCATATTCACCACATTGGAGCACCGGTACCTGTCCGACAAGGGGTATCCAAATGTGCAGCATGTATTCAGCAACACCGGCATTCCAATGCCGCTCAAAGCCGGAGCTTTCATGCAGGGGTTTATGATGGTAATTATGGTCCTCATGGCAGTTGCTATTTTATCGGCATTCCTCTCATCTGTCAGGAAAGTCAAAACAGTTGCCATTATAGACCATGAAGCAGCTGGGACAGCAGTTGTTTCTTCAGGGTTCTTTAATGGCTTCAGCCAGGACAGCAGGGGGATGGCCTTATTTATAATGCTTCTTCTATTTGCAGGGACCACAGGTACTTTCGCATCTTCCCGATTGAGCAGCGCGGGCTTTCGTGCTCAGGAGACAGTGCAAGTCATGCCCGCGGATTCAGGCCATTGTTTGACCGGGCAAGGACAAAGCGCTTCAGAGGCCAAAAAGATTGCCCTGGCGTACTATGCGAAAAAATACAATGATTCTGATGTCGATATTGATGTAATGCCTCGCGGTGACCATATGGAGGCTGATGTCAGAAAAAACGGTGAACTCGTAAAAAGGCTCTCGATTAAAGACGGTACTGTCACCGAGCACAGGACAGGTTTTCGTGATTGGACCTTTAACCTGTTAACAAATGTCAATTAAGGAAATAGGATCTTTTAGATCCTAAAATTAAATTTATAACAGGGAGTTATTTAGAAATGAGCGGATTACAATTTCCTCATCCTCGTTTTTCCTCGCATCCCGGCTGGAAGTGGTTCATTCTTTCCACTGTCCTGCTTGGGGCCACAATGTCGGCGCTGGACGTAAGCATTGTCAACGTGGCCATGCCGACTCTGAAAACCACGTTCGGAGTTTCAATGGCAGTCATCGAATGGATAGCGATGGCGTATATGCTTACGCTGACCATTTTCCTGCCATTGTTCGGAAGGTTGGCGGACATATATGGCAGGTCGAAGCTTTATAATATCGGTTTTGTGGTTTTCTCCGTGGGTTCCCTGCTTTGCGGGATGTCTGCGACAGCTTCTTTCATGATAATATCCCGCGTGATCCAGGCTGTAGGGGCCGGGCTTTTGCAGGCAAACTCAGTCGCGCTTATCACTCATGCTTTTCCGGCGAAGGAGAGGGGCAAGGCCATCGGCATTCAGGGTGCGGTCCAGGCGATATCGATGTCGATAGGTCCGTTTGTCGGCGGCATTCTGATAGCCACGGTAGGCTGGAGGGCCATCTTTTATGTGAACATCCCTATCGGGATACTGGGCACGCTGGCCGCCCTGTTCATCCTTCCGCCCGACCAGAAGATGGAGAAGAAGGAGAAGGTTGATTATCTGGGGACCGTATTTTTCGCATCGGGGCTCGCTTTTATCGTGCTGGCCTTTAACGAGGGAGTAAAGCTCGGCTGGGGTTCGCACACAATTATGATGTATTTCGTCTCCGGCATAGTGCTTCTGGCCCTTTTCATCATCACGGAACTGAGGGTAGAGTACCCGCTGATAGACCTCAAGCTCTTCAAGAATGCCACTTTCCTTCTTGGAAACGTGACAGGCATGTTGTCCTATTATGTGCTGTTTGCAATAATGTTCATGATGCCCTTTTATCTCGAAAATGTGTTGGGCTACAGTGTTGCGCTTACAGGCTCCCTGCTGACGCCCATTCCGCTTGCGATGGCGGTAGTGGCCCCATTCTCAGGCCATATATCGGACAAATACGGTCCGAGGATAATGACCACCTCCGGGATGCTTGTTTCTGCCCTGGCATGTTTGGCCCTCATGTTTATGGGAGTATCTGTGCAGCTGCCCCTGCTGCTGGCCGTTTTAATCCTCCTTGGGATCGGCATGGGCTTATTTACTCCGCCTAACAACAGCGCAATTATGGGATCAGCCCCCAAGGAGAAACTGGGTGTGGCCGGAGGCGTCCTGAACATGATGCGGTCCCTCGGGCTTATCTTCGGGGTCGATATATCAGGGGTCATATTCACCACATTGGAGCACCGGTACCTGTCCGACAAGGGGTATCCAAATGTGCAGCATGTATTCAGCAACACCAGCATTCCTGTTCCGCTCAAGGACAATGCCTTCATGCATGGTTTCCTTGTTGTAATAGGCGTTCTTCTTCTCTTAAACCTCATCTCCGCCTTCTTTTCAGTCACGAACAAGGCGGAGATTGATGCTGAGGCGGCTGAAGCAGCGAGGGAATTTGTGGACGCTGCATAGGCCGTTTTAATCCAGCCATATCCGTTATAACCTAAAGAGGGCTGCTGTAGCAGCCCTCTTTAGGTTATAATAAAAAAAGAAGAATGCTGTTCGTAGGATTAAGTGTTCCATACAGAACAGTTTTCGCGTCATCTTCAGCAGACACCGGGGACAACTTTGGGCAGTATAATAAAGCAGGGCGGGGCATCGCTTACAGCAAAATTTATGTTTGGATTAGGCGTCATCCTGTTGTGTGCCATCTCTGTTCTTTCCTTACTGACCTATTCATATTTGAAAAAGATGTACATCCAGGAAGCATATGAGAAGACAGATATTGTGCTGGGGCATATCGATGCTACTATGGAGTATGCCCGCGATGAACTTCGACCCCAGATATTCCATGTTCTGCCCGGGAATATCTTCATCCAGCAAGTCATGTCCAGCACCTTTATGAACATGGGAATCATGAAGAGGTTCAAACAGAGGTTTCCCCGCTACATTTACAGAAGGGTCGCCCTTCATCCAATGAATCCCGCCAACAAGGCTGATGCTTTTGAAGAGGGTTTCATCAGGCAGTTCCGGAATGGTCCGGCTTCGAAGAAGCAATGGAGGGGTCTGGTCACCAGGAACGGCGAGGATTACTTTCTTCATTTGAAGGCGATTGTCATGGAGGACCAGTGCCTGCTCTGCCACGGAGATCCCGCTTCTTCACCGGAGTCCATTACCCGCCATTACGGAAAAGTGCGCGGCCGCCACTGGAAGGTGGGTGAGGTAGTCGGCCTCGAGTCGATCGCGGCCCCGGTCAGCGACACCTTTCGGCAGTTGCGGCATGTGGCCCTTTACTTTTTTCTCTTTGGGGTAGTCGGCATAGCGGCTCTTTTTGCCGTTCTTAATTATTTCCATTACCGGATAGCGGTGATACCCCTGCGAAGAGTGAGTTCTTTTTTCAGGGATGTGGTGAACAAACACCGGGGGCTCGACATCCATTTAGACGCACAGGACTATGGTGAAGTTTCAGACCTTGCTGAATCCTTTAATCGTATGATGGGCTACCTGAAAATATCCGAAGACGAAAAGAAAGGAGATGGAGGAGCGGGTACGGCACGCCGACAAACTCGCCTCTATCGGGCAACTGGCCGCAGGCGTGGCCCATGAGATCAACAATCCCCTGAGCCTGATACTGGGATACACAAAACTGCTGCGCAAAGAATGCACTGCCAATGAGCAGTCGAAGGCAGACCTGGATATTATCTATAACAACGCCCGGCTCTGCAAAAAGATCGTTGAAGACCTCCTGAATTTCTCCCGCCAGACAAAGGCCAACCATATACCTGCCGATATGAATCTGTATGTGGAGATCAGCTGGCGGCTTCACTGGAGGAAACTTTCCGCAAAGGCGGGGTCGACATAATCCGTGACTATGATCCCTCTCTGCCTCCTTTATCAGCGGACGAGGACAAGATAAAGCGGGTTTTCAACAATCTCCTGATGAACTCCTTTCAGGCTATGAAAACAGGGGGCCGCCTTACTATCAAGACCGAGTACGACAGAGAGGGCAACGGCGTACGGATCATTTTTTCGGATACAGGCAGCGGCATCCCTGAAAAAATCAGGGACAAGATATTTGAACCATTTTTCACAACAAAGCCGCCCGGCCAGGGCACAGGCCTCGGGCTTGCGGTGAGCTATGGCATTGTGAAGGAACACAAAGGGGAGATTTCCGTAGAAAGCACCGAAAACTCCGGTACTTCTTTCACTCTCTGGTTTCCCCTTGAAAGGGACAAGACATGAAACAGACCATTCTCATTGTTGACGACAACCCTGATATGGTCCATTTTCTTGAAAGGCTTATCGGAGGTGAAATGCATCTGAAGACCTGCGGCGCTGAAAGTGCGGAAGCGGCCCTGCGCATTATTGAGAAAGATACCATCCACTGTGTTCTTGCCGATATGAAGATGCCGGGTATGGACGGCATTCAGCTTTTGCGGAACATCAGGAAAAAGGACACTCTCCTGCCTGTCATCATAATGACGGCATATGGCGCCATTGAGGCCGCCGTGAATGCGATGAAAGAAGGGGCCTATGATTTTATTACAAAGCCTTTCGAAGAGGAGCGGCTTTCTGCATACTGTGCGGCGGGCACTGGAACATCAAAGTCTTCTCCAGAAAAACCTCGACCTCGAAAGGAGGATACGGGAAAAAGAGAAGGAGACTTTCTTTGTAGGAGAGTCCCCACCGATGAAAAAACTTATCGACACCCTGAAGTTAGTGGCAAGGACGGACGTGACAGTGCTCATTACAGGCGAGACCGGCACCGGGAAAGAGCTGGCGGCCCGCATGATTCACAACCTCAGCAACAGGACCGGAAAACCCTTTGTAGCTGTAAACTGTCCCGCCATTCCGGAAAACATATTGGAGAGCGAACTTTTCGGCTATCGCAAAGGCGCCTTTACAGGCGCCACTTCTGACAGGGAAGGGCTCTTCCAGGCGGCCCAGGAAGGGACATTGTTCCTGGACGAGATCGGAGACATATCTTCCTCATTGCAGGCAAAACTGCTCCGGGTGCTGCAGGAAAGGGAACTCAAACCGCTGGGAGATACCACCACCCACAGCGTCGATGTGCGGGTCATTGCGGCCACGAACCGGGACCTGGAAAGCAACCTTGCCGCAGGTCTTTTCAGATCAGACCTTTATTACCGGCTGAATGTTGTCTCTGTCCATACCCCCCCGCTCAGGGAAATCCCCGAGGATATCCCCCTTATAGCCTTTCACTTTCTTTCCTTATTTTGCGCGGAGCTGGGATTAGACCAGAAAAAGCTTACGGAAGAGGCGATACAATATCTCGTTTCCAGACAGTGGAAAGGCAATGCCCGGGAACTCCAGAATGAGATAAAGCGGGCGGTGATTTTTTCGAAGAATGAGTTTCTTGCTCCGGAGGATTTCGGAAAGAGCCTGCCGATAAATCCTCGTACCGAAGACAGCCATGAAATATACGGGCTCGATTACAGGGAAGCCCGGAAGAATATACTGTCGGTATTCAATAGGGAGTATATAACGCGCCTGCTGAGCCATACCGAAGGGAATGTTTCACTGGCTGCCCAGACTGCCGGCCTGGAGCGGCAATCCCTCCAGCATATAATGAGGAAGTACGGGATCGCTTCCGAAGAGTTCCGGAAAGATGCGGAAAAAAAATAGCGCAAGGGGTACGGGAGAAGTGGTTCACGAAGAAGGATGATTTTTCTGCAGAACAGAAACATCTATTGCGTATCCGAAATGCAGCTGCGCCCTTCTTATGAACAGCTGAATTTCATTAATATCCGCCGATTCTTCAAAAAAAATCTTCCGGATGCCATTTTCGGTATCAATCAAAAAAAGATATCTCGCATGGAAAACACCGCGCAGGAGCCATAAACCTGTTCCGACCATGAGCCAGAGGACAACAGGTATAAGGGGGACCACAAATTCGCCTGATTCTGACTGGATAAGAGATCCTTCGCCCATGCTCGCGTAGAAGACAACGATTAATCCGATCAGCCCTATCAAAAACAGGTTAAAACCGAGGAAGAATTGACAGAACGGGTTTTTGGGGCTTGCGTCATAACAGAGTTGGATATGCCGGATTTGCTCTCGCGGAACAGCGACAAAAATTCTGTCGCAGTGGAGTTCACTGATAGTGGTCCCAGAAATTTCCACTTTCGAGCATCTGATTGCATCAGTTGAGACAGTCATCAAACCAGCCTCTTTCGAACGAAGCTCAAGATGTATTAACAAACTATTTGATATATTATACCCTGTTTCTGTACCGGAAGCTCAAGTCGAGGTACCCAGGGCGAACGCACTATGTGTTTTTCAGGCATATAAAGAACTGCACTATTACCATAAAGTCAAAAATAGCTGCTTCAATGTCGTCATTCCCGCAGTCTGTAAGCGGGAATCCAGGTCTTTTGTTTCTGGATGCCCGATTAATACCTTCGGGCATGACGAAAATTTCGTCTTTTTGGTACATAGTGCGTTTGCCCTGCCGAGGTAGCGGGTCACTGCAATTCAGACAGTACGTGGTTGATTTCCATTATTGCCTCTTTTGTTTTTACCGATGCGGCCTTTATTCATTTTCTTCGCAAGCCGGACTCTTAAATCTTTAACAATTTTTCCATTACTGCCCCGGTCATTAAACTGCAAAAGTTCAACTTTCCCATCACTGCGCTCAAAATACAGGCCATTTGTATTTTTCAATTTGGGAAAATATCTGCCGGAGATGTCTTCGTACAAATCAACCTTGTATAAAGGACGGCCGGGACCGGCACCGTCAAATGAAGAAAAGCGCAAAAGGCCATTTTTCCGATATACGGTGTATTTGCCGTGCTTGTTCTTATAGCCGATATAATATTTCCCCTGTTCTTTATGGTATATATCAGCATTCATGGGATAAAGCTTCTCACCTACAATTTCAAAAAAATTGCGCCCTTTGGCACAGAACGTTTTTCCGGCATTGCACAGGGCCCATTCAGAAGTAAACCTGTCGGGGCTATGAGTCAAGAGTACCCGGTCTTTCTTCAATGTTGTGTTTTTAATTTTTTCATAGTCCGTATGGACCACACTGTTTCTTGATGATATGTCGTGTATTACCGCAGCATCCTCAAATGCATTTATTGCGTCCCGGTAACGCTCTTCACTCCAGATTCGTTCTATATAGTCATTTATATCTCCGTAAATTACGGAAGCAGACTCAAACTCTTTTTTTGACATGCCAAGCTTCGTCCTCCTCTTTTCAGAATAAAGCTGTTTCCAGAGTTCCTTGTCATGAGCGGTATCAGAACTGAATATCAGGGCATCTTCGCCTTTTTTTATCTTCAGCCCTATACCTGTAACTCCGTGCCAAACAGGGGCCTTTATCGCCTCAATTGAAAAACCGTCGCCGCCGTAATAAATATTCTTGTTGTCCTCATAGAATATAGATGAAGAGAATGAATAAAAACTCTCAGGCTCGACCCACTCCTTGTACTCAGGGTCTTTAAAGAGCATCCTTGGTTTTTTTGTCTTTGGATTTATGATTAGTTTTGCATTATCAGGCGACGTAACATTACCGTTTCTGTCGGCAATATAAAAGCGGGACCTTCCCTTGCCGTCTTCTTTTGATATAATCCTGTATTTGGCCCTTGGCCCTATCATTTGATATCCGACGAAGTCCTCATAGGGTATGTCCACAATTGTTTTTGAATCTTTAGAAAGACTTTTTACCAGTGCAGGGGTTGTTGCCTCTATAAGGTCCTCGTGAACAGACTCGGCAGTGAGGAGGTTGATCTTTCTTTGGATATCAGGGGCGTACCTGCTGAAAAGAGCAAGATCACTTAACCATCTCTTGTGATCATCATGGCAGTGAGTGACTATAAGAGCATCAACCTCTTTCAGTCCATGACCGCCTACCTGCTGGAAGAGCGGCGCGCCGCAGTCTATGAGAAAAACAGATTGGCCTACTTGTACCTTGTATCCAATACTCTTGCCCATTCTTGAAAAAGGCCCGAAGTCACCGAGTATATGAACAATAATTCCATCCATAATCCGCACTGCTGTGTCTCCCTGTTAAATTCTTGTCATTATCATTTCTTTTTTTGTGCAAAAATTTAGAACATATTATCATAAATGTCGGCAGTTTGTCTCTTGACGGCATCCAGGATTATCTGCACCTATTGTCATCCGCCACGCTTTTCTCCTATAATATTTGTATGAATTTTATTTCATTCATACTGGCAGCTTATGTTCTTTACCGAATTCTTCAGTGTCTGAAGAGGCCGTTAACAATCCCTTCCATCAAGCGCAGTCCAAAGACTTAAAAATCATTCACGGTACCGCTCGAATCCAGAGTAAGCGTAATGCCCGTGTTGCCCGTTGACTTGACTATCGGGCATGGTATAATTCCCCTATGAGGACCTCGGTTGCCATACAATTCTATGCCTTCAAACTGAAAAGGCTTATCGTCGGCATCTTGGTACTGTTTGGCATATTATTTTTTTTGCACATCAGCATCAGACCTCTTTTCGAATTGTTGCTCTTCGCTGCCGGCAAATAATTTCTTGTTCGCCTTTGCCATGCTCTTCTTATATTCCTCATCAGTCTCGACTCCAGGCCTTTTCTCAGCCATGATTTCCGGCCTCTCTTTTTCATAGGCCTCGCGGGGGACGACATGTCTCTCCACGGTTCACCCCACCGCTTGACAAAGTTTCAATCCACGCCCCCGCGCGGGGGGCGACGACAGCATGTCATCCCTCATCGCTCCTGCCACGGTGTTTCAATCCACGCCCCCGCGCGGGGGGCGACCCTCTCGACATCGAGTTCCTCGATGACGACTTCGAGTTTCAATCCACGCCCCCGCGCGGGGGGCGACACTGGATATCTTCACCTTCTGCCCATCCTCTCCCGTTTCAATCCACGCCCCCGCGCGGGGGGAGACATACGGACGCACGAGCTGCGCTTGTGCCCAGAAAGGTTTCAATCCACGCCCCCGCGCGGGGGGCGACGCAGACATCTGCTTCATGCCTTCCATGATCTTGCCTGTTTCAATCCACGCCCCCGCGCGGGGGGCGACAAGCCGAACGTCAGAAGTTGACTCTCATCTTCCGGTTTCAATCCACGCCCCCGCGCGGGGGGCGACCGACGCAGCAGTGGAGGCCCAGGTCGCAAACCTGTTTCAATCCACGCCCCCGCGCGGGGGGCGACTTCGAGGGCCGGATCTTGTCCAGGTCGATGACACGGTTTCAATCCACGCCCCCGCGCGGGGGGCGACTATGACCGCATGTTTGCCAAACCTTATACCCAAGTGTTTCAATCCACGCCCCCGCGCGGGGGGCGACGACAGCGGACACCAGCACGCCGCTGGACGACCTGAGTTTCAATCCACGCCCCCGCGCGGGGGGCGACGTCTGCCTGACGGCATAGGTGACTTGATTAAACTGTTTCAATCCACGCCCCCGCGCGGGGGGCGACTCAAGACCCTTAATTTCAGGTATGTCAAGCAATGTTTCAATCCACGCCCCCGCGCGGGGGGCGACGTTCCCCGGCCTCCAGCGTTGTAGATCTCCATGGTTTCAATCCACGCCCCCGCGCGGGGGGCGACAAGGCGTTGGCGAGCCAGGTCCTGCGGCCCTTAAAGTTTCAATCCACGCCCCCGCGCGGGGGGCGACGTATACAAGGACGCCTATGACCCGCAGCTGATAGGTTTCAATCCACGCCCCCGCGCGGGGGGCGACGTCTGGGAGCCTTAGTAGCTCAACATGGCGAGGGAGGTTTCAATCCACGCCCCCGCGCGGGGGGCGACTTACGCCTGTCAGTCATGATCCTGTCTGTAAGAAGTTTCAATCCACGCCCCCGCGCGGGGGGCGACGCGACGAAAGGGCGACGAAATGGTGGATATGTTGGGTTTCAATCCACGCCCCCGGGGGGCGACCACAGGGGAGGCGGCGGCAAAGTTTCAATCCACGCCCCGCGCGGGGGGCGACTGTTTACTTATAACTTCCTAAAAAACAATTGCTTATTTATCGCTTTGCGCGAACCCCTCAATAAGCAATTCAAAAAAACAGAATTGTCAAAGAGCAAAGTGAATTTTTCATTATTTTCTATTCAGTTTCAGCTATCGCGAATACTATAAGAAAAACATGTAGACTTATAGTTCGCGTTGCCGTTTCAAACCACCAGCGGCCCCTCCTGATCAAGCGATTTTTTTGCGCCGATATGTTCTACACGGCGCTTCCAGTTCGACCCGATATAATAAAATCTCAGGCTGTCTTTTTCAGGATCAATCTCGGAAATCAATCTCTCTTTCAATATGGCCCACTGCGCAGGATCTACAATGCACTCAAATACCGAATACTGGACCCTCTGTCCAAAATCCTGACAGGCGCGTGCCACTCTGCGCAAACGCCTCTGCCCTGCGTTGCCGTCACTTGCCACATCATAGCTAATCAGCACAAACATGCCTCATCCTCACTTCCATATAAAAGGCGGATAACAATCGATATCCCCACGCAGATGCCGGGCCATCAACATGGCCTGCACGTGGGGCAGAAGACCGATAGTAACCGTCTCTCTTATAAACGGATGCAGTATCTCCTCCTGCTTGCGCTTTTGATAGGCAACAAGAACCGTCTTTCTCGTATCATCATCCATCCAAACGGCCCCCGACTCTTTCTTTTTGAAGCCCTTGCCTTGTACCTGGCAAAGATTGATCAATGAGAGGGTGAGCCGGTCGGCAAGAAACGGGCGGAATTCCTCCATCATATCCAGAGCAAGTCCATAGCGTCCCGGACGGTCCCTGTGCAAAAAACCTACAGCCGGATCAAGCCCCACTGTCTCAAGTGCCGCACGAACATCGTGCATCAGCAGAGTATAAAGAAAAGAAAGCAAACAGTTTACGTTATCCATAGGAGGCCGTCGGTTCCGCTCGTTGAAGCTGAAATCATTTTTCTGAGATGTTATCAGGTTGTCGAAAACCTCAAAGTAAGAATTTGCTGCGTCACCTTCTAACCCGCGAACGAACTCGAGAGGTGAGTTTCCCTGCAGTCTTCGTATCGAATGCGAAAGACTCTGCGAAGCTTGTGATACCGCATCATCATCGAACTTTTCGGAATGATCTCTCAATGAACGCTGAAGCACGGTGCGGCAGTTTGCAACCTTTCCAGTCACTACTGCTCGTGCTATCAAGGATGATGTTTGCATGTCGTCAGCCCGGCGGTACTGCTCACGCCTGAGAAGGACATTGCCCGATACCGGCCCCTGAACCTTCGCAAGAAAGCGTCCATTTTCAGTGAGAAAACTGATTGCCACACCGTTTTCAGCGCAGAAGCCCATCAGAAACGGGCTACACGATACCTGTCCGAAACAGACAATCCCGCCGAGTGTGTGAACAGGCAAACGCAGGACTATTTCGCCGTCAACCTTAACGGCAACTGTTTCCCCATCTTTTGCGAGATACGCGCCCTGGGTCGTGACGAAAAGAGTGTTAAGATGTCTCTTCATTCCTCCTCCATTGCCGTCAGTAAATAATTACGAACTGACCTTGTCTTGCCGCAGGTTTTGGGCATACAAATCTCGCGCAGAGAACAACATTCGCATTTTTTCGAATATTCCGGCTTTGGAGTAATTCCAGCCATAATAAGCTCATGCACCTTTCCGGCAATTCCTTCTGTTTCCATGCGCAAGCCCTCCTCAAAAACTACATCCTCCCTGCGTCGTGTCTGTCCGTAAAAAAGAGCGCCCTCCCTGAGTTCGACATCGAGCATTTCTTCAAGACAGATGGCCTGTGCGCAAAGCTGCACCCTGTCACAATTGTCCGCTTTCGACTTCCCTCGCTTGTACTCAACGGGGAACGGCAGCCACGACCCATCGTCCACCCGATGGAATTCGACTACATCAGCCTTGCCAATTAGTCCAAGTCTTAGCGAGCGCATGGGAACGCCGTATTCGATGCGAACATTTTTTCTCGATTCATATTTTGCCGTATCAACCTTCTCGTGCATAATCCTGCCTTCAGCCGTAAACATATTCTCGCTCCATGCTTGCTCAATGTGAATAAGCGCACACTGGCGGGGGCAGAAGACGTAGTGCTGGAGGGCAGAGAGCATGATAAGGTCATCAGCAAGTTCAACCGTCATTCTTTGCGCACTCTCCTTCTCGCTTCTCCGGGCTGCCTCATTTCCTCTCCAACCTTCTCCGGCTCTCCGGTTCGATCAGATAGTTATCGGAAGAAACCACCTTTTTGCCTGTTTTTTTCTCAAGGTCTTTACGGGCCGTCCCCGCAACTCCTCCGCCTTTACGAGCAGCCTGTTTGCTTTCATGAAACCCCTTTGCATCATCAACCCGCGTTATTTCAGTTGTTGCAGCCTCGCCAAGCATGGAGAAAATAAGTTCAAGGTCGGTCATGTGGTCTCTCAGGTTTTCACGCTTTAAGCCCTTTAGCTTCTTATGAGTATTCGGAGTAATACCGAAAGCGGCCTTTGCGATTTCAGCAGTCAGGATCTCGTATTCTCTTTTCTCTCTCACTTCCCTCTTTTTCCACTCATCCGTCAGTTCCTCACGGATGGCGATTCCGCGCATACGCTTCTCGATCCAGTCGTCAGAGTAGCCTTTTGCCTTGTAAAGCTCGCGTGTTCTCTTCGTTGCCAGTTCCGGGTTTTCTATTTCCTGCACGCGCTCATAGCCTACCTTTGCCAGCCAGCGCTTGAAGGGTTCGGCCTTTGGGGAGGGGATGGACTGGATAATTCGGAATACGCCTTCGGTATTGGCACAATCGGTCTCGTATTTTTTACCGTCAGCGGAGGGCAATTTCAGTCCGCGACAAAATGTCACAACCTCGCATCCTTCTTCTTCAAGTCTTTGCTTTAACTTCAGCCAGTACGCACCAGCATCGGGACTTTCTGTGAACGCCCCACAAACATCTACTATAGAAAACCACCATTCGTTGTTATGAAGCATCCGCCTTATTTCTTTGCCCTTAAAAACCGCCAATTGTGTTTCCGTCATAAGGTCTCCTTATTCATACACGTCTCATCTGCATTAGCCAGCACTAAGACCCGTCGGATTTCTTTTTGGTCTTTATACTTACACCTTACATGTACAGTCACGCCGGCCGGTCATATCAGCCTGAGACGGCGCTACAACCGCGTAATTGCTGAAGTCAAGCAAGTGTTTGCGCAATACATTAAATCTTCGCAATTTCAACATTGTTAGGATTAAATATTTCAGGCTCCAACCCAGAAAGACTCTTGAGCTTAATTGAATAATCCTCAATCTTCTTCGGATCAATTATCCCATCTTTAAGATCAACGCTCAGAGACCGGTGCACCACCGCAGAAGAGTATTGTCCGTGCTTGACATTGTGCTGCCACCAGAACACCGCGACTACTTCCATACTTCCTTCGGGCCGAGCGGAAGACGCGTCGTTGTCAAACAAGTGTTCTATCGCGCTTTTTATTGCTTTAGCATCATCGCCTTTAAACCATGTTTTTGAGGCAAGCTGCGGGTTTATGGCACCATAGGATACGTACAATCCGTGATCAACACGATGTTTCATTCCCATGGTATCCGATGCTTTCTTCGTCCCGTCTCCTTCGCCGCTGACACTTTTGGTAATCTGGATGCTGGACACGCTAACAGGAGTAACACTAAATGCCGAATGAATGGAAACCGGCCCTCGAATTCCAATGGAAACGCCCAAATCATCGGCTTTTTCTTCCTGATCTTCCTTTGCTTCTTTGACCTTCTTGGACTTCTCGTTTTTCTTGCCCTTATATGCAAAGACTTGCCCGAACGCTCTGACATCTATCCATTTTGTGCAGGCCTCTTCTCTATAGGCTTTTTGATCTTCGGGCTTACTCTTTAACTCACCCTCGGCCCTTGAGCGCAAGCTTTTATACTCATCTCCATCCATCCTATTGTCATCGGACTGAACAAATATATTATGACCAGCTTCCATCAAGCGATTTCTGATTTTGCGCTTAATGCAAACATCGGACAACTCGCCCAATCCATCGTAATTCGTCCGTGGCCGATTGCCGTTTAACGGATCACCATTAGGGTTTGCACCTTTTACGCTAAAAATAACCGAGAAATCAATTTTGTTCTTCAACGTTTCCATAAAAGATCCTCCTATTATTCAATAGTGACTGTTGCTGACTGTGTTTCGTTTTCATTCGTATTAGCACTGCTTTTAAATTTGAGAGCTTCTCGCTGACAATGATAGCCAAGCAAAAACTCACCGCTCAATGTCTTATCTCTGGTATAATCTTCAGGCAAATCAAACAGACCATGCACTTTATCTATAACATCTTGATATTTTTTTGCCCTTCCGCCCAGTCTTGCTTTATATGGAGCCAATGATAACTCTATTGTCCTCCATGTGTTACAGGGGTGATCTGCAAAACGCTGCATCAATCGTGATGCATTTGTTTCTCTTTTTTCTTTAGCCATAAAAAGCGCATGTCCCTCTAAACAGTCCGCAGCCGCCAACAGCCGCCCAAATAAATAATCCCTTGTTGTGCGACTCTCGTCTAATGCCATACTATACTCCTCCTTTTTGTTAAATTTTCTATAAAGTGCGCAGGCGATGCTCAGGGATTTATTCCATTCCCAGCCCCCCGTGCCTGCCCGATTACATGCTCGCCGGACTGCTGAATCAACAATATCCCGAGGAATCTGCTGTCCATCGACAATGCAAGGCAAAAGACGTTCAACCGTTGCTTTCTTCAACTTATCGTCAACCTTGCTCCCATACGCTGCTTCAGCAATGTCCCGCGGTGCAGGCGCCCCGATAAAGCGCAAGTATTTTCTCTTTGCTTTCTTATTATTCTTGTCTTCGATAGACCGATAATCATGAACCCATGCACAGGTTTCTTGCCATTGCTCAACCCTTTTCAAGAAATCTGCTCCTGTTAACTCACGATAAAAAGTTATGGCCATACGGCCCGGTGTTGCCGAGTCAAGCCCCATTACCACGATACCGCTTGTGTCACCCAAGTCAGCCTTATATCCAGCTATTTTTTTATTGAACTTGAGGGCGATATTTTGAGCTGTTGAAGCAATATCTGAATCATCGCTCGCCAATTCTTCTTCTCCCAGAACCGACAATGAATCGGCAAGTGGGTCAGGAATTTCCTTGCCCGATGTAGCCCATGCGACGATAGCTTGATCTCCACTTCGATATCCTTGCCTGCTTATGAGCCAGCGTAGCGCACTGTGCGCCTTTTGAGTGACCTCAAATCCAACTCCGCACGCTTGCTGTGCATTAGCAAATCTACCGCGAAACGTGAATCCTGATAAGTCATTCGAGGAAATCAATTTTGCTTTATCGCCATCATGCCGCAGTTTGGCGGGATGTTGTTCCGCAGCAAAGAGTTCAGTCCCTGTAACATAGCACAAGGTCTTGATCTGTTTTTCATTTGAATAATACTTTATCCAACTATCCCACAAAGTTTTGTCTTCCCACACTTTTGAACATTTGTCATCGGGCGTCTCGACTTCCCAACGGATAAAGGCATCGGACTGATCCTTCAGTACCTTGAAAATATCTGGGACATCCTTGCTTTTCTTTTCGGGCTTTTCGATTAATTTTCCATTGACCCCTATGAATAACTTCTTATCCTCAATCAAATCTCTGACAACTCGTCCCTTTCTTATGTACTCAAACACTGCAAGTGCTTTTGGATGCTTGAATTGCGAGATGCACCATTTTTCAAGCTCTGCTTTATACTTTGCAAAATGTGACTCCTTGCTTCCCCCATACTCACCATAATCTTTTGCCACATACTGCAGCTTATCGCACAAAGGATGAGGGGACTCACCGCTCGTTCGACCGCCTGAACTCTCCGTGCATGGAATAATCGTTCTTGCGTCGTCTTTTGACACAATTCTGGCTCTCTTAAAATTTCCTTGATAATCAATAACAAGCTCTATTTGCGCCTTATTCGTCGTGTGACAAATCGGGAAAAGAGGGACTTCATTTTCAGAGGCAACCTTGCCAACGATCGAATGACAATTTTCATAAGTCTCAAATAATTTATGTATCCAGCTCACTTATGACCCTCCCATTCTTCAAAACCTTCCAACAACCCCTCCTCTTCTAAGCCGACTGACTCCGGCGGATTGGCTTTCATAGACCTTACAGCCTTTTGTATAGAACACTCTTCAGGTCGAACAAAATCAACTTTGCCGTCAACCATCTTAGGGCGCCAGAACCGAGCATGCAGCTCATTTACCCCAAGCTCGTCAGGATAATCAAAACCATGAAACATCAAATCAAATGCTATTTCGCCATAATCATCGTATTCGCTTTTCCCTTCTCCAAACCTGCACGGCTCCACATAGCCCTGACATTCCCTCGCACCCAGGAAAACATCTCGTCGGCCACCCTTTTCTATCATCCGCTTGGCAACATAATAATGTTTATTTTCATTCCTATCTTTAGCCATATCGTCACGAGTCATGTTCCATTCAAAATGCGCCTGAACTTGATACGCAACATCGGCAAGGTATGTATAGATCGCAAGCGAATTACCGCCGCCATATTCAACAGGTTTTGCGCTACGTGTCTGTGTCCGTATGCGTTTCATTATCCTGACTCGGTCAATAACCCAAATAATAGTCGGCTTCCAATAAACAGAGCTCAATACGCCCTTCAACGCTTCATAAGTGGGAATGTGATAAGAACATTTCTCGCCACCAATTTTTGTCAGCGGATCAGTAAAAAGAGCATATCTGCCGTCGACCTTGAATTCCACCTTGTTTTCTTTTTCCATAAACACCTCCTTATTAATCAAGCATTCAAAAAATCCATATCGTTAACCGGTATCTCGCTAACCCCGAATTCATCACTATAATATCTTCCATCGAGATACAAAACACCAGATCCTATCTTTGCTTCATGTATTGCTCCCTGCTTTTGCAATTTTTCAAGGACATTTGGAAAGACATTAACGGAATATCGCTGAGCACGTCGAAGCAATTTGTACTGCTTATCAATTTCCATCACGGCACAAAGTTTACTGATAAGGTCTTTACCTACTTTCCCATACGGCACAATGATCCCTCTGACAACTGTTTCTATTACTTCAAAAGACTTAGCAGCAGCCATGAAAGCTTGCCTCAATAGTATTTCAGGTGCTTTTTTATTAATTCGCATGTACTCCTTTACCGAAACATTATTCGAAGAAAGCAAATTAAATAAATCATCCGCACGCCCCACCGCTGACTGGGAGCTGACAGGATAATTCATCTCATTCGCCCGTTGATAAAAATAATACTGATAATACTGCTCCATTGCCTCCGGGCTTATTCTGTTATTCCCAAATTTTTCCGGGTTATCATTAAATTCAGCCAGCAGTCGCTCGGCCTTCTCTTTTGCAATTTTAATGTCATAAATCCCCTCTATATTTTCTTTCGCAGGATTAATTATGTATACCTCTCCCAAAGCCGGACATCGCTCGTTATGGCGATTGCATCTGCCCGCTGCCTGTGCGATAGAGTCAAGCCCTGCAAGATAACGAATAACAGAACCAAAAGAAATATCTACTCCCGCTTCAATAAGCTGAGTGCTGACGCAAATAACCGGCTGCTTATCATCCAAACAGGCTTTAACCTGATCCAGCACCAACATACGGTGAGCCGGGCACATATGGGTACTCAAATGGTACGTTTTGCATATCTGCGTGCAAGCCCGGTAAATCTCTCGCGCCGATGTTTTCGTATTCACCACCACCAAAACGCTGCATGATTTAGCTACCTGTTGACCCGCAAGCTCTTTTATCTCATCGTTTGTCCATCCGGAGGTTTTCGTTCTGTCATAAACCTCAACGCGCTTTAGATCATCGAATAACTGTTGAGCATTAGGAACCATTTGCTGTTCCGCGGTGATAAGCAATGCCCTTGACTTCGGCTCGATCTTATCCAAAAGCGGCTGAGTAGCAGTACAGAGAACAACTGTTGACCCACAATTATTTACCAGGAAATTTATGGCGACATTGAACAATTGCACACATTTTATCGGCAATGTTTGGATTTCATCAAAAATAATCACTGCATTCGCAAGCTGATGCATTCTTCGCGCCCCGCGCGTCCCGGAACCAAACAAAGCCTCCAGAACCTGTACATTGGTTGTAAGCACAACAGGCGCGTCCCAATTCTCGGAAAGCACCTTTTGTCTTGCCGTTTCTTGCTCGGGCATTAGATTAGAGTGGTGTTCCAATACAACACGATGCGAATACTTACCGCTCTCGTTCTTTTCTTCTAAAACTCTACGTATTTCTTCGGCATTCTGGTCAATAATAGTTGTATATGGCAACACGTAGATAATTCTGTCCATTTTGTATTTGTCTGCATGATGCAAAGCAAATCTCAAGCTGGCAAGTGTCTTTCCACCGCCGGTTGGGACAGTCAGTTGATAGAGACCTTTTGGTTTTTCGAAGAAGTCGTAACAAGCTTGTGATATTTTCTGTCGTACTTCGTTGATACCACCAGGCTTGAAAACAGCTAACTCATTAAACCTTTGTATCAAGACAGGCCAATTCTCATACTCACCATCATTTCTCAATTTCGCTGAGGGTGGCCCTTCAAAATCAGCGGTATTCAATCGGTCAGCATCAATGAGGCAGCTAAAAAGAAAACGTACCAACAGGCCACATTTGAAAGCACGACCTTCTTGTTTATCTTGGGCGGTTTTCAATGCTGTAAATTTGTCTATAATATTCCGCAAAAAATCTTCCGAGTGTAACCGACTGATTATGCGCTCTCTCGCCTCATCGCTAAGTTTTTCTATCACTTCTCCGGCATGCGAATTTTCTTCTCTTTTACCCATGCGCTTTGAATAGGCATCTATGCCTTCTGGAGAAATATTGTCTATCAATCCTGAATGGTGAGAAACTAAACACAATGATAAGACTTGCGCTGCAAATAGCGCCTCTTTTCCATTCTGGGCAAGCTCTCTATAGATAAGTTGTGCGCCAGCAGTAGAATGGTCAACTTTCCCTCGCAATCCGGCGGCATCAATATAATCATCTTCGTCGGGGTTAATAAGACCTACGGCTGATTTAATGTATTGCTCAAATTCCTGACTTGCTTTCCCGATGTCGTGTAGAAGCCCTATTAATTCACCTTGTTTTTTCAAACCGACCTTTGACGCAAATTCACCTGCTTTCTTTGATACTTCTTTAAGGTGATCCGATAGATACTGTATTTCTCCGTCTTTATCTCTGCGATGGGCAACATAATCTGTACTATGAAACATAGTTAACCACTTTGGGATCAATTTCTTTTCCACGCAACAACCCCGCCAGATACCCCCACTCCCCGCACCCGAATTCAGCTGCAAACGCAGATGATAGATTAGCCGTGCTTTCAAGATGTTCTTTTAAGGTGTGCTCTCTGCCGTCATCGGCAATATGCGCAATAGAGTCATTTTTCAGACTGTTAGTCCCTAACTCCACCTTCCTCCCATAACCCGGACATATGCTCAATCCTCATTCTCACGATTAAACCCTATCTTTCTTTTTTTCACTTCCGGCGGGGCCATAAGCCCGCGTATTGCGTCGAAAACCACCTTGAATTGATGATCGTATTTCTTTTCCATCACCGCCAACTTCCTCGCCAATTCTGCATTAGATGCAAGCATCTCCCTTAATCTTACAAAAGCGCGGACAACGTGGATGCTGGCTTGTACCGCAATAGGACTGTTTAGTACTGCAGCAAGCATAATTGAACCGTGTTCAGTGAATGCGTATGGCAAGGTTGGCGAAAATTTAAGCTTCCTGAGGTGGTCACATACTGTGACCACCTCAGCCTTTTCCTGTTCGGACAACTGAAACATGAAATCTTGAGGAAATCTGTCCTTATTCCGCTTTACGGCCTGGTTTAATGCCTTGGTTGGAACGCCGTATAATTCCGCAAGGTCGGTATCGAGCATAATCTTATGACCTCGAATCATGAATATCTTTCTCTCAATTATTTCCATCGGTATAATTTCGCTCATCGTCACCTCCAAAGCGCGGTTGCCTTGAATTATATAATACCCCGGTGCTTGTCTGTACTTTTAATATCCCTTTCCGGCTCTCCGGTTTCAGTCAAGATTTCCGATAAACCGTTCAACGTCTTTTTTACTGAGAATTCGCAAAATGACAGCACGGTTTCCTTCAATCATATAAAACACCCGATATTTATCAACCCTAAGCCTGTAATAATCCGAAGTCGTTCCCCTGATTTTTCTAATCAGTTTTCCTCTTTGGAAAGGGTTGTCCTTGACCGTCTGCAATGCGCGGACAATCTTCTCACAAACACTGTCGCTGAAGCTATCGAGGTCTTTGCCCGCATTGGGTGAAAGGACGATATGAAAGTTATCCACGCTTTCTTTTCCTTTTTGACAAGTAATCCTCCAAAGTTACGCCGCCCTTGCTATGGTACGCTGCCTGCGCCTCAGCGAGGGTGTCCTGCAGCCCAACGCTTTTTTCAAGAAGATAATCTTCGAAGTCCTCCTCCGATATTGCAGTGACTATCGCACGAGGTTTGCCCTTGGACGTGATAATCACGGCCTCTTTCTCGGCGTTTCTCAATATCTCGGATGTCTTGTTCTTGAGTTCTCTGACATTGGCGAATTTCATTTACATTTCTCCCTGTGGCTATATTTGTAGCTACTATGTCATATTCCTTAATTCTTGTCAAGATATGGTCACAAAAAACTGCAATTCAGACAGTACAGGGTTGTTTTACGGAGCATTCGTCTGATCTGCCGTTTGCCTTCTGTTTGAACTACCGAGGATTCATCGGTGGTTGACCGTTCCTCAAGCTCTTCTTCGGATAACAATCTCGCTCACGCTGCTACCTCTTTAAGTGCGGAGTATTTCGGTTGTATTTCGTAACCCCCACTCATAACTCCCCCTAACCCCCTCTTAACTTAAGAGGGGGAATTCAAGCTCGGCGTCCTTTTTTGTGACCTTTTCCGCTCCTGGATATCGTACTGTGACTGCGTAGTCTGTAAGAGTTTCGGCTTCGCTCAGGTCTTTAATCCATTCTGCATGTCTGGAAGCAATTTCCGGAAGGAGGGATATGTTATGAGTGTAAGGGAAATCAATTATTCTCAAAGCAAGAAAAGCATGAAATCTTTCAGCCAATCTTCCGGCAGCTTCATTTATTCTTTCGTCGCTTATCATGTCTCTATCTCAACAATTAAACGTGTCCTGTCAGCACACTCTCATCAAAGTCCCGGCCTTATTCTATGCCTTTCTACCCATTTCTTCAATGCTTCAGACCACAGTCTCCGCCCATTACCTCCCCTTAGGTTAAGGGGAGGACAGGAGGGGTTACTTCTTTTCAGGAGGGGTCACCTTTTCAACGATCTTTTGCAGAACATTATCAATGTTGCACATTATATCATTATTCCAGAACCGTATTACTTCAACCCCATGCGCCTTCAAGTATTCCGTCCTTGCAGCATCGTACTCCCGATTAATTTCTTCGGTATGCTGACCGCCGTCTAATTCTATTGCGAGTCTCATTTTGGGGCTATAAAAGTCAATGATATATGCCCCCACGCTATACTGGCGATAGAATTTTATTCCTTCAATTCCCTTGTTGCGCAATTTCTCCCACAGGAGCTTCTCAGCATCCGTCTGATTGCGCCTCAGTTCCTGTCTTCTACCTTTTAATTCAGGAGTATTTCTGATGTATTTAATAACTCCCCCTAACCCCCTCTTAACTTAAGAGGGGGTTTCCGCCTTCTTCCCTCCCCTTAGGTTAAGGGGAGGACAGGAGGGGTTACTTCTTTTTAGGAGGGGTTACTATTTCCCGCTCTTTTCCACAAGGTCCAGCACTTCACCGATCTTGGCTGCAATCAGTGCAATTGCCTTTTCGCCTTTGGCCGCTGACGCTTTCCCCGGATTTCCCCACACACCCCCGGGCCAGTAACTAACTTTGTCCTTTACACTCAGAGGCCTCGGTATTTTCGGATACTCCTCCCGCGCCCTTCCCTGAACGAGTTCGGGGGCCAGGTACAACACCATTGACGTCTCCATTTCACCTGCATGTGAATCGTTGGGGGTTTCTGTCATCCCGGACAGTTCTTTCCATAAGAGGTCATATGGAGTGAAAACGGCTATTGTTGCCTGATCGAGCCGCTCGACAAGTTCTTCCGCCGTTTCCTTAAGTGCCGACATATGAAGGCCGCCCCCATGGCCCGAGACGAGCACGAAATTCCTGAGTCCTTTCTTGTATGCTTCAGTGACAAGGTCTCTTGAGAGCAGCCTGAGTGTTTCAGGAGTTATGCTCAGAGTTCCGGGGTGATCTTTCGTCGTCGTGCAAACCCCGTAATCAACAACCGGCGCAAGGAAAAATTCCTTTTTCCGTTTCATCCGCCTGAGGGCCTCATAAATAATTAAAGAATCCGTATTCAGTGGAAGATGGCTGCCGTGTTCCTCTACGGTCCCGAAAGGAAAAACAATAGTTTTGGTCCGCCGCAAATACTTCCTGAAATCTGTCATAGTAATGTTTTCCAAAATAATCATAGTATTCCTCGCTTTGTTTTTAGCTCATTATAATGCATTCCGGCAAATGATGGAAGACATCAGAAATATTCTCTTGACTTAATACAGGATAAGTTTTATCCTATATTTAGGACGGGGAACGGGTCGTCACGCATCCGGCTATTATGGTCCCGCTAAGACGACGGCCTGGTATTATGGTTAATTTAAAAAGAAGGAGGCAGCCATGGCGAGCAAGAGGAACATAAAAATCACAAGCTACTGCGACTCACTGTTCGATGAACTCACGGAAATGAAAGCGCGGGCACTTGATCTGGCAGAATGCGTCGAGCTTATGCAGGGTGAGGAGAAAGAGACATTGAAGTCCCATGTGACTCACCTTCGCGACATTGCAAATGTCATTGACTGGAAGCTCGAAATTCTGACAAAGGTATGTCCGGCCGACTGGACAAAATACTCTAAAGGGGCTGAAGACGTTGTCTCAGTGAAAGTACCGGAAAAGTTTGATCGCGAGTTTGCAGCGGCCGGCGATATGGGCGGATAATTAGTAATTAAAGTCCATATCAAGGCTAATCAAAATAAAGCGGCAGGATTATATCCTGCCGCTTTTTTGAGCTGTCTTTTAGTGCTTCAATTCATAGACCAGTTGCATTCGAGCGGTACACCTCCGTAAATCTTCTTTGCTGACTGCAATATCAGACAAAGAATATTGTTTTTTTAGAATATTTCTTACGGAAATATCATCGTTAGGCTGATTTTTAAAGTTCTCTCGAATCTATAAACTTGGAAAAAGAGGACTCTTACCAATGAAAATAAAGATGCTTACAGCATTGTCTCTATTATTTGTGTTTCTTTCCGTTGCAGCAGGTGCATTTGCCGGTGCTACTATTGTGGGTACCGCGCACGACTTGAGTTCAACCGGAGCAGCCGGCATAGCCGGCTATGGCAATGCATCGGATGCTACTAACAGAATTTGCATATATTGCCATGCCCCGCATCATACTATAAAAGGGGTGGATGCTGCCGGTATGGGTTTCACTTATGTGCCGTTATGGAACCATGACATTACAACTCAAAGCAGCTTCACTTTCTATTCCAATGGCGGAAACCCTCAGGATACAGCACATTCAGCCCCGACCAGTTTTACAATAGGAAGCGTTTCAAAGCTCTGCCTGAGCTGCCATGACGGTTCAATTGCGACTGCCGCATACGGTAATGCAGGTGGAGTCAGCGCTACTGCAAGCTATGCATTGCAGCAATATTCCGGTGACGCCGGGTCCTTTAACAAAGTCAGCGGCAGCAAGACCCTGATGAATAGCGGATTTAACATCGGCGCCGGCGGCGATCTCAGCAACCATCATCCTATCGGGTTCAACTATCAAACAGCTTATCAACAGCATCTGGCCGACAGTTCACTTAATAACCCGGACACTGCAACACTGGCCACTAATTTGACGGTCACCCAGGCCCTCTCGAACACCGGCACTATGGAATGCAACACCTGCCACTCCGTGCATGACACAGGCAATACAGGTGAAATGTTCCTGTGGAAATCTGACGCTCAAAGCGCACTCTGTCTGACCTGCCACAACAAATAAGATATTCATTGTTTTAATACATAGTGGGAATGGCGACATTCCCCCTTTTTTTGTTTTTGAAACGACCCGGAATATATTCCAAAGGTGTTGAAAAAGAGTATCAAATACTGTACGCTAAGCTGTAGATAGTTGCATTTCCTCACCATCCTAATTACCCGGGAAACATATGGCCCCTGAATATACGCAAACGTTTGCCGCACCTTCTATCGAAGAGCTCGTCAAGGAAAAGTTTTCCACGGCGCACTCCATAAAGCTCCTGTGGAGGGGAAGGGAATCCTTTACTACCATTTTTGACGCTGTCAGAAGCGCTAAGCGGCTGCTCTGTCTTGAATTTTATATATTCAGAAATGACGAGACCGGCTCTGAACTGGCTGAGATATTGAAGCAAAAAAGCCGGGACGGGGTGCGGGTATACCTGCTGTACGACCATTTCGGATCTTTCGGAACACCACGAGGCTTCTGGAACAGCTTAAAAGAAGCAGGCATCGGGACGGCGGCATCACGCCCGTTTAAATGGATTTATCCATCTCATTATGTTCACCGGAACCACCGTAAGCTTATTGTAATTGACAATCAGAAGGCATTTACCGGCGGACTGAACATCGCCAACGAATACAGCGGGTTTCATCTGAGGCTCAAAGGCAGGAAATGGCGGGACACAGGCATTATGCTCGAAGGGCCTGTGGTAAGCGAACTCTTCAGGAGCTTCAGAAAGAACTGGTTTGCATGGGCCGGCGAAATGATCGAACCGCCGGCGGAAATAATTCAAGGCCCGCCTGATACAGATTGCGGGCATGGCGGAGACGGCTGTTCCATTCCGGTCATGCCCATTTTTGTTAATTCGTCCAGGGGAAGAAGAAAAATGCGGAGGCTCCTCTATTACAGTATCAACCATGCGCGAAAAAACATCGCCCTGACTACCGCTTATTTCACTCCAAGCAGGAGAATGGTTGAGACACTTGAGCAAGCTGTTGCGCGCGGAGTGCGCGTAAGGCTGCTTGTGCCGGGGACAACCGACTTCCCTCCGGCAGCTTATGCGGGACGCGCCTTTTTTACGCGGCTGCTTAAGGCCGGTATTCAGATTTATTCCTATGCCGGCGAGATTCTGCACGCAAAGACCTCCCTTTTCGACGAATGCTGGGGCATCATAGGCTCCACCAATCTCGATTTCCAGTCCCTTCGCTATAACGACGAAGGAAATGTAGGCATACTCGATCTCAATTTCGCATCTAAAGTTAATGACCTGTTTGAGGAGGACATTAAACACTCTATAAGAATAGATCCTGTGGAATGGCGTGCCAGGCCGCTTGAGGAAAAGGCAAAGGAATATTTTTTCTCGTTCTTCAGACGGAGGCTTTAGCTGGAGTCTGTTTATAAAGTCACGTCTTGCTGTCATTCCGGCTTGTCCGGAATCTTTCCATGCCGTTATGTATAGACTCCGGACAAGCCGGAGTGACAGATCAGGGGCTACTTTCGAGACAATGACAAGAATTTGTGGTTTACAAACAGATTTTAGTTAAATATAAGGAGATGCGTTATGGCGATTGATGAAACATATGAAGTAATTATTGTGGGAGGCGGGCCTGCCGGGCTTACCGCCGGAATATATTGTAAAAGAGCTGCGTTGAAAACGGTCCTTTTCGAGAAAGGCTTGCCAGGCGGCCAGATTGCTATATCAAAAGAGGTGGACAACTACCCCGGATTAGAGGGCATAACCGGATTCGATCTGGCAGAAAAACTGGTCCATCAGGCCGCTTCCTTCGGCCTGAGAGTCATCCAGCAGGAAGTTGCAGCGATAAAATGCGGGACCGAGCTCCATTCGGTCCGTCTTGCAAGTGGTGAACTGCTCCACACTGTTGCCCTGATTATTGCAGTGGGAGGGACCTTGCGAAAGCTCGGTATAACCGGCGAAGCGGAATACCATGGCACGGGTGTTTCCTATTGCGCCACATGCGACGGCTTCTTCTTCAGAGACAAGACCGTCGTTGTCGTCGGTGGGGGAGATACCGCTGTCGAGGAGGCAGTTTACCTGTCGAGACTGGCAAAGAAAGTATACCTTGTTCATAGGAAAAATACGCTGCGGGCAAGCAGTATACTGCAAAGTCGTCTTATGTCTGAGCCCGGAATTGAAGTAATCTGGAACACGATTATTACGGAAATCAGGGGAGACGGCAGGGGTGTTGAAGCGGTCTCTTACGAAAATACCGAAACGGGGGAAAAAGGAGAATTACAGGCTGATGGCGTCTTCATTCTTATCGGCTATTCTCCAAATAATCAGTTGGTCCCGCCGGAAGTCCGAATAAACGAACAAGGCTTCGTAATTACGGATGATAAGTGTGAGACGAGCGTGCCGGGCGTCTTCGCCGTTGGAGATTTAAGGCGACAGTTTGCAAACCAGATAGTAGTTGCCGCCTCCGATGGGTGCATAGCTGCGCTGGCTGCAGCGCATTATGTGGAAATAAGAAGAACCGGGTCCCGGCGTTGATATTAACTTTAACAAAATAGTATCATTAAATGATTGTCATGAGAAATCATACGGCACATATTTTTTATATTTTAGTCTGTGTCTTTTTTGTCATAAGACCTGAAAGCCTCCTTGCGGAAGAACTGACAGATGAAGCCCAACATATTACCTCTACGGTCAATAAAATAATCGATGCTTATGGCGGCAAAGAGGTTGTAGAAGGAATACGTTCCCTTCATGCAAAAGGGTCAATCCAGGCTTTTATGCGACATGACCAGGGGACGTATGAGCTTTACTTCAAACGAGAAAGGAAACTCCGCGTAGAAACCAAATACGAGAGCTCATCGGAACTCAGGATATTGAATGGTGACAGAGGATACAGGAGCGCCGATGGCCTTCCCCCGGAAGAAGTATTCGGCCCAAGGTACTTTTCCATGTTGTATCAGTATAAGCACCTGGACATACTCCATGATCTGCTGAGGGGATCATACCAGATAAGTTTCGCCGGCAAATCATCTGTAAACGGCAGTGATGTTGAGGTCTTCAGGCTGACTGATAAAGAGGGCACTATAATGGATGTTTTTATTGACATGCACAATTTTTATATCGTAAAAGTTACAGGTTATTTTAGCGCAGACAATAAAAAGATGGATCTTTCTGCAGAATTCTCGGACTTTAAGAAAGTCGGCGGCTCTCTGTTCCCCTTCCGCATCACCAATTATGCGGCGGGGATGAAGATAGCGCAAACGGTGATCAACAAATATCTCATAAATCCGGATATTGCGGATTCCCTTTTCGGATCTGCAAACACACAATCACTTTAGACAAAATCTTTTATTATCTCGACGACTTTTTCTCTGCTATCTGGATCCGGATGGTTGCCCTTTCAACGGCGGCAGTGGCCCGGGCAAAATCGATCTTCTCAGCCTGTCTCAGCCGTTCTTCGGCCCGTTGTCTGGCCGCGACAGCCCTGTCAATATCTATCTCCTCAGCCCTCTCGGCGCTGTCGGCGAGGACCACAACCTTATCAAACGTAACCTCAGCGTATCCTGAACTCACAAAAACATATCCTGTTTTGCCGTCTTTCTTAATAATGAGCATACCGATGCTCAACGTGGTAATGAACGGCACGTGGCCGGGCAGCACGCCGAATTCTCCCTCGCTTCCCGTGGCAGTAAGCTCATCCACATCCTCGCTCAGTATAAGACCGTAAGGCGTTACAACATCAAGTCGTATCTTATTGTCCATCCCAAACTCCCCTTATTTGCTCCAGCCAAGTTTTCTGGCGTTCTCCTCGGCTTCCTCAATAGGGCCAACCATATAAAAAGCCTGCTCCGGCACGTCATCGTACTGACCGTCGGCAATCGCTCTGAAGCCCTTTATGGTGTCTTCGAGCTTCACATATTTACCCGGCCTGCCGGTAAAGACCTCTGCCACACTGAAGGGCTGGCTCAAAAATCTCTGTATTTTTCTCGCTCTCGAAACTATAAGCTTGTCATCTTCGGCAAGCTCTTCCATACCGAGAATCGCGATGATGTCCTGCAGTTCCTTATAGCGCTGCAGGATGGATTGCACTTTTCTCGCTACGCCGTAATGCTCCTCGCCTATGACCAGGGGATCCAGCGCGCGGGAAGTTGAATCAAGCGGATCAACAGCAGGATAAATACCAAGCTCCGATATTTGACGGGAAAGAACAACCGTTCCGTCAAGATGCGTAAATGCCGTAGCAACAGCAGGGTCTGTCAGGTCATCTGCAGGGACATAGATTGCCTGCATCGAAGTGATTGCGCCCTTCTTGGTGGTACAAATCCTTTCCTGGAGAGCGCCCATATCGGTACCGAGGTTCGGCTGGTAACCGACAGCGGAAGGCATTCTTCCGAGGAGCGCCGAGACCTCTGAACCTGCAAGGGTATATCTGAATATATTATCGATAAATATCAGCACGTCCTGCCCCTCGTCCCTGAAATACTCGGCTGCGGTAAGGGCGGTAAGGGCGACCCTGAGCCGCGCTCCCGGAGGTTCGTTCATCTGCCCGTAAATAAGAGCAACATTTTTAACAACCCCCGATTCCTTCATTTCACGGTAGAGGTCATTCCCCTCCCTTGTTCTTTCTCCAACGCCCGCAAAAACCGAAACTCCGCCGTGCTTCAGGGCGATATTGTGGATCATCTCCATGATAACAACGGTCTTTCCAACGCCGGCGCCGCCGAACATGCCCATTTTCCCGCCTCTGACAAAGGGCACAAGGAGGTCGAACACTTTAACTCCGGTTTCGAACACCTGAGATACAGGTTCCTGCTCAACAAACTCAGGGGCAAGCCGGTGGATAGGCAGCCGGTCAGTAGTTTCTATAGGCCCCAGCTTGTCATAAGGATCGCCGACAACATTCATGATTCTGCCCAAAGTGGCCTTCCCAACCGGGACAGAGATAGGTTTTCCTGTATCTGTGACCCTCATTCCCCTGACAACTCCGTCCGTGGTTTGCATGGCAAGAGTCCGCACCTTGTTATCGCCCAGGTGCGATGCCACTTCCAGCGTGATGTCAAGAGTGGGAATGCCTTTTTCAGCATTGCCCGGAGACTCTATTTTCAAGGCATTGAGTATGGCTGGGAGCTCCTTTTCAAACTCCACGTCGACAACCGCACCGATTACCTGCGATACCTTACCCTCGTTCATAATGCACGTCCTCCTCTATTTCGTGTTATATCGTTATTGCTTGAGTGCTTCAACACCGCCGACGATATCCATCAGTTCCTTCGTGATGGATGCCTGACGTGCCTTGTTGTATTGCAAAGTCAAACTGCTTATCATGTCATCAGCCGCTTTCGTGGCATTTTCCATTGAGGTCATGCGGGCGGCTTCTTCCGATGCCTGCGACTCGAGAAGCGCCCTGAAAACCTGTATCTCAAGGTTCTTCGGCAACAGATTATCGAATATGGCCTGCTGCGAAGGCTCATACAGAAAATCGCCGGCCTCCTCCTGGACATCCGGCTGCTCCGTATGGCCGTCTACCGCCGCAAGGGGCAGCAGGCGCACTACAGAGACCTTTTGCACGAGCGCCGACTTAAACTCGTTATATACAAGAACGACTTCATCAAATAGTTCGCCCGTGTAATTTTCTATAATGTCCGCTGCGATGTCCTTTGCATTCATATAGGAAATTCTTCCTGAAATGCCTGTCCATGAGCGTCTCACCGCCTGGCCTCTCCTCCTGAAAAGGTCCGCTCCCTTTTTGCCGATGGCGCTTACGCTCACCTCTGTCCCTTCAGACTTAATTTCCTTGATAAGCTTTACCGAGGCCTTCATAATGTTGGTGTTAAAAGCCCCGCAAAGGCCTTTATCGCTCGTGAGCACCATCACCTCAACATTTTTCCGGGGCCTGACTTCGAGAAGGGGGTGCCCTGTTTCAACTGTCCTGGCCAGTCCGGTAAGCACCGCGTGCATCTTATCGGCATATGGCCGCAGTTCTATAATCCGTGTCTGCGCCTTCCTGAATTTGGCTGCCGCAACCATCTTCATAGCTTTTGTAATCTGCTTCGTGCTTTTAACGGACCCTATTCTCTTTCGTATCTCTTTTAAACCGGCCATTCTTTATACCTCTAAGCTACAAAGCCTTTCTTGAATTCTGCTATAGCGCTGTTCAGTTTCTCTTTCAACGTATCATCAATCGCCTTTTTGTCCCTGATCTCATTTCGCTGGTCAGACTTTCTGTCCTTCATAAAGGTTATGAATTCGGCCTCAAACTTTTTTAATGCCTCCACCGGAACATCATCGAGGTGGCCCTGTGATCCTGCAAAGAGAAGCATGACCTGGTCCTCCATAGGGAGCGGCACATACTGGTCCTGTTTCAGAATCTCAACCATCCTCTTTCCTCTCTCGATCTGTGCCATTGTTGATTTATCGAGGTCGGAACCGAACTGGGCGAACGCCGCAAGCTCTCTGAACTGCGCAAGATCCAGCCTGAGCGTACCGGCAACCTGCTTCATCGCTTTTGTCTGCGCCGAACTTCCGACACGGCTGACCGAGAGGCCGACATTGACCGCGGGCCTGATGCCCGCATAGAAGAGGTCCGGTTCAAGGTAAATTTGTCCGTCCGTAATGGAAATGACGTTTGTGGGAATATAGGCGGAAACGTCGCCTGCCTGTGTCTCAATTATAGGAAGGGCGGTAAGTGAGCCTCCGCCAAGTTCATCACTCAGTTTCGACGCTCTTTCCAGCAGTCTCGAATGGAGATAGAATACATCGCCGGGAAACGCCTCACGTCCGGGCGGACGCCTCAGTATGAGCGAAAGTTGTCTGTAGGACGTGGCCTGTTTGCTAAGGTCATCATATATAATCAATGCATGTTTTTTATTGTCCCTGAAATATTCGCCAATGGCGCATCCTGTATAGGGCGCAATATACTGAAGAGGGGCCGGCTCGCTCGCTGTTGCAGAAACCACGATGGTATGTTCCATAGCGCCATACTGCTCAAGGGTCTTTACCACGCGCGCGACGCTCGCCCTTTTCTGGCCTATGGCAACATAAATGCAAATGACATCGCCGCCCTTCTGGTTGATAATCGCATCAAGGGCAATCGCCGTCTTTCCTGTCTGGCGGTCACCGATGATCAGCTCCCTCTGTCCCCTTCCAACCGGGATCATCGCATCAATTGCCTTTAGTCCTGTCTGGAGAGGCTCCCTGACCGGCTGCCTGTCAACAATGCCCGGTGCAACAACGTCAACAATTCTGGTTGTCTTCGCATTTATCGGCCCTTTGCCGTCAATAGGCTGCCCTATAGCATTTACAACCCGTCCGATCATTTCCTCGCCGACCGGAACAGACATGATCTTTCCCGTCCTTTTGACAACGTCGCCTTCCTTAATGGCTGTGTCCTCGCCGAACAGGACCGCTCCAACCATATCTTCTTCAAGGTTAAGCGCCATACCAAAGACATTATTGGGGAACTCGAGAAGCTCGGAAGACATGCAGTTGTCGAGTCCGTAAATCCTGGAAATACCGTCTCCGACCGCAACGACAACACCCACCTCACTGACATCAACGCGCTTCTCGAAATCGGTTATCTGCTTTTTTAGATACTCGCTAATCTCATCTACCTTGATTTCCATGCAATCACCCCTTTATAAGCTTATCTTTTAAAAGCCCCAACTGGCCCTTTATACTACTGTCATACAAGGTACTGCCGACCTTTATCGTCACGCCGCCCAGAAGCGACGGATCCAAAACGAACTCAAGGTCAATATCGCCGCCGGTGACCCGCTTCAACGATTCCGACAACTGTGCCGCATAGTCCTTGCCTACCTGCACAGACGTAGTGACTACGGCTTTTGACCGTTTTTTGATCTCGAAGTACTGGGATTGTATCGCGCTGATGATCTCGGAAAGCGCGCCGACAGCTCCCGCCTCCACGAGGTATTGGAGATACTTGGAGGCCTTGCCGGACATTTTGAGTTTCACGCTTAAATAAGAAATGATGCGACCGATTTCATCCGGACTGAAGACAGGGCTTATCATCAGGTTTCTGAAACTCTTGTCTTTCTCCATCAGATTTGCAATAGCGCTCAACTGTCCTATGCCCTGCGGCACTTCATCCAAATCAACAGCACTCAGGAATTGCTTCGCGTATCGTTTTACACCTTTAATCTTTTTCAATTTTTACCCTCTAACAGTTTCAGTGATTCCTGCAGAAGCCTGTCCTGGTCCTCTTTGGTCATTTTGGATTTGATTTTCTCTTCCGCCAGCTGCATAGCCGCCTCGACCGCCTCAGCCTTGATGACATCCTTCGCCTTTTTGACCTCATAATCGATATTGGACTTTGCCTGCTCAAGTATTTTTGTACTGAGACGTTCACCTTCCTCAATCAGCCGGACCTTCTCGCGTTCGCCTGAACTCACCGAAGCAGCCTTGATTTCCTCTATTTCCTTGTCTTTAAGTTTAAGCCTCTCTTCAACTTCAGCCAGGGCCTTTGCAGCAAGGGCTTTAGCCTCCCGGGCCTCCTGTATGCTTTTCTCGATCAAGGCCTTTCTCTGCTGAAAATAGTCTTTCATCGGTTTACCCGCGAACTTGACGAGCACAAAAACCAGGATGGCGAAATTAACAAAACGCCAAACCCATTCCATAGCGGAGCCGCCGTGTTCGCCGCCCCCCTCCGCAGCAAAGACAGAAGCTGCAGAAGCCAGGACCAGGAAACCGGAAGCCGCAATTATTTTTCTCATGCCTTCACCAGTTTTCTTACGATTTCTTCGGAGAATTTTTCAATATCGGCCCTTAAAGCGACCCTTGCCTTCTCAGCCTCGGACTGCAATTCCTTCCTTGCCTGCTCAATCATTACTAAAGCCTGTGCTTCGGCCTTTGATAAGGTCTCTTTCTGCAGGGATTGTCCCTGCTCCCTTAAAGTATCGAATGCCGCTTTAGCCATATTTCTCGCAGCCAACAGTTCAGCGTTCATTCTTGCAACAGCCTCATCTTTCTTACCGGTCATGGATTTGGCCTCATCAAGCGCGCCGGTGGTTGCACCCTCCCGTTCCCTCATGATTTTTGCAAGGGGCTGGAAAAGCATACGATTAAGGACAAAAAGAAGGACCAAAAAATTGATGAGCAGGACAAAAAACCATTGATTGAACTCTAACATTATTCCGCCTTAGTTATGGTTTTTATAACATTGAAAAGAACGATACCATACAAACGTACATATTTGTCAAGAATTGATCAATTATAAATTTTTATAATTATATAACAAAAGAAAGCAGAGGCAAATTAAACCTCCCCGTGACAAGCCACGGGGTATCTAAAAGCTAAAGACTTACTTCTTGTCATTCCCGCTTGTCGGGAATCGCATTGTGCCGTGCGAAAAACGATTCCGGACAAGCCGGAATGACAGAGTCCGGTAACACTACCGCAAGCTACAGGGAATTATCAAGTTAAAGAGTCATATCAGACGTCGATGTCCCTGTGCACTATATTTACTGCCAGCTCATACTTTGAATCAAGGCCCTTTGCCAGGCACTCAACAATGGCCGGTGAGCGGTGCCTGCCGCCCGTGCACCCTATTCCGATTGTGAGATAGGACCTCCCCTCTTTTATATAGTAAGGCAGCATAAAATCAAGCAGCGCGCCGACGCGGGCGAGAAACTCCGTGGTCTCATCACTTTTAAGGACAAAATCAGCAACAACTCCGTCAGTGCCTTTAAGCGGCTTGAGTTCGGCAATGAAGTATGGGTTCGGCAAAAATCTAACATCGAAGAGAAGGTCCAGATCATACGGCGCCCCGAACTTAAAACCGAAAGAGATCATGGTGACTTTGATCCCGCTGACAGACTTCCCGGTCCCGTGTTTCGAAATGATACGGTGGCGCAACTGGTGCGGCGTAAAATTCGAGGTGTCCAGCACAGTATCAGCCGCGTCTCTGATAGATGAGAGGAGACTTCGTTCCTCCTCTATAGCTTTTTCAAGATTCTTCTCCCCGCTGATCGGCACCATAGGATGGGGCCGTCTCGTTTCTTTGAACCGGCGGACCATGACCTCTTTTTCAGCCTCAAGGAACAATATCCGGATATTGTATTTGCTCTTCAACGATGAAATTATACGGTAGGCATCTGAAAGAAATAAGTATTCCCTGATGTCTACGCCTATCCCGATATTTCGGATGTTCTCTCCCGCCCTTATTGTAGAGAGAAAAGGTTCTATGAGTGTTATGGGAAGATTATCTATGCAGAAATAGCCGGCATCCTCAAGGGCCCTCAGGGCAACGGTCTTGCCCGCTCCCGAGAGCCCGCTGACTATTATCACTTCCATCGGAGGTATCGGCATCTGTCCGGCATCTACTTGGCAGGCTCTATCAACCCATAATTGCCGTCATCACGGCGATAGACAACATTGACGTTGCCGCTTCTGTCATTGGTAAAAACAAAAAAGTCCTTGTCGAGGAATTCCATATGGTTGACAGCCTCTTCGGAACTCATCGGTTTCATATCAAACCGCTTGTGTTTTATTATTCTGCCATGCTCGACACCTCCGCCCTCAGGCGTCTCTGTTGTCTTCTTTTCACCTTTACGGTGATCGTGAAGCTTCTCTTTATATTTCACGACCTGTTTTTCGAGCTTCTCCACTACCTGGTCGATAGCCGAATACACCTCTCCGGTCTTTCCCTCAGCCTGGATCTGTACGCCATTTACTTTCAGAAGCACTTCAGCCTTGTGCCTGTACTTCTCCACACTCAGGGTCACGACCGCCTCAGTTATATTGGACAAATACTTATCGAACCTCCCGATTTTCTCCTCGGCATAACTTCTCAAAGCCGGTGTTATGTCAAGATGACGGCCATTCATAATAACGTTCATGCTGCCTCCTTTTTTAAGACCGTGAAACGTGAGACGTGAAGCGTAAAAGGCTTGAGGCAAAAAAAGACAAACAAAATAGTGAATCTATTTTCTTTCTAGTTTTTGCCATTCACGTCTCACGTCTCACGATTCACGGTCTTTTATTCGTACTTTTTCCTCTGGTTCTGCGGCGGAATCTTAAGTTCCTCCCTGTATTTTGCAACGGTCCTTCGAGCTATATTAATATTTTGCGCTTTCAGTTTATCGACTATCATCTGATCACTGAAAGGACGCATGGGGTCCTCTTCGAGTATCACTTTTTTAATCAAATCTTTGACCAGGGTGGAAGAGACATCGCCTGTATCAGACTGTATAGCGCTGCTGAAAAAGAACCTGAAACTGGATACCCCGTGATCGCAGGACAGGAATTTATTCGAGGTAACTCTGCTGATGGTGCTCTCATGCATGCCGATGTCCGTTGCAACATCTTTAAGGTTCAACGGTTTTAAAAACTGCATTCCACTGTCGAAAAAGTCCGACTGGAATTTGAGGATACTTGCCGAGACTTTGTATATGGTCTTGTTCCGCTGGTCGAGGCTCTTGATCAACTCGGTGGCCCTTTTGAGCTTTTCCTTCAGGAACTCCCGCTCCTCCTTTGTAAGCATATCTTTTCTCAACAGAAGCTTGCGATAGCCGCTATTAAGGACCAACTTCGGCATCCCCTCTTCATTAAGGACTATCTGATAGCCTTCATCTGTTTTGTTTATATAAACATCAGGCACAACGTAGTTAGTCTCCGAACTCGAAAAAATCCTGCCCGGGCGCGGCTCAAGCCCCTCGATTATTTTTACCGCAGCCATAATGTCATCCAATGCCGCATTGTACTGCTTTGCAAGATTGCTGTATTTTTTCCGTTCCACAAGTTCCATGTGACTGTCTACAATCTTTCCCACAAGGGTCTGGCCGAGATTAAGCGCATTAAGCTGCAGCAGCAGGCACTCCTTGAGGTCCCTGGCGCCGATGCCGGGCGGATCAAAGCTCTGGACCAGCGCAATGGCTGCCTTGACCGTCCAGATATCCGTATCCAGAGCGGAAGCCAGCTCTTCTTCCGAAGTCCTGAGGTAACCGTCTTCATCGATGTTGCCTACTACCGCCTCGGCAGCCATCCTGACGCGATCATCTGCATTGCAGAGCCTGAGCTGCCACAGCAGATGATCGTAAAGGTCAGGCTTTTTTGAATAGAACAGTTCATATGAAGGCTGCTCATCGATGCCGGGCGAAAAATATCCCAGGTCTCTGCCGTCGCTGCTCCGCTCATCGAAATAATCATCGACACTAAAGCCGGCAATGTTATCAAAAGATATTTCTGTATCAAAGACCTCATCAGGGGCCGCGACCGGCGTCTCTTCTCCTGCAGACTCTTCTGTGTCCGGCTCTTCGGCCGACTCTTCAAGAAAAGGATTATCAACAAGCTCCTGGTTCAATACCTGGGCCAGTTCAAGCTGCGGCATTTGCAGAAGTTTGATGGCCTGCTGAAGCTGGGGAGTAAGGATAAGCTTCTGCGAAAGTCTTAGATCCAGTCTGTTTTCAAGGGCCATCAGAGTCTGAATTCCTCCCCAAGGTATGCTTGCTTGACAGACGGGTTATTAATAAGTTCGTCAGGCATCCCTTCAGCCAGAATAGAACCGTTGTTTATTATATATGCCCTGTCGGTTATGGACAGCGTTTCTCTCACGTTATGGTCAGTGATCAATATACCGAGCCCCTTTGATTTCAAATAGTTGAGCATCTTCTTCAACTCGATAACTGCAATAGGGTCAATGCCGGCAAACGGCTCATCAAAAAGCATAAACATGGGACGCAATGCTATGGCCCTTGCAATTTCAGCGCGCCGCCGCTCTCCGCCGGACAAGCGATAGCCGTCCCTGTCCGCAAACTCCCTCAGGTTGAACTCATCAAGCAGTGTTTCGACTTCTGACTCCATGTCCGCCTTCGACCCCCCGTTTCCGCCCAGGCTCTTGATCTCCAGAACTGCCCTCAGATTGTCCCTCACCGTCAGTTTTCTGAATATGGAGGGCTCCTGCGGGAGGTAGCCCATTCCCTTTTTTGCTCTCTTGTACATCGGCAAGCGCAGTATATCCTCACCGTCAAGCATTATGCTGCCCTGTTGCGGATGTATCATACCAACAACCATATAAAAAGTTGTAGTCTTCCCTGCGCCGTTAGGGCCGAGCAGCCCTACAATTTCACCCGTACTAAGCGAGATATTGATATCTTTTACCACATATCTCTTCCCATACGCTTTCGCAAGGTCTCTTATTTCAAGAATATGCCGATTCATAAAAAATTATAGGTTAGAGGTGATAGGCGATAGGTCATAGGTTATAAGGTCAAATTCTTTACCCATTACCTATCACCCATTGCCTATAACCTGTTACTCATTGTCCATCGCCTTGTTTTTGCCTGTCCTTACTGACAATAAAGACCTTGCTGTTTTCAACAACGGAGTGATCATCTTTCATAAAATACGTTATCTTTGTGCCGGTCACCACGTTTTCGCCTTCCGAGGCACGGGGTTCACCGGTAAATACAATATACTCTTCAGGGTCGGCATGGTAAACGGCAAATTTTGAAGTTACCACTCTATCCCCCCTGACAAGCTTGACATTGCCCTCGGCATCGATTTCTTTAATGTTGCTGCCGCCCTTTTCTTCCGAATAATGGACAAGCATCTTGTCGGCATACATCGTCCGATCTCCTTTTTTGCTCACGACATTTCCTTCAAAGAGAGCGGTTTGGGCCTTGCTGTCAGTTGTCATTTTCTGCGACGTAACAACTGTCGGCTCCTTAACGTTCCTGCTTTGCTCAATGCTCCTGTTTTCTTCAGCTGCAAAAACCCCGGTCGCAAACACAAGCGCGGCAAACAACAAACCGGCCATTACCTTATTTTTTTTCATAATAGAAGGTTGCCTTTACATTTTTGTTCAATGTTGCCTTGTCATTCGTAGCGTTCAAGTCATCACCCTCAACATCAAATTTCTTGCCTATTATATGCACCCGTTGGTCAGAAGTGAGTTCGTTCTTCGAAGCATCCCAGAAAAGCGTGGGGGTCACTATATCATAATCCTTGGTTGACGCAGAAATATGACCATCGATTTTCAGGTTTCTTTTTTCGATATCATACAGGCCTCCGTCAGAAGTGAGCGTAAGCCCCTTTTCAGGAAAGGTTATGTTCAGACCAACAAGTTTCACATCGTTTTCGTTAAGGAATATCGCCTTTTTCGAGCCCAGCGTCCATTTGACGATGCCCTGTTTCCTCTGGACAATGCTGACGCCATCCATGTAAGAGTTATCGGTCAAATTCACTTTCGGCTTAAAGTCTCCTTCTTTATCGTAAAGCAGTGCCATCACCGCAAAAAAACATATAAAAACAAACAGAAATAGTATTCTTTTCATTTAAAATTTTACCATAGCGGCGCAGCATTGTAAAGCCGAATGCGGGGTCAGGGAGTGCCCTGCACCCTATCGCGCACTAATCAATGCGTTACGCATTACATCAACGGAAGGCATCTTTCCTGTCCAGAGCTCAAACGCAAAAATCCCCTGCCATAACAGCATGCCGAGGCCGTCCAGCGTTCTGCATCCCAGCTCTGAAGCCTTGCGGAGCAGTGGCGTCTCTTTGTAAATGAGATCACACACTGTATGACTCTTGTTAAGCAGCGAGAGGTCGAAAGGAACAGGGTCATTAAGATTAAGTCCGAGCGGCGTAGCATTGATAATAATGTCCAGCCCTGAAAAAAACCGGCCTCCCTTGAAGGCTGCGCTGTCAATTACGCGGACGTTGCCCTTTAGAGAGTTCAGGTGCTGGGCCAACTGTTCAGCCTTCTCGGTAACGGCATCATAAAGACATACCTCCAGGGCGGCCTTGCAAAGATAGTAACCAACGGCGCGTGAGGCGCCTCCGGCGCCCACAACAAGAACTCTCTTGCCTGAAACATCGGTCCCGGCCTCTGATAACGACTGCATGAACCCCCTGCCGTCGGTGTTATAGCCTGTCAAAGTGCCGCCGTCGTTTCGTATCGTATTGACCGCCCCGATAAAAGAAGCCTCTTCACTTACCGAATCAAGAAAAGGCATCACCTTCTCTTTGTGGGGAACGGTGACGTTCACTCCCTTAAGGTCTAATGCCCTTATAGCTTCTACCGCTTCACGCAGGCAATCCGGCTTTACCAAAAATGTTACGTAACAGTAATCCAGACCCAGCTGAGCAAAAGCGGCATTATGCATGAGCGGAGAAAGGCTATGTTCGACAGGATAGCCAAAAAGCCCCACTACTTTTGTCTTTCCGCTTATATTCATCGTTCCTCCCGCAAATACCGCGCCGCGTATCTATCCTTATAAAAACTTTAAGTCATTACAAATGTCAAACAGAGGACCGGCAAGTGCCGAGATTATGCCCCAACCCGGCTTGTCATTCGATCATAAATGTCTTTTCGATGGCCGATACCAAGTACTATGATCATTGAACGGTCGAATTCAAAAATAACACGGTAGTCGCCGATACGGAGCTTCCAGTATCCTTTCAGCGTCCGTCTCAACGGCACGGCATACTGTTCAGGATATGTAGTCAGCTTCGTTTCGATCGCACTCTTTATCCTGACCTTCATAGCAGCTGACAGCACCGGGATATCATGTTTCACTACTTCCTTGTGATAGCTGATAGTAAAAAACACTTCAGCTCCAGGCCTTTTTATGAGAAACAAGCTCCGGCTTCTTGAGAGATTTCTTCCTCTCATCCGCGAGTGAAGCCAAAGCTATGTCCTCCTGAATCTCTAACGCTTCCTCCACGAGATCCTCCACAATGGAAGACATCGAACAACCTCTTGCTTCCGAAAGGGTCTGCACATCAGCATAAATCCGCGGATGCAAAACAACATTTACGCGAGGTTTTTTCGTGGGCATAGACACCTCCTTTGTCTTTTCCATAGTGTACCACAAATGACACACTAAACAAAAGGTCATCTTTGTTAAGAAAATAGGACAATTACTCCTTTGGCCCGTCAATTTCATGCAAAGTTATCGAAAAAAGCGGAGCTTCTATGGCCTCATTATGGCATACTGGACACCTGCCTGGTTTTTTGAGACGCTCCCTTTTTTTGAAGATGAAGCCGCATTTTCTGCATTCTGCGGGAGTAATAATGAGGGCCCCATGAACTACGGCCAGGCTCTTACGAATATGTTCAAGGTGGTCATAAGCTTCTTTTTCAGTAATCTTAACATGAGAAGAGATATCCTTCGCCGCAAAGGTTGCACCTTTGAGGAGCGCTATAATTTCATGCCTGATTGTATCAGGCCTTTCGGAAGGAATCGGAGGCTTTTTTGCTCTTTCTCTCATGCTTAAAATAAGCTTATATTATAAGAGTAATGATGAGCAAGCAGACTCAAAAGGGTTTACAGTGTCCCTCCTGGCGCTCAACCATATGAAAAAAAGGTTGTAGGAAACGGTTCTACAATAAAATCAAACATTCTTCTACATCATTGTTGTCTTCTTACAGTCTATAATAGTAATAAGATATATCCCGATAAATTCCATGTTCCCAGTGAGAAGGGAACGGAAAGCGAGGGGGGAATATGAATATCAGGGTCATGTATAAGGACGGCAAATATGCGAGTGTTCGGGCATTCAGACTGGGATATCTTCTGAAAGCAAAGATGATTAAAAAGTTTTACCGCAATTCAGAGCAGCAGTGGGTCAGAGTTGGAGCAGACCCCATAAGGGAAAACGGTCACTCTTATCCCGGACTTGAACGCCGCAAAAACTAAATGTAAAGAAAAAAGCACAACACACACTGAAACGAGCGATGCTCATATCTTAACCTCGTTCTGTAGTAGTGCCTTTTTTCTGTCCTTTATTCGGACCCTCTCCCTGATGTGACTTCAGGAAATCCAATTTCTCATATCTTCTCATCTTTTTCACCCTGCACTCCAGCTTTCTGGCCTCTGTGCCATCTTCGCAGGGGACCACCCCTGCCAGTGCGAACGGACTGAAGGCCCTGACGAACTTACTGCCGTTTCCCTCTTTGTGGGCCTTAAGGCGACTTTCCAAATCGTTGCTGATTCCCGTGTATAGGCGGTCCCCTCTACAGTTCAGGATATAAAGGACCCATCCGTCATGGACAGTAGCTTTACTTTTCTTAATCATATTTGATTATCCGTTGGCGCTTGCGATACTGTCAACAATCTTTCGCAGCAATTTGCCGGGCAATGACTCGCGCCATTCCCTTATGACAGGGCCGCGATCGCGTCCACGATACTCTGCGGCGTTGATGCAATGGCCACTACAGGCACACCCAGAACTTCTTCTAAAACATGCAAGGATATATCGTCAAGAAACATATCGCCGTCGGAACGCAATACAACATCAGGGACGAGAATTGTGTCGCCCTTGTCCGCAAGTCCGGAAAGGGATTTGATTACATCGCGGCCCGTGAGGAGGCCCGTCACCGTTACACTCGTGCCGAAAAAAGTATTCTCGACAGGCACTGCCTCTATGTCAACACCCGCCTTCCTGAGCCTGCTGACATACCTGGAGAGATAAGGGTGGAAAGAGACGCCTGTAAATGTGAGGAACCGTCTGCCTGCATCCCTGCTTCTCTGGAGTGACTGTGGAAGCTTGACCTTTTTGGCCTGGTGCAGGAACAAGGGGACCATGCCGACACCGTTTTCGATTTGAGGAAGATCGCCGTAGTCATCCAGAGGGGGGAATTCCGCTGCAGCCTTGATATACAGCTCATCAGCTCCATACACAATGCTTTCTCCGTGCTTCCTCCTGAACCTGTTCTGGAACTTGCTTATAGTATCGAGCGCCCTGACCGCATCTTCCATGTCCACCTGTTTCAGCTGTTTTTTCCGGTGCGCCGTAAGACCCACCGGCACCACCGCTATCGACTGAACATAGGGGTAAAAACGGTACAGGTCGGCAATTGTTTTTTCAAGGTCTTTGCCGTCGTTATAGCCGGGACATAAAACAATCTGCGTGTGCATGCGTATCTTGTTGTCGGCAAGGAACTTGATCTCCCTGAGAATATTTTCCGCTGCGTGGACGCCGAGCAATTTATTCCTGATGGCAGTATTCGTGGAATGGACTGAAATATACAGAGGGCTCAGGTGCTGAGCTATGATCCTTTGTTTATCCTGGGGGGAAAGGTTGGTCATGGTTATATAATTGCCATAGAGAAAGGACATCCTGTAATCATCGTCTTTCAGATAAAGGGACTTTCTCAACCCTTTCGGGAGCTGCGCTACAAAACAGAAAATGCAGTTGTTCTTGCAGGCCCTCGTATGGAACGGTTTTAACCCAATCCCGAGCCCGACGGTCTCATCCCGGCCCCTGCAGGCGCTTATATCGAGCTTTGCGGCCCCTCTGCCGACCGTGAGTTGAAGGTCAGGCTCATTAGTGTAAAACAACAGGTCTATTGCATCTTTGATTTTATTGCCGTTGACTCTGATAAGTTTGTCCCTGGGGAGCAGCCCGGCCCGTTCAGCTATACTCCCTCCTGTTATTAATTCTATTTCAACTCCGGGGTTACTTTTCACTGGACTGTCTCAACCCCCTGTAAATGTACTGAAGTCCCGATATCATTGTCAGCAGAGTAACAATAATAAACATCCAGACTTCCGGAGGCGGGACGCCCCGGAAGGTGCGCGAAAAAAGCGTATAAGCGATCAGGACAAGCTGTGTAGCAATAGCAGTTTTTCCTATAAGCGACGGCACAACCCTGGTTATGTCATAAAGCAGATACAGCAGCAACCAACCCAGCGTGACAATCAGGTCACGGCTGATCACGGTTATGGTCACCCACGTCGGTATCCACCCATACACTGAAAACAGTATGAATGACGTCATCAGCAGGAATTTGTCGGCCAATGGATCGAGAAAGGCCCCGAGGCGAGTTTGCTGGTTGGTTATCCTTGCGAGAAGACCGTCAAGCATATCCGAGATGCCGGCCACTATAAAAAGAAACAGCGCGTAATCGACCCGATTGTAAACGAGCGCGGTCACAAATACGGGTATGATCACAATTCTGATAAATGTGATACTGTTCGGGATACTGAGGACTTTCGTACGGCTCATGGCATATTAAAAGGAATTGAGACAGTGTGCATGGTAACTCCTATTCTCTTATAGCACGATGAAGGCACGGCCTTTCCCGAGGCTCCAGGCAACAACGCAAGGAGCGCTTTGGCATGGCATTGTTCCAGACTGAAGCTATAATTTCCTGCGTTGAGCAGCGCCCGGCGGAGCCTTTTCCCGGCAGCAGCATTCCTGCCTCTCATAAAATCCATTTCGCCGAGCAGCATATCACAGTATATAACACCCCTCGGGTCCTTTGTCCTTTTGAAGTTGCGCAGGGCGGCAGATGTAAATGTTTCGGCCTGCTGGAAGTCCTTCTTCATCTTGCAGGCGGTGGCTATACTCCACAGGGTATAGGAATAGCTGACGACGTCGCCTATCTTTTCATAGAGCTGCGCCGCTTTTCTGAAATGCCGCATGGCATCACTGTAGCGCTTCTGCATTCTGTATGCATTGCCGAGGCCGCAATGCGAATAGGCGGTCCCGAATTTGTCCTTAAGGCTGCCGAACATATGATTTGCCTGCCGGTAATATTGCAGCGATTCAGCGTATTTTCCGGCAATACGGTGAGTGCCTCCAAGCCCGCACAAAGCGTAGGCTATCCCGGAATTAAACCCGATCGAAGCAAAAGAACTCTTTGCCTCGGTGAATAAAGTAATGGCCTTTCCGATATTTCCTGCAACCCTATGCACCCCCGCTTCCGCCCACAGGGAGAACGCTGTCCCCCTCTTGTCCTTTGCTCTCCGGTATGTCTTCCTCGCAGCGGAAACGAACTGCAGGGCCTCTTTCCACATCCCTATCGCCCTGAGGGAGAGCCCCATCCCAACCATGCAGTCTGCGGCAGTAAGCGTTCGGTCAAGGGCTTCGCACGCCTCCAGCGCCTCCTCGTAATTGTTTATGGCCCTGTCAAAATCACCTGTCATCCTGCTGATATCGGCTATAGCGAGAGTTGCATCGAGGATACCGCTCACGTTGCCACCTCTTTTGCTTATGGAGAGGGCGTTTTTGAAGACCTTCAGGGCTTCCCGGTATTGCGCCTTGTCCCTTAAAACTTCCGCCTTTCTTATAAGTGCAATAATTTTATCGTCCATGCAGACCTCCGATTCCCGCCAATTGCTCCCTGAGCCCTTTCATCAGAGCGTTATAATCTCCGGAATAAAAGTAAGCTGACCCCATTACCATGATATCGGCCCCCGCAGAGGCCACTTCCACCGCGTTGTCCGGCTTAACTCCGCCATCGACCTCGATAAGCGCCTTGAGTCCCCTCTCTTTGATAACAGTTTTCAGCGACGGTATTTTATCCAGAAGAAAGGGAATGAAATGCTGCCCCCCGAACCCAGGATTGACCGACATGAGCAACACCATGTCAAGGTCGGCCAAAATGTGATCAAGGGTGCAAAGAGGGGTGGCCGGATTCAGCGATACCGCGGCCTTAATTCCCTTGCTCTTTATATAATCAATAGTCCGGTGAAGATGGCCACAAGTCTCGACATGCACGGTAAGGTAATCGGCCCCCGCTCTGATAAAATCATCCAAAAAACGGTCCGGGCATTCTATCATCAGGTGGACATCAAGCGGCAGCGCAGTCGCTTTCCGTATTGATTCCACAATTGCAGGACCTATTGTGATATTGGGCACAAAATGGCCATCCATTACATCAAGATGCAGCATATCCGCGCCGGAAGCCTCTACCGCTTTTATTTCTTCCCCGAGCCTCAAAAAATCTGCAGATAATAGTGAGGGAGCAATTTTAATCACATTTCCTCCTTAAAATATAAATAACAGGCTATGGGCAATAGCCTTTCTTTTATTGCCCCTTGCCTATCGCCTTTGTTTTATTGTCGTCCTCAAAATCACCGAGGCTTACGATAATACTGAAAACATCAGATCCGCTCTCGTTCGTCTCGGGCCTCTGCGCCAAAACTAAATTCTTTGATATCTTCTCAGAATGGACATAAAGTATCTTGCCGATCTGTATACCCTTCTCTTTTAATATAGCTTCAGCCCTATCGAGAGGCTGGCCGACAATATCCGGTACGTACTGGATCTTCGGCCCCTTGCTCAGCACGATGCCGATTTCCCTGTCCTCCTTCACCTTGCTGCCGGGAAGTATATCCTGTCGAATTATATTCCCCTGGGCCACAGCCGCATCGTAATCCTCGCCTTCAAGGCGGATATGCAGTCCCTTGCTCCTGAGGATGTCGTCAGCGTCCATCATTTCCTTGCCCCTGAGATCAGGGACGATAACAGTCCTGCTGAAGCTCAGAAGTTGAAAAGTTAAGTGGCCTGAAACAATACCGAGGACCAGCAAGACAACAATATAGACAGGTATTTTTATTAAATTCTTCATCCAATCCTTTTCAACCGCGCGGCGAAAAAACCATCCATATCGTGCTCGTGGGGGAAAGTCCTGTAAAATACCCGCCCGTGATCGCCATACTCAAAGGGCCGCAGAAAGTCATGCTCACCCCTTATAATACTAAAATTCTGATTACTGTGTAAAAATGTCCCTATTACTTCCTCCCCTTCTTCCGGTTCTGTAGAGCATACTGAATATACCATACTTCCACCGACCTTAAGGTAACGGGAAACAGCCTGAAGGAGCGCCAGTTGATTTTCCCTGAACCTCTGTAAATCATTCGGGCGGCGCCTATACTTTACATCAGGGTTCCTTCGAATAACACCGAGGGCTGAACATGGGGCGTCGAGGAGAATACGGTCAAACAGGCAACTGCCGGAAGCCGTCTCGCAACCGGCGGCCCGCCTGATACCGGCCTCTGCATCACGAATATCTCCGTGCACGACCGCCACTGAGCGCAACCCCAGTCTGGCGATATTTTCCTCAAGCTGTCCTATTCTTTGCGCTTCGGCCTCGACCGCTATGACCTTTCCCCTGTCCCCCATCAGTTTTGCAATATGGGTAGTCTTCCCGCCGGGAGCGGCACAGGCATCCAGTACCATTTCTTCCGGACAAGGGGCCAGCAGAAAGGTCATCAACTGGGCTGCTTCATCCTGGACAAGAAAGGGGCAATCCAGCAAGCCATGAATATCGCTGAATGAATGGAGTTCTTCAAACACGATGCCTGATGGAGAGTAAAGCGTTTTATGGGCTTGAACACCCTTTGCTGCAAGGACAGACACAGAGCTTTCCCGCGCCTCGGCGTCATCTATTCTTATAGTAAGCTTCGGGAGTTCGTTATTTTTATTTGCAAGCCTCAGAGCGCTCTCGTGGCCAAACCTCTTGGACCACCGCTTTATGAGCCATCTGGGATGGGATGTGGCGATAGCTACGTCGTTATCCGGCCGGGAAATCGTCTCCCCGCGCCTGAGGAAGTTCCTCAATACCGCGTTCACAAGCGAAGCCTTTCCCCTTTGCGCCTTCTCAACATCAACCGCCTCATTGACAGCGGCCCATTCGGGAACGCGCATAAACGCGATCTGATAGGCCGCAATTCTCAGGTTATTGATCGTATCGAATGACAAACCGGCCGGCTTCCTTAAGAAATCCTTCAGCATCCAGTCAAGCAAGTCCCGGTGCCGCAAGACCCCGTACACCAGTTCCATCAGAAAGGCCCGGTCCCTCTTGTCGTCTTCCCATGACAAGGCCTCGATCACTTCCCTGGGCTTTTTTCCTCTTTTGAAAATTTTATTAAGGGCAACAACAGCGCGCTCTCTGGCAGGTGACATAACGTTTCAGGTTCCGAAAAATTTTATGGCTTCTCTTACCTTTTCCAGATCAACCCGCGTATTACGGCATGGGCCGAAAGGCCGCTCATTGTGAATACCCAAAACCGGAAGAGGATAGCTGTCAACAATGCCGCTGCTTAAGTCCCTCTCGCAGGCAACAGCCACAACTGCCTTCGGCCTTACATCACTTAAAATGAGTCTTGCCAGATTGCCTCCGGTTGCAACAAAAAGTTTCAGGTCATTATCAGCGGCTACCTGTATCAGGTCCTTAATTCCACACCTGCCGCACCGCTTGCAATTATTAATATCATTGGTTATCCTGACGTCGCAATCACTTATCTGCAGGCAATGAGGCAACAGCAGCAGTATCCTCTTTGTCCTGTATCTCTCCGGCTCCGCCTTGATCAGCCGGTTATTCAGATCAATAATATAGCGCTGGAAGAGTTCTTTTCTGCCTTTCAGAAAAGCCCCTGCCAGCATCAGCAACGGGTAGAGCACCTTTAAAACAAATCCCCTAAGAAAACGTTTCATAACCTTCTTTTAATCTTCTGCCCGACAGAAATGCCGCGGCAGACATGATTTTCCGGCCCCCGGGTTGGAGTTCCTCTACCAAAAGAAGGCCCTTCCCTGTACCAACGACAAGTTGGGCCCCTGATGCCTTTTCGAGCCTCCCCGCAACGCCGCTGCCCTCAAGCGGTTTCACTTTAATTATCTTTATCAGCTCACCGTTAAGATAACTGAATGCAGAAGGCCATGGGTACATGCCCTTTACAAACTGCAGCAGCTCATGAGCGCTCCTGCTCCAGTTTATTCTACCGTCCTCCTTCCTAAGCGGAGGCGCATAGGTTGCATTGCCGGCCTGCGGCGCGGGCTTGACCGCGCCTGACCTTATTCCCTTAAGCGTCCCGACAAGCGTCTTTCCCCCAAGACCGGCAAGTGTCGCTGAAAGCGTTTCAGAATTATCGTCATCCTTAATCTCAACTTCTGCGTATTGCAGTATATCTCCTGTGTCGATTCCGGCATCCATAAGCATTGTCGTGACGCCGGTAGTCCTTTCTCCATTAATCAGGGCCCATTGAACAGGCGCAGCACCACGATATTTAGGCAGGAGCGAACCGTGTATATTGATGCATCCGGACAGCGGCAATTTAAGGACTTCTTCGGGCAGTATTTTTCCGTATGCCACCACAATAATAAACTCCGGGGCAATCCTTTTCAGGACATTATAAAATTCCTCGTCCCTTATTTTTTGGGGCTGTATGACTTTGATGCCATAAGCAAGCGCCAGCTCTTTGACCGGCGGTGATGAGAGAATATGCCCTCTGCCTTTCAGTTTATCAGGCTGTGTTACCACCAGTGCTATATCCTCTTCACTTATCAATGCCCGCAGCGACGGGACGGCAAAATCAGGAGTACCGAAAAAGATTATAGACACAAGGTTACGCGCCGGCGTGGAGTTCTCTCAGGGTTTTACGGTACCGCTTTTTAAAAAACTCCCTCTTGATTGAACTCATCCTGTCGATGAACAATATCCCGTCGAGGTGGTCGATTTCATGTTGAAGCGCCCGGGCAAGGAGACCGGTCCCCTCTATTTCCACCGGGGCGCCATTCCTGTCGAGGCCCTTTACCACTGTCCTTTCCGCCCTTGTGATAACAGCAATATATTCAGGCACGCTCAGGCACCCTTCTTCAAATTCAACAAATCCGTCTGCTTCAATAATCTCCGGGTTGACAAGCACAATAAGTGGGTATTTTTCTTCCCTCGTGCTCACGTCGATTACAACAAGCCTTTTGGATACCCCGACCTGGGGAGCAGCAAGGCCGACACCAGGGGCCGCATACATGGTTTCGATCATATCGTCAATCAGACTCTGCAGCGCATCATCCACGCGCTCAACAGGCAGCGCCTTCCTCTTTAAAACCTCATCAGGATACTTCTTGATCTCCAAAACGGCCATATGAAATTATAACATAACTATAACAGGTAATAGGTTATGGGTTATGGGCCATGGGATATGACAAAAGTCAAGAAACGTTTACCTATTACTCATCCATCACCTATAGCCTATTACCTATTGCCTGTTTACAGTTTATCGTATTTCTTTGCAGATCCCTTTGATTTCCCGACGGGGTACTTTTTCTCGTTCTTACTGATCTTTTTCTCCATCTCCTCAAGCAGATCAATGCCGAGGTCGTGCGACAGAATCGCGATATAGATAGCAATATCGGCAATCTCCTCCCTGACACTGGACAGCCCTCCCCCCTCCAGGTAGCGCTTTACCTCAACATCGTCCTTCCATTGAAATTCCTCAAGCAATTCCGCGGCCTCCAGGACAACAGAAATTGCGAGGTCTTTGGGCCGGTGGAACTGTTCCCAATCCCTTTCCCTGCGGAATGCGAGGAGTTTATCAACTATTTCATTTAAACGATCACTCATGGCCCGGGCCGCGCCAGCTTATGACGCCATATCTTCAAAAATCATCATAAAATCCATACTGCTGTAATTTTAGCACATCCATATCAGGAGATCCCCCATTTTTTGGGTCCTTTGACTGTGATTACCGCCTCCGATAACGGCATTCGAGGGCAGACTATTTCCTGTGACCAACGCGAGTTTCTTTGTTCGATAACCAGAAACACTCCTAACATACAGATTTGAGAATTTGTAAGGTAAGGCAAAAACGAGGAGTGCAGGAAGGACTTCTTCGTGAGTGTTTCGGGGCGAAAGATTGTCCATTGGGACTGAATAATGATCCATAAGTCGCCTGCCAAGTTATGAGGTTATGGTAGAATATTTTAAGATCATTAATTACGCACCGAGGTAAAATATGGGAGTTATAGATTGCATAGGCAAAACGCCTCTTATAAGGCTCGAAGTCTTAAATCCAAATCCAGATGTCGCGATATTTGCAAAGCTTGAGGGCAACAATCCGGCTGGTTCTATAAAAGACCGCCCCGCCTTCTATATGATCGAAGCGGCGGAGAGGAGTGGAGAGTTAACAAGAGATAAGATAATTCTCGAGGCAACCTCCGGCAATACCGGTATCGGGCTGGCTATGGTTGCTGCTGCAAAAAAATACAGAGTTAAGCTTACCATGCCTGCCTGCGTAAGTGTGGAAAGAAGGAAGGTGCTGGAGGCTTTTGGAGCAGAGCTTATACTGAGCCCTGCCGAAGAGGGTACAGATGGGGCGATCCGGCTTGCCCATAAAATAATGTCCGAAAAACCGCACCTCTATTATATGCCGAACCAGTTTGATAACCCCGCCAACGTACGAGCACATTATGAGACAACCGGCAAAGAGCTTATAGAGCAGACCGGCGGTAGAATTACACATTTTGTAGCTGGCTTAGGGACCTCCGGCACTCTCATGGGAGCTGGAAGACGGCTCAAGGAATTCAATAGCGCCATTAAGATCATCGGTGTCGAGCCTATCTTGGGCCACAGGATACAGGGTCTCAAGAATATGTCTGAGTCAATTGTCCCCAAGATTTTTGACCCGGCCGGTCTTGATGAGCGGTATATTGTCAATGACGAAGAGGCCTTCGCTACAACAAGGATGCTTACGGTGAAGGAAGGAATTTTTGCGGGCATGTCGAGCGGCGCTGCAATGTACATCGCCATCAAAAAGTCCAGTGAACTAAAGAGCGGGGTAATAGTTGTGCCGTTTCCAGACAGAGGTGACCGTTATCTTTCAACCGCTCTTTTCACATCCGTTTGCGGGAAATGTCCGCCTTAATGAAGAGAAGTAATGGTATAGTAGTTCCGATTGTTTCTTGGCGACCATTTAATACTTCCTGAAGTCCGAGCTTTTCAAAATATTGGGGAAAGTGTACGTTATTATCGGAAATCAAGTGCGAAGTCATAACACGCATAAAAAAACAACCCTATGGGATTAGTAAAGTATTAAGTCTGCCCCTCAGCGATAACGAGCCGTAGAATCGTTATTTCAGTGTCTTTAGCCTCTTTATTTCCTCCCTAATAGCCTGCGCGTCAGGCACATTCGGATTAATGCTAAGCACCTTTTCAAATTCGCTCACTGCGGCCTTGTAATCTTTCTTATCCTGTGAGAGGACAACCCCCATATTCTTATGAGCATTTAAGTGGTTCGGATTGATGTCTATGGCTTTTTTGTATTCCTTGATGGCGAGATCGGGTTTCCCAGACTTTTTCAAGCATGTGCCCATATCCACACGAACATCCACGTTCTTCGGGTCAAGTTCAAGGGCCTTTGCGTAAGCGTCTACCGCCTCGTTGAATCTTGCTGAGTCCATCATCATGTCTCCAAGCTGTATCAATGCATTCTCATTCTTTGGGTCTTTAGCGAGCACGTCTCTAAGAAGTTTTTCTTCTTCTAATGTATTACCAGGCAGAGAGTTGATCGGACCACCGGGTTGCGGTGGCTGAGGTTTTGGTTCTTCCTTCTGTTTACATGCGAAAACTACAAAAAACAGTAATAAAATAGCCACTATCTTTTTCATCGCGTCACCTCTAAATATTTTGTCGTATTATAACAGGATTTTGTCCACCATTAATGTTCTATCAATTGAACTTAAGTCAGCGCCATTCGGATGTGTCCCCAATTGAAAGTAGGAAACATACACGGTGAGTTCTGAAACAGTTATCTGCCTTCTCTGCTAAAATATTGAGTAGTACAAAAGGTATTTCTCATATTCATTAATCAATAAAGAAGAGGAGGAGGGATGGCTAATTATAAGATCAAATGTGAAGCTATCGACGTCCGTAGTGAATCCGGAACTTGCCCAGGTTCAGCCAAATGCCGAAAGGGAGAAACTTATATCCTGACAGCTCGAACACCTGAACCAGGAGGGATGTGCGGTCGAGCATTTGCTGCCGTCCATCCAATGGCATTTGCCATGCGGTGGTCGGAGAAGATGGAGTGGGAGAAGGCTGATCACATTAATGTCATCTGTCCGGACGGTTTTGTTACATACAGACTTTCGAGAATAAAAGAATAAGCTGACAAGCGCGTCTTCCTGAAACCTTCGCCGTCCATAATGCTTAAAATAGTGTGAGTTATAATAGGAAATCTATAAGACAAGTGGATGCAATAGCGTCCAACAAAATGACAAATTGTGATTAGAGAGGTATAACACGGTATAGAAGTAAAGGCGGTTATGATTTGAGAGTAAAAAGCATTTCACAAGCTGGAATAAAATATAATAATGCTATAGATATTGCTTTTAAATAAGAAAACCATTATCACGTAGTTTAAGATCGAGTGATCACAGATTTGATGATGGCGAGAATCACAAGACAAAACTCGATACAAAATTTTCGACGGAGGGATTATCGTGAAAGCAAAGTTTTTTATTTTTGCCGCTGTTCTTGCACTCTTGGTGGTTTTCTGTCCCTTTGCACAGGCAACCGAGTACGAAGATGCCGTCAAGCAGTGGCACTCATACGAGGATGTGGGAAAGTGGATGCAGGAGAACTTCACCTACGTCGCGTATAATAAAAGAATGACATCAGGAGTGCAGACCCCCGAGGAGACATTCATGATGAAACGAGGGTACTGTAAGGACGGGGCGACATTCGCAGTAGATGCTCTAAATAGGATCAACCCCAAATACGACGCCAAAGTTTTAGAGCTCCTGGATATTCATTATGTGGCATTGTTCACGATGAACAGCAAGCTATACCTCATGGACTTCGCTTCGGGGCCATTGTTTGCCTCGATTAGAGGTGTCCAGGGGCCTTTTGATTCAATAAAGGAGTTAGCGGAATACCTGAGAAAGAAGGGCATTAACAGTTCTTTGTATATTCGAGGACAGAAAGTATATTAATATGTAAAAGATAGGACATATCGGTCAATATCAGATCTGGTGTGAGTTTTCGTTTCTACACCGCATAGTTTTTTCCAGTGATAATATTTCCCATTTCTTCCTGTAACAAATAGGTTCAGAGACACGCAACTGTATGCAGAGTACAAACATAAATAATTGCTCTCGTTTGCGAAGTACGGGAAATAACGAGCAAATTTTATGAGTCGATCAGGTTAACCTGTACTCCCCATAACCCACACGGAGCACGCTGTTTCCAGTTGAGCAGGTTTCACCCCGAAAAATAGAATGCGCCCAATAGAGACCTTCCCTGAGGATTCCGCAAGAACGGGTAAGGCGTTGCTGAAGAAGACACTCAGCACGAGTGCGTATAGCGGCAAGTTACTGCCGCCAGCCCCGGCCTTAGAAAAGTTCCCACGCAATCAGTTCGCGGCGAAATCCCCCTGCGCATATACAAATTGACACACGCCTCTGCTTGTGCTATGTTTTAGTTATATTGAAAAAGCAAACTCCTATCAGCAAGATCAAAAAAGCCGCGGACTGATTTTCTGCCCTGCTGGAGGGGGTACAAACATTTCCATGGAATATCATCTGAATATCACAGGCCTCTTCAAGGACCAGGAAGAGCTCCGCGCGACCGTCAAGTTACGGAAGATTTGCTACGACACCGAGCCCTATTACCGTTCGCACGAGGGTTCGCTGACCCACATCGGGTTTCAGATCAATCTCTATGGGACGTTTCCTGACACGTACGAGGAGATCAATCTCTTTGGGAAGTTTCCTGACAAGGTCGAGAAGGAGGAAAAGATTTTACGGGAGTTCGGCGCGGTGCTCCGTGATGTCCGAAAGGTTGCCGATGCCCTCAAGAAATCCGGCGAATCCTTGCACATGGGTGAGCCGGTGATCGCTGATTCCTCTGTTTCCTTTTCGGACGAGCGGAGAAAGCGGCCTGATGTGACCGTGCACATACCGGTCTTCGACCAGGAGCATTACGGCCAACCGGTCGATGACAGGATTAGTGAGGCGGTCTCGCTAGCGGGCAAGATTCTCGAACAGGCAGGGGTGCAGAAGAACTGTTGGCACGACTGAGGGGGACAAGCCTAACACCATCCGCGTCTTGTCCGATAGCCTAGGGTATGGTGATTCGGAACCATATTGAATCAGATATTTTTGGTTTATGTGTTTTATTCTGAAGTCCGCAGTCTGAGTTAGCTGTATTGGATATCAATTTAAAAGTAATATCATCAAACAAAGCCTTTTATTCAATATTCGACGTGACTCCTGTGACCGAAGTCAGTCAACACCACAACGAATGGAGCAGATTCACGTCTGGCAGACTCACGTTTTTTTGACATCCTACGCAGAAGGCGATAGTATTTATTAAAAAAGGCGTGTATTGGAGCCAAGAATACTGGACTGACACACCGCAGTTGGAAATGAAATAGAAGGCCGATGAAATATTTATTTAACTGAATTACATACTTCCTTGAGGTGAATTCAATGAAGAAGAAGTCCCATATCGCCGGCGTCAAGGAAATCCTTCTCAAGTGGCACAAGCACGCAGACTTGTTGGATACCCCAGATCCAGCGCGCGCGCTGTACGGCCCCCCTCCGGAAACGGCAGCGGGAGAGAGAGGCCGGGACCTCGTGGACTTCTTCAAGCAGGTGTCTATCTTCGAGGACCTCACACAGGGAGACCTCAGACGGCTCGCTCGGATCCTCCACAAACGGACCTACCGGGACGGCGAGTACATCTTTGAAGAGGGGAAACCCGGCACGGCGATGTACATCGTGCGAGGTGGCGTCGTTGAGATCGTGAGACGAAGACGGGATGGGGAAGAAGTGCCCCTTGTGACGCTGGAGCCACCCGCCACTTTAGAAGAGTTGGCGGCCGTGGGAGCAGATGTGGTTCACTGGACCTCGGGCCGGGCTCGCGGCCCAGTCTCATTGGTGGCCATCGGCCGTCCCGATCTGGACGCCCTCGGTCGCAATTTTCCACTCCTGGCGAATAAAATTCTCAAGAAGCTGGCCTACATCATCGCCATGAGACTCCAGATGGTTTTGGAGGCTGAGTATTTCAATGAGGAAAGGAGCCTGAACAGTGACCTCACGCAATGACTTCAGCCCTGCCGGGACGCTCTTCAAGTCTGTCGTGGCTGCCGCGGGCGCACTCGTTGCCGCATACCTGCTTTGGAAGCTGCGGAGCCTCATCGTTCCCATTGTGGTCAGCAGTTTGATGGCGTACATCTGTCGCCCCCTCGTTATCCGCTTGGAGCGTCACCGGGTGCCGCGAGGCTTGGGAATTTGGCTGTTACTTGTCGTGTTTGTGCTTGCAGCTCTTTTCATCGCGAACCTGGTACGCTCCATCATGCCTAACGAAATCGGGGCCCTCGAGCTCAAGGTGCGCGCGGTCTACAAGCTCAACGAAGGTTACAAGAACCTGATGGGGCTTGACCAATCGCGGACCAGAGGCAATTGGATCTACCGATTGTCGCAAGGCGAGCTGGACCCTAAAGTGTATCAGATCAACCGGCTTCTCGCCCTTACGCCGGAAGAGCACACCCAGTTCCTCGCCTCGCGCCCTCGTGGCCCTGAGGCGCCGGCCGGGTCCGACCGTTTGCTCGATTACTATCGCGCAAATCTCAAGACGCTCAGGATGCACGAGCCGGCAGCACTCCCGGAAACCGGTGCGTTTAGAGCAGCGCCTCCGGCTCTTGCCCAGATGCTGACACCGGCCTTGCCTATCGCAACGCTGGGCCACATCCTTTCCACCTGGATCATAGCACCCCTGATCTTCCTATTCCTGCTGCGGGACACCGGCGAGATCAAGCGCGGCCTTCTTAGAGCGGTCCCCAACCGTCTATTCGAATCGGCGCTAGCGGTCCTGGCAGATCTCGACCTCGCGCTGGGTGACTACATGCGCGGCCTCTTCCTGGAGTGCTCCTTGCTGGGCCTCACCGTGACGTTGCTTCTCGCCATCGTGGGCGTCCCCCCCGTTGGGCGATCGCCATCGGCATATTAGCCGGCGCGACCAACGTGGTTCCATACCTGGGCTCGGCGGTCGCCTTGATGGGAGGGCTGGCCTATGCCCTCCTGGCCGAGGAAATCCATCCGCTGCTGCCGATGGTGAACACAGGGAACATCACGATCTGGGTGATTGCCGTCGTGGGACTGGCCGAACTGCTCAAGAACGTTTTTTACGAACCGCTCGTCCTCGGCGGTGCGGTCAAGCTTCACCCGCTCGTTGTGGTGATCGGGGTCGTGGGCGGCGGCATCCTGTTCGACCTTGCAGGGGTGCTGCTTGCGATACCTATGATCACCGTCTTCAAGGTCTTCGTCTCGAGCACAGCCAGGCAACTCAAAGCCTATGGGCTGATTTGAAGGGCGGCTGATAAAATGACAACAGCGGGTGACATGCAACTTGGGGGGAAAGCGGAACTGACCCTGGTCCGTCTTCCCGACTCCACACTAACGGTGCGTATATCAGGAGAGTGGAAATTGGGAAGGCAACTTCCGCAGGGTGAGGAGTTCCGGAGCCAGATCGAGTCTGTAGAGACAGTCAGCCGTATTACCTTTAATACTCAGGCCATGACGGGATGGGACAGCGGCCTCATAACACTACTTTTGGAAATCATGGAGATCGGCTCAGAAATGCATTTCGCTGTCGAGAAGGACGGCCTGCCGACAGGCGTGCAGCGGCTCCTGGCCCTTGCCTCTGCAGTCCGTGAAAGGAAAGGGGTCCGCAGGGTAGTAGCCAGAACCTCTTTTCTCAGCAGGATCGGCGAGTCTGCAATTGCTTTCTGGCGTTCCAACCTCGAAATGCTCGCTTTCATCGGGGAGGCCTCTGTCGCCTTTATGAAGTTGTCCGTCGGAAAGGCCCAGTTCCGTCCCGCTGATCTGCTTCTAACTATTCAAGAATGCGGTGCGCAGGCTCTTCCGATCGTTTCCCTCATCAGTATCCTTGTGGGGCTTATCCTTGCCTTTATTGGCGCTATTCAACTCAAGATTTTCGGTGCACAGATTTACGTCGCCAGCCTCGTCGGGATCGGGATGGTCCGGGCGCTTGCGGCTATTATGACAGGGATCATCATGGCCGGCCGTACGGGAGCATCATTCGCCGCGCAGCTCGGTACGATGCAAGTGAATGAGGAGATCGACGCCTTGAAGACCCTTGGTATCTCGCCCATGGAATTCCTTGTGCTCCCGAGAATGCTCGCCCTTTTTCTCATGATGCCTCTATTGAGTCTTTATGCTGACTTGATGGGGATGCTCGGCGGCCTGATCGTTGGTGTCTCGATGCTTGATCTGAATTTCATGGAATACTACAACAAGACTCGTACTTCCGTTCACCTGAACGACTTGTGGGTCGGTCTTTTCAGTGCCGCAGTCTTCGGCGTCCTCGTAGCGCTTGCAGGCTGTCTCCGCGGAATACAGTGCGGACGTAGCGCAGCAGCAGTCGGTGAGGCGACAACCTCTTCAGTGGTGACAAGCATAGTCAGCATCGTTGTGGCGATGGCAGTGATAACCGTTGTTTGTAATGTGCTGAACATCTGAGGAGTAAAGAGCGGTGATGGAAAAAGCAGCGCCCCATATTGTTGTACAGGACCTGACCGTGGCCTATGGGAGCAATGTGATCCTGCATGACCTCACCTTTACCATTAACAGGGGCGACATATTCATAATCATGGGCGGAAGTGGTGGCGGCAAGACCACCGTTTTGCGGAGTATGGTCGGACTCCTTCCGCCCACAAAAGGACAGGTCCTCTATGACGGTCTGAGTTTCTGGTCATCAGAGCCCGAGGAACAGAAGAGCATCATGAGAAAATTCGGCATACTCTATCAGGGCGGCGCCCTCTGGAGTTCTCTCACCCTTGGCGAAAACGTTGCCCTCCCGTTACAACAATACACGGATTTGAGCCCGGGTCAGATTAACAAGATCGTTTCTCTCAAGCTCGCACTTGTCGGACTCGCCGGCTTCGGGGAGTACTATCCATCTGAGATCAGCGGCGGCATGAAAAAACGCGCAGGACTGGCCCGCGCCATGGCATTAGACCCTGAAATCCTCTTCTTTGACGAACCCTCTGCCGGGCTCGATCCGATCAGCGCGCATCTGCTTGACGAGTTGATCATCGAACTGAGAAATAGTCTCGGGGCTACAGTAGTTGTTGTGACTCATGAACTGGCGAGCATCTTTGAGATCGGAAACAATTCAGTCTTTCTCGACGCCGACACAAAAACAATGATTGCTGCGGGAGAGCCCAGGAAACTCCTCGCCGAGTCGAAAGACCCAAAAGTGATCAACTTTCTGACCCGGGGAGAGGGACGTGCATAAGAAATGATAAGGTAGATAATGATGATTGAGGAGAAAGATAATGAGTAAACAGGCAAGTAAGAGCCTCATCGGCGCTTTTGTCCTGGGCGCTTTGGTTCTGGTCGTCGCGGGCATAGTTGTCTTTGGTTCAGACAAATTCTTCAGAAAGGTCAATAGGAACGTGCTGTTCTTTGAGGGCTCGGTGAAAGGGCTCCAGATCGGGGCTCCGGTTGTGTTTCGTGGTGTCCAGATAGGGCATGTTACCAATATCGTCCTTGAGGTCAATGCAAGAGACCTCACCGCTTTCGTACCGGTTTACACAGAAATCTACGCTCAAAAAATCGTGCCACTAGGGGAGAATCTTAGTTATGACCCACGGTATCTTCAGACTTTGATAGCTAAAGGACTGCGAGCCCAGCTCCAGCTGCAGAGTTTTGTTACCGGGCAACTCATGGTCAATCTTGATTTCTATCCGAATACACCGATAAGGCTTGTGGGCCTCGAAAAGAAGTATCATGAAATTCCGACAGTTCCTTCGAGTCTGGATCAACTGACAAAAAGATTAGAGGAGTTGCCGCTCAAGGAGATCGCTGACAGATTAAATGAAACCCTCGCAGGAATAAATAGGCTCGTCAATTCCCGGGACCTGCAGACAAGCATCGGCTCATTGAATCAGTTGCTCAAAAACAGTGATGCGCTCGTGAAACATCTTAATACCGAGGTCGGGCCTATAGCTTCAGATATCAAGGGCACATCGGATGCCGCCCGGGCGGCCCTTGCTCAGGTCGAAAAAACACTCAGATTCGATGAAGGTGCACCCGGGCAGATCGCATCGAGCATCAAAGAAACCCTGTCAGCAGCCCAAGCCACTCTGAAAGAAACAAACAAGGCCGTCGAAAATATCAATGGGATCGCCGTGCAGAATGCGAATCTCGGATATGAGATAGGCAGGACGCTTGAGCAGATCACTGAGCTCTCCCGTTCCATCCGTATTCTGGCGGATTACCTTGAACGCCATCCCGAAGCATTTCTTAGAGGGAAGAGCCCCGCTAAAGGAGAATGAAATGAGAAACAACCGTTTGGATCTGCGTGAGCTCTTTACCCTCTCATTATTCGTGGTGATTCTGACGGGGTGCGCCAGTTCACCGTCGTCGAAGTTCTATCAATTAAACCCCGTGCAGAACAAGACCTCGGCCAGTGATGTTTCACCATACAACAGCCTGGTGATTGTCATAGGTCCCGTTCTCATACCCGACTATCTTGACCGGCCTCAGATAGTGACCCGCTCCGGCAAGAATGAACTCAAACTCTCGGAATTTGACCGGTGGGCCGGTTCTCTTGAGAGCGATGTCACCCGTGTCCTCGTAGAGGACATCTCCAGCCTTCTGCCTGCCGACCTTTTTTCCGTGGTGCGTTGGACACCCTATCTGGAGGGTCAAGTCCCTGCTTCCTACAGAGTCGAAGTGCTTGTGGACCGATTTGAAGGAACGCCCGGTGATTCAGTGCTGCTGAAGGCCCAATGGGGAGTATTCGCCGCTAACAGGAGTTTGCTTCTGAAAAGGGAATCTCTGATCAGAGAGCAGATAAATGGCAGTAGTTATGATGCGCTCGTTGCCGCGATGAGTAGTGCTCTTGAGAGGCTGAGCCGGGACATCGCTGGTGGGATCAGGTCTGTTTTCCAGAAGGAACAAACGGGGGGATAACAATGAGTCCGCTAAGAACGGAAAAGATACAGAAATGAACACCCTCGGCGTCAAAAGAGGTTCGAGCGCTCCTCTCGGCGCCACGGTCTACCCCGGCGGGGTCAATTTCAGCGTTTTCTCGAAGAACGCAAGTTCCGTAGAGCTACTGCTGTTCGATGACGCGAATGCCGCGGAGCCGGCCCGGATCATATTCCTCGATCCCAATCGGCATCGCTCGTATCATTACTGGCATGTTTTTGTTCCTGGACTCGATCCGGGGCAGATTTATGCATATCGTGTCGACGGACCGTATGCTCCTGAGAAAGGACACCGGTTTGATCGAGAAAAGGTTCTCCTTGATCCCTATGGTCTCGCCGTTGCCGTCCCGGAGCGTTATAGCCGGCAGGCTGCGCGCCGGCCGGGCAATAACGCGGCAGTGGCGATGAAAAGCGTGGTCGCCGATCCACATGCCTATGACTGGGAAGGCGACCAACCGCTGAACCGGCCGTTTGCCGAAACCGTGATCTATGAACTTCATGTGGGCGGGTTCACCCGCCACCCGAGTTCGGCCGTGTCGTCCGGCAAAGAAGGTACGTACGCCGGCCTGATTCAGAAAATTCCATATCTTCAGGGTCTTGGCGTTACCGCTATCGAGCTTTTGCCGGTGTTTGAGTTTGATCTCCAGGACGCTCCCCCCGGTCGCGTGAACTACTGGGGATACCAGCCGGTCTCTTTCTTTGCCCCTCATCACGGGTATGCTGCACAGAAAGACCCGATCGGCGTGCTGGATGAATTTCGCGACCTCGTCAAAGCGCTCCACCGCGCCGGAATCGAAGTAATTCTCGATGTTGTTTTCAATCACACCACCGAATCGGGGGCTGACGGACCTACGCTCTGCTTTCGCGGTTTCGCGAATGATACGTACTACATACTCCAGAAAGACAAATCGCTCTACTCCGACTACGCCGGCTGCGGCAATACATTGAATGCGAACCAGCCGATCGTGCGGCGTATGATCCAGGACAGCCTGCGTTATTGGGTGACCCTGATGCACGTAGATGGTTTCCGTTTTGATCTGGCCTCGATCCTGTCACGAGACGAGTCGGGGTCGCCTTTGCCGAACCCGCCGGTGCTCTGGGACATCGAGTCAGATCCTCTGCTGGCGGGCACCAAGTTAATTGCAGAGGCATGGGACGCCGCCGGCCTGTACCAGGTCGAGCTTTTATCGGAGACAGCTGGCATGAGTGGAACGGCCGGTTTCGCGACGACGTCCGGCACTTTGTAAGAGGCGACCGCGGCGCAGTCCCCTGTCTGGTACAACGGCTGTTGGGTAGCCCGGATGTTTACGGCCACAAAGAACGGGAACCTGAGCAGAGCATCAACTTTGTTACATGTCATGACGGTTTCACGCTGAACGACCTGGTGTCTTACAATGACAAACACAATGAAGCCAATGGCGAAAACAACCATGACGGTATGCCCGACAACCTAAGCTGGAACTGCGGTGTGGAAGGCCCGACCGACGATCCAAGTATAGAGGAGCTGCGCAACCGTCAGTGCAAGAATTTCCTTGCGATGACATTCCTGGCGGTCGGCGCTCCGATGTTTCTGATGGGAGACGAGGTACGCCGTACCCAGCGAGGAAACAACAATGCATATTGCCAGGACAATGAGACCAGCTGGTTCGACTGGAGATTGATTGAGCGGCACGCCGACATTCACCGGTTCGTCGCGTTGCTCATTCAGGCCCGTCTGCGCGACCCCCAACTGAGTCTGAATCAGCTGTTGCTCCGCATTCAGATTGAGTGGCATGGGGTTACGCTGCACCAGCCGGACTGGGGCGAACACTCTCACTCGATCGCTTTTACCGTGTCCGGCGCTCGTACTGGCTTTCTCATTCACGGAATGCTCAATGCATACTCGGAACCACTGATCTTCCAGTTGCCGCCTGCCGCTGATGGACGAGACCCGTGGCGAAGATGGATCGATACTGCGCTTCCATCGCCTCACGATATTTGCAGATGGGATGAGGCGGAACTTGTGACCCGGCCGACCTATGTGGTCCAGCCTCGCTCGGTGGCACTTCTTGTACAACATGCTTAGCGCCATAATTGTGGCCGAGAAAAAACAGACAGAAAGATCATATTCCTGGACAAGAGCAATGTGTCCTTCATTTTCCAATATTGTTAAACTAATACGTGCTGTTGAAATTTCCTGATTGAACCAGCTTCGCCACAAACTGAAAGGCTTCCTCAAGGTTCTTCTCAGCCTGCTCTGACAATCTCTCGTCATACCCTTTGAACTCATAGCCCCGGATGCCGAGGACATACGCCTTGGCTCTGGAATGAAACAGTCTTTCAGCGAAAAAAAGAACTGTCTCCGGAGAAACACTGTGACTTCTGAGACTCAGGGGCAACCGGGGATGGATTTCCTTAAAAAAGAAGGGAGCCTTCCCCCTGACCGCAGCATCGGCAAATATAACGATATCATGCATTGACACATCAAAGGCGTCTTCCACTGCAAGCTGATAGTCGGCTTCAACAGTCATCCCTTTCAGCGGCAGGGCTTCAATTCTGGCTGCAAGTGCCGGGCCAAGACCGTCATCGAGACGGCCCGGGTTGCCATATCCAATGAAGAGAATCTTCGGCAAAGAATTGCTCACCCACACTTGCCTTTCCATTCAAGGAGTGAGCCGTGCGCATCGTACATCTCAATAACAAGCGGCATCTGCCCCAGTGCATGGGTGGCACAGGAAAGACAGGGGTCATATGCCCGGACAGCCACTTCAACGTGGTTCAGCATAGCTTCGGTAATTCTTGGCTTGCCCGAGATATGGTCGTGAGCAACCTTTGTTACGGCCCGGTTCATGGCCTCGTTATTACTAGTACTCGACACAATCAGGTTGCAGTAGGTGACCTGGCCGTCCTTATTCACCCGGTAGTGGTGGAAAAGAGTACCGCGGGGCGCCTCGATCACACCGATCCCTTCTTCAGAACGATCACCCTTCACAAGAAGATCACTTCCCTGAAGGTCGGGGTCATTGAGCAGTTCCTCAATTTTCTCAACGCAGTGCAGGAGCTCTATCATTCTGGCCCAGTGATAGGCCAGGGACATGTGATTGGGTTTGCCCCTGGTGAGGCCTTTAAACTCTTCCAGGGCCTTCTGGGCTCCCGGCGTGTCGATAAATCCGACGGTGTTCATCCGGGAGAGTGGACCGACACGATACCACCCGTCAATATGTCCGCGGCTCTTGAGAAAGGGGAATTTGTTGTATGACCAGGACCGCACCTCTTCCATGATGTAGTCATTGAATTTCTGATAGTCCACCTGGTCAAAGATAATATTACCGCCTGCGTCAATGGCCCGCAGATTACCGTGGTATAAATCCAGTGCGCCGTCTTCGCGAACAAGGGACATGTGGTTGGAGTTGAATGCGGCGAACTCTGTTACCGTGTCTATATGTTCAAGGGTATAATTTCTTGCCAGAGAGAGCGCACCAAGGGCCGACTTTTTCATCTGGTCAATATCCTTCAGAAAGGAGTCCCTTTCTTCCAGGGAAAGATTTTTATTTACACCTCCGGGGACTGATCCGGTTCCGTGTATTTTCTTTCCGGAGGTGGCCCTGATGATCTCCTGACCGTATTTTCGCATCATTACACCCTGAACAGCCAGATCGGGCATTTTTTTGATTATGCCAAAGACATTGCGTATCTCAGGGTCAGCATCAAAGCCAAAGAGCAGATCAGGCGAGCATAAGTGGAAGAAATGCAGGACATGGCTCTGCATGATCTGCCCGTAATGCATCAGGCGCCGGATTTTCTCAGCAGTCGGGGTCAGCTGTTTTGCCCCCACGATAATGTCCATGGCCTTGGAAGCAGCCAGCTGATGACTTACAGGGCAGATACCGCAGAGACGCTGCACAATAACCGGGACTTCCCAGAAGGGGCGTCCCAGTATAAACCGCTCAAACCCCCTGAATTCTACAATATGGAGCCTGGCCTCCCGAACGTTATTATGATCGTCAAGGTGAATACTGACTTTACCATGCCCCTCAACGCGGCTCACGGGTTCAATTTCTATAACTCTTGTTTTTGCCATGCCCTGTTCTCCGGTTCCTCTGGTTCGGTATCTGTGTAAAACATTTTATTCCCGATCGGATGCACAGAGAGAACCCTATCAGTCATATTTTATAAGCCCGTAGGGCAGATCAGCAACGGTGCCCCTGAGCAGAGCAATCATGGTCAGCCAGAATGTATCCCCCGAGGGAGGACATCCGGGGATCTGATAATCTACCTTTACAACCTCAGCACATGTGTATACCTTGTCCAGGATCAGGGGGAGGGCAGGATCATTCGGTATGTCATTGGAAGCATTATATACCGTGGGGCTGTTCAGATAGGCAGTATCGAGGCACTCCCTCAAGGGGTCCTCGGCATGCATGATGGCATTGCGCATGACCGGGAGACCGCCCATAATAGCGCACTGACCAACGGCGACCAGCACATCACAGTTTCTTCGAAACTCCTGCAAGGTATGGACATTTTCCTCATTGCAGCATCCGCCCTCTATCAGGCCTACATCACAGCGCTTTTTAAATTTTTTGAAGTCATTCAAAGGAGATCTGTCAAACTCCACAAGTTTAAGCAGTTCCAGGATCCGTTCATCTATATCCAGTAAGGACATATGGCAGCCAAAACATCCTGCCAGTGAAACGGTGGCCAGCCTTTTCTTCATTTCTTCCCCCTCTTTAATTCAGCCTTTTCAATAGTACTGCCGATAGGATCTTGGTCGAACTCCCGTTGCCCTATGGGTGTGAAGAAACCGAGTCCTTTCCTGATGATGCAGCCCACCGGGCATGTTTCAAGGGCGATTGCCCTGTCGTCAAGATGGACATTCGTCTGTGCAAGGTTTTCTCCATTCACCCCGACCCGTTTATGTATTCCCCGGCCGACATACCCGAAGACATTTTTGCCGTCTATATCCTTCGATGCCCTGATGCATCGTCCGCATCGTATACAGCGGTTTGTATCGAGCATGATATCCGGATGGGACGCATCGATAGGACGAACGGGCTGCAGGTAGGGATATTTGGCCGGCTGTAAAATGCCGAGACGGTATGCCATTGCCTGAAGTTCGCACCTGCCGCTGGCCTCACAGATAGGACATAAGTGGTTCCCCTCGTGAAATAGCATGCGGATGAGATCACGCCGCCAGTTGAGAATTTCCAGCGTTTTGTTCTCAACCTCTATTCCATCAGCAGCCGGCTGTGTACAGGCGGCTGCTGGCCTGCCATTGACTTTAACGGTACAGACACGGCAGCTTCCCTGGGGCTCAAGCCCCTCAACGTCACAGAGCCGGGGTATATAAATTCCTGCCTGATCAGCGGCATCCATGATCGTCTGACCGGTTTTTCCCTTTACCTCGACGCCATCTATTTTAAATACGATAACGTTACTCATGATGCCCCCAGACTTTTACGTCATACTTTCAATCGCTGCTTCCTCCATAGACAGGATCATAGATCATTGACTTGCGTTTCGCGATCCTTCTCGATTCTTCAAGTGCCTTTTGAATGCTGAAACCGGCCTGCAGCCCCTCTCCACCTTCTCCCAGATGCGAGGCGTATACTGTAGGAAACTGATCGATGGAACTGAGCACAGGTTTTGGCGACGTGTTTCCCAGCCCGCACCGGCTCGTCATCATAATTGTCCTGCTGAGATCTTTTAAATAGTCCAGATCAGCTTTCTCTGCGTAACCCTCCATAATCTTTTGTATCCGTTCACGGAGGAATACATTACCAACACGGCAGGGAGTGCAGTACCCGCAGCTCTCATGGATAAAGAACTCCAGAAAATAGTCTACGATTTTCAGCAAATTGCGGCTGGAATTAAATGTCATGAAGGAGCCGCCTGTCGACAGGTCTTCAAAACAGATTTTCCTGTCGAAAGAGCCCCGGTTGAGCATCTCACCGCTCGCTCCGCCGACCTGTACTATAGCGGGGTCATCGGCCCCGGCCATTTCGAGCACTTCGGCAACTCTTATGCCAAAAGGCACTTCATAGATGCCGGGGCTCACGCAGTCACCGGATACGCTCATCAGTTTTGTCCCGCTGCTCTTCTCAGTGCCTATGGCCGCAAACCACCTGGGACCCCTGTCAGAGATACGGGCAGCACAACAGAAGGTCTCCACATTATTCACGATCGTGGGATGGCCGAGAAACCCTTTTTCAACAGGAAAAGGCGGACGGGTCTTCGGTTCTCCTCTCAATCCCTCGCAGGAGCTGATCAGCGCGCTCTCCTCGCCGCAGATATAGGCCCCGGCGCCTGACTGGATACGAATATCAAAGGCGAATCCCTTTTTTCCCCCAATATTCTTTCCCAGCAGGCCGGCTTTGCGCCTTTGCGTGAGAACACGTTCCAGGTAGGGAAGCAGATATGAATACTCTGCCCGTAAATATAAGATGCCGCTGTTGCTTCCAATCGCATACGCGGCAATAGTCATTCCCTCAAAAATAAGATCAGGACGCTCGGTCAGGAGAACACGGTCTTTAAAAGTGCCAGGTTCTCCCTCATCTGCGTTACAGATTACAAAACGCCGGATGCCCTCTGCTTTTCGAGCGAGGTTCCACTTCAGACCCGTTGAAAAACCTGCTCCTCCGCGGCCTCTCAACCCCGAATCAAGCACCTCTTGTATTACCTCTTCAGGTCTCTTTTTTAATGCCTTCCAGAGACCGGCATCTGCTGGTAAATTGTCACCAAGAAGGATATCTCCTTTCTTTTGAATATTATTCTTCACCATTGCGTTGACGAGCCTGTCGGCATTATTGCCGTCTCCTTTTTTCTTTACGAGTGTTGAAGTGTCCAGGTTCTTCTTTAAACTGCGGGCTATGACTCCAGCCGATTCCGGAGTCAATTTGGTCACCACGGTCTCATTGATCAGGGCAGCCGGGGCCTGATCGCTCATGCCGATACAGGGCGTGTATTCCAAAGAAAAATTTCCATCAGAGGAGGTCTCGCCGATCCGAATCCCCAACTCTTCCGAAAAGACCCTTGCAACCCTTTCAATTCCGGCAAAACGGTCAATAATATCATCACAGAGACGTATAATTATCTTCCCCTTCTGTTTCTCTGAGAAAAAAGAGTAGAAAGAGACCAGTCCCTCGATTTCTATCCGGTAAGTGGAGAGCTCGGCCGCCAGCAGGTCCATTGTCTCGCCGCTGATGCAGGCGAACCTTTTTTGAACTTCCCGCAAAATATCGATTATGCGGGTCCCGTCATGATTGAACCTCTTGCAGGCCTGAAGAACGACAGATCTGGCATCTTTTCCCATTATGCTTACCTCAAGCTAATCATACTGGGCACTGTAATTCAGAAAAGTATTCCTGAATGTACGATAGTGTCCTCTTGAAAAAATGCTATCACAGAATGGAAGCAACCGCAAATTTATTTTTGCCAATTGTGGCGAGCAGATAAACTGTCCGTATCTGTAGCACATAAACTGTCCGGATAAAATATATGGATAGCAAGGGGGCTATCCATGAAACGTTCGGCAGTGTTGCAGGAGGTACGGAAGATGAGATTTGAAGAAAGCTATGAGGGTTGGATACGAGGTCGATTAACGCAGGAAGAAGCAGCAACGCTTCTGGGTGTGTGCGATAGGACATTTAGAAGATATATGTTGAGGTATGAAGATACGGGCCTGGAGGGCCTTATAGATAAGCGTTTAGGGCAAATATCTCATAAACGTGCGCCTGTTGATGAAGTAGTCGCACTATCGGATCTTTATAGCAATCGCTTTTGTGGTTTCAATGTCAAACATTTTTATAGCTGGTACCGGCGTGCTTATCAAGGGACCAGAAGCTACACATGGGTCAAGAACACCCTCCAGGAAAAGGGATTGGTACCGAAGGCAGCACAGAAAGGTACACACAGGAAAAAGCGTACAAGGGCACCTTATACCGGTATGATGCTGCACCAGGATGGTTCCAAACATCAGTGGGTTGAAGGAAAATACTGGGATCTAATCGTAACTATGGATGATGCCACGAGTGAACACTACTCGATGTTTTTTGTGCAGGAGGAAGGCACTCAAAGCAGCTTTCAAGGGGTAAAAGAAGTTATTGAGCAACACGGATTGTTTGCTTCGTTGTATACGGATCGTGGAAGTCACTACTGGCATACACCTGAGGCCGGAGGGAAAGTGGACAAATCAAATCTTACCCAGTTCGGTCGTGCAATGAGCCAACTTGGAATTAAGATGATTGCTGCGTATTCTCCTGAGGCCAGGGGTCGTTCTGAGCGAGCCTTCGAAACTCATCAAGACCGCCTCGTCAAGGAGCTTGCAATGGCGGGCATTACTGAGATGAAGCAGGCCAATGATTATCTTGCCAGTACTTATATGCCAGCCCATAATGCCGAGTTCACTGTTGTCCCGCAGGAACCACAGAGCGTGTTCGTGACTTGGGCAGGCACTGCCTTGGAAGACATCCTATGCGAACAGTATGACCGCACCGTAGGCAACGACAACTGTGTAAAGTTCGATGGGCTAAAACTTCAGATCCCGCCAAATCAATATCGCTGCCACTACGTTAAGGTCGAAGTTCGCGTCCATCGTTATCCGGATGGTGGCCTTGCTATATTCCATGGACCGAGAAAACTGGCGGTCTTTGACCCTAAAGGAAAGGAGATTGCAAAGTGCTCACATGCAGCGGCATGAGACTCAATAAAACTGACATCGGTGGCCTGCCATGTTCCATGCGCAGCCACCCTGCAGAACCGGACAGTTTATTTGCTCTAAAACCGGACAACTCTATTTGTTGACAACAATTTATTTTTGCCAATACTCGAGGCATGCCTGCATGCCCAGATACTCTTCATCGATCTCGGTCCTGTTGATATCATGTTTGGAGCCGGTCCTCTTCACGACTTCAAAGAGTTCATCCTGCCATACTCATGATGCTTTTCCCATACTCTTCTTTCAATTGCGAGAGAAATGCTCCGTCAACCCGCCCCTTCCAGGTCGTAATCTCAGTGAACCGTTTAGGAATCGATACTTCTTCAGGACGGTACCCTGTCATGACGCGCAGTTTCCATCTCAGCCTCTGGATGTCACCCGCAACCGTGTCCATATTGTCCGCCAGAGACCCGTAGCCGACGCTCTTGAGGCAATTGCCAAGTACTTCATCCGTATAAACTCCCCGCGCAAACAGGCACGAGACCATCGAAGTGAGAAGGACCCTTCCCTTCTCATCCTTGATCAGGAACTTCACTGCATCCTCAACCTTATCGCCCTTCGGCTTCTGATCATAGGAGTAGCCTCCGGAGTCGAGATGCGAGTGGCGGAAGCCAAGCGCCTGGGAGACAAAGAACGCCGCACCCGTGGCATAGCCCGCCATCTCCTGGCCGAGCACACAGGCGAAATCACCGCCGCCATATCGTTCCGCTGCCTTCGCCGTGCCCTGGGACAGGAGCTGGTAAAACTCGTTTGTCCCATAGGCCATGTGCTGAAGGCCCGCCTGGTACGAAGCCGAGCTGCCGAACGCAAGGGGAACAAGGGTCTCTTTTTCGGTAATAATGCCCTTGGCGAGCGCCTCTGTTGCCCATGCCAGTGCAACGCCGGGAGACATCACATCGAGCCCCATCTTCTCGGCCACATCGATCAGCTTCAGGACCTCGAAGCAGTCCATGACCCCAAGCATGGAGCCGACAGCGAAAATAAGTTCATGGTCGTAGGAGATCTGACGATAGATGTAGCGGTTTTCTTCCCGGAAGCGCTCTCTCACAAAACCGATATGGATACAGCCTACAGGACATCCGGCGCAGGCCGCGTTTCTGAGGAGCGCGACCTCGGCGAACCGCTCGCCGGTGATACCCTCGGTCGCAGGGTCGGCGGTTGACTGGAGGTTCCTGATCGGCAGGGCCTTCAGGTCATTCATGACTCTGACGTTGCCGGGAGTGCCGAGGTTATGGTATTTGCTCATCATGTCGGTGTCGGTCATATCCTTATAGACTTTATCAAAGACCTTGGCATACTCGTTTCCCTCCGGAAGAAGGAACGAACCGTCACCATGGATCATTATCCCCTTCAGGTTCTTTGAGCCCATCACTGCCCCTGCGCCGAGCCTCCCGAAGTGGCGATAGGTGTCGGCGTTGATGCAGGCCATAGGCGACTGCCGCTCCCCTGCAGGACCGATCCTGAGGATCGTCCTGTGCCCTGAGCCGGGGAGCATACGCCGCAGCATCTTTCCCGCGACATACAGGTCAGTACCCCACAGGTAGTGGACGTCCTTGACCTCTATATGCCGCGACCCGACAATGAGGGCGGACGGCGACTTCGCCCTTCCGGTGATCACAATGGCATCAAAGTCTGCAAAGCGCATGGACAAGGCTGAGCGTCCGCCTGCGTGACTTTCTGCGAATTGATCATGGTAGGGAGACTTAAAGGCGCAGACGGTCTTGCTCATGAGCGGAAAGTATCCAGTCAGCGGACCGATGGCGAAGATGAGCGGCTGCCCTGGTTCATTCCATGGCTTATCGGGGATGCCGTATTTTTCGAAGAGCATTGCCGCCAGACCGCTTCCGCCTGCCACCGTGTTCCTGCCGTCGATATCCGTGATGGTACTCCGCCCGGCCGACAGATCGACCACGAGTACTCTGAAATATTCCCTTATCATGACTCCATCTCCCCGGCAACAGCCGCTTCTTTTCCTGCAGGGGCTGCACCTCTGGAAAACTCACTGTGTTCCAGACAGTCATGGGGACAATAGGGCACGCATCTGCCGCAGTGGATGCAGACAAAAGACTCCCCGTTTGCATCGACATAGATCGCATCCACCGGACAGGCCTTTGCGCAGGCCCCGCACCGGATGCAGAGCTTCTTTCTCACCACTAAGCCTCCGCCCTTTCTCTGGGAATACGCGCCGGTCGGGCAGGCCATTACGCAGGGTGCAGGGTCGCAGGCCAGACAGAGCCGTGCATCGAACCCTGTCGAGAGGCCCCCCGAAGACCTGATGCGGATCCCCGCTGTGTCCCAGGACAGGCGCTTATGCACGAGCCGTGCACAGGCGAGCGAGCACGAATGGCAGCCTATGCAGCGCTCCATTCTCGGTGTGGTCAGAATTTTCATGATGTTACCCCTTTCTATCTCTCATGCATTCTTGAAATCATTGCGACAAAAGATACCATTTCTCCATTCTTGTTCCGTCATGCCTTCGCCTTTGACTGAGCTGCCACAGCCTCAACGGCTTTTTTACCGCCTCCTGATAGAGTAGTTCCTTGCGTCCGTCGTCATAGCTGACCTTTCATCCTCCCGATCACCTCAACGGTCTGTCGCGCTATTTCTTGCTCCTCGTTGGTCGGTATGACAAGTATCCGGACCCTGCCATCTGCCGTCTGTATTTCTCTGATGCCTTCGGCATCCGCATTGTTCCTGCGCTCATCAAGAGTAATTCCGAGGGCCGACAGCCTTTCGCAGGATTTAGCCCGCACAGCGGCAGAATTCTCACCAATGCCTCCTGTGAAGACGATGGCATCCACTGAGCCAAGGGCGGCGTAGTACGCCCCGATGTATTTTCTGACGCGGTAGCAGAATATTTCGAGGGCGAGTTCAGCCTGCGCGTCTCCCCCCGGGCGCGGTTCTGGATCTCCCGCATGTCGTTCACGCCGCAGATGCCTTTGAGGCCGCTTTCCTTATTCAGTATGCCTTCGATCTCCTCAAAGGGTCTGCCTGTTCTTCTTGCCAGGTAGAAGTGCACCGCCGGGTCCAGATCTCCGCAGCGCGTCCCCATTGCGAGCCCTTCCAGAGGCGTAAGCCCCATTGAAGTATCTATGCTCTGTCCCCGCTCTATGGCAGCAGCGCTCGCCCCGTTGCCGAGATGGAGGGTGATCAGGTTCAGCGCATCAGGCGGTCTTCCAAGATGGCGTGCAGCCTCACCGGCTACGTACTGGTGGGATGTCCCGTGAAATCCATATCGGCGGACACCGTATGATCTGTAGAAGTCAGCAGGCAGCGCGTAGTGAAAAGCCCTGGCAGGCATCGTCTGATGAAATGCCGTATCGAATACTGCCACCTGAGGAACATCGGGCAGGAGTTCGCGCATCACTTTAATGCCTGTTACGTTCGCCGGGTTGTGCAGCGGCGCCAGCGGTATGAGCTCCTCTATCGTCCTGAGCGCAACATCGTCGATGAGCGAGGGTTCACTGAATCTCTCACCGCCGTGCACCACACGATGGCCAACCGCGAAAATCTCAGGAACCGCACTGCCCGACCGCTCCCTGCTGCTCACCTCCAGGATAAACGAAGAACCTGCGCGGTGGTCGTCAACGTGGCGCGTCTCGACAATCTCCTCCCATCTTCCGGAGGGAGTGAGCCACCGGTGCCTGAGCCTGCTGTCCTGCGCACCTATGCGTTCCAGCAACCCTTTTGCGGCTGCCACGAGGCCGCTCACATCGAATGTCTCGTATTTGATCGAGGAGCTTCCCGAGTTGACCACGATGACCCTCATGCGGAGCCTCCTTTGGATTGGGCCTGTATGGCGGTAATCGCAACCGTGTTTACGATGTCGGTCACGGTGCATCCGCGGCTGAGGTCGTTCACCGGTCTATTGAGCCCCTGGAGGATCGGGCCGACTGCAACAGCATTGGCAGAACGCTGAACAGCCTTGTAGGTGTTATTGCCGGTGTTCAGGTCCGGGAAGATAAATACTGTCGCATGTCCTGCGACTTCGCTGCCCGGGAGTTTTGTCTTCGCCACACCGGCATCGACCGCAGCATCGTACTGTATGGGGCCTTCGATCTTTAGGTCCGGACGACGCTCCCTTGCGATCTTCGTCGCCTCCCGCACCTTGTCCACTTCGGCCCCCCTTCCTGACTCGCCGGTGGAATAGCTGAGCATCGCGATAAAGGGGTCTATGCCGATCATAAGGGCGGTCTCCGCGGAGCTGATGGCGATATCCGCGAGTTGCTCCGGGTTTGGATCAGGGTTGACAGCGCAGTCGCCGAAAACGAGCACATGGTCTGAAAGACACATAAGGAAGACACTTGAGACGATCGCGCATCCCGGTTTGGTCTTGATTATCTCGAAGGCAGGACGAATCGTATGCTGTGTCGTATGGACAGAGCCCGATACCATGCCGCCTGCTTCACCGAAATGCACCATCATCGTGCCGAAGTAACTCACATCGGCCATGGCGTCGAAGGCCATCTGGTGTGAGATACCCTTATGCTTGCGGAGTTCGTAATAGGCATCGGCATATGTCTGACGGCGGTTAGAGCTAAGAGGGTCGATCATGTTCATATCCGAAAGGGAAATCCCGAGAGCCGCGGCCTTCTGCCTGATCTCTTCCTCATTTCCAAGGAGTGTGACATCAACCACCTTGCGCATCCTGAGTATTTCCGCGGCGCGGAGGATGCGATCTTCCGTTCCTTCAGGCAGGACGATGTGTCTGTGTTCCGACTTTGCCCGCTGGATGATCTCGTATTCGAACATAAGCGGTGTTACACGCATGGAACGGGCCGTTGAGAGGCGGCCCATGAGCTCGATGGAATTCATTTTCGCTTCGACAATGCCAAGCGCGGCGGCGATCTTTCGCACGTTGTCAGGAGAGAGAACACCCTCAATGGAACTCACATTCTGGGCGGTCGTATAGGTGTCGGTATGCACGGCGATCACCGGCACCGACTCACCGAGTCCCCTGATTAGGCGTTCGACCTGCGGCGCAGGCTTGAGTCCGCCGGTCAGAAGTATACCGGCGATATGCGGATAGGTGTGCGACACCCCGGCAAGCAGACTGCCGATAATTATGTCCGAGCGGTCACCCGGTGTTATGATAATACTTCCATTTTCCATATGCTCCAGATAATGGGGAAGTTCCATGGCAGCGACCTTGAAATTCTTCACCTCCCTGTTGAAGCTGACCTCATGTCCCCTCAGACGTTCAGCTCCGAGAGCGGCGGCTATCTCCCCTACCGTCGGTTTCTCGAGGATCGGGACCTCGGGCACCACATACGACGGGACATCCCCCGGCATCACCCGCTTGAGCTCTCCGGCGACCGCATCGACAAGCGAAGACTGCACCCGATTCGCGACCAAGGCGAGGAGATCGCATTTCCGTTCTTCAAGCGATTCAAGAAGGCCCTGTGCAGCGGTCACCACCTGTATGGCATCCCTGCCGTATCCTTTCACCACCGGCAGTGCCACGCACCCAAGATTGTTTGCTATCTTGGCATTGAAGTCAAATTCCAGGGTTGCGGCAGGACCCGCAAAATCAGACCCTGCGCAGACGATAAGGTCGTATTCTTTTTCCAGGGCCTTATACTTCTCCAAGATCAGTTTCAGGAAGTCCTCGTCCCTGTTCCGGATAAGCATGTCCCGGGCTACATCGTAGCTGCAGCCATAGATCTTCTCATATGGTAGATCAAGCCCATATCTTTTGATAATGAGGTTTACAATAGCATCTGGCTTCCTTTCATCCTTAACAACAGGACGGAAAAAACCGACCTTCCCCATTCTTCCTGACAGCATCTCCATGATGCCGAGGACAACGACGGACTTGCCGCTCCCTGGCTCACCACTGGTGATGTAGATACCCTGCCTCATGGTCACCTCCTGTCCTGCTTATCCCCTGAGGTCGACAATCTCCATACGGTTGTTCGCACCAAGATGCTTCATGGAGGGCCCCTCCGTAAGTATGGCAATGTCGCCATGAAGTTCGTGTTCCTTCAGCCATGTCCGAACAAAAGGCGTAAAATCCTTCGGATGGTCCTCATTGAAGACAGGATAAACACCGGAGGAAAATACCAGCCCCTGACATGTCTTCTCGTTCGAACTTATGCCGATAATCCAAACAGGGAGCCTGAAGAGAGTGAGGCTCCGGGCCGTGGCACCGCTGTGCGTAGGTGCGAAAACCGCGGCCGGAGAGGCGTATTCGAGGCTCGCTTCGACCGCTATAGCAATCAGGTGCGCTGGTTTGATCCTGCTCTTGATATCGATCCCCTGATACAGATCTTTGACTGAGGCCATGCTTCTGTGCGGTTCGACCTCAGCGGCTATCTTCGCCAGCATCTCTACCGCGTCGACCGGATACTTCCCCATGGCAGATTCTCCTGAGAGCATGACGCAGTCGGTACCGTCCAGGACAGCATTCGAGACGTCCGTCGCCTCGGCGCGTGTCGGCCGCCTGTTTTCGGTCATGGACTCCAGCATCTGTGTTGCCGTAATGACCGGTTTTGCCCTTCTGTTGGCCTGTTTCATAAGGTCCTTCTGGATGATGGCGATCCGTTCTATCGGGACCTCCACGCCGAGATCGCCGCGCGCTATCATGATCCCGTCCGCAGCATCGAGAATATCATCCATATGATCGAGGGCATTCGAGCGCTCGATCTTTGCGATGATGAAGGGATGGTAGCCCAGCTCGTCCGCAGCCCGGCGCACGGCCCTGATGTCCTCGCCGGTCTCGACAAAGGACTGACTGACCGCATCAATGCCTTCTTCCGCCGCAAACTTCAGGCAGTCGTGGTCTCGTTCCGTGAAGGCGCTGATGCCGAGATTTATGTCGGGAAGATTAAGGCCCTTCCTGGACCGCAACTCGCCGCCGACAACCACCCCGCAGATTACCTCGTTACCCTTGACCGCGGAGACGTCCATCTGGATGACACCGTCATTTAAAAAAAGCGTGTCACCGGTCTTGACTGCCTGCGGCAGCCTCTTGAAGGTTACCGAGGCCTTTCCCGCATCGCCGACGATGTCGTCGGTCGTGAGCACAAAGTTGTCACCGGGTTTCAGTTCCACAGGCTCCTGCGCTATCTTACCGATGCGCATCTTCGGACCCGAAAGGTCACCCATGATCGCTATCCGCTTTCCGGCGGCGTCGGCCGCTGATCTCAGGTTGCGGACCACGGCACGATGACTGTCGAAACTGCCATGCGAAAAGTTGAGGCGCGCGATGTTCATGCCTGCACGTATCATCTGTTCCATGACCGCCGGTGATTCCGACGCAGGCCCGATGGTGCATACAATCTTTGTCTTATGCCGGGGTAATATCATAGTGTGCTGTCTCCTTTTCTCATCTGTTCATCACATCACAGCCGGCTGTCCGGTCGATGCGAGGACATCGCTCCATATCCATCCTTCAGGGTCGATCTTCTTGCGCTGTGAAACGGCGAGCGGGGTCGGCACATGGCTGAACTGATGGTTCCAGAACCCGACGATCATGCCGGTCCTGCCGGCCATGCCCGCGTGGACCGCATTGTGGCCAAGGACCAGGCAGAAGGCCGAGTCGTGGGGGTTTGCCTGCTGACTCCTGATCATGTAGCTGGGGTCTATATACTTAAGGCTGATCTCCATGCCGGTCCTTTTGAAATGTTCCCTGATACGGTCGCGGAGCAGGATCCCGATATCGCCATACTTGATATTGCCCGAGGCGTCCGGCTCACCCGTTGTTTCGAAGAGCTCCTGGCCGGCGCCCTCAGCAACGACGATCACGGCATGACCCCGCCGCTCCAGCCGCTGCTTCAGCGCTGTAAGCAACCCATCCAGCGTAAATGGGACCTCAGGAATAAGACAGAAGTTCACCTTGTTGTCTACGAGCACTGAAAAGGCGGCAATAAAACCCGAGTCGCGGCCCATGAGTTTAACCAGACCAATGCCGTTGCGCGCGCCCGCTGCCTCGGAATGTGCGGCGCAGGTTGCCCGTTTCGCCTCCGAGACGGCTGTCTCGAAGCCGAAGGTCATCTGAACAAAGGATATGTCGTTGTCGATCGTCTTTGGGATGCCGATCACACTGAGCTTGAGCCCGCGCCGTCTCGCTTCCTCGCTGATAGCGAGGGCGCCCCGCTGCGTACCGTCTCCGCCGATGCAGAAGAGGATGCCTATCTTCATCCTCTCCAGGGTGTCGACCATCACGCAGACATCCTGATTGCCGCGTGAAGAGCCGAGCATGGTTCCGCCTACTTCATTGATATTCACCACGGCCTGCGGGGTGAGCATGACCGGCTCATGCCCGAATTTCGGAGCCAGTCCCTCGTATCCGTATGGGAAACCATATATCGCCCGCACCCCGTAGTGGTGATGAAGGCTCAGGACGATTGACCGGATTACGTCGTTAAGTCCCGGACAGAGGCCGCCGCAGGTGACTATGCCGCAGACAAGTTTTGATGGGTCGAAGAATATCTTCTCCCTCGGGCCTGCCGCCTCGAAGCTCGGCGGCTCACTGCCTGCATCGAGGTAACGCCTGATCTCCCCGAGGTCGCTGTGAAGGAGTATATGATCCTTATCACCGGCGAAGCGGACGCCCCTCATGGGAGACGGGACCTCACAGTCGCCGAGACGTTGTATCACAAAATCCTTTGCACTTTCCATATGTCACCCCCTCAACTCTTGAACATTGTAGTGCCGACCGCCCTGAGGTCCTGCACAGCCTGCTTCACGCGGCCTGCCATGGCAGACTCGGCCATAGCGAGATATAAGCGGGGATCATAGGCCTTTTTGTTCCCAACGTCGCCGTCGACCTTCAGCACGCCATCGTAGTTCTTCAGCATGTGGTCCGCAATAGGACGGGTGAAGGCATACTGCGTGTCCGTGTCGATATTCATCTTGATCACTCCGTAGTCGATCGCTTCATGGATGTCACGAAGTTCCGAACCTGATCCGCCGTGGAAGACGAGATAGAACCGGGCCTCCTCACCGTATTGTTTTACAACGGCGTCCTGACAGTCCTTAAGTATCGAGGGCTTCAGTTTCACCTGTCCGGGCTTATACACGCCGTGGACATTGCCGAAGGTCGCGGCAAGCAGATACCGTCCTCCCTTGATTTCATTCAGCCGACGGGCAACTTCCAGGGTATCCTCCGGGGTAGTATAGAGCTTGGTGCCTGCCGTACCCGACACTCCGTCTTCCTCTCCGCCGACCACGCCCGCCTCGATCTCGAGGATAAGCTCATTCTTTTTGAACCGCTCCAGGAGTTTGACGGCCATATCGAGGTTCTCCTTAAGCGGCAGTGCACTGCCGTCGAACATGTGGCTGCTGAAGAGGTTCGGCCTGCCCGCTGCACGCCGTTTTTCTGTCTCCTCCACTAGAGGAATGACGAGTTTATCGAGCTTGTCCGCCTGGCAATGGTCGGTATGGAGTGCGACATAAATCGGGTACCGTTCCGCCGCGCGGTGGATGTGTTCGGCGATCGATATCGCGCCGAGGGCCATGTCTTTCACCGACGACCCTGAGGCGAATGCTCCGCCCCCTGTCGAGACCTGAATGATGCCGTCGCTCTTACTCTCGGCAAGCCCCTTTAGCACGGCATTTGCGGTCGTGAGCGACGTTACGTTGATGGCGGGATAGGCATAGTGCCCATCCCGCGCCCTTTCAAGCATCCGGCAATAGATCTTGTAATCAGCTACCGGCATATTGTCTCCTTTCCTTTATGCACTCAGCCCGTCACACTCCTTTGACCGGTTTTATCTTCCAGATATTGTCGCAGTATTCCCGTATGGAGCGGTCAGAAGAAAACTTCCCCATGCGGGCCACATTAAGTACAGACATGCGGATCCAGCTTTCCTGATCGCGATAAGCGGAACTTACCCGGTCCTGACAATCAATGTAGGATTGGTAATCCGCCAGGAGCAAGAAGGGATCGTGATCCAGCAGATTGTCGACCAGAGGCCTGAAGAGTTCTCCATCTCCGCGGGAGAATTGCCCCGAACGGATCTGTTCGATCGCCTCCCTGAGGTGCTGGTTCGATTCGTAGTAGCTTCGCGGAGAATATCCCCTCGACTTCAGATCCTCTACTTCTCCGGCCGTAAGGCCGAAGAGGAAGAAGTTTTCGCCTCCCACCTCTTCCCGGATCTCGACATTCGCGCCGTCAAGAGTACCGATGGTGAGGGCGCCGTTCATCGAGAATTTCATGTTCCCGGTGCCTGATGCCTCTTTTCCTGCCGTAGATATCTGCTCCGAGAGATCTGCAGCGGGATAAATATACTGAGCATTCTTTACATTGAAGTTCGGAAAGAAGATGACCTTCAGCCTCCCGCCCACATCAGTATCGTTGTTCACCACATCGGCAACAGAATTGATCAGCTTGATGATCAGCTTCGCCATGTAGTAGCCCGGCGCGGCCTTGCCTCCAAAGATAAACACTCGCGGAACAATCTCCATCGCCGGATTAGTTTTGATCCTGTTATACAAGGTGATGATGTGGAGCACGCTCAGGTGCTGCCGCTTGTATTCGTGAATCCGCTTCACCTGAATATCGAAGAGAGTGTCAGGATCTATCACGGCGCCGGTCCTCTCTTGCAAAAGTGTTGCCAGTCTGGACTTGTTAGCGCGTTTGATTCTTCCCCACTCCTTACGGAACGCCGGATCATCCGCAAAGGGCTCTATCTTTCTTACCCCATCTTCAAAATGGTTGATCCACCGGTCTCCGATAGTCTTTGTCAGCAGCCCGGCAAGTCCCGGATTACTCAGGGCAACCCACCGCCTTGGGGTCACGCCGTTTGTCACATTAACGAAACGCTCAGGGTAGATGTCGTACAGGTCTTTCAGAACCGTCCTCGTGAGAAGATCGGTATGGAGGGACGCGACTCCATTGATCCGGTGGCTTCCCACAGACGCAAGATGCGCCATGCGGACATATTTCTCACCGCTTTCGTCAATAAGTGAAAGCCGGGCAACCCGCCCGTCATCGCCGGGATATCTCAGGCGGACTTCGTCGAGAAATCTCCGGTTGATCTCATATATGATCTCTGTGTGCCTCGGAAGCCAGCGGCTGAAAAGCGGCAGAGGCCATTTTTCGAGCGCCTCGGGCAGCAGCGTATGGTTGGTGTATGCCATGGTTTTCTGAGTGATCTTCCAGGCTGTGTCCCAGTCCATCAGATGCTCGTCAACAAGAAGCCTCATCAGTTCTGCAACCGCAATGGAGGGATGTGTATCGTTCAGCTGGACAGCAAAGCTCTCGTGGAATGTCTCGATCTTTTTTCCCCGGAGCATCAGTATACTGATCATGTCCTGCAGCGAGCATGAGACGAAGAAATACTGCTGCGCGAGGCGGAGGGTCTTTCCTATCTCAGGCTCATCGTTGGGATAGAGGACCTTGCTCACTGTCTCCGACATCACCTTGTCGTTTACCGCGTTGTAGTAATCGCCGACATTGAAGGCCTGAAAGTCGAAGGATTCGACCGCCTCCGATTTCCAGAGCCTGAGCAGGTCAACCACATCATTCCGGTAGGCCGGAACGGCTGTGTCGTAGGCAATGCCTTTGACGACGTGGTCAGGGACCCAGCGTACTCTGAAATGACCCTCGTCGTCCCGGTATTTCTCAGTCCGCCCGCCAAAATTTACGTAATAAGCCAGTTCGGGCCGGCAGATCTCCCAGGGGTTTCCCAGACTAAGCCACTTGTCGGTCTTTTCGACCTGCCATCCGTCATGGATCTCCTGATCAAAAATGCCGAATTCATACCTGATGCCGTAGCCGATCGCGGGAACATTCAACGACGCAAGAGAGTCCATATAGCATGCAGCAAGCCTGCCCAAGCCGCCGTTGCCGAGTCCCGGCTCTCTCTCCAGTTCGAGGATGATGTCCAGGTCCAGGCCAAGTTCTTTCAGCGCTTCCCGTACACGGTCAGTCAGGCCCATATTCAGGAGATTATTCCCGAGATGAGGTCCCGTAAGGAACTCTGCAGAGAGATAGCCAGCCATTTTCACTTCGGGCCGCCGCAACTCCTTCATCCACCGAATAAAATGCTCGATCATCCTGTCACGCACAGTACAGGCAGCCGCCATGTACCAATCGTTTTGCGTTGCCAGTTCCGGAATTGTCCCCTGAACATACCACAGGTTGTCGAGGATGCCCTGCTTCAGCGCAACAGCGCTTGTTCCCGTCCGTATGTCTTCGTGTGATTCGCGGGCCGGGGAGACATCGGCAGGACCGGTGTCTCCCTTGATACCCTGTATTTTTTCACTTCTTTGTAACATCGGGGCCTCCTTTCAATCTCCCTTAGGATTCACTTCATTTATCGAAATCATCGTCTATCAAAAGAGTAATTTTCAGCCGCTTTGAAAACCATACGCCTCCGCCCAGAACCTTCTTTACTCATCAATAGTTGAACCGGCCGGCGATCCGGTCGAGTTCTGCCAGGGCAAGTCGGTATCCCAAATTAGCTTGGAGCTCTTCCCATTCAGCTTTCTTGACTGCTGCAACCGATTCGGCATATTGAGTTTTCTTAATGACCCCGGCTTCCATACTTTTGGCGCTTAGTCGCTGATTCTCTTTTTGCAGCACAACTGCTTCGCCGGCAACTTCCACTATCAGCTTGGTCCGCTCCAGCTTTCGATAAACCTTGGTGATTTCAACCGTGATGCTGTCTTGTAACCGTTTTACATTTTCTTGGGCCTGAATAAGCTGGGCCCTCCGCTGACCAACGACACCCCGACGGCTCCCCCAATCGAAAATCTCCCATGTCATCTGTACACCGAACATCCCCATGTTATTCTCAAGGAACGGCGCACCATGCTGATAGGTATGGCTCGCAAACAGACTGACGTCGGGAATATATTCATCTCGGGCAGCGCTGACAGCATGGTTTGCCTTTTCCACATTGTCCTTTGCCGCCTGCAGTTCCGGGTTGCTGGATAGTGCTTCCTGAAGATACTGTTGGAGGGTTTGTGGAGCAGGGAACGAATCATTAATCTCAGCCAGGTCCAGCACTGTTTCCAGAGGCAGCCCCAGAAGATCATTCAGCTCTGATGTCGTATCGGAAATCTGATTTTCAGCCGTAAGCAGAAGTTGCCTGCCTTGGAGGAGTTGCACCCGACTTCCTGTTTCAACAACATCAAGCACATTACCGGATCTGACGGCATCTTCGCTTTCGCGTAATCCTTCCTGCGCAGCATTCAACGCGGCTTGCGCCGCATCTTTCTGTTTTTGAGCGATCAGCAATCCATAATAAAGTTGATGCACACCGAAAATGATTTCAAGTTCGGTCTTTCGCTTATCCGACTCTGATATCTTATGATCAGCCTTTGCGATTTGGTTAGCTTCATTAATTTTGAACAGTTGCGTAAGCGGCTGAGTCAGTTTCGTGGTCGTCACCAGAAACGTGTCCAACCCTTGATTGATAGGGGTGTTTTGAGGCGGGAACGGTCCCAACCCGGGAACCGTTCCCAGGCTGCCGGCAGGGATGTTGAGTATTTGGCGATTAGAAAGGCCAACATAAGACGTTTCGTTTGATAATAATGGAAAATATTTAGCTTTTGTGGATACAATGCGCTCCTGGTTTTCGAGAACTTTCGCCCGGGAAATTTTCAGCGCGGTATTCTGTTTGAGTGCCAGATCAACAGCTTCGGGAAGGGACAGTTTTAACGGTTCCGCTGAAACCTGCCCTACCCCAAAAAGCGTACAACATACGATAATAGCGAGGATAGGAGCGGAAGACTTGGCCGTTCTTGATTTGACAACCACATACAGGACCGGAATTACCAGCAGGGTAAAAAACATGGAACATATCAACCCTACGGCAATTACGCTCGCAAGCGGGCTCCAGAGGCTGGACCTGGAGAGGATCATAGGCGTTACCCCGACTGCGGCAGCCATCGTAGTCAGGAAGATGGGCCGCATCCGCCGCGCCCCCGCGTCCCGCGCGGCCTGTTCCAGAGTTTCCCCCTCGGCGAGTCGCTCGTTGCAGTAGTCGACCAGAATAATGCCGTTCCTTACGACTATGCCGCACAGGCTTATCAGCCCCATGAACGCGGTGAAACCGAAGGGATTACGGGTGATGATGAGACCCAATATTGCCCCGAAGAGCATCAGTGGGATCGAGGCCATGACCACGAGCGGGTCGGAAATGTTCCTGAATTGTACGAGCAGGACCAGGAAGATCGCCACGAGACTGATGGCAAGGGCGACCAGCATTTGCGGGAAGGTCTCGCCCTGGTTATCCTTCTCCCCGCCGTAGTAGATCCGGTAGCCCGCCGGCAGCTCCAGGGCCTTGATCTGCGGCATTGCCTTCTCCAGGAGCTTCGAGGCGTAGTACCCCGGCTTCACGAACGCACGGACTGTCAAGGTGCGTACGCCGTTTCTGCGGACTATCCTGCTGGTCTGCCACTCCGGAGACAACGTAGCAATTGAGCGGAGCGGGACCCTGGCATGGGTGAGCTCCGAGTCGAGATAGGTGTTCCCGATGCTTGCGAAGGATGAGCGCGAGGCCGGGTCAAGCCGCAGCTTGATGGAGACAGCGCGGTCCCCTTCCCAGAAGGTACTCACCGCAGCACCGTCGAATGCCCCTGCCAGGGTTTGCGATACGGACGCTTCGGTAATTCCGAGGCGGTTTGCCAGTTCGTCATTGACGTTCAAATCGACCATGTAAGAATCGTTGAAGTAGTCCCTGTATACGTATTGCGAAACCGGTACGCTCTCCAGAATGCACTGGACCTTTTCTCCCAGCCGCTTCAGTTCGTCGATGTCGTCGCCGGAGATGCGCACCTCTATGGGGGCCTCCATCTGGGCGCCCTGCTGGAGCTCTTTCACGATCACCATTGCTTCCGGTGCCAGTGTGGCCAGCGATGGGCGCAGCTCCTTCACCAGCCGACTGGTATCTTCTACCGACTCGGTATTTACTATGAACTGACCATAGGCGCCGTCGGGCTGCTGAGGATTGACGTTGTAGTAGAATCTCGGGGCGCTCTGACCGACGAAGGTGGCGTAGTGGACGACTCCTTTACTTGAACCCAGGACTTTTTCGATTCGGCCCATGACTGCGTCGGTGGCCTCGATCCGCGTTCCCTGCAGCATCCAGACATCAATCACGAACTGGTTGCGCTCGGCGGAAGGGAAGAACTGCTGGGGCACGAATGCTAAGAGCATGACACCGAATGCAAACGCACACCCCCCGAGAGCGAAGGCCAGCCACTTCCTTTTCATGAAGATGTTGATCAATATCCCATATTTCTCCTGGAGCCTGTCAAGCAGGCTTTTCTTCTCTTTGCCGTGTGCCTGGGTCTCCGCGGCATCGTGGTCGTGCAGCCCCTTTTTGATGAAGGTTCTGCAGAGCAGCGGGGTCAGCATGATCGCCACGAGGAAGGATGTCGCCAATGCGATTGCTACCGTGATGGGGAGAGCCACGATGAACTCGCCTACAGAGCCTGTGAGGATCAGTAGCGGCAGGAAGGAGGAGATGATCGTGACCGTCGCAGTAAGCACCGGCACCAGCATGTCAGTGGCACATCTCCAGGCCGCATCGAGCCGCGGCACCTTCCGGTCAAGGAGTTCGACATAGTTGTCGGCTATCACTATGGCGTCGTCCACCACGATCCCGAGGACCACGATGAGCGCTGCGATGGAGACCTGGTGCAGGGCTAACCCCAGCGCGTTCATCGCTCCAAGGGTTCCGCACAGGGTCACCGGTATGGCGAGGGCGGCTATGAGAGCGACCCGAAAGGGGAGGAGGAGAAGCGTGACGAGAATGACGGAACCGATGGCCAACAGGAACTCATGCGACAGGTGCGTGATCCGCTCCTTGACAACCTCCGGCTGGTTGGCGACCAGATCCAGTTGAACGTCGGGAGGAAGAATCACCTTGAGGCGCTGGAATACTTTGTCCAACTGTTCGCCGAGCTCGACGATATTCTTTCCTTTCTGCATCTCAACCGAGAGGAGCAGGCAAGGGTCGCCGTCGTAGCGCACCATGAACGTGGGATCCTGATACCGGCGCTCCACGCTGGCGAAATCCTTGATGTATGCCGGGTGGCCGTCCCTGGAAACATCGACGAGCACGTTGCGTACCTCATTTTCGGTATTGAATATCCCGGTGGTCCTCATCGGGATCTTCGACTCGTCGGCTTCGAAATGTCCTGCGCTCTGGATGACGTTTCGCTGCCTGAGGGCGTTCGCCACCTGGCGCGGATCGGCGAAATACTGTGCCATTCTTTCGAGGCTACTGGTGATCCAGATTTCCTCTCCCTGCGTTCCGTACGTTACGATTTTCCCCACATCACGGACGGTGCGTATCTCGTCGTGCATCTTGTCAGCGAAATCGCGCAGCTCGCGGTATCCGTACCGTTTGCCGTGAATTGCTATCAGCATCGCGACGGTATCGCCGAAATCGGAATCAACCACCGGCCCCTTGACTCCGGAAGGGAGTTCGGTCTTGCTGACGAGGTTCATCTCATGGCGCAGCTTCGCCCAGAACTGGTCGGAATTCTTTACATTGTCTTCGAGCTCGACGTTGATAATCACCAGGCCTGGCCGGCTTGTCGAATACGTCTTTTCCTTCCGCACCTCCGGAAACTTGAAGATGTGATTTTCAAGGGTTTTCGTTACCTGCTTTTCGACCTGCTCGGAAGTCGCTCCCGGGTACATCGCGGCCACAAGCCCGGTTCTAATGGTAATGGTCGGATCTTCCGTTCGTTGCATTTTCAGGAACGCATGAATGCCGATTATGACGAGCATTGCCGTCAATATGAGGGTAACGGGGGGATAGCGAAGTGAAAACTTTATCGGGCTCATTTGCGAGCTCCTCCCATGGAATGCACTTCCGACCGCTCTGTTGCCCTTACGACAGAACCGTCCCTGAGCTTCATCTGCCCAGCCAGCACGATCCATTCATCACCGGCAAGACCGCTCTCTATTTGGACGTCCTTATCTATGACCGCTCCAATTTCCACGCGCTTTGCGTACACGCGCTTTTGGTCTGGGTAGTAGACGAAGACCTGCGTCGCTCCCTGCGGGTCGCGTACCACCGCATCCCCCGGGAGCGTCATCATGCATACCGTCCGGTCCCCGCGGATGCTTGCTTCCGCCACCATCCCGACTCTCAATAAATGCCCGGGATTCGCCACGGTGATCCTGGTCATGTACGTTCGCGTGCCGGATTCTGCGGAAACGTTGATGATGCGGACCGTTCCATCGAATGATTTTCCCGGAAGGGCGGGGACCGTAATCGCCGCTTTCTGTCCGATCCTCACGAGGTGCACGTCCGTTTCCGGAACTCCGACGTTCACCTCCAGGGGATCCATCTGGACGATCTCAAAGACTGGATGCCCCTGAGCAGCGGTATCGCCAGGCTCAATGGATCGCTTTGAGATGAAGCCGCTTACGGGTGAACAGAGGGTCGCATCCGAAAGATGTTTCCTTGAAAGTTTTTCCGAGGCCACGGACTGGCCATACTGCTGTTCGGCGGATTCAAACCTGGCTTTGAACTTCTGGTAATCGTTCGGAGCAAGACTATTCGAGTCGTACAACATTTTCATCCGCCGATGTTCATCCTCGGCGCGTTTAAACTCGACTCCGGCCATGCCTGTTTGTGCCTTGGCCGCCTCAAGGGTCAGCTGGTAATCTGTCGGATCGATAGATGCAAGTCTCTGCCCCCTCTTGACATAATCACCTTCCCGCGGGCCTACAAAGACGACCTTCCCCGAGACGAGAAACGAAACAGTTGTCGGTGAGTTTGGCGTGTTGACCGTGCCGCTCACCGATATCGTTTCGCGCTCCTGCACTTTTTGGACTTTGCCCACTGTCACCGGAACAGCATCGGTGTTTGTTTGTCCCTTTCCCCCTGTGCACTCCGTCAGTGAAATTACTAAAATTGACTGACAGATTATGATTGAGATTGCTCTGAGCCTTTTCATTTTTTATGTCTCCTCCCCCGCTTATATAGCCTTAAAAAAATTGTACTCCTTTTTCCCCTTGATTTCTACATTTACAACGTATTCCGCCAACGCTCCCGAGTCCACCCTTGGAAGTCAGTCGCTCGCAAAGAAAGTCGCAGAAATTTATTTTCGGGCGACCCTTTATTTCCGTCAAAAATGAAAGGGCCATTAAGGTCCGGACTATCCAACTCTCGGTAGCCCCTGTCTTTTTACTTACCGCAATAGGGACGACGCTGGCCGTTCTTACCAGTCGATTAAACCGTATTGTTGACCGCGCACGCGTTCTTCAAGAACGCATAGCTTCTTTTCCACCGCGCTCGCATTCACGGCCTTTCCTGCATCAACGTCTCCATATACTTTCGGAAGCCATCGTGCAGGATCCTCGTCCGGTCGCTCTCCCACATGGCGCGAAACGCCGGGCGCCTCGCGATAGAAACCATACTGACCTCCCACGAGGTAAAGTAATCATCTGTCAACTGGCCATACCTGTGGCTAAACCAGGCGATTTCGAAGAAGTTCAGCTGTATAAGGTTATAGTAGTAGCCCCGAATTTCCTCTTTGGGAACCCCCTCCGGTCCCAAGGTAGGATCGTCGATAACCATCTTCCGGATTTGTAACTGGAGTTCAATAAGTTTGGTGAAATTCGCCACGTACTGGGAGTACCGCCACCCTCGAAACTGCAAGGCCGCATACACCACCCCACCAGCCGCCGCCAGAACAGGAATGGCTTGCACAAGGTCATGGAGTATCCCGTTGTTTACGGCTTTGTGTCCCCGTGCAAGGCGGTGAGGGTTTCCGCATAAAGAACCATTAAAACATCCTTCATGTAAAAAGCCACTCTCATTTTCATGACTTCCTATATAATCTTCTGGAAGTATTTACCCATTTCTACGAGGCCTTATATATAACACCTCAACTTTAACTAAAGAATATCATAAGAAGAAAATCTGTCAAGAATTATGCAAAAAGGTCTTATGAGAATGTACTATACTAAATTATTGAAATGATCATGTCGATACTATTTGATTTCGGAGGCGTATTGGCCGAAGAAGGCTTCTGAAAAGGACTGAGGGCTATCGCTATAAAGAACAACCTCAATCCTGATGACTTTTTTACAGCAGCTACCGACCTTATATATCAGACCGGTTACATAACGGGAGTGACCGATGAATATAATTATTGGAAAACTCTGAGAGAAAAGACTGGCATTGTCGGGAGTGATGAGGAACTTAGGGAAGAGATACTGAGCAGATTTATAATAAGATCAGTTATGTTGGAGCATGTTGAAAGACTTAAGTTCCGTGGTTTCACCGTCGCAATCCTTAGCGACCAGACAAACTGGCTTGAAGAGATAAACGCGAAAAATTCTTTCTATCATTGTTTTGACTATGTCTTTAATTCATTCAGGTTAAGAAAGTCCAAGCGCGACCCCTCGGTCTTCAGAGATGTATGTTCGATAATGGGACGCAGGACTGAGGAAGCGCTCTTTGTGGACGATACTGCTGATAATATAAAGAGAGCTTCAGAGGAAGGTCTGGCGACGATTCATTTTAAAGACATGAGCGATTTTGAAAATCAGATTTTGGAATTATATATGCATTAAATTATGACTTTACGGTCTTGGACCTATTCGGATAACGATTTGCTAAGTCATATTCCATATTGTATAATAGTTACAATTATCAAGAAAGGAAGATGAATCATGAGTCCGACTGCAATTTCCTTGATGGCTTTGGCAAGCATCTTCGGCGGTACGCTTCTCGGCATGTTCCTTCGCGCTCATCTGCCCGATCATCATCTTAGCATTGATTCAAAGGATGTCATGAAGCTCGGGATCGGCATGATCGCCACGATGGCAGCTGTTGTCCTGGGCTTGGTGATCGGCTCTGCAAAGAGTACCTTTGACACGCTAAATAGCGGACTCACTCAAAATAGCTCGAAGATCATCCTGCTTGACCGAACGCTGTCCCGTTACGGGCCGAAAACGAAGGAAGCTCGCGATATTCTGAAGCGCTACGTCAATACCGTGATCGAGCTGATAGGGGGAAAGAAGAATGAGTCCGCACTAGAGAAGGCTGGCCAGGCAGAAAGGGGACTCGAAGATCTCGACGAGAAACTCCGGCAACTGTCCCCACGGAACGACGACCAGCGCCGTCTGCAGTCGCGGGCTCTACAGATCATTGCTGAAATTACGGAAACACATTGGCTCCAAGTTGAGCATGTCGTGCAGAGCTCGTTCCCGATGCCGCTCCTCGTATTGTTGGTTTGCTGGCTTACCATCATCTTTTTCAGCTTCGGCTTATTCACCCCTCGCAATAGAACGGTAATTACTGTTTTGTTCGTCTGCGCGTTGTCAGCCGCAAGTTCACTCTTTCTGATTCTGAATTTAGACCAACCTTTCGGGGGGTTGATCAAGATTTCCAGTGCGCCGCTGCTCAACGCTCTCTCTTATCTCGGTCAGTAGATCTCGGCCGCTCGTATGGCACCACTGGGCAGAACGTATATTTTGGCTGCGTTTTTTTCAACCCATAATCTGTAGGTAGGTGTGAGTCCCTGCAAGTTGCGTATTAGTGGCTGGAGTCGGTACAAAACCCTGCTTCAAATGCGCTGTCGTTTTTTTGGATCTCGTAGATAGCATGTTACGACCAGTATTTCACGCCGAAAAATTGGACCGATTGCTGCCTGGTCTGACGTAGTCACAACGTCGGTGTCCCCAGGGTCAGCATAATTCGGGGCGTAATGCTCAGTTATGAGAACTCGCAACTTTTGAGGGTTACTGAAGGCAACGGACGAGTAGCGCGAATGCTATCAACTCTTATGGCATTTCAGTCCGATTTGCCTATTCTGAACTTCAAAGACATTACCGGTGGATACAGAAAGGACTATTTCGCCGCCATTAGCAGGGGCTTAAATGGAAGGAGTACGGAAACTAATTCTTTAATTATCTCGTTCTCCTCTTAGAAATTGTTTAGACCGGATAGCCCTAAAGTCCCGACACCAATGCATGCAGCGCAGGGTACTCATCCCTCGCCAGGGCCGTCTCTTCCTTCAGCATTGTCAGGGCTTCGGGGACATGTTTCAGAAAGTATTTTTTCCCCTTTACTGAAGAAAGAAAGCCGTATGCGCCCAGGGCCTGCATGTGGCGCTGCAGACGGCAGGGCAGCAGCGTTGCCCTGAACTTTTCAACATCGGGACCTGTGTCTCCGGCATGCATGCAGTCCATATAATATTCGACAAGGCGGGTCCGCATTGCGTCATCCAGCCGAAAGTACGGGTCCCACAGGAGCGAGACCACATCATAACCAGGGGGGGCCATCCGTGCGCCCTGATAATCTATAAGCCTCGGCGTTTCCGGTTGCACGACCATAATGTTCTGTGACTGAAAGTCACGGTGAATAACTGTTTTCGGAAATGAATCGACTTTCAAAGCGAGGCGATTGAATTCATCCTCCAGCACCTTTGAATTATATTGGGCCATTCCCCTCACGCCCTCTACGAACCTTTTAATAAAATATGCCGTCTCCCAGCGAAGGTGATCATAATCGAATATCCTGTTTGCAAGGAGAGGGCATTCGGCAACATGACCGGTTATCGTGCTATGGAGCATCACCAGAATATCAAGTGCCTTCCTGTATAGCCGCTCGATCCGGCTGCTCTCACGCGGACACTTCAACCAGCTATAGAGAGACATATCTCCGAGGTCTTCGAAAAATGCAATGGCCCTTTCAGTCTCCACGCTGATAAGCCCGGGCACCGGGAGCGCGAATTTTCTAAAAAAGCGGGTATATTCGATATGCCGCGTGAAATCCAAGTCACCCTCAGCACACTGCATAAGCACCGCAGTTTTCCCTTCTCTTTTGACTCTTGAATATTTTCTGTCGGAACCGCCGATACCGATAAGCGTTCCGCCATCACCTGTCGGAGCCGCTGTCCCGGCTTCGATAAAGGGGAGAACAAAATCCGGACCTATAATGCAGTTCTCGTACGTGTCCCGAGCAACGATACTTCCCGGCAGAACAATACAATTTATGAGCGAAACTCCCCGCCCGATACAGCACCCCTTTTCTAACACGTTATGACCGTCAATCACGGCATCGGAACAGCCGCTGGATTCAGGGTGAAAATAAACTGTCTCGCCGGCGGTCAGCAGTACATCAAAAACAGCTGAGGCATAAGCGGCAGGCGTTCCTAAATCAGCCCAGTATGCCCCGGTTACGTCCATCGTGCCGATCCTGCATCCTGAAGCTGCGGCTTTCATCCAGGCATCAACAACGCTGGATTTGCCCTCCGGGAGAATCTTGAGGAATTCCCTGTTATAGACTGCGATACCAGTGTAGGCCACAAGCCGTTCTTTTAAAGTGTCAGCCTGATATCCCTTGCCTGTCACTCCTTTCAGGCAGCCAATGCCGTCCACCGCAACCGTATTAAAACGGCTGCAATCATGTACAGCAAGCGTAACCATATTCCCTGAAGCATTGTGGTGCTCAAGCAGCCTTGATAGATCAATTTCCGACAGGATATCTGAATTGTGGACGAGAAATACGTTGCTCTCAGACAGAAACTCTTCAGCGTTCTTCAGCGCACCCCCTGTATCCAGTAATGGGTCCTCGGGGAAAAAAAACACATCGCTTTTATAAGGTGATTTTTCTACCCATTCTTTGATTGGTCCTTTTTTATGGTGCAAATTGATGCCGATGTGATGCAGCGCGAGCCGGGAGAGTTTTTCGAGCACATGTTCCAGCACCGGCTTGCCGAGTACCGGAAGGAGCGGCTTGGGGAGGTAGTCGCTGATTGGCCTCATTCGCTCGCCAAAACCGGCAGCGGGGACAAAACAGCGGATATCTTTATGCATAAAGCAGGAAGCTTCTTCGCATATTCTTATGAAAGCTATGGCACTGTTCACTCCACCATGCCTCCATCCGGTCGAGACGCTCTCTTTTTTCTATCTCCTGCCTGAGCCTTTCCGTCCCCGCCAGAATATCGATGGGCATTTTCTCCGTCTCATACTCATATGGAGGCTGCTTCCACAGGAAAGCTTTCGGGTAAAGTTCGAGTATAGACATGATGACGGCGACCCCTGTCTTGAAAGGCCTGAAGCGCTCCCTGCCGGTAATATGGATCTGCGCCCCTCCGCAGAGTGCGCCTGCATGCTTTTGAAAGGCAGGCTTAAAGTACATAGGCCTGAACACCACACCGGGCAGCTTATATGAAATGAGCTTTTTGACAAGTCTGTCGGGATCTATATAGGGGGCGCCGAAAATCTCGAATGGGCGCGTAGTGCCGCGTCCTTCACTAATCATCGTCCCTTCCAGAAGGCACATTCCGGGATATACAGATGCGGTATCTATTGCAGGCATGTTTGGTGAAGGCAAAACCCAGGGCAATTTCGTATTATCGAACCACATTTTTCTCTGCCACCCCTGCATGGGAATGATATACAATGCAAGCCCGGGATAAAATGATTCTTTCAGGTACGAAGCAATTTCCCCGGCGGTCATCCCGTGGCGCACCGGGAGAGGCCGTTGTCCGACAAATGACGCATACCGGGTATCAAGCACAGGACCCTCGACAAACGTGCCTCCGATGGGATTAGGTCTGTCAAGGACCACCAGCGACTTATCTGCCTCAAGACAGGCCTGCATGCAGAGTTCCATAGTCCATATAAACGTATAATAGCGCGAACCGATATCCTGCAAATCGATGACCATTACATCGATGTCTTTCAGCATTGCAGGCGTGGGCTTCCTTGTGTGGCCGTAGAGACTTAAAACAGGCAATCCTGTGCGCCCGTCCCTGAAACTTTCCCATTCAATCATATTGTCCTGTGTCTCGCCGCGGATTCCGTGCTGAGGGCCGAAAAGGACCTTAAGTGTGAGATTGCGTGATCGCATGAAGAGATCTGACGCATGCTCCAGTTTCCTGTTCACTGAAGCAGGGTGTACAAGGAGCCCAGCCCTCGCTCCCCTTAACCCTTTCGGCCACCTCTTTTCAAAACAGTCAAGACCGGTAAGCACAGGCATACAAGTATTCTCCTTAAAGAGCGTCAGTTGAATTCATAATGATAATCGGAATAATACCTGTCGCGCAAGTACCCTCTACCCCGCCCGCTCTTGTCAACAGGCATATATTTGTTTCGTTCTCCTGAATCCGCTTCTTTCCGTGCCTAATAAACGAATTTGGGAATTTGTCGGGAGCTTTTCTTTCTCCCTATAGTTGTTTATGATTACCGGGGGACGGTGTATTGTCATTGTCCCAGGAGCAATGAACGATACGAGATGGTATTTTGCGGATTTGAGAATGACAGGAAGACATTGAAGTACAAATGTCCGACACCAGCATACGGGATAACGTGCAAAGGGTATGCCCAGTGTTCAGAAGGGAGAAAGGGGAAAATAAGGTCAACTACAGAAATCACTTCTATTCCTCGCCTGCGCAGTCCTTCAATTATAGAGCGCTCTATATTTTCATTCGCATCAATCTTCATCCGAGCTTGGCTTTTACCTTTGAAGGATAGTTCTTTTTAAGTTTAAGAACGAATGCCTGGTCTTCCCGGTATTTCTTGTCAAATATATCCTTTTTCTCATAATAGTAAGACAACGCGTCATGGATTTGTTCAAGTCTCAAGTGCGGATATTCATTAACAATATCATCCGGACTCTTCCCCATGATCTCATATTTTACGGCTATATCCAATACTTTTATCCTGGTGCCTTTTACAACAGGCTGTCCCTCCGAAATCTTACGGTCTACAGAAATATACGGATGTCCTGTTTTTTTCTCAGCAACTTGCATAGTAAACCCTCCCTTATGTTCTTATGTTATCTTAATCTCCTCTAAAATCATCCTTTCTCGATTGTCTAAACTTGCGTCGTTCGGGTCGAAAGAAACAGCATCTCGCTGTGCTAAACAGCCTGACCCTGCCGGTCCCTTCCATATGTCGGTCGGCTGATGTTTTTTCAGAAATCAGGAAACATCTTGAGACTAATAAGGCTGCCTGCTCCGGTCTTCGTATGGGCAGTAAGTATTCCGCCTTCAACATAATGAAGATCAAAACCCTTATACCCCCTGGCTATAAGACCCTTGGCGTCTGCCGGACAACCACTTTCGCAGCCGGCTATCCCCCTGATCATTTGCAGGACCAATCCTCCCACATCCAGGGCCGCAATATCAGCCCCCCTGGAACCGGCGAGCCGTTCAATTTGCGCAATGATGTCGTCAATGTCAGGCCGAAAAGCTTCAGCAATCTGTACAGTTACAGAAGCGCCATCAATAACTACTTCAAGGACCACAGAGACCTCCCCGCTTATATGCAGCCTTCAAGTTAATACATCGCCGCTTGTCTGATATATTAACAAAATCGTCAAACCATTTTCCCGGCAAACCGCGAAGGGCCGAGCACATGACTGATATGTGCATCAACTATATCCATGAGTTCATCCACAAGATGAGCCGGTGCATTGACCCTGTCGATGGCTGAGGGGTCCCACTTAAGAAGGCTCTCGTGAAATCTCAGGGCGCCGTGCGAAAGGCGAACGGACTTGCCTTCACCGGTAAAACACCTGCTGCAGATGACCGTCCCCTGGGGGACATAAAAATTATGATATTCGGCCTGTCCCGCACGGGATATTACCCTGCCCCCACCCCGAAAAGTCTCGCGACTTTTCAGGGACCCCATATCCCTGCCGCATTTTCCGCATGCATTCAGCCTTGGCGCGTAGCCCGCCGACTGCAGCAGCCTCATTTTATAAAAAAGATAAAAGAGTTTATTGTCGGCATTGGATTCCAGCATTGTCATCATATGCAGGAGAAGCTTGAAAATCTCAGGGGCAGGCTCCCTTTCAGGGAGGAAATTAAGGCAGAGTTCCAATATCCCGGATACATTGAGCAGACGTTTAAAATCGCAGCGCAATACATGAAACGGCTTTATAATATCAGATTGGGTCAGCCGCGGGAGGGCGGCTTCTTCTTTGCCGAAGAACGAAATCCTCGCATAGGTAAGCGGTTCAAGACTGCTGCCGAATCTGCTCCTGACTTTTCTCGGGCTCTTTGCAAAAGCCCTTAACAATCCGTAATGGGGAGTCAGATAGGTAACAATGAGGTCGGCTTCTCCGAAAACACTATTCTTGAGAACAATGCCATTCGTCCGCTTTAACATTTCAAAAAACAAACGGCTTTGTAAAAAGCGCCATAGGCAAGGCGCCCAAATCCTGAGGAATGAGGCGTACTAATTTGTACGCCGCAGTGACGAAGGATGCAGGGCAACGCCGCATATGGACTTTTTACGAAGCCGCCTCCATTCACATAATATTGCCGAAATCTTCCGGCCTAAGATTCTTCAGCCATTCCTCAAGCTCGTCAGCCCTTCGTACCTCAAGCACGCGCTCTTCAATGAAAATAGGGGCCTGCACTCTGAGCGCAACAGCAACTGCATCAGACGGCCGCGAGTCAATTGATACCTCTTTTTTGCCGTTATCCGCATATATCAGGGCATAATAGGTGTTATCGACAATTTCAGTAATAACAATTCTCGTCACCTTGGAATTCAGCCCGTCAAAAACATTTTTAATCAGATCATGGGTGAGCGGCCGTGGGGTAATGACTTTACCGAGGGCAAGGGCTATGGCGTCGGCCTCAGGCTTTCCGATCCAGATCGGGAGTGTTTCATTACCGTCCACTTGCTGCAGGAGCAGGATGTACATGCCGCTCCGAGGATCAAAAAGAAGACCCTCAACCTTCATCTGTATAAACATTATTTAAACCCCAATTCACTTAACATCCGATTATTACTGCGCCAATCTTTCCTGACCTTGACCCACAACTCCAAAAAGACTTTTGTTCCTAACAATTGCTCTATTTCGATGCGCGCAGCGGTCCCGATGGCCTTTAATCTTGCGCCTTCTTTTCCTATTATTATACCCTTTTGACCCTTTCTTTCAACATAAATATTTATTGTGATAAAAATTACGCCGTCTTTCCGCTCCGACCATTGCAAAACTTCGGTAGCTACCGAATGGGGTATCTCTTCCTCGGTCTGCTGCATGACCTTTTCCCTGACCACCTCAGCGGCCATGAACCGCTCTATCTGATCAGTCACAATGTCATCGGGATAGTATTTTGGCCCCTCGGGGAGATACTGCACGACATTGTCCAGAAGAAGGTCGACACCGTCGCCCTTGAGTGCCGATACAGGGATTATCTCCATGAAGGGATAAAGACTGCTGTATGCCTCGATAACAGGGAGCACCTGCGGTTTCTTTTTCGTATCAATCTTATTTATGACCAGGAAAGCGGGCTTCTCCAGGTCATGCAACATCTTTATTATGAATTTATCGCCAGGGCCGGGCAGAACAGGCTCTGCCATAAACACAATGAGGTCGACTTCAGCGGCCGCCGCGCGGGCCTCCCTCACAATAATCTCTCCAAGCTTGTGCTTTGGCCTGTGGATGCCGGGGGTATCAACAAAGATTATCTGGGCATCAGGCAACGTCTTTATCCCTATAAGCCGGTTCCGTGTTGTCTGGGGTTTGGGTGTTACAATGGAAACCTTTTCTCCGAGAATGGAGTTGAGCAGAGTGGATTTGCCGACGTTCGGCCTCCCGGTTAGGGATACATATCCGGAACGGAACTTATCCATCCCCATCTACTTCAGCCTGGATAAAGCATCCATCATGCGCTCAAGTCCTTTTTTTATGACATCCATCGATGTAGCATATGATATCCGGATATACTTGTCATCGCCAAAGGCTTCACCAGGAACAAGGGCAATGTTCGCCTCTTCCAGAAGGTAGGCCGCCATATCCAGTGATGAATTTATCCGTCTTGTACCCACGCCCCTCCCGTAAAGCTTTGAAACGTTCGGGAACGCATAAAAAGCACCGTTGGGGTTCGGGCAGTTGATACCCTCAATGGCATTCAGGCCATCGACAAGTACCCTTCTTCTGCTGTCGAATTCAGTACGCATAACGGATATGAAGTCCTGGGGCCCTGTAAGGGCCGCAACGGCGGCCTTCTGTGATATAGAAGCAGGATTTGAGGTGGACTGGCTCTGTATGTTGGTCATGGCCTTAATAATTTCCCTGGGCCCGGCAGCGTATCCTATCCTCCAGCCGGTCATGGCATGAGATTTGGAAAGTCCGTTGACAACAATGGTCCTTTTTTTGATCTCGCTGCCCAATGAGGCTATGCTCACATGTCTTATGCCGTCATATACAAGTTTCTCGTAGATTTCGTCTGAAATGACGAAGATGTTCCGTTTGACCGCTATCCCGGCAATTGCATCGAGCGCTTTCTGATCATAAGCAGACCCCGTCGGATTCGAAGGAGAATTGAGTATAAGCGCCTTGGTCTTGCCTGTTATTTTCGATTCAAGCTCCCCGGGGCGCAGCATGAAATTGTCCCCCTCATATGTGGGAACAAATACAGGGACAGCGTCATTCAGGAGCGCCTGGTCAGGATAGGAGACCCAGTAGGGGACCGGAATAATAATTTCATCACCTGGATTAAACAACGCCTGCGCAATATTATACAGGCTGTGTTTCGCCCCGCACGAAACAATGACCTCTTCCTTTGTATAGTCAAGATTATTGTCGACGGCAAGCTTTTTTGCGATTGCCGCTTTAAGCTCATCAATGCCGCCAACCGCGGTATATTTTGTAAAACCATCCCTTATAGCTCTGACAGCGGCTTCTTTAACATGTTCCGGCGTATCGAAATCAGGCTCACCGACACCGAAATTGAGCACATCGATACCCTGGGCCTTCATAGACTTTGCCCTGGCATCCATGGCCAGAGTCGCCGACGGCTTGATCCTCTGCGACCTCTCAGATAGCATAAACGCAACCCTCCTGCCAAAAGTTAAACATTACAATTATAACTTATAACGTGTAACTTTTAATTCCTGACTGCATTGAGCGGTCCCAGTCCTCTGACTGTTTCGACCATATCTTTTATTACTGTGACGAATTTATCACCCTCGCCTGCCGAGACATAATCAAACCGGCATCTCTCTTTTTCGATGCCGAATTGGCCCAGGAGCCTTATAAGCATCCTGTGGCGCTGCACTGCCCTGTAATTGCCTTCTTTGTAATGGCAGTCTCCGGGATGGCATGCAAGTATTATGACGCCGTCAGCGCCTTTTTCAAAAGCCTTCATAACAAACTGCGGATCAACTCTCCCGCTGCACATTACCTTCACTACATTTACATTCGGCGGATAAATGTCCTGGGCGGTCCCGGCCTTGTCAGCCCCTGCGTAAGAACACCAGTTGCAAAAAAAACCGACGATCTTCGGCTCGAATCCGTTGCCTTTTATTGTCATACAAGTACCCCCTCTATCTCTGCAATTATTTCTTCGCTTGTAAAATGATTGCTTTTAATGGCGCTGCACGGACATGCTGCAACACAGGTGCCGCATCCCTGGCATAATACATCATTTACCGCCGATACTTCCTTGTCCGCATCAAAGGCGATTGCCTTGTACGGGCATACGGATATGCAAAGTCTGCAGCCGGAACATCTTTCAGCGTCGATGACCGCAGTGAGCGGATTTATTTCGAGCTTTCTTCCGGCAACCAACCCGGACAATATATAGCCGGCAACCGCCATGCCCTGACTCATTGTCTTTTGTATGTCCATTGGCGACTGGCAAGCCCCTGCCAGGTAGACCCCTTTTATCTTGCTCTGTGATGAGTCCAGCCTGCCGTGAAGCTCTTCAAAGAAACCGAACTTGTCCTGCGCCGCCTCCAGGATAGCGCCGAGTTTCCCTGAGTCCGCTACGGGAACTACCGCCGGACATAGAATGACCATATCAACAGGGACCGTACCCTTTTTGCCTGCGGCGTCTTTAAACTTGACGGATTTTTTTCCGGCCTTCTCATTTACGTTTATGTCCTTTATATCGTTATACCTGATAAAAGCCGCATTATGATTTTCCCTGGCATGATTATATAAAGTGAATTCCTCTTTGCCGGGGACCGAAAGTTCTTTATAGAGGTGATAAATTTTTGTGCCGGGCAATTTCTTCCCGATAACATGGTTGAACTTGAAGGCGTACTGGCAGCATACCCCGGAGCAATATTCCTTGTGGTTTTTATCAAGGCTCCCCACGCAATGTATGATCGCCACGCTTTCAGGCGGGACGCCGGAAGATGTCCTGATCTCACCATCAGTCGGGCCGTTTGATGACATTATCCTCTCAAACTCAGTGCCTGTGTATATGTCCGTGAGCTTGCCGTATCCGAGATTAGGTATTTTAGAGCAGTCGTATAATTCTGAGCCTATTGCGACTACGATTGCGCCTACGTTTCTTTCGATGATATTTTCCCTATCATCAAAATTAAAAGCGTCCTCAACAGGACAAGCGTTTTTGCAGAGGCTGCAGTCTTCGCCCTTGCTCCTCAAACATATTTTATCGTCAACAAATGGGGCATTAGGAAGTGCCCCGGCAAAGGGGAAGGAGACCGCCTTCCTTTCGTTCAATCCGTAATTGAAAGCATTCTTTGCTGAAACAGGGCAGGGCCCAATACATTCGGCGCATCCTATGCACTTATGAATATCTACATATCTCGGCTGCTGCCGGATCTTTGCAATGAAATTGCCGTAAGACCCGACAACGTCAATAACTTCGGAAAGCGTGAGCAATTCTATGTTGTCGGCGTGCTCTCCATGAAGGAGGTCGCCAAGGACCGGTTCCAGCATGCATGGGCCGCACTCCATGTTGGGGAACAGCTCTTCAAATCTCACAGGCATTCCACCTATAACAGGGGTTTTTTCGACAATTATCACTTTTCTGCCTGACTCCGCAATGCTCAACGCGGTCTTGAGGCCTGCGGGACCCGCGCCTATTACAAGGACAGCAGGACATATGTCTATCTCTTTTTTCTCAAGAGGGTCATGGAGCGCAACACGCTTTGAAGCAGCGCTTATGTACTGTACAGCCTTGGCTGTTGCCTTTTCCCTGTCTTCTGTTACCCATGCAACCTGCTCCCTGGTATTTACCATCTGCATCAGATAAGGGTTTATGCCTGCCTTTGACAGAACGCGCATAAAAGTGCTCTCATGGTCTCTCGGGGAACAGGCTGATACCACAACCCTGTCTATCCCGTTCTCCTTCAGGTCTTTTTCGAGTGCTTCCTTCCCGTCCTCCGAACACATGAAGTCTATTGTCTTAAAATGCATTTCATTGCCGGGGAGTTTCAATGCCTTTTCTTTTACCTTTTCCGAATCAATCCTGTCTGATATGTTCGTGCCGCAATTGCAGAAATATACGCCTATCTTCATAATGACCCCCTTCAATAACGTTATAAGTTATGAGTCAGTTCCTTTACACCTTAACCCGTCGACAATTTTTTGGACCACCACCGGCACGGCCTTTGCCACATCTTCAGTCAGCTCTTCGCTGAAAGTCTCGACATCCCTTGCCTCTATTCCCCATATATCAATTTCAGAGGGCAGAGGAAGTCCGAGCATTTTCCCCATTTCGAGCGCGGTTGACAGGTTAGTGTCATGTGTGGATACGATGTTTCTCGTTGAAATGAGGTCTGAGATCGAGAGTGAACGGACTGTCCCGGGCAGAGAATTCCCTGTAACCATGGCATCCACAATTATTGCCTTTTCATATCCGACCATTACATCCATCAGCCTTATACCGCCTGCATAAGCCTCGGCAATATCAATCCCGTCATGGCCTTTCAGGCGGTCCCTCAATTCCCTTGAGACCTTGATCCCTACACTATCGTCTGAAACAATCGGATTGCCTAAACCTATAATTATTGTCTTCAACTTTCTACCCTGCGGTTCAATCCCTCTTAAACGTCTTTACAATTTCACCGGCACTGTTTTTTATGTCCACTATCATAGGCATCTTGCCGGGCAGAGAATGAGTAGCGCAGGAAAGGCAGGGATCGTAAAGCCTGAACGCCATCTCGATCATATTAAGAATCCCTTCTTCAACTATCTTTCCCTTTGTGATAAGTTTCTCTGCCGCCCTTTTTATAGACATCGTCATCGGCGCATAATTGTTTGTCGTCCCGACTATCATATTCACCTTTGTAAGCACGCCCCTTTCGTCGGATTCATAATGATGAGTAAGCGTGCCCCGGGGCGCCTCAACTGAACCGATGCCGAAGCCTTTGATCTTTTCCGGAATTCTTCTGACTTCGGGAGATGTTATTTCAGGGTCCGTTGCCAGTTCAAGCATGCGCTCTGCGGCATAAAGCAGTTCAATTAACCTGGCCCAATGTGTTGCCAGCCTGTGATGAATAGGCTGATATCTTCCGTTTACCTTCTTGCATCCGAAGGTCTCATACATGCGTTCAAAATTTTCCTGCGCCCCCGGAGTGGCCATACTGTCGGAGACGTTAAGTCTCGATAAGGGCGATGCTGCATAGACCCCGCTGTCCATGCCGTCTACAAAACCCTTCCAGCCGACCTTTTTTATATAAGGGTATTTGAGGTAAGTCCATGGTTCAACCCGCTCGGCTATATGATTCATGTATTCCCTGGGATGGTATTTCACAAACTCCCTGCCTTCAGGATCAACTATCCTTATCATGCCGTCGTAGAAATTGACGCGGTTTTTGTCATCAACGGTCCCCATATAATACGTCTTGTGAAGATAAATGTCGGAAGTAACGAGGTCCAGATATGTCTTGTTCTTTAAAACTATGTCATCGAAGATCTTGAGGCTGAACAGGGCAAAATCAATGTTCTTCCTTGCGATATCTTCGATCTCTTTCCTCTCTTCTTCAGATACCTGTTTACTCCATCCGCCGGGCTGTCCCCCAACCAGATGAACGCCCCTTCCACCGAGCATCTCTATAACATGGTGGTTCCTTTTCCTGCAATCAACTACCTGTATGCCTATATCCAGTCCCACTTTCCTGATGACTCCGAGCACGTTCCTTTCGGCAGGAGGGGCATCAGGCCCCACAATGAAGTCAGGCCCTCCGAGGGCATAGAAGTGCGTCGTATGGTCTGTAACATAAAATGCCGAATATAATAGTTCCCGTATCTTTTTGGCGGCTGACGGCGGCTCAGCATCAAAAAGCGCGTCCAGCGCCTTGACCGACGCCATGTGATGGGCCTCGGGGCAGACACCGCAAATCCTGTTTGTTATCACCGGCATATCTTCGGCCTGTCTTCCAATGCAGAACTGCTCAAAGCCCCTTAATTCAGGCACCTGGAAATATGTGTTGGCCACATCGCCTTCATCATTAAGGAATATCTCTATCTTGCCGTGACCCTCAAGTCTCGTAATGGGGTCTATCGATATTTGCTTCATGAAATCCTCCCTCTCAAGATTGAACCCGGCAGGCTGTATTTATAGAATGTCCCAGCGTAGTCAGGTATTGAATCCAATACAGCATCCACCCTCCGGCTGATCTCTTCTTCGGTAATGCCTTTTGTATTGCCTATGTCTATTATCGAGCCCAGGGCTGCAACCATCTTCGCTCCCTGGTCAAGAGAACCTTCCGTAGGGCCATAGCAGCCGGTACAGGGCATGTTTACCTTGGGACAGAGCGCTCCGCACCCATTACTTGTGGCTATTCCCATACATATAATGCCCTGCTCAAGCAGGCATTTTACTTTTTCCGGGACAATTTCATATGTCCTGTAGAACTTCTTTACCTTTTTATCTTCTTTTTTCCTTTCACACTCATCGCAGACTGAGGATTTTCCCGCGCCGAGAATGGTCCCCTTAGGAGGAAGAGGAGCGCCTGTTTTAAGGATGTTCAGCACAGTTTCCACAACCGCCCATATCTGGGGCGGCTCCGGCGGGCAGCCTGGTATGAAATAATCCACGTCGACAACCTGGGCAAGGGTTTTGACCGTGTCACGAAATGCCGGGATAAGGATTTTGCCTTCAGGGACGTCTGTTTCCGGTTGCGGGATAATTCCTGAAGGGTTATCTATAGACGGGTTGTCGAGATAGACTGTTCTTAACAGGTCGTCCCTTTTGTACAGGTTTGCAAGCCCGGGGATGCAGCCTTCGTATGAGCATGAGCCGAATGCGATAAGCAGTTTTGATTTCCTGCGCAGCAGGCGCGCCATATGTTCATTTTCTTCAGTCCTTATCGCGCCGTTGAAGAGACTGATCAGGATGTCTCCGTCCGGCAATGCTTCGATATCTTTATACTTTGTGTCCAACAGGCACGGGCAGAACATGAAATCAAAGTTTGCGTCCACATCGAGGATCTTTTCATGTATGTTCACGAGTGCGACTTCACACCCGCCGCATGCTGCTGCCCAGTACATACTTAGCTTAGGTTTTCCGGCCATATCAACCCCCTTATTTATTCAGAAATTCTTTTTTTCAAGTCTCTAAGTTTTATATGAGTTAACTATATTTGATGCGCCGTCCATGCTGTCCACCATTCTCAATATCGTATCGCTAAGTTCGGATGTTGACGCATTTACAGATCCTGATTCAGCAGCTATCCTCTCCGTCGAGTTTTTGAGTTCCACCATGGATGCGCTCTGTTCCTCTACGGCGGAGGCAAGGTTGTCGATGCCCGCCTTTATCTGCACGGCCTGGGTTTCTATCAGCTTGTTGTCGTCAACCATGCTGCCGACAATATTCACACCGAGGCTGACCCTGTTCTCGGTCTCGTTAATAAGGCCCACAACATCCTGCGTCGCCTTGGCAACTTTTTCAGCCAGCTTCCTGACCTCATCAGCGACAACGGCAAATCCCCTCCCCTGCTCTCCGGCCCTTGCCGCCTCTATGGCAGCGTTAAGGGCGAGTAAATTCGTCTGGTCGGCAATGTCCTTTATAACTGTAATGATATTGGTTATCTGTTTTGTGCTGTCCTGTATCTTTTGAATGGATTCCGACAGCGTGGCCATTTGAGATACATTACTGCTTATCGAACCGACTATGTTGTCAACACTGTCTTTTGATTTTGCGCCTATCTCGGCAATAAAATTAATCGTATTTACATTTTCCTCGAGTGACCTTGTTGTCTGTGACAGTTCAGCAGACTGATTTTGCGTGGCCGTTCCGAGGTCGCCTGCCAGACCAAGCACAGAACCAAGTACGTTGGAAGTTTCTATTAATGAGTGTTGGATGGTCTTCAAGTCGTTTTGCATCAGCAGTACTACTTCCCTGTAATCTGCTATGAGTCTGCAGACAACCGGAACGTCATTTGTCATGCCGGGTGTCACCCTGATTTTATCAACCTTCGTCAGGTCCCGGTTTTTCATCAGGTCAATGTACTGTCCGGTTGTTTTGAGATGGTCAATACATGGGAATGCCTCATTAAGGTGCTGAGTGATCTTTCCAAGCCCGCCCATGTCTTTTCCATCCGCCTCAAAAGGGAAATCCCATTCTTTAAGGCGTCCGGCAAAGTCATCCAGTTTTCCTGCAGGGATGACAAACGCAATATGCGCAAATAAAATTGAAAGGATTATCACTATCAGAGAGAATGCAACGCTAATAACATTTAATCGGTCCCAGTTGACAAGCATCAGGATTGAAAATGCCGTGATGAGAAAAAAACAGAGGACAAGGAATTTTGTTCGCGCGCTCATGGACATAATTAGAGAAATCACAATATCAGCTCCTTTGCAAGGTTTGAATTCCCTTTGCCGCGCCGGCGGCAACACGTTATTGATTTTAACATAAATATGGCATCCCCCTTCGTGGGTCTTATGGATATTGTTGGTTCTCTGCGGCGGACCCCGTTAGATACTCTCTTGAATCAAAATTAAGCAATTCTCATGCCAGGCAATTGAATGGTGACATATCAAAAAGTTGATAACACTATACGGCAAATTCAACCAGATGTGACAGCCAACTCTGGAGGCACCTGACAACTTTGTTGGCACAAACTATTCCAACGCGATAATTATCCCGGTCCCGCGGTTGGGCAGGAATCCTCTTTAATCGTTGCTATTTCTTCCTGACTGTTACATAATTATTCATGATAACTGCCGATAGTATTTTAATCTCTTGTAAACCTGATATTGCATGGTAACGATAAAGCCTCTGAACCGGAGAAAGCATGACAGGTATTTTATCGATGAGGTCCCAATTGAAGGAATTGGAAGCATTGTTGAGGTCAGCAGAAAAGGCCTCAAGATACGTAAAACACCCGGATTCACCGCTAATACCCCGACGTTAAACTTCAAGATTTCGAGCCTGGAAATAAAGACAGATGTCCGATGGGAGAACGACGTCTTTATAGGCTTGCAGCTATCAGGAGCTTTTAATGACCCAAAATTTATTATTAAGAGAATAAAAAAGCCGAAAGAAGCAGTCGTACCGCCCCAAATGAGTGTGCCTGACAAAGCTATCCAGCAACATAGAAGAGACGAAATATTATCTAAAATGGTAAATCTTCTAATGGAGGTCGATAGTCCTGAGCCAAATATCAGGAAAATAAATATATATATAGAGGATATCTCCAATCTGCAGGAAGAAGAGAACAAGGCTGAAGAAGAGAAAAAGGCTGCGGAAGAGGGGAAGACTGCAGAGGAGAGCAAGACTGCAGAAGAGGGCAAACAAGACAAGGAACCGGTTAAAGCGGACAAGGAGCATCGACTCTCTTTTAAGGATGCATTGATAGCAAGAGCAATCGATTCAGATGGCGGCAGCGAGAAGAGCGCTCTGAATATCGACTTTGCCGTCAACATGCTTGGACTCGACAATCTCCGCGAGACTTTACGGAACTATGTTCATAAAAGAATTTTTAAATCCGAGAATTCCCTGTCGGTGTTTAAGGACTGTGAGACTTATAATATTCTGAAGTCTGCGGTTTTCAAAAATTTGTGCGGTCTCTTTGGTTTTTCAGACATACAGCGTGAAGGGAACGCCCTCCTTTCCTGTGAACTGGTCGGGGTCGAGATATTGATCAAAGAAAGCAGCGGCATACTGGACAATTTTTACAAATCAACATCCAGGCTGTATTCAGAAGTATCACTGATGTATGAGAAGGAATTATTCGGTATAGATCCTCTTCTAATAAACAAATACTATTTTGAAAAGAGCATGGGGGCTTTTGAGGAACTCTATAGTGGTTATGTCCTGTCATATAATACACTCAATCCGCACTATTCTCCTTCTGAAAAAATTAAAATATCATTAGCTAAAAACGAACTTATCTTTTCCTATATCGCATACCTGACCTTCCTCGCTGTTGAGTTTCTTATGGACAGAGACAAAGAGAGCGGGTTTGTCCTCGGGAAAAGACTCCGGGGCAAGGGAATGGATGACAAAAAAGTCATGGACTTTCTTGATACATGCGTCAGTGAGACCAGGACCATTTTAAGCGATCTTGCTGTTAAGGGCAGCGTCTCAAGACCTGCATTGCCTGCCGGTTCATTCAGCATTGATAACTACTTTGGCAAAGACATAAGGTTTGAATATCTCCTGAAGACTTTCAGGAGTTTCAATAGAATGGCATTAAGATATGAGGACGCTTCTTACGCGCACTTTATTCTGGGCAGCATACTTAACTTCGAGGGCTTTGGACTGAATTCAAAAACATTTATTGTAGTGCCGTGCAAAAACATTTCCGACAACCAGTGGTATGTCGAGGACTTTTCCTATTTCGATCTCCTCGTTTTTAAAGACATCGATAAACTACCCGCTTTTCTTATGAGTGCTTTTGTTAAGTTATGGAACAGTTTCGAGGGACAGATAATTGTGACCTTCAGTAATCTTGACTTTCTGGATTTTACCGACCCACAGCTATACGCGGTCCTTAATAGCTGTATAGTCGATTTCCCATCATATTTCCTCAATGACAGTGTGTATAAAAAGATGATTGAACATTCGGTAAATTACCTGAAGCCATATATCGGCAAGCAGCAGGTTGATATTAACAGGTACTTAAATGAAGTTTATACGATGGACCATATCAAAACAGATATACTGCTTAATAAAGAGATCAGCTGATATCCGAATCTATGTAGTGGGTCAGTTTGTTTTTGCTCTGGATCACCCGGGTGCTCAGTGACCCACTACCTCAATCTCAAATATATATTCGCCTTGCCCTGCTTCCAATGGACAGCATTACTTCGTAAGGGATAGTGTCCGACCACTGAGCAAGTTCTGCGGCACTTATGCTCTCACTCCCCTGGCTGCCCATAATAATAACGTCATCTGTTTCGGACACCCCCGCTATGTCCGTAACATCGATCATCGTGATATCCATACAGACACGCCCCACAACCGGGGCCCTTTTGCCTCTTACCAATACGGCAGCATTATTGGAAAAAAGCCTGCTGAAGCCGTCCGCATAACCGGCTGCCATAACCCCGATCAGGCTCTCTCTCGCGGTAATAAAGGTCCTCCCATAGCTAATAGGAACGCCCGGCGGCAGCTTCCGTAATGCTACTATCCGGGCCTTCGCGCTCATGACGGGGACCAATTTTGCATCGACAGTCGGAGACCCGCTTGGGATACCGTAGAGCATTATACCGGGTCTGACTGCGTCACTGTGAGATTCAGGCAGCGCCATAACTGCTGCGCTGTTCGCGAGATGATACAGAGGTATGTATAATCCGGCAACAGCGAGGTCGTTACGCAGGGCAATGAATTCGGCAATCTGGGAACGGGCAAAAGAGCGGTCACTGAGGTCGGCATCGGAGAAATGGCTCATAACACCTTCAATCGTAATTCCCTTCAACCGGGAAATCTCAAGGATATCGCTCTGCGCAAGTCCCCGAAAACCGAGCCTCCCCATGCCCGTATCGACTTTAATATGAATATTTATATTTCGGCCCAGTCTCTCTGCCTCGCGCGAAAGATCATATGCCGCCTTCAGAGTTCCGACAGCGGGCGTAAGATTATATTCAAAGGCTTCGCAAACATCGGGATCAAAGAGCACGATAATCGGGGCGGCTATGCCGGCCTCTCTCAATTCCCTGGCCTCATCCATGAATGCGACTGCAAGATATTCAGCCCCGTCACGGACCAACCTTTTAGATACCCGGACAGCTCCGTGGCCGTATGCATCGGCCTTTACCACAGCTATGACCGGCCTGCCTCCGGTTATTTGCCTGATTACCCTGAAATTATGGGAGACCGCCTGCAAGTCTATTTCAGCAACAAGTCCTCTTTCCATATCACATAAGCCTCTGACCCAGCATGCGCATCGTTGTCTCATAATCACCCAGGGTATTGATATTCATAAATGACCTGCCCCCGGGGTCTATTGTCCTCATGTCCGACTCATTGATGAAATATGTGTTCACCTCGTGTAAAAAAGGGATTAGTGAAGTTTTTTCATGCACAATCGCCTCCTCCAGATAAGGCAGCAGTGTCCGTGAATATACCCCGGACAAAGGCTGGGGACCCTTATTAAAGACAGGAACAACTGCGTCACAGGGACCACACTCCCTGCAGTGGCCCAGTCGCCGTTCAAGGATAAAGGTCATGACCTTTTTGTTTAAAAAAGGCATATCGCATGCAACGACAAAAACACCCGGCCCCTTTGCATTGGCCAGCGCAGAGTAAATGCCCGACATAGGTCCCCTCGAAGGGAGCACATCGCCGATAAGCGGCGCCCAGAGGTGCCCGGCAAGATGAAAATATGGTTCCGGATCGTTGGTGCTGATAAACACTTCATGAAATAATTCCCTGAGCAACGCGAGATTCCTTGCGATAATCGGAGTGCCCTCAATGTTTAAAAACCCTTTCAAGGCCCCGAATCGCCGGTTCCGGCCGCCTGCAAGAATAACAGCAGAGGTGACCTCTTCGCAGGAGGTCTCCTCATCAGTACACCTCTTCTTCAGCCTCATACGATATGCCGGAGTGATCGACAAACTTGGTGCAGTTCGACAGGAATGTAAGTAAAATTTCGCCCGTGGGGCCGTTTCTCTGTTTGGCTATATCAATTTTGACCACATTCCTGACTGCCGGGTTGTTCCTGACCTGGTCGCCGTCTTTATAAATAAATATGATAACATCCGCATCCTGCTCGATAGCGCCTGATTCACGTATATCGGCAAGCGTCGGCTTGTTTCCGCTCCGCTGCTCCACGGCCCTGTTAAGCTGGCTCAAGGCGATCACAGGTATTTTCAGTTCCTTGGCAAGCGCCTTCAACGAGCGGGATATTTCCGATATCTCCTGCTCCCGGCGTTCGAAAGCCCCCCTGCTCCGCATGAGCTGAAGGTAATCGACTACTACAAGGCTCAGCCCCCGGTGCTCTAACTTGAGCCTCCTTGATTTTGCTCTTATCTCGAGCACGGTAAGGGCCGAAGAGTCATCAATAAAAATTGGAGCTTCCGACAGCCTCCCTGCCGCACTGGTGAGTTTCGGCCAATCCTGTCTATTTATAAAACCTTTCCTCACTTGCGAAGAGTCGACCATGCTCTCGGAGCAGAGCATTCTCATAGCCAGCTGTTCCTTGGACATTTCGAGACTGAATACGGCGACCGGCTCCTTCATTTCGATTCCCACGTGCTGGGCGACATTAAGCGCAAACGCGGTTTTGCCCATGCCCGGTCTCCCGCCTATGATAATCAGTTCGCCGGGCTGAAAGCCCGCGGTCAGCTCATCGAGGTCCTTAAAGCCGGTCGGCACGCCGGTAATGGCCTCTTTTTTGTCATAAAGGTGCTCGATCATTTTAAAGGCATCTTTGACCACATCCTTCATACTCGTAAAGGAGGCCCTGGTCCTTTTGTCAGCTATATCGAATATGACCTTTTCCGCGTAGTCAACCATGTCATCGGCTTCCAGGTCATCCTCATACACCTTTGTGTTAATATGAGTTGCAGTCTGTATCAGCGCTCTCAGCAGCGCCTTCTCGCGTACAATTTTCGCATGATACCGTACATTGGCGGATGTGGGAATACTGTTTGCCAGGTTTGAGAGGTATGCAATGCCTCCGACAGCGTCCAGTCCATTTGTTTTCCTGAGATAATCAGTGAGCGTGATAATGTCGATAGGCTCGTTCTTGTTGAAGAGTTCGAGCATTGCGTTGTATAAACGCCTGTGTGATTCTCTGTAGAAATCATCGGCGGCCAGCATTTCAAGGGCCTTCGGCAAGGCCTCGTTGTCAAAAATTATGGCGCCGAGAACGGACTGTTCCGCCTCAATATTTTGAGGAGGCAATTTGTCTATGCTTACTCCGGCATCCTGCACGATTACCCCCTTACCAGCAGGTAACGACTGGCTATAGGCGATGGGCTATAGGCGATAGGCAAAAAAATCTCTTCCTCGCCTATTATCTGACTTTTATTCACTTACCACCTGGACCGTAAACTGAGTGGAGACTTCCGGATGGATTTTAACGCTCACCGTGTAATTACCAAGCCGCCTGATCGGCTCTTCCAGGACTATCTTCTTCCGGTCAATTTCCAGCCCTTCCTGCTTCAGCGCTTCCGCAATGTCCATTGCGGTAACAGAACCGAAAAGCTTGTCCTCCTCGCCCGCCTTTGCCTTAATAGTAATCGTGACAGCCGCTATTTTAGAAGACAGTTCTTCAGCGCCTGATTTTGCCTTTTTCACCGTTTCCTGTATCTTTCTCTTCTCATGCTCCAAGGCTTTGACATTCTTGAGATTGGCCTCCAACGCCAGCCCCCTCGGCAAAAGAAAATTGCGCGCGTAGCCGTCCTTAACGGTCAGCATTTCCCCGATATGACCCAAGTCTTTAACATCCTCCCTGAGAATAACCTTCATGCGAAAAGTCTCCTTTCAACAGTAATTTTTATTAATTATTAGTATAAACAATTATGACCAAAAATAGAAAACGGTATATGCTGCCCGTTCATACCGACCCACTACCGAAGACATGGGTAGTGCCGTTTTTCTTTGAGAGCACCTGGGTTCTTGGCAGTGGGCTGGTAACGTCCAGCCCACATACGCTCAACTGGAACACCAGATAATATTCTATATGTATCAGGATGGAGGCACAGAAGGCTAATTGCTATCAAATAAAAACGGCACTGCCCATGTCTTCTCCAGCATAGTTACAGTCCCCGCTGTCTGACCGCTTCATATAAGCTTATGGATGCTGCCATGGCAACATTGAGGCTTTCGGCCCTGCCGATAACGGGAATTCTGAACAGGAGGTCGGCTTTCCTGAGAAGTTCAGCGCCGATACCGTGCGCCTCATTGCCGAAAACAATCGCAGCAGGCGCCCTGAAGTCGGTTTCATAGAGAGAATGTGAGGCATGGACATCCGCTGCATACAACCTCATTCTCCGCTCCTCCAGAAAGCCCACAAGTTCTTCGACGCCGGCAGAGAGCACGGGTACGGCAAAAATGCTTCCCGCCGATGCCCTGATTGCTTTAGGCATAAAGGCATCGCATGTGCCTGGTGTCAGCAGGACAGCATCTGCACCTGCTGCATCAGCTGCGCGGATAATTGTTCCGATATTGCCGGGGTCACGGACACCGTCGCAAATGACGAGCAAGGGCATCGTTTTGAAGGGTATCACACTCAGCGCAACCGTATTAAGCGCCAACACTGCCGCTATCCCCTGAGGTGTTTCGGTATCGGTCAGCTTATCCATGACCCGTTTAGAGGTTTCGACCAGATCGACGGATGTTTCCTCCAGCCGCTTTAAGAGCCGCCGTCCTTCCCCCGAGGAATAGAAGTCTTCCGTGAAAAAAACCTGCTCCAGGGAGGCATACGGCGAAGCCAGTGACATTTCTATAAGATGCGGGCCTTCAATAATGAAAGCAGAGTCTCTATGCCCGCGTCTTTCCTTTATTCTCAGCGCTTCCTTAATCAGCGGGTTTGCCGGGCTAACTATCATCTTCGCACTCATCTGCAATTCAGCCGGTACAGGGTTGTTTTTCTGCAGTCGAGCGCCTGGGTTATCGGCAGTGGGCGAGTAACGCCGAGCCCACATATATAACTGGAACGTAGATGATGTTCCGTACAGACAGCAGGACCGGCACAGCAGGCTATTCGCTCGCAAAGAAAAATTACCCTGTACTGGCTGAATTGCAGCTGCGGGCTCATAGGGATACTTTGAACGGTTCAGGGATGAACGTGATAATAAATATTACAAGGGTAAGCAATCCTATTGCCATCATTTTAGGATCGAGAGGCGCTTCCCAGTATAATACCGGAGGGTGCTTGATGCCGAGAATGAGCATCAGTATTGCCCACACGAGCCAGCCTTCCCACCCGGAAAAGCCAAGCAACGACGAGAGGCCGAGGACAGCGAGCACCCCTACAAGGAACCGTGAGACATAACGATGCCGTTCGCCAAGGATTGCATAGGCTACATGCCCCCCGTCAAGCTGGCCTATAGGTATGAGGTTGAGTGAAGTTACGAAAAGCCCGATCCATCCCGCAAACGCGACAGGATGCAGTAAGATATCATGGTGTTCAGGGGTGGCGCCGAGAATAGCACGGGAAAGAAGTGAAAAAAGAAGAGAATCGCCAAGGGAGAGTGTGCCTTCACCCTGCGGCAGCAGTATTACCTTTGACATGTGGAGGCCTATTACGCAGGCTGCTACAGAAATAATAAAACCGGCTATCGGTCCTGAAGCCCCGATTTCGACAAGCGCCTTCCGTGTAAGAATAGGCGACTTCATTTTTATAAACGCGCCGAAGGTGCCGAATATTGAGGGCGCCGGAATAAAATACGGCAGTGTTGCAACAGTGTGGTTCTTTCTGGATGCAATATAATGGGACAGTTCATGACAAAGCAGTATGGTCATAAGCGTTCCGGCAAAGGGCAGCCCTTCAACAATTCTACCCGGTGATTTAATAATGTTTATCCCCTGCTGAAGCGCACCCGCGGACAGCGTTGACAGAAAAGTCAAAATGAAAAGAACTATATGAAGATACGGAATTTTTCGCCAATTGCCCATCGCCTATAGCCCCTCACCACTTATGAGTTTGCCTTTCAGATCATAATCATATGCACCAGTAATTTCAACGATGACCATATCGCCGACTTTAAGCTTGTCTCCGCGTCTCCCTTTTCCCGTGTGGTTATGTTCCTCTTCCGCTCTTTCAATAATGACCACCCCGTCTATTTCAGGGGCATGCGAATAGAGCCGCGCAAGCGTAACGTCTTCCGCGGCCTCGTCAACAATTGCCCTGAAACGTCTGCCGACAAGCTCCCTGTTTATCTCAAGTGATATCAGCGCCTGGCGCTTCATGAGCTCTTCAAATCTTCTGTGTTTGACCTTATCAGGCACCTGTCCTTTATATGCCGCAGACGGAGTGCCCTCTTCCTTTGAGAACATAAAGGCCCCGAGCCGGTCAAACCTTATTTCCTCGATAAAATCAATAAGCCCATTAAATTCCTCTTCAGTCTCAGCAGGAAAACCCACAATAAAAGTTGTCCTGAGAGCAATTCCCGGTATCCGCCGGCGCAGTGTTCTGATGAGCTTGAGGTATTCAGTGCGCGTCCCGCGGCGTCCCATAAGCCTCAATAGTTTGTCCTCGGAATGTTGAAGCGGAATGTCGAGGTATTTCTGTATTTTATCCTCCGCGGCGATACATTCGATCAAGGCCTCGCTGATTGCGGTAGGATACAGGTATAGAAGCCGAATGTAAAAATCGCCCTGCAGAGAGGCCAGCTCGCGCAATAACGCGACAAGGTCATACCCGTCAATATCTTTTCCGTAATTCGTAATGTCCTGGGCCACCAGAATCAATTCTCTTACGCCGGCCTTTATGTATTCGCTCGCCTCAGCCATTATCAGCTCAGGGCGGACACTCCTGAACGCCCCGCGTATCGAGGGAATCACGCAGAATGTGCATTTTTTGTCGCAACCTTCGGCAATTTTAAGATAAGCATATGACATAGGGGTAATAGGTGATGGGTGACAGGTTATAGAAAGGCCGGTATTTTTTTCTGACCTCTGACCTCTGACCTCTGACCTCTGCTTCTTGCAGTATTCAATAATCCCCGCTTCTTCCCCCACCCCCCATATGCCGTCAATTTCGGGTATTTCTTTCAAAAGCTCATTTCTATAGCGCGCTGCAAGACATCCGAACACAACCAGCTTTCTGCCGTCCGCTTTCATCTGAGCAAGCCTGAGGACTTCCTCTATCGACTCTTCTTTTGCGTCCTTAATAAAACCGCATGTGTTCACAAGAAGGATATCGGCATCATCAGCATTATCTACATTGATGAAGCCTTCCGTTGTGAATGCCCCGGCCAGGTGCCCTGAATCAACAGTATTTTTGGGACAGCCGAGTGTGGTGATATGTATTTTTGAAGGCGATGGAGACACTAAATTATATTATACCAAAGGTGCGTCCCAATTTGCCCCTTTACCCAACATAATGAAGTGGGCTGATAGGATTAAATCGATAAAAGGGAAGCATTGGACCGGAAGGGACAAGCCCTTGCATTTTTGGTCAAACTGCGGGAAACACTATCGGCCTTTGTAGCCGGGGCAAGCCTCGAACCCTTTACAGCCTATTTTCCTCAGTTTGCAATTCTTATTGGCACAGATAGTACCGCGCCGTTCGTCCCGGAGATGCGGTTTCGTCACAGGTTTTCGCTTGGCAGCAATAACTATTTGCAGGGTCCGATTCTCCTGCCCTCCATCTTGTTTTTTACCTGCATCTTCCTTCCGCCCTGGTTCATGGTCGTTTCAGTTGCGCCATTGAAGGTCGTCCCTGAATACGTCACTTTACCTTTGCTGACAGCGTTCGGGCAGTTCATAGTCCATGAAACTGAATTCCCCTCGGTATTTATGTCTGTAATTTTGCAATCCGATTTTGCCGGGGCAGCCGGCACGGCATTCTTCCGGGTGAGACAGGCGGTATGCTTCATCGGATGCATCATCCCCTCCGGCATGCCCGCCATCTCAACCGTTGTTGTGACCTCCCAAAGGCCGTCCTGGATGTTCGGGGCGGCAAAGGTCCCGGTCGCCCAAAGCATACAACATGCAAAAATAACAATAATTCCCGGCATTGTTTTCATAGTATCTTCTCCTTATTATACCAATTTTTTTTCGTAAGTCCTAAAATATTCCTTGCGCCAAATCAAGACAAGCTTCTCTGTTTCACCACTGCATGATACACAACAATATACCCAATCGCAGCTGATACAAGCGCTACTATCGTCGACCCGCAAACAAAGGGCCAAAAAAGAAAACTCACTTCCCGGAACAGATATGAACAACTGAGGGAGTGCCATTGCAACGGAGAAATAATTTTATCAACGCCGAGAAGTTTCGTTCCTAACCAGGTTGAAAAGGTGTAAATCGGCACAGCGGTCCAGGGGTTAGTAACGTAAACAGCAACGATCGTAACAAATTTATTCGTCCTGAACAACCATGCAGCTCCGATGGCGAGCGCGGTATGAAACCCCACCAGCGGAGACATGCCAATGAAGACACCCACTGCAAAAGAAGAAGCAATCTTCTTTGGGGAATCCTTGGTGCTGATTACTTCCCTAAGCTTGTCACGCAATGCCAAAGTGCTGGTATCCCTCCGTTTTCAAGGCAGCTTCCCTGCCTGAGTTATCTACAGTGACCCTTTCTTTATCTGTGATCTCACCTATGCAAAACGCTTGAATGCAGTCGAGCTTCTCCGCATCTTCAGGTGAAATCGTGAACAAAAGCTCATAATCCTCGCCGCCGGAAGCAGCAAGCTCCAGAGGGGACGACCCCATGTAGCCGGCGGCAAATCTCATGCTTTCAGATATCGGGATTTTTTCGAGATATACCCTGGCGCCGACATGGCTTTCATCACATATTCTGCACAAATCCATGAACAAGCCGTCGCTTACGTCGATCATTGAAGTAATATACGGCAACAGCTGACGCACCTCCCTCGCTACAGGCATCAAATGTCTTGCCAGCAGCGGCCTTATTTTATTGCCGTCAAGTTCAACAAAGCCCTCCCCGTGTGCCAGCATCATGTCAGGCAGAGGGTCTGCAAAGTTCTTCCACAGTTTCACCGCTTCTTTAGATTCAGGAGCAAGTCTTTTCAGCACCTCGAGCCCGCACGCCGCATCGCCGGTTGCCGATGTCACATAAATTCTGTCACCGGGAACAGCGCCGCCCCGCGTAATAAGTTTGCCGCCCGAGCCCAGTACCGTTGCAGAAAAAACCATATCATTCCTGGCGGAAGATAAATCCCCGCCTATCAGCGCCAGACCGTACTGCAGTAAAGCGCGTGAAACTCCGTCGTAAAACTCCCGGAAAAAAGTTTCATCAGTATCTTCTTTCATGGAAGCGGTAAGCAGAAGGTAGCGGGGGGTACCCCCCATTGCCATTATGTCGCTGACATTGACCGAGACCAGCTTAAACCCCAGATGGAACGGTGACGTATAACTTAAATTAAAATGGACCCCTTCATGCATCAGGTCAGTGGTAACAAGCAGTTTTTCAGTTTTTTCTACAGGGGGCGCAATTGCAGCGGCATCATCTCCGATACCTACAATAATGCCGCCGGCCCCTTTCTGTTCAGGAACGTTAAACCTTCTTCTTATTTCCTCGAGAAGCCTTAGCTCTCCTATCAGGCGCAGTTGCATGTTTGACCCTTGAACGCTCTGTCTTGTGAGGCGTCTTTACCTTTTTTATTGCCTTAGCGGCATTTTTGAGGGCATGTTTCAATACATCGTCCATAGTTTCGACAACCACAAATGTCATACCGTCTTTAACATACTTTGGAAGGTCATCGAGGTCTTTCTTGTTCCTGTGAGGAATTATAACGGTCTTTATCCCCATCCTTTTGGCTGCAAGGGTCTTTTCCTTGAGTCCTCCAATTGGAAGCACCCTCCCCCTCAACGTAACTTCGCCGGTCATTGCAACATCCTTTCTTACGGGTCTTCCGGTCAATGCAGATGCGATTGAAGTGGCCATCGTAATTCCGGCTGACGGCCCGTCCTTGGGGATAGCGCCTGCAGGGACATGAATATGCATGTCGATACTCGAGAACAAATCATCACTCAGCCCGAGGTTGGAGGCCCGTGACTTTATGTAGCTTAAGGCCGCCTGGGCCGACTTCTTCATAACATCCCCCAATTGGCCGGTGAGCGTAAGGTTGCCCTTTCCCTTCATCATGGTCGCTTCGACGTATATAACATCTCCGCCTGCCTCAGTCCAGGCAAGACCTGTTGCGACACCGACTTCATTCACTTTCATCTCCTCTTCAGGTAGATACTTCGGAACGCCGAGGTATTTATGGACGTTCTTCGCCGCGAGAGCAAAGCTCTCCCCTTTGTCCTCGGCAACCCGCTTGGCCACCTTGCGGCAGAGATTGGCTATCTCACGCTCAAGATTCCTGACCCCGGCTTCCCGCGTGTAGTGAGATATTATCCGCTGGACAGCAGAGTCGCTTATTTGCAGTATCTTTGTGGTTATCCCATGTTCGTCAAGCTGCTTGGGGACCAGATACTTTTTTGCTATCTGGAGCTTTTCCTCCTCAGTGTATCCTGACAGATACAATATTTCCATCCTGTCTCTCAACGGCCCCGGAATCGTATCGGTGAGATTTCCAGTGGTAATGAACATCACGTTGGACAGATCAAAAGGAACCGCCAGATAATGGTCTGCAAAAGAATTGTTCTGCTCAGGGTCAAGCACCTCGAGCAGCGCGGAGGAGGGATCGCCCCTGAAATCCGTGCCGATTTTATCAATCTCATCAAGCATGAATACCGGATTATTTGTGCCTGCCTGTTTGATACCCTGAATTATTCGCCCCGGGAGAGCGCCGACATATGTTCTCCTATGGCCTCTTATCTCCGCTTCGTCACGCACCCCGCCAAGAGAAACCCTGATAAACTCCCTTCCGAGCGCACGGGCTATCGAACGGCCAAGCGATGTCTTGCCGACACCCGGGGGGCCTATAAAGCACAGTATCGGCCCCTTCATTTTCTCTTTCAGTTTCCGCACGCTGAGATATTCGAGGATCCGTTCTTTTACTTTCTCAAGGTCATAATGATCATCATTAAGGACTTTTTCCGCTTTGCCTATATCCAATTGGTCTTTCGTGCTCTTTGACCAGGGTATTTCGGTAAGCCATTCGAGATATGTCCTTATAGTGCCCGCTTCTGCACTGTCGGGATGCATCTTTTCAATGCGCCTGAGTTGTTTCTCCGCTTCTTTCATAACTTTTTCAGGCATCTTTGCATCATCTATTTTTTTCTTGAATTCCCTTACCTCTTCCGCGCGCTCATCGATATCGCCAAGTTCCCGCTGTATGGCTTTCAACTGCTCTCTCAGGAAGTACTCTCTCTGGGTCTTGTCTATTTCACCCCGTGCTTCGGTCTGGATTTTTTGTTGAATGGTGAGCAGCTGGACCTCCCTGCCGAGTATTTCACCTACTCTCGTTAAACGCCTGACAGGGTCTGACATTTCCAGTATTTCCTGCGCCTGGTCCGTCTTCAACCCCAGATTTGCCGTAATAAGGTCCGCAAGCCTTCCCGGATCTTCTATATTCTCGATCACGACCATAACGTCCGGCAAGACCGTTTTCCCCAGGTTTACTACTTTGTCCATCTGCTCCTTGACGCTCCGTATCAATGCCTCGTTCTCAATGGATGCTTCAGCAGGTTTGTCCTCCGCGACCTTTGCAATGCCGGCCATAAAAAACGGCTCCTGCTGTGTGAATCCGCTCACCCTCGCCTTGCTTAATCCCTGAACAAGGACTTTGACCCGGCCGTCAGGGAGTTTGAGCATCCTCATGATCATGCAGACCGTGCCCATCAGGTAAAGATCATCGGTCGTCGGGGCTTCTACATTTAAATCCTTTTGGGCCAGCAGGAGCACCATCCTGTTGGTGTTCAGGGCGTGGTCGATAGCTTTTATAGAGACGTCCCTGCCCACAAACAAGGGCAGAATCATATAAGGGAAAATTACTATGTCCCTTACCGGCAGCACCGGCACGGTATCGGGGATTTCTACTTCTTTTGTCTCTTCTTTATCGTTAGCTTCAACCATCTTCGATTCCTCCATGCCTTATCAACACCCCCAAAAGTTCTTTTTGTATATGAGTATACGGGTATATGAGTCAAAACTCATTCACTCATCTGCTCGTTTAACAGTAATTGTTATGGCCTTGCGCTCCCGCTTAGGAAATCTTATACTTATAACGCCGCGGGAGTAGAAGGCTTCTGAAGAAGAAGTATTCACCGGGACCGGGAACTTCATGACCCGTCTGAACCTTCTGATACCGCGTTCCATGCATATATAGCGCAAATCGGGTTCCCTGCCGGCATCGTTTCTTATCCCTTCAATTATCAGCATATCTCCATATATCCTTATGGATACATCATCAGGTTCTATGCCCGGCAAATCAATCTCAAAAATAAGCTCGCTTCCTGTCTCATAAATATCCATCAGCGGCCATACAGACGATTCAACGTGATATAAACAAAGCCCTTTTTGTATACTTTTCATGCTACGGCTTCAACTTCTGGATCAGGTACTGCCTGAAACCCTGAGACAATTCCTTGTTTTTAAGGGCAAAGTCAACGGTTGCCTTCAAATATCCCAGTTTATCGCCTGCATCAAACCTATTGCCTTTTATCAAATACCCGTAAATTACCCGTCTGTTCAGCAGTTCCCTAAGCGCATCGGTAAGCTGTATCTCGCCTCCGGCGCCGGGTTTCTGTTTTTCAAGAATATCAAAAATATCCGGAGTAAGGATATACCTTCCTATTATAGCCAAATTTGACGGGGCTTCTTCGGGTTTAGGCTTCTCTACAAGGTTCCTTATCTTATATACGTCTCCATCGAGCGATCCGTCAATAATACCGTACCTGGACACCTCGGATAGAGGGACCTCTTCAAGAGCGACCATCGGGCATTTCAACTCATCATATACCCGAATCATTTCCCGAAGCAAAGGACAATCCGGGTCCACAACATCATCACTAAGTATAACAACAAAAGGCTCATCTTTAACAAAAGGTTTGGCACAGAGAATCGCATGCCCCAGGCCGAGCGCAACGCGCTGCCGGATATAAGCAAAGTTGATATGGCTGAGCTTGTTGATCTCCTCGAGCAATTTCTTTTTACCCGAGTTCCTGAGTTTCTCTTCCAGTTCATAAGCAGAGTCGAAATGGTCCTCTATGGCACGTTTATATTTTCCTGTTATAACAACGAACTCCTCGATGCCGCAGGAAATCGCCTCTTCGACCGCATACTGGATCAGCGGCTTGTCAATGATAGGCATCATTTCTTTGGGCGACGCCTTGGTGGCAGGTAAAAAACGTGTGCCAAGCCCCGCGGCGGGTAATATCGCCTTTGTTATACTTTGCTTCATTGCAGCTATCTCCCTTTCGTGCTGCGCCTTAGTGCCGGAGACGAGACTCGAACTCGTACGAAACCAGGTTTCGAGGGATTTTAAGTCCCTTGCGTCTGCCAATTCCGCCACTCCGGCATATATGATGCACATCGAGAACAGAAAAATGTTATGTTACTTTAATAAGATACTAAAAAACCAAGGAAAGTGCAACTTTATAACAAAACAGGCGATGGGCAAGAGGCTATAGGCAATGGGCAAGAGTTATTGATTTTTTTTACCTATAGCCTATAACCTATTGCCTATTACCTGTTTTATTTGGAGGGTCATTGATAGACGACAGCTTCCTGCAAGAGCTATTAAAAAAGGTCCTTTCACAGGGCGGCGAATATGCGGATATTTTTGTCGAGCACAGAGAAGCGACATCGATACAGCTTGAGGACAACAGGATTGAAAAAGTAGTCACCGGCTCAATCTCCGGCATCGGCATCCGTCTTATTTACAAGGAGAAAACAGCATACGCCTTCAGCAATGATTTTTCAAAAAAGATGCTTTTAGACCTCGCTGTTACGGTCAGCAAGGCTGCAGCCGATACCGCGCAGGATGTCATTATCGATATGAAACAACAGCGGCCCGAAACAATTTCTTCAATTAAAATACCTCCCGGTTCAGTACCTCTCGATAAGAAGATTGCGCTGGTTCGGCAGGGTAACAAGGCCGCACGGTCTCTGGACAACAGGATAAGACAGGCAAGCATCATTTACAGGGACTCGATGCAAAAAGTAAAAATCGCCACCTCGGGTGGAATAACGACCGAGGATGAACGTATCTACACCACCGGCGCAGCTTATATCATTGCAGCGGATGGCGCTTCCATACAGACAGGACATGAGTCGTCAGGGGGGCTTGCCGGATACGAGCTGTTTGAGACCTGCCCCATGGACACACTCGCTGAAACAGCTGCTCGAAGGGCGGTAATGCTGCTCAGCGCACGCAAGGCCCCCGGCGGCAGAATGCCTGTCATTATATCATCGTCTGCAGGCGGGACCATGATCCATGAGGCAATCGGACATGGCCTGGAGGCAGACCTTGCGCGGCAGGGCTTGTCAGTCTATTCAAAAAAGCTCGGCTCACGCGTGGCCTCTCAGCTTGTCACAGTGATCGACGATGCGACGCTCCCGAATAAGCGAGGCTCATTTTCGGTAGATGATGAGGGCACGGCTGCGAGAAAGAACATATTGGTAAATGAGGGCATTCTTATTGGTTACATGTACGATAAGTATAATGCCTTTATCGACAAAACCAATTCGACCGGCAACGGAAGGAGAGAATCTTATGAGAATAAGCCGATACCGCGCATGACAAATACCCTGATCGCTCCTGGGAAACTCTCGCCGGACGAAGTGCTCAGGTCAGTCTCAAGCGGCTTGTTCGTAAAAAAAATGGGCGGAGGGCAGGTAAATACCGTAACAGGAGATTTTGTATTCGAAGTTCAGGAGGGGTATATCATCGAAAACGGCAGTGCGGCTGAGCCTGTAAAGGGGGCCACCCTGACCGGAAATGGCCCCTCAGTCTTACTGTCAATAGATATGGTTGCCTCAGACCTGGGCTTTTCTATCGGCACCTGCGGCAAAGACGCCCAGGGGGTCCCGGTATCAGATGCAATGCCGACCTTGAGGATACCTGAAATGGTAGTTGGAGGAGAAGTCGGTTGATATCTGTGGCAAATATTACACAGCATCGCAATTTATCAACACTTTTCTGAAGCGTACTGTTGTTTTATATTACTTTGTTTTGTGGCACATTATTTGCTAAAATAAATATCTTGATGAGATTACAAAGGACAATAAAGAACGAGACCACTTTTCATGGTATCGGACTCCATACAGGCAGACATTCGACAGTAAGTCTGAAGCCCGCTTCACGGGATACAGGCATTGTCTTTTACAGGACTGACAAGGGGACAATAATAAGGGCCAATATGGCCTCCGTAATCGACACCTCGTTTGCAACGACAATAGGCTATGACGGTGCAAAAATAAAAACAGTTGAACATCTTCTGGCGGCAGCCACAGGGCTCGGAATTGATAATCTCCTGATCGAGGTAGACGGCCCTGAAATTCCCATTCTCGATGGGAGTTCAACAGAGCTTACCGGGCTTATTCTTGAGGCGGGAATAGCGAAGCAGGGCAAGAAAAGGTCTTTTATAAAGATCACCAGGCCGGTTGTCTATGAGGATTCTCACGCTCGTGTAATGGCTCTTCCATTTGACGGTACCCGCATATCATACTCCATAAACTTCAATCATCATATTGTGGGCCATCAGGAACTGACGGTCGACCTTACCGAAGAGAGCTTCGTTAAAGAGATTGCCCCTGCAAGGACGTTCGGTTTCTTGAGGGATGTAGAAGCTCTGAGGGCAAACGGGCTTGCAAAAGGCGGTTCACTCGACAATGCCGTCGTGGTGGGAGATGAGGGAGTCCTGAATTCTTCGGGGCTCAGGTTTTCCGATGAGTTTGTTCGGCACAAAATACTTGATACTATTGGAGATATGTCACTTATAGGGTTCCCTGTCCTGGGACATCTGCTGCTCGAAAAGGCCGGCCATACCGCCAATCTGAGATTCCTGAAAAAGCTTCTGGCCTCGACAGATTGCTTCCGTTTCATTTCTGAAGTTGACCATTTAAGCCAACAAGTTTTAAACTACAGGTAGAAAAAAAGAGGGAATACCCGATTTTCAGTCACTCTACCAAGTAAGAAAATCATCTGGGTATTCCCTAGTTTTTTCTACAACCCGAAAAAACTATTGTTATTTCTTTTTTGCAGTCTTCTTCGCTGTTGTCTTTGCAGCTGCCTTTTTTGCAGGAGCCTTTTTTGTTGCGGCCATTTTATTCACCCCCTTTCAGTCCCGGTAACCTGTCGCAAAGCATCTTACCGGGTCTCCTTTGTTATTTAAGCCCTTCCTAACAGAGTAATCCTCTTCTCCGATAGAATACGTTTTAAGCTGATATCTTTCTTTTTCCGTACCTTGTAATCAGATTCCTCAATAACAGAGCAGTTAATTTGTTTGCCGAACTTCTTCTCAATGTCCTTTAATCCAAACCAGAGTGAAGGCGTGGACGGACCAATAACAACCAAATCCACTGTCGGGGCATCTTCCCCCTCGGCGTATGCTCCGTAAATAAACGCGATAGTCACATCATTGGCCCTCAGAAGGCTTTTCAGCGCTCCGGGGAGTCCAAGAGATTTTGCGATAAGATTTTTCAGCTCTGAATAAAGGGGGGATTTGCTGTTGGCCTGGAAATATTTCAGGTTTGCGACTTTCTCGCTGAACACTATACCCATCTCTTCCAGCTTGTCCAGCTCTCTTTTCACTCCCGACGGGTTCTTCCTCAATAGTTTTGCGATCTCCCGCACGTAAAATTTCTCTTCCGGGCTATTGAGCAAGAGCGACAGCACGTCGGCTCGTATCGATGATGAAAATAAGCTTTTAAGCATCATTTTCCCTCATTGGTATGGATTATAAACAATGATTTATTTTTTGTCAACAAAAAAATTACATTTTAAAACGATAGTTGTTTTTAGTAGAACATTCACTTTCATAGAACAATCGTTTCTTAATTGAAGTCTTCTGTTCTGGTTAGTGCATGGCGGAGTGACAAGCCGTTTAGGAAGAGTAAATGTCGACTAATCCCTTTCGCAGTACTATTAGCTCCGGGCCTGTGGCATCAACAATGGTCGACGGCAGGATGCTCTCCAATTCGCCCCCATCGATGATCAGGTCAAGAGCATCATTAAAGTAATTCAGCACCATCGGTATGTTTTTTCCCGGGGGCATGCCTGAAATATTGGCGCTCGTAGCTGTGAGCGGAAAGCCCGAAGCCCTTGCAAGCCTGAGCGCAAACGATTCGCCCGGCATTCTCACCGCTACCTTATTTTCCACAACGATAAAATCAGACAGACCGCTGTGCGCCTCAAACAGCAGCGTGAGCGGACCCGGCCAGAATTTGCTGATCAGCGCGCCTGCTTTATCAGGGACCCCTTCCGTCAGCATTGAGAGCTGCTCCATGTCGCCGATAATCACCGGCATCGCCATCTTTCGCGGCCGCTTTTTTATATCGTACAGCCTCTGCAGGGCAGGCTCGTTATCGTACTTTGCTCCAAGTCCGTAAAAGGTTTCAGTAGGATAGGCGATTATACCCCCCTGCCGGAGTATAAGAACTGCATCGGCCAGTGCTGATTCAATATTAACAGGAGAGACTCTTATCAGCGTAACAGTGCCCCTTGACGGGCGGCGGCCCCCATTACTATCGCTGCCGCCTCATTTCTGATAATAGGGTCCGTCTCATTATCGGCTGACCACTTCAAAAAGAACAGCGACTGTTGGTCCCCGATTCTTTCCAACGCCCTGACCGCCTGCAGCCTGACAGAGAAATGGCTATCGCGGAGCTCTTTGCCCAGGTATGGAACTGCTTTGAGGGCACGAATCCTGCCCAGTGATTCTATTGCCGCCTCGCGTATAAACATTGTTGAATCATCCAGTGCGGCGATAAGAGCATTAACTACCCTCTCGTCGTCATTGAATCCACCGAGCCCGACAGCCGCATGCCATTTGATTGCGGGGCAGGCATTGACCAGGGCATACATCAAAATATCTGTAACCATCGGCGCTCCGCTGGCGGCCAGCGCGTCCAGCGCCTTGATCTGTATCTTCCAATCTTCCCCTATTGTATTAAACACCCCTATAAGTGCTTTCAGTGAACTCGCGTCTTTAATTTTGCCGAGTTCCACTATGGCTGCCGTCTCAACCTCCTTATTATTGCTCCGAAGGTCGTCAAGCAGGGTTTGAGAGGTATTTCCTGCCGCAACCTGCCCCGGCATCATGACAAGAAGGACGGCTATAAGCGTTTTGCAGGCAATGATTTTAGAACGTCTATCATCCATAAGAATTAGAGTATCATAAATACGCATTATTGACGACTCAATTATTTATTCAGTGCTGTGGTACAATAAAAAAAGTTGCTCTATAGAAGATAATAAAATAAATACGCTATGATATCAATGCTCGGATTATTAATTGTTTTTTTTGCTGTACTGATAGGGTACAGACTCGAGAACGGCAATGCACTTCTTCTCCTGCAGCTTCCCGAGATTGTCGTAATATTCGGGGCCTCAATAGGCGGCTTTATTGCGGCATCCCCAAAGCGGGTGATCAAATCGGTGGCGGAGGGACTGAAAAAAACCATTGTCGCCAACCCTTACAGAAAAGCCGATTACGTGGAATGTTTAAGCCTTCTCGGAGATATTTTTAATACCGTAAGGAAAAATGGCATCCTTGCCCTCGAACAGGACCTTGTTGCTCCGCATGAGAGCAAAATGTTCAATAAATACCCCGGCATGCTGAAGAAAAAATACGTCATGCTGTTTATAATAGACACTTTTAAAACACTTCAGACAAGCAACATTTCACCCTTCGATATCGAACAGCTCCTTGATTCCGAATTGGAGATGCGCCATGAATGCTGCGTGGTGCCTGCAAGAAGCGTCGGCAGCGTGGCCGACTCACTGCCGGGATTGGGCATAGTGGCCGCGGTCCTCGGCGTTATCGTAACCATGGGAAAGATGAATGAAACGCCCGATGTAATCGGCCGCAGCATTGCCATGGCTCTTATAGGCACTTTGTTGGGAGTGCTGTTGAGCTACGGCTTTATAGGGCCTCTGTCCCGGCATCTTGAACATATAGCCGATGCCGAAAGGGAATTCCTGAACATGGTCAAAGTGTCCATTACGGCATTTGTGTCTGGTATGATGCCTCAGGTTGCAATCGAGTTCGGCAGGCGGGTCACCCCCGAAGACCTGCGTCCGACCTTTGAAGAACTGGAAGAAGCTTTTAATGCAGTCAAAAAACCAGCAACTCATTAAGATCGTCAAGAGGTCACGCAGGATATTTGTCCATCGTGAGGGCGGTGTATGGAAAATCGCCTATGCGGATTTCATAACATCCATGATGATTTTTTTCCTGAGCTTGTGGCTTTTGTCGGCGGTGAGCAGCACCGGCAAATCCGTGTTTTCGGAATATTTCACGAAGTACTCTCCCCTGGAGGGCAGCGGGGCCTCAATGATCAAACTGCAGTTACTGTTCGAGCGTGAAATGCAGCAGCGCAAGGACGCAATCAAAAAAAACATTGAAGAAAAAACCGCGTCGCTGTCGGACAACCTGGCGGTGGAAGTTTTGAATAACGGCGTGAGGATCCAGATGATGGACAGCAAGGAAAAAAGCCTCTTTGAGTCGGGCAGCGCAAGGCCTACTGCAACGGCAAAAGCGCTGTTCAAAACGATTGCCGATTCCATCAGGGGGCTGCCGAACAAAATCATGATTGAAGGACACACCGATTCCGTTCCCTACCGTCAGGGTGAAATAAGCAACTGGGAGCTTTCCACTATGCGCGCCTCGACAGCAAGGATAGAGCTTGAGAAGAATAATATTCCGGCATTCAAGATAGACAGGATCGTGGGCTATGCCGATACCCGGCCTCTTATCAAAAGCAATCCTGCTGACAGGCGGAACCGCAGGATCAGCATCTTCATTGCCTTTGAGCAGATGAAAATGGATTAGCATCAGCATCTGGCAGCCTGCAATGGACCACTTGAGCTATTTTAGCTTTTTTCTGAGGGTCAAACGGTTTATGCCAAGGATGCGGGCGGCTTCAGATTGGTTCTCCCGGGTACGGGACAAGACATAATCAAAAATCGGTTTGTCCACTTCACGGTGGATACTTTCATAAATGTTCCTGTCTTTTTGTTCAATGGCCTGCTTTAAAATCGGCAGGACCACTGAACCGAGTGTTTCAGCTCCACCCCTTTTTTTGTATGATGTCTGCCGGCTGTCTCCGAGTTCTTTAATCTCCTGCGCAGTAAGGAAGTATGTCTTGCTCAGGGCGATTGCGGAACGTATGGTATTTTCAAGCTCGCGGATGTTCCCGGGCCATTCATAGGCGAGCATTTTCTTCAGAAATGCCTTTGTAATCCCCTTAATGGGCCTTGGCCCGGTATGCCGGTAACGGTCAATAAAAAAGTTGACCAGGGCCGGAATATCTTCCCTGCGTTCGCGCAGCGGCGGGATATGAATTTTTGCCACACGAAGCCGGTGAAGCAGGTCCTCTCTGAAAGTACCCTCTCTCACCATTGCCGACAAGTCCCTGTTGGTTGCGGAAATTACGCGCACATTCACCTGCACTTCCCTGGTGCTCCCTATCGGATAAAATGTCTGCGTCTGCAGAAAGCGGAGCAATTTACCCTGCAAAGAAAGCGGCAACTCTGCAATCTCGTCAAAAAATACCGTGCCCTCATCAGCGATCTTAAGCATGCCGGCCTTTCCCGCAAGGGCACCGGTAAACGCACCCTTTTCAAAGCCGAAAAGCTCGGATTCAAGGAGCGTGTCAGGAACAGCAGCGCAGTTAACGACAACGAAAGGTTTCCCAAAGCGTGAGGAAAGCTGGGCGATTGATTCGGCAATAAGCTCCTTTCCTGTCCCCGTGTCGCCGGTGATCAGGACAGGGACCTCTGCCTGGGACAACCGGGCCAGTTTTTTGCAAACTTCCATGATGATCGGCGAGTTCCCAACTATAGCACAGGTCGGAGCCGGCGGCAGTTTATTAATCGGAATTGAGTGCTTCAACTCTTCCCCGAGTTCATGGAGGTCTTGCAGCAATTTAAGCACGATTTCCTGCTGCAGGGGACGGTGGATTATCTCATAAACGCCGAAGGTCACCGCCTCCATCACGGGCTCTGTAAGTTTTTGTTTTGTGATCGCAATAACAATGTTGTCCTGGCTCAAGTCTTTAATAAGCCCTGCCCTCATCGTATCGATATCGAAAAAGATAAATGAGTTGTGGAGTCCGGACTCACGCGAGACTATAGCGCAGTCCTTCGGGAGTATGCCCGACAGTTCTTCCCCCAGTGCTGCATCCCCTGTAAACAAAACTACTTCAACTGCCGTTTTCATGTATAAATAATATACACTATGATTAAATTATATTCAATCGCAATTTTCATAGTTATACATGTTTCTTTTAATTTCAGTAAGTTATGACTGGCATTAGTATTGCTTTACTTAGGATAAAGTTAACACCATTTATTCAAAGGAGCGTAAAAACATATGGAAACGGCAAGTATATGCGGGCTTTGCCTGGAACGATTGAAGTACCAGATAAGAAATGCAAAGAAAAGAACTGAGAACGGCAGAGGGCAAACCGGAACCAGGAAAATTTTATTGGAGAGTTATAATACGGGCGATCCGGATGAGATAGTGGACATTCTCGAAATTTATCATGCCGAAGACCGGACCCTTGAGGGGGTACAGAAGACATTGGATGAGCTGGCGTACTCAGCATCGGTGCTTACCAGAGAAGCATTGCATTTCGGTATTAATGAGGAGGGACATTTCGGTTTATTTCTCTGCATTAACTGATGGCTCGCGAATAAATAACTTGTGCATTTATTTTTCGCTTTGGGAGAAAAGACCGGTGCTCAGGTATCTGTCGCCTCTGTCAGGGAATATCACAACCACCTTTTTCCCTTTCCCAAGTCTCATGGCGACCTTCATTGCAGCCCACATGGCTGCACCGGATGACGTGCCGGCAAGTATACCTTCTTTCAAGGCCAGCTCTCTCGTGGTTTCCTCTGCATCGCTGTCCGTGACAGTAATGACCTCATCGTATATTTTTGTATTCAGGATACCTGTCAAGAATCCGGCGCCGATACCTGCAATTCGATGCGCCCCCGGCTCACCGCCCGAAAGAACAGGTGAACCGGCAGGCTCAACAGCGATGATCAGGATATCAGTTTTTTTTCCTCTGAAGACTTCCCCATTGCCTGTTATAGTACCGCCCGTTCCGACTCCGGCAACAAAGGCATCCGGGACCCCACCCAGATCCTGCATTATCTCGACTGCGGTCGTTTTCCTGTGTGCCTCGGGGTTTGCACTGTTTTCAAACTGTAAAGGCATAAAAAAGCCGGGGTTGTCTTTAAGTATCTTTTCCGCCTTTTCCCATGCGCCCAGCATGCCCTCCCCGCCCGGCGTTAAAACAAGTTCAGCGCCGTATGCCTGGACCAGCAGCCTCCTTTCCCTCGACATCGTTTCCGGCATTGTGAGTATAAGATGGTATCCCTTCACAGCAGCAACCAGTGCCAGGCCGATGCCGGTGTTGCCGCTCGTCGGCTCAATAATGGTCCCGCCGGGTTTCAATGTCCCGTCTCTTTCAGCAGCCTCGATCATGGAGAGCGCAATCCTGTCTTTCACGGAACCTCCGGGATTGAGCCCCTCCAGCTTTGCCCAGATTTCAGCGCTATCGTCTGCAACCAGCCGCATAATTCTTATCAGCGGTGTATGTCCGATATGTCCCAAAATATTATTATGCATCACCTTTATGCTGCTCCTGAAAATTGACTTTTCAGTATAACATGAGTTAGCAAAAGTAATACTGGAACCTGGCAGTTTTAATCTTGCCGAAACATTACATTATTAGTGTCATTCCCGCTTGGCGGGAATCTGTCCATGCCTTTATGATTGACTCCGGACAAGCCGGAGTGACAGAAATGATTTTGCACACCAATAATCAGCTATATATATTGATTGCGGCTTATAGATTGCACTGCAGGACTTCAGCATGTATTATAAGTAATAATTGTTAAACGGAGGTTTTTATGCCCAGGATTTTTGATGACATCACAAAAACAACGGGGAACACCCCCCTGGTAAGGCTAAACCGCGTTGCATCAGGCATGCATGCTGCCATAGCTGCGAAGCTGGAATCATTTAATCCCCTTTCAAGCGTGAAAGACCGCATCGGCGTTGCCATGATCGAAGACGCTGAACAAAAAGGACTGCTGAAAAAAGGCGGGACCATTATTGAGCCGACGAGCGGCAATACCGGTATTGCACTTGCGTTTGCCTCCGCCGCAAAGGGATACAAATTAATTCTCGCCATGCCTGATACCATGAGCATGGAAAGAAGGAAGTTGCTGCAGGTCTTCGGCGCGGAACTGTACCTCACTCCCGGTGCCGAGGGCATGAAAGGCGCAATCAGAAAGGCTGAAGAACTCCTGACCGGCACGCCGGGCGCATTCATGCCTCAGCAGTTTAAAAACCCCGCCAATCCTGAAATACACCGGCTGACAACGGCTGAAGAAATATGGAATGACACTGACGGCGCCGTCGATATCCTGGTATCCGGTGTCGGTACCGGAGGGACGTTGACCGGGATTTCCGAAGCAATCAAGAAAAGGAAGAAGGAGTTTAAGGCGGTGGCCGTAGAACCTGAAACATCTCCGGTACTATCGGGAGGTCAGGCGGGGCCGCACAAAATACAGGGGATCGGCGCTGGTTTTATACCGGAAGTGCTGAACAGGGACATTATAGACGAGATCATAAAGGTTTCCGACAATAATGCCGGCATATGCGCACGCAGACTTGCGAAAGAAGAAGGTATCCTTGCGGGCATATCCAGCGGGGCAGCATTATGGGCCGCGCTGGAGATTGCGGCAAGGGAACAGAATAAGGGAAAGCTTATCGTTGCAGTGTTTCCTGACTCCGGTGAGCGCTACCTTTCGACATGGCTGTTTAATACCGATGGGCAATAGGCGGCAGCCAAGAGATGATAGGCAAGAGCTAAAGGCCAAAAGCCGCGCTATATTAGTTTTATTATTTTTCCCTATTGCCTGATTTATTATCCGGTTATTACTTCATGCAGAGTTCTGCTGAAACCTTCAATCCTGTATGGTTTTACTATTACACCCCTGAAGCCGTATTCCCTGAAATCCGCCATTACAGGATCGTTCGAATAACCGCTTGAAACAATCGCTTTAACATCTGGATCAATATCGCGAAGTTTTTGAATTGCCTCTTTCCCTCCTATGCCTCCGGGTATTGTGAGATCCATAATAACAACATCAAAAGGTCTCCCGCCTTCCAAAGCCCCTTGATACTTCTCAATGGCCTCTGCGCCATTATTGGCAAATTCAACTTCGTATCCCAGGGATTTTAACATTTCTCCCGAGATGTCCCTCACAATCTTCTCGTCGTCCATAACAAGGACCTTCCCGTGTCCGGCGGTAATGCTTTGTTCTTCAGAAATATTGCAGACAGATTTGCTTCCCGAGACCGGCAGGTAAATATGGAATATTGTTCCCATGCCATGTTTCGATTCAACAGCAATTTGCCCGCAGTGTTTTTTAATAATCGAATATACCGAAGCAAGGCCAAGCCCGCTTCCTTCCGGCTTCGTAGTAAAATATGGGTCAAAGATCCTCGGGATATCCTCTTTCGGTATTCCTGTCCCGGTATCCTTAACAGATATCTGTACATAGGTCCCGCCTTCGAGACCCGGTATTTTATTCCCCTCGATCAATGCATTGCTCACACTATATACTATCTTGCCGCCGTCAGGCATAGCCTGCACTGCATTGATGATAAGATTACTGAAAACCTGGCTCATCTGGCCTTCATCTACATCAACAGTGCAGATGTCTTCCGAAATAATAAACTCAGAAGCTATATGGCTGCCTGAAAGATCAAAACCTGACGACTCCTTAAGGATATCGACTATGGAAGCTGACTTCCTGATCGGCTCCCCACCCTTCGAAAAAGTGAGCAGGCGACAGGCCAGATCCGTTGCCCTCCGGGACGCCTTCTCGGCCTTTGCCAATCTTTCATATGGTATGCTTCCCGGCTCGACATGCATTTGTGCCATGCTGATGTTGCCGACAACAGAGGTGAGGATATTGTTAAAGTCATGAGCTATGCCCCCAGCAAGCAGGCCGACGGATTGAAGCTTCTCCATCTTGAGAAGTTCACCTTCCATCCGACGCTTTTCCGTGACATCACGGAATACAAGCACTATCCCGATTATTGCACTATTACGGTCCCGTATTGGAGCGGCGCTGTCTTCTATTATTATTTCCGTGCCGTCTTTCCTTATTAAGGCCGTATGGTTGGCGAGACCTGTTATCAGCCCTGTTTCCAGTACCTTATCCACGGGATTTTCGCAGCGCTCACGGGTCTTTTCATTGATAATGTTGAACACCGCACTCAGCTGTTTGCCAAAAGCTTCGTAAGCGGCCCATCCGGTCTGCTGTTCTGCAACCCTGTTGATTAAAGTGATCGCACCTTCGACATCAGTAACAATCACTGCATCGCCGATGCTGCGAAGGGTCACCGCAAGACGTTCTTTTTCATCGGCGAGCTTCTTTTCTCTTTCTTTAAGGGCAAGACTCATCCGGTTAAATTCCGAGGAAAGTTCCCCTATTTCATCCCTGGAGTATACCGGAATACTTTCGGGAAACTCGCCTTCTATATGTTTTGAAACCGACTTATGAAGCGCTAAGAGAGGGTTGAGCACGTATTTGTTAATAAAAAAATTAAGGGAAATAAAGGCAATGAGCGTCATCAGAAAAGAGAAGACCATGCTCTTGTGGACGGCCTCCGCCATCGACTGTTTCAACTGTTGGGTCGAAAGCCTGAGTCTCACATATCCTATCACAACGTTTCTGTTGCCGGCTTCACCGAACGGCTTATAAAATACCGGAGAATAGAAATCGAGCCATTGTCCGTAATATTCGTAAAAAGAATCCTCGCTCGTTTTAAAGTGACTTAATGCGGCAGGGCCGGGCGGCGCGTTAAGTTGCTTAAAAGGATAGGCGTCTACCGGCAACCACATTGACGAGTAAACCTGGGCCAGAATAACATCACTGGTATGAACGATATTGGAAACTTCTTTTATTAATTCCAGGTTTTCAGCAGCAAGCCCATCAGCTACACCCCTCGAAAACGAATCAGCCAGCGTAACTCCCCTCGCAATAATTTCTCTTTCGATACTTCGTCTGTGAGCCGATATAAAGAAGGACGTGCTGACAAGGCTTATAATTATTACCAGAGCAGTAACAAAAGCCGTCACCTTCGTTCTTAAAGAAAACCTCATTTTACATCAGAAAGCGAAGGGATCCCGTAAGAGGAAATGAACCCCTGGCCTTTCCCGCTCAGAACAAATTCGATGAACTTCCTGACCGCAGGTTTTGGGTCCTTTTTTACAACGAGGTAAAGCGGCCTTCTATATGGATATTTGCCGGAGATTATATTTTTCTTGTCGGCAGATATGCCATTCACTTTGAGTATTTTCAAATCGCGTTTTCTTGCGCTCGCGAAGCCTGTGCTGGCAAATCCTCCAGGCGTCTCTTCAACCATCTGCTCAAATATTGCCCCTGAAGACGCCGTCATGACTGAATTGGGCTGCTTTGATGGTCTTTTGCCGTTTAATACCATTTTGCCGAGCGATTGCCCTATGCCGCCCATTCCTTTTGGCGTTGTTATAAACGATGTGATACCCAGGTTGGGTCCGCCGAGCTGCTTCCAATTAGTAATTTTGCCGTTATATATGTCCCTTATGGTTTGAGGACTGATATTGTCTATCGGATTCGATTTGTTGACTATGAATACCAGGGCATCCCATGCAACAGGAATGAATTCAATATCTGCGGGGTCATCAACTTCCCTTCCCATGCATGAAGCGGCAAAATCCACCCTGTTTTCGATCAGATCCATGCGGCCCCTGAAACTGCCGCCCCCTAAAACCGACATCTTGACGCCGGTCTCTCTTTCATATTCCCGGGAAAGGTCGGACAAATATCCCACTGTGCTTACTGAACAACCGGTTGCCATCAAACTCTCCGCCGGGCTCGCCGGGCTATGGTAAAAAAGAAAAAAAACAAAAAACAGAAAAGAAAGCTTGTATCTGATAGTTACCCCCTCCCCCAAGCACATGGTTCTAAAGCACACCTCATACTTAATAACGCTATCGCATATTAGCATAAAAAAATTCGGAAAATCTATTAATTACTACGTGTATACTTAAAATATCCGGGCATGCGCATGAAATGAAAAAAAACGAACAATTAAACAACGATTTCATCATTTCCTTAAGCAACGTCAGCGTCAAGATTCAGGGGCGCACGCTTTTGTCCGGCATCACCTGGCAGCTCAGGCGAGGCGAGCAGTGGGCAATTATCGGCAGCAACGGCTCCGGTAAAACCTCGCTTCTGAGGCTCATCAGGGGTGAATTATGGCCGGACCCCGGGAGCCCGGGCAAGCGGCTATACAAATTTGATAGTGCTGCCCAGGAAAGCCCGATCGGCATAAAAAAAAGCATAGCGCTCGTTTCCGCTGAACTTCATGATGCCTACCACCGCCGCCAGTGGAACATGAGCGTCCGAGAGGTGGTGTACACCGGTTTTTTTGACAGTGCCTGGCTGCATCAGGAGCCGACAGAGGAACAGAAAACCTCAGCAGAACAATTGCTCCACGCAATGAAACTGGACAATCTTGGAAGCAAGGATTTCCTCGAAATGTCACAGGGCGAGGCGAGGAAAATCCTGATAGCGCGGGCCCTGGTTGCGCGCCCTGCCGTACTGGCGCTCGACGAGCCCTGCAACGGCCTTGATTTCTCTTCCAGGAGAAAGCTCCTGCATATGGTCGAAGAAATAGCTGCAACAGGCACTCCTGTACTCTACGCAACTCACCGTGTCGAAGAACTCATTCCATCCATCACGCATGTCCTCATAATGGACCACGGGAGAATAATTGAACAGGGCGAAAAAGATTGTGTGCTTTCCGGAGAGCGCCTGCGCCATGCGTTCGGGCAGGACATAACTGAACTCCAGCCGCCTTCGGGCCGCCGGAACAGAAGGGGAAGCTTCTTAATAAAAATAAGGCATGCCGACGTCTATATAAAGCACAATAAAATATTGCACGATATTTCCTGGGTCATGCGCAAGGCAGAGCATTGGGCAATCATCGGCAGAAACGGGGCGGGAAAATCCACTTTGCTAAAACTGATAGCCGGCAATTTATACCCTGCCCTTGGAGGAGAAGTGCAGCGGTTCGGAGGAAAGGACAGCGGGAACATCTGGGATTTGCGAAAAAGGATCGGAATAGTTTCTCCTGAATTGCAGCGGGACTACGCTTACGATGTCAAAGGGATCGATGCGGTCGTGTCAGGCTTTTTCTCCTGCGTCGGCTTGTATTCTACAGCAGCATCCAGCCAGAGAGATACAGCCCGATATTGGATGGATTTTTTCCAGTTGCAGCATCTGAGTGAGAAGTTCTTATCGGAAATGTCATATGGGGAACAAAGGAAAATCCTTATTGCACGGGCTATGGTCAATGGCCCTGACCTGCTCATTGTCGACGAGCCGTGCAGCGGTCTGGATAGCGCTGCGCGCGCCGCTTTCCTTTCATTCATTGCACAGGCTGCACGCTCAGGAGCGGCCATTATTATGGCGACCCATGATATTGATGAAATGATTTCCTTAATCACCCATATAATGGTTATGGAGAAAGGGAGAATTATTGCGCAGGGGGAAAAAGAAGAAATAATAAGATTACATCAGGACCTGTTATTCTTACCGTAAATGTTTTTAACAAAGGTCAGCTCTTCCTCTCTGGTGGCAAGCCTGCCCATCAGCTTCTCATCTACAATCTTACGGAACATATCTGAATATACAGGACCCTGGGGGATGCCGATTTTCTTCAGATCACCGCCTTTAACAAGGGGCTTTACATCCCTCAGCTCCAGCAGAAAGCGCGATATGGCCTTTTTATTATCACTGTCCTGCGAAAGCGCCATGCTGAAAAGAACCGCTTCAATGTCGCAGTCTTTCAGCGTATGGTATATATCCACCGGACTATCAGCTTTAAGCTGCTTGATGATGTTCTGGGCGATATTCAGTGTTTTGAGGATATGTTCCCGTGGCTTTGGGGGAACAGCAAGCCTGCTAAGGGCAGATTCACGGTCCGCCTTATTCAGTTTGTAAAGCAGTGCCGCCAGATAAAGCATCCCCTTGTCATAGCGCTCCTCCAGGAAAAGCAGGTCAAACCATGAAATGGAATCATGAACAGACTGGAGGAATTCTTCAAGCCCGGAGGAAAAAGCCAGACTGTTATGAATGACCTTAAGCAGCCCGTAATCGCTCAGCCGCTTCAGCGCCTTTATGGGGTATGTCTCCATGAAGGTAAGCATAAGCTCATCATAAAGCCTGGACCCCGACAGTTTCTCGAAAATGTTCATCCTTAGGGCCAGCTTGATCAGATTCTCAGTATGCTTTGTCAGCTTGAACCCGAAACGCTCTGAGAAGCGTATCGCCCTGAAAGCCCTTGTGGGGTCTTCGACAAAACTGAGATTATGGAGGACCCTTATGACCTTTTCTTTCAAATCACGCTGGGCCCCGAAGAAATCCAGCAAGAGGCCGAAATTCTTTTTGTTCAGCTTTACCGCAAGGGTATTGATAGTAAAATCGCGACGGTACAGGTCTCTTTTTATGGATGAGGTCTCCACCTTGGGCAGTGCTGCCGGAGACTCGTAATATTCAGTACGCGCCGTGGCGACATCAAGCCTCAGCATGGGCAGTATCACCTGAGCAGTGCCGAATTTCTGGTGCACCGTGATCTTCGCGCCTGTCTTTTTCGCGAGAGCGCCGGCCAGGGCTATTCCGTCTCCTTCTGCAACAATATCTATATCAGGGTTTTCCACGCCCCTCAGCATGTCGCGGACACACCCGCCGACAAGATAGACGCCGAAACCAAGTTCATCGCCGACCTCGCCTGCCATGACAAGGAATTCATAAGTGTGCGCCGGTAATTTTTCTTTGAGAATTCTTGCAATGCTCCTGCCAAACCCGCTGTAGGCCTCACTGGTCCCCGGCTCCCTTGGCGACACCTTGCTTTTTCTCAGAAAATCCTCATAGAGAGACCTGAGTATATCCGTCCTCGTCACCGCCCCTGCAATCCTGCCTTCAGACAGCACCGTGACAAACCTCTGGTTATGCTCGATCATGTCCTTTTCCACTTCCGCAATAAGCGTATCGGGTGCGGTGGTCAGGGCATCGCTCGTGGCAAAATCCGAGCACCTGTTCCCGCCAAGGCCGTGAAAGAGCGCCTTCTCAACAACCCCTCTGGTGATGGTCCCAAAGTAGCCGCCGTCTTTCACTACAGGGAGCGCATTGACCCCATAGCGCGTCATAACGAGCTCGGCCTCCTTGATGTTGCTGTTCCACTGCACTACAATGACCGGCGTGGTCATCACATCACGTACCATTTTTGCCGGGCGTATGTGCTTGCGCAGGGCGGCGGCGAGTTTCTCCTCTACAATTTCAAAAGGCACATCTTTTATAGTTGCCGACGCAGCCGTCGGGTGACCGCCTCCGCCAAACTCGGCCATTATACGGGCCGCGTCGAGTTCGGGGGCCCTGCTCCGCGCCACCATCAAAATCTTGTCAGCCATTCCGATCAGCAGAATGACCGCGTCAGCTTCTTCCATATTCATGATCTGATGCGCCAGGTGGGCCACATCGCCAAACCCTTCCATTGTGCCTTTTCCGATCTTGATCCTTATCCCTTGAATAACGACCTCCTCAAGTGACTTTACAAGCTCATTCAAAAGCGAGAACTCTTCCCTGCTCATCTCCTCTTTAAGAAAATCTGAAACAATCTTGAGATTGGCGCCCTGCCTGATGAGATACGCCACTGCAATAAGATCGCGAGGAGTAGTCGAGACAAACAGCAGCGAACCCGTCTCCTGGTATATCCCGAGGCAAAGGATAGTAGCTTCAAGGGTACTCAATGGCGCCTTCCTCGCCTGGATGATTTCGGCAAGGATGGTCGAAACCGCGCCGGTGGTATCTATGACCTCCACCTTGCCTCTGATATCCTCTTTTGTACGTGGATGGTGATCATAAATATGCACCTCCACCCCCGGACGGGAAAGAAGTTCTTTAAAGGCTCCTATCCGGTCGGGATGCTTGGTATCAACAATAATCAGCCGCCTGACCTCATCCAGTGAAATATCCTTCAGCTTTTTTATCTCCACCGGCTGAAAGACGTCCATGAAATCCCGCACTTTTTTTTCCATAGAGCCAGGGAAGACAATGACGGCATCGGGATAAAGCTTTCTTACCGCTATCGCCGAGGCGAGCGAGTCGAAATCCGTGTTGATATGTGAGGTGATAACATCCATAATGCATAGAATACCACAGTCCGCCTCCGCACCTTCAATCCTTCGTTATGATAATCTGGAAACTGTCTCTCTTCTTATCCCGTATTTTTTAATCTTGTACCCGATCATCCTTTCAGTAATGCCGAGTTTTCTCGCAGCCCTCGCCATCACCCAATCACTCTCTTCAAGGGCATTAGTAATCTCATCCTTCTCGAATTGTTCTATGCTGTTCTTCAGTATCATTATGGCCATGATTGCTTTCCTCCACGGCACTATTGTGCCGGCGCTCCGTACTTCGTCCTAAGTTTGAGATTGACTTCAAGCACATTGACCATCTTCTCACCCACAAGCCCGCCAAGCGGCGCAGAAGCGTTATTCATCAATATCTGCTGTATCTCCTGCCTGACTGCTGCCGGGTCACGCTTCGTGTCAGCTGCCCATTTGGAGGCTACGCGGTCAAGCTGAAATTCTGCGTTCTGAAGGGTGATATGAGGGTCAAGCCCTGAACCCGAAGCAGTGACCATGTCGCCGGGAATGTCCTGAAGTTCCACATCGGGATAGTCATCCCGCCACATGGCGAAGAAGATCGACTGGATGTCCGGACCTTCTTTGACCGGCTCAATTGTCGTTACAGGCTTGCCATCGGCCCCTGGTTTGGTTACGGCAGAAGGGAATTGCCCGGGGTGTGTAGCAGAGAAGTCTTTAAAAAACACTACAGCCAGATCCGCAGCCTTTGGCTCAGGTGTGCCCGGATTGTCCTTTATGAACTGCGCAACTATAGTTGGATGCGCTTTTGACCAGGCGTCCACATACGGCACGTGCGTGGGATCGCCGGCGACCCAGGCCTGGGCCAGCGAATTATGCGCGTCCGCCCACTGGGCAACTATATGAGGGTTGCCCTGGTAGACATCTTTCTGAAACCAGGCTTCGACATCCGGCGCCACAGGCTTTCCGGCTTTGGGTCCGCTTTTATAGTTCACAATCGGCCCGATACTGCGGGCCACACGGTCCCGCAGGGCATAGTTTGAGGGAGCCAGTGCCGACGAGGCTGAGGCGGACGCATCATAAGATGCCGCGGAAGGCCGGGGCTGAAAGTATTCGTCCTTTGTAAAGGGCTGTGCTATGAGCTTCGACCCCACCACTATACCGTCAGGACCTTTCAGCATGCTGCCGTTGGCCTGAAAGGGGAATACGGTCTGTCCCACCGCCAGCAACGCCAGCGGATAAATTACGCAGCAGATAACTACGGCTACCGCCAGCAGCAAAACGCTCTTTGAAATATATTTCAACATTTTCATCTCCTCCTTAATAAGGTCAACTCACCATATTCAAAGCTACTATTACCATATCGATCAGCTTAATGCCGATAAACGGCACAATCACACCGCCAAGTCCCCAGATAAGAAGGTTCCTGCGCAACAGGGCCTCGGCGCCGAGCGCCCGGTATTGGACACCTTTGAGTGCGACCGGGATGAGCAGCGGAATTATGATCGCATTGAAGATGACCGCTGAGAGTATTGCCGACAGGGGCGAATGCAGGTGCATGATGTCCATAACTCTTAACCACGGCAGGGTGCCTGCAAAAAGCGCCGGAATAATTGCAAAGAATTTTGCCACGTCATTTGCTATAGAGAAGGTCGTAAGCGAGCCTCGCGTCATCAGCAGTTGTTTCCCTATTTCCACAACCTCGATCAACTTTGTGGGATCACTGTCGAGGTCAACCATATTGGCCGCTTCTTTGGCTGCCTGAGTTCCCGCGTTCATGGCAAGACCGACATCTGCCTGGGCCAGGGCCGGGGCATCATTAGTGCCGTCACCCATCATGGCAACAAGTTTCCCCTCTGCCTGCTCCTTTTTGAGGTAGGCAAGCTTGGTCTCTGGTGTGGCCTCTGCCAGAAAGTCATCCACGCCTGCCTGCTTCGCTATGGCCGCAGCAGTGAGAGGATTGTCTCCGGTAATCATAACAGTCCTCAGCCCCATCTTCCTGAGCCGCTCGAACCGTTCAGCCATGTTAGGCTTCAGAATGTCTTCAAGAACGATCACGCCTGCGATGCTGGAACCATCGGTGACCAGCAGCGGGGTAGCGCCTTTTGAAGCGACTCTATCCACAAGACTCTTGAGTTCGCCCTTGAACTCGTCAGTCATGTTGACATTGCTCTTCATAATGAATTTTATGACGGCATCCGGCGCCCCTTTTCGGATCAGCTTCCCATCAGGAAGGTCCACACCGCTCATGCGGGTCTGGGCCGTAAAAGGCACGAACCTGGCATCAGACGGCACGCTGACTGTGTTTCCGCTCTGCTTTTCGAATAACTTGATTATGCTTTTTCCTTCCGGTGTCTGGTCCGCATCAGACGCTATGGCAGCAAGCCTCCCCACCTCAGCCTCCGAATACTTTCCGACCGGAAGGAACTTCGTGGCGTTCCTGTTCCCTATGGTGATTGTGCCTGTCTTGTCGAGCATCACGACGTCGATGTCCCCTGCCAGCTCCACTGCCTTGCCGCTCTTTGCTATAATGTTGGCCTGCAATGCTCGGTCCATGCCTGCGATTCCGATCGCGGCTAACAAAGCGCCGATGGTTGTAGGAATAAGGCAGACCAGGAGCGCAATAAGGGTCGGCACATCGGTACCCAGACTTTTAAGGGGTTCCTGTATGCCGAGATAACCCATCATGTACTGCTCGGCGTTCCATGCGATTGGCCAAATCGGGATTACCACGATCAGGAAGACCAGCGTAAAAGCCGAAAGTACAAGCGTAAGGGCGATCTCGTTTGGAGTTCTCTGACGTATTGCGCCTTCAACCAGGGCGATCATACGGTCGAGAAACGAATCTCCTGTGCCGCTTGTGATGCGAACAATTATCCTGTCGGAAAGCACAAGGGTTCCGCCTGTCACACCTGACCTGTCCCCGCCGGCTTCGCGTATTACAGGGGCCGACTCACCTGTAATAGCTGACTCGTCGATGGAGGCGATCCCTTCGACGATTTCTCCGTCGTTGGGAATCATTTGTCCAGCCTCCACAAGGACCATATCTCCCGGTTTCAAATCTGTCGAGGACACCTGCTCGGGGTTTCCAGCAGCATTTAAACGATAGGCCATCGTGTCGAAACGTGCCCGTCTGAGTGAATCAGCCTGGGCCTTGCCGCGGGCCTCGGCAAGCGCTGTTGCAAAGTTTGCAAACAGCACGGTTATAAAAAGCCATGCGTCAAGCCATATGAAATAGCTTAAGGGTGACTGGCTCGACCCTTTGCCCATCACTGCTTCCACTATATACAGCAGCGTCAAAAATGCACCCACTTCTACTACAAACATAACTGGATTGTTCCATTGCCTGTCAGGCCGCAGCATCAGGAATGCCTGCTTCAGTGCTGCCATCGCTGTTCCTTTCTCCAACAGCCGCTGGGGTTTTTTACGGCGCTGGGGCCTCTGCAGACCCACAGACAAACCGGCCTCCGGCACGGATTTATTTAAATCTGCCTTATTCATCTAACACTCCTTTTAACTCTTTATTCATCTCGAAATTCATTATTGGGACCTCTTGAGTCTCTATAGCAATCATCATGGATCCCCCTGTTAACCTCCGAACGGCATGGGGCCAAAGTGTTCTGCTATCGGTCCAAGCGCGGCAACTGGCAGAAAGAGCAGCGCCCCGATTATGAGAATTGTTCCCAACAATAGGAGGCTGAATGTGGGGGTGTCATCCCGCAGGGTCCCAAGACCAAAAGGACTCGATTTCTTTTCCCCGAGAGATGCGGCCATGGCTATCGGCGCGATAATCGGAATAAAGCGGCTGAACATCATAACCAGGCCAGTTGCAATATCCCATGCTACGGCTGTCGGTGCCGGACTTGTACTATTCCAAAAACCATAAGTGACCCCCAGTCCGTCAAAAGCCGAGCCGTTGTTGGCAGAGGCCGAGGAGAACTGGTACAGCATTTGCGAAAAACCATGCGCCCCCGGATTGCTGACAGCCTTGAGCCCCCAGCTCGTTGCAGCGAAGACGCCGGTGGGGAACAGGATCATGAAGGGGTGGATCAGCAGGGCAATCACCGCGAATTTAACTTCCCGAGCCCCGATTTTCTTGCCCAGATACTCCGGCGTTCTTCCGACCATCATTCCGGCCACAAAGATTGCTATGATTATGTAAAGCAGCATGTTGATCATGCCTACGCCTTTACCTCCGAAGAGACAGTTCAGCCACATCCCCACCATAGGAGACAAAGCGGCAATCGGGTTGAGGCTGTCGGCCTCTGCGGTCACTGCCCCGCAGGTCACGTCTGTTGTCAGGGCTGCGAAAGTGGCGCCCGCCGAGGTGCCGAAACGCATTTCTTTGCCCTCCAGATTGCCGAGGTGCTGGTCTACCGGCAGGCCCGGAACAGCAGGCAGGGCCACTGTCCGTTTCCCGCCTGGCGCCGTGGCGCTTGGAACTTCATAGCTCCGCGCTACGGGATGGGCCGTCAAGCCCGGGTTAGGTTTCAACGTATCAAAGTAGACAGACCAGACAACTGTGCAGGTCATTAAAACCAACATCACCGAAAATATTACAAGGCTATGCCGCATTCGGCCGAGCATGCGACCGTACATCAGCACGAGAGCGAATGGAAACATCATCATGGCATAAGTGTTAAAAAAATTCGATGCTGCCGTAGGGTTTTCAAAAGGGTGCGCGGAATTCATTCCATAGAACCCCCCTCCGTTGGTACCGAGCATTTTCATGGACTCAAAAGCAGCCACCGGACCGACAACAATTGTCTGTTGCTTGACTTCCCCCTTGTCAGTAGTTCCCATAGCTGCGGGTTCAAGTGTCGAAACCTGATAGGAACTTTTCAAGGTCATCGGGCTGCCCTGGATCAGAAAGAAAAGAGCGAAGACAAAGGCCACCGGCACGAACATATAAACCAATACCCGCCACATGTCCAAAAAGAAATTGCCTACCGATGAATCGCTGCGCAAAGCCCTGATGATCGCCACCAGCGCGCTTAAGCCTATTGCCGCCGATATAAAAAGATTGGCGATGCCGAAGAAAATCTGGCTGAAGTTCGACAGATGCTGGTCACCGGCATAGTGCTGCAGGTCAGTGTTCGTCATGAAGGACACAACACTGTGAAAGATGGTGCTCGGTGCCAGGAGTGTCTTGTGATCAGGATTGAGCGGCATCCACGGCTGCAGCGCCAGAACAAGATAGCCGAAGACGAACAGTAAGGTATTAAAAATCAGCAGAGAGGCTGTGTACTGTTTCCAGTTCTGCGGACCGCTGTTCAGGCGTTTCTCGAACCATCCGAAGACGGGTAAGGGACGGTATTTCCCGTCCATGACCCATGCCAAATAGCGACTTAAAGGGAACGCGACAAGCGTCGCAGTCGCCAAAAGCGCAAATGGAAGTAACCACGTTTGCATAAACATTGTTTGACTCCTTTAATTAGGTTTTTTAGAGTGTGTTTCCGGTACTCTCAGAACCATTCCGGCCGCACAAGGGCCACAACCAGGTAAATGAATAAAAAGATTGCTATAACCGCTGTCAAATAGATCATTTGCGTCACCTCAACTTTTATATTTTCTCGCACGCTTTCAAAAACAACAAACACAGCCCCATACCCGCGATGCCAAGCAGGAACATCCCCGGAAGCCAAATTGCAAGGTCCATTTTGTGTCCTCCTCATTAAAAAAGTTTACAGGCATTGAAATATTGTTCATATCAATAATCTGCTCAAATTGTAGACCGGTTCTATACAAATCACAACCGCGCCTTCCAATACCCGGTATTTGTCAAAAAAAGGAAAAGCATTTTCAGTGCCAGGTGGAAAGCTGAAATGAATCTGTTGAATTATCAGGATAATATGGTTTTATACAAAACGCGTGAAATACGCGAGACTAAAAAATTAAGCAATCCCACTAAAAAATGAAACATGGGAACTCATTCAAAGTAAGGAGGTTAGCGTCCTGGGCCTCTTAATAATGAAATCAGAGCAGGAATTTTTTTGCCGGTGCGGGCATCCCGCTCTTCTCTGAATGCGTTTATTATAGCGTTTCATCGAGCCATTGCTGTAAAATGCCGCCAGGAACGTACAACGAGGGGACACTTAACGCGTATGCTCATCTTCAAATTGATAGCCGGCATTGTTATACAGATTGCAATATTTGGCTGTCTGCTCTTCCTGCCGGCAGGCACGTTATTGTGGTGGCGTGCCTGGCTGTTAATCGGCATCATATTCGCGGGCTTCGTGGCATCCGCAGTCGGGCTCTTCCCCGGACGCAAGGACTTGCTCAGGGAGCGCCTCAAGTCACCAATACAGAAGGGGCAGCCCCTTGAAGACAAGATCGTCCTGATGCTTCTTCTCATGTCGTTCTATGGTCTGCTTGTTTTCATTTCCCTGGACGTGTTCCGATTTCATCTGTTGGCCGCTCCAGGAGTCTTCGTTTCGTCTTTGGGATTGTTCCTTTTTCTCACCGGCTGGTGGATCGCATTTCTCGCTCTCAGGGAAAATGTTTTCGCGGCGATAGTCGTGAAGCTCCAGGAAGAAAAAGAACAAAAGGTCATCGATACAGGAATCTACGGAATAGTGCGACATCCGATGTATGCAGGCGGCGTCCTGTTTATTGCCGGCATCCCCTTATGGTTGGAGTCATACGCAGGCGCCTTGCTGACTCTCGTTCCCATAGGCTCCCTGGTTCTGAGGACCCTTTTCGAGGAGCGCTTTCTTATAAGAAAACTGAAAGGCTACGAAGCCTACATGAAGAGGGTCCGTTACAGGCTAATCCCGTTTCTGTGGTAAAGTCGCAGACTTTTGGGGGTGGAAAGTAAAATTGCCCTGTACTGTCTGAATTGCAACCTAACTCACTGTTAAATTGACTTATCACCAGCCAAAATTTTAAAATGTTTGGACGGGCTTTAAATATCAGACATTTGAGGCACATTTAGAGATAAAGAGGACTGAAAGGTATGTGCAGACTTGCCGCTATCACATCAAAAGATTACATCTCACCTATGGAGCCAATTCTTGCCCTCGAAACCATGAAAGAGGGGCATGACGGCTCAGGACTCGGCCTCACGCTCAAAGACCTTGGCGGACCATTCGAGAAGCTGAAGAAATATCCGGTGATGTCCGGCATCTGTTCCATGGCCGGCAAAAAGACCCTTGACGAGTTCATGAAAAAAGCCGGCTTTACCCTCAAACATGAATGGAGACCTAAAATAAAGCAGGTGGAAGGGATTGCCCCCCGCGATTATTATTTTGCGCGCGCCTATGACTATCCTGCCGCCTTCAGGAATAAACCGTTCCAGGAAAAAGAGGACCTCCTAATGAACACGCGCCTGGCACTCCGGAAAATCGGCGAGCCCGACGAATCGATATTTGTATTTTCGTTTTATCCGGACGTCCTTACATTAAAAGAAGTGGGAGACCCGCTTCAGGTGGCCGAGTTTTTCAGACTTGACGACGACAGGCTCAAAGCCAGAGTCATTCTTGCGCAGGGACGGCAAAACACCAACTACGCAATTTATCTGTATGCCTGCCACCCGTTCTTCATACAGGGCTTTTGCTCCATGACAAATGGGGAAAACACGGCTTTTGTTCCCATAAGGGAATTTCTTTCGAGCAGGGGCTTCCCGGGATACATTGGGTACAACAGCGACAGCGAGGTGTTTACTCACATATTGCATTATTCGGTCAGGCAGCTGCATCTGCCGATGCCATATTATAAAGATATTATAACCCCCCTCAAATCCGCCGATATTGAGCAGCGGCCCGACAGGGATGCCCTGAGACTCATGAAGCAATCCATGCGCTCACTCTGCATAGATGGGCCGAACGTTATCATAGGCTTCACCCCCGACGGCGCCTGCTTCATGGTCCACGACTCAAAAAAGCTACGGCCCGGCACAGTGGGCGGCGCAAAAGGAAGATATGCATTAATGTCCGAGGAATGCGGTGTTGACAGTGCGGTGCCCAAACGGGACAGGAGCAAAGACATATTCCCCATGAAATACGATATGGTGATCGTTTCGCCGCAGGCAGAGGAGGTAAAGGTATGGAACCAGCTGCAGGGTCAATATTAGACCATAATCATCAGCTCTCGCTGAGAGAGTTTCCTTATATAATACGTTGGCGGGATGACCGCTGTAAGCGCTGCGGAAAGTGTACCGCAGTTTGCCCGGTCAAGGCTATAGTCCCCGCGGTCAAAGTCCAGCGAGTTGTAAAGTCCGAAGGACCCGTGCCGACTCCGACAACGGCAAGGATGACCACGCACATAGTGGAACAGGTCACCGATATTGAGCGTTACTGCACCGGCTGCGGGACGTGCGTGCTGGTCTGCCCCAATGAAGCTATAGAGCCGGAATTCAATTTTCAAAATAAATTCCTCCACTATAAGAACAAAGGCGGCGATGCCTATAAGCGGGGTGGCAGGAGAAACGACCCTGCTGTGTCGACGCTCGACAGGCTGAAATTCACCAGGATTTCGATGCTTACCGACCCTGCTCTTGATGCCGGAAGGCACGAATTCCGCATACGGTCCCTTTTGGGAAGAATACTGCCGCCGGAGGAAATGCCGCTATCCGTACATGACGGCATTCTCGGAATTGACAAAAAGAGCGGCAAGTTCATTCCCCCTGTGCGTGAGATATTCCCTATCATGATAGGGAGCATGTCCATCGGAGCCCTTTCCCCCCCTATGTGGGAAGGACTGGCAATGGGCGTTGCCTATTTGAACGAGGTTGAAGGACTGCCTGTTGTAATGGCGTCAGGGGAAGGAGGCATGCCCGCCCGCCTGCTGAGATCAAAATACCTCAAGTATTTCATCATACAGATCGCTTCGGGATATTTCGGATGGGATGAAATCATCCATGCCCTGCCGGATATGGTAGCAGACCCGGCAGCGATTGAAATAAAATACGGCCAGGGCGCAAAGCCCGGAGACGGCGGCCTGCTGATGGCGCAGAAGGTTTTGAAGCTTATCGCAAAAATACGCGGCGTTCCTCAATTCGTCGATCTCGCTTCGCCTCCCACGCACCAGACCAAGTATTCTATTGAAGAGGCAGTGGCTAAAATGATCCAGTCCATGTCAATGGCCTGGGGGTTCAGGGTGCCTGTATATCCGAAAATATCAGGGACCAAGACTGCAAAGGCGGTCCTGAACAATCTCGCGCGGAACCCATATGCGGCGGCCCTCTCCATTGACGGTGAGGATGGCGGCACCGGCGCGGCATACAATGTATCATTGGACAAAATGGGCCACCCCATCGCCTCCAATATACGCGAGTGTTATCTTGACCTTGTGAAACAGGGCAAGCAGAATGAACTCCCTCTGATCGCTGCCGGCGGTGTCGGCAAAAAAGGCAATCTGGCGGCAAATGCTGCCGCGCTTATCATGCTCGGGGCCTCGGCCGTTGCCATAGGCAAATACATAATGCAGGCGGCAGCAGACTGCTTCGGCGACGAATACAACCGCTGCAATCTCTGCAATACCGGAAAATGTCCTCGTGGTATAACCACGCAGGACCCGAAGCTGTACCGGAGGCTTGATTCCGATAAAGTTGCGGAACGCGTGGTGGAGGTCTTCAAGGCTGCCGACGTTGAACTGCGGAAGATATTTGCTCCTATGGGCAGGAGCACCGAGCTTCCTATCGGAATGTCCGACGGACTGAGTATCGACGATAAAGCAATAGCGGAGAGGTTGGGGATAAGTTATGCGTGCTAAGAAACAGAAGCCGGATGGCAAAGGTGTCAAGGGCGTGACCCAAAAAACAAATGATAAGATTGTCAATATAAAAGGTATTGTGAACGGCAACAGGGTGCCGTCACGAATACTTGAAGAACAGATACAGCAGGCGTTGCAGGACGGTACAAGTGAACTGCGCATCATAGCTGATGGACAGCACGGCATCGGCGGCAGGATCTGGCCGAAAAGCCATAAAGTAATGATTACGGTCGAAGGCACATCCGGGCAACGGCTTGGCAGCATGGGAATGTCCGGTACAGAGATTCTCGTAAAGGGGAGTGCCTCCGATGATGTGGGATGGCTCAACTGCGGCGCAAAGATAACGGTGTTGGGTGACGTCACTAACGGCGCCTTCAATGCCGCTGCCCAGGGCATATTGTATGTGCAGGGCAGCGGCGGCGCACGGTGCGACACCATGACAAAGCAGAATCCCCGCCTTGATCCTCCCCAATCGTGGTACTTCAGGAATGTGGGGGATTCCTTTGCCGAATTCAAAGCCGGCGGCATTGCGGTGGTGTGCGGCATCAACTCCAGAAACCCCGAAAATATACTCGGATATCGCCCGTGCGTAGGAATGGTGGGCGGCACTATCTATTTCCGCGGCCCGATACAGGGATACAGCGAGAAGGACGTAAAACTTCTCGACCTTGCGCCACAGGATTGGGAATGGCTCAAGACCAACATAAAACCATACCTCGACGCCATTGGCCGGATGTCTTACTACGACGAGTTGACGCACTCTGCCGGAGACTGGAAAAAACTCATTGCCTATACGCCACAGGAGAAACGGTCCAGGAAATGGTTAAAGATGTCAACTACCGATTTCAGAAAGAACATGTGGGAAAAGGAGACAGGACAGGGCGGCATCTTTGCGGAATATCTCGATCATGAACTTACTCTGCTCCCCTATATCACTACCGGGGCCGACAGGCGAAACAAACCTATTTGGGCTAATGAAAAATACAATCCACCCTGTGTGTATGCATGCCCGACCCGTATTCCATCTCACAAAAGGGCAACACTGATACGGCAGGGTCTGCTCCAGGAGGCTCTCGAACTGGTACTGCGTTACAGTCCTCTTCCTGCAACAGTATGCGGCCAGATATGTCCCAACCTTTGCATGCAGAGCTGCACAAGGGGCCAGATTGACAAGCCTTTGCAGATCGATAAGCTGGGGAGTCTTGCCCTGGATCTGCCCGCTCCCCAAAAAGAGAAACCGACAGGCCATGCCGTAGCGGTCATCGGTGGAGGGCCCGCCGGCCTCAGTGCTGCGTGGCAGCTTGCATTAAAGGGACATACGGTTGATCTCTACGAATCAACAGGCAAATTGGGCGGCAAGATAGAACTCTGCATTCCCAAAGAGCGCCTCCCCCACGCAATACTCGAAAAGGAGCTTTCGCGTTTCAAAGAACTTGGTGTAAACGTCCAACTGAACACGCAGATAGACCTGAACAAATTTGATGAGATTTATAAAAACCACGAACTTGTCGTGATTGCCGTAGGCGCTCATAAACCAAGGACCATTGCCTTCCCAGGCTCTGAGCACGCCGTATCCGCCTATGACTTTCTCAGGGACATTAACAGCGAGAAGTTCCCTGACCTGAAAGGACGGAAAGTGGTGGTAATAGGTGCAGGCAATGTCGGCATGGATGTCGCCTCCGAGGCATACAATTACGGCGCCGATTCTGTCATAGCAGTAGACATCCAAAAGCCCGCGGCATTCGGCAAGGAAATGGAAACCGCAGTTGCCAAGGGAACTCAAATCCTATGGCCCAAATCCACCGACAGGTACTGCAATGGGGAGAAAAAACTCTATTTCAGGGACGGCTCATCACTCGAAGCAGACCTTGTGGTCATTTCCGTTGGTGACACACCTATACTCGACTTTCTTCCGCAGGGCATCCACACTGAGAGAGGCTGGGTTGCGGTCAACGAGATCGGCCAGACCTCTGATGTCAAAGTATTTGCAATAGGTGATGCAACGGGTCTCGGGCTTGTAACGCATGCCATCGGGCAGGGGAGACTTGCTGCGGAAACCATACACTATCAGTTGATGCACGCGCCGCGCCAGCCGGAGGTCAAACAGGTCATTCCTTACGAGCGCATTAAGAAGGAATACTACGACGTTTGCACGGGAGATTTCCAGCCCGAAAAAGAGGCAAGCAAATGCATGTCCTGCGCCACCTGCCGCGACTGCCATATGTGCGAGGCCACCTGTTACTGGGGGGCAATAAGCAGAATCGAGCATGAAGGCGGGGCATATGAATACATAGTCGATGAGAACAAATGCATCGGCTGCAGCTTCTGCGCAGGCATATGTCCCTGCGGCGTATGGGAGATGGTCGAAAACATTTAAACACGGGGCGTAGCGCAGCCTGGTAGCGCACACGGTTCGGGACCGTGGAGTCGGAGGTTCAAATCCTCTCGCCCCGATTTTTTGACCTATTGACATTTGTTGTTGAAAATGTCATCATCTTTGTGAAGTTTCAGAAGTTTTTGAGTGCGCGAGGCCACAAAGACTTTTAGCTTTGTGGCTTTTTTAATGCGCCTGCTGAGATTTTAGTTTATATGTAAGGAGGTTGAAAAGATGCCAAAAGGAACAGTTAAATGGTTCAATGATGCCAAGGGGTACGGCTTTATTACCAGCGAAGATGGTACTGATGTCTTTGTCCACCACACGTCCATTCAGGGCAACGGCTTTAAATCGCTGGCTGAAGGTGAATCAGTCAGCTTTGATATTGAAAAAGGCCCCAAAGGTCCTAAAGCAATCAATGTAGTGAAAGCGTAATATCCGGTCCCACACCTGCTTCTCAAGATAAAGGCGGACATAACCATGTCCGCCTTGTTTTATAGAACGTATGCAGCATTGTTATTATTTCGCGTGTTTCATCTGTTCGCCGCAGCAGATAATATCGCAAAAATCGGGGCACTGGCAGGATTTGTCCACGCTCATCGTGAGCCCGCAGACATCACATGCATAACGCGCACCGGCTTTAAGCTCTTTCTGCTTTTTTGGGGCAGTCTTTTTTACAGCTTTTTTTGTTCTGGACGACACCGAAGCCTTAGAAGTCTTTGCAACTTTCTTTACTGCCATAGATCCTCCTTCTGCTGAATTTCTTTTTAACAGTATAGCAAAATTATCACTGTTTGTCCCGCAAAGTGGGACAAACTAAAACCAAACTGACCCACTATCAAAGCTGCATTTCTTTTGATATTTGCAGGCGGAAGTTAGTATAATAGGTTTTGTGGGTCGCAGTTAATTTATTATTGGAGTCAGGGTCTGCTGCCGGCACGGATGCGCAGGCGGTATAATGGTTCAATTGGTATAGATTGAAAAAAAGTTTTCTGCTTTTATTGATGAGTGTCCTTCTGTTAGGTCTGCCGCCGGCAGAAGGGGCAGTGAAGGACAAGAAAGATAGTTCCCAGGTTGCAGGGGTTTCCATTCTCCTTTATCACCGTTTTGGTCCAACCGTTGCCGACAGCATGACTGTAACAACAGCTGTTTTCGAGTCACAGCTGAGGTATCTTAAAGACAATGGCTATACGGTGGTCCCCCTCAGCAGGCTTGTTGATTACCGCCGGGGGAAAACGGCGGCCCCGTTGCCGTCAAAGGCAGTGGTGATTGTTTCGGATGACGGCCACAAATCGGTATACACCGACATGCTCCCCCTTATCAAAAAGTATCACGTGCCTGTAACACTGTTCTTATACCCCTCCGCAATATCCAATGCATCGTATGCTATGACATGGGACCAGATAAGGCAGTTGAAGAGGAGCGGACTGTTCGATATGCAGGGACACACCTACTGGCACCCCAATTTCAAAATAGAGAAAAAAAGGCTTTCCCCCTCCGAATATGACAAGTTTGTCGACATGCAGCTCAGGAAGTCGAAAGAAAAACTGGAGAAGGAACTGGGCGGTACAATCAACATGCTTGCGTGGCCCTTCGGGATTTATGACGACCAGCTTGAAAGGAAAGCCGCAGGGGCGGGCTACGTGGCTGCCTTCACCATAGAGCGCCGCCCGGTAAGGCCTTCGGACAAAATAATGGAACTCCCCCGTTATTTGATGAGAAATCAAGACAGCGGAAAGGCATTCGCCGCAATTGTCGCAGGGGCGTCTCCATGAACTATAGCTTTAAAGTTTTACGCGTATTTACCGATGCTAATTAGTAGACTAATAATAATGGGGTGATATAAATCATGGGTAAGAGAAACCGAAGGCCGGCCATCTTCTTAATAGCAGCGCTGTTTGTATTAATACCCTCATACGTGATGGGATATACTACAGGATGGGTCACCGATGCTTACACGCTGAAGCCTGTCAGCGGCGCTATTGTCACTATGAATGATGATGTTGTCCGGAGCGATGCAAACGGCAGGTTTAGTCTTAAAGGGACCGGGTCCACAATCGCTGTGAGAGCTTGCGGATACCTGAGGGCAGAGCAGACCGTTCTCCCCTCACTTATGACTGCGCCGGTTGAAATACGGTTGAGGCCTTTTACACCAAGGGCCCTATATCTCACTTATTACGGCATAGGGGACAGGACGCTGCGCGGGGCGGCGCTTAAACTGATTGAGCAGACCGAGCTTAATGCACTGGTAATTGACGTGAAGGGAGACAGGGGAGTTATTACCTATAGGAGTGACATACCTCTTGCCTATCAAATCGGGGCCCAGAGACAGGTAATAGTAAAAGATTTAAAAGGCCTGCTTGCATCTCTTAAGGAGAAGGGCATTTATACTATAGCGCGTATTGTTGTGTTTAAAGATAATATTCTGGGTACGGCCCGGCCGGAGCTTGCCGTCAGGACCCAGGACGGTCGAATATGGCATGACCGGGAGAGCCTCACCTGGATGGACCCTTCGAAGCGTGCGGTATGGGATTACAATATAGATATTGCTGTTGAAGCGGCCCGGAGCGGCTTTGATGAGATACAATTTGACTATGTGAGGTTCCCTGACACAAAAGGACTTAGGTTCAGCGTGCCGAACGACGAGGAGAACCGGGTGAAATATATATCCGGGTTTCTTATGGAAGCCAGGCGGAGGCTTGCGCCGTATAATGTTTTTGTTGCCGCCGATATTTTCGGTTACGTGCCCTGGAACCTTAATGACACGCAAATAGGACAGCGCCTTGACAGGATCGTGCCCTGTGTTGATTATATTTCACTTATGCTTTATCCTTCCGGTTTCCAGTTCGGGATACCGGGTTACAGAAACCCTGTTGCACACCCATATGAAATAGTTTATCTCTCTCTGAAGAAATCCCTGGAGCGCACACAAGTTTCCCCGGTCAGGTTCAGGCCGTGGCTGCAGGCATTCAAGGATTATGCTTTCGACAAGAGGCATTTCAATGGCCCTGAAATACGGTGCCAGATAAAAGCTGCGGATGAATTCGGCGCCGATGGCTGGATGCTCTGGAACCCCCGGAATGTCTACTCGTCCGATGGACTGAAAAAGCAGTCTCAACTTTCCAGAGGGCGGGCCAAACTCAATGGTCCGGGATAAGGGCCCGCGAATAAATAACTTGTGCCCTCAGCGTCGCCCCCTGTTGTCCTCGTTGTTCTTTATGCTGTCTGCGCTCGCAGGCGCTGTCATTATGCCGGCTGCTGCCGCGGACCATGCTCCGGAGCAGCAACCCAAAATTCTAATAGAACAATTCGCAGAGAAACTGGGACCTGTCCAGGACATTGTCGAAAAAGACCTGCGCGAGGGAAATATACCCGGCGCGGTTGTAGTCTTAGGAACACCTGAGGGAGTTGTCTACCGCCGCGCCTTCGGATATCGTTCCCTTGAGCCCACGAAATTACCTATGGCCGAAGAGACCATTTTTGATATTGCATCTCTTACCAAGGTTGTCGCCACTTCCACTGCAATAATGCAGTTAGCGGAAAGAGGCAAGCTGAGGCTCGACGCTCCGGTTGCCAGGTATTGGCCGGCCTTCAGGGCAAAGGGTAAAAAGGACATTACTGTGCGTCAGTTGCTGACGCATTATTCCGGGCTCAGACCTGACCTGGACCTGAAGCCGGGGTGGTCCGGATACAAAACCGCTATGCGCATGATTGTGCGCGAGAAGCCGGTTTGCCGGCCCGGCACATGTTATATTTACAGTGACATCAATTTCGAAATCCTGGGTGAGCTCGTCCGGAGAGTATCGGGAAAGCCGCTCAATGTGTATTGTTCAAAAAATATTTTCAAACCTCTCGGCATGGCGGATACCGTCTTTAAACCGACGCAACGCTTGCGTGACCGAATAGCTCCGACCGAGTACTATGAGGGACATATGCGATGTGGGCTGGTGCATGACCCCGTGTGCCTTAAGATGGGCGGCTTGGCAGGCCATGCCGGGCTTTTCTCCACCGCTGATGACCTTTCCCGTTTTGCGCGGATGCTCCTGAATGGCGGCAGAATACGCCGCTTGCGAATTCTGAAGGCTGCTACGGTTGAGGAGATGACATCCCCGCAGTCACCTCCCGGCAAAGGGACACTGAGGGGATTGGGGTGGGACATAGGGCCTCCCCTTGCCTCGAACCGCGAGGAGCTGCCTCCGGTTGGATCTTATGGGCACCTGGGCTATACGGGGACCGCCCTCTGGATCGACCCTGTTTCAAGAGTATTTGTAATTGTTCTGACCAACCGGGTCCACCCTGATGGCAGGGGAGACGTAAAAGCGCTAAGGGCCGACATTAAGGCCGTTGTTGCCGATGCTATAGGACCTGTTTCCCCGGAACAGATTATTGCCAGGCAGCCGTTGCTGACCCGCTACTTTAATTTGCCGAAGAACGCTGCCGGTTTGAGCGAAGGCAGGGTGTTGACAGGAATCGATGTGCTCGGCGAAGAAAAATTTTCACCGCTCCTCGGAAAGAGGGTGGGAATTATCACCAACCATACAGGCCTGGATGCAGAGGGGCGGCGCACACTCGATCTTTTTTACAGAGCGCCGGGAATAAAACTGGCTGCTGTGTTCAGTCCTGAACACGGGCTCTTCGGCAAAGCTGATGAGAAAATCAATTCCACAAGAGATCCATCAACAGGACTGCCCGTATACAGCCTTTACGGCGAGGTCAGGCGGCCGACCGGCAGGATGCTCAAAGACCTGGATGCGCTGGTGTTCGATATCCAGGATGCCGGCGTGCGTTTTTATACCTACATTAGTACAATGGGATATGCGATGGAGGCTGCGGCGCAAAAAGGGATCGATTTTTACGTTCTTGACCGTCCGGACCCAATAAACAGCGCACTCGTGCAAGGGCCTGTTATGGACAGCAGCCTTAGATGTTTCACCGGCTACTTCCCGATGCCGGTGAGGTACGGCATGACTGTCGGCGAGTTGGCAGAAATGTTTAACAATGAATATAAGATCGGCGCGAAGCTGCACGTTATAAAGATGCAGGGCTATCAGCGCACCGAATGGTATGATGAGACCGGCCTCAAATGGGTAAATCCATCGCCGAATATCCGCAGCCTCACTGAAGCTGTTCTCTACCCTGGGGTTGCGATGGTCGAAGGAGCGAACGTTAGTGTGGGCAGAGGTACCAAGACCCCTTTTGAACTTCTCGGGGCCCCGTGGATCGATGCCGGCAAGCTCGCTGAATATTTAAGCAGCCGCAGAATTGCCGGAGTACAATTTAAGGCCATAGATTTCATACCAGGCAGTGATATATATAAGAACAAAATCTGTCATGGCGTTACGATAATGCTTACTGACCGCCGGACGCTTGATCCGGCAGTTATGGGAGTAGAGATCGTCGGCGCGCTTTTCCGGCTCTTTCCCCGTGACTTCCAACTCGACAAGACACTGGGGCTTATAGGAGCACGCAGCGTTCTACAGGCCATAAAAGAGGGCAAGGACCCGCAATCCATTGTGCTTCTCTGGCAAAGCCCGCTTGAAAAGTTTCTAAAACTTAGAGCAAAATACCTGCTTTATCAATAAAATAAAATGCATCTTACCCGGTAATTACTGACCTGCTTTTAATCACCGCCCATTTAACATCCACGGACAGCTTGTTAACCAGATGCTCCGCCAATACTCTTTCAGACGTCTTCACCGTGTCAGGGATATTTACATCGAAAACCAGTTTGACTGTCACCGTAATTTCTTTTCCATCGCTCATTCCCGCCTCCAAGGTATCATTGAATAATGAAAATATAAAACACCGGAGATGTCCAGCGCAAGAGGGCGGCAGAGGACTCCATGATGTTGTCAACAAATAGAGTTGTCCGGTTTTAGAGCAAATAAACTGTCCGGTTCTGCAGGGTGGCTGCGCATGGAACATGGCAGGCCACCGATGTCAGTTTTATTGAGTCTCATGCCGCTGCATGTGAGCACTTTGCAATCTCCTTTCCTTTAGGGTCAAAGACCGCCAGTTTTCTCGGTCCATGGAATATAGCAAGGCCACCATCCGGATAACGATGGACGCGAACTTCGACCTTAACGTAGTGGCAGCGATATTGATTTGGCGGGATCTGAAGTTTTAGCCCATCGAACTTTACACAGTTGTCGTTGCCTACGGTGCGGTCATACTGTTCGCATAGGATGTCTTCCAAGGCAGTGCCTGCCCAAGTCACGAATACGCTCTGTGGTTCCTGCGGGACAACAGTGAACTCGGCATTATGGGCTGGCATATAAGTACTGGCAAGATAATCATTGGCCTGCTTCATCTCAGTAATGCCCGCCATTGCAAGCTCCTTGACGAGGCGGTCTTGATGAGTTTCGAAGGCTCGCTCAGAACGACCCCTGGCCTCAGGAGAATACGCAGCAATCATCTTAATTCCAAGTTGGCTCATTGCACGACCGAACTGGGTAAGATTTGATTTGTCCACTTTCCCTCCGGCCTCAGGTGTATGCCAGTAGTGACTTCCACGATCCGTATACAACGAAGCAAACAATCCGTGTTGCTCAATAACTTCTTTTACCCCTTGAAAGCTGCTTTGAGTGCCTTCCTCCTGCACAAAAAACATCGAGTAGTGTTCACTCGTGGCATCATCCATAGTTACGATTAGATCCCAGTATTTTCCTTCAACCCACTGATGTTTGGAACCATCCTGGTGCAGCATCATACCGGTATAAGGTGCCCTTGTACGCTTTTTCCTGTGTGTACCTTTCTGTGCTGCCTTCGGTACCAATCCCTTTTCCTGGAGGGTGTTCTTGACCCATGTGTAGCTTCTGGTCCCTTGATAAGCACGCCGGTACCAGCTATAAAAATGTTTGACATTGAAACCACAAAAGCGATTGCTATAAAGATCCGATAGTGCGACTACTTCATCAACAGGCGCACGTTTATGAGATATTTGCCCTAAACGCTTATCTATAAGGCCCTCCAGGCCCGTATCTTCATACCTCAACATATATCTTCTAAATGTCCTATCGCACACACCCAGAAGCGTTGCTGCTTCTTCCTGCGTTAATCGACCTCGTATCCAACCCTCATAGCTTTCTTCAAATCTCATCTTCCGTACCTCCTGCAACACTGCCGAACGTTTCATGGATAGCCCCCTTGCTATCCATATATTTTATCCGGACAGTTTATGTGCTACAGATACGGACAGTTTATCTGCTCGCCACAGCAGAGGACTCCATGATGTTGTCAACAAATAGAGTTGTCCGGTTTTAGAGCAAATAAACTGTCCGGTTCTGCAGGGTGGCTGCGCATGGAACATGGCAGGCCACCGATGTCAGTTTTATTGAGTCTCATGCCGCTGCATGTGAGCACTTTGCAATCTCCTTTCCTTTAGGGTCAAAGACCGCCAGTTTTCTCGGTCCATGGAATATAGCAAGGCCACCATCCGGATAACGATGGACGCGAACTTCGACCTTAACGTAGTGGCAGCGATATTGATTTGGCGGGATCTGAAGTTTTAGCCCATCGAACTTTACACAGTTGTCGTTGCCTACGGTGCGGTCATACTGTTCGCATAGGATGTCTTCCAAGGCAGTGCCTGCCCAAGTCACGAACACGCTCTGTGGTTCCTGCGGGACAACAGTGAACTCGGCATTATGGGCTGGCATATAAGTACTGGCAAGATAATCATTGGCCTGCTTCATCTCAGTAATGCCCGCCATTGCAAGCTCCTTGACGAGGCGGTCTTGATGAGTTTCGAAGGCTCGCTCAGAACGACCCCTGGCCTCAGGAGAATACGCAGCAATCATCTTAATTCCAAGTTGGCTCATTGCACGACCGAACTGGGTAAGATTTGATTTGTCCACCTTCCCTCCGGCCTCCGGTGTATGCCAGTAGTGACTTCCACGATCCGTATACAACGAAGCAAACAATCCGTGTTGCTCAATAACTTCTTTTACCCCTTGAAAGCTGCTTTGAGTGCCTTCCTCCTGCACAAAAAACATCGAGTAGTGTTCACTCGTGGCATCATCCATAGTTACGATTAGATCCCAGTATTTTCCTTCAACCCACTGATGTTTGGAACCATCCTGGTGCAGCATCATACCGGTATAAGGTGCCCTTGTACGCTTTTTCCTGTGTGTACCTTTCTGTGCTGCCTTCGGGACCAATCCCTTTTCCTGAAGGGTGTTCTTGACCCATGTGTAGCTTCTGGTCCCTTGATAAGCACGCCGGTACCAGCTATAAAAATGTTTGACATTGAAACCACAAAAGCGATTGCTATAAAGATCCGATAGTGCGACTACTTCATCAACAGGCGCACGTTTATGAGATATTTGCCCTAAACGCTTATCTATAAGGCCCTCCAGGCCCGTATCTTCATACCTCAACATATATCTTCTAAATGTCCTATCGCACACACCCAGAAGCGTTGCTGCTTCTTCCTGCGTTAATCGACCTCGTATCCAACCCTCATAGCTTTCTTCAAATCTCATCTTCCGTACCTCCTGCAACACTGCCGAACGTTTCATGGATAGCCCCCTTGCTATCCATATATTTTATCCGGACAGTTTATGTGCTACAGATACGGACAGTTTATCTGCTCGCCACAAGCAGAGGACTCCATGATTGACAGTCGCGTATTTCTGTGATATATAAAAATCAGCGGCACATGCCATGTTTATTACCTTTTCAAAGGGGAGTTATCATGAACATACCTTTACAGATTACCGCCCGCGACATTGACCTTACAGATGCCATCAGGGCGGACATTGTTGAGAAGGCAGGGAAACTGGACAAGTTTTGCGGCGGGATTATGCGCTGCAAGGTGACAATAGAGTCTCCCAAGCGGCATCAGCATGAGGGGAAATTATATTCTGTGCACATCTATATGACTGTACCGGGCGCCGAACTGGTAGTCAAGCGCGAACTTGATAAAGACCTTTATGTGGCAATAAGAGACGCTTTCCGCGACTCGCGGCGTAAACTGGAGGATTTTGTCCGGGAGCGGCGTGGCGAGGTCAAAAGCCATGAAGAACCGGAACAAGCTGTTATAAGCACCCTGTTTCCGGACAAGGGTTATGGTTTTCTCACTACCCAGGACGGACTGGAGGTTTATTTTCATCAGAATAGCGTGTTAAAAATAGATTTCGGCAGTCTAAAAGTCGGGATGAAGGTGCGCTTTGTGCAGGAAGATGGTGTAAAAGGTCCTCAGGCCAGTACAGTGAGCATAACATGAACGCAGCCAAATGACATAGTGGAGGCATATTTTAGTTGCCATAAAAACATAATTAATTCAGTCTGTTACAAGTTGTTTTTAAGCATTTGGAGCTTGACGCATTAGCCTGTTAGAGCTATACTATAAGTAGGAGAGGATATAAGATAAGATACTATCTCGGAGCCGGGAAAGACAGAGGAACAGAGTCGGACTAGGGAGCAGGAGCCGGATGTGGTGAGCATGCCTTCTGAAAAGAAGGACGCCTAAAGCATCCGTCGAAGCACCCACTTGGAAAAAGAGCTCGTGCCTCTCCCGGATCCGGAGTTTGAAATAAGTATTCTGGAGCCATACGTGGGAAAGGGATATCCGTTAACACAACGGTAGGAGACTGTAACGTTCCAAAGAAAAATCCATCCCCGTGTGGTTCTATTATTTTTGTTCTCGCTAAAGAGGTTTTTATCACGGCATTTTCCTGATCTTGCCTCCTTTTAAAATCAGATAACGACTACCCCTCCAAACCACTGTCGATCCTAAAAGACTCCATATCCAGATGCCGAAGCCCAGTATATCTTTAACCGGCAGGAGGACAATCCACCGGAGCCACTTTTTTGAACGGATGACTTTCTTGCATATCAAGAGGGCGAGGCACAGCCTGAGACAGACAGCAGCGCATATAGCAGTTAATGAAAGGATGGTAGGCCCCTGCTGGATAAATAGCAGACAAGAAATGGGGAAGACGTAGGTAATGCCGTATCCCATGAAGCCTTTAGGCCTGCAGGCCCTATAGGTACGGGCCCATCGAATCTGGTGCTTCACGTGCTCGCTTATGCTCATGGCGCCGGCCATATCTTCGAGCACATACCGGGACAGAATGATCTTGTATCCTTTCTGCCATAATCTGTTGCCAAGCTGGTAATCGTCAGCCAGGTAATCGGCAACGGACTCAAATCCCCCTATTGAATTAAGCGCTTCCCTGGAAAACAGCATTGAGGCGCCAAGTCCGAAAGTGATCCCCTCAAGCCGCCGGGCAACAAGCACGGAGGGTATGAGGTCGAGCGCCATCGTAAGAGATTCAAATGCGGCCCCAGCGGACAGGGGATTTGAAATCTTATAAAGTGAAGTGACAAGGCCGATATTTTCTCCGCTGAAGTACTCCCCTGCAATGTGTCTTAAATAAAAACTATCCACTCTCATGTCGCTGTCGCTAATGGCAAGCAGGGGGTAGCGTGCCGCATCCGAGAGACCATTAAGATTTGACACTTTGCGGTTTGCGCCAAGGTTTCTTTCGTTCACTACAATCTTGACTTCGGACTGCCGCTGTAATTTCTCTGCCACATTGAGTGCGGCATCGTTCGGGTCGGTAACTCCCACAAGAACTTCGTATTCGGGATAGTCCTGTGAGCTGAAGCTTTGAATGTTTTCGTACAATTCAGGGTCCCTGCCGCTGAGCGGCTTAAGAACTGAAATTGGCGTCGCTGGAATATCTTTTAATTCCCGCTTTTCAGGCCGGAAGAACTCAATAACGCAAAAAAGGGCAAACAGACTGTATACGCCGGAGGAGATGAGCAGTAACAACGGTATTACTGGAATGTTTTGAGTCATGGTATACTTGAAAGCATATCATGAAAGTGGCACTTTTTTCAGCGTTTCCCCAGGAACTGAAGTACATAATAAAACATCTCAGTGCAGAAAGAATCAGAAATTCTCCATTTATCATATGGTCTGCCCGCGCCGCTTCCAAAGAAATTATTATAGTCCTGAGCGGGATGGGTACCACTAACTCGGAAGCTGCATGGAATTATGTAAACGAGAAACACCGTCCTGATTACATCATCTCTGCCGGCTTCGGCGGAGCTTTATATAACGGGGCCTGCATCGGAGACCTTATCGCAGCCTCAAGCGTTCTGCTGTATCCTGACGTCGTGGAAGCAACCCCTGCCCACGGACGTCAGAATTACCTGGCGGTGCCGGGCGCAAAGGATGTTATGAGAAGGATGACGTGCGCTTATATGGTACATGAGGGGAGCATTTTGACGCTTAGGAACAGGTTGAACAAAACTGAAGTTCAAAAGGAATTGCTGCAGGGGTTGCCCTACCCGGTATGCGACATGGAAACGTTTTCATTAGCGAAGCTCTCGCTGCTTGAAGGGCTGCCGTTCTTTGCGGTCCGGGCGGTTACCGACAGGATCCATGAGGAGATACCACAGGAGCTTTTCGGTGTGACCGATGCAAACGGCAATTATAGTCTTTTGCGTGCCCTGAGAATAATTTTGGGCAATCCGGCACTTATCCCTTCCAGCCTCAGAATGGGAAAAAATTCATGGCTGGCTTCACGAAAACTATGCCGGGCGGCAGAAGAACTGATACGGATTTTATAAGCAAGGGGCAAAGGTCAAGGGTCAACGAAACAGAGACGGCCTGTGACCCCTGACCCACCACCGATTCCTTATGTGACTTTTGCCGTAATCATGAATTTAAAGTCATTCATTTGAGAGGCCATTTTCTTGTGTTTCTTCTCGTCTTCCAGTATAAGTTTCAGCATCTGTGTGATTATGGGGTCATGACTTAACTCAAGCGCCTTCGTGGCGGTTTCGATAGATTTCTGCTCAAGGGCGATATGCTTGTTTAACAGAGAAGCTACCCCTGCAAGATCATCCGGGGAAAGCACAAAACCATTTTTGGTCATCCCGTCAATTACCAGCTGAAGAATTGTTTTGTGTTTTTCTGAATCGTTACTGATCGCACCGGTCAAAGTCCCAATGATAGGATTTTTCGCCTTTTTAAGGATTGACGCACAACTCCTGATCGTCTGATCCTCAATGCTTACCCATTTCCTGAGCAATTTGATCAATTCTCTGTCGAGCACAGCCCGTTTCTCCGCACTTACTCTTTGCAAAGCCATAGCGCCTCCTATAAAAAGAATTTTAGAGCATCTTGAATAAAGTATAACACAGCTCTCTCATAATCAAAAAAATGCAATTAAGAACATGGCATGTCCTTAATTGCAGACCCCTGAATATCTATCTGACGCTGCTTACCGGCACTCTACCAATGCTTTGCGGCGGCCTTTTTCGCAGGGCTGTTTTTCGGACGGAAGGAATAACTCTTGAATCCGGCATTCTTTCCTGCCACGGCAGGCTTGCGAGATGGTACGGGTTGGCGTGCCGGGCGGCTGAACTCGCCGTCCTTCCGGGGCGCGGCCACGCCGTAATCAAAGCCGTCCAAAGTGCGGCGTTCGACCGGACCGCCGAGAATCCGCTCTATTGCTTGCACCATATCAGTGTCATCACCAGCCACCAAAGTGTAGGCATCGCCGTTGCAGGCAGCACGACCGGTCCGCCCAATACGATGGATGTAAGCATCGGGTGTGCCTGGAATATCGTAATTGACAACGTGGGAGACCTGGGTCACATCGATTCCGCGGGCGGCTATATCGGTCGCCACCAGTATCTGGAATGTACCGTTACGGAAACCTTTCATTGCTTCCTGCCTTCTCGCCTGTGACAGATTCCCCTGGAGCGATGCAGCACGATAGCCGGTTTTGACCAGTTGTTCACCGAGGCGTTTTGCACGGTGCTTGGTGCGGGTGAAAATGAGCACAGACTTGGTGTCGGTACGGCGCAAAAGTTCGAGGAGCAGTGACGTTTTCAAATGCTGGGGGACGGGGTAGAGCGCGTGGCTGACGGTTTCCGCCGCTGCAGTATCGCCTACCCGGACCGTGACCGGCTCATTTAGAATGTCGCCTGCAAGCTTCCGGATATCTTCGGGCATCGTTGCCGAAAAGAGAAGGGTCTGCCGCCGCGCAGTCAGGTGCTTCAAAATTCTCCTGATGTCGGGAAGAAAACCCATGTCGAACATATGGTCGGCCTCGTCGAGAACAAGCACTTCCAGGCGGGAGAGGTTGATAGTACCCTGGCCTATGTGGTCAAGGAGACGCCCGGGGCATGCCACAACAATCTCTGCGCCGCGTCTTAGGTTGGACACCTGAGGATTGAAGCTCACACCGCCATAGACGGTCACACTGCGCAGACCTGTCCGCTTTCCCAGGACGCCGATTGCCTCATTGATCTGTTCCGCCAGTTCGCGGGTTGGTGCGATGATGAGAGCACGGACATGCCGGCGCTCCCCCTGCATCAGACGGTGCAGTATAGGAAGCACAAAGGCAGCGGTCTTGCCGGTGCCTGTCTGGGCCAGGCCCATTACATCGCGCCCCTGCATTACCAGAGGAATTGCCTGCGCCTGGATAGGCGTTGACGAGCTGTAGCCCGCAGCCGTGACTCCTGCCTCAACATGCGGGTGAAGATTAAATTTGTTAAATTCCATAAACTCCTTTTTTTTCTGCGTTCGGGTTAAAAAAAGCCCCGGTGTATTCCGGGGCCCGCTATTGATGTAGCTTTTTTCCGGGTACAGCAGTTTGATTTGCTTAGTTATCTTAGCAGTAATGGAGATGCCCTGTAAAGCCGAGGAATCATCACACAGGAGTCCCCCCAGGAATTCTGCTATAGATAATACAACGTTTTGAACTATCCTGTAATAATAAAGGTATTATGACGAATCCGCATCCGCTAAGAAACGTACTGCCATAATTAATGCAATTCGACCCCCGAGTTGAAATTATTTTGTTTTTAGTTTACATTCATATCACTAAACTTCTAAATCAATATAGCAGGTGACGATGTTCAGAATAATGGAAGAACACCTCAAAAGGAATTTTTGCAATTATCTTCTTATTCTTGCCTTTTTGCTGCCATTCTTTCTGAATCCCGAGACAGATTATTGCTTTGCCGCCGACGAAGAAGATGCTGCCCCAACGATTGAAAGTCTCTTAAGTATGAGCATTGAAGACCTGATGAATGTCGAAGTCGTAACCGCCAACAAAAAACCTGTCAAAGTAGCTGATGCGGCTGCAGCCATTTTTGTGATTACGCAGGACGACATTCGCCGCTCGTCGGCAACCACAATTCCCGATTTGTTGCGCATGGTTCCCGGACTGCAGGTAGCACGGGTGGATGCCGTAACGTGGGCGGTATCAGCCAGGGGCTTTAATAGCTCGTTCTCTAACAAACTGCTTGTCCTCGTTGACGGAAGGTCAGTATATAATCCTTTATTCTCCGGCGTCTACTGGCATACCATAGATATGCCGATGGAGGACATAGAGCGTATAGAAGTCATACGCGGTCCTGGCGCAACGCTTTGGGGAGCCAACGCAGTAAACGGCGTAATTAATATCATCACCAAAAACTCCGCTGATGCACAGGGCTTGCTTGTGGGCGGCACAGTAAGTTCGGTAAATGCGTATGACGGTACGGTCCGCTACGGCGGAAAAATTGGAGAAGACACCTATTTCCGGACCTTTGCCAAGTACCGGGAATTCGGAGGGACGGCTGGACTGGAATATTATGTTCAGCCCTATGCTCCATCCGGCGGCTTCAGATTGGATACAAAGATATCTGATGCCACCCGTATGACGTTTTCAGGCGGCATTGACGAGGCTTTTTTGTCGTTACCTGATGTAGAGGCCGAACTGCAGCAGGGTAATTTGGCAGGTGTCAATTTCACAAAAGATTCACATTTTTCCGATCGCTATCATTATGGGAAGCATTGAGCATGATTTCTCGCCGACTTCCAGTATTAAATTGCAGGCATACTACAACAGGGACAGGATATACACCCAGGATACCGGCAGCGACCCGGAAATAACATCAAAACTTGGCTGGGACATTTACGATTTCGACTTTCAGCATAATATACGCCTCTATGACATTAACGACATAGTTTGGGGAGCGGACCTGCGTTTCGTTAAAAACCTTATGACCCCGACTTTTGGTCTCTATTCTGTTCCGAATAATACGGACGCCAACCAGTACAGCCTGTTTTTTCAGGATGACATAACCCTGCTGACAAACAAACTGTGGCTGATTGCCGGAATAAAGCTTGAGCACAATGATTATACTACCCCCTGGGAAGTTCAGCCCAACGTGCGGCTCCTCTTCAAGCCACATGAGAATCATACGCTATGGATGTCGGTGTCAAGGGCCGACAGAATGCCGTCGAATGGTGAGGAGCACCTCAGGTCCGTCGTTGGTGGAGCGCCAGCCGGAGCCCTGTACCCGAACTCACCGGCGTATGTAGAGGAAACGATGGGTTCCAGCGCTTTTAAGTCTGAAAAACTGACTGCCTACGAAGTCGGGTACAGGTTCATTCCATGGCGTTTTCTCTCATTGGACATAGCCACCTTTTACAATGACTACGACAAGCTTGGGACGTGGGAGCAGGGCACTCCTTATGCTCAGGGCAATTATTATGTTTTACCATTACTTGCGGAGAACCAGATGAAGGGCAGAAGCTACGGTACTGAAATAGCCGCTGTTTACCAGCCCTTTGCCTGGTGGCGGATTAAGCCGTCTTTCAGTTGGCTTTTCATAAATCTGACCCCCTATACCAGCAGCACTGACACCCAGTCTTTCCTTGCCCAAAATGCGAGCCCGTTGACGCAGTTAATGATACGCTCTCAGATGGATATTTCACGGACCCTGGAGTTGGATATCGAGCCCCACTCAGAAAGCGCATTGAAGAGCCTCGGTGTAAGTGGACATACTGACTTAAATTTTCAGGTCGGATACAGGCCGGTGCCAAAACTGCGGATTGACATAGGTGTGCAAAACCTCTTTGAAAAACAACACCCTGAGTTTTCAGATGTGTGGTACGGAACAGACCTCATCCAGTTACAGAGAAACATATTTGGAAAGCTGACGTGGAAACTTTAGGAAGAGAAAAACGTCCCTGCCTGTTCTTCTGACACAGGTTTGTCTTTTCAGGACAGGCCGTGGAGATATCATCAGTTTTTTGTGGTGCTGCAATACGGCGCTCATAGACTCAAACTAATGAGGAGCAGGGTGCAGCCGTCAAAATGCTTGCCTGAGTTACGGGGCACAACATGCCGCGCTCAACGGTGCGGCCTTTTTTGCTCATTAACTTCCTTTAGGCTTACGTGATAAGACGTAAGACAGTAGTGTATAATTCTTCAGATAATTTGAAAGCGACAAAAAGACATAAGGGAAAAAATCATTCAAACGATGGCCTTAGAGTCGTTGCCCTATTTGAAGCGGCAAAAGGGTTACTTGTATTGTTTGTCGGTTTTGGCTTACTGGCGTGCATTCATAAGGACCTTCTCTCGGCTGCAGAACAGCTCGTTCGGCACTTCCACTTGAATCCGGCCAGACATTACCCCCTGATTTTCATCGATGCGGCCCAGCACTTGACAGATCGCTATCTTTGGGCAATGGCTTTCTCGGCGCTTCTCTACTCGGTGGTACGCTTCGTGGAAGCGTATGGTCTATGGCATCAGAGGCTGTGGGCCAAATGGTTCGGACTCCTTACCGGAGCAATGTACATCCCTGTCGAGCTGGTCGGAATAATGCGGGGCGCGACATGGCCCAAAGTTACTGTATTTGTCATCAACGCAGGTATTGTGGGATATCTGGCTTATGCCTTATATCGGTCACGCCATAACGAAAAACTTGCCTGAAATCGCATGGGAGCACCTGTTGTCAACAAATAGAGTTGTCCGGTTTTAGAGCAAATAAACTGTCCGGTTCTGCAGGGTGGCTGCGCATGGAACATGGCAGGCCACCGATGTCAGTTTTATTGAGTCTCATGCCGCTGCATGTGAGCACTTTGCAATCTCCTTTCCTTTAGGGTCAAAGACCGCCAGTTTTCTCGGTCCATGGAATATAGCAAGGCCACCATCCGGATAACGATGGACGCGAACTTCGACCTTAACGTAGTGGCAGCGATATTGATTTGGCGGGATCTGAAGTTTTAGCCCATCGAACTTTACACAGTTGTCGTTGCCTACGGTGCGGTCATACTGTTCGCATAGGATGTCTTCCAAGGCAGTGCCTGCCCAAGTCACGAACACGCTCTGTGGTTCCTGCGGGACAACAGTGAACTCGGCATTATGGGCTGGCATATAAGTACTGGCAAGATAATCATTGGCCTGCTTCATCTCAGTAATGCCCGCCATTGCAAGCTCCTTGACGAGGCGGTCTTGATGAGTTTCGAAGGCTCGCTCAGAACGACCCCTGGCCTCAGGAGAATACGCAGCAATCATCTTAATTCCAAGTTGGCTCATTGCACGACCGAACTGGGTAAGATTTGATTTGTCCACCTTCCCTCCGGCCTCAGGTGTATGCCAGTAGTGACTTCCACGATCCGTATACAACGAAGCAAACAATCCGTGTTGCTCAATAACTTCTTTTACCCCTTGAAAGCTGCTTTGAGTGCCTTCCTCCTGCACAAAAAACATCGAGTAGTGTTCACTCGTGGCATCATCCATAGTTACGATTAGATCCCAGTATTTTCCTTCAACCCACTGATGTTTGGAACCATCCTGGTGCAGCATCATACCGGTATAAGGTGCCCTTGTACGCTTTTTCCTGTGTGTACCTTTCTGTGCTGCCTTCGGGACCAATCCCTTTTCCTGAAGGGTGTTCTTGACCCATGTGTAGCTTCTGGTCCCTTGATAAGCACGCCGGTACCAGCTATAAAAATGTTTGACATTGAAACCACAAAAGCGATTGCTATAAAGATCCGATAGTGCGACTACTTCATCAACAGGCGCACGTTTATGAGATATTTGCCCTAAACGCTTATCTATAAGGCCCTCCAGGCCCGTATCTTCATACCTCAACATATATCTTCTAAATGTCCTATCGCACACACCCAGAAGCGTTGCTGCTTCTTCCTGCGTTAATCGACCTCGTATCCAACCCTCATAGCTTTCTTCAAATCTCATCTTCCGTACCTCCTGCAACACTGCCGAACGTTTCATGGATAGCCCCCTTGCTATCCATATATTTTATCCGGACAGTTTATGTGCTACAGATACGGACAGTTTATCTGCTCGCCACAATCGCATGGGAGCACCTTACCACTGCAGCTTGGGAGTGGTATAATTATATGACAAATTGTGAAAAGGGGGAGAGTTATGAAGGCAATACGGGTCCACGCTTTTGGAAATCCTGAAGTCATGCGCAAAGAGGAGGTCCCCGACCCTGCGCCGGGTCCCTCACAGGTTGTCGTACGGATATATGCTGCCGGGGTCAATCCTGTTGATACATATATAAGGTCCGGACAGTACCCTTTAAAGCCGGACCTCCCTTACACGCCCGGCATGGACGCATCCGGAGTCATCGAATCGACAGGCGAAAAAGTTACCAGGGTATCCGCCGGAGAACGGGTATATGTTGCCGGGTCTTTCAGCGGTACATATGCTGAAAAAGCGCTCTGCATGGAATCTCAGGTACACCGGCTTCCCGCTCATGTTTCGTTTTCCCAGGGTGCGGGAGTAGGTGTACCGTATTCTACAGCGTATTACGCCCTTTTCTTCCGGGCACATGCATTAGCAGGCGAGACAGTGCTTGTCCACGGCGCAAGCGGTGGTGTCGGTATCGCCGCGGTGCAGATGGCACGCAACGCGGGAATGACCGTTATCGGAACGGGCGGGACCGAACAGGGACGGGCACTGGCGGCAGAACAGGGGGCGCATTACGTCGTCGACCACAGGGCCCCTGACCACATGGAGCAGATACACAGAATAACAGGCGGCAGAGGCGTTGATGTCATTCTGGAAATGTTGGCCAATGTGAACCTCGGCAAGGACCTGGGTGCTTTGGCATTCGGCGGCAGGGTTGTTATAATCGGCAGCCGCGGCACAGTGGAGATAGATCCGCGTTATGCCATGCGGTCCAATGCAACGGTACTCGGAATGGTCATCATGAACGCCCATGAACGCCAGTTGCTCAGTATTCATGCGGCACTCGCTGCCGGCCTGGAAAACAACACCCTGCGTCCGGTAGTCGCAAAGGAATTCCCTTTGTCGGACGCCGCCACCGCACACCACGAGATTATGGAAACGAGCGCCCGCGGTAAAATAGTGCTGCTCCCATGAAGACCCATCCGCAACTTTCTGCTATTCTATTATTTTTTCTATTTTTTCAATAGACCTTTATTAGCTTTTGCCTTCGTAATATCCTCCGACAATAAATGTTTCAAGGTCAGCAATGGTAATTTCCTGTTCAGAGATAATCCCCTTTACTACGTCGCCGATAGTTATGATACCGACAAGGCGGTCCTTGTCAAATACAGGCAAATGACGGATATGTTTGGACGTCATCAATGCCATACATTCAGCAAGGGTATTTTCCATTTTTACATAGAACACCGATTGAGTCATCAGTTCGCCGACAGCCGTGTCCCTGGAAGTTTTTCCTTTCAGTATCACTTTTCTCGCATAATCACGTTCTGAAAAAATTCCTGCAAGTTTTCCATTGTCCATGACCAGTAAGGCGCCCACATCTTTAGCAGCCATAACAACGAGAGCCTCATACGCAGATGTCGAAGGAGAAACCGACCAGATTTCGCCACCCTTGCCTTTCAAGACATCTTTGACAGTTTTCATAACACCATTCCTCCTCTTTGAACATTATTTATGAACAGTACAGCTAAGCTAATAAACAAAATGGGCCGCCGTCGCTTTTATAAGCCCCAGAAGCTGAGCAGGTGATACTCCAAGCCAGATCAGGAGCAGAGCGAGCACTGCGAGGGCCGTTCCTCCGGCCAAAGATAACAGCGGTCCGCCGGCAGGCAAGCCCTCCCCTGCCGGTATGGGTGCATACAAAACAGTAATGATACGCAGATAATAATAGAGCCCTATTGAACTGCTTATCGCAAGGGCCGCCAGCAGCAGCCATAATGATGAATCAGCGCCGGCAGCTATAACGAAGAACTTTCCCAGAAAGCCGGCAGTCAGCGGAATGCCTGCAAGAGAAAGCAGCACCAATGTGAACAGTCCGGCCAGCCACGGCCTGCGCCATGCCAGGCCCCGGTATTCATCCAGAGCATCAGCATCCCGCCCTTTCGAAGACAGCACTGAAACAACGCCAAAGGCGCCCATAATGGTCACAAAGTAAGCTGCGAGATAGTAGCTTACCGCGGTAACAGCCATTGCTCCGCCGGCAAGGAAAGCGACAAGCAGATATCCCAAATGCGCAATGGACGAATAGGCGAGGATGCGTTTGACATTGTTCTGGCCGAGGGCCAGCAGATTGCCGATAAACATAGATGCTATTGCAATAATGGTAAACACACTCACTATAGCTGGGAAATCATGCAGTGGGGACCGGGTAAAATAGCGCAGCAGCAGCGCAAATACGGCGCCCTTTGAGACTGTCGCTATAAAAGCGCCTACAGGTGCAGGGGCGCCTTCGTAAACGTCAGGTGTCCACATGTGAAAAGGGACAAGCGCAAGTTTGAAGCTGATCCCAACGATTATAAACGCCAACCCGGCAAGCAGAAGCAATGATGCTGATGCGTCGGCCATCTCCGCAATCGGAGCAAACTGCATAGTTCCCGTTTGTGCATAAACCAGCGCCATGCCGAAAAGCAAAAAAGACGAAGATGCGGCAGCGAGGACAAGATACTTCAGGCCTGCCTCATTACCTCGTTCATCGGAACGCTGATAGGCGATCAGGGCATAGAGAGAGACGCTGAGCAGTTCCAGCCCGAGGAAAAAGGACACAAAATGGCTGCTCGCTGCAAGCACTGCCGAGCCCAGCGTTGCAATAAGGAGGAGAACATAATATTCATCATGCCTTCCCGGCCGGTCTTTAAAATACCCGTATGAGAGCACCGTCACAAAAAAACTCGCGGCAAGAACGAGTCCCATAAAGAAAAAAGCATACCGGTCGAGAATAATGAGCGGCGTTACCTGCCGGGGCAGCATGGACACCTCAGCCGGCAGCATCACAAACGAGATAACAAGACCCGCCAGTGTCAGCATGACGGTCAGTTTGTGACTCCTGTAGAAAGCTATGATAATCATCACGATAACAGAAGCCGCGGCAATTACTATAACAGGCAATAAGGCTGCAAGATCGGCAAGACTCATCGCTTGCCTCCGTAACGGGCATCTTCAGGCCCGGAGTCGACAGCGAGGCGTATGCTCTCAAGCGGTCGTTTTGCGATATCGAACACCGGCTGCGGATAAAGCCCTAACCATACGAGAACAAGCATCATCACTCCCATTAGCGCCATTTCACGAAAGCCGAAGTCAGGCAGATGCCGGTTATGCGCACCCTGCTCCTGTCCCAGAAAAACGCTCTGAATCATCCACAATGAATAGACTACGGCAGCAACAAACCCGAGTGAGGCAATAGCTGTAATGACATAGCTCACCTTGTAGGCCCCGATCAGCACGAGAAATTCGCCGACAAAATTTCCGAGACCGGGAAGCCCCAGGGATGCCAGAGCAAAGAAAAGTGTGACAGCACCCATGCGAGGCACAGTTGACCACAGCCCCCCCATGACTCCCATGTCACGGGTATGAATGCGCTCCTGGAGCGCACCTACGATGATGAAAAGCGCACCGGTACTGACTCCGTGGCAGAGCATCTGCATGACAGCACCCTGCAGTGACAGCGTATTGCCGGCATAGATGCCGAGAAGCACGAATCCCATATGACTGACGCTGGTGTAGGCGACAAGACGCTTGAGGTCGGTCTGCGCAAATGCCATGAGCGCCCCATAAAGGATGCCTATAACCGCCAGTACCATGGCAGCAGGAGCAAAATCGCAAGAGGCAGCCGGGAACAATGGAATAACAAAGCGGAGCAACCCGTACGCCCCGGTTTTAAGCAGCAAACCGGCCAGAATAACGCTTCCTGCAGTAGGGGCCTCAGTGTGGGCATCAGGGAGCCAGCTGTGAACGCCCAGTGCGGGGAGCTTCACCGCGAATGCAATAAAGAAACCGAGCATAAGCCAAAATGAGGCGTCTCCCTTAACCGGCAAGCGGAGCAACTGCATATAATCAAAAGTATAGGCGCCTGTGGACGCACCATGCATAAAATAAAGCCCGAGTATGGCAATAAGCATCAGTAAGCCGCTGAGCTGTGTAAACAAAAAGAATTTGACAGCCGCATAATGGCGCCGCTCGTGGCCCCAGAGGTCTATAAGAAAGAACATCGGCACCAGCATCAGTTCCCAGAAAAAATAAAAAACAAAAAGGTCCATTGCGAGGAAAACGCCGTTTATGCCGGCGAGCACCAACATCAGCTGCAAGTGAAAAAAACCGGTCCTGTACCGGATCTCCTTCCAGGAAGCCGCCACGGATGCTATGCCGAGAAAGGCGCTGAGCAGCACCAGCAAAAGACTCAGCCCATCCATGGCCAGATGGAAACTTATGCCCGCCTGGGGAATCCATTCATTATTAAACTCAACCAGCCATACTCCGTGCCCATGTCCGCTGCTGAAGCCGATAATGTCCGGACTTTGCACGCATATGCCGAAGGCAAGTCCAAAGGTCAGAAAAAGGGCGATAAGCGCTATCCAGCGCGGGAGCGCAGGATCAAGGCGTTCGGACAGCCATGCACCCACGCCGCCTATAAGTGGGACGAGAATAAGCCATATAAGTATCATGAGAACACCACTAATCCCAGGACCACCACCGCTCCCATCGCTATGCCGGCAGCATACCACCTCAGCTTTCCGGACTGGGTGAGCGTTAGGGACCGGTTGATGCCTCTGCTCGTCCAGATAAGCCCGAGGTAGATAAGATCGATAAAATCGTCCCTGTTAACTTTTGCCGCCCATACAAATGGCCTGACAATAAAAGTGTCGTAGATCCGGTCAAAGCCCCAGCCTGCCAGCCATAGCCTGTGAGCAAGCGCCCCGGGCCGGGATTCTGAAAGCGTCCGGACATAACCGGGAGCTCGCAAAAAAAGGAACCAGGCAAGCACAATGCCGGCAACAGACGCCATCCCCGTTATAATCTTCAGAACAGATTCGCCGGCCATGCTCCTGCTCACGGTCTGCACCTGCGGCAGCGCCGTGCTCATTAAGCCCATAAAGGGCAACTCAACAAAACCTCCCACAACAGAGAGAACAGCGAGTATAACAACCGGAGCTGACATCAGTATGCCGGCTTTACCGCTCACCTTGGTTTTTGCGACGCCAAAAAAAGTAAGGAACACCATTCGGAAACTATATATTGAGGTCAACATAGCGCCTGCCAGGCCGGCCGCCCACAGCCAGGGGCTTCCTCCCTTTGAAGACCAAACATCCCACAAGATCAAATCCTTACTGTAAAAACCTGCTGTAACAAGCGGCAGCGCCGATAAGGACAAGGCCCCGATAAGAAAGGTCCAGAATACCAGGGGAAGCTGTACTCTGAGGCCGCCCATTTTGAACATATTATGTTCATGGTCAAGTCTTATAATCACAACACCGGCAGCGAGGAAGAGCAGGGCCTTGAAAAAGGCGTGAGTCATGAAATGGAAGATGGCTGCAGACCATGCCCCGACTCCAAGCGCAAGGAACATATAGCCGATCTGGCTGATGGTAGAGTAGGCCAGCACGCGTTTTATGTCAGTCTGCACCAGCGCGCTGAAGCCGGAAAGCAGCAACGTCGCTGCGCCGATTACAGCAACCGCCGTCTGCACGGCAGGTGCAAGGGTAAACAGCGCATGGGTCCGGGCAATAAGATACACCCCTGCCGTCACCATCGTTGCAGCATGGATAAGCGCGCTCACCGGCGACGGCCCGGCCATGGCGTCAGGCAGCCATGTCTGGAGAGGAAGTTGCGCGGATTTTCCCACTGCACCGCCAAGAAGCAGCGCAGCTGCGGCAACAGCAAGCCCTGAGCCGGGCGCCCACTGCTGTCCGGCCCGGAACATCAGTTCCTGTATCTGTAAAGTGCCGAGATTCGAAAACAGCAGGAAGAGGGCCAAAGCAAATGCTGTATCTCCCACCCTCGTTACAACAAATGCCTTGCGGGCAGCATAGCCGTTCGCTTTGTCTTTGTACCAGAAACCGATAAGCAGATAACTGCAAAGACCCACTCCTTCCCATCCAAGATAAAGCAGCAGCAGGTTGTCCGCCAGTACGAGGGTCAGCATAGAGCCGACAAAAAGATTCATATAGGCGAAAAAGCGGCTGTAGCCCTCTTCATATCTCATAAATCCGGCTGAATAAAGATGTATAAGAAAACCCACAACAGTTATTACGAGCACCATGATCAGAGATAAGGCATCAAGGTAAAAAGCTATCCGCGGACTGAAACCTGCCACGTCCATCCATGTCCAGAGCACTTGCACATATGAATGCGACTGCGGAGGGGCGATAATAAATGAGCATCCGGTCAAAAAAACAGTTATCATTGAAAGCCCGACTGAACCGATGCCGATTGCCGCTATCGCAGAACGTGAGAGGCGACCGCCTGCCGATGCGAGAAACAGAAATCCTGCAAAGGGCGCTGCCGGCACTACCCATAGAATTTCATTCATATCAACCTCTCATCCTTTCATCCGTCCGGCTGCGTCGGAATCGAGCGTTTTAAGTATGTGATATGTCTGCAGGGCAAGGGCCAGCCCGACCGATACTTCAGCTGCGGCCATAGCGAGGATAAAAATAAACATGACCTGGCCGTCAGGCTGCCGCCACCTCGACCCCGCAACTACAAAAGCGAGACCGGCGGCATTTAACATGATTTCTATCGAAAGCAGCATAAAAATAATATTACGCCTCACCAGTACCCCTAACAGTCCGAGCGCAAAAAGCACTCCTGCGAGGATAAGGCCATGTTCTGCAGGAATTGCGGCCATTATGACACTCCCCTCCCCTGCCCACTATGGCGTTCGCTGTCTCGCCGGCCCAGATGGTATGCGCCAATGAGGCCCGAGAGCAGGAGCATCGATGCCAGTTCAACGCCTATCAGGTAGGGTCCGAAAAGGGCGATGCCTGTCTGTTTAGGCCCAACAATGCCGGTACCGGCAGCCTGCCCTCCGCCGCGTACAAACACAGAGAGCAATTCGACCATCAATATACCGGCCAGAACCATCGGCCCTATCCATACTGCGGGACCAAGGTATTTTCTTTCCAGTCCTGCGTACTCCGGGCCGATGTTCAGCATCATGATGGCAAATACAAAAAGCACCATAATAGCGCCCGCATAAATTATTACTTCAAGTGCAGCGACAAAGGGGGCCCCGAGTGAAAAAAACACCATCGCAACTGCCAGCAGCGATATGATCAGATACAGCAGCGCATGCACCGCGTTCAGTTTTGTAATTACCATAACTGTCGATATAACCGCCACTGCAGCGGATATATAAAACAGGTCATTCATTCAAACACCTCCTAAAAAGAAAGGTCATGGGTCATAGGTCATAGGTTATAGGCCGTGGAAACAAAAAAGGCTTTTTTTCTTCTCCCATAACCTATGACCTATTACCTATAACCTGCTGCCTGTTAAGGCAGCAAACTTTTAACATCCACCGGCGGCTCCTCATTGTCGGCCTCACCCTTGTCCTTCCCGCCGATTGCCAATCCCGCGACCCTGTAAAAGTTATAGTCCGGGTATTTCCCCGTCCCGCTTATAAGCAAATCCTCTTTCTCGTAAACAAGCGAAGTCCGTTTATATTCGCTCATCTCATAATCAGTAGTAAGCTGTATAGCATACGTCGGGCATGCCTCCTCGCAAAAGCCGCAAAAGATACAGCGAGAAAAGTTGATCCTGAAAAATGCGGGATAGCGCCTGCCGTGACTATCTTCGGCTGCCTGCAGCGCTATGCAGCCGACAGGGCACGCAACAGCGCAAAGGTGGCATGCCACGCAGCGCTCTCCGCCATCGGGGTCCCGCGAAAGAATAATACGGCCTCTCCATCTGGGCGGCACATAAGGCTTTTTTTCCGGATACTGGATTGTCACCCGCGGACTGAACATGTGGAGCAGAACAGCCCAGGCGCCTTTTATCAGACTAAACATCACTTCCCCCTTATCTTAACGCCAGGAGCACAATAGCGCCGGTGATTACAAGATTTAACAGCGCCAGCGGCAGCATTATCTTCCACGCAAGAAACATCACCTGGTCATAGCGCGGCCTGGGATACGATGCCCTGAACAATATGAATAAACAAATAAAAACAAAAGTCTTAAGGAAGAACCACACGACAGGCGGCAATAAAGGGCCGAGCCACCCCCCGAAGAAAAGTGTGGCGATAAGCGCCGAAATCAATGTTATCCCCAGATACTCGCCTACAAAAAACATTCCGAATTTTATCCCCGAATATTCCGTATGATATCCTGCCACAAGCTCGTTCTCGGACTCGGGCAGGTCGAAAGGCAAACGGTGCGTCTCGGCAATCCCGGCAATGAAGAAAATCACAAAACCCGGAAACTGGGGAATTACAAACCACAACTTCCGTTGTGCCTCGACAATTTCATTGATATTAAAGGATCCGGCCAGTATCACGACCCCCATAAGCGAAAGCCCCATGAACACTTCATAGCTCACCATCTGGGCAGCGGCACGCATGCCTCCAAGAAGCGAGTACTTGCTGTCCGAGGCCCATCCCGCAAGAACAACGCTGTAGACCCCCAATGAGGACATTGCAAGAAAGAAGAGCACGCCTATATCCATATTGGCAATGCTGATGCCGGGAGCAAACGGGACAACGGCAAAAGACATAAAGGCGCTGATCATAATGATGGCAGGCGCAAAGATAAACACCGGTTTATCGGCAAAGGGCGGTATCCAATCCTCTTTCGCAAAAATCTTGATCATATCGGCCGGCACCTGCAGCAGGCCGAAAAGACCCACCCGGTTCGGACCGTAACGGTCCTGCCATAACGCGAGCAATCTGCGCTCAAGCCAGATAAGTCCCGCACTGATGGTGGTCAGGACAAAGAGGATACCAAAAATAATGGCAAGTTGCTTCATAATCCTCCAAAGGCCGTGAATCGTGAGACGTGAATCGTCAAAGTCTCAAAAAATTTATTGTTTTTGTGTTTTGCTTTTCAGCTTTTCACGATTCACGTCTCACGATTCACGACTTTTATGCTTCCCCATGCAGGCAATTCTATTCCTTCAAGCATAGGCAATCCAACAGGCAACACGCCGACTCCCGCCGGCAGTTTACGCAGGTATTTCACGGGGAGAAGATATTCAGCGCCATTTAGCGCAAGCTGCAACTCTTCTCCTTCATTCACATTGAAAAGTGCCGCATCTTCCGGTCTGAGCCCTGCATACGGTACAGGAGAGCGTTCCGAAATAGAGGGACTCATGGCGCTCAACTCCTCTGGACCGAATATGTGCGAGATCCGGACAAAGAGCAGCGCGTCCTTGCGAATAGAGAAGGCATCCGGCGCTGCATTAAAATAAGCCGGGGCACTTCCCGGCGCCGGGACCAAAAGCCGCTGCCCTGAATCACCGCCGCGCAGCGGGCCCCCGACCTCACTCTGGAATTTATTCACGGCCTGCACCGAGTTCCAGCCGGGTGACCAGAAGCGTGGAACAAGCGCAGCAGGCGGTTGCCCTTTATATCCTTCCATAGAGAAAGAAAAAGGTGAATCAGGATCTTCAGGCGGCTTTGGCTCATGTATGGAAATATCGGAGTGCATGGCGGTCCGTCCGCTGTGTCTGTGAGACTGCCTGGGAATTTTCTGCCCGACGATGCGAAAATCCGCACGTGGTGCGCTCTCTGCAATCCCGCCGAAAAGGGGTATCTCCTTCTCCACTGTCCGTGCAACATCTTCCGGCGCCATCCATTCTTTTGCGCCGGGGCGACCGGAAGCAGACATGATGTCCCGCAGCAATCGCCAACTCTCCTGCATATTTCCGTGAGGCACGAATACCCGGTAGAACCGCTGCGCACGGCCCTCATTATTCACCAGTGTGCCGTCCGTCTCTGCAAATGCGGCGGAAGGGACAACAATATCGGCTTTAGACGCCGTTTCTGTCATGCTATGATCAATGACGATAACGTGTCGCACCAGTTCCAAAAACCTGTCTACCTCTTGCCGCTCCGCTCTCCGGTATAGATCATTTTCAAGAACAATCACCGTGTCCGCCGCGCCATTATTAACTGTCCTGAATGCATCACCCACGCTGCCCCCGCCCATAAGTGCAACTCCCAGGCTATTGCATTCGGGCACAGCAAAACAGAGGTCTGCTGAACGGCCTTCCCTGCAAAGTGCCCACGCAATATTGGCAGCAGCCTCAATTACAGCCTCACTGCCGCAGCCGGTGCCCGAAACAACGAGCGGCTGCTGCGCTTCCTTTAAAGCGCGGGCAACACCGGCAGCGAGTTCATGCAGGTCATTCGACAAGCCGCTCACGGCAGGAGAGCTGTTGTCCAGCTCATGTGCCACTGCAAACCCGAACCTTGCCAGATCGTCAGGCGCAGCATGATAGGTATATGAGGACACCTCCTCAAGCTTTGTCCCGTAAGGAGTGGCCAGAAAAAGCGGCCCCTTCAACTGCTGTATCGCCCCGCGCACTGCCGCGTCATCCCACTCCGGGATATGCAGCCGCCTTGCAATTTCCATCGGCTTGCGCCTCACTGACCGGCGCAGGGCCAGGGCCAGAAGAGGGGCCGAATTGGTGACATCCTCGCCGAGAACAAAAACCGCATCGGCTGACCCGACCTCCCGGAGCGAAGGGGAACGGGCCGGACCATCTTTCAGAACTTTTACGATTTTTGCCAGAAGACGCGCATCCCCTTCCGACAGGCCGGTATAAAAATGTTCCTCTCCGACAAGCGAGCGCAGGGCAAAATTTGCCTCAAGCGACGCACGGGGAGAACCTATGCCGATCACCCGTGAGCCGAAATAGAGAAGCCGCGAGAGGTGCTGCATTACCTCCCCTTTGGGGACCGGCAGAGCGGAACGCTTCAGCATTGGCTCCCTTATGCGGCGTTCACTGTTCACAAACTCATAACCATAACGCCCGCGGTCGCACAGGAAATACCTGTTCACCGCATCATTGTAGCGGTTCTGTATTCGTCGCAGGACGCCATAGCGCTCTCCGGGAATAGTATTGCAGCCTAATCCGCAATGAACGCAGACTGACGGGGCGGTCTGCAGGTCCCATTTGCGGGAATAATGGCGCTTGAGCGTCTTATCTGTAAAAACCCCTGTCGGACATATCTCGACAAGATTGCCGCTGAATTCGTTTTCGAGAACGCCATCCTCATGCCTGCCGAAGTATACGTGGTCATGGGAGGCAAAGACCTCGAGGTCACGCCCCCCAGCATAGTCCCTGTAAAACCTGACGCAGCGGTAACATTGAATACAGCGGTCCATTTCGTGGTTAATAAAAGGACCAAGGTTTTGGTTCCGGTAAGTGCGTTTTTTGAACCTGGACCTGCGGTAATTATGCCCTGTCATTACAGTCATATCCTGGAGGTGGCATTCTCCTCCTTCATCGCAAACAGGACAGTCATGCGGGTGATTGAGCATAAGGAACTCGATTATGCTCTTCCTGAAAGCCAGTACCTCCGGGTCGTCAATAGAGATGCGCGCACCGTCCGCAACAGGCGTCATGCAGGACATTACTATCCTTCCGCGCTCGTCATGCTCGTCTTTAAACTGTTTCACGGCGCACTGCCGGCAGGCCCCTACAGAATGCAAAGCAGGATGCCAGCAGAAATATGGTATATTAAAGCCCAGGGACAGGCATGCATGGAGAAGGTTGTCCCCTTCCTGAACGGTATAAGGCTTATTATCTATATAAAGAGTCGCCATTGTTCATTTCCACGGACAGCGTTTTTCGGTGATGTGCCTGACAAAATCGTCCCTGAATATTTTCAGCGCACTCTTAAGCGGCTCCATCGCGCCGGGCGCAAACGCGCAAAAGGTTTTATTCAGCCACAGAGAATCAGTATGCTGTTGCAATATTTCCAGGTCCCCGGACTCGCCCTGCCCGTTTTCGATCGCATGGAGAATTTTGGCCACCCACGGCAGTCCTTCCCTGCAGGGGGTACACCATCCGCAGGACTCCTGAGCAAAAAATTGCTCCAGATTATGCACGGCGCCTACCGGACAGGTGCGATCATCGAGAACAATCATGGTGCCTGTTCCGAGGCGGCTGCCTGCTTTCTGCACCGAGTCGTAATCCATTTTCAGATCAAGATGCTCTTCCGTGAGGAATTCCGTAGAGGCCCCGCCCGGTATTACACTGCGGAACCTGTAACCTTCCCGCATGCCGCCTGCATGCTCCTCGATAATTTCTCTCATTGCCGTTCCCATCGGTAGCTCCCACAAGCCCGTATTCATTACCCTGCCGCTGACGCCGTATATCTTTGTGCCCCCGTCCTGGCTGTGGGCCAAACCCTTGTACCACTCCGCGCCATTATTGATAATGTGAGGTATGTTGCAAAGCGTCTCGGTGTTATTGACCACTGTAGGTTTGCCCCATAGTCCGCTCACTTGCGGAAACGGAGGTTTTGCCCTCGGCGTGGCCCGTTTACCTTCCAGGGCATTCAGGAGCGCCGTTTCTTCACCGCATATATACCGGCCCGCGCTTGTGTGCAAATGCAATTCCAGGCTGTACCCTGAACCAAATATGTTTTCCCCGAGGTAATGACTGCCGTATGCCTCTGCCAGAGCTGCTTCCAGCCGCTTGGCAGCGACCTTGTAAGCCCACCTCAGAAAGATATAGGAAATGTCCGCCTGTATTGCGTAAGCGCTGATAATCATTCCTTCGATGAGTTGGTGCGGGTTTCCCTCCATCAACATACGATCTTTAAAGGTACCGGGTTCCATCTCATCGGCATTAGCGATAAGGTACCTGGGACGAGGCGCAGCATCACCCATGGGAACAAAGCTCCATTTCTGTCCAGTATTGAACCCTGCGCCGCCGCGGCCCCGCAAGTTCGCATTCTTTACCAGATCCTGCACCTCCTTAGGCGCCATGCCCCGGAGCGCCTTCCTCGCAGCCTGATACCCGCCCTTCTCCTCATATTCCTTGATGCTCAAGGGTAAGCCGTCAGGCCGCATATTCCCGGTAAGCGGACGTTCCATCACCTTTGGACCTCGCTATAGTTAGTCAGTATTTTATCAATAAGCGCCTGGCTTACCTTGGTGTAAAGCGTGTCATCAATCATTATTGCGGGAGCTCCATCGCAGGCGCCGAGACAGGGGACAGGCAGCAGGGTAAACCTGCCGTCGGCAGTGGTTTCACCGGGTTGGATCCCCAGCCGCTCCTGTAAGTGGTTAAGTATCTCCTCATAGCCCATGACCCAACAGCTGATCGTCGTGCATATCAGGATGACATGCCTGCCGACCTGCCGGCGGAAAATAAGATTGTAGAAAGTGGCCACGCTGTCCAGTTCTTCAGGCGTCATCTCCAGAACATCGGCAATATCACGAAGGCCGTCGTCGGAAATCCATCCGCGATAGCGCTGAACAATCTTCAGGGCCTCTACGCAGGCAGCCCTTTTATGGTCGCACTTGCCGAGTTCCCTTTCGATCTCCTCTCTTTCCTTTTCCGTCAGCATAATTACCTGTCCACATCCCCAAGGATAAAATCAATGCTCCCCAGAATAGCTATAAGGTCCGCAATCTCAAGACCGCGCGCCATAGCGGGCACCATCTGCAAATGAGGGAACGAGGGGGTGCGGATACGCGTACGGTATGACATGGTATTTCCGTCACTGACGAGATAATAAGTATTGTTCCCTTTTGCGGCTTCTATGCCGACCGCCGCCTCACCCGCGGGGACGACAGGCCCCCAGCTTACATTGAGGAAGTGCGTAATGAGCGTTTCAATGTCATGCATAGTGCGCTCTTTAAGCGGCGGAGTTGCCAGGGGATGGTCCGATTTGTATGGGCCGGACGGCATATGTTCCAGGCACTGCCCGATAATCCGCAGGCTCTGGCGCATTTCCTCAACACGTACTGCCGCCCTGTCATAGCAGTCCCCGTTCACACCGGCTGGGACATCGAATTCAAACTGTTCATATCCTGAGTAAGGCCTTTTTTTCCTGAAATCCCATTCAAATCCGCAGGCGCGGAGGTTGGGGCCGGTGACGCCCAATTCAATTGCTTCATCGAGGGTGAGAGCACCGACATTTTTGGTGCGGCCTTTTATAATGCTGTTCTCCATGACCATCGTATCGTACTCATCCAGCCTTGCCGGCATATACCTGATAAAATCACGCATTAGGGTGTCCCAACCTTCAGGAAGGTCCTGTGCAGTTCCGCCTATCCTGAACCAGCCCGGATGCATACGGCCTCCGCAAATGGCCTGAATAATGTCAAAGGCGCGTTCGCGGTCATTGAACATATAAAATACAGGTGAAAGTTGTCCAAGGTCCTGAGCAAAAGTGGCGTACCAGACAAGATGGCTGATAATGCGGAATAGTTCCGCAGTCATAACCCGTATTACCTTTGCCCTGTCAGGGACCTCGATGCCGGCAAGTTTTTCGACTGCCAGGACATATGGGAAGTTGTTCAATACTCCTGCCATGTAATCGATGCGGTCTGTATAGGGTATGAAAGTGTGCCATGACTGCCGCTCCCCCATTTTCTCCTGCCCGCGATGGTGAAACCCTATGTCGAGCACTGTATCAACAATCTCTTCTCCATCGAGCTCAAGTATGATGCGCAGTACGCCGTGCGTTGCGGCATGGTGGGGACCAAGATTGAGAAACATGAAGTCCGTATCGCCGCTTGCCCCTCTCAAGCCCCATTCTTCGGGTCTGAATTTCAAAGCCTGCTCTTCGGCTTCATCTCTCTTCACCGACAAGTGAAAAGGACCCATTTCGGTGCGGCGCGCAGGATGTTCCTTGCGCAGCGGGTGCCCCTTCCAGAGCTGGGGCATCAGAATCCTGCGAAGGTTGGGATGGCCTGCGACCGTGATGCCGAACATGTCCCATATTTCGCGCTCATACCAATTGGCGGACGGCCAGACATCGGTGATTGTAGGAATGGCGGGATAATCGCCCTTGAGCGCCACCTTGATCCTGATGTCCTCATTGCGCTCATATGACAGCAAATGGTAAACCATGGTAAAGTCACTGTCCGGCTGGTCCTGCCTGTGTTCGCGGACACGTTCATCTATAGCGGTAAGATCGTAGAGCATGCGATAGGGCCTGTCTGTTTCAGTTTTAAGGTACCGGAGCACATCGCGCACCTTTTCTTTCGGGACCCAGAGCGTGGGCAATCCATCGCGCGTCTTCTGCGAGATCACATCATGGTCTCCAAATTTGCTTTGCAGTTCCCGGATGATGCCGGCGCCGTCGTTAACCATGAAAATCCCTCCAGCAGACCCTTAAATCTTATCAGGAGAAGGCAATACAGTAACGCTTTGCCTTGCGTCCCTTTTAAGGTCGCGCATCACGGGAAGTTCAGGCCGCTCGACGCCTTGCGGCCCTACCACCCAGCTTAAAGGCCGCCGTTCCTTGCCTACCGCATCCCTGAGAAGCAGCAAGCCTTCCATGAAGGCTTCGGGGCGGGGAGGACAGCCAGGTATATATACGTCCACCGGAAGAAACGAATCCACGCCCTGCACCACGCTGTAGATGTCAAACATGCCCCCCGAATTGGCGCACGATCCCATGGAGATCACCCACCTGGGCAGCATCATTTGCTGGTAGAGCCTTTCTACAATGGGCGCAGCTTTTATAAAAACGGTGCCGGCTATGACGATCAGGTCCGCTTCTCTCGGCGTACCGCGGAGCACCTCGGAGCCGAACCTGGCAATATCGTATTTGCTCGTGAGGCTTGTAGCCATTTCGACAAAACAGCAGGAAAGACCAAAATTGAAAGGCCAGAGAGAGTTCTTCCTGCCCCACGCGAGAAGGTCCTGAAGACGGGCAAAAATTATGTTGCCCCTGACTGCGTCTGCAACCGGATCTGCATCAGAAATCCCGCTCTCGCCGGGCTTATGTAATGACCATTGCATACGACCTATGATATCCCTCCCTCAAAAATTGACCTCTTTTTTCATCGATCTATTCCTCGCGCCCCAATCCAGCGCCCCCATTCGCCAGAGATAGACCAGTCCGGCCATCAGGATGCCTATGAAAATCAACACCTCCAGATACCCGGCCCACCCTGTCTCACGAATCGAAACAGCCCAGGCATAAATAAAAACAGCCTCGAGATCGAAAATTACAAAGAACATAGCCACAAGGTAAAATTTGACATCAAAACGGACCCGTGCAGAACCGGTAGGCACAATACCCGACTCATAGGGCTCGCCGGTCAGCCGCTCTGTGTGTTTCTGGCCCAGGAAGTAAGACATCCCGAGCATCGATGCTATGAGAACAACGACAGCGCCCAGGTAGACAGCCAGAGGCCAGAAAGAAACAGCAGACGCTGAATCCGTGCTCACTTGGCGCCGCCTCTAATGCGCGCTCTTTTTTGAGGCCGCGCAATGCCTGCCTTCTCTTTCTCCTTTAAAACAGCGTGGCCGCCAAACTCTTTTCGCAAGGCAGCCTGGAGTTTCTCCGAAAAAGATTCAGTCTCCCTGGAACGGAATCTCTCAAACAAAGCTATTGCTGTAACCGGGGCAGGAACACCAAGTTCGATGGCCTGTTCCACTGTCCACCGCCCTTCACCTGAATCCTCCACATAGCCCTTGATCTGAGAAAGATCTTTGTCCTTTTTGAAGGCATCTTCCGCGAGTTCCAGAAGCCACGACCTTACGACACTGCCGCGGTTCCATAAATGGGCGACCTTCTCAAGATTGAGACCGGCAGCATAAGGCGAGGCATGTAAAAGCTGGAAGCCTTCTCCGTAAGCTGCCATAAGGCCGTACTCAATTCCATTATGCACCATTTTAACAAAATGCCCGGCGCCGACAGGACCGCAGTGGAGATAACCATCTTTCGGTGCGAGCGTCTTCAAAACCGGTTCTATACGCTTATAGTCTTTTCTATCTCCCCCCGCCATAAGACTGTATCCCTCTTTCAGTCCCCATATACCGCCGCTGACCCCGATATCCATGTACCTTACGCCGCTTTCCCCGAGTTGCCGCGCGTGAATAACATCGTCCCTGTAAAAGCTGTTTCCGCCATCTATAACAAGGTCTCCAGCCCCCAGCACCCCTTTCAGATGTCCAATGGCATCGTCAACAGGCTTGCCTGCCGGGATCATCAGCCATACCACGCGGGGCTGTTTCAGAAGCCCGGCCAGCTCCTCAAGCGATGCTGCAGCACTGGCGCCCCGCGCCCCCTGCACAGCCTCTTTAGTTTTTTCAGCAGATTGGTCGTACACAATGACCAAATGCCCGCCCTTTACCAGGCGTTTTACCATATTCATTCCCATTTTCCCAAGCCCAATCATGCCTATTTGCATAAAATCTCCTTATAACCCAGGCTATGGGCAATGGGGTCAAACAAAAAATGATTTTTTCCTTTCCTATCGCCTATGGCCTATCGCCTATTGCCTTTATTTTATATTCTTTTTTATCCTTGTCCCACCCTGAATGAGAAATATAAGAACATATATGACGATAATTAAAATAAAGAAATTACGCGGCGTCATGCCGGGATTGATGATCCGGGCCCGGTCCATGCCGTTTATGCTCATGACATATGCCTCCACATTAGCAATCTCCTGCTGTGTAAGGGTATGGGTATCGCCGAAGGCAAGCATGCTGAGTGAAGGCCTGTTGCCGGAGGGAACCGAACCATGCTGTATAAACCGGTCTATATTCGCCGCAAATGCCTTCGGGTCACTGCTGTATAATTCACGATGAACAGGATTGAGCTGGGGAACTCTCCCGTCATCAGAACCTGGATTCGGCATGCCGAGGGTCCCTTTAGGGCCATGGCAGCTGGAACAATAATTTTTAAATAATACAGCGCCCCGTTCGCTGCTCCCGATCACGTGCGCAGCCTCTCCAACCATTGTCCCTGAAACTGCCTCCATGGATGCGTGATGTTTCCCATCCATTTGTTGCATGTTCTCGATTTGGGGAGACAACTGCTTTGAAGACCCGCCCTGTGCAGCAAAGCCTTGCTGCGAAGCACTGACGTTGCCGGTACCCAATAGGTATGAAACTATTAAATCAACCTGATTACCTGACAGAGCGGTGAATGCAGGCATTATAGTATTGGGATTGTGCGATCCGGGATTTCGTATCTGCTCAACGATCCATGCGCGGCCTTTCCCTCTGAGCGCACCCCTCGACAATGCGGGACCTATGGCGCCGCCCGTGCCTCCTACACTATGGCAAGCCGTGCATCCGGCAGTTTGAAATATTTGCATACCGCTTTCCCCTTGCCCAGCCTGCCCGGACAGTGCTGACTGCCGGGGGCCTTCGACCCCGGGCTTTGCAGTACCGCTGCCGGCCACCTCGGCACGGCCGGGACTATAATAGCCAATAAGCGTAAGAGCGAGAAGCGTGACACAAAAAACAAAACCGCAGAGCATTACAAATGGCCGGCGGAGAGGGTCCCTCTCGGGGCCGCGGTCAGCAAACGGCAGCATGACAAGCAGCATCACAATAATCGTCGGCACCCCGACGGTGCCTACAGGTTCGAGAGTTCCATGAAAATATTTCAGTGCCTGGTAAAGGAAGAGAAAATTCCACTCCGGCTTTGGCACATAGGTCGTATCCAGAACATCCACCGGCCCCGCAAAACCCGGCGGTACAAATACCGAAAGAAAAATGAGCAGTACGAAGATGCCCGTACCCATGAGTATGTCCTTATATGCCTGGTCAGGCCAGAACGGTCCGATCACTCTCCTTTTCAGCGCATCCCACGGGCCTACGGCGCCGGAGGTCCTGAACGCAATAAAATGTATTCCAAATAGCGCAAGGAGCGCCAACGGGAAGACAGAGGTGTGCATAACAAAAAGACGCGAAAGGGTCAACTGCCCCATGTTTTCACTCCCGCGCAGCAGACGTTTTACCAGGTCGCCGATTACAGGCGTGGTGCCGGCAATACTGGTGCCTACTTCACCGGCCCAGTAGCCGCGCTGGTCCCATGGCAGTGGAGCTCCGGTAAAACTAAATGCCATAGTGGTCAGTACGAGCAGCACCCCTGCCAGCCATACCAGTTCGCGAGGTTTCTTGTATGCTCCCCAGATAAAAACACGCAGCATATGGACAAACACAACAACGATCATGAGGTTGGCGCCCCAATAGTGCAGGCCGTGTATCAGCCAGCCAAACGGCACTTCGGTCCGCAGGTAGCTGAGACTGTCATAGGCATGGTCTATGGTTGGGACATAGAAGAATATCTGCATGATTCCTGTCACTGCCTGAAGAGCAAAGATTATAAGGATGGCGCTGCCCTCAGTGTAGAAAAAACTGGGGCCGCCGGGGATATGTTCATCCAGCGACAGGCGGAGCAGACTGGAAAGCGGCCACCGCTCATTGATCCACCGGTTAATCCATCCGATCAGGCGTGGTCCCATTATATGTTCCTCCTCAGGCTATCGGAATTTTCGCAGGAGTCCCTACCTTGAAGCGCTCCCACTTTATGAACAGGTTCCCGTTATCAATTCTTGCCGGCAGCGTATCGAGGGGGCGAGGCGCCGGCCCGCCGAGCACTTTGCCGTCAGGGGCAAACAAGCTGGCATGGCAGGGACATTCGAACCGCCCTGTTTGCTGGTCCCATTGGTAGCGGCACCCTAAATGGGGACAAATAGGAGAAAAGACCGTTATTTCATCAGGGGAATGCTTGATGACCCAAACAGAATACAGCACCTCGGTATGGATGTACGCCTCTTCGGGTTCGGCCATGAACCGTATGTCCACAGGCCTCCCCTCAGGCAATGAGCTTATTGCAGCCACCTTCAGCCACTCACTTTTTTTCGCCCTGGCCGCTGGTCCGGCCAGCGAACGTAAAAAGGGAATGCCGGCTATAAGCACATTCACTGCCGCAATAATGCCGAGCAGCCATTTGAGAAAGCGCCGTCGGGTTGTTTCCTCCTGTCCGCCTTCCGGAGTATAGCCATTTTGTTCCATCGCCTATCCTTCACCCGCTCTGCTGAAATTACATTTTTCAAAAGCTTACCACATTTCTATAAGATGGGCAAATTTTTTAATGGGTCTTCCTTTCATTGCGTCATAAGTTTAACTTTTTACTCCGATGTGTTAAATTATAAGCGTTGTTGCCAGGATTCAAATTGGACTGAGATAGTACAAAAAACAAGAGGAGGCATATTGAATTGTTTCCCCAGTCGCCATCTTCACACATTACAACTTTGTTCCTTGATATTGGCGGGTTGCTGCTCAACAATGGTTGGGACCGCGGATTACGCCGGAAGGCTGCTGAGACGTTCCGTCTGGATTACGAAGAAATGGACGAGCGCCACCACCTGACCTTCGGCACCTACGAGGAAGGCAAACTTAGCCTGTACGAATATTTATACCAGGTCATATTCTATAAAGAACGCTCTTTTACAATGGAGGAGTTTACTGCCTTCATGTTCGGACAATCCAGGCCCTTTCCCGAGATGATAGATTTCATACGCAAACTGAAGGAACGCTACAATCTTAAAACAGTCGCGATCAGCAACGAGGGAAGGGAACTCACCATACACCGTATCAACAAATTCGAACTTGGCACGTTCATCGATATATTCATCTCATCCTGTTTCGTGCACTACAGAAAGCCGGATGTGGATATTTACCGCATGGCGCTCGACATTGCAAGAGTGTCACCGTCGAAAGTGGTCTATTTAGATGACCGTTCAATGTTTGTGGAGGTTGCCAATAGCCTTGATATCCATGGCATTCACCACACAGGGTATGAATCCACCCGCACAGCCCTGGAGGCCTTCGGCCTCGAACTCCCGTAGAAGGCAGAAGAAGGGGAGAATTTGTTTTTCGCGGCGCTGGAACTATTTTCGGCGGCAAATCCCAATTTTTCGATAGCGAAGTACTAAGTGTATCCGCCCTGATTCACCATTACCATATTGCCGCCGTTTGTGCTAAAATATTTGTTCAGTCCGGGAGCCCCCTTAGCTCAGTAGGATAGAGCACAGGTTTCCTAAACCTGGGGCCAGAGGTTCGATCCCTCTAGGGGGCACCAAATTTTTCTTTGTATCAGCAACTACGCTATAGATGCAAAGCTGATTAACGATAGACACCTCATCGCATAAGGTAAAGGGCGATGCAGAAACAACCGGCAAGAGCAGGGTCCTCAGCCCAATAGCCACCTTCTTCTGCTTTATGAACTATGCATTATGATATAATGGATTATTATTATGAAAATTGAGTCTGTTTATTACAGCAATTGAGATGAAAAGGCCATGGATGCATATATTGCCCGACAACCTATTTTAGACAGAAAGAAAACGTTGTTTGCATATGAACTGTTATTCCGGGATGGTTTATCAAATTTCTTTCCGGAAGTGGACGGTGATACCGCGACATCGAAGGTGCTTTCCAGCAGTTTCTTCACAATCGGCATCGAACGTATTACCGGAGGGAAGAGGGCATTCATTAATTTTACTCAGAACTTGTTATTAACTGAGATTCCTTCCATGTTCCCACCTGAATCAACCGTCGTGGAAATCCTCGAAGACGTTAAACCCGACCAGGCGGTAATAGAATCCTGCAGAAAATTATCTAAAGCCGGATATTATCTGGCCCTTGATGACTTCTTTTTTAAACCAGAGATGCAATCGTTCATAAAACTTGCGAACATTATTAAAATAGATTTCCGTTCAATGCCGATGGACGAGATAAAGAAACTAACGAGCAACCCGGAATTTACAGGGAAAAAGTTTCTCGCGGAGAAGATTGAGACAAATGAAGAGTTTAAGGCAGCATTTAATACGGGCTTTGAATACTTTCAAGGATACTTCTTCAGCAAGCCGGAAATCATAAAGGGAAGAGAACTTACCAGCTCCACTGTACAATTGTTAAACCTGGTTGTTGAAATAAACAAAGCCCATGTCAACATGGATGAAATACAGAAAATCGTAGAGCATGACGTTTCTATTTCATATAAACTTCTGCGTTACGTCAATTCAGCTTTTATGAAGAGGAGGGCTGAAATCAGTTCTATAAGAAAAGCTCTCATGATTATCGGCCTGGACGAGTTAAAACGTTTGGTCTCTCTGATCCTGCTGTCAAAGGTCTCTGTGGGCAAACCGGAAGAATTAATCAGAAACTCGTGCATCAAGGCAAGATTCTGTGAAAGGCTGGGCCACATAAGTACTTGCGCGACAACGCAAAAAGAACTGTTCATGTTAGGGCTTTTTGCACATTTGGATGCCATACTTGATCAACCGATGAATGAGATTGTGGAAAAAATATCCATCTCAAAAAGTATTTCGGATGCATTAGTGTATGGAGAGGGGGAGGCGGCAAAATATCTAAGGCTTGCGGAATGTTACCAAAAAGGGGAATGGGATACCGTTAAGGAGTACGCTGCTCAGACGTGCGTCCCTGGGGATGCGGTCCCCGGTATCTACATGGAAGCCTGTAAATGGGCTGACGAGTTTACTGCTTAGAAGCGAATTACTTTGCCGGCGAACGTTCAGGCAATTTAACCACGATAGAAAACACATAGCAAATAAAAAATGGATATGCCTTTTAAACATATCCATCGGTCCGTATTTTAAAACTTATACTTGTTCTATTTCTTCGTTTGAGTCACCGCCGGCGCTTGCACAACAGACTGTTGTATTGCTTCCTGCGCAGGACTGAAAGGCTGAGGAGGAGTTGTCGCTGCTGCCGCAGCCGGCGTGCCAAAATACGTTTCTACAGTTTTAGCATCCAGGCCCAGTTGTGCGCCAATCACTGAATTGCTTGCTCCATCTTCCTTGAGTTGTTTGGCCCTGGCGTAAGTCGAAAGCTGTACAGTGTCCCCTGTCGTTGCAGGTGTTGGCGTTGTTTGTTTTGGTAAGTTTATATCGGCTATGCCGTTACCGTATCCTGGAGGTGGTGCGATTGGAGGAATTTGCATTGTCCTTCTCCTTTTGCTATGAATTTATCACTCTATTCCACTAAAGTCTATTACCCGCTGCTTATATTATCGGCCACTTATGAATAAACTTGAGCAGTTCAATTCCGATCAGACGGGAAGGACAGCAACTCACTGGATTTAAAGATTAACATTAGCGTCTGTTTTCTTTGGCAATACAAAAATAGTAAGTAGTATAATAAGACTAAGAGGTTAAAAAAATGCCGGCAGTATTGGAAGATAAAAAAATGAGTGCGACGGGTGGCTTCCCCGACATTTTCAAGAAAATTCTGTCGGTTCAAATCGATTATCCTGTAAGCGCCGAGGAATTAAAAGAAAGGCTGCACTGGCTTATCAGGCTAAGATGGGCGGCGTGTACCGGCATCCTCGTGGGAACTCATACCATCAGGGAACTGGCAGACCTCACATTTTCTCTGATACCGGTTTATCTTGTATTAGGATTTGTTGCAATATATAACATTTATTTCCAGCACAGGCTGAAAGTCAGGAACGACCTTAGAAAAGATGCCCTGCTGCAAATCTGCCTCGATTATATCACCCTTACCGTTGCGGTCTATTTCTCCGGCGGCTGCGACAGCCCCTTTTTATATTACTTTGTCTTTCATATCGTAATCAGCGGCATCATCCTTCCGAGGATATGGACATTCAGGTTTGCCGCCGTCGCAATGGCCCTAATAACAACAATTGGAGCATTAGTGCATTTCGGCGTCCTTCCGCATTTTGCAATATTCAGGAATGAACCCATTCTTTTTGGAGATATTTCCGTAATGGCGTCATACGGCGTTGTATTGGCGAGCACATTTTTCTTTACCGCCTATGTCGTGACATACCTGTCGGACAAACTTTATAAAAAACAGGAAGAAGTCAAAAGGCTCTACGCACTTTCCGAGAAACTCCGGTCCTCAATCGTTATGGATGAAGTGATAAGAACAATCAGAGAGGAACTGTCCCTGCTGACAGGCATTTCAAATATACAATACCTTTCAGTTGATAAAAACAGAGTGGCACTGGTGGATAAAGACGATAACGGGCTTTCAATTCCTCTTTCGGATGACAATGCGTTCACCAATACACTGTTGACCTGCGATGCCCACTTCCTCTCATCTGTTGTTATAAAGTCGTCATATGAGGACTCGGTATTCAGGAATATTATGAATAACGCAAAGGAGATAGCAATCTTTCCTGTTCAGACCTCACTTAAAGATAAATGTTACGATTTTTTTCATTGTCCTGAAGGCTCGATATGTACTGCCTATAAATCGGCGGACAGAAGGTGCTGGAATATTTCGGACACTTATTGCCGGGGCGAAATATTAAGGACTGCTTCTGAAAAGTTGAAAAAATGCGCCGGCTGCGACCTGTTCGCGCCTGTCGGCATATTTATAGTTGATATTACACGCAGTTCAGAACTTGATTCTAAATTTGATCTTGACGCATGCATGCGCTTACTGGACTCGGCCATATTGGCCGTATCCAATGCCAAGCTATATGAAAAGACACTGGAGCTTTCGGAGACTGACAGCCTGACAGAGATAAAGAACCGCGGGTCGTTCCTAAAGTCGCTGTCTTCCGAGATTTCGAGGGCCAACAGGTACAACAAACCCTTTGGAATTATGATGATGGATTTAGACCTTTTCAAGAAATATAACGACTTAAACGGTCATCCCCAGGGTGACGTTCTTCTGAAAACAATAGCGGGGTTGATAGTCGACACTATGCGGGAGACAGATGTTGCAGGCCGGTATGGCGGTGAAGAATTTATTGCCATGCTCCCGGAAACAACAAAAGAGGAGACCTCTGCAATTGCGGAAAGGATACGCAGCGCGGTTGAGTGCCATAAGTTCCCCAGGGCTGAGGAGCAGCCCGGCGGGAAAATAACATTAAGCATCGGGGTTTCATGCTATCCCGAGGATGGAGATAATTCTGAAAAAATTATACAATCGGCGGATGATGCCCTTTATACAGCAAAGATGGTCGGCAGAAACAGGGTAATTGTTGCGAACAAGCCGGACGGATTGATGTAGCGCTTCAGTTCATAAATACGGTGTCGCACCGAGAGAGTCGATGCGCAGCGCCCGCGAGGCGCAGGACTGAGGCGTACTGTCCCGTACGGCGAAGGAGTGCAACGAAGCGGGAGCTGATGTAGCGGCGCTCGAATGCAACCGTATTTATGAATTGAAGCGCTTACTACCGGCCAAGCAAATATTTCCGGTGCTGGAGATACGCATCTTTGACCGCGATATAAGGGTCGATGGCAGCTTCCTTAAAATCCTCGTATTCGCCGATATGCAATGACGTTTTATTGAAATAGTCATATCCGTTAACAGCCAGCATATCCTCGACCGGCGTTATATAATCGATCGGGGTCAGGAAGCCGTCGCCGACAAAGCCGGCCGTATCTCTGATAGTTGAGGGACCCAAAAAAGGCCAGACTATATATAAACCATTTCCTATGCCGTACTTTCCGAGTGTCTGACCCGTGTCCTTCTCCTGGGGCTGAAAGTTGGGGTTCTGTTTCATAACATCAAACAGACCGCCGAGGCCGACAGAACTGTTCAGGCTGAAGCGGACCAGTTCTATCCCGGCTGCTTTCGGCTGTGCCTGAAGGATGGCATTCACAAACCTTATGGGCATCTCAAGATTGCGGAAAAAATTATTTATCGACGTTCTTGCCACCTCGGGTACCACCGCGTTGTAGCCTCGGGCAGCCGGTTTCATGAGCCAGAAGTACAATCTGTCATTAAATTCAAAAGCAAAACGGTTCCATGGCTCAAGAGGGTCGGGGAGAGTTTCTCCTTCGGAGAGTTGTTCTGTTTCGTTCTCATTTTCGACAGCATTCCCCTTTGCTTTAGAATCATCCCCCAAAAGGCCGGTAAACGGTGTCTGCGACCAGGCAGACGCAGCCATTGATAACAAAATAACCATGATTAGCAAGATACGAAGTCCCTTCAAAGCTGTTCCTCCCATAATTTTAATGTTCACCGGCCTGCAACGTCAGACAATCCGGCCCTACTTTTCCGCTCTCTTCGAGAAATTATCGGTTTTCTTTTTTAGCATGGCAATCAAGGCGTCAAACCCTCTGGTTTTAATTACACTCACAAACTGTACCCGTGTCAGGGCAAGCTGGCTCACGCCCATAATTTTTATATCCACAATGCGCCACAAGCCATCCACCTTCCGCAGCTGGTAGTGGAAATCAACGTGCTCGTTATTGGACTGAATGAGCTTGCTGACAACAGTCACAATACCGTTCACAGGCTTTGATTCCGAAGCTATTTCAAAACGCTCTCCCGAGTAATCATTAAACTGTCCTGCATAGGATGCAATTGTCCATTCAGTGTAAGTCTCAAGGAAAATTTGCTTTTGTTTCTCATTAAAAGTCTTCCAGTTGCTTCCGGCAGTCGCGGTCGCCATAAAGGGAATGGCAAAAGCCTCTTTAATGACCGGCTCCATGAGCTTATAGCGTCCCGTATAGCCGAGTTCACCCGCCTTCTTCATGGAATCCAGCAGCGCCGCATTGAATCCCTTAATGACCTCTGCCGGTCCCGCCGGCTCTGCGGCCGCAAAAGAATAATTTACTGCAGTACAGGAAAGAGCGACTAAGAGCATAAACCCGGCAAACCTTGCCGCAAGCGAGCGTTGTGGGTTCAGCGTTGTGCGTTCAGCGTATGGCATCGGACCCCCTTATTAAAAGCGTTGTGCTATTATTATAAATTATATTTTAAAAAAATTCTTTTTGTACTACCAAATACTGAGGAGTTCATGAGTAAGGACAAATACGACGACCGCCCTGCTCCCGACGCCCGGCGCGCAACGCGCCTTATAGGCTGGTGGACCACCGTCATGCAGCGTTACGCGGCACTGGTTATAGCCATTGTCATAGCAGCCACCGCCGGAGCGCTCTTTTACTCGGTGCGTAATTTTAGAATTAATACCGACTTCAACAGTATGATTTCAGAGAAACTGCACTTCCGTAAACTGCAAAGGGACTTTGACAAGTCTTTCCCTCAACTCTCCGATACCATCGTTATTGTGCTTGATGCAGATACACCGGAACATGCTATGTGGGCGCGGAAGCGTCTTTCTTCTGAGTTGAGGAAACAACAGACTCTTTTCAGGACCGTTTATGAGCCTGGAGGGGGAGAGTTTTTTGAAAGAAACGGTCTCCTCTACCTGGGCCGCGCAGAACTGGGACAACTTTCTGATAAGCTTGCCGAGGCGCAGCCTTTCCTGGCATTCCTGTCGCAGGACCTCAGTTCACGGGGGCTTTTCTCCGTACTGGAAATGGCCTTGACACGAAAGGAGCTGGGCGGCGCACAGGGCGGCACTGTGAACAAACTGCTGGACCGGGTGGACAGCGCCTTTGAGAGCGTCACTGCAGGGAAGCCCCGCCAAATATCCTGGGAGGAGATGATGCTCGGCAATGCGGAAACCGCTGCCCAGCGCCGGCAGTTTATCATCACTCAGCCGGTATTTAAGGCATCGGAATTCACTCCAGGCGAGACAGCCCTGGAAGCGGTGCATGGGATTGCCCGTCAGCTCGAAATTGATGCGGCCCACGGAGTAGCTGTGCACATTACCGGCGATACGGCCCTGGCCAAGGAGAACATGGATGAAGTGAGAAACAGCACAGGCGCCGCAGCAATAGTCTCGCTTATTTTGGTGGGCATCGTCCTCTATGTGGGACTTGGGGGCTCCGGACGCCTCGTAGCGGCAAGCCTTGCAACTCTGCTGACAGGGCTTATATGGACAACCGGTTTTGCCCTCCTGGCCATAGGCAGTCTGAACCTGATATCCATTACCTTTGCAGTTTTGTTTATCGGCCTCGGCATAGATTACTGCATCCAGTTCTGCCTGAGGTACAAGGAGTTGGTCGATTCCGGATGCGGGGACCGGGAAGGCATTATTATTGCCGCAAAAGGCGTGGGCAAAAGCCTCATGCTCAGTTGCATAACCATTGCCATCGGCTTTTATTCGTTTGTGCCGACTGCCTATTCCGGTGTCGCCGAGCTCGGCCTCATCTCAGGGACCGGCATGTTCATCAGCCTTTTTGCGACGCTTACCCTCCTGCCGGCGTTGCTGACTATTGCCCCGGTGCGGAAAAAAGAAAAGCGTCCTTTATCATCGTTCGGGGAAACGCTTGTCTCGCTCCCCTACCGTTATCCTGCGCCCATAACCGGTGCAGCCTTTGTACTGGGAGTTCTTTCGATCATGATAGCGCCGAAAGTTTTTTTCAACTATAACCCCCTGGACCTTTACCAGGAATCTTCTGAATGCGTAAGCACCATCCGCGAGCTTTGCAAGGATGTCAACACCCAGCCATGGACCGCATCGATACTCGTCCGGGGAAAGGAGTCAGCGCAGGCCCTCGCCGAAAAATTGCGGCGATTGAAAGAAGTAAAGATGGTCATCTCCATCTCAGACTTTATTCCTGAGCGCCAGACCGAGAAGCTTGGCATTATTTCGGGCACCTCCCTTTTCATGCCGCCAAACCTGGCTAATTCAAAAGTGAGACACCTTAATTATGAGCAGAATATGGCGGCCCTGAAACGCCTCGAAAAAACATTGCAGAAATCACCGCTTGCATCCAGCCGGCGACTTTATGAATCTATACAGCGTTTCAAGCAGCTCCTTACAGGCCCGGAGCAGGGCGACAGGGCATTCTCAGCGCTCGAAACCAGCATGCTGTCAGGCCTACCCATGCTGTTCGATATGCTTGCGGAATCAATGAAAGCTACAGCTGTTACTGAATCCGGTCTGCCCCGCCAACTGTTAAACCAGTATGTATCAGCGGACGGGCGCTATCGCGTCCAGGTGTTCCCGGAAGGGGATATTATGAATCCGGACCGGCTCAAACGCTTCGTTAAAGCCGTGGGCTCCGTAACACCTGACGCTACTGATTCTCCTATCACCATCTATGAATCAGGGAGGGCTGTTATTTCATCCTTTCAGCAGGCCACTGTCTCGGCAATAATAGTTATCACTATCTTTCTTATTATTGAATTAAGGGGCATTTTTGTGACCGGCCTCATTCTTACTCCACTTTTGCTGGCAATGCTGATGACCGCCGCGGCATCTGTGCTGCTGCACATCCCCCTGAATTTTGCCAATGTTATTGTCGTGCCGGTTTTATTGGGCATCGGCGTCCACAGCGGCATTATTTTCATGCTCCGTGCTCAAACAGAACCTCCGTTGCATGGCAATATGCTGAAAACAAGCACGGCCCGCGCCATACTGTTCAGTTCGGTCACGCTGCTAATCAGTACCGGCAGTCTTTCTTTCTCGCTTCACCGGGGAATTTCAAGTATGGGGATATTGCTTAGCATCTGCCTATGTTTTGTCCTGGCCGGAACGCTTATCTTATTGCCTGCCTTGCTTCAACTTTCAAAGCGCCGTCCCGGTCCCGGCCGACAAATTGACAAGAAGTCTTCCTAAACTTGCAAAAATCAGTGTGTTATAATAAATTATATGTGCCTTTAAAAAGCTGTCGGTCTGACTTCTTTTTGTATAGATACTCTTAAATAAGAGGAGAAAAATGCGCACTCTATTACTGAACCCCCCTTCTTATGGCGGGTTTGACGGCGCAGCCGGCGCCCGATACCAGGCGCGTCGTGAAATACGTTCCTTTTGGTACCCTACATGGCTTGCATATCCTGCCGGGCTCATCCCTGAAAGCCGTCTCATCGATGCCCCGCCTGCCGACATGGGTATCGAAGAGGTTGTTCAGCAGGCGCGCGGCTATGATCTCATTGTTATAAATACAAGTACGCCGACCATTGTAAACGACATCACCATAGCGGAACTATTGAAAGAGCATTACCCCGGCATCATAATAGGGTTTGTCGGCCCCCATACTGTAGTCCTTCCGGAAGATACTCTGAAAAGGTCGGCGGCTGTTGATTTTGTCACCACAGGCGAATTCGATTATGCGGTAGCGGAAATTGCAAAAGACATTCCCTTTGACCGGGTGGATGGTATTGCATACCGCGAAGACGGTAAAATAAAGCGAACAGAAAACCGTCCGCCGTTACAGGACCTCGACGCCCTCCCCTTCGTTACAGATATTTATGCCCGCGACCTTGTAATAGAAAAATATTATAACGGATATTTGAAGCATCCTTATGTTTCTTTTTACACCGGCCGCGGCTGCCGGGCACGCTGTACATATTGCCTTTGGCCGCAGACGATTTCGGGGCACGTCTACCGTGTGAGGAGCCCTGAAAATGTCTATGAGGAAATGGTGAATGCAAAACGTCTTTTCCCCCAGGCCAAGGAATTTTTCCTGGATGACGACACGTTTACCGACAATCCTTCCCGTGCAATGGAAATCGCCCGGAAGTTCAGGAAGCTGGGGATCACCTGGTCATGCAATGCCAGGTCCAATGTTGAGAAAGATACGCTGCGGGTGCTGAAGGAAAGCGGGTTGCGGCTGCTTACCGTGGGGTTCGAATCCGGAAACCAGCAAATTTTGAACAATATGAAAAAAGGGACCAGGATCGATCGGACAAAAGAATTTGTCAAAGCTACGAAAGATCTCGGCATCCTGGTCCACGGCGCCTTTATTTTGGGATTGCCGGGTGAAACTGCGGAGACCATTGAAGAGACCATGCGCTTTGCGCTTGAAATGGACCCCTACAGCATACAAGTATCGCTTGTGGCCCCCTATCCCGGCACCGAAATGTATGCGCAGGCGCTGCGTGAGGGCTGGCTTTCGGACAAGGGAGATCCGCTGGTCAACAACGGCATTCAGAATTCAACATTATCATATGCATCGATTTCGAGCGAAGAATTGTTCGAGTCGGTAGAGCGCTTTTACCGTCGTTTTTATCTGAGACCGCGGCCAATACTGAGGATATTGAAAGAAATGCTTCAGGACAAGCATGAATTCAGCAGGCGGATCAGAGAGGGCAGAGAATTCTTCTCTTTTATGGCGAAAAGGAAAGAGGCGGTTTCAACCTGATGATATCCGATATGAATTTTCAGGGTAAAGGCTGTGTGGTCATTGTTGCCGATGATATGGGCAAATCAGCATCGGTCAACCGGGCAATCGCCGAAGCCCATGATAAAGGGATACTGACTGCCGCAAGTATTATGGCAGGGGGAGAGGCTTTTGATGATGCGGTGCAGACCGCTCTTGAACGCAGCCGGCTCTCTGCAGGGCTGCACGTAACTCTTTGCGACGGCAAAGCTGTATTGCCCCATGCTTCTATTCCGGATATTACCGATCAGGACGGCAACTTTATAAAAGATCCTTTTAGAGCGGGACTGCACTATACGAGACCGGGCCTTCGCTCACAGATCGAGGCTGAAGTGGCCGCCCAGTTCGAGCGGCTTGAGAGGGCCGGCATCCGCCCTTACCATGTGGACGGCCATCATCATCTTCACATGCATCCTGTCATTTTCAAAGTGCTTTGCCGGCAGGCCTCACAGAGAGGCATTTGTTGGATAAGGCTCCCTAACGAGCCGCTTTCAATGATAAAATCATTCCGCTCTCCGTCGCGCGGGTCACTGCCCTTTGTCGAATGGGCGGTCTTCGGAATGCTCGGGAAATACAACGCCGGGACAGCCCGTAAATACGGGATGTTCAGTGCCGCCCGTGTTTGCGGTCTTTCGAGCAGCGGAAACATTGATGAGCAGTTTTTTCTTGATATCCTGGAGCTGACCGGCACAGAGATTAGTGAAATATTCACTCACCCGGACACTGCGACACCTGCCGGCCGGCAGGAACTGGCAGCGTTGGTCTCCTCCAGTGTGCGTAATCTTATGGTAGAATTACATAAAGTGCCGGTCGGGTATAAGGATTTTACCTCACCAGGAAAAATCTTAACGGCAAAAAGGAGAAGCAGTGAAAACATTTATAGTGATATTATTGGCGACCTTGAGTGCCGCAATAGGTGAATCCTTATTAAGTTACGGAATGAAGAGGAACGGGCAGGTCGACCTTGCTGTCCCTTCACAGTGGGGGCACCTGATTTTATCGGTAATCCGCAACCCCTATGTGTTCGCCGGGGTAGTCTTCCTTGCCGTTTTTTTCTTCCTCTACCTCGCAGCCCTATCGTGGGCTGATCTCAGCTTTGTCATGCCGTTAACAGCTATGTCATATATTTTTGCCGCACTGCTTGCCAGGTTTGTGCTGAAGGAGGACCTATCCTGGTTTCGCTGGGCCGGAACAGTAGTAATCACTCTGGGCATAATTCTAATAGCGCTCGATGGCCGTCAGCGAACAGAAGAGAACGGAATGACTGTTTATCACCACGGCATTAGCGGCGGCGGAACACACTTCATCGTAAAGGGAAGGAACTCCTGATGAGCGGGACAATATCGCGGCTTCAATTCAGGTCACTGCCTGCGAAACCGGAGGAGAAAAAGCTTCCTGTTTTAACATCCAAAAGATTGGCTGACAGGGTAGGCGAAGCCATAAGGAAAAGCCATGCATATTATATAGAGGAGCAGCATAAAGACGGATACTGGCTGTACGAACTGGAATCAAATGTCACCATTACCGCCGAATATTTAATGCTCCTTCATTTCCTCGGCTTGAAAGATGCCGCCAGAGATAATAAAATAGCGCAGCACATATTAAAAAACCAGCGGATCGACGGCACCTGGGCAATACACTGGGGCGGGAAAGGTGACCTCAGCACAACAGTCGAGGCCTACTTCGCTCTTAAACTTTCCGGCTTTTCAGCTGATGACCTTCCACTGAGAAAAGCCAGGGCTTTCATCCTCGAATCCGGAGGCATTGAGGCCTCGAGAGTTTTCACTAAAATCTTCCTCGCCCTATTTGGAGAGTTCGACTGGAAGGCGATCCCATCTATTCCGGTGGAGGTAAACCTTTTGCCTGCCTGGTTTCCCATAAATATTTACAATTTTTCGAGTTGGGCGAGATCTACGCTTGTACCGCTATCGGCAGTGCTCGACCGGAAGCCGTCACGCCCATTGCCGAAGAAAGCCGGCGTGCGTGAACTTTATAAAGAACCGGGCAAGATGCCGCCTGTCACAACGCAAAAACTATCACCTTTGTCCTGGAAACGGTTTTTTATCATCCTGGACCGCCTGATAAAGGCCGTAGAGGACCTGCCCGTAAGACCTTTAAGGGAAAAGGCGCTGAAAAAAACAGAACAATGGGTACACGAGCATCAGGAGACGAGCGGCGACTGGGGAGGGATACAGCCCGCAATGGTCAACGCGATACTCGCACTTTCGGCGCTGGGCTATGGCGTAGCATATGAACCGGTCAAAAAAGGACTTGAGGCCCTTGAAAAATTCACAGTGGAAAAAGCTGACGAGATGATCCTCCAATCCTGCATATCTCCTATCTGGGACACGGCATTGACCGCACTCGCACTGCTGTATTCAGGCATGGACAGGGACCATCCTGCCATTAACTGTGCCTCCAAGTGGCTTGTCTCAAAACAGATCTTCAGCAAGGGCGATTGGAGTGTCAAGAGACCGGACCTTCAACCGGGCGGCTGGGCATTTGAATTTGACAATGACTGGTACCCCGATGTGGATGATACCGCCGTTGTATTGATGCTTCTGAACAGGCATGCCGACCGTCCATTTGTCACACCTGAAAGCCTGCAATGCGGCCTCCGGTGGATACTTGGAATGCGTGGAAAGGATGGCGGATGGGGCGCCTTTGATGTGGACAATAACCTGGGGATATTAAACCAGCTGCCATTCGGAGATCTCGAGGCGATGATTGATCCCAGCACGCCGGATCTCACCGGAAGGGTCCTTGAACTCCTCGGGTTAGTAGGGTTTGCGCCATCACATGACATTGTTCGCAAGGCGATACGGTTCCTGAAAAAGAAGCAGGAAGAGGACGGAACATGGTGGGGCAGATGGGGCGTAAACTACATCTATGGCTCCAGCTCGGTACTCGTCGGCCTGGGCGCCATCGGGGAAGACATGTCAAAGCCTTATATACAAAAAACAGTGAAGTGGTTTAAGAGTCAGCAGAAGATTGACGGCGGCTGGGGAGAGTGTTGTGAATCTTATGATAAGGCGCACTTGAAATGCCAGGGGTGGAGCACCCCTTCACAGACGGCGTGGGCCATCCTGGCGCTGATCGCCGCAGGTGAAGGAGCCGGCGAGGAAGTGCATAAAGGCATCAAGTACCTTCTCAATAAACAGCAGCCGGACGGGACATGGGAAGAGGAGTTCTTCACCGGCACCGGATTCCCGAAATACTTCATGATCAGGTATCACAATTACCGCAACTGTTTCCCTCTTATGGCGCTTGGCAAGTTTAAAAAGCTGATCGAGGAAAAAGGGACCGGCCGGCAGTGAGGGTCCTTGTTACCGGCGCTACCGGTTTTATCGGTTTTCATGTTGCCCGTTTTTTAACAGAAAAAGGGATCCAGGTAAGGGCGCTGGTAAGGGGACAAAACGATGCGGCGGCACTTAAAGCCCTGGACATAGAGCCGGTCAACGGCGATATCAGGGACTTTGAATCTGTCTCCAGGGCGCTCGCAGGATGCCGACAATTATACCACCTCGCTGCAGATTACCGGCTTTGGGTACCCGATCCCGCAACTATGTATTCCATCAATGTTGAGGGCACGCGAAATTGCATGGAAGCCGCGCTTAAACTCGGCATTGAGAAGGTCATCTATACAAGCTCAGTAGGGGTCCTCGCTGCATCAGCAACCGGAAAGGTTTCAAATGAGGAAAGCCGGGCCACAATAAATGAAATGGTCGGCCATTACAAACGGTCCAAGTTTATTGCCGAGAATGAGGTGCATGCATTCATCAGGAAAGGAGTTCCGACAGTCATTGTGTATCCTTCAACTCCTATAGGCCCTTACGACAGGAAACCTACTCCAACCGGAAAGACTATTGTTGATTTCCTCAACGGCAGGATCCCGGCATTTCTGGACACAGGCTTAAACTTTGTCGATGTCGGGGATGTGGCCGCCGGCCACTGGCTCGCATCAGAAAGGGGAGTGACCGGGCAATCATACATATTGGGAAACAGAAATATCACACTCAGGGAATTCTTCGAATCCCTTGCCCGCATTACCGGAGGCCGGCCTCCTAAAGTCAGGCTTCCTTATCTTCCGGTACTGTTTGCAGCATTCGTCGACGAAACCATTTCAACGCTGCTGACCCACAGGCATCCGAGAATTCCGCTCTCAGGGGTGAGAATGGCAAGAAAATATATGTACTTCGATGCCTCCAGGGCTGTCAAGGAACTGCACATGCCTCAAACTCCTGTTGAGCATGCCATGGAACGGGCAATAGAGTGGTTCAAAGAAAATAATTATGTGAGGTGTTAAATATCTATGCGTTTTCCGGTCAGCTTATACGTATCGCTTACAAAATCTTTTATCAGGAACGCCCTGGCGGGAAGAAAGCGCTTTCCGCTTGTGCTGATGCTTGAGCCTACTCACAGGTGCAATCTCGCTTGTGCGGGATGTGACAGGATACGCCTGAATGATGAGGCGCAGTCCGCCGACCTTTCCCTGGAGCAATGCATTGGGGCTGTTACCGAGTCAGATGCCCCTGTTATCACTGTAACAGGAGGAGAACCTCTCCTTTACAAGGAACTTACTCCGCTTGTCAGAGAAATTCTGAGGATGAAAAAACATGTGTATCTGTGCACTAATGGCCTCCTTACCGAATCCTTTATTGAGGAGTTCGAGCCAAGCCCGAAGCTCACCATCAACTTTCATCTGGACGGACTGGAAGAAACCCATGATGCTATTACCAACAAAAGCGGGACTTTCAGAAAGACCATTGAGACGATAAAAAAGGCAAAACAGCGGGGGTTCAGAGTCAGCACAAACACTTCAGTTTACAAAAACTCCGACGTAAAAGAACTTGAGCGCCTGTTCGAGCTGCTTACCAATATGAATGTTGACGGCACTCTTATCGCCCCTGCCTTCAGCTATGAGAGCGTGGGCAACGACATATTTCTCAACAGAGCTGAGATACATAATAAATTCAATCAAATGGCATCATTCTTCGAGAAGTTCCCATTTATGAATTCTCCCCTCTATGTGGACTTGCTGAAGGGCGGCCGGGAAATGCACTGCACTCCCTGGGGCAACCCGACACGCAATCCCCTTGGCTGGAAATCGCCCTGTTATTTGATTACCGACGCCTACTATCCCTCCTTCAGCGAAATGATGGAAAAGACCCCCTGGGACAGGTACGGCACAGGCAAAGACCCAAGGTGTGAAAACTGTCTGGTACACAGCGGGTACGAAGCAACTGTAATGAGGACCGCCTTCGCAAACCCGGGAGACCTCCTAAGACTCTTAATCTGGAACGTGAAGCACCACTGATGGCAGACTTTCTTCTGCTTGTCCTTCATACAATTGCGTTGAGACCATACGTATTTGTGTTCCTGTTGGTCTATATGCTGGGCTGTTCGCTGCATCTCGGATTAAAAAGAGCGCTTCTTTTCTGCGTGGCCGGATACGGCATTGCCTGGCTGTCGGAATACTCTTCCATACACAACGGCTTTCCGTACGGATACTACTTCTACATTGAGCAGACAAAAAACAGGGAAATCTGGGTGCTCGGAGTACCCCTGATAGATTCGATGAGCTATGTATTCCTTGCCTATGCAAGTTATTCCGTGGCCCTTCTTGTCAGTGCCCCGGTGATGCGCCTGAAGAAAACGCTCTATATTCTTGAAACAAGGGAAATCAGAGATTCAGCCGCCGTCAGAATTCTCGGGGCCGGCCTCTTTGTTTACCTCGATATCATTATTGATCCCGTTGCACTGGCAGGCCACAAATGGTTTCTGGGACAACTCTATGGGTACCCTGAGGGGGGGGCATATTTCGGCGTTCCAATCTCAAATTTCGCCGGATGGCTCGTGGTGGGGTTCCTTATGATCGGCGCCTTGCAGAAAATCGATAATTACCTGCACCGGAACGGTTCATCAGACTATATCGGATACCGTTATGCATGGAGACACCTTGCAGGCCCCATCCTCTATGCCGGAGTCCTGGTTTTTAATCTATCGGTGACTTTTGCGATTCGTGAGTACATGCTCGGGTGGGTCGATATATTCATTGTCTTATTGCCGTCAGCGCTGATCTACAACATGATAAAAACAAAACTTTCCGCTGGAGATGTCGAAAGCGCCTTGAATGCTCATCTCCGCGATTTTCCCCTCGCGTATGTCAAAAGTTCACTCACACTTCAGTGAAATTTCTTTGATTCCATTTGATGCGCCAGCCTCATAGAAGTGCCTTTAACCGATTTTCAGACCTCAATCCCCTGCCCCTCCGCCGAGCACCTTGTAGAGCGTAGCCAGATTTGTGAGGCGGGCGAGACGAACAGCAATCAGTCCCTGCTGCGCACTGTAAAGAGAGCGTTGCGAGTCAAGTACATCCAGATAGCTTGATATGCCTTTGCTGTAACGCGCTTGCGATAAACTATAGGTCTTGGCGGTGGCATCCGTCAAAGACCGTTGGGCCTCCAGTTGAGCGCCAAGCGTGCCGCGTTGGGCAAGGGCGTCCGACACTTCCCTGAAGGCGCTTTGTATTGCCTGCTCATACTGGGCAAGAAATATCTTGCGGTCAATTTCCGTCACTTTCAGATTTGCCCTGTTTCGCCCAGCATCGAAGATCGGCAGGGTGATTTGCGGCGCAAAGCTCCATACTCCAGCCCCTCCCTCAAAAAGTCCTGACAACTGATCGCTTGACAGGCCAAGACTGCCTGTAAGGAGGATGCGCGGGAAGAAAGCCGCGCGTGCCGCACCGATGTTGGCGTTTGCAGCCTTTAGAAGGTGTTCCGCCTGCATGATGTCAGGCCGGCGTTGCAGCACCTCGGACGGCAGGCCGGCGTTGAGATCCTTCAGTGCGGTTACAGGACCGAGTTCATCCGGCAGGAGATCCGCAGGTACCGGTGAGCCGATCACCAGGGCCAGCGCGTTTTCGTCCTGGGCAACCAGGCTCGTATAAGAGGCGATGTCCACACGGGCTGAATCCACACTGGTTTCAGCCTGACGGAGATCCAACTCCGACGAGGCTCCAGCCTTGAAACGGCTCTCGATAAGGTTGTACGATGCTTGCTGGCTTTCGAATGTCTCCTGAGCGATTTTCAGGTGCTCCTTGTCGGACGCAAGGGTCAGGTAGTCGCTTGCCACCTCGGCGATAAGGCTGATCTGCACACTGCGGCGCGCCTCCCTGGTGGCGAAAAACTGCTCCAGCGCCTGGTCCTTAAGGCTTCGCACCCGACCAAACAGGTCGATCTCGTAGGAACTGAAACCCAGACCGACATTGTAAACATGTGAAGTCACTACCTGACCGGTTGTAGAGAGACTGGCCGGTATGCGCTGATTGAGACCGGTACCGGCCACTGTAACTGTTGGAAAGAGATCAGCACTCTGGATTTTATAAAGCGCCTGCGACCGTTCTATGTTGAGCGCTGCTATCCGCAAGTCGCGGTTGTTATCGAGCGCCAGAGCGATCAGCTGTTGCAGTTTCTTGTCCATAAAAAACTCCTGCCACTTGATCTCGTCAGCACTGCGGCTGCCCTGCAGGGCAGTGTTCTCCCTGTAAGCCGGACCGCTCGGCCATTCAGCAGGAACAGGCGCTTCCGGGCGCGCATATTCCGGGGCCATACTCGCACAGCCTGACAACACGAGAAGCACCATCGAGAAAATTAATGAGGTACGGATTACATTTATCATATCAATTCTCCTCTGAAGTCAAAGCGAGGCCTGTATCTTGCTCGGGCTGCTCTACAGGTCGTCTGGACAGAAACAGCCGTGACACCATCACAAAGAAAAATGGAATAAAGATCAAGTCAATGAAAGTAGCCGAGAGTAGTCCGCCGGTGACGGCGGTGCCGATCGCGTTCTGGGCCCCGGCGCCGGCTCCCTTGGTCAGCGCGAGCGGCAGCGTGCCGAAGAAGAAGGCAAGGGAGGTCATGAGAACCGGACGGAGTCTGATTTTCACCGCGTTCAACGTCGCCTCCATGAGTTCGTGCCCCTGGCGCATCTGTTCCTTGATGAACTGGATGATCAGTATGGCGTTCTTGGTCGAAAGCCCGACTGTCGTGAGCAGACCGATCTGGAGATAAACGTCATCTGGAAGGCCGCGGAGCGTAACCATTGTGACAGCGCCGACAAGTCCGAGCGGAAGCATTAGCAGATTCACGAAAGGAACCGTCCAGCTTTCATACAATGCTGCAACCGCGAGAAAGACCACGAGGAGGGAGATTGCATAGAGCGCAGGCGCCTGCGCACCGGCATTCTTTTCCTCGTATGAAAGACCGGTCCATTCGTAACCGATCCCTGGTGGAAGCTGTGCCGCCATCTTCTCTATTTCTGCCATCGCCTCGCCGGTGCTTACACCTGGGGCGGCTTGCCCCAAGAGCTCGACCGATGGGAGGCCGTTGTAACGCTCAAGGCGCGGGGAGCCGTACTGCCAGCGGGCTGTGGCAAAGGCGGAAAACGGCACCATCTGGCCGTCCTTATTGCTGACGTACCAGCTGTTGATGTCCTCCGGCAGCATCCGGTAGCGTGGATCGGACTGGAGATAGACCTTCTTCACCCGGCCGTTCTGGATGAAGTTGTTAACGTAGGTGCTCCCCCATGCGGTAGAGAGGACGTCGTTGATATTACCCAACGAGACCCCGAGCGCACCGGCCCTAACGTCATCGATATCAAGCTTGAACTGGGGAGAGTCGTCCTGCCCATTGGGGCGCACCGCGGTCAGTTTCGGGTCCTTCATTGCCATGCCGAGCAGCTGGTTCCGCGCTTCCATCAGCTTCTCATGCCCTACCCCTCCCCGGTCTTGCAACTGGAAGTCAAAGCCGTTGGCCACTCCCAACTCCAGCACCGCAGGCGGGGCGAAGGCAAAGGCGAGGCCGTCCCGGATTTGCGAGAACGCCTTCATCGCCCGCGCCGCAATGGCAGGGACTTTCAGGTCCGGGGTTTTGCGCACGTTCCAGTCCTTGAGCTTCACCCATGCGAGCCCCATGTTCTGGCCACGACCGGCAAAGCTGAAACCGGCCACGGTTATGATCCCCTCCACCGTCTTTTTCTCGTCCTCCAGGAAGTGCCGCTCCATTTGCTTCACGGACTGCATGGTCCGTTCCATGGTGGCGCCTGCGGGGAGCTGTATCTGGCAGAGCAGAAATCCCTGGTCCTCGTCCGGCAGGAACGAGGTGGGGAGGTGGAGGAATAAGTACCCCATGACCGTCACGATGGCGCCGTAGACCACCAGGTAGCGCACCGGCTTCCCAAAAGAACGGCCGACGATCCCTTCGTATTTGCCCCGGAACCAGTCGAATGCCCGGTTGAAATAACGGAAGAACCAGGCAAACCAGCCTGTCTCACCAGTATGGTGTCCCTTTGCAACCGGCTTCAGTATGGTGGCACAGAGGGCCGGAGTCAGGATCTGGGCCACCAGAACCGACAGGATCATGGCCGAGATTATCGTTATGGAGAACTGGCGATAGATAACGCCGGTAGAACCGCCGAAAAACGCCATCGGGAGGAAGACCGCAGACAGGACAGTCGCGATGCCCCAGAGGGCGCTCGTAATCTGGCCCATGGACTTGATTGTGGCGTCACGCGGAGATAAGCCCTCCTCCGCCATGATACGCTCGACGTTCTCGACTACGACGATCGCGTCGTCCACCAGAAGGCCGATGACTATAACCAAGGCGAACATGGTCAGGGTGTTGATGGAGAAGCCGCTCGCTGCCAGCACCCCCATGGTTCCCAGGAGCACCACCGGCACCGCGATGGTGGGAATCAATGTCGCCCGGAAGTTCTGGAGGAAGAGGAACATGATTATAAAGACCAGGAGGACCGCTTCCACCAGGGTGTGTACCACCTCTTCGATGGAAATCTTCACAAACGGGGTGGAGTCGTAGGGATAGACCACCTTCATTGCAGGCGGGAAGTACTTTGAGAGCTCCGCCATCTTTGCCTTAACCCGCTTTGCGGTCTCCAGGGCATTGGCTCCGGGTGCCAGCCGGATTGCCACACCCCCAATAGGCTTCCCGTTGTAGAACGACTGAATGTCGTAATTCTCGGTACCGATCTTGCTCTCGGCCACATCTCTTAGCTTCACGGTGGAACCGTCGCTGTTGGTACGCAGGATGATATTGTCAAACTGGTCTGCGCTCTTCAGCAGGGTACGTGCCATAATCGTGGCGTTCAGTTGCTGCCCTTGGACGGCAGGAGTCCCTCCGAACTGGCCGGCCGATACCTGGACGTTCTGGGCCTGAAGAGCCGTGACCACGTCGTTGCTGGTCAGATGGTAGTTGTTCAGCTTCGCCGGGTCAAGCCATATCCTCATGGCGTTTTGTGTGCCGAACACCATCAGTTCACCAACCCCGTCCAGGCGGCTGATAGTATCCTGAATATTGGAAACCATGTAGTCGGTCAGGGCGTTGCGGTCCATCGAGCCGTCTTCCGACACCAGGCCCACAATCAGCATGTAGTTCCGACCGGACTTGACCACCTGAATCCCCTGCTGCTGCACGATCTGGGGGAGAAGCGGCATGGCCATCTGTAGCTTGTTCTGCACCTGCACCTGGGCGATGTTAGGGTCGGTCCCCGCCTTGAAGGTCAGAGCGATGCTGACCGCCCCGGCCGAGTCGCTGGTGGAGGCCATGTATATCAGGTTATCGATACCATTCAGCTTCTGTTCGATCACTTGGGTGACCGTATCCTGCGCCGTCTGCGCTGAGGCGCCCGGATAGGTGACGTTGATAGCAATCTGGGGCGGCGCGATGGAGGGGTACTGAGAAACCGGCAGTATTTTGATCGAAAGGAGGCCCGTCAGCATGGCCATGATGGCGATTACCCATGCAAAGATAGGACGATTTATAAAAAATCTGGACATTAGTTCTCCCTTACTGCTTCGCTTCCGCGGTTTTCAGGGCTCCGGCAGGAACCGCACCCGGCTTGCTTCCAAAGAGCGAGGCTTTCACCGGTGTGCCCGGACGCGCTTTTTGCAGGCCTTCGACAATAACACGGTCACCCGGCTTGAGCCCTTCGCTGACCAGCCAGTTGTCGCCGACCGTTCGGGCGACTTTGATGATTTTCGGCTCCACCTTTTCTTCATTCCCAACTACCAAGACTGTGGCTTCACCGGCTGGATTCCGCGTTACCCCTCTTTGAGGAACAAGAATCGCATGTTCATTGACCCCTTCCTCTATGACCGCGCGGACGAACATACCCGGAAGCAGGGTCTGCTTTGGGTTCGGGAAGACCGCGCGCAGTGTGATGGAGCCGGTACTTTGGTCAACCGTAACTTCAGAAAACTTGAGAGTTCCGGGCAGCGGATAAATACTGCCGTCCTCCAGCAAGAGCTTCACCCGGGTCTGCGCTGCGCCGCTACTTTTCATAAGGCCGCTGGCCATGTCCTGTTTCAGGCGGAGCAGGTCTGCGCTGGACTGGGTGACATCGACATATATGGGACTGAGCTGCTGGATCGTGGCCAGCGCAGCTGGTTGACTGGCTGTTACGAGAGCGCCATTGGTCACCGATGACCGGCCGATCCGTCCGGAGATGGGTGCGGTTACCTTCGTATAGGCCAGGTTTATCCGCACGGATTCAAGCGCTGCCTTTCCTGCCTCTACATCGGCCTCAGCCTGCTTGAGCGCTGCACTTGCATCGTCGTAGTCCTGCTGACTGACCGCGTTGATTTTGACGAGATCTTTATAGCGCTCGGCCTTAAGCCGGGCTGGCACAAGATTGGCTTCAGATTTATCAAGTGCGGCCTTTGCGCTGTTGAAGGCCGCCTGGTAGGTGGCCGGATCTATCTGGTAGAGCACCTCGTCTGCCTTTACATCAGCACCTTCGGTAAACAGTCGCTGCTTAATAATGCCGCTTACCTGCGGGCGCACCTCGGCAATAAGGTATGCAGACGTTCGGCCCGCAAGCTCTGTTGAAAGTGCCACGTGCTGAGGCTTCACCACAATAACGCTTACCTCGGGAGGTGCGCTCGGCTCCTTTGCGATTGCAGCACTCCGTTTTGCGCATCCTGCACTAAAAAGAAATGCGGCAAGTATTCCAGTGACAGCAATTATGCCGGCCTTCCTCTTGATCTGTATAAGCATCTCCAAAAGCGTCATATTAACTTCCTCCATTAAGTGAAACATTCTAACAACGTTATCAATTACTTCAGGTACCCTCTAATTAAAGCATCTACCAAAGCATGAGCTAACGCATTCCGGTCCGCCCATGGAAAACTTTTTCTGTAGATTGTCATCACGATCAAACCGTGAACTGCTACAGCAAGCGACTGCGTCATCACATCTATATCCATCGATTGAAGCTTGCCTGTATCAATGCAATCCTGTACAATTTCTCTGAATATGAGATAGGAATTGCGTGCCATTGACTCCTTTTCCATAAATTCTTCCTTCTTGCCATAAACATCGGGCCTCGTAAAGAACACTACTTTATACTGGTGCGGGTTATTGAATCCGAATTCTATAAGGTAGAGTAAAGCTTGACGAAGGGTATTGAGAGGATCGATGTGACGAGCTCTTATATGTTTAAGGTTTGCAAAATATTGTTCCGCAACTTCTTCACATATAGCTAACAGTAAATCGTCCTTGTCTTTGAAATAAAGATAGATGGTGGTAGGTGAATAGTCTATTTTTTCGGCGAGCTTACGCATAGAGAACTTTTCGTAGCCCTCAGTTATAAAAAGTTCACGGGCCTCATCCAGAATCTCTCTGCGAAACTCCTCTCTGTACTTGGCCCTCTTTTGTTGAACTCCCATCAAAGTTTCCTTAACGATGATATGTTGACTTAACACCGTTAACTATACTGCCCATTTTCTTTTTTTGTCAACCTATTTTTGATAGTCAGTCAGGAAACTTTCTCTTTATCGCATAAGTTTCTGGACGAACCTCGGCAGTTTCAAATTCGTGACACTCCCGGTTTGTCGGTGCAAAGCTGCTTTCCTGTTTTTCCGGTCGTGATAAAAGATTTGCCTCAGATAATTGATAGTCAGTATTTGCGTCTACAAATGTTGCCACCATAAATACTGACTTATACACTTGATTAAGGGGTTATTGACGGAAGTTCTTTATGAATTAAATGAATCCACTGAACCCCTGAATGTTTTTAATATGTCAACATCGCTTTTCTTTCTTTGCTCGCCTCTGACATATGAACCGAAATATCTTTGACTCTAATTTTACCTGTCATTAAAATGGAAAGCAATGTCACTTGTCCCTGATATGTTCATAGATATTCAGATAGTGACATGCGGGGTGGTTCCATGAAAAATCATAGCGCATGCCGTTTACCATAAGCTCCCGGAAGTGCTGCGGATACGAATACCACATGCCGATCGCGCGCGCCAGCGCCGACTCGATTCCCCTGAAATTAAAGTCGTTGAATACATATCCGTTCCGCTCATGATAGGGCCTATGGCAGTAGTCGGCATCAAAGACTGTGTCCCGCAATCCGCCGGTCGCCCGCACTACAGGCACTGTCCCGTATTTCAGGGCTATCATCTGGGTCAGCCCGCATGGCTCGAAGAGGCTGGGGACAATTATCATATCGGAACCCGCATATATGAGGTGCGAGAGTTCCTCGTTAAATCCGACCTCGATGTGGCAGTCGGGGTTATCATTCAGGTGGTGCTTGAGTTGGAGAAAATCATTGTTGATCCCGTGGTCCGGGCCCGATCCAAGCAGGACGAACTGGCAGCCGTGTGACAAGGAATAGAATATTGCGTCCCTTATCAGTCCCACCCCCTTTTGATGGTCCAGTCTGCCTATGTACGACACGATGGGCTTATAAACCTGCCGGAGGAGAAGCCTGTGGCAAAGAGCCTCTTTGTCCCCGTATTTGTCATTGACCGTATCGATGTTATACCGGTACGGGATATGCCGGTCGATCTCGGGGTTCCACACGTCGTAGTCGATACCATTAAGGATACCGCCGAACTTCTGCCCATGGACGTGAAGTGTATGCCCAAGCCCGTAAGACAGTTCGGAATGCCTGATCTCCCAGGCATAACTGGGAGAGACCGTAGTCACAAAATTCGAATAGACGATGCCGGCCTTCATGAGGTTCACGGCTGAAGGATTGGCGTTGTCCCGGAGCCGGTCGGGGTGAAGATAATAATCCGGCCTGTTCAGTCCTACGGCACGCAATATAGACTCACCGGTCACTCCCTGATGCTTGAGGTTGTGCAGGGTATAACAGACGCGGGGATGGGTCATGCCATAACCCTTGTACATATCAAAGAGAAGCACCGGCACGATCCCCGTTTGCCAGTCGTGGCAGTGGATGACGTCGGGATGCTTGTTCGACTTGAGCATAAACTCAAGGGCCGCCCTGCAGAAAAAAGCAAACCGCTCGGGATCATCGCTATGACCGTAAAAAATACCTCTGTTAAAGAAGTTCTTTTCCGAATGGGGTTCGATAAAAAAACATTTTCTTCCGTGGACGAAACCGAAAAATACGGAGCAATGCACCCATCGCTCATAAAAAGGGACCCATAGGTCGTTATAGGCCATCCGCAGCCCGTAGATCTGGTCATACCGCATGCAGTCGTATTTCGGCAGTATGATCTCGACATCGTTTCCCCGGATCTCGAGTTCGTGGCAGAGACCGTAAACAACGTCTGCGAGTCCGCCCACTTTTGCGGCAGGGGCGCATTCCGGAGTGATCATGACTATGTACATATGTGACCTCTTATCGGGCTCAATGGATCTATAATGCCTGTTTCAACCATCGTGAGAGAATTATAATGCAATTATGACAGGAATATAAAGTCAACCGCGGAAAAGTGTTTAAGGAAAAATTACGGAACCTCAAAACATGTGATATAATTATGCCATTACTATGGGTAGTCTTAACCGGGAATGCCGGACTTTTAAGCGTTAAACATATGTAGTGAGGTGCCGCATGAAAGATGAAGGAAAGAGCATTCACGGCTCTAAAGCAGGGAAGGGTGATCTGGAAAAGCTTGCCAGGCTGGTCCGCTATTTTATACTTATTTCAACTACCGGCGCCGGCTCAGGCCATCCAACTTCCTCTTTGTCGGCTGCCGATTTGCTCGTCGGCCTTATGTTTACCGGATTATTCAGATACGATGCGGAAAACCCGAAACATCCCTGCAATGACCGTCTGATATTTTCCAAAGGCCATGCTTCGCCGCTCCTTTATTCCTTATGGACTGCAGCCGGAAAAATAAGCGTGCAGGAATTGATGACATACAGGATGTTCGGAAGCACGCTGGAGGGTCATCCTACGGCAACTTTCCGTTATGCTGAGGCGGCGACCGGCTCGCTGGGACAGGGACTCTCCATCGCATCAGGAATGGCACTCAACGCCAAATATATCGACAAGCTCACCTATCGGACCTACGTGCTGCTCGGCGACAGCGAAATGGCGGAAGGCTCACAGTGGGAGGCGATGCAGTTGGCCGCGCATTACAGGCTCAATAATCTTATCGGCATTCTCGACGTTAACCGGCTGGGTCAGCGCGGTGAAACTATGTACGGCCATGATACCGAGGCATATGCGTCAAGAATTGCGTCATTCGGCTGGGAAACGATTGTTATAGACGGGCACAACTTTGATGAGATACTGCCCGCTTATGACAAAGCCGTCGAGAACAGGGACAAGCCGGTGATGATAATCGCCAGGACTGTCAAAGGCAAGGGTGTATCTTTTGTAGAGGACAAAAACGGCTGGCACGGCAAAACCTTGAGCAAGGAGCAGCTCGATCAGGCACTCAGGGACCTGGGGACTGTCGATACCTCATTGAGGGGACAAATAGCCAAACCTGAAGACCTTTACCCTGAGCAGAACTCCTCCGTCAAGGCCGGCCCTCCCTCTTACGAGGAAGGAAAACCTGTTGCAACGAGAAAGGCATACGGCAACGCTCTGAAGAGGATATTCCCCGAATTCCCGGATATGGCGGTGCTTGATGCCGAGGTGAGCAATTCAACGTATTCCGATGCATTTAAGGATGCCTTCCCTGACCGGTTTTTCGAGATGTACATTGCGGAGCAGAATATGGTCGGCTCCGCGTTGGGTTTGGCTTGCAGGGGAAAAATCCCTTTTGTATCGACTTTCGCGGCATTCTTTACCCGTGCCTTCGACCAGATTAGAATGACACAGTATTCGGAGTCGAACATAAAATTCTGCGGGTCCCATGCAGGGGTATCTATAGGACAGGATGGTCCATCCCAAATGGGCCTCGAGGACATCGCAATGTTCAGGTCGGTGCTGGACTGTGTCGTGCTGTATCCTTCCGATGCGATCTCCACTGAAAAACTGGTGGAAGAGGCTGCGCGTCACAAAGGTATGGTCTACATACGCACGACAAGAGAAAACACCCCCATCCTCTATGGCGCTCATGAGGCATTCCCCATCGGAAAATGCAAGACCCTCAGGCAGAGCGTCAGCGATGATGTCACAGTCATAGCTGCGGGTGTGACGGTTTTTGAAGCGCTCGGCGCATATGAGGAACTTGCACGAGAAGGCATTTATATCCGGGTTGTCGATCTTTACTGTGTAAAACCAATTGACAGTGAGGCGCTTAAATGGACGATAATGGGCACCAGGGCAGTCATAACAGTAGAGGACCATCACGCAGAAGGCGGCATCGGCGAGGCGGTCAGAAGCGCCCTTGCCGGTGAATCTGCGCCGATATACTCGCTGGCGGTGCGGAAAATGCCCAAAAGCGGAAAGCCGGAAGAGTTGCTTGATTATGAAGAAATTTCAAAGAACGCTATTATAAAAAAGACAAGGGAGGTTTTATGAGACCGCAGGACCTTAGGTCAAGAATATTTTTGGATGGGGGCGACCCTGAGGAGGCCGGAGAAATCATCTCTCTTACGGGCTTTCTTGACGGGCAGACGACAAATCCCACTCTAATTTCGAAAAACCCAAAGGCCAAAGAGCGCCTTGCGCGCGGCCCGAAATTCACACAGGATGAGATCTTTGATTTTTACCGCAACGTGGTAAAGACTATCTCTGCCTTGATACCTATGGGGTCTGTCTCTGTCGAAGTCTATGCCGATTCTTCTACCCCGGCGGATAAAATGCTGGCTATGGGCAGGGAGATGTTTTCCTGGATACCTAATGCGCACATAAAGTTCCCGTCATCAAAGGAGGGACTGAAAGCAGCGGAACAGGCGGTCAAAGAGGGACTTCGCGTCAACTTGACTCTTTGCTTCACCCAGGAGCAGGCGGCGGCTGTGTATGCTGCGACGAGAGGCGCCAAAAAAGGGCAGGTATTTGTCTCCCCTTTTATAGGCAGGCTTGACGACAGGGGAGAAAACGGGATGGATTTGATTGCGAGTATTTTAAAAATGTACCGGCAGGGCGACGGCCATGTAGAAGTGCTGACCGCCAGCGTGCGCAGCATGGACCACTTCCTCTATGCGCTCGAACTCGGCTCCGACATCATCACCACCCCTTATGAAATACTGAGGGAATGGGGGCAGAGAGGCATGCCTTTTCCAGGCGCCGATTATATTTACAAACGTGGCGCACTGAAAGACATCCCCTATAAAGAAATCGATCTCTCGAAGAATTGGCAGGAATATGATATTGCCCATGATTTGACGGTCAAGGGTATGGAAAGGTTCTCGAAAGACTGGAATGACCTCATAGCGTAAGAGCTTCAACTATGCATAGTAGTGACCTGGCAACGGCATGGAGCGGAGTGTGAACTATGGCTGCTGAAACAGATAAAGATATTCTCTACAGCAAGTTCCTTCAAACCTGCGATATACCGGCTGAGGAATCCGTTATTGAACCATTTACCATGGTAATCTTCGGCGGGGCCGGAGATCTGAGCAAAAGGAAACTTCTGCCGTCAATCTTTAATCTGTTTTGCGATGAAGTAGTGCCTGATCAGAAATTCTCGATACTGGGATTCGGCCGCTATGAAGTGAGTGATGAGGCATACAGGGCCATGATGAAGGATGCTGTCAAACAGTTCGGCGAGCGAGAATTTGACGAGGAAAAATGGGACCAGTTCAGCCGGCATCTTTACTTTCTTTCGGGAATTTTCGAGAAAGATGAGAGCTTTGAAGACCTGCGCGTTAAAACCGACCGGATTACAATCCCGGATTCCAAAGGAGGCAAGCAGGTAGTTTATTATATGGCGGTGCCGCCACAGGTAGTGCCTATGGCCGTGCATCAATTGAAGAAGCACAATCTCTGCCAGGGCGTATTCACTACCAAAATAATTATTGAAAAACCGTTCGGGCACGACCGCCGGTCTGCAGTCGAATTTAATAAGGTATTGACCGGCGCCTTTGAAGAATATCAAATATACCGGATCGATCATTATCTTGCGAAAGACCCAGTCCAGAATATTATATTCCTGCGTTTTATCAATACACTTTTTGCTGAGATATGGGACCGGCATTACGTGGACAATGTGCAGATTACTGTCGCTGAAGATGTGGGCATCGGGCACCGGGGCGCATTTTATGAACAGGCCGGGGTGGTGAGGGACATCGTGCAGAATCACATCATGCAGCTTTTCGGCCTTATTGCAATGGAGCCTCCCGTTGGGTTCAAAGCAGATTTTATCCACGAGGAGAAATTAAAAATATTCAGGTCGGTCCATTCGATAGACGCAAACTATATTCATAACTATATTGTAAGGGGACAATATGGCCGGGGGGAATTAAACGGCAGCGAGGTCCCTGGCTACAGGGCGGAGGACCGTGTTGCCGCTGATTCAAACACCCCGACTTTTTTTGCCGGAAAATTCTATATAGACAATCTCCGGTGGGCGGGTGTTCCTTTTTATCTCCGCACCGGCAAGCGCATGCCCAGGCGCGTCACCGAGATTTGCTTACAGCTTAAACATTTTCCGGTGAAACTCTTCGGGAGAACATGCGACGTCCTGGAGCCGAATGTTCTCGTTCTGACCATTCAGCCCGATGAAAAGATTGCCCTCAGGTTTAGTGTGAAATACCCCTATTCCGGGAACCAGGTATATCCGGTGGATATGGTTTTCAGCTATAACGAAACATTTAAGATGCCCATGCACCCTGCTTATGAGCGGTTGCTTATCGATATGCTGAAAGGGGATTTGACGCTTTTTGTCAGGCAAGATGCAGTCGAGGAGATGTGGGCGGTCGTTGATCCGGTCATTAGTCTTTGGGAAAGCGCTCCTCCCGAGGATTTCCCTAATTACGCGGCCGGCGCCTGGGGGCCGGAAGCGGCGCACAGGTTGCTTGAGCAGGACGGGCGCTACTGGATAACAAGGTAAAAGTCAGGGTCATGAAAAATTCGCGCAACGTTTTGATTTTTGAGACGGGCGATAAGATGGCAAATTTTATGGTGGAGCGGTGGCGCGAACTCTCCGTATACGCTATCAAAAGCAGAGGTTGTTTTACCGCGGCCCTTTCGGGAGGAAAAACTCCGGTGCTGTTTTACCGGAAACTTGCTGCTGAAAGAGCACGGCTCCAGTGGGACAGAACACATCTGTTCTTTGCTGATGAGCGCTTTGTCCCCCCGGACAGTGCTGACAGCAATTACCGCTTGCTCAGCGAGACACTCTTAAAAAACATACCAATCCCGGCCGGTAATGTCCATGCCGTAGCTACCGGTGAATCTGACCCGCTGCCAGCGGCGGGAAAGTATGAGGAGGAAATGAAAGAATTTTTCATGCTGCCTGCCGCAGGCATTCCCGAATTCGATCTTGTTATGCTTGGGATAGGCGAGGACGGGCATACCGCATCGCTTTTCCCGGGGGATGCTGCTCTCCGTGATACTCGCCATCTTGCCGGCGCAGTGGTACTTGATAAAAACAGGCATGACCGGATTACGCTGACGCTTTCCGTAATTAACAATGCACGCATGGTGGTATTTCTTGTGAGCGGGAAGACCAAGGCATCGGTGTTCCGTGATGTTGTGGAGAGAAGGAACAGCCATCTTCCGGCGTCACTGGTAACCCCCGGTAAGGGCGACCTGTTGTTCCTCGCTGATACCGAAGCTGCGCAGTATTTATCAGGCATTAACAAAACACAATAAGTAATAAAAGGAGGTCGTTATGGGATTGTACATTGTCCTCAGCACGCTGACCGAAGAAGGCCGGAAGACCATCAAAAAGCAGCCGGACCGACTGTTTGAGGTCAACGAGGAGCTTGAGAAGATTGGCGTCAAGGTGCTTGAACAGTATGCCATGCTTGGGCTCTATGACTTCCTAAGCATCGTCGAGGCACTTGACCCCGAACAGATTATGAACATGTCCGTGGAACTGGGATCACGGGGCACCGTAACAATGATAAGCTTCCCCGCGACCCCTATCAGGACTTTTGTCCGGAACTTGAGCCATCTTCCCCGCAAGAAGGCTTAGAGCTTCAGTTCATCATACAACCCCGCCTTCTCCCCTCAAGTCGCCGATTACATGCTCATCTGGCTTGGGGAGTCCGGCTATTTTCCATGCCGTAAGGGGATCGAGAAAATCCTCACTGAAGCAATTCTTTGGTTGATGGACATTTTTGCAAACAGCGCGCAGAATTGGAAAGAAGTTATATTTCTTATAGTAATCGCGCATAAACCGTATTATATCCAGCCTGTCTTTTGTGAGCTCATCTATCCCCTCATTTTCGGCCAGAGCGCACGCCACCTTGTCATTCCATTCCTCGCCGGCAGCAAGATATCCCTCAGCATCAACAGCAATTTTTAATCCTCCGTACTCAATGTAGGGCATTTTTTCAGTCCTCCATGATATTATTTTACTCCCTCATAAAAATTATATTATACGGGATGCTAAATAACAATAATATTTTACAATCCGAGCGCTTTGTTTACTGCATCTTCGGCGCCGTGTGCCTTGACTATACCTTTTATGTCCCAGGTCCTGATGCCGATGACGGTTTTCCCGGTCTTGAGCCCTAAGGCTATCTCGGAAAGAGTGCCGTATTCTCCTCCGATTGCTATCAGGACATCGGCGGAGCGGACAATGACGGCATTTCTTATTTCTCCAAGTCCGGTGGCAACCGGCACATTGATATAAGGATTTGCAGCACTCTTTTCAAGCCCCGGCAGTATACCGATTGTGATGCCTCCCCCGGTATTAGCTCCTCTGGCAGCGGCCTCCATCACTCCGCCGAGCCCGCCGCAAACCAGTACGGCCCCATTCAGCGCGATAAGCCTTCCAACTTCTTCGGCTAATGCGAGCAGCTCTTTGTCCGCGCTTCCGGCGCCTATGACAGCAACGATCTTTTCTTGCATGTTTACCTATTATATCCCAAATTATATTGGAGCGGCAGGGGCAGGCTGTTTATCGGAGCGATGCACGGGTCTGCTCTAACAGGGGCGAGTAACGCCGAGCCCCAGCCGGGAATTGGCATTAACGTGGCTACTATAACGAATTGTCTCTCGGCAATAAAAGTAGTTTCAGCGCTCCGATAAACCGCCTGCCCCTGCCGCTCCTTTCCTTAGCAAAAACAGACTGACCAACTATCGGCGCATGACATCAGCTGCATATTTTGGGTACACTATCGTTTATGAGAAATATCAAACTGGTTATCCAGTACGACGGAACACACTATCACGGATGGCAGATACAGCCCGGATGCGCCTCCATACAGCAGATGCTGCAGGAGCGCATCTCAAAAATAACAGGAGAACAGGTATCAGTTATTGCGGCCGGCAGGACCGATGCAGGGGTGCACGCCCTTGCACAGGTGGCTTCCTTTAAAACGGCATCGGCACTTCAATGCGACATTATCAGGGACGCGCTCAACGCGCTGCTCCCCTGGGACATCAGGATCACTGAAGCCTGCGACGCGGATGCGGCCTTTCATCCGAGATATGACGCTAAAGGCAAGATATACTTTTATATAATCGCCAACATGCGGGTCATTTCTCCCTTTCTCCATAACTATGCATGGAGAATTCCCCAGGGCCTCGACTTTGACGGGATGTGCAGCGCCGCAATACTCTTGCAGGGCACCCATGACTTCACGTCGTTCAGGGCAAGCGGTTGCGGGGCAAAAAACCCTGCGAAGACCATCTTTCATTGCTCTATGGAGAAATTCGATGCCATGGATTTCATGACTGCAGGGGTGAGGGGGAATTTTCTGAAGTTGCGGGTTGAAGGAGACGGTTTCCTGAGACATATGGTGAGAAATATTGCCGGGACTATCATTGAAGTCGGGAAAGGCAGGCTCAGGCCCGAAGCTATTTTGGAGCTTCTTGACGCCAGGGACAGAAGGCTTGCCGGCCCTACGGCGCCGGCAAGGGGTCTCTTCCTTGAGCGGATATATTATTAAACGCTATTGTCCTTCCCGCTCGATCCTTTCCATTATTTCTTTTTTTTCCTGGTCATCCCGGCAGTAAATTGCAAAAGGCATTATTTTCAGCCGCTCCTCACTGATATCTTCGCCGCACTCTTCACATATCCCATATGTACCCTCCCCCAGTTTGCGGAGAGCGGTATCTATTTTGATCAGCGTCTCTCTATGGGTACTTAGCTGCTTGAGGTTGATATCCTCTGCCAGATCAACAACAGACAGGTCGCCATCATCCATTACAGTCTCAACAAGCTGTCTGTTTTCGCCCGACTGGAACTTCTTTATCTCCTTTTTTGCCTCCCTGATTATTTCCTCTCTTTTTTGAATCAATAGTTTCCTTAATCGTTCTTTGCGAAGGCTCTCATCTTCTGCGGCATGCCCCCTGGAGAGCTTTTCAGGCTTTTCTTTCAAAGTTTCTTTTGCTTTTCCTTTTGCCTTATGCGGCATAGTTCCTCCTTCCCCGCCTGCGCGTGCATGCTGCCGGATATCGCAGCAGCAGGTCCTCTCAAACAGAAATCGCTTTATGCGCTTTCAGAGGGAGTTTCTTCTTTAAATACTTCAACTATGCTTCTGACCTTGATGCCTGCCTGTTCGAGGGCCTTCTGAACATCGGGCAGTTTGGCATCCGTTAATTTCACAATAAAGTTGTTGTTTACAGCCATTTCAGACCTCCATTATCTCTTTTTCTTTATGGTGAAGGACTTCATCCACTCTACTTACAAACGAATCGGTGATCTTCTGTATCTCCTCCTGGAGCTTTTTTACATCATCCTCGCTCAGGTGCTGTTCTTTCTCGGACTTCTTCACCTCATCGATTATGTCCCTTCGTATATTCCGAACAGCTACTTTCCCCTCTTCGGCCCTTTTCCGCACCACTTTAACCAGCTGCTTCCTTCTTTCCTCCGTAAGCACAGGGATATTAAGACGTATGACTTTGCCGTCATTCCCGGGCGTAAGCCCGAGGTCTGACTTGAGTATCGACTTTTCTATTTCGGGAATAAGCTTTTGCTCCCAGGGCTGGATAGTTATCTGTCTGCTGTCAGGTATCCCAAGCGTGGCGACCTGGGCAAGGGGGGTTTGAGTACCGTAATAATCAACAAATATGCCGTCAAGCAAAGAAAGAGACGCCCTTCCGGTCCTTATGGAAACAAGTTCCTTTTTCAGCGCCTCCAATGCCCCGTTCATTTTGTCAGTGGTTTTTCTTTTAATCTCCTGCATGCTCCACCTCGTCAGTTATCACAGGAACTGCTCCCGGTTGAAACGAGACTACCGCCGTTCTTTCGGTTCTCCTGAAACTATAGTGCCGATCCTTTTGCCGTTAACAAGGTTTTTTATATTATCAGCTTTTTTAATGTCAAAGACAACAATTGGAAGGTTATTATCCATGCACATCGAAATTGCCGTGGAATCCATGACCTTCAGGTTATATTTCAGAACATCCAGATACGATATTCTATCATACCTTTTAGCGGTGGGGTCTTTCTTCGGGTCAGCTGTATAAACACCGTCAACTTTAGTACCTTTGAGAATAATTTCCGCTCCGATCTCCATTGCCCTGAGCGCCGCAGCTGTGTCGGTAGTAAAATAGGGATTACCCGTTCCCGCGGCAAATATCACCACCCTGCCCTTCTCCAGATGGCGGATGGCCCTTCTCCTGATATACTGCTCTGCCAGTTCTCTCATTTCTATGGCGGACTGGACTCTCGTCTGCAATCCAAGCCGCTCAAGCGCGTTCTGGAGGGCGAGGGCGTTTATGACCGTTGCAAGCATTCCCATATAATCTGCGGACGCCCTTTCCATGCCTCTTACCGACGCCTCAACACCTCTGAAAATATTTCCGCCGCCTATCACAACGGCTATCTGTATGCCTAAATCAAGAACTTTCTTAATTTCAAAAGCCATAAACTCAACTGTGGCAGGGTCTATCCCGTATCCGCGGTCGCCCATAAGCGCCTCTCCGCTGAGCTTCAGGAGAATTCTCTTATAGCCTTCGACAGGGAGGGCCTCCTGGCTTCTCGTATTTCCGTTTCCCCGTTTTTTTGATTTAGCTTTCACAGTTACCACTCTTCTGCAGCCCTTCGCCTAATTGAAAGCGCGCAAACCTCCTGAAGACGATATTTTCTCCCAGCTTTGCGACCTTCCCGGTGATTAGATCTTTGATTTTCTGCTTGCCTTCCGGGTCCTTGATGAATATCTGGTCGAGAAGACAGGTATCAGCGTAAAATTTCTCCAGCTTGCCTTCAAGGATCTTTTCGATGACCTGCGGAGGTTTATTGACAATCTGTGCCCGGTAAATCTCCTTCTCCCGATCAATGACCTCCGGGAGCACATCATCTCTCGATACATATGCAGGATTAGCAGCCGCGATATGCATAGCAATGTCTTTCACCAGATTCCTGAAATCTTCAGTCCGTGCGACAAAGTCAGTCTCGCAATTGATCTCAACCATAACGCCGAGCTTGTCCATATGTATATAAGAGCCGATAAGACCCTCCGATGCCGTCCTGGCTGCCTTCTTCGCAGCAGTAGCAAGTCCCTTTTGCCGGAGCATATCAATAGCCTTTTCAATGTCGCCGTTGCTGTCCGAAAGCACCCGCTTGCAATCCATCAGTCCAGCGCCTGTCTTTTCGCGCAATTCCTTTACCATCTCCGCTGTAATCATTCTGCAGCTACCTCCATCCCCTCGGTTGCGGCAATCTTTGCATTTATCTCCTCTTTCGCAGCCTGGTCCCCTTTTGCCTTTTCGAGTTCGTTCTTGCTTTCGAGAATGGCATTTGCCACCTTGGAAGAAATGAGTTTTATGGCGCGTATCGCATCGTCATTTCCGGGGATGACATAATCTATTTCGTCAGGGTCACAATTCGTGTCAACGACAGCTACGATAGGTATGGAAAGCCTTTTGGCTTCGGCCACGGCAATTCTCTCTTTTCTTGGGTCTATAATAAAAAGCGCCCCCGGCAGCGAGGACATCTCTTTTATTCCGCTCAAGTTCTTTTCAAGGTTGGTCCTCTCCTTCTCAAGCATTGCTATCTCTTTTTTCTTCAGGACATTGTAGGTGCCGTCTTCCTTCATAGCGTCGATCTTTTTTAACCTCTCTATGCTCTTTTTGACAGTAGCAAAATTTGTCAACATGCCTCCAAGCCATCGGTTGTTAACGTAGAACGAGCCGGCCCTCCTGGCCTCGTCGGAAATTGAGTCCTGGGCCTGTTTCTTGGTGCCGACAAAAAGCACCGGAGCCCCGGTGGCAGCGACGCTTTTGACAAAGTTGTACGCCTCTATAAGTCCTTTAAGCGTCTTCTGAAGATCCACAATGTGGATCCCGTTTCTTTCCCCGAAAATAAACTTCTTCATCTTCGGGTTCCAGCGCTTCACCTGGTGTCCGAAATGGACACCGGCTTCCAGCAGTTCCTTCATAGTAACTATACCCATTGTTCCTCCCTACGGTTTTTCCTCCGCCTGACCTCATTAACTCATTGGCCCCCAAAAATAATTTGGACCTCTGAGACCATTTGAGAATCTTTACCGGCGTGTGTTTTTGAATATCAAATGTAGCATAAAGAGAGGTCATTTTTCAAGGCAAATCGGATAGTTGCAGGTCAGTGGTAAATGTTTCGTGTTAGTGGTAAAATTGTTAATTATGATACGTTTGGGTTTTTCTCCGTGTCCGAATGATACCTTTATCTTTTTCGCCATTGCAAACAAGCTGATCGACACGCAGGGTCTCGACTTCACTCTTCATATAGAAGATGTGGAAACGCTGAACCAGCTCGCTGTCGGCAAGGCGCTTGACGTGACAAAGGTATCATGCCATGCGTATCGTTATCTTCAGGATGACTATCATTTTCTGAGTGCCGGCGGCGCCCTCGGCAGGGGATGCGGCCCTCTTATAATAGCAAAGGACCGGAAAATTTTTTCCTCTGCAAAACCAATCAGAGACCTGAAAATAGCTATTCCGGGCAAACTTACTACTGCAGCACTTCTGATGGAGCTGTATTTTGCTTCTGCCTTTCATGTCCAGCCTGCCGGGTTGGTCAGCATGCCTTTCCACATGATTATTGACTCGATTAATAAAGGGCTGGCAGATGCCGGGCTGATTATACACGAGAGCCGCTTCACCTATCAGGACTTTGGCCTTGTCAAGATAATCGATCTGGGGGAATGGTGGGAGGAAGAGACGGGCTTGCCCATTCCCCTTGGCGGCATTATTGCAAGAAAGTCTCTTGGAATGCAGGTCATAAAAACAATTGAAAACCTGATAAGGACAAGTATAAACTATTCGCTGGCGCATCGAAGCGAGGCACTCCCTTATATTAAAAAGTACGCCCGTGAAATGGATGAAGAAGTAATGCTGAAGCATATCGGACTATACGTTAACGATTACACATTGGATATGGGAGAAAACGGGCGGGCGGCACTTGATGAGCTGTTAAGGAGGACCAGGCATGAAATATAGTATGGATGCTTTTATCAAAGAGCCGAAAATAGCTTACTTCTCTATGGAAATAGGGGTCCGGAGCGATATGCCTACCTATAGCGGCGGTCTCGGCGTGCTGGCGGGAGATACTATCAAATCGGCCGCTGACCTGAAACTCCCCGTGGTTGCAGTGACCTTGCTGACAAAAAAGGGATACTTCAAGCAAGAGCTCGACATATACGGACGGCAGACGGAACTGCCCGATGAGTTTGACCCGCGCCGGTTCATGGCGCCTCTCCAGGAACGGGCAGTCGTCAATATTGAGGGGAGAGATGTTGTCATCGGCTCATGGCTATATCTTGTTGAAAGTGCGACCGGCGGGAAAGTCCCCATTATTTTTCTCGATGCGGACTTCGCGGAGAATGCGCCCCAGGACAGGACCATTACCCATTGCCTTTATGGCGGTGGAGACGACTACCGGCTTAAACAGGAAATTGTGCTCGGCATCGGCGGCACGCGGATGCTTGACAAACTGGGGTTCCAGATCAGGAAATATCATATGAACGAGGGGCATTCGAGCCTCCTGACACTTGCATTGCTCAAAAGATACAAAAAAGATATTGAAGAAGTATGGGATGAGAATCTCGTTTGGGATGTCGACAAAGTGAGGAGTTTATGTGTCTTCACGACACACACACCTGTGGCGGCAGGGCATGACAAGTTTACGTATGACACGGTGCAGCGGATAATGGGGGAGATCATTCCCATGAGCGCTGTTAAAGTTTTTGCCGGGCAGGAGAACCTTAACTTAACGATGCTCGCCCTGAATCTCAGCAACTTTATTAACGGAGTGGCCAAAAAACACGGCGAGGTTTCCCAGGGGATGTTCCCCGGATACGCCATCCATGCCATAACGAACGGGGTACACTCTTTTACCTGGACCTGCGATAGTTTAAAAAGAATTTATGATAAATACCTGCCCGGATGGGCCAATGAACCTGAGATATTCGTCAGGGTCGGACGCATCCCTGACAATGAGCTGTGGGAAGCGCATATGGAAGCGAAAAGGCAGCTGATCGACTATGTGAACCGCGAAACGCAGGCGGGGATGAATTATGATACTTTTACCATCGGGTTCGCGAGGAGGGCAACCGCGTATAAGAGAGCAGACCTGCTCTTTTCCGATATGGACCGGCTGGCACGCATGGCCGAAGGGAGACTTCAAATTGTATATGCCGGGAAGGCCCATCCGCATGATGAATCGGGAAAAAAGCTGATACAGCACATATTTGAAATAAAAGAGCGCCTAAAGGACAAGATACGCATCGTATTCCTGAAAAATTACAGTATGGATATCGCACTTAAGCTCACATCAGGCGTTGATGTGTGGCTCAATACGCCGCTCAGGCCGCTTGAGGCCTCTGGCACAAGCGGAATGAAGGCAGCCCATAACGGGGTCCCCAATTTCAGCGTGCTCGACGGCTGGTGGATCGAGGGGCATATCGAAGGGTTTACCGGATGGGCAATAGGACCTTCCCCCGATGTCCCGGCCGATCCGGCCCGTGACGCAGATGACCTGTATTACAAACTTGAAAGCATTATCCTGCCGACGTTTTACAATGAAAAGCATCTTTGGATACGCATCATGCAGAACGCCATAGGCAAAAATGCCTATTACTTCAATTCCCATAGAATGATGAGAAGATACGTAACAGAGGCATATATAAGATAAGCGACCTATGACCTGCTTTGAGACATTTTATCTAAAACCTCCCTTATCTTTACAAGGAGGTCATGGGGCGCAACCGGTTTTGAAATAAAATCAACCCCATCTTCCAGGATACCCTTTTTATCGATTGCGTCTGCCGTATAGCCACTGGCAAAAAGGACCTTCACATCAGGGTTTGTCTTCCTTATCTCATCAACGGCCTCTCTGCCGCTTTTCTTCGGCATTATTACATCGGCCACAACTAATTGTATCCGGTCTTTGTTATCAATAAATTTATTTACAGCCTCTTCTCCGTCCACTGCCTCTATGACTCTGTAGCCATATTCTTCAAGAATACTTTTCATAAGAACTCTCACTTCTTCATTGTCCTCGGCAATCAAAATAGTCTCCGTACCACCTCTTGGAGGGACAGGTTCAACGGCTTTTGCACCCTCAATCCCTGATTTGACCAGGGGGAGATATATCTTGAATGTAGTCCCTTTGCCCGGTTCGCTGTAGACCGTAATGTTGCCATTGTGCTGTTTTATTATTCCGTAAACGATTGAAAGACCCAGCCCTGTTCCTTTCCCCAGTTCCTTGGTCGTAAAAAAAGGTTCAAAAATCCTCTGCCTGGTTTTTTCATCCATGCCCATGCCCGTGTCAGTCACCGATATAAGCGCATACCTGCCGGATCCGGGCAGCTCTTGTGTTCGCACATAGCTTTCATCCAGCTCTATAACGTCTGTGCCTATAGCCAGCATTCCTCCATGAGGCATGGCATCCCTTGCGTTGGTGCAGAGGTTCATCACGACTTGTTCTATCTGGCCGGGGTCTACCATCACCGTCAAATCCACGCTTACAAGTTCTGTTTTAAGTTCTATATCTTCGCTGATAAGTCTTAACAGAAGCTTTTCCATCCCTCTGACAAGAGCATTAAGGTCTGTCTCTTCAGGAGCTATTACCTGTTTTCTGCTGAAGGCAAGCAGCTGCCGGGTCAGGTTGGCCGACTTCTCTGCAGAGCTTAGTATCTGGTCCACATATATTTTTAATTCGCTGCCTTTATCGATTTTCATAGCTACAAGGTGCGCATATCCGATTATCGCAGTCAGCATGTTATTGAAGTCATGTGCTATACCCCCGGCAAGCTGTCCTATTGCCTCCAACTTTTGCGATTGGCGTAGCTGCTCTTCGAGCTTTTTCCGCTCTGTTATGTCTTCCTTGATCGCTATGTAATGGGTAATTATGCCTTCAGAGTTTCTTACCGGAGAAATACTGGCTGATTCCCAGAAGAGTTCCCCGTTCTTCTTCCTGTTATGAAATTCTCCGTGCCATACGTTGCCGGAGCCGATGTCCGCCCATAATGTTTTGTATACATCCCGCGGTGTTTCTCCGGAGTTTAGAAACCGCGGGTTCTTTCCTGTTACTTCCTCCCCCGCATAACCTGTTACCTCGCTGAATTTAGGATTAGTGAATTCTATATTCCCCCCGGCATCGGTAATCATAATTGAAACAGGGCTCTGTTCAATAGCAAGAGACAACTTTTTGAGAGATTCATTCTTCCGGAGAAGTTCTTCCTGATAGCCGTGAATCGCATCACGCATGTCGCTGAAACTTTCGACGAGAGTTCCTATTTCGTCGCGGCCCATTTTTAGCAGCGGCGCATTAAAGTCTCCATCGGCAAGCCTTCTCGATGCACTGGCAAGACGCTTGACGGGCCTGCTCACGGTCCTTTCTATCGTAAGCCATACTGTTAAAAAGAAAGCTCCGATAATTGTCAGCAAGGAGACCATCAGCTCTTTGTGCAGCTTCCATACGGCAGTTAATCGTGGCCCGCAGTTCTCAACCAGGACCAGTTTGCCGAGGTTGATGTCAAGATAATTAATTTGCTTTTCAAAAGCATGGGTATCCTGCATGACCACGGTATCCGGCGGAGGTGCGTCAAGAGGGTAAATCATTTTGCCGTCGGCAGTAAAAAGCTGAATGCTTATCCAGTCCTTATTTTTATGCCTGAGGGAATTTAAATTAGCGTAAATGGTGTCGAGCTGGTGTCCCAGCAGCAAAGGAATCAACAGTTCTACCACGCTGTCAAGGTGCATCTCTAATGATTTGTTGTGTTCGCTTTCAGTGTAGGCAAGTATATGCGGCATCCAGTATCCGTAAAGGAACGCAAATAGAAGGAGACTGAAACACAAAAGCGGCACCAGCACCTTTATCCTTAAACTCATGGAATACTACTCCTCTCTCCAAAAGGGGTCCCAGTAGGCATTGAGCCCCCAGGTGCGCATTGCCGTATAATCACTCGCGGCGGCAGGTATTATTTCTTCAATCGGTATTCTGGACAGTAACTCCCGGCCCTCAGGACTGCGCCCCATATCAAGGAGAGCACGACGCACCTTCTCCCTGTCAATTTTGGGAACCCTCGGATGAGCGGCAATAGGATGAGATGGCATCCCGCGAGTTGTATATATGACCCTCAGAGAATCACGGACCGCCTGTTCCTGCTCCTGCAAAGTCTTTTCGACACCCCCTCCGGCATCAGCAAGACCTTTGACTACATGCAGATACACGGAGCTGTGTGTTTTGACATAAAGAGGTATGACAGTAACGTGATACAGCCTCTCGAGGTCGGCGCGAATCAGCAGAGAAGCGCCCAGTGCATTCGGCGAAGGGAAAGCGACTACCTTTCCATTCAAATCGGATACTTTTTTTATAGGGCTGTCTTTCTGCACTACCAGTATACCGCGCAATGGGTCCTTATCACGCACAAGCGGGATATATCTGTGGGACATGTTTCCCTGTAACATAAAATATGGGTTCATATATACAAAATCAAAATTTCCATGCAGAAATTCCTTTTCAAAATCCTGTATCCTGAGAGTAGTAACTAAATTAAAGGCAAGTCCGGTGCGTCTTTCCAGTTCAGCTATGACAGGTTTCCATATGGCATAAAGCTTGCGCTGTTCAAATTGGGGGACCACGCCAAATGTATATTTTTCAGCTGCAAAAGTATAATTGTTGCGTACCAATTCCAAACAACTGCATATAAGAGATATGAGGGCGAATAACAGAACAATATTCAGGGGCCCCGAGCGCTTCTTTCGTTTCTCCATAGTGCCACCGCCCTTCTTAAGCAAATTATACTCCTTTTGGCGTATGACTGTTTTTTTCGTGCCTGAGCAGCCATTGTTTTAGTCCAACACCACCGGAATAACCGCCGGGAGACCCGTCAGATGCAATGATCCTGTGGCAGGGGAGTATTATAGGCAATGGGTTCTTCTTAAGCGCCTGCCCTGCCGCTCTCGCCGCTTTCGGACTGCCTGCACATTCGGCAATCCACCGGTATGAACGGGTCTCGCCGTAGGGTATCCCGCTTAAAGCCCTCCACACCTTATGCTCGAATGCCGTCCCTTCAATAAATTTAATCTTCTGCCTGAATAACTTCCGGCTGCCCGCAAAATAAGCGTCCAGCTCGGTTTTGAAAGTGTTGTTGAGCGGCAGGGCGCTCTCAGGGAGACCGGCGGCATGCGCAGGCCGCTCCCGGATAGCCAGTTCCACCAGGAAAGGGCCGGCAAAGACACAATAGATGTCGCCGACAGGACTGATATATTTAAAAAAATCTAATGCCATTACAGTTAGTGGGTCAGTTTGTTTTTGCTCCGGATCAATTAGTCTTTCAATTCAAACACTGGTATGTATTAAGAATTATCTGTGGTCTCCATTTCTCGATATGTGGGCTGGACGTTACCAGCCCACTACTGAGATCCCAGGTGATCCAGAGCAAAAACAAACTTACCCGCTACCCCATTGCGAGTTTTGTTGTAAAATTTTATCACATCCTTTTATAATTATTAAATGCGTTTCAAGCTGGTCTTGTTTATTCTGGTCATTGTCATAGGTTCGGCGGCCGGCGGTTATCTTGCGATTGCGCAGGGCACACCCTCAATAGCTGAACTGAAAAAATACCGTGCCACCAACGGGACAAAAGTATATGCCGATGATGACTCGCTGATCGGAGAGTTCAAAGTCGAAAGGGGGATCTTTGTCCCTTTTGAAAAAATTCCGGACAACGTGAAAAATGCGGTAGTTGCCGTCGAGGACTCCCGCTTCTGGCGCCATAAAGGCATTGACTATATCGGGATCGCACGGGCCCTGTTTCAGGATATTATTCATGCAAGTCTGAAAGAAGGCGGCAGCACTATTACACAGCAGCTTGCCAAAATAATGTTTCTCTCCCCCGAGAAGACCATCAAAAGAAAACTCCGCGAGGCCCAGCTTGCCTTTAGACTCGAAAAGGAGCTTTCCAAAAAGGAAATACTGGAGATATATCTTAACAGGGTATATTTCGGGCACGGGGCCTATGGCATCGAGATGGCCTCGCGGGTATATTTCGGCAAATCAGTGGGGCAACTGACTCTTCCCGAGGCAGCCATGCTGGCAGGGCTTATCAAGGCGCCATCCGCTTACTCTCCTTACAATGACCTCGTCAAGGCAAAGGAACGGCAGGAAATCGTACTGGCGAGAATGGAGGAGGAAGGATATATAAAGCCCTCTCAAAGGGCCGCGGCAAAGGCCGCATTGCCCTCCCTTTCGTCATTAAGGTCAGATACGGACACGTACAATTATTTCCTTGAATATGTCAGACAGCAGCTGGAACAGAAATACGGAGTTGAAATGGTATACAAAGGCGGCATGAAGGTGTATACGACTCTCAGCAAAAGCGATCAGATGTATGCCCAGCGGGCGCTGCAGGAGGGTTTGCGCGAGGTTGACAAGCGGCGCGGCTGGAGGGGTCCTATCGGCCATAAGGATTTGATAAAAGAAGATATGGCAGAGCACAAGGTCTCATTTACCGCATCGGCGGGAGATATATCAACAGGGGTCGTGATATCGGTCGGCCCGAAGGAAGCGGTCATCAAAGCGCGGGGGCTTACCGGCAACCTGCCGCTCAGCGAGGCGCTATGGGCCGTCAATAGCACCGTCAAAACAATAAAGAAGCCTGAATCAGCAAAGACTTTCAAATTGACAGATATCCTCAATCGCGGCGATATCATATGGGTGAAATTCAGGAGCATTGCAAGTAAAAATGTCACTTTCAGCCTTGAGCAGGAGCCCGATATTGAAGGCGCAGTCGTGGCGCTGGAGCCTGAAACAGGGTATGTGAGAGCAATCGTGGGCGGCTATAGTTTCACCAGAAGCGAGTTCAACCGAGCTCTGAATGCACAGAGGCAGCCCGGTTCGGCATTTAAACCTATAATATATGCCGCTGCGCTGGAGAACAATTTCACACCGGCAAGCATTATCGACGACGCGCCGGTCTCATATCCCGGGGGGCCGTCGGGTGAGTGGCGGCCGGAGAACTATGACCGTAAATTTTACGGCCCTACCAGACTGCGGGAGGCCCTCGCCTATTCGAGGAACGTCGTTACCGTGAAACTCCTCGAGGCGGTAGGTATTGATAAGGTAATGGCCTTTGCACGGGACGTAGGCATAGAGGAAAACATGCCGAGGGAACTCACTATCGCGCTCGGTTCAATAAGCGTCACCCCCATTGAACTGGCGTTGACCTATTGTACGTTTGCCAACGGAGGGGTAAAAATGACGCCCATCGCAATTAAGTACATAACAGATACTCAGGGACAACGTACTTGAGAGCAATGAGCCTGAAGGTGTTGAGACCGTCTCCTCCCCAAACAGCGTTCCTGATTACCTCAATGATGGAGGACGTTATAAGCTACGGCACTGGAATGAGGGCAGCTATCGGACGGCCGGCCGCAGGCAAGACAGGGACCAGTAACGACTACAAGGACGCCTGGTTTGTCGGCTACACGCCGCAGCTGGTGGGATGTGTATGGGTCGGTTTTGATGATATGAGAAAATCCCTTGGCAGGGGCGAAGTCGGCGGAAGGACAGCCGCTCCCATATGGGCGAACTTCATGAAAAATGCCCTTGCAGGCGAACCTGTCGAGGAGTTTACCGTTCCTGAAGGTATCGTGAGACTTGCCCATTGACCCGGCCACCGGCCTACTGGTACATGATGAACCGACAACAATACTCGGCTGCTGCAGCACACTGAGACGCCGAAGATATATGAATTTTTTAAGGAAGGCACTCAACCGTCTGAATACAGCGCCGCTCCCGCTAAAGTGGAGAAATTCCCTGCCCCCGGAGGCGATTACGATTAACACGGCTTAGTCCGCCGTCCGGCGGCCTATTTCTTCTTTGTCTTGGCAAGATATACGATGCACTCTTCGCAGAGCTTGTTCGACTCGTTATTGCATCTTGCACGGTTCAGCTCCCAGCATGGCTTTGTATTGTTCACATATGCAGTGCACTTCACCCTTCTGTCGTCGGAGCACTCGGTTATTTCCCAGCACGGCGCATAGCCGAGCAGTTTCTTTATCCCTTCTATGCTGATCTTTTTTGCATGTATCAAATCTCTGAGACAACTAAGCCATTTGATATCATTATCTGAAAAATACCGGTTTTTATTGCGCCTGGCAGGTTTAATAAGGCCATGTTTTTCATATAGTCTCAAAGTCTGCTCGGTAATGCCTATCAGCTCTGCGACAATTCCTATTGGATAAAGCGGCTTGTTCTCCCGGTCGGTATCCGTGCTGCTTTTCATCCATCCCCCTGACCCTATTTAATAATTACAATTAATAAAACATAGTAATCTAAAAAAAACAAGTGTATAAATAAATATACAGCGGTCAATATCAGTGTTGTCAACAAATAGAGTTGTCCGGTTTTAGAGCAAATAAACTGTCCGGTTCTGCAGGGTGGCTGCGCATGGAACATGGCAGTCCACCGATTTCAGTTTTATTAAGGCTTATGCCGCTGCATGTGAGCAAATTGCAATCTCCTTTCCTTTAGAGTTATAGGCAGCCAGTTTTCTCGGTCCATGAAAGATAGCAAGTCTACCGTCGGGATAACGATGAACGCTTACCTGGACCCTGACGTAATGGCAACGATATTGATTTGGCGGGATCTGAAGTTTTAGTCCATCGAACTTTACACAGTTGTCATTGCCGACGGTGCGGTCATACTGTTCGCATAGGATGTCTTCCAAGGCAGTGCCTGCCCAAGTCACGAACACGCTCTCTGGTTCTTGAGGGATAACGGCGAACTCGGCATTATGGGCCGGCATATATGTACTGGCAAGATAATCATTGGCCTGCTTCATCCCAGTGATGCCCGCCATCGCAAGCTCCTTGACCAGCCGATCTTGATGGGTACTGAAGGCTCGCTCAGAACGGCCCCTGGCTTCAGGAGAATACGCAGGGATCATCTTAATCCCCAGTTGGCTCATTGCACGACCAAACTGGGTAAGACTTGATTTGTCCACTTTCCCTCCAGCCTCCGGTGTATGCCAATAGTGACTTCCGCGATCCGTATACAACGAAGCAAACAACCCGTGTTGCTCTATAACCTCTTTTACACCCAGAAAGCTGCTTTGTGTGCCTTCTTCCTTAACAAAAAACATCGAGTAGTGTTCACTGCTGGCATCATCCATCGTCACGATCAAATCCCATAATTTGCCGGGAACCCACTGGTGCCGGGAACCATCCTGATGAAGCATCATGCCGATATAGGGAGCCCTGACCCTTCTTTTCCTGTGTGCCCCTTTCAGTGCCCCTTTCGGTACCAATCCCTTTTCCTGGAGGGTGTTTTTGACCCATGTGTAGCTCCTGTTTCCTTGATGAACTCGGCGATACCAGCTAAAAAAATGCTTGACGTTGAAACCATAATAACGTCCTCTATAAAGATCCGATAGCGCCATCACTTCGTCAACTGGTGCTCGCAGATGCGATATTTGTCCTAAACGCTTATCTATAAGTCCCTCCATCCCTTTATCCGCATACCTCAGCAGATATCGCCGAAATGTCCTGTCACAGACACCAAGGAGCATCGCCGCTTCCTCCTGCGTTAACCGTCCACTCTTCCAGCCCTCATAACCTTCTTCAAATCTCATTTTCCGTACCTCCTGCAACACCGCCGAACGTTTCATGGATAGCCCCCCTTGCTATCCATATACCACCCGGACAGTTTATGTGCTACAGATACGGACAGTTTATCAGCTCGCCACACAGCGGTCAATATCAGCCGGGTTGCCGGCTTAATTATGTTATAATAAAATAAGACTGCAATGAAGCACTAATCTTTCGACTTACATTTAAGGAGTTTCATAAGATAAATGCCCCAACATTCCTCATCAAAGCCTTCTTTGATTGAAAAAATCAAACAAGAGACCGAACAGAGAAAAATAACTTATCAGAATTCGTATCGGCTTGATGAAGGGCAATTGGCAATTGCTGTGACTGCTGACAATGGGCGCTACATTATAGAGCTGCTTACCGATATACAGGGCCCCCTGGTCCTGCATTGGGGAGCAGCATATCATTCAAGGCATGAATGGGTTTTACCGCCGGACTCTCTTCGCCCTCCTGGAACAGCAGTGTACCAGAACACCGCGGCCCAGACCCAATTTGCTGACAAGGATGGGTCCGGATGGTTACTCCTGAACATAGACGGTCAGGATGCGCCCGCAGGCATTTTGTTTGTCCTTAAGCAGGGCGGCACAGGGCGCTGGATAAAAGATAGGGGACAAAATTTTTTCATACCGGTTGCAGTTACTTCCGGGCAGGAAGCGTTTTCAGGAAGCCTCGAACTTGCTTCGCTTGCCGATAAAATCATCGAAAATGAAATGGGCCGCAATTCATGGACATTGATGCACAGGTTCAATCTCTGCTATGACCTGCTTGACGGGCTTGGAAGCAATAATGTCGAGGGGATAGCGCTTATATATGTCTGGTTGCGCTTTTCGTATATCAGGCAGTTGGACTGGCAGCGCAACTATAATACCAAGCCGAGAGAATTAGGCCACTCCATAAGCCGCCTCACGGACAAGCTGGCAGGCCGCTACATTGATGGGCCGGCAGAGCGGGAGTTCATTCGCCTGATAATGACAACTCTCGGCACAGGGAGGGATGCACAGCGGGTCCGGGACGAGATATTGAATATAATGCATCGCCATCATATCAAAGAGACTGCCGGACATTTTATGGAGGAATGGCATCAGAAGCTCCATAACAACGCCACGCCCGACGATATAGTCATCTGTGAAGCCTATCTGGAATTCCTGGCAAGCGACGGAAACATTGATGTTTTCTATGAGAGACTTGAAGCAGGCGGCGTCACCAGGAAACGGCTGGAACGCTATGAGCGCCCGATCAAGTCCCAGCCGGCGTTTATTCCTCATCTGAAAGAGGCCCTGATGCATGATTTCAGGCACTTCCTCGAAATACTCAGGGAGGTACATACAGGCGCGGACCTCGGCACAGCCATTCATACTGCCGGGTATCTGTTTGATGCAGATATGCACAGCCTTATAGATTATGTATTGACGCATAGGAATGACACTGGAAAGCAGGGGACCATTGTTATCGAAAAGGTCCTCGAAGCCCGACGTCTGGCGGCTGGCAGGCTCGGCGAGCACCAAAGCAGCGTGCGTGACCTGCTTTTTCTCGATCTGGCACTGGAAGACTTCTTCAGGGCCCTTGTCGAAAAAAATCTGGACCCGAAGCTGAACCTGGATCAACTGGCGGAATTAACCGTCATGTCCCTTGAGAATCTCTGTATCTCAACCCCCGACGAGGAATTGGAAAGCTGTTTTGCTTACTGGAAACGTCTTGGGAAGATGCCGCTTTCCACGAAACTGCGGTCGCTTCAGGCCAAGGCCGTGGTCGACCGCCTTCAGCGGTGCCTGGGCAATTTCATCGATCGATATCACCAACTCCTTCAGCCCAAAGCCGAATCTCTCGGAAAGGCCTTTCATGCCGCTTCATGGAGTGTCAATCTTTTTGCTGAAGAGGTGGTGCGCGGCAGGCCTGCATTTGTCCTCTCGGTACTTTTGCACAAACTTGATATCCTGTTGCGGAAAAGTGCCGACCTCGGGAACTGGCAGGTGATCAGCCTGAGCAGCGGGACTGGAGTCATTGAAACGGTTTCACATTTAAAATCCATCCAGGGCAGGAGTTTTACCAGCCCTGCAGTAATAATTGCCGACGATGTAGAGGGCAATGAGGAAATTCCCGAAGGAGTTATCGCTCTCATAACGCCTGCCTCGGTCGATGTGCTGTCCCACCTCGCGGTCCGGGCCAGAAATGCCCATATACTCTTCGCAGTTTGTTACAGCTCAGATGAGATCGCAAAATTAAAGTCGCTGACCGGCGGCCGGATCAAGCTGGGCGTCAGTGCAGGCGGTGAGGTGGCATTTGAAGAAAGCGGGGACGAGATGGGGGCACTATCCCCTCATGTCCTGCCTGCTCTCATACGAGCGTCAGCCGTTCCAAAACCTTTTTCCACGGTCTACGCAGTGCCGATGGACGATTTCAACAAAGAAAACACCGGCGGCAAATCCAACAACCTTAGGCTTATGCTGGGCAAACTGCCGGATTGGATACATCTTCCTGCCTCTGCAGCGTTGCCTTTCGGCGTTTTTGAAAAGGTACTTGACTGGCCTTCCAACAAAGAACTCGCGGAGCGTCATAGCGAATTGCTCCGGCGTCTGGATGAAGAAACAGATAGTTCGCGCTCCGGTTTGCTCGAAGAGATAAAAAATACAATCCTTGCCCTTGAGCCTCCTGATGAATTCTTCTCCTCACTCTGTACAGTTATGGAAAATTCGGGAGTCGGGCGGCCTGAAGACTGGCCGGAAAAATGGGAAGACGCCTGGACCTGCATCAAATCGGTTTGGGGCTCCAAGTGGAATGAAAGGGCCTATTTGAGCCGCAGGGCAAACGGCATCTCTCATGAGTACCTCATGATGGCTGTACTGATTCAGCGGGTCGTTGAAGCAGATTATAGTTTTGTTATCCATACTGTCAACCCGTTTACGAACAATCACGATGAAATTTATGCCGAAGTTGTGCTTGGACTGGGCGAGGCATTGGTCGCCAACTACCCGGGAAGGGCCCTCAGCTTCACCTGCAAAAAAGGTGGGCAGGAACCGCGTCTCCTGTCCTTCCCGGCCAAAAGCGCCGGACTGTTCGGCGGCGGACTGGTCTTCCGTTCAGACTCAAATGGAGAAGACCTTGCCGGTTACGCCGGAGCCGGCCTATACGACAGCTTCATGCTGCCGAAGCCCGTCAAAATTAACCTCAATTACACGGAAGAAGCGCTTATATGGGATGAGGATTTCCTGAAAAAATTTTCAGTAAAGATTGCCGGCATCGGCGCCTCGGTCGAAAATGCGTTGGGAACCCCGCAGGACATTGAGGGCGCATACTCAAACAATCAATATTATGTCGTGCAATCGCGCCCCCAGGTCGGCCTTGGAAATTACTAAGACATCCGGAATCCGTATCGGTAACCAGACAGCCCTTTCCGCGTTGTCCGTTATGCAGCCTTTCGAATATGCCGTATCGAACAGATTCGACGCATTTGAATGGTTTCCGGACAGAAATGAGTCAGTGGCCGGTTGGGACGAAAACGACATATCCGGAGAAACACGCATATCCATAAGGGACACCGCTGCCGCATATGATATGCGCCTCTCGGTCCACGCCCCATGGCAGGTCAACCCTTTGAGAGCCGGGGCACTCGACCGCTTATCCAATACTATCCGGTTCGCACAGGATACCGGTGCAGCGCTTCTCAACCTTCATCTTTATGCCGATGAAGGGACCGCTGCCTTTGTGGATGCTATTGTCCCTCTGATAAAACGCCTTGCAGATGACGGCATCAAGCTCGCCATTGAAAACACTCCTGCTACCGGGCCTGAACAATTCAACGAACTGTTCAGTCGCCTTAGCAGTATAAACAATACGGCACGAGTGGGAATGTGTCTGGACATCGGCCATGCAAACCTGTTTAATGCAACCCGCAACGATTACCTCAAGTTTATCGACATGCTCGATCCGCAGGTGCCTGTCATCCATATCCACATGCATGAAAATTACGGTGACTGTGACAACCACCTGCCCCTTTTCACAGGCCCGGCTGGAAAAGACCCGGCTGGCATAAGGGGCCTTATAGAGCGACTTAAAAAGCGTAGCTTCTCAGGGTGCATTATCCTTGAGCAATGGCCGCAGCCGGAGAGCCTTCTCATTGAGATACGTACCAGGCTGCTGGAAATAATCGCATAAGGGAGGCTTGTTTGACAGGGAACATCCCATATTGTAAAAGTAAGAGACAACAAATCGTGAAATTTAAGGACTTCTTCTATCGGAATTAACGGTTAAAATAAAATCCATGTGGTCATCCTGATGTTCTATATCTGCATGATGGGATAATGCACAGGCTGCGATTACGAGATCAGCGGATGGCACAGTCTGACCCGACAACCTGCACTGCTGCGCTAATACACGCGCTTTTTGCCAAACCTCCAGCGTTATCTGCAAGCAGGTAATTTCCTTATCAAGCTCTGACAATCTTTGTCTTTCATAATCACCTCTTGCGCCGTTCCAGAGTTCTATCGCAACCATGTCGCACCATGCGGCACGGCCTTCGACCATTAGGTTCATGACCCGTTCGCGCACCTCCCTCTTTCCCGTAACGCGAAGAGCCTCAATCCAACTCGATGTGTCAATCAGGACTATTTTATCTTTTCCCATTTCTTGTCTTCGCGCATGGTTTTAAGGTCAGTCTGAGTCATAAAATCTTTAAATGTCCCCAGCATTTCAGCCAGCCTTGAAAGTCTTTGTCTTTTGTTGAAATCCTTTAAAGCAAAGACCACTGCATTCCGCTTGGTTTTTGATTTTGTATGCCTCATTGCTTCTTTTAAGTCCTCATCTGGAATATCAATAGTCGTTTTCATGATTCTATAATATCATTATTTTGATTATTTTACCATGATCTTTAAGGATACGGTCAGCTTGGTGTTTTTGAGTAATAATAGGAGTAATAATAGGGACAGCGCCCGTTTTCGTATCTCCCTTGTCAATCTGATTGCGTTACCCCCCATCTCTGACCCGATACCGAGGGCTTCGGCAACTCCATTTAGCAGATATCCCATTGGGCAGTACGTATAACAAGCCGGAATGACGGGGCCCCCGGAAAGTCGAAGACTTTCCGGGGTGGCAATGACAGAACTCCGGCAACCCCGTAGCAATCTACAGGGAATTATCAGGTTAAAATTAAGCGGCGAAGTAAGAAAAAACTTGGGGCTTTGCGGACTGTCCAATGTGTATCTCTAAAAACAGCGACCGGATGTTACAATAAGATAGTTATGAAGATACTGCCGAGGTCGCAAGGGATAAAGTTTAATTTGAAATTATCAAAGCGATTACGTAGAAAGCCGGACCGATGCAGGATTTTGTAAATAAAATAGTAGATGCCAACAGCAGGTTCCTGAGTTGGAGGAACAGGCTCGGATGGATATATAGCCTCTTTGCGGACAACACCTTTGAGCTGAACATCGAACATCTCGCTTATATAGCTGTCTATCTCCGATTTCTCGGCACCGGCGAAATCCCCTGCAGCGAGGAAGGCGGCCACTATCGTCCATCCCATCATGCAAAGACGGCAGAGCAAATATACAGGAGACTCTCTGAAATAACAACCCCGGAAAACGTTTTTATCATTAGAAAGATTTACCCCTGGCTGCCCTCTTTCGACACCGCATTCACCAGGGCAGAACCCCTAACACGGATTCGGGATATCGCCCACAGAAATGATATACCGCGGGAACTAAAAGAGGAAATCAAGCATTCACTTCAGAACAAGCTGCACCGTTCTGCCGGGCCCGAAGACCTTGTCACTTCGGAAGGCCTGCTCAAAAAGATAACCGCGCCCGGCGCAGCATATCCCCCGGCTTTTATTGACGAGTTCAGGCGCTTCCATGAGGAACTTAAAGAATTTTTTAATGCCTTATCTCTGGATGAACGCCTTAAAGAACTGGCAGAAGAACTCAATTCCCGCGAAGCGGCTTTAATAGGCAACTTTCTTGGAACTAAAGAAAATATAGATACTCCGGACCATATATTGACTGCCTTGCGACTTTTAACAGAACTCCGCGGCAATTTTTGCGAACAACTCTGGTTGAAAGAGGGCCCGAAGGCACAACAGCTTCAGATGGCAGACATTGGACTGGAGGATTTTTCCTTTGTTCTCCTGGGCCGTTTAAACAATCACTTCGACGCTCTGAGGAACGGGATACCCTGGAAATCGGCCTTGTCCTCCCTGGCACTGGGGATCGAAAACTTGCGCCTGAGCGGCTTTGACGCCGAAGAGTGCCGGGCAATAGAGTCCGAACTGAGAAACTGGTCTCATGAGCTTTCCGGTCAGAATCAGGAGCAGCATGACCAGGAGGAATTGCTCCGGCTTAAGGCCACAATCGAAAGATGCTCGAGATTGGCGGAAGATTACTGCAATAAAATTTTGTCGCTCTTCCCTGAGAAGGCCGGAAGGCTGGGCCATGCCCTTGGCGTGGCTGGGCATGCTATAAGAGTTTTCAGTGAGTCGGACATCAGGAGTCATCCTGTTTTCCAGGCATCAAACCTCGCGGTGCTTCTTCTCAGGAGTATACGAACAGCCGCAAAGCTTTCCCCATGGGATGTCATAGTTCCGGGAAAGGCAGCCGGTCGCCTGATTAACGCGGTCGGTTTCGGTAATCTGCCGTTTGAGCATGGCGGACCGCTTATAGCTCTTCTGGAAAGAGCGGAAGGAGATGAGGAGATACCGGCGCAGGTTGCCGGTATTATAGTCGCCCACGAAATCCCCCATCTCTCACACATTGCAGTCCGTGCCCGCCAAAACCATGTAGTATTCGCAGCATGCGAAGACAGGGAGCGTTTTGAAGAGTTAAAGGTGCAAGCTGGGCAATTGGTCAATCTGGATGTTGTTGCCGGAAAGGTCAGCTTGAAGATTTCTTCGAATCGCGAAGAGAGAAAAATAAATAAAATCCGTCTGGCGGCAATTGAGGCCCCGGATGTAATCTTGTCCTCCGCAAACAAATTGCAACAGTTGATACAGTTGAACGGGGTCACACCGGAAACCGCCGGCGGCAAAGCTTATGCAGTACGGCAGCTTGAAGAGTTATCAGCGCTTAAGCCTGCCGGATTTGAGACAGCGCTGGGACTTGTCATCCCCTTTGGAGTGATGGAAACGTCGCTTACTGCCGAAACAGAGTATTATGCATTAGTCGACTCCGTGAATAAGATGCAGGATGATTTTGCCGGTCCCCTGAAAAGACTGCGGGAGATCATCAATCAGGTCACTGTGCCTGCTGAAATCGTTTCCGGCGTAATGAAAGAATTCTCGCCCGATGAACGCCTGATGGTGCGCTCAAGCTCAAACTGCGAAGATCTGGAAAATTCTGCGGGGGCCGGACTCTATGATTCTGTTGCAAATGTGCCTCCTTCCGATGTTGCTGTTGCAATACGCAAAGTCTGGGCGTCACTATGGAACAAACGGGCGGTAATGAACAGGAGGAACACACGCATACCGCATGACAGGGCACATATGGCCGTGCTTATTCAGAAAATGATAGTTCCGGAATATTCATTTATAATGCATACGATCAATCCTGTAACTTATAATACAGAAGAAGTTTATATAGAACTGGCGGTTGGTCTGGGCGAAACACTGGCTTCAGCAGGAGCATCAGGTGTCCCTTACCGGATGGTCTGCAATAAACAAACGAAGGTGGTACGTATGCTGGCCTTTGCGAGCTTCAGCCATGCTCTATGGCCTGGTCCCGACGGGGGCACCATAATGAAAACCATAGACTACTCAGACATTGGCCTCTCTGAAAACAGAACTTTCAGGGACCTGATGGGTAGACGTTTAGGGTCAATAGGACAATTTGTGGAGAATGCCCTGGGGCATCCACAGGACATTGAGGGGGTAATTTCGGGTGATGAAGTCTACCTCGTTCAATCGAGGGCCCAACAGGGAAATGTATAGACCAATCCCGCCTATTCTTGCCCTTTTTCAAAAGAGGATTGACGGCGATGACGCCCTTTTGCAGCTCGCTGCCCTGCGCTTTAAAGAGGCGGGGCTCTGTCCCGAATTCTATGCGGAAACGCCGGACGAACTGGAGAGGCTTTTGAAATTCATGCCGGCAACCGGGGCCCCGGCTGCTGTGCATTTACCCAGGGGGATTGACCTCTTTGAGGAAAATGGCCGCAGACGCGTCCTTGATTTTGCAGAAAACTTCAGGGGCCGGATATTCGGATTGATCATCCATGATCAAACCGAAATCGCCGCACGCTTTGACAATTATCTGACCGTCCTTCAGGGCATCGAATCCCGATTAAAAAAAATCCAGGGAAGTCCTTATCTGTTTATCGAATATGCTGTGGGACTCGATACCGAGGTCTTCTTAAAACTTTTCAGGGCAGCGCACGGTCTTGAGCATGTGAGCAGTTGCATCGATATAGGACACATCGGTATCCGGCAGGCAAGGCATGTCTATTCACACAAATACCCGGGAAAAGACGTTTGTTCTCTCAAGCCTGGCGACCCCGGCCTGCAGGAGGTAATAGGAGATGTTCAGGAAGCAACGGCTGCCGGACTTGTTGAAGTACTCCGCGTAATTCGGGAGCTCGGCAGGCTGGGGAAACCCTTGCATTATCATCTTCACGACGCGCACCCGCTCTCCACCTTCAGCCCTTTCGGAGTTGCAGACCACCTGAGTTTTTTTAATAAAATTATGTTACCATTTGAATACTTGGGGAAAAGGTCTCTCGACCTGATGTTCGGGCCTTCCGGGCTTTCAGCGATTGTTGCCGAATCCTTGCAGTTGGCCGGCCCTGGTCGCCTTTCCTTCTCTCTGGAAATTCATCCGACTGAAGGAATGCTTCAGCTTGGAGATGCCTCTTATCTTTTTCATCACTGGCGGGACAAAGGAAATGCCGAACGGATGAATTTCTGGCTTTCCGTTCTTCGTGAAAACCATCAACTCGTATTGAATGCGTGCAAAAAGGAGAACAAACGATGAAGAAGCCGGAAAAGATGATCATCTACAACCTGTTTCCTCTGCTGGCGGGAAAGTTTGCCGACTGGGAAAGGCATTTATTGCGGGCCTCGGAAATGGGGTTCAACTGGATTTTTGTCAACCCGATCCAGCGTTTGGGGACTTCGGGAAGTCTTTATTCGATAGCGGATTATTTTGATTTCAATCCATTGTTCGTTGATGGGGAAATTGAAAAAAAACCTCATGAACAGGTAATGGACGTGATCAGGACTGCGGAGAAACTTGGCCTGAAGGTAATGGTGGACCTGGTGATCAATCATTGCTCCGCGGATTCAGACCTGACAGAATTACACCCGGAATGGTTTCTCCATGAATCCGATGGCAGTATCGCGCATCCCTTCGCGTATGAAGACCAGAAAAAGGTGGTCTGGAAAGACCTCGCAAGGTTTGACCACCGCAATACAAGAGATAAAGAAGGGCTCTTTCAATTCTTTCTCAGTGTGGTGACTTTTCTGGCCAAACTGGGCTTTAAAGGCTTCCGCTGCGATGCGGCCTATCAGGTGCCGGGCAGTTTATGGCAAAGACTCATCAGCGAAATAAGGAAAAAATATCCTGATCTGCTTTTTTTCGCGGAAACACTCGGATGCCCTCCGGACCAGACCAGAAAAACCGCGGGCGCCGGTTTTGATTATATTTTCAACAGCTCAAAATGGTGGGATTTCCACAACCCCTGGTTAATGGAACAATATGCCCTCACACGGGAAGTTTCCCCGTCCATAAGCTTCCCTGAAAGTCACGATACAGTAAGGCTCTGCGAAGAATTTGGCGGCAATATAGAAGGCGTCAAACAGCGTTACCTGTTCTCAGCTTTGTTCTCTGCGGGTGTCATGATGCCCATGGGATTCGAATTCGGCTTCCGCAAGAAGCTGCATGTGGTAAAAACAAGGCCCGGAGATTGGGAAGAAACAGGCATTGATCTGACTTCTTTCATAACAAGCGTCAACAGGGTCAAGTCAGCGCATGCCGTATTCCAGGAGGAAGCGCCCACAGAGATACTGCATCACGACAATCCTAATATTTTGTTCATGTGGAAGGCATCCACCTATACCCAGGAAGAATGCCTGCTTATACTCAACAAAGACATTTACAACAAACAATATTTCTATGCGGACAGCTTGCAGAAATTTCTTCAGGCAGGGGCCCCTCTCGCCGATGTCTCTCCGGAATATGCCCTTGACTACGTCCCCGCGCCATTTTCATACGACCTCAGGCCGGGACAGGGTATTGTACTTGTCACTTCGAGGGATATCTTGCCGGAGAATTAAACCATTTGAAATCAGTGTGGGCAGGTAACGCCCTGCCCACCTATCGAGAAATGGCGACAAAAGATGATTTTCAATTTATGCCGGTGTAGGAATCGAAAGATTAATTGATACAGAGCAAAAACAAACTGACCCACTACCTACCGGTAATATGCTGAGAGCACCTGGTCCGCGACCACGTCCCATGTGAAAGCCGATTCAACAGCGGTCCTACCATTGCGCCCCATCCACCGGGCCCATTCGAAATTGGTGAAGAGCGTTCCTATGCCCCAGGCGATGGATTCCGGATAGGGGTAGACCTTAAGCCCGTTGACCTCGTGCCATACGAACTCATCAGGTCCCCCGCTTTTTGAGACAACGACCGGTTTCCCGGCGCTCCACGCTTCAAGGACAACAATGCCAAAAGGCTCGTTGCGGCTCGGCACGCAGAGAGTATCGCATGCCTTGAACAGGTCAGTCAATTCCCACCCTGCTCTGAATCCGAGAAACCTGGTTGCATGCGCCACGCCAAGCTGATGCGCCCTGCCTTCCACCTGCTGCCGCATTTCTCCGTCGCCGACAAATATGAATTTGGCATTAGGATGAAACCTGAGAATAAAAGGTATAGCCTCGACAAGAAGGTCAGGCCCTTTTTGATAAACCATGCGTCCGCAAAAAAGAACCGTAGGATCAGTAGGCCCGATCCCGTATCGTCCTTTAATTTCATCCGGGGCTATCCAGCCGTCATAGTTATGGAGATTGACTCCATTGTAACCGACAGATATCTTCCACTCGGGCACCTCATACATCCACATGACTTCATCTCTAAGGGCATTTGAAACCGTAATCACCCTGTCAGCCCAATATGTTCCGGCCCTTTCTATATCGCGGACATGCGCAGAGCGGCCCCCATAAAAATTATTGCCGCAACGGCCATATTCAGTTGAGTGAATAGTGAATATCCCTTTTCGCCCGCGTCCCTGTTTAATCCAGATCATGGCATTGGCCGCCAGCCAGTCATGCGCGTGGACCACATCGAAATGGGCCCCCATGTAATCTTCCGTACTGAAAACATGGTGGACAAATGACCTGCACATCTCGTTTATTTCTTCTATAAAATTGGGGTCCAGCCGGAACGGGCAGCGGTGGTACCAGACACCGTCAATCCTCTCGAGATGGTCCCGGCCATTCGCCATCCGGGTAAAAACATGCACTTCGTGTCCCTTGCGCTCGAGAGCGGCCGCCAACTCTGTCACGTGAGCCGCCACGCCGCCGACCGCAATAGAATGCAGTGCCTCCCAGCACAATAACGCTATTCGCATAGATAATCTTCCCGTATTCTATAGGGAAATAATTGAACAGGACAAAACCCGGACTAAGGATTATGCTATTGGTTCTCGTTCATTGTTTTATACGCACTCAATAACTTGTCCCGTGCCGTTTGCATTCTCTGCATAGCATCGCCGGCCTTTGCCATCTCTACCTTGATATCTGCCATGCTTACCGATGGAATATGTTCAATGGATTGCGCTGCTTCATTTTGGATCTTTGCGGCATCGATGAACACATTATTCAGAACTTCACTAAATGAGTTTGAAGCCTTGTTATCAGAAGGTTTCTGCGCCTCCGGAGTTCCCGGTGGGATGCCTTGTATCTTGTTTATATTATTCATCTGTTACCTTTTTTATATCATGTCCGAAGCAGGAAGTCAACGTAAATCGGTTTCAGTGTGGCGAGCAGATAAACTGTCCGTATCTGTAGCACATAAACTGTCCGGATAAAATATATGGATAGCAAGGGGGCTATCCATGAAACGTTCGGCAGTGTTGCAGGAGGTACGGAAGATGAGATTTGAAGAAAGCTATGAGGGTTGGATACGAGGTCGATTAACGCAGGAAGAAGCAGCAACGCTTCTGGGTGTGTGCGATAGGACATTTAGAAGATATATGTTGAGGTATGAAGATACGGGCCTGGAGGGCCTTATAGATAAGCGTTTAGGGCAAATATCTCATAAACGTGCGCCTGTTGATGAAGTAGTCGCACTATCGGATCTTTATAGCAATCGCTTTTGTGGTTTCAATGTCAAACATTTTTATAGCTGGTACCGGCGTGCTTATCAAGGGACCAGAAGCTACACATGGGTCAAGAACACCCTCCAGGAAAAGGGATTGGTACCGAAGGCAGCACAGAAAGGTACACACAGGAAAAAGCGTACAAGGGCACCTTATACCGGTATGATGCTGCACCAGGATGGTTCCAAACATCAGTGGGTTGAAGGAAAATACTGGGATCTAATCGTAACTATGGATGATGCCACGAGTGAACACTACTCGATGTTTTTTGTGCAGGAGGAAGGCACTCAAAGCAGCTTTCAAGGGGTAAAAGAAGTTATTGAGCAACACGGATTGTTTGCTTCGTTGTATACGGATCGTGGAAGTCACTACTGGCATACACCTGAGGCCGGAGGGAAAGTGGACAAATCAAATCTTACCCAGTTCGGTCGTGCAATGAGCCAACTTGGAATTAAGATGATTGCTGCGTATTCTCCTGAGGCCAGGGGTCGTTCTGAGCGAGCCTTCGAAACTCATCAAGACCGCCTCGTCAAGGAGCTTGCAATGGCGGGCATTACTGAGATGAAGCAGGCCAATGATTATCTTGCCAGTACTTATATGCCAGCCCATAATGCCGAGTTCACTGTTGTCCCGCAGGAACCACAGAGCGTGTTCGTGACTTGGGCAGGCACTGCCTTGGAAGACATCCTATGCGAACAGTATGACCGCACCGTAGGCAACGACAACTGTGTAAAGTTCGATGGGCTAAAACTTCAGATCCCGCCAAATCAATATCGCTGCCACTACGTTAAGGTCGAAGTTCGCGTCCATCGTTATCCGGATGGTGGCCTTGCTATATTCCATGGACCGAGAAAACTGGCGGTCTTTGACCCTAAAGGAAAGGAGATTGCAAAGTGCTCACATGCAGCGGCATGAGACTCAATAAAACTGACATCGGTGGCCTGCCATGTTCCATGCGCAGCCACCCTGCAGAACCGGACAGTTTATTTGCTCTAAAACCGGACAACTCTATTTGTTGACAACACGTAAATCGGTTTCAGGGCGTAAGCCTTCAGGGCGGCATACTGCAAGCAGATTGATAATATCCTCTTTCTCGTGCTATTTTATGCTTATTTTGAAAAAGCCGCTTCTTTTCAGTTAGTTGTCCTTGTTGACCGAGTGCGCCTGAAAATAACAATGCACAAGGTATTGAGAAGTCGGCCTGTCGATGACAATCGGGAGCATACGGGGAGATGGCAATGAAGGCGGGACGCGGAAAGAACAGCAAGTCGTTAGATAAAACCAGTTTTACCGAACCAGCGGACGTTCTAAATATTGTTCTGGACCATATTACTCAGGGGATGGTAGTCGTTGGGCCGGAATATCGCATGCTGGCGTTTAACCGGCATTTCGAGGAGATGTTTCAACTCTCGCCCGGCACGGTCGAGGTGGGCGTCGATTTTCGTGAAATCCTGAAGACATGGGCCGAAGTGACAGGGCAAGACCGGCAAATGCTGGATCGCGCTATCTTTCGACTCGATGAGCCCGCCACATTCCAAGTCGAATTTCCGCAACTGATAAGTGGGGAACGCCGCTGGTGTTTGATGACCCACAATCCGTTGCAAGGAAAAGGGTTTGTCAGAACTTTCACCGACATCACCGATCCCAGGCAGGCGGAGGAATGTCTCCGGAAAAGCGAAGAGAAGTTGAAGGCTTATTTGCATAACATTTCAGACACCGTATGGTTAATCGATGCCGACCTGAACATGGCGTATGTGTCACCCAGCGTCACCCGGCTGATGGGTGTTTTCCCCGAGGAGATTATCGGCCGTCCAAGTGCTGCTGTAATCCACCCGGAGGATATGGGTGTTGTAACCAATGCCCAGAGTTATGTTATGGAACATCCCGGTGAGCCTCATACGATCCAGTATCGGATCAGCCACAAGAACGGCAGTTGGATTCACGTGGAGAGCACCGGAATAAACATGCTGGACAATCCGGTGATTAACGGCGTGCTCGTTACAATGCGTGATATCACGGAGCGCAAGCGAGCGGAAGAGGCCCTGCGCAAGAGTGAAAGTTTGCTCAGAGAAGCGCAGATAATCGCGGGTTTGGGCAGTTATATTCTGGATATTCCCACCGGGTCATGGACATGTTCGGACGTGCTTGCTAAGTTGTTTGGTATAGACGGAGCATACGAACGCTCTGTGGATGGATGGGCAGCGCTGGTCCATCCGGAGGACCGCACAATGATGGTTGACTATTTTAAGAACGAAGTTCTTGGAAGGGGTGGGACTTTCGACAAGGAATATCGAATTGTCCGTCACGACGATCAGGCGGAGCGTTGGGTGTACGGTACAGGCAAACTTGAATTCGATATTCAGGGGCGCCCATTGAAAATGCACGGTACGATTCAAGATATTACAGATCGCAAAAAAATGGAAGAACAACTCCGGCAGTCCCAGAAGCTTGAGGCTATCGGGACCCTGGCCGGAGGCATTGCGCATGATTTCAACAATTTGCTGCAGGGAGTGTTTGGTTATCTGTCTATTGCTAAACTGCATATAGACAATAAGGACAAAACTATTTCTGCACTGGCTCAAGCTGAAAAAGCGCTGCATATGTCGGTGAATCTGACCACACAGCTTCTGACCTTCTCAAAGGGCGGTAAACCGGTCAAGAAGAATATCTCTCTCCAGTCAGTTATTGAGAACTCAGCGAGGTTCGCATTGAGCGGTTCGAGCGCTGATTACCAACTCAAACTCGACTTGGACCTCTGGCTTGTGGAGGCGGATGAAGGACAAATCGGACAGGTGATCCAGAACATCGTGCTCAATGCCGACCAGGCGATGCCCCTGGGCGGCACGATAGTGATTGCCGCAAAGAACTTGCGGGCTCCGAAAAAGGGAATTCCCCAACTGACGGAAGAGGGGAAGTATGTGGAGATCTCTGTTCAGGACAATGGGATTGGTATATCTGAGGAGTACCTGTCGAAAATATTCGATCCCTATTTTACGACTAAGGCAAAAGGAAGCGGCCTTGGACTGGCAACGTGCTATTCCATCATCAAAAACCATGGTGGCGTAATTCATGTCACATCAAAAGTGGGCTGGGGCACTACGGTTTATGTCTATCTTCCAGCAGTTGAAGCTGGAGAAGAGGTTTTACCGGTCCCTGAGCTTTCTCCTATTGTCCGCAAGGGGAAAATACTGCTCATGGATGACGAGGAACTTATAAGGGATATCGCAGGAGAAATGATAGAAGTACTTGGGCATGATGTAGAGTTGGCGGAACACGGAGAAGCGGCCATCGAGAAATACAAAGCTGCTGCTGAATCAGGCAACCCTTTTGATATTGTCATTCTGGATCTGACCATCCGTGGAGGGATGGGTGGAAGAGAGACTATTGAGCGGCTCCTTGCAGTCAATCCCAAGATTAAGGCCATTGTATCGAGCGGTTATTCGGAGGATGCCGTTGTATCCGATTATCATAATTATGGTTTTAGTGCTCGCCTAACAAAGCCCTACAAGCTTCAGGAACTGAGCGATACGCTGAATAGCCTGCTGAGCAAATAAATAAATCGCAAACAATCATTGGATGAGACTGTTTGGGGGGTGTTTTAGGCACCAATGCCGGAAGCCATTCCCCCTGTATCCGCGCAGACATTGCTCTGTTATAACAGTGTTGATTAATATCTCATTTTTTAGCCATTTCAGGTGTACTCCGACCAAGAATTCTTGACACAGTGTTGAAGTTCCCATTGGTTTTTATCAGGACGTCTGTTGCAGTGCTGTGACGGGTCCCATTATACATTTTGATTCTCGGCACCCCCGCCTTTTTACAGGCCCTATGCCATATCCTGCGTAAGTTTTCAGGCTTGTAAGGACGGCCTTCTTCATTTAGGAATACGAAGGCTTCCGGTAACATATTTTTCAATATCGAAATATCAAAGCGTGATGATATTGGCAGGTAATAGTCTACCTTCCCTTTTCTGCACTTTTCCACTTTCTTTGAAAAGGCACGTTGAATATGCACAGTCATATTTTCGAGATTAAAATCCTTCCTTCTTAGCGCACGAGACTCACCCGGCCTGACAGGATGAAATACCATAAATGTAAAAATCCTACTATGGTATGGTGTTAACGCATCATAACCTGATTCTTTTTGGTATAATCTTATAGGGAAATAAAATAGTGGGTAAATACAATAAACTACTGGTCAAAATTATTCATGGAACCTCAGATTCAAATATTCCCTTTTCTGAGTTGTGCAAGCTGTTAAGGAAATTAGATTTTGAGGAGAGGATTCGGGGTGGCCATCACATTTTTGTAAAAAAGAATATTGAGGAAATTTTAAATTTGCAGCCCAAGGGTTCCAAGGCGAAGTCCTATCAGGTAAAACAGATCAGAAACCTAATTCTCAAGTACAAATTAGAATTGGAGGAAACACGTGAAAAGTAAATACGAGATAATAATTTACTGGAGTGCCGAAGATCGGTCATATATTGCGGAAGTTCCAGAATTGCCGGGTTGCATGGCCGATGGAAAAACATATCAGGAAGCTCTTTCAAACGTTGAAACCATTATCCAAGAGTGGATTGAGACCGCTATAGAATTAAAGCGGCCAGTCCCGCAGCCTAAAGGAAAACTGATGTATGCGTAGATAGTGCAGCAATTTCATCCACTGCACCATTACTGCACCACCACTGCACCAAAAAAGGGGTGGTTTTTGACAAAAAATAAGGGCTTGTATTTCTACAAACCCTTATAAATCAACAAGATATATTTTAAATTCAATGGCGGGGCGGACGGGGCTCGAACCCTTACCTTGTGCTCATAACTCCTTGATGATGCAGCGCTATTTATCACCCGATATTCTCCTGATGACACTTTGATGACGCTTCAATGATAGTTTAGGAACCTCAACTCTTAAACTCTCCATATCTGCATGCCCATACTTCTCAGTCATCTTCACTGAGCTATGGCCCATAAGTTTTGATACCTTATAAATGCTCGTTCCCTGATTCAGATGATTACTTGCAAAAGAATGTCTCGTAAAATCATAAAGGCGTACCTCTTTCCCAATGCCTGCTTTCCTTCTCACACGCGCCCACATCCGGTCTAATGAATTTTTACCGAATGGCCTGCCGGTAAAAGGGTTCACAAACAAAAAAGCCTCCGGATGATTATTCTTTACCCGATGAGCTATGAAATCATGAAATTCAGGATGAATAGGAATAGTCACCGGCTTCGATTTTTTGCCTTTCCTTTTCTCCCTGTATACCGTTCCTGAAAAAGTCGCCGATATAGTCATCTGACAGCATTCGACATTTGTGTCCTTACACTTCAACGCCCTGGCCTCAGAAGGTCTGCAACCGTGCAGGATAAGAAAGCCGATAACGTCTCGAAAAGCTTCCGGCACTGCATCATAAAGTTTTACTTGATCATCCTGCGCGTACCATTTGATAGGCTTTACCTCAATTTCAATATAGGGGAATTTCAGAACAGGTATTGTAAACTCAAGGTCATTTCTGAGGTAATTAAGAAATGCTTTAAAAACATCCATAATATTCTTAATAGTTTTGTTGCTGAGGTTAAAACTCTCTCCGAGGTGTTGCTGATACTTCACGATGTCAGACTTTCTCACTTCCCTGACATCCTTTGTATTAAAAATTCCTTCGCCAAACGAATATATCTCTTGAAATCCGTTTGGTAACTCGGCGCAAGCGAATTAATCTTATACGCGGAATATGCCTCCAACTGACTACTTACATAAAATTCTTTCTGCTCAGATTTGATATACTTTGCAGGATCGAAAATATGGTTATCGATTTCGTAATTGATATGAGCCAATAAGTCATAAGCTCTTTCATAAGTATCCAAGGCTCTACCTTGCTTATCAACTCCAATGCGAGGTCTTTTTTCCCCGAATGGGACATCAACCAAAAATCTCTCAGGAACAGTTAAGCAGTTCGCACAGACAAAACCCTTTTTTCCAATATCGACAAACCTCTCCCCGCATTTCGGACATTTAGAATATCTTGATGGAACTCTTACCTTGCCCTTCACTGCACACCCCGCGCGGCAATTTTCTGTTCTTTTTGCAATTTCTTTATTTCTCCATCAGCCCTCGCTTTAGCTGCCTCCGACTTTATGAGCAACGGCCCCAGGACGTTTGAAATTGATGCTAAAGAATCAATTGTCAGCTCCCCTTTAGCGTGCAAGCCAGCCGAAGGTAGAAACGCCGCGACAAATGTCCGTAATACGCTTGACAACATAGACCCTACAGGAAAACCCAAATCATCTCTCAATTTATATAATCCATCGATCACATCCTTATCCAAAGCGATACAAATAACGTTATCCCCTTTCTGAATTGCTTCCTCTGGTCTTAATAAATCCGCGCTCATTTTTTCTTACCCGATTTTTTCGTAGCTTCTTTTACTTTATCAACAACAGGATAAACAAAAGGCCCCAAAGATTCCCGTATTCCCTCTCTCACCTTTTTAAGTTCCGGGTCACTGCTTACCCACTTCTCAAACTCCTCCTGTGACATCATGCCCTTTCCGCTCATCCCGCTTGCCATTTCCTTCAACATACCTCTAAGCATGAAGCTCACAAACTCCGACACTGAAAAACTCCGGGGAACCATTTTGAGACCTTCAAAAACATCCTCATCAATAGTAAACGTAGCACGCTTTTTCATAACTATCATCCCTCCCATTTTTTCAATATAATCATACATCCGGTAGCATATTGTTGTCAAGTACGTACTTTCATACTTTTCACTAAAGCATATCTCACGCAAATATGGCTTATTGGATAAACCCAAAAGAAAGAACAGGGGGAAGGGCCTCCGGCATCGCGCGAATGCCGCAGGCCCTTCCCCCTGTATCCCTGCATACATCGCTCTGTTATAATAGTGTTGACCGATATATCAGGAAAAAATAATAAGCACCTGATAAAATTGAGCCTGTGAGGTGAATATAATGAAAAAGCTTACAAGGATTACCTTCAATCCTGAAATCATGGGTGGCAAGCCCTGCATCAGAGGAATGCGTGTCACTGTTGGAATGATTGTGGGAATGATTGCCGCCGGTCATTCCAGAGATGAAATATTAAAACTCTATCCTTATCTGGAAAGTCAGGATATCGATGAGGCCCTTTCATACGCCGCCTGGCGTTCAGAAGAAATAGACATACCTCTACCCGTTGCATGAAACTTCTAATCGATATGAATCTCTCGCCGGACTGGGTAGAGGTCCTTACCGCTGAAGGAATCGAGATTGTCCACTGGGTTAATGTCGGATCGGCAAGTGCATCAGACAGGGAAATCATGGCATGGGCAAAATTGGGAGGATACGTTGTGCTGACCCATGATCTTGACTTCGGTGCTATACTTGCAGCAACAGGGGCAGATTCGCCAAGCGTTATACAGCTGCGCATTCAGGATATCGCACCCGCAGTTGCGAAACAGGTTGTTCTTGATGTCATTGCCCGATTTGCGGAAGAAATGAAACAAGGGGTTCTTATCAGCGTGGATGAGGACAGAGCGCGTATTAGAATTTTACCGATTTAATATTTACCTGGCAGCCGATAAAACATTTGCTCCGCTAATCGGCTCCAGAAGGGATTTCATCCCTTGACACTCCCCATTAAAGAGAAGGCTTTTCCTGTACCGCAGTTACTCCCGTCCGTACTCGGTGATAAAGTGCAAAAGTTAGGACTTTGCCTTACAGACACTGTATGTTCCAGTTTCAACTCCGGCACTTGACACATAGTCCATTGCCTCAGTGTGTGACATATACCCTCCGAAATCGATAAGGACCGTTTTCCTATGTGAGCTATGTCTAAAAAGTCAAAAATAACTCTTGACATTTCCTTTTTGTCTTGCTATCATTCTAATTAAGACAACAAACCAGAATACCAGCAAGGAGAATATCGATGACTATTCAGGAAGCAGCTTACAAATTACTGAGTGAGAAAGGTAGACCTCAAAGCTCAAAGGAGTTAGCTAAAATGGCTCTTGACCGGAAAATGGTTACTAGTGCTGCACAAGATCCTGTAGCCTCTCACGCGCAAACAATTGAGAAAAACATACGGGATAATTTCTATAATAACCCTAAGCTTGTCTTTATCCATGCCGGTGCACAAAGGTTAATTGGCTTGCCTGGATGGGACTCCAACGTACCCGAAGCGAAGGAAACGTTGCCCAAGTTAATTGAGCTTAAGGCAAAAATACCATTTGAATTATTCGACAAAATCAAGTTGGCAGAACAGGCAAAACTTAGGGATGATTTTGATGAAACAGTTTCTTTGCTCCTGTCAAAGGGCCTCTCCATTATGGCTCCTGACATAAAAACGGGATTGATGACACAGTTGAGTTCACTTTGATTATAAAGAAATTGGAGGCGGTGTATGATGGATATCGAAGAGAGAAAAAAACGATTAGCCGAGCTTAGCATTGAAGAACTTGAGGCGCAGCTTAAGAAGGTGAAAGAAGAATGTAGCCAGCCAATAATCTTTGATTTTAAAGTTACCGAGCCATTTTTAAACGACAACGCTAACAAAATTACAATTCCGAAAAAGTTTTATCCCTCTCTGGAGTGTCGCGGTATTAAAGCGAATCAGGAGGCGCAAATTATTTTCCCCAACGGTTCAATAGTGTCAGCTTATATTTATTTTTATGCGGAAACCCTGACCAAGCCCGAATATTATCAGATTCATATCCGAAATTATAATTCTGGCATGGGCCTCGCTGATCTAAAACCTGGCGATACTGTGAAGGTCAAGTTGTTTAAAAGCGGAGATAAAACGCATATTGAATTATCATCGCTATAACGAAATAATCAAATGTTCTCGTTTTATGTAGCCGTTATTTCTACAAATCAGCAACATTTGTAACGTTTGATGTGTGTTCGTTAGTCGGTGCTATACGCGTGCCGACCCTTCTATGCATTGTCCGTCAGGTCAAGTTATGGCAACTACAGATAAAGCTCCTGCAAGAAATCAAAAAGCCGTCTCCCGTCGATCACCGTAAAACCCATATTGTCCGCAGGTTTCCATTTATAAATTCCCCACGATCTCAATTTTGCACGATACCAACGCTTGAATAACCGCATCGACCGGCCAGCAAAACGAACCGGCAGAATTTTTTGGAACATTTCAACTTCAACTATCCCCCTCTTAACGCCCCAAAAGCGGCCTACGTTCTCAAACTCGGCAGGCACCTCGGTTTCCTTATCATCTGTCATGTAATTCACCATATAATTAATCATCTTTCCTACATTGCGAATTCTATCAATATGTGTTCCGGCTTTAATGTGATTAACATCGGACGAACCAACGATTCGCGCCCATGTCCGGGCTAACCATTTAAAGTCAACAAACCGATCAGTCAAAAAATGTAAATGAGGCGCGTAACCTAATCCTTTCTTTCCCCGGTACTGTTGGAACCCAAGTCTCCATGTCCACTTGATGCCGGAATATTTACGTTCCATCGCCTCGACTAATAATTTACGGTCTCTCTTCACTTTGCGTCCGTCTCTCGGATAATCGGCGGGATAGCCCACTTCCATTTCATGAGTCCAGACATTTTGAGTATTACGGAGAAGGAACTTGTAACGCTTCTTTGATTTTTCACTATAGCACTCAATCCGCGATCTCTTAGCACGCTTGTTTCTCAACTTATCTGGATCAGTCTTTTTCCACACAACATCCAGGCCATTAACACGATAGCCCTGATTCTTCCACCCGGCGTCCAGGCTATTAACCCGATACTTTACATCATTCCGGTAAACTTCACAGGTCAAAGAAACTTCGGTGTCTATGTAGGGGTGAGCTACTGACATGCAGCGCCCCGCAAGCCCATGATAGAAAGAGATTTGATGACGGTTTGATGACGGCGTTTTGAGAGGAGAATAAAAACTAAGTTATTGATAATACATAATAAATATGGCGGGGCGGACGGGGCTCGAACCCGCGACCTCCTGCGTGACAGGCAGGCGTTCTAACCAACTGAACTACCACCCCAAACTAAAAACCGTGATGAGCAACGTGTTGCCCGCAATCAGTCTCTTGGGAAAAATCACGCCTTTCCCTCTATTAACTAATCACCCGTCACCGCTCACTGATTGCTGTCTTATGGTAGGCGGAACAGGGATCGAACCTGTGACATCAGCCTTGTAAGGGCTGCGCTCTCCCAGCTGAGCTATCCGCCCAAGAATTGATATTAAACTATATAACGCCTTTTTTTGTCAATCAATCAGTCAGTCCAAAGGTCCAAATGGTAGTGGGCCAGTTTGTTTTTGCTCTGGATCACCTGGGTTCTCAATAGTGGGCTGGTAACGTCCGGCCCACATATCGAGAAATGGCGACCAGAGATAATTTTCAATACATGCCGGTGATTGAATTGAAAGACTAATTGATACAGAGCAAAAACAAGCTGGCCCACTACCAAATTGAAACGTTGCATGTCGGAGATATGAGCACTATCCATTAAGCTTTTGATGACCGGCCCCCCGCAGGGAATTCAAACACACCCAACCCCTGCGGAGGACCTGGAGTATAATGACCTACTTCTTTTGCTGTAATTCAAAAGCCTTTTGTGCCTTGCCCGTTGCCGCCTCTGCCCTCTCTGCCGCTGCCTCTGCCCTCCGGGCTGCCTCCTCCGCCTTAGCACCCGTGTCTTTGCAGCATTTCAATGCTTCCTCTGCCAATGCCTTGGCGTCGGCAGCATCCTTTTTTGCGGCGTCAACATCAGCCCCTGGTCCTTGAAGAGCAGCTACTTTAGTTTCCAGAGCTGAGACCCGCGCCTCAAGCTTGCTGATCCTGTCGACCAGAGGGTCAATCTGCTGCCTTACATAATCCTGCGATGCACACCCAAAAGCAATAAGAACTGTTACAAAAGCCAAAATTACCGTCCTTCTCATTTTTTTCCTCCTGTTATTGGAATAAATTGACTCATTATGAAAACCTTATCACTAAGTAAAAAGAATTGCAAGCGTTTGTATGGGTTCAATACATATGAGACAAATGAGAGGGGCTATTTATATCAATAATGCCGCTCTTTTTAAGAAATTGCAATGGAGTTAGATATTTTAATGCCTGATGAGGTCTTATGCAGTTGCATACGTATTCTTGATGTCTCAGTTGCTGATTAAGTTCGGCGACTTTCCATGAACATTCTGTGATTTCGTAGAATTCTTCCGTATGGGTTCTATTTGATCGTTCCACTGCACCATTGAGTTTAGGGCTTTTAGGTGGCAGCACAAAAAGCTGAATACCTCTTTCTTTACAGAGGCGTTCAAAGTCCGCAAAAAACTCACTGCCACCATCCACCTGGATTGCCTTAATTGCAAAGGGCATGCGTCTTTGTAGAGTGTCTATAAACTCGCTGGCGGCTTTTGCTGTAGCACGACTCCTAACTTCCACCACATCCCATTTCGATATTACATCTCTTGCCGTAAATTGTTTCAATATAACACCTGCTAAAGGTCTTACATCCATGGTATCAACCTCTACAAGGTCTCCAGGTTTAGCCGCCATATACTCTTTGGGTTTCCTGATTGCATAGGGCCTCTTTATCTTTTTCTTGCAAGAGATTGATCTTATTTTCGGCTCAACCAAATCCCCGTGCTTTTTTAAATGAGCAATGATACGCCCAACAGTAGAAGCTGAAGAATTCAATCCCTCACCCTTAAGCAATACAGCGATTTTCTCTTTGCCCCATCGAGGGTATTGTTTTCTAAGTTTTTTGACAGCCATCATGAGCTCATATGACCATTGCGGAGTCCTTACTTTTCGTGGACGCCGCGACATATCTTTAAGTGTGGATAGATCTCTAGGATTAAATCTCTTCAGCCAACGATACAAAGTTGCCCTGCCTATTTCAAAGGTCCTGCAGACCAAGTTTGCATCTCTCGTCTCGTAAAACAGTCTCCGTGCTCTCAATTTGTTGAGCTCTTTATCTGATAACTCAGGTGGGGTATTTTTTACTAACCGGTGAAAACCTTTTGCAATACTGAATACTTTCATGAGGGGTTTCTCCTTGTCAAAGGTTTGCCCCTCTATTTTATTATTTCTGTCTCACATGTATCTGAACTTGTTCAGCGTTTTGACAGTGTGTGTTTGACAGTGTGGGGTGACAACAGCTTTTTATAGTTTTTTAGTCACTAATTATAGGTTATTATATACAGACTATGCAGTCTTTAAGTCCTGCGTTGGTGCTTGGCATATTAACTTTTACAAATAGGGAGGCGCCCGGTTATGAAGCTGCTGGCGATTGAAACATCTACCATGCTTGGCGGCATTGCGGTAATGGAAGACGATACCCTTATTGCCGAGTCCAGGATGAACGTGAAGGCGACCCATTCTGCGAGGATAATGGCGGATATAGACAATGCCCTCAAACGCTCCGGCTTTACAATAGATGATATAGATGTGTTCGGTATTGCCTCCGGACCGGGCTCGTTCACGGGGCTAAGAGTCGGGCTCAGCACCCTTAAAGGCCTCAGCTACGCTACCGGGAAAAAGGTCGTTGCCGTCTCGACCCTTGAGGCATTCGCCTGGAATGTCCCTTTTTCACCGCATCTTATATGTACTTTGCTTGATGCCCGCAAAAAGGAAGTGTACGCGGGAGTATTTGAATGGTCGGGGGATGGTTTCACAAAAATAATCGAGGAGCAAACTGTAAAACTTGACACTCTTCTCGCTTCCATAGGGAAATCCGCTGTTTTCCTCGGAGAGGGAGCACTGCTTTACAAAGACCATATCCAGGCGTCACTTGGGGGGAAAGCCCTTTTCGGACACCCTCAACACATGGTCCCCTCGCCGGCAAACGTCGCGCACCTCTGCATGATAAAGGCCAAAAACAATTTATTCGATGATCCTGTACACCTTGTACCCCGCTATATGAGAAAGTCGGAGGCGGAGATAAAGCAGGCAATGAAGCAGCATAATGCGTAAAGACAGCAAGGGACAATGTATTTTTACCGGGACCGATTAGCCTGTTGATTCCAATTCATGGCGTATGGGGCGCCATTTGAGGATACTATGAACGCCGTTACAATCAGGGAGATGTCCCCCGGCGATGTGCGTGTGATTGCAGAGATAGAAAATGCATCGTACACCATGCCGTGGTCGGAAACGTCTTTCCTCGGCGAGGTCTACAGCCAACATTCAATAACAAGGGTCGCAGAACTTGATGGAAGGATTGTTGCGTATGTTTTTATCAAACAGGTAGCCGATGAGGGGGTCCTGATGAATCTGACAGTGCACCCCGATTACCGCAGACAGGGCATCGCAAATATGATCTTCAGTAACGCAATACAAGACTTGAGGAGGAATGGCTGCCGCTTTCTATTTTTGGAGGTGCGCATATCGAACATCGCTGCAAAAAAACTGTACGAGAAACTGGACTTCAAAGTTGTCGGGACAAGGAAAGACTATTACTTGCGTCCCACGGAAGATGCCCTCGTCATGATGCTCGAAATCTCATCCTGTCCTCTCACGGTTTGAGCTGGGTACACCGCACCACATCGAGCTTGTTAAATCTCATGCAGCCGTTGCAGGAAATGCAATCGGCCTTTTCCTTGCCTCGCGCCATTTTATGCGGCAGGTCAGGCTCCCTTACGAGAGGCCTGGCCAGTGAAATCAGATCGGCATCGCCTTTAAGAAGCACATCTTCCATTACCTGTCTGGAGCGCATGCCGCCTACCAGCATTACCGGCATACGCAGCCGCCCTTTAAAAAGACCGGCGGCAGGCCGGAAATAGGCTTCCTGCTCAGGTTTTAGAATTTCAGGCTGCGCTGTTTTGTTCCCGGATTCATACATGCCTCCGCTGACCTCAAAAGAGCATACGCCCATGTCTTCAAGCCGTTTTGCTATCCTGACACTCTCCTCCGCGACCAGCCCTCCCTCAATAAAATCATCGGCATTCATCTTGATTAACACGGGGCAACTCTCCCCTGCTTCCCTGCGTATGGCCCTGTATACTTCCTCTGCAAAATGGAATCTCCGCTCTTCATCGCCTCCCCAGTAATCATCCCTTCTGTTGGTGTGCGGCGAAAGAAATTCATTAATGAGATACCCGTGGGCGGCATGCAGCTGGACGCCATCGAATCCGGCATATATGGCCCTCCTCGCGGCATCGCCGAAGGAATCGATTACTTCCCATATCTCATCGTCACTCATCGCACGCGGCGTTATTCGCGTGGATGGATCATAGACAACTGAGGGGGCCACCGGCTGCCCTCCGCCGAGCAGTGACGGGAAGGCCTGTCTTCCACCGTGCACAAGCTGGATGACAATTGTGCCGCCGAGATTATGCACGGCATCGGTAAGGCGCTTGAGCTTATCGATATAGAAATCATTGTGGATGCACAACATTTGCGGCACGGACCTTCCGGAGGTATGGACCAGGACATTTCCGCTTATTATCAGCCCCGCGCCGCCTTTTGCAATATCTTCGTAGAACTCTATTAACGCCCCGGTAACAAAACCGTCGTCGTCGGCCCTTTTTTCATACGTGGCAGAACGCACAATCCGGTTTTTAAGATTGAGCCCTGCAAAGGAGAACGGTTCAAAAAGCATTGTCACCTCCTCATCCTCACTGAAAGTTTTATGGCCTCTATCATGCTCGAAGGGTTCGCTATTCCTTTCCATGCAATATCATAAGCCGTTCCGTGGTCAGGGGACGTCCGTATAATGGGCAACCCCACCGTCACGTTAACGCCTTCATCAAACGCTATCATCTTAAGCGGTATAAGCCCCTGGTCATGATACATACAGACAATTATATCGAATTCGCCCTTGTAAGCCTTGCGGAAAATGACATCTGCCGGATAAGGCCCTGAAACAGGAATGCCCTGTTGCCGGGCCTCTTTTACGGCCGGAGCTATAGCGTCTATTTCCTCCGTTCCGAATATTCCTGATTCGCCCGCGTGAGGGTTCAGCCCTGCAACAGCAATCCTGGGGTTTTCAATACCCATGGCAGCGCACGCCTTCTGAGCAAGAGCTATAGTTTTCAAAAGCTTCTCCTTTGTAATCATTGAAGGCACATTACAGAGAGCTGTGTGGGCAGTAACAAGGATCAAACTGAGCTTTTTACTGTAAAACACCATTGCAAATTCTTTTGCTCCGGTGAGCTCTGCGAGCATCTCGGTATGGCCGGGCCATTTAAACCCCGCCATCTTCAGGGACTCCTTTGATATAGGCGCTGTGACAACAGCGTCAACACTTTGGTTCAAAGCAAGCTCCACCGCCCTTTTTATATAAGCGACGGAAGCACTCCCTCCAACAGCAGTGGGAACGCCTGTTTCAAACCCGCTGCTCTTAATCTCGCCGACATTTACCAGTTCAATATGTCCGGGGCTGACCGGGAGTCCAAACCGTTCTATTGCTTCCTCAATAACTACCCTGTCTCCAATAATCACTGGCTGGCATAGTCCGGCAATATCGTTTGAGATGACAGATTTCAGCGCAACCTCGGGCCCTATGCCTCCGGGGTCTCCGATAGTTATAGCTATTTTCCTGTGTGGTGTCATATCTGTTCCCGTCTTTTGCCCGGCTGTTTGAACCCATCCATAAAGTGAAAAAGCGCTAAAACAGGGTGCCTATAGGCCATGCGCGGCCCCGAATACCGCATGATTGACCTGACCTTGTCCCTCATGACGGGCTTATAACAATGCACCAGGCATTTTGCACAGGGTGTCTTGGTTTCCTGGAAAGGGCAGTTTGCGAGACGCGCCTTTGCATAGGCCATCAGTTCTTCACAGTCGGGACAAAGAGAGTCCGTTGTCCCGTGTTTATCACGGCAATAAACCCTTATCATGGCCTGAACAGTCTTCTCTTCCCGGACCATTCTCATCGGCACTCCCGGTTTCATATATTTTCAATATAACATAAATTGCGGAGTGAGAGGCTGAATGGATACAAGCCGGCAAGTTCATGCATTGCTCCCGCATTCGATCTTTATCCTGTCGAGGCATGAGATGACCTCTGTTGAGTTGTTGTCCATCTCCCTCCTAAACTCCTCTGCCCTTGCCTTGTCGCCCCTTGCATGGGCCGCTACTGCTTCCTTGCCCATCGCATGGACCCTCTGGTGGGGACTGTCTATCGACTTAAATGACGGCAGGTGCCCGCACAACTGCTTGCCCTCGGAGAAATACCACTTGCCGAACCTGCATTTGTGATGGTCAGCTATGCCGGCGGGATCAACGTGTGTCAGACCGTCTATGGCCGAATGGATCTTTGAGCAGAATATCCTGTGGTCGTTTTTGGCGACGTCAAGAATATAGGTGTCGCTGCCCGCTGTTCTGAAGCCGCCGACTGCGCCCCTCAACTTTTCCATCATGGTTATCATGCCGGACGCTTCACTCGCCACTTTCATGGTCACGGCTTCAACTTTCTTCGATATGTCCTGTGCCTTGTCAATACTCCCGCTCACCTGCTCTGCCGCAGCCGACTGCTGGTCAACCGCCGTGGCTATATTGATTATCTGGTCTTTGGACTTTTGCGCCGCCCCCACTATATGGTTCAGGGTATCGCCGACATTCCTTATGAACTCGGTGGCCTTTGTTACTTCATTTGTGGCCTGGTCCATTGTTCTGGCCGTCTCGCTCGATTCGGACTGTATTGCGGTTATCTTTTCGGATATTTCCAGCGTTGCCTTTATCGTCCTTTCGGCAAGCTTCCTTACTTCATCCGCCACCACGGCAAATCCCCTTCCCTGTTCCCCGGCCCTTGCCGCTTCAATCGCCGCATTCAGGGCAAGCAGGTTCGTCTGGTCGGCTATGTCTTTTATGACCGTTACAATATCGCCTATCTCTGACGCCCTGCCGTTTAATTTCTCTACCATTGTGGCGAGGGCGACTGTCGAGGCGTAAACTCTGTCAACCGTACTTACCGCTCCATCCGCTAATTCCTTGCCCTTGTTCGCCGTCTTCATCGCGTCCTCAGAGGTCTCCGCCGCGAAGGCTGAATTCTTTGCGATGTCGATTATCGTCTGAGACATCTCTCCCGAGGCAGCAGCGATCTGCGACGTCTGGGTAGCCTGTTCCCTTGCGCATTTATCGGCAGTGTTGGCTGATGATGTGAGAACAACCGTTGATGATGTTACATTATTTGCCGTTGTAACAACAGTATCCAGGATGTTGCCGAAAGAAGTGACCATAGTATCCATGTGGCAGGATAGTGTATTTATTTCGTCACCCTTCCGGCCGCATATGAGTTTGACGTTCAGGTTCCCTTTTGCAATTTCATCAACATGAGCGGTCAGACCGGCAAGAGGGGTCAGAATCTTCCTGTGGGTCATAAAAAGGAACACGACGCCGCCGAGCAGAGAGAACGATAATAGCGCCGTCATTATCACGGAGAAGTTTTTCATCTCCCCTTTTATCTCTTCGACTTTCCCCCTGGACCTTGCCTGCTGGTCAACGTTTATTATGCCTTCAATGTCCCGCTGCATCTTTTGATTGAGCACCGAGGAAAAAACGATTATAATGCCCAATACCGTAATAGTAAGAATGAAATTGACCTGAAAGAATCTCTTGATGCTGAACTCTCTTGCAAAGCGCATATTCTTCTCCTTCTCCGTTTGTGGTATCTCATCAGTTGCAATAAATAGGGCACTCTATGCTTGAAAACCACTGCAAACGCCGGGCTTCAGTTTGGGACAGAAATTCACCTTTAGTGAACTCCTGTATCAGCCGAATTGTCATTCCCGCTTGTCGGGAATCGCGTTGCTCCGTTCAAAAACGATTCCGGTCAAGCCGGAATGACATGGTAAGAAAACTGAAACTTTTTGCAATACTTAGGTTAACAGGAGCATTCCAGACCTTTTTAAATATATTAACAAAGTGCTGTTACAACATAATGTCACCGTTATTACAATTCAGTTAAGCCGGGGCTTTTTTACGTTTTCTGTCGCGTAAGAATAATACAGCCGGTAATGCCGGCCCGCTGCAGGTTTTACTGTTGCACAACGGCGGCGTCTTCAGGAGGCGTAAACGCAAATATCCTTTCACTGATCCCTGTGTTGATCCTGACATCTTTCAGGGTAATATCAATTGTATTAGAGGCCGTGTCATGAATAGAAAGGGCTTCGATAGGAAATACCCCGTCGGACAGGGTTAGTTCTATCTGAACAATAGTGCCCATCGGCGTTCTGGGTTTAAGTATCAGCCTGTCTTTTTTCATTGAAGCGTCAAATTCTTTTTTAATATCGCCAAAGCCGCCCAGCAATGCGATAGGCGACTGGCCGTAAGCGGCCCTGTCAAATCTTGATTTAAAAACCTGCTTTTCTTTCTTTTGATAAATAAGTATATCTTCCCCATTGATATATACGGTCTGGGGTTTGTCTCCCCTGAATTCCCATTTCATCTTTGGGGGCTTTATAAAAAACTGACCGTTGTAAGTATCGGTCCTCCTTAAATCCTTAATGTAACTTTTCTGTGCGAAATTGCCCCTGATGTCCTTTATATTCTCGTAAGCCTTTTGAATCCTCGCAACCTCATCATCGGCAACTCCGGCAAAAGACAGGGCTATGGGAGATAGGCAATAGGCAATAGGCAATAGCATAAAAATAACAAAAAGCACATGCTTATTGTTTTGCCTATTGCCTATTGCCCATTGCCTATTGCCAGTCTTCATCATCTTCTCCCCAGGAAGTCCCTCGGTTTTCCGGCGCCTTTCGGAGGCCCGACAAGACCGTCCTCCTCCAGAAGTTCCATAATACTTGCAGCCCTATTATATCCTATCTTGAATCTCCGTTGTATCGACGAAATGGAGACCTCGCCCGCAGACTCCGCAAAATCGAGCGCCTTTTGATACATCGCGTCCCTTTCGCCCGAACCGTCAGTCCCCTTCTCCTGGCTGTCGGTGACTACAATGTTTTCAAAGGACGTGTAATCGGGCGGCCCCTGAGACCTCGCAAATTCCGTTACGGCTTTAATCTCTGTTTCGCTTATATAGGCGCCGTGGATCCTAAGAATCTTGACGCCGGGGACCATAAGCAGCATGTCACCCATGCCAAGAAGCTGCTCGGCGCCCTGCCCGTCGAGTATCGTCCTCGAATCAATCCGCGAGGTGACCTGAAATGATATCCTTGCAGGGAAGTTTGCCTTGATCAAACCTGTAATGACATCAACAGAAGGCCGCTGTGTCGCAAGGATGAGATGGATGCCGGATGCCCTCGCCATCTGGGCAAGGCGTGTTATGGCATTCTCAACATCGCTCGGCGCGGTAAACATCAAGTCAGCCAGTTCATCAATAATGACTACAATATACGGAAGTTTTTCAGCCCTCGACGCCTGCCGGTTAAAGGCATCTATGTTCCTGGCGCCCTTTTCAGCAAGGACCTTGTACCGTCTCTCCATCTCGAATACCATTTTCTTCAGCGCTTCGGAAGCCTCCTTCGGGCTGTTTATGACAGGCGATATCAGATGGGGGATGCCGGCATAGGCCGAAAGCTCCAGGAGTTTCGGGTCTATCATAAGCATCTTGACCTCTTCGGGGGTCGCCTTATAAAGCAGACTGATGATCATTGCATTAATGGAGACGCTCTTGCCGGAGCCGGTGGCCCCTGCAACCAGGAGATGCGGCATTTTTGACAGATCGGTCGCAACAGGCTTACCAAAAATATCCTTGCCGAGAGCGAGAGTAAGAAGAGATGCACTGTTCTGAAAGTTTTCAGCGGAGATGATCTCCCTGAGCACAACCGTTGCTCTCTGACTGTTCGGAACTTCGATGCCGATAGTGGCCTTGCCTGCAATAGGATACACGCGGATACTCGGCGCACGGAGCGCAAGGGCCAGGTCCTCTGACAGAGACACGATCCTGTTGATCTTGACCCCGGCGGCGGGCTCGAACTCATACATAGTGACCACCGGGCCGGGATGTGCCCCTTTTATCTTGCCGCTTACACCGAAGTCTGTGAGTTTTCGTTCAATGCCGGACGCCGCAGCATTCAATTCATCCCTGGCCGGCCCTGATGCATCTTCACCCTCTTTTAAGAAATCCAGAGGCGGCAGCGAATAGCCGTTATCGCTCTTTACTTCCCGGGCCGTCCCCGGCTTCAAAGGGACTTTTGCAGCAGGCTTGCTCTCTATGAGTATTTCTTCATTCTCCAACGGGTACAACGGCAGCTCCGGCTCCATCACCTTGATCGGCAGCTCAGCCTCTTTCTCCCGTCCCCGCATGTATGAAAAAATGGACACAGGGCTCAGAAGGACCAGCGCAATGACCACCAGGGCAATACCCATTAAATATGCCCCCGGGGGTGAAAGCAACCCTTCGAAAAGGTTTGCCAGAAGAAGCCCGGCAAGCCCCCCGGCAGGCTCAACAAACAGGTTGATTGTCCCGGAAAGGAGCTGCGCCAGCATCGACAATGAAGCTAATAAAACCACTGCGCCCAAGGCATGCAGCATACTCTTTTCTTTTCCCAGGATTTTCCTTACCCCGTAGACCATAAGCAAAATCGGAGACATATAGCCGGCAACACCGAGAAATGAAATAACGGCATCGGAAACATAGGCGCCTGCAATGCCGCCGTAGTTTCCGGTTAGGGGCCTGAGAGAAAGTAAACAGTGACCGCTCCCACTTGTTGTAACTTGACAGTGCCAGAGTGAGGTAAGCTCCGCCTGTAACGGCAATAACTCCCTTGATCTCCTGCAGCCTTCTGCCGATGCTGTGTGGAGATGCTGCGGGTGACTTTGAAATAGGGGGTTTTCAGAGAATCTGCCATATAAACATCAATAGATTAAGCCGGCTCTTCTCGCCAAGCGCCTTGAGGTCAGCCGTTATCTCTTTGGAGTGCGGGTTGAGCACCCAAGCCTTCTTCATGGCTTCTATAGCGTTTTTCTTGTCAGACATTTCCAGGTAAGTCTTGCTCATGCTGTAATAAACCATTGCATTGTCCGGGGATATCTTCAGACATTCCTTATAGAGTTCAAGCGCCTGCTCCGCCTGTCCCACCTTGCGGTACGCCTCCGCCAGACTCTCCATGATTGATATATCCGAGGGGTTCTGCTTATATGCCTTCTTCAGCATCTCCAGCGCCTTCTCACTTTCGTTCCTGGCAAGGTACATTTCACCCATAAGATGTGCAGACTCCGCAATATCTCCCCGCATGTCTGAAACCGCGTCTTTAAGAATGGTTTCAGCCCTGTCCTTCTCTCCGGTCTTGTAGAAAAGCTTACTGAGCGCAAGCAGCCGCTCGGTATTGGCCGGGCTTATTTCATGAGCGCTCTCATAGTATTTTATGGCAGAGCCGATGATCCCCCATATTTTCATATATTTCACCGAGGGCATTGTAGGACTTCACAAACATGGGGTTTTTTTCTATCGCCTCTTTAAAAAATTCTATCGCCCGCTCCATATCCCCTTTTGCAAGGTACAGCACGCCGAAATTATGGATCACCTTTGCCGCATCGGGCACAAGGGCCGCTGCCTTGCCGAGGGCATCTTCGGCCCTTGAAAGTCTTTCTTGGCCATGGCGGCAGAAAATTCCTTAAGGCAGGTTTCCACAGAACCCGGCTTGAATTTTTTCTCCAGTGCCTTTGCAATCTTGTCTTCCAGTATCCCCATCACAAAGGGCTTGATGATATATCCTTCGCCGCCCTCCTCCGCTGCCCTCGCAACAGTTTGCCTGGTAGCTTCGGCAGTAACAAAAATAAAAACCATATTATCGTAGTTTCTATCCTCCCTGTACAGTTTTAAAAAGCTCGACGCCGGTCATCTCAGGCATATTGACATCCGCTATCACCATGTCCACAGGACTTACTTTGATTATATCCAACGCCGTTCTGCCGTTATCAGCCGTAATAACGCTCGTGAAACCTATTTTCCCAAGCATATTGCTGATAGTCTTGCGCATGGACGCCTCGTCATCAACAACGAGGCATTTTATTTTCAGATATTCTATCGGAACCGCCATCAGACCATCACCTCTTTAATTGTTTCCGGGAGGGTAAAATAAAACGCGTCCCTCCCCCCTCGTTATCCTCAACCCATAAACGCCCGCCGTGAGCATCGACCACAAGTTTGCAGAATGTCAGCCCCAGGCCTGTAGTAGTCTTCCGGTAAATCCTGCCGGACTCTATCTGGAAGAACTTGTCAAAAACCTTGCCCTTCAGATCATCAGGGATGCCGGCGCCCTCATCGGCAACGCTGAAAACAGTCTCTTTCCCGGCAGCATCATAACGGACATTCACCGTTATCTGTTTCCGGTCAGGGGAATGCTCGACAGCGTTGATTATGAGATTTGAAATCGTCCTGCCGATAAGGTTTTCATCGATAAACATTACGCACGGCCCCCCATCAAACACTATACTGATGCCCCTCATGGCAAGCAGGCCCTTTAAAGACATGATTTCACGCTGCGCCAGTTCGCAGAGGTCGGTTTCCTCCCTGTAAATATTGATCTTCCCTTCTTCCATTTTCCGGACATCAAGGATATTCATTACCATACGCTGCATTTTATACACATCGTTCAACGCAAGGTTCACCAGTCCAAGCTGCTCCGCGGTAAGCGGCTCGTAACTCAGCATGTCCAGGTTGGCCAAAATGGTACTGACGGGTCCCTTCAGGTCATGCACGATAAAGCTTGTCAGACTCGTCTTCATCTCGTCGGTTTTATTACCTGCGCGAGGGCATCCTCGTACTTTTTTATATTCTTCTCAAGAAGGTCGTTGGCTTGGGAGGCATACAGATAAACGGCAAGGTAATCAGTTATCCTGACCGCCTCTCTCACCTGCTTCGCAGTCAGCCGTTTGTTATTTTTCGTATCAGTAAGATTGAGGACGCCGACCTTTTTTTCATAGTACTTGATCGGAACGCTCAATGAATTAGAGGAAGTGTAACTGGTTGTGTTCAGCGGCATGAAATAGGAGAGTCTTTTCTCTGTCCGTTTAAACGGAGTATCCTCAAGCAACGCCCTGGTTGCGACTGGTGACATCACGAAAGCTTTCTCTTCATTCCGACAATGGCAGTGTGAGTAGCTGCCCTGACCTCCAGCGTCATGTCTTCCCGGTTGATCAACATGACAGAACACTTTTCGACCCCGAAATAGTCGTGCAATAATGACCAACTGCATGCTGGAGTCTTTCGTCCAAAGGCCTCCTGTCGCCGGACAGTATTCCCGGACTTTGAAGATGAGCGTTCCAAACTTTCCCGCAGCCATAAGGTACTATACCAAATTCCCCCCATGTTTTCTATCAAAGCAGTATATGGGCAAATGAGTAAATGGGCGTATGAGTAAATGGGCGTATGAGTAAAAAAGGCATGTGCGTAAATAAGCATATGGGCATAAGAGCGAATAAGTTTTTACTCAAACACCCATTTACTCATTACACTTCCATTATGACCGGCATAATCATCGGACGCCTGTCCATGGTATTTCTGAGATATTTCTTAAGAGTAGAACGAAGTTTCGACTGTATCAGCGATACATCAGAAATAATGTCATCCTGCAGTCGGGAAAGTGTTGCAGCCATAAGGTCCCTTACTTCATTGATAATATCCTGTGAGGCGTCCTCAAAAACAAACCCTCTGGATATGATATCGGGACCAGAGACGATTTTCTTTGTGTGCTTTTCAATGCCCTACAAGAACTAATGACTATGCCGTCGTGGGCCAGCGTCCTTCTGTCTCTGAGCACTATGTCTTCAACTCCGTTTGTCCCTTTGCCGTCGATAAAAACCCTCCCTGCGTTCACTTTACCGGCTTTAGCGGCCCCCGACTCATTTATTTCAAATACCTCGCCGTTGCCTAAAATAAATACGTTGTCCTTCGGTATCCCCGACTTTTCAGCCAGTCGGGCATGATATTTAAGGTGGCGGTATTCACCATGGATGGGGATGAAATACTTGGGCCGCACCAGGTTCATCATCAGTTTAAGCTCTTCCTTTGACGCGTGTCCGGAAACATGTATCTCCGAAACTTTCTCATACCTGACATCGGCGCCCCTGCTCATAAGGTGGTTTATGATCCTGCCTATCGAGCGCTCGTTGCCGGGAATTATCTTGGCCGAGAGGATGACCGTATCGCCTTCCTTCACCTTGATGTGCTTGTGCTCATCCATTGCAATGCGCGACAGTACGCTCATGGGCTCCCCCTGGCTGCCGGTAGTAATTATCACCACCTCGCGAGTCGGCAAGGTCCTTCAGGTCTTCCAGCTTGACCCATGTATCGCCCGGCATCTTCAAATAGCCGAGATCGAGGGCTATCTGTGCATTTGAAACAATGCTTTTACCGCACATGATAACCCTCCTGCCGTACTGCACCGCAACATTTATGGCCTGCTGTATCCTATGGATGTTCGAGGCAAACGTGGCGATAATAATTCTCCCCTTAACTTTCGAAAAAATGTCGTCAAAGGCCCTGCTTACTTCCCTTTCAGAAAAAGTGAAGCCCCCCTTTTCAGCATTGGTGCTGTCGGAAAGCAGTAGCAAAGTTCCTTTCTCGCCGTATTCCGAGAACCGGAGAAAATCCATCAGTTCCCCGTCTACTGGCGTGGGATCGAGCTTGAAATCACCTGTATGTATAACAGTGCCGACAGGGGTTTTTATCGCCAGGCCTACCCCATCCACGATACTGTGAGTGACCCGAATAAATTCGATGCAAAAACAACCGAGTGTGATAGTGTCTCGCGGTCTTACCGGAATGAGCGGAACGTCATCCAATCCATGCTCCCTCAGTTTCTCCCGCACCAGAGCAAGGGTAAGGGCCGTCCCGAATACAGGGACCTCTAATTCTTTCAGCAGAAAAGGCAGCGCACCGGTGTGGTCTTCATGCCCGTGGGTAAGGACTATCCCCTTTAATTTTTCCCTGTTCTCAATAATATAAGAAAAATCGGGGATGACGAAATCCACGCCCAGCATGTCCTCTTCGGGAAACATAAGACCGGCATCCACAATTATTAGATCACCGGCATATTGAAAAACCGTCATGTTGAGACCAATCTCTTCAACACCGCCCAGCGGGACGACAAGGAGGGAATTCTCTGTGTCTGTCTTTATATCTATCTCCACTGCTCGATCAGCTGTTCAAAACTGATATCGCCCTCGATAAGTTGAAGGATTATAGGTTTAGACGCAGGCGCATCGCATTTTGACCGCCTGACTGAAGTCATTTGGTTCTCTATTGCAAAAAAGGCATCGACGATATCAGGGTCGAACTGTTTCCCCCTCATCTCCATTAAATATTCCAATGCCTGTTCAATAGGCCATGCCTCTTTGTACACCCTTTCCGACGTAATCGCATCAAAAACGTCCGTAATAGCAACTATCCTGCCTGATATCGGTATATCATTCCCCCTGAGACCCAGGGGATAGCCGCCTCCGTCCCACCGCTCGTGATGGGAAAGGGCTATTTCCTTGGCAAGCTCCAGCAAGGGAAGGGTTGTGCCGCTTAAAATCCTGCTGCCTATGACCGTATGGAGTTTTATTATTTTAAATTCATCGGCGGTCAGCTTGCCGGCTTTCATCAGCACCCCGTCGGGAATGCCTATTTTGCCGACATCGTGCATGGGGGCGGCATACTGCATCATTGTACGCTGTTCGCGGTTCAGGCCCAGTTTTTCGGTCATCAAATTAACATAAGCGGCAATGCGCTCAATGTGCCTCCCTGTCTCATCATCCCTGAACTCCGCCGCTTTACCCAATCGGATAATAACTTCCACCTGGGTCTGATCGATCATCTGAAGCTTCTCGATCAGGTTCGATTCCATTACATCAAGTGATGTATTCAAATATTCATCCCGCTCCTTAATTTCAGCATATTGCCTACACGGGCTTTGAGTTCCTCTACAAAGAACGGTTTGGTCACATAGTCGTCAGCCCCCATGGACAGGGCCTTGACAATACTCTGTTTATCAGTCAGCGCGGAAAGCACTATAATGGGAAAGTACTGTGAACTCCCTTCCGTTCCTTCAGCTCTTCAAGCACATCAAAGCCGTCCATTACAGGCATCATGAGATCGAGGATGAGGAGGTCCGGAGCGCCGTTGTCTTCGATGCATTTCATAAGTTCTTTTCCATTATCCGCCTTTCTGATTATAAGGTTGGGGTCATTTCTGAAAACAGACTCCACAAGCTCTATATTTATAGATACATCATCTGCAACATACACTCTCCTTTGCATCACGCCTCCATTCCATAAAATTTTCCGTAGCTTCTTCCCCCGCAACCGCAAAGAGTTGCTTACCACGGAAACGGAACTGAACGCCATTGCAGCAGAGGCCAACATCGGATTAAGCAAAGGGCCTCCAAACGGGTAAAGCACCCCGGCTGCAACGGGGATACCTATGGCATTGTAAAAAAAAGCCCAGAAAAGATTCTGCTTTATAGTCCTGATAGTAAGCCTGCTCAACCTTATAGCATCCGCTACGCTTTTCAGGTTTCCCCTGATAAGCGTTAGGCCTGATGCCTCAATCGCAATATCAGTGCCGGTGCCAATCGCAATACCGACATCGGCTTCAGCGAGGGCGGGCGCATCATTGATCCCATCTCCAACCATAGCGGTCACCTTGCCCCGCGATTTTATCTTCTTTATAATTTCGACTTTCTGCCCGGGCAGCACGTCGGCAAAAAATGTATCAATCCCAACCTCTTTTGCTATGGCCTCAGCAGTGCTCTTATGATCTCCAGTAATCATTATAACCTCTATGCCCATAGAGTACAACTCTTTTATCGCCTCCGGCGACCCATCCTTTATAGTATCGGCAAACGAGAGCATGCCGACCATTTTTTGATCAGCAGCAATAAAAACCGGGGTCCGGCCCAGGGATGCCGCAAGACGGGCGCTATCAATAACAGGACTTAAATCAATACCCTCATTCCGGAGCATGCTCTCATTGCCGATAAATACCTCGGCCTCGCCGCCGTCAACCATAACCTTTGCTTTAATACCGCCGCCCGGCATTGCCGTGAAATCCAGGGGGTCGGCAACATCCAGGCCCTTTTCAGACGCCTTCCTTACTATCGCCTTGCCGAGAGGATGCTCAGACAGTTTTTCAGCAGCTGCGGCAATTTTGAGGAGAGTATCCGGCGCAATGCTGCCGGCCGGAGCTATATCCATCACCTCGGGCTCCCCTTTCGTTATGGTCCCGGTTTTATCCAGCACCACCACTTCAATCTTGTGCGACAATTCCAATGCCTCGGCATCCCTTATCAGAATACCATTTTCAGCCCCTTTGCCGGCGCCGACCATGATTGCCGTGGGCGTAGCAAGCCCCAAAGAGCAGGGACAGGCGATAATCAGCACCGCTATGAAATTCATCAGGGCGAGGGCAAAAGACGGCCTCGGCCCCGCAATAAACCATATTAAAAACGTAAGTACAGCTATACCGAAAACTGCAGGGACAAAGACCGAAGCGATTCTATCAGCAAGCCGCTGGATTGGCGCCTTGCTCCCCTGCGCGGCTTCCACGAGCCTTACAATCTGGGCAAGGGCTGTGTCCCTGCCGATCTTTAATGCCCGGAGCCTGAAACTGCCCGTCTTGTTCACCGTACCGCTGAATAAGTTGTCTCCCTCGACTTTCTCAACAGGCAGGCTTTCCCCTGTAAGCATGGATTCATCGACTGTCGAATACCCGCTTACCACTATTCCGTCCACAGGTATCCTTCCCCCCGGTTTTACTACCACTATATCTCCCGATACAACCTCTTCAATAAGGACATCAATCTCATTTCCGTCGCGAACAACAGTGGCGGTCTTTGCCTGAAGCCCTATTAATCTCCTTATGGATTCCGATGTCTTCCCTTTTGCTCGCGCCTCCAGCAGCCTCCCGAGGAGAATTAAAGTGATAATAGCGGCAGAGGTATCGAAATAAACCTGCGGAGCAACGCTACGCGCAAAAAACAACCCCGGCGCAAAGACTGCTGCCGTACTGTAGATATACGCGGCATTAGTCCCTACGCTGATAAGCGTGTTCATATTCGTAGTTCCGTGCCTGAGGGCGGAGACGGCTGCACGGTGGAAACGCATGCCGCTCCAAAACTGGACCGGCGTTGCCAGCGCAAACAGGAGATACCAGGAAGAAAGCACCGGGACAGACAGCATATTGCCTATAAAAATAGGAATACTGAGAGCGGCGCTGATGATAAACTGTTTGCGCAACTCCCTGTATTCCTTTTCCCGCGCCCGTGCTCGCTGTCGGCCAGCTCATCGCCCGGTTGTTCCGCGTCGTATCCCGCCTCTTTAATGGTCCGCTTAAAATCCCCGAACCCAACAATAGTAGGTATATATTCAACAGAAGCCTTCTCAGCCGCAAGGTTGACCGAAACATTCAAAACACCGTACAGCCCTTTCAGTGCCCTTTCAATGGCGCCGACACAGGCAGCACAGGTCATTCCCCTGACATAAAAATCCATCCTTACCGATGCAACTCCATACCCCTCGCCCTTGACAGCTTCGATGATGACCGGCAAAGGGACTGGATTCTTGGGGTCGGAAAATTCAACAGCGGCTCTTTCGGCAGGGAAATTTACAGCAGCATTTTTTACGCCGCTTATGCGCTGTAAAGCCCGTTCTACCGCGGCGCTGCAGGCAGCACAGGTCATGCCGGTGACCGGCAGGTCTATCTTATATATCACAACGATATTCTAAGAAATATACGCCATAAAAAGCAAAAATATACCCTCAGAATTTTACTTTCGGCGCCTCACGCTCCGCGGTCGGGGTCTCAAAATATTTTGCCTCTCCGACTCCTGCTATTGCCGCAATAAACCTGCCTGCAAAACTCCTGCGGTAGCTGTTCAGCATTTGCACTGCATCATTATACCGTTTCCTCTCCACAGAGATGCGGTTTTCAGTACCTTCGAGGCTGTCCTGCAATTTCAGAAAAGATTCATTGGCCTTCAGTACAGGATAGGTCTCCTTGAGCATTAGAAGCCTTGAAAGCACGCCCTCGAGCTGCTGCGAGGCCTGGATCTTGTCCGCCGGTGTCTTCGCCTGAAAATACTGAGTTCTCGCCTGGGCGATATTTTCGAATACCTCCCGTTCATGGGTCGCGTAGCCCTTGACTGTTTCGACCAGGTTCGGGATAAGGTCATATCGCCGCTTCAACTGGTTGTCAACCTGCGCCCACTGGGCCTTCACCTGCTCGTCCATGGAAATGACCCTGTTATACTGGCCTATGCCCCAGCCTATGCTTAAAACTCCGATAACTGCTATTGTCCCAACAATAATGAGTGCAACCTTTAAAGTATTATTCATGCAAGCTCCCTTTCAATAATTTTTCCAGCTATAATCACCGTCTCTTGTTTACCAGTCGCCCGAGGCTCCGCCGCCGCCGAAGCCGCCTCCCCCGCCTCCGCCAAAGCCCCCGGAACCGTCGCCAAAACCGCCGCCTCCTGACCATCCACCTCTGCCCGAAGAGAAGAACAACAGCAGAAATAGCGCTGGATGCCTGATGAAGAGTATCACTGCCGCAATGAGAAAAATGAGAAGCACCAGTTTATGGAGCAAGCCGATTTGATGCGGCTTCTCCATGTAGTTTCTCTCAGGGAGCGGGGTACCGGTCAAAGTGACCCCTTCGGCTGCAGCAATAGTATTGATTACGGCAAAAGCAGTGTCAGAGACACCTTTGCTGTAATCGCCCTTTCTGAAATTGGGGACAAGATATGACCTGCCGATCGAACCCACCAGGCTGTCGGGCAGCACGCGTTCAAGGCCGTATCCTATCTCGAAACGGTATTTTCTTTCCTGCAGGGAAATTATAAGCAGGACGCCGTTATCTTTCCCCTTCTGCCCAAGCTTCCATTTTTCAGCAGTCCTTAAGGAAAGATCTTCGAGACTCTCTCCGTTAAGGCCCGGGATGGTCAGAACAACCATCTGTGCGGTTGTTTTTTCTTCAAGCTCCCGAAGCGAGATATTCAGTTGGGCTTTTGTTGCATCGTCAACAATCCCCGCAAGGTCGACCACATACTGGGACGGAACAGCAGGGATTTCCGGTACCGACGCAAAAGACGGCAGCGTGGCCGAAGCAATTGCGAGTGCCGTCAAGACAAGGAAAAATAAAGCAATAAATAGACGGGATCGTAAAAAGTTCATAGGCAAGGCGCGCAAACCCTGAGGAATGAGGCGTACCTTTTCGTACGCCGCACGGGGTCCCCAAAAGCCAAAGTCTTTTGGGGTGCGAGTGACGAAGAGTGCAGCGCAACGCAGTATATGGACTTTTTACGAGACCGTGATCGCATCAATAAAAACCTCCACATTCTCGAGTACCGTATGATAATGCTCGAAAATATGGCGGAGTTCTTCCTTTGAAGGTTTGATAAGCCCGGCCCGCAACTGAAGGAGCCGCTCAAAGACGCCGGCATCTATCGACGTGGCCGCCTGAAATGCTCTGATCGAATCATGTCTTTTAACAGGCAGCTCTTTGTCCAGCAGAAAAAGCACCGCCCTTATAAGGGGCATGCAACCTATAACAGAATGGGAAAGAATTTCTGAAAGCCGCCCCGTGTCGCCGAGAGAGGTTATATAGCTCTGGCGCAATCCTATAAGCCTGACCTTTACTTCACGCTCGCACTGAAGTTTCAGGAAATCCTTGCTGACCGCAATATCTTTAAAAACATCCTCTCCGGCAACAGTCTTATGCATAAGCCGGAAATCATGAAATTCAATGGGAAAGACATTTACGGAATCCCGGATATACTCCGGTGTCATAATCAGGGGGGCGGCAATCCCTTTCTTCCTGTATTTTTTTCCGAGGGAAGCAACAAACCGGATAAAAGCAAAGTCGATAGAATGAAGGATTATAACAGAATGGATGACCGAGCCTTTCTCCCTGAAATCAGGGCTGACAGCGCTCCCCACAATATGAAGCGAATGGATAGCGTCGGGATATCCGCCCTGGAGGTCCACAAAAAAAGGAGTGCTCCGCTCCGCAACAACAGGATTAAGCTCGCCGGTATTCAGCACTTGCATGGGTAATTATATCATACCTTTCAGTCAGACGTTTGCCGGCAGAACAGCCGGCAGAACTATTTGTCTGTTATTTGTCTTCTTTCCCCCAAATATTATCATAGTATTCCGGATAAAGTTTTTTCGCGCAATCGGGACAGATGCCGTGAGTGAACCTGGCCCCGGAATTCTCAACTAAATATGTTTCAACCTGTTTCCAGTATCCTTTGTCGTCGCGTATTTTTCTGCATGAGGCACATATAGGCAATAATCCACTAAGTATTTTGACTTTGGCAAGGGATTCCTGAAGCTCCCGTATAAGGCGTTCCTTTTCGTTTTCCAGCTGTTTGCGTTCAATGGCATAACGCATGGCCTTTACCAGCAGGCTGCCGTTTGTCTGCCCCTTTATCAAATAGTCCTGCGCGCCTTCCTGCACAGCCTGGATACCCACGGCCTCATCCGCAAGACCCGTCAGCACAATAATCGGCGCTTCCGGTCTGATTTCATTCAATCTTGTGAGCGTACCCAACCCCTGGCTGTCGGGAAGGCCGAGGTCCAACAGGATGATGTGGAAGGTATCCGATTGCACTTTCGCAATCCCGGATGACAATTTATGGCTGCATTCCAACTCGAACCAGACATGAGCTTCCCTAAGCATATCTTCTATCAGAAGAGTGTCCCCTGGATTGTCTTCAATCAATAATATTCTTATCGTTTTGTCCATTCTCAATGACTGCCGTTCGGCAGTTTTACAATCGTGAGCCAGAAATCCTCTATCGACTTCACAACAGTCAGGAACTGGTTCAGGTCAACAGGCTTGGTTACGAAACAGTTCGCATGGAGATTATAACTCTTTATAATGTCCTCCTCAGCCTTGGAGACAGTAAGCATCACAACCGGTATGCGCTTCAAATTGTCATCCGACTTTATCTCGGTGAGCACCTCGTGCCCGCTCTTTTTGGGCAGGTTCAGGTCCAGAAGTATTATATCCGGCCTTGGAACATCCTTATAAATGCCCTGCTTCCGCAGAAAGGCTATGGCCGCAACGCCGTCGCTGACGACATGAAGATCATTTCTGACCTTCGCCTCCTTCAAAGCTTCCTGTGTCAATCGTACATCTCCGGGGTTGTCCTCAACGAGCAGGATATCAATAGGTCTTCCATTCTGCTGGTTATTCATGCTGTCTTGCCCTCCTTTATCGGAATAGTAAAATAAAACGTAGTCCCCTTCCCTTCTTCTGACTCAAACCATATTCGGCCGCCATGCCGTTCGACAATGCGCCTGCAAAGCGAAAGCCCAATGCCTACGCCGGGATACTCGGCGCCATGCAGCCGCTGGAAAATATTGAATATCCTGTCCTTGTATTCCTGGTCGATGCCTAATCCATTGTCCTTCACCGAAAAAACCCATTCAGTGCCTTCCTGTGCCGCTGAAACAAGAATGCGGGGGGGATATTCCCGTCTGAATTTTATGGCATTTGCAATAAGGTTCTGGAATAACCGAACGAGTTGGACGGCGTCCGCCTTGATAACCGGCAGAGGGTCCGCGGTTATCAAGGTCCCGCTTTCCTCAATGGCGATTTTCAGGTTCGAGATGGCATTCCCGAGGACCTCCTCCGAGTTCACCGCTTCAAGAGGCGCGCCCTTTATTTCAATCCGCGAATAAGCAAGAAGGCCTATTATCATATTCTGAAGCCTGCTTGCTCCTTCCACAGCAAAGGCGATAAACTCATCGGCGTCTTTGTCGAGTTTTCCCTTGTAACGCCTCTCTATCAACTGCATGTAACTCGATATCATTCTCAAAGGCTCCTGAAGGTCATGGGAGGCAATATAGGCAAACTGTTGAAGTTCTTCATTGGACCGGCGCAGTTCTTCAACCATCTTTTCTATTTCTTTGTGCGCCCTTTCCAGCTGAGCGCTGTATTCAATTTCATATTCGTATTGTTTGCGGTAGAAAGAGACATTTTGCTGCCTCCACCACAAAGCGATGCCCAGGCCCGAGGATGTAATCAGAATTATGATAATGACCGAGACAACAAGAGCATTCCTCCGAAGGGGCTCATACACCTCATCCTTGTCGACTTTCGCGACGATAAACCACGGAGAATCGGGGATATGGTCTACGGACGCGAACACCGTCTTGCCCCGGTAGTCAACCCCCTCGCTGAATCCCCTCTTGCCGAGCACAGCCATGGCAGCCGGCAGGTCACTTCGGCTGAGAGGGAAGCGAAGGGCAAGGGCCGTGTTTTTCCAATGCCTGAGTTCATTAATGAATAAGACATCATTTCCCTCTCGCCTGCACAGCAGCGTCTCGGCTGTTCTGGATGGTACAGGCCACGTCTGGATAAGGGGATATAAAAATCTGTTAGGATCAATAATCAGCAAAAGTGCGCCTGCCGGATGGCTGTTCGGGAGAAGAATAGGGACAATAAGGCTGAAATATATGGTCCTTGATAAGTCTGTCCTCTGGATATCAGTGAACACCACTTTCCCTGAACGGATCGCCTCCAACACCATGTTTTTTGCGTGCTGTTCGATATCCGTTGCAGTTGAATCAACTGACAATAGCGCCTTTCCATTAGCGTCGACCAGAAAAACCCCACTGTAATCATAGTTCGATTTAAGTAACAACATCCGGTCCAGGAGGGCCTTCCTGGTCCCGGTTTTCTGGTGGTCCTTAAGAAATTCCTCGACTTGCCCCGGCAGGATCCGACTGCCCTGAATAACCTGTGCCTCTGCAAGCCGATTTTTTCTCCAGTCTGCGATCTGCCCGACTTTCAGGACAGTTATAGCAACAAGATCATTCTTAATATTTTCTACAAAGTGCGCCTTCTGCTTTTCATAATATAGATACCCTGCAGCGATAATCCCTATCATAAGAAAGGTAAAAACTATAAAAACTCTGTATGGTACATTAAGCCGGCTGGTGGGTTTCGTTGCCATTATAAATTAATCTCCTCTCCATAGATACCGGAGATCGATATCCAAATGCTGAATGTTTCATTCAACGATTATAAAACATTTCTATCATATTAGAAAATACTCTGCCGCGAACGAATCAGAAAAATTCTTCCGGCCCACCGCGTTGCATCGCGTAAAAACTATTCAAAAAAATCTATGATAAGCTTGCGTCATTCCCGCAGTCTTTTAGCGGGAATCCAGAAAAAACATATGAAAAACTTTTATGTTTATATTCTTTGCAGCAAGCGGGCTATAGGCCGTCATATGAAAAAAACCTGGATTCCCGCTAAAAGACTGCGGGAATGACGTGTTGGTATTGCCAAGTAAAATTATTTTGAATACATTCTTAAATGATGCACCGAATCACTTTCGAATACTTTTCTGATGATGCAATTCGCCCATATGATTTTATCCGGGATTATTTGTATAATAAAAGCGGGAAGCGGCAGCATTAGTAAACAGGAAAGACCGTGAATTAAGTCGTGTTTTAAGCGCCTCGCTGCTGACTACTTGCTGCTGTCTGTTGAAACATTGCGCAAAAATAAAGGAAAGGAGCCGGCAATGAACCATGAACGCACCATCAATCAACTTAGGGGATTTCATTTTGCTGTCGGAACAATTGTAAACCAGGAAAACGATCCTCTTTGCGGCAATTGCGTAGCTTTTTCAAGGACCGCTCAAGCTATCATCGATGGCTTCGTAGAATTTGAAAGCGCCCACTGCATCGGAAAAAAGAAAATTTCCTGAGGAGTTTTCATTACTTTTTGAAGATGTATGCGACAAGCTGGCGCTTATCGAACATCCTGCTGAGCCGGTCAGGCAAAAAAAAGCGGGAAATTGCAAGCTCCCGTCAGGGGTATGCTACTGCAAATCAGCGATGGAGCTTCTGCAAAACCTTAAAGAACGTAAGACTAAAAGAACCAAATTATTTACTCGGTTGCCTAATGCATGTCCTGCAGGCGCGTCTGTTTTACCCCGCCTCATGAGCAGCACCAGCGGAATGACACAAAGAATAATCGTACTGACTGCACGGAAAACATCGTTGAAAGACAGCATAGAGGCCTGCCTGAGCATCTCCCTGTAAATCAAACCCTGCCCGGCCTGCTGCGATAAAGGCTCTACCCCCTTATACTGTAATATCCGGGAGGACATGGTCCAGGGCAAACTGGTAGTTCCTGTCAAATGGTGTAAGGTGTTCAACAAGCCTGGACTGATGGAATTGTTCACGCCGCGCAAGCATGGTTGTCACAAAAGCGACCCCAAAACTTCCCCCGAGGTTTCTTAAAAGGTTGTATATCCCGGTCGCATTTCCCATAGCTTCCTTTTTGATTGTTGAGAGTGTGAGTGTGGTAAGAGGGACGAAGAGCAACCCTATGCCGAAACCCATGACAATCCTCGGCCACACGAGTGTATTGAAATCGGCATAGAGGTTAAATTGCGACATAAGAAATGTCGCGTAGGCGCAGATGGACCAGGCCCAGAGCTAAAAGTCCTTTCGGGTTTACCCTGGTCACCAGTCTTCCTGCCAAAGGCATTGCTATCAATGCCGCAACCCCGCCGGGTCCGAGCACCATGCCGGCAAGGGTTGACGTATATCCCATTAGTGTCTGCAAATAAATGGGCAGGAGGACAATAGTTGCAAAAAGACTGAAGAAAGTAAAAAAACCGATTAGGTTTCCGGTGCTGAAAGAGATATTCCTTAAGGCCCTGAGGTCAACAACAGGGTGCTCTGCAAAAAACTCCACAATAACGAACAATAAAAGCGCAGTCCCTGCAATGATGCTCAGCCAGAAGATTAAGCCTGATGAGAACCAGTTCTCCCGCTGCCCTTTGTCGAGGACGATCTGAAGACTGCCGAGTCCTATGACAAGGAGCATAAGCCCCCAGTAATCTATCCTCATTGCCGTCCGCTTCATATAGGGCGGATCTGTAATAAAGAACATTGCCATAAGTACCGATATAATGCCTATCGGTATATTGATATAAAAAATCCAGTGCCAGGACCAGTTGTCGGTGATCCATCCGCCGAGCAGCGGCCCGACAATCGGGCCGAACATGATGCCGACTCCGAATACCGCCATGGCCATGCCATGCTGCTTTGGCGGAAAAGACTCAAGAAGGATGGATTGGGAAATGGGCTGCAACGCCCCGCCGCCGACGCCCTGAAAAATCCTGAAAACGACAAGACTCGCGAGACTCCACGCCGAACCGCAGAAGAATGAACTTATAGTAAAGAGAGCAATGGAAAAGATAAGATACCGCTTCCTGCCGAAGACCTTGCTCAACCAGCCGGTAATGGGGATGATAATAGCGTTGGATACGAGGTAGGATGTAATGGTCCAGGTCGACTCATCGAGACCGGCGGAAAGACTCCCCCTTATATGGTCGAGAGACACGTTGACGACAGAGGTATCCACGATCTCTATGAGAGTCGGGAGCATGACGGTCAGGGCGATGATCCATTTGGTCCATTTGTTCATTTCCCGACAATTACCGTCGGCTCCACCGACATCCCGATGCGCAGGACATGCCCCGCATCAGTGTCCCTGTCAAGCACTATCTTGACCGGCACTCTCTGCACCACTTTCACATACTGGCCGGTGGCATTCTCAGGAGGGAAGAGCGAGAATACAACTCCGGTCCCCGCCATGATGCTTTCCACCCTTCCCCTGAACACTCTGTCAGGATAGGTATCGACCTTTATGGTCACTTTCTGCGACGGCTTGATCTTCTTCAGTTCTGTTTCCTTGTAGTTTGCAACCACCCATATATCGTTAAGCTCGGTGACTGCCATCAGCGGCTGGCCTGCCTGGACCTGGTTGCCGCGCTCCACCGACTTCTTGGTAATGTAGCCGTCTGCCGGGGCATAAATCTTCGTATAACCGTAATTGAGCTCAGCCATGTCAAGTTGCGCCGCTTTTTGCCTGACAGTGGATTGTTGCGACGAGCCGCTTGATTCAATCTGCCGCACCACAGCCTTTTGCGTCTCAACCGTCAATTCCGCCTGGCGGAGCTGCTCTCGCGCCGCCTTGACCCGTGCCATCGAGACGTGATATGCGGTCTTCGTCTTCTCATACCGTTCCTTTGAATACGCCTCACCGGCGAAGAGGGCTTCTGCGCGTCTTTCGTCCCGCTCAGCCTGCGCGAGATCGGCTTCCTGCAGTTCCAGGCCGGCCCGGGCAGTCTCGACACCCGCCCTGAGTTCGGCAAGCTGCTGTTTTGCCGCCTCAACTCTCGCCGCTATCTCAGCAATCTTTGCCTTTTCCGCGCCGAGGCTTGAAGATGTTTCATCTACCCTGGCTTCATAATCCGCAGGATCTATTTCAACCAGCAGGTCTCCTTTTTTGACCAGTTGGTTGTCATCAACAAACACTTCCTTTACCGATCCCTGTATCTTTGGCGCAATAGTATGTATGTGGCCGTCTATAAATGCATCGTCGGTGGTTATATGGGTCGCTTTATAGCCTAAGTAGAAATAAAGCACTATAGCGCCGAACACAACGAAAACGGCAAAGACAGCCATTGCGATCTTTTTCTTATGATTGCCAAGTTTGTTATTTCCGGTCTTATTCTCTTCCATATTCTGCCTCCAAAATAAATACAGGTAATAGGTAATAGGTTATAGGTCATAGGTAATGGGCGATAGATTATAGTTATCAGATATTTCACTTTTAACTTCTTGTCTTTTCCGAGGACCCATAACCTGCGCCGCCGCATCAATGCTTCTGCTCAGGTTGAACTGGATTCATCTCTCCCCCATCGCCTTCAGCAGGCTTGCATGTGCGTCATTATAATTGGTCAGCGCCTGGATATATGCCAATTTCGAATTGCTGTATACTATCTGGGCATCCGTCACTTCGACAGGATTTCCTACTCCGGCTGCATAACGCCCGTTGACGATGTCAAGGTTCTCAGTGGCCTGCCTGACAGCGAGCTCGGCAGTAGCAATGCTGTCTTCCGCCTGCTTCAGGTTCAGGTATGACTGCTGCACGTCGAGAACAACGCTCTGCCTGAGCGCCTCCTCATTGGCCCGGGCCACATTCAAGTTCGAGACCGCCTCCCCGACCTGGTGTTTTGTAAGAAACCCGTTGAAAATGGGGACAGAGACAGCGACGCCCACGTTCCACTCGTTCTGGAGGGGAAACTTTGTTCCCTCCCAGTTATAGGATGCGCTGCCGGTCAATGCAGGATAATATCCTGTTCTTGCAAGCCGGACGCTTTCTTCAGCTGAGATCCTCCGCAAGACAAGTGATTTGACATCAGGTCTGTTAGCCATGGCCCCGGAAAGCGCGTCATCGAGCGTTATCTCATATTTATTATAGGCAAGCGAATCCTGAACGGTATACGCCGGAGCATCGGGAACTCCCATCGCATTATTCAGGTTCACCCGGGCTATCTTGAGTGCATTGTCCGCCGTAATGAGGTTCAATTTCGCATTGCTCAAGTTCACTTCGGCTGTTATTACGTCATACCTGGGTTTTGTTCCGACCTCATAAAAACCCCGGGACTGATCAAGATGCTGCTTGTACTGTCCGACCGATTCTTCGGCGACCGCCCTGTTTCTGGCAGCCTGGATCACCGAGTAGTACGCCTGTTTCACGTTTAAGACTATCTGCTCTTTACTGGTCTCCAGATCGGCCCCGGACGAATCAAGATTAATCTTCTGGATTTTTACCTGTGAAGAGGTCTTTCCAAAATCATATATATTCTGTGAGAGATTAAAACTGCTCGAGTACTGGTTGAAGTATCCCGTGCCGTACAACATGCTGTTGACCTCTGTCAGGACGCCCGGGGACGAGTACCTGCTGTAGCCGCCCGAGGCCCCCAACTGCGGGTAATAGTTTGCCAGTGCTTCTCCCACTTTGCTCCGGTTCGCCTCAACTGTAAAATAAGCGGCCAAAATAGAAGGCTGTTTGAGAAGCGCTATCTGAATACAGCGGTCGAGATTGAGGACTTCACCTGCTTTGATGATCTCTTCACCCTGGGCCCCAAAGGATTCACTCGGAAACGGAACTGTTGCCAGGACTGCTGCGATAACAATGCTCATGACAACTTTTTCCATTATTGGTCCTCCCTGTATTCGGAAGCCAGGTCAATGCCTATGGCATACATAAAGGCCCCGTGCGCCCGCCTGAGTTCATATTCCGCCCGGCAAGCATTGGTTTCAGCAATTGTAAGCAGCGTTATGGCATCAAGCACGTCCGTCGCCGTGCCGGCCCCGTCACGGTAACGCGCCTTGTTGATTTTAAGATTCTCCTCGCCCTGCTTTACAGCATCCCTGGTCACCTTAATACGCTCAGCGGCGTTTTTCATATCAAGCCAGTTTTTTTCAACATCGAGCTTTATGTCGTCGACAAGCTTCTGCCGCTGCTCTAAAAGCTGCTCCCTTTGATGATCGATTTTCGCCATCTCCGCCCTGGTGCCGCCGCCGTTGAAGATATTAAAATTCAGACCCAGCATGAGCGTCCAGGTTTCGTCATGGAGCAGATAGCGGTTTTCAGTGTAATTGTACCCTCCATCGGCAAAGATTTTAGGGAAGTATTCAGACCTCTTCGCAGCCTTTTCCAGTTCGTTGATCTTTAATTCGCGATCGAGGGTTTTCAGCTCAATGCGTTGGCTTTCAGCAAGTTCCCATGCCTTATCAAGGTCGACCCCGGTGTGAGGCGCCCCGGCTGAATCCGCTGCCCTGACAGGATTTGTCAAAGGCAAAGACAGGATATTATTGAGCCTGGAGGCATTGACCGCCCTCAGGTTCGTTGTTGTTAAAATACGCTGTTGCGCATCCGAAAGCCGCACCTCAGCCTGGAGGAGATCGTTCCTGGTAATGACTCCCTCTTTGTAAAGGCTCCGGGCCATTGCCAGGTGGGATATCAGCCGCTCAACCTCCCGCTCCCCGACCAGTTCCATCTTTTCCGTCTCAAGGAGGTCGAAGTAGGCGATAATAAAATCGAGGGCCACGATGTTCTTCACTCTGCCAATGTTCAATGTCGCAGAATCAAGAGCGGCTGAGGCAGCTTCGTAGCGGGACGACCGGCCGCCAAAATCATACAGCAACTGCTGTACGTCAACACCGTAAGAGAGTGCACTCCTGTTCGCCTCCTGTACGGTAAAAGAGTCGAAGACAGCTACCGGCGGGTTCGAAAGGAATGTCTCGCCCAATGAGGCATTGATGCTCGGCAGATACCTTGAAAGCGCAATAGAAACATCCGCCGATGAAACATCCCTGCCCCGCGAGGCTATCTTTATAAGCCTGCTGTTTTCCGTAGCGATTTTAAGACCCTCGCTCAATGTCATTATCGCCGGATTTCCTTCGGCTCCGCGCGGTGCTTCTGCCCCGGTCGGGGCTTCTGCACGACAAAGGGCCGGCAGCAGCATTCCGCAGAGGCAAAAAAGCAGCAGAAATGCGCCATATGCTATTTTTCCAGCCTGACTCATTTCACCGTCCCCCTCGCAAAGATATCCACATACGCCCTGATCGTAGCGTCGAGCCCGATCGACCTGTATCTCTTGCGCATCAGGAACTCCTCCGCATTAAAATAGGAATAGAACATGCCGAAAAAAAGCCTCGCGGCATACTCGGCGTCGAATTCCCTCAGCACGCCCTTTTTCTGCATCTCTGAAAAGTATAATGCGAGCACTTTGTAAACCTCGTCGCTGAATGAATGGTGGATCTTGTGAATTTTTTCAGGATAACGCTGCATCTCCGCATGAATAATCCTGATGATGTCCTTGCGGCGCATAAGCGCCTCGAAGAACCTCTTTGCAATCACAGCCAAAGCGCTCTCATAAGTCATTTCCATGATTTCAGGCAAAAGCCCCCTCAACTCGGGCAGAAAGGAATAGGCTTTTAAAGTTTCCTCAAAAAGTTTTTCTTTCGAAGGGAAATATCTGAAGAGTGTGACCTCGGCAACTCCGGCCTCCATGGCGATCATGCGGGTAGTCGCGCCGAGATAGCCCTCTTTTGAAAAGAGCCTTAATGCGGTTTCAAGTATTTTGTCCCTTGTATGGTGCGGTTCTTCTGCCTGGTGCATTCCCTGATCTTCCTTCACACCCCCAAAAGTCTATGCCTTTGGGGGGCGCGGCGTCCGCAGTGGTCCCTGCAAATTCTAATGTAAGCGCTTACTTACATCAGATACTTTATAGCAGAAGCGCGGAGATTGTCAACAGATTCACTAATCAGGAGTTCCCCCAATTTTTTCTGACATCCTACATTTCTGAATATCCCCCTCTTTTCTAAAGAGGGGTTAGGGGAGATTACAGATTTTCATATACCATCCGCAGCAGTCCTTCAAGATTCTCAAGTACCTCCCGATCAGAGAACCTCAACACTTTGAATCCACTCGCCTGCAAGAACTCATCTCTCTTTTGGTCTTTTGCCATCCCCTCCTCTGAATAATGCTGTCCGCCGTCGACCTCAATAATGAGATTTGCCTTGGGACAATAAAAATCCACTATATAGTCCCCTATAATCCTCTGCCTGTAGAACTGCATCCCTTTCAATTGCCGCATCCTCAGTTTAGACAACAGAAGTCTCTCGACATCTGTCATATTGTTTCTCAATTCCTGAGAGCGGCGCTTAAGTTTCATATTGTAAAGAGGCATCTGTCCGGTAATCCCCCCTTACCCCCCTTTAGAAAAGGGGGGTGAATTATTTTTATAAAACAGGAGTCGAAAAACGTGAAAAGTGAAACGTGAGGGGTCGTGAATCAACAGCAGCTGCTCTTCTTGTCGCTGCCGCTGCAGTCGCAGGAAGGTTCGCCGCCGGTCATCATACTGTTTATAAGAGCGACAGCGCAGCCCACTCCTTTTTTTACAGACAATGCGTTAAAGGCGCAATTGGTTACACAGGCCCCGCATTCCATACAACTGTCGCGGTCCTGGATTATGGCTTTCTTATTATTCAGGGTAAAGACTTCATGAGGACAAACCTCCGCGCACATACCGCACCCTGTACACCTTTCCGGAAAGATTTCTATGGTTGCCGCGTTCAAGAGGTACTTCATATGGCCCTCCACAGGGTAAATTTGTACATTATTAACAGAACCAATGAGACTGCACAAGAGACAAGATAGGTTGGAATAGCAATGCGAAGTTCCCGTTTAACTCCCGACATCCCCGTAAAGGTAGTTGATCCCGTGAACTGCAGGGCAATGTAAGAACTTGCCTGCGGGAAAAACAGGTAAACGGCAATAAGAAGAAAAATATTTCGTTGATTGAGTAATGGAACAAATTTTGCCGACAAAAAAACAGAGAGCAACCCGACTATCCATCCTTTGACTGCAAAAGACCTGAAGGGGACATAGGGCAGAAGCACAGGGGTCAGCAGCGCGCCGGAAAAGACAGATACGAGGCCCAAAAGCAGAAATGGCAAGCCTCCGGTGAATGCGTCCTTAAACATGATGCCGGAGGGCGAAAGTCCAAAGGTAACCAGGACAAGCGCTGCATATAACGGGTATTTCTTCATTGCAGGATTGATCTCCATTGGAGTAAGGACCAATCTGTCGTATGCGGAGAAGTTTACCCTCCGCATTTCCTTCGTCGCTTTATAGCCGGCCTTGATATACGCCGGGACATCTTTTGCGCGCACCGGTCCGTAAAGGACCCTGAAACCGGCAGCCTGTTTTACTTTAAAGGCACTGACACCCGGTGCTCCAAGCTGGGGGACGATAACCTGCCTGTGGGCCACTACTTTGTCCAACTGTGCCGCTGAAATCCGTTTTACCAGTTCGCCCGTGCCAAAAGTGCCCTTCCCGGCGGCGCACCATACATTAATGCCTTTCGTGTCCAGAACAAGAATCCAGACATCAAGTCCTTTAAGCTCGCGTCTAAGCATGTCAAAGCTGTATTTATAGTTTGCGCTTACAAGGACATCCGAGTTTTTGCCGGGGCCGCCGACAGCGTACAAACCGGGATTGACCGTATAATCGTTCCTGTATGACGTCGTCCTGCATTTGAAATGTTCCCAGGAATCTGTTCCGGAAAGAACAGTTGATACCTGCTGGACCGGACCTGTCGGTGTCATAACATTGCCGGTCACCCATGACGGCGCTTCCTTCTTTTCACCCAACCTGTCCCTGAATTTAATTTCCGGCATTATCGGGCCTCTTACAGTATTTCTTTGAGTATCGGGCCAAGCTGGCCTTTTACCATCTCGACCATGTCTTCAACCTTGATCAACGTTATGCAGCATACCTCTCCGTTCTTCTCCCAACTGGTAACTGCCAGTTTGTCGCCCGCCCTGATCCCGGCTTTTTCACGTAATTCCTTTGGCAGCACCATTTGTCCTCTTTCATCCACGCTGATGATGGACTCGACCTTGCAGCTTGCATTTGTCCTGTTAGTCGATATGCTGCAGGACAAACTCTCTTTTTTCATCGCGGTATACTCCTGATTTATCATCCTATGCTGATTATTCTGATTATACTGACCTGAGTTATTAATGTCAATTTATCCGGCTTGCATCATCAAAAAAGTATTCAAAAGTGATTCGTTGCCTCATTTAAAAATGTATTCGAAATATTTCACTTGGCAACACCAACTACGTCATTCCCGCAGGCTTTTAGCGGGAATCCAGGTTTTTTTTCAGTGGATGCGTTTGATTAAGTCTGAAGTAACACCTGTATACAAAGTGCCGTTACGCTTGCTGCAAAGAATATAAACATAAAAGCTCTTCATGTGTTTTTTCCTGGATTCCCGCTAAAAGCCTGCGGGAATGACGTAAGCTTATTATAGATTTTTTCGAATACTTTTTAGGTGATGCACCAATACCTGTTTCGAATACTTTTTAGGTGATGCAACGCGTTTATCCGGCTTGTCCGGAATCCTTCCTGACGACTATAATAATTGAGAGAATATTGATAATGTCTCGTTGCAGGGCAAACGCACTATGTGTTTTTCGAGTAAAAACTAACTGCAATATTGCCATAAACTCCAAAATTTCGGCTTACAAGTCGTCATTCCCGCAGTCCGTTAGCGGGAGTCCAGGTTATTTGTGTCTGGATGCCCGATTAAGAACTTCGGGCATGACGAAAATTTCGGCTTTCCGGCGTATAGTGCGTTTGCCCTGTGTCTCGTTGTTTATTGTTAGATTTTAGTGTAACATCTATATTATTCGTGACAGCATTATAGTGCGAAGCAATAGATATGAAAAAAAAGACTGACAAACAGTACAGTAAACAGAGTAAGCCGGTCGGAAACCCAAAGCAGCGAGTAGCACCAAAAAGCAAAGCTGAGTCCCCAGCGCCCAACGGGCCTGATAAGGAAGACTATAAAGCTGCGGGCAGTACGTCGGGCTTCCCTGTGGTCGGAATAGGCGGGTCAGCCGGTTCCTTTGAGCCATTCAAGACCTTCTTCACAGGCATGCCCGCTGACAGCGGGGCCGCCTTCGTCGTTATCCAGCACCTGTTGCCGACGCATGAAAGTCTGCTGCCGGAACTCCTGGCCCAGCACACACGCATGAGGGTTGTTCAAGCCCGGGATGCCGGTGTTCTGGAGCCTAACTGCGTTTATGTCATTCCACCCAATCAATACCTGGCGGTCCGCGATGGAATCCTGTACCTTGTTGCGCCGCTCAAACAGGGAGGCCTCCGGATGCCTATCGATTTTTTCTTCCGTTCACTCGCCGAGGACCGGCAGGAGCGGGCCATCTGCATCCTCTTCTCCGGCGCCGGCTCCGACGGGACCCTTGGCGTGCGCGCGGTCCGCGGCGCAGGCGGACTTTCCATCGCGCAGGACCCTAAGACAGCCCAATTCAGCGACATGACTCGCAGCGCGGTCGCCACAGGAATGGTGGATTTCATCCTTTCTCCAGACCGCATGCCCGAAGTCCTCATAAACTATCTCAGGCATCCTTACGTGAGAGGAGCGGGACAGACTGACATCCTTGAGGTCGAGGGGAAACCCGGAGGATTTCATGACATACTGGCGCTTTTGCTGACTCAAAAGGGCCACGATTTCAGGTCCTACAAGCAAAGCACCCTCTTACGACGGACCGAACGCCGCATGGGTCTGCACCACATCTCGGACATCGCCCGGTATTACGACCTGCTCCGGCAGGACGCCGATGAGATTAACCAGTTATTGAAAGACTTTCTAATCAACGTCACCTCGTTCTTCAGGGATTCCGAGGCGTTCGAAGAACTTCGGCATAAGGCCGTTGCACCGCTCGTTAAAGCAAGAGAGAACGACGAGCCTTTGAGAGTATGGGTCGCCGGCTGCTCGTCCGGCGAAGAGGCATATTCCCTTGCCATGATGCTGACCGAGGAAGTCCTGGAAGGCGGCAAAAACTGCCCGGTGCAGATATACGCTACTGATGCCGACGAGGAGGCGCTCGAATTCGCTCGTAACGGCATTTATCCTGAGAGCATAGCTGAGGATGTGGAGCCGGAACGGCTGGCGCGGTTCTTCATCAGGAAGGACCAAAACTATCAAGTCAGCGAGTCAATCCGCAAGTCAGTGGTCTTTGCCGTGCAAAACCTGATTACGGACCCTCCCTTTTCGAGGGTGGATATCATCAGTTGCCGAAATCTGCTGATCTATCTGGATACCGATACGCAGGCGAAACTCATCCCGTTGTTCAACTTCGCTCTCAATCCCGGCGGGTATTTGTTCCTTGGAAAGTCGGAGGGGATAAGCGGCAGGAACGATTTATTCGATATTGTCTCGAAGAAGGCGAGGCTTTACCGCCGCCTCATTCCGCCCCGCCCCATCGTCCTGGATACGCCGCTACTGCCGGGAAGGAAGAGGGCACTGCTGCCGGCCGGCCCGCAAGTTATAAGGTCTGCTGCAATTGCTTCTGCAGACGTAATCCGGCAGGCCTTATTAAGTCATTTTGCCGCAAGCGCCGTATTGGTTGACCTGAAGGGACAAATCATACAGTTTCATGGACAGACCGGCAAGTATCTCAACATGCCTACCGGAGAGCCCGTCCTGAACATACGGGACATCGCCAAGGAAGGGTTTTCTCCAAGACTGCTGGGGGCGATGCATAAGGCTGCCCAGGCCGGCAAGACTGTAGTGCTTGACAGCGTTCCGGTCACACGGGACAAAAGCGGGCCGTTCGTCCGCGTCACCATCTCGCCTGCTTCACGACATGGAGATGGGCCGCCGCTGCTGGCCGTGATATTCGAGGATGCCCCCCGCCCCCCGGTCCCGGCTGCTGAACATTTACAAGGCAGCGAGAGCGAAACAGTCGTCAAACAACTCGAAGATGAATTGAGGGCGACACAGCAGGAACTGCAAAACACTATCGAGGAACTCCAGGGGTCTAACGAAGAACTTCGGGTCGCTAATGAGGAAGTGGTCTCCTCGAATGAGGAACTCCAGTCCACTGTTGAGGAACTGGAGACCTCAAAGGAGGAATTGCAGTCGGTCAACGAGGAGTTGACTACCGTCAACACCGAACTTCATGACAAGGTCGGGAAATTGGCGGAAGCCAATAGCGATATGGACAACTTCCTGAAGTCCACGGACGTCCCCACGCTTTTTCTCGACAACGAGTTGCGAATCAAGCTCTTTACTCCGGCGACCACTCGGCTGTTGAAGCTGATCCCTTCGGACACGGGACGGACGATCAGCGACCTGTCGATGAATTTCATAGGCTACGAACTGACTTCCGATGCCCTCGCCGTTGCCGGGGGAGCAGCCCCTATTGAACGGGAAGTGCGGCACGCAGACGGCATGTACTACCTGTTGCGCATCATGCCGTACCACACTAAGCAGGACCGGATTGACGGCGTAGTTGTCACTTTCAGCGACGTAACCATGCTACGGCGGGCGGAGCGGCATACCCGCCGGCTGGCCACGGTCGTTACGGATTCCAATGATGCGGTCATTCTGTTTGACCTGGCCGGAAAGATCCTGGCCTGGAACCGCGGCGCCCGGAATCTGTATGGTTGGAGCGAAGCCGAGGCATTGGGAATGACCATCCAGGACATGACGCCCTCCGACAAGATACCCGAAATCGCCGACCTGCTTCTGAAGCTGATCGCCGGGGAAGCCATAGCTTCTTTCGAGACCCGGCGCAAGAAAAAGGACGGCAGTATCATGGACGTCTGGTTGACCGGAACAGCAGTGAGGGACGAATCCGGAAAGATGATGGTGGAGGCGCTTGCCGTCACGGAGCGCGACATTACCAGGCAAAAGAAGGCTGAGGAACAGATAAAGGCCCTTAACGAGCTATTGAAGCACCAGGTCGTTAAACTCCATGCAGCCAACAAAGAATTGGAAGGCTTTGCCTACTCAGTCGCGCACGATCTTCGCGCGCCTCTCAGGCATATGTCAGGCTTTCTGAAACTGTTGCAAGAAAGTCTGGGGGACGCCCGTGACGCCAAGACTGGCCATTATATAGACACTATAGCCGGGGCCTCAAAAAAAATGAGCATGCTTATCGATGACCTCCTGAATTTTTCACGCCTTGGACGTACGGAGCTCCAGAAGAGAAAGGTCAATATAAATGCTATTATAAGCGAAGTTGTCCGGGAGATTCGGGAAGAGCAGAAGGGACGGGACATTATATGGGAGATAGATGAACTGCCTGATGTACTCGGCGACCCGTCCTTAATGAAACTTGCAATTGTTAATCTCGTCTCCAATGCAGTCAAGTTCACAAGCGCTCGTCCACAAGCTGAAATCAGGATAGGATGCAAAGACGAGGGAGATAAATTCGCTTGTTCCGTCTCGGACAATGGCGTAGGATTTGACATGAAATATGTGAATAAAATATTCGGCGTATTCCAGCGCCTCCATCCCCAGGAAGAATTTGAAGGCACCGGTATCGGACTTGCAATTGTACAACGCATCATTGAGCGCCATGGCGGGAGAGTCTGGGCCGAGAGTACCGTTGGACAAGGCGCAACATTTTATTTTACTCTATCAAAAATAAAGGAGACATAAGCATGCCCGGACTGAAGCAAATTTTGCTTGTCGAAGACGACCCGTTTGACGCAGAACTAATCATCAATGGGCTTGCCGAAAACAAGCTGGCCAATAGGGTCGTCACCGTTCGTGATGGAGAAGAAGCTCTGAATTATCTGAACTGCCGTGGAAAGTTTGCCGACAGGACGGACGGCCATCCCGTCATTGTCCTGCTTGACTTAAAGCTTCCCAAGATCGACGGCCTTGAAGTGCTCAGGCAGATAAAAGGCGACGAAAGTCTCAAGTGCCTGCCGGTGGTAATCCTCACTTCATCCCAGGAAGATCGGGACATAGGCGCGGGGTACAAACTCGGCGCAAACAGCTATATAGTAAAACCGATAGATTTCCATCAGTTTATCGATGTTATCAGGCTTATCGGGTCTTATTGGGCGGTCGTCAGCGGACCGCCGCTGTATAATCAGTGTAAAACAAAGTAGCTCCATACAATGGAGGAACTATCCCGATGAAATCGTCTCTGAGAATCCTGCACCTCGAGGATGAACCCCTCGACGCTGAACTCGTCAAAGCGGCCCTCGTTGAGGAAGGCATCGCATGTAAAATATTCCGGGTAGAAACAAACAAGGATTTTATCGAGGCTGTCGATAGCGGCGGATTTGATTTAATCTTTGCCGACCATTCCCTGCCGGACTTTGACGGGCTTTCCGCTCTTGCCCTCTCAAAAGAAAGATGTCCCGGCATACCGTTCATTTTCATCTCGGGGACGATGGGCGAAGAACTGGCCATCGAGACCCTCAAAAGAGGAGCGACGGATTATGTTCTGAAAGACAGGATAGCAAGGCTCGCGCCATCGGTGCGCAGGGCTTTGGAAGAGGCAACTGAGAAATTGGAACGCAGGAAGGCGGTCAAAGAACTTGAGCGTTCTCACGAGCAGCTGCGAAATCTTGCCGCCCATCTGCAATCCACCAGGGAAGAAGAAAGAAAATGGATCGCCCGTGAAATGCACGATGAACTGGGACAGACACTGACCGCTTTAAAAATGGACTTGTCCGTAATAAAGGAGAAACTGGCGTCTAATCAGGGGATTGAAATAATTGGGGACATGGTAAAAACTGACCTGGAGCTTGTTAATGCGACTATAAAAACAGTGAAAAGGCTCTGCACGGAGTTGAGACCGTCGATATTGGACCACCTTGGTCTTGGGGCGGCAATCGAGTGGCAGGCCCAGGAATACACGAAAAGAAGCGGAATTGAATGCGAGTTTAATATGGTCCCCAGGGACATTATTGTTGACGGAAAGCACTCTATCGCCCTTTTCAGGATATTTCAGGAGTCACTCACCAATGTGCTTCGGCATGCAAGGGCGACAAGGGTCACAGCGACTTTAAGAGACCAGGGCGACAATGTCGTGCTCGAGATTGCCGACAATGGCGTTGGGATCAAGGATGAACAGCTGTCGAAGGCCAATTCATTCGGCCTTCTGGGCATTAGGGAGCGTGTACAGATTTGCAATGGCGAAATGCTGATTGCCGGCAATCAAAATGACGGCACAAAGATAACGGTCATAATTCCAAAAAATTCGGAGACACTCTCATCACCGCAACCGGGCCGGTTTGGCCGGCAATTTGATAGGCCCTAAGTTACTCCAGAGAAGGCAATACGGGAATTGTCCTGACATCTTCCGGGATCTCCCCTGTCAGAGCGTGCAGGAACGCTGCAAGGTCCTGCACCTGCTCTTTTGAAAGGTCCTTGCCTAACTGGATCTTCCCCATTATCCATACAGCATCGGCCAGTTTATCTACGGAACCGTCATGGAAGTACGGAGGCGTCATCGCTACGTTTCTGAGCACCGGCACTTTAAATACATACTTATCGCTCTCGTTTTTCGTGACAGCGTATCTTCCCTCATCCACTTTCGGGCTCTTCGTGTATTTTTCGTAAGGCCCAAACATCCCGAACTTCTGGTACATCTGCCCGCCTACAAAGGGACTGAAATGACATCCCACGCAGCCCTGGTCCATAAACGTCCCGAGTCCCCTTTTCTGCTGCAAAGTCATAGCATCCTTATTGCCCTTCAGAAATGCATCGAAAGGGGCCGGAGTAATCAGTGTCCGCTCGAAGGCGCCTACGGCCTTTGCAAAGTTGTCGATAGTCACAGGCTCCTTGTCGGAAGGGAATGCGGCTTTAAACAGGGTTTCGTATTCCCTGAATGACCGAAGGACCTTCTCGGCCGCATCGTAAGAGGGCATGCCGAAAGCCGGCGCTCCAATGATGGCCTGTTTTGCCTGGTCTTCGACACTGGTCCGGTTCCCTATCCAGTGCTCCGAAATCTGGCTTGCCGCATTAAAGAGCGTAGGGTCGTTTCTCGGGTTTTCCTTACAATGGTTCCCTATCGACTTTTTCAAACCGTCAGCCGCATAAAGGGCGATAGGATGGCATTTGGCACAACTCACCGTTCCGTCCACGGAAATCCTCGGCTCGTAAAAGAGCATCTGCCCCAGTTTTACCTTCTCCGGGGTTATCGGGTTCTCTTCTGACGGCATGGATGCCGGCAAAGGACCGAGGACCTGCGACGCTCTTTTTATCAGGGCATCGTCTCCATCGGCGAGGGCGGTGCTCGCTATAACGAGCAGAAGCATTAATAATATTAAACGCCATGCCCTGTCCTCTTTGAATAACTTACCGATCATGACGGCCTCCTTGCATTATGCTGCTTTTTTACGGCATATCCAATGTTTATCACAAAATGGACCCATTGGCAAGTATTCTGTAATTGCGTCCGGCCATAATCTGCATTGCTTTAGAATACAGGGCGGACGGGGCCCCTCATTAAGGTGTTTTCGTCTTAAAGGAGTGCCATATAATGCTTGCGAGCTGAGCAAGCATGCCCGCCATTGTATCAATACCGACATCAATTGCAGATGCGGTCCTCGAACTTATAAAGGATTGATGAAACTCATCACTCGCAGCATAAAGAATGACCATGATAAGAGAGAGGCCGGCCCACTGCCAGGACTTACTCTCTTGCGAGCCTCCGCAAAAAGCCCAAAACAAGAGCGCCCCAAAAATGAAATATTCGATGACGTGCGCGCATTTTCGAATAACGGAATGAATCATATCTGCCCTGGCAGGGGTGATTCCAGGCAAGACAAACTGAATGATCGGCTTTATCACAGATGCCGTATTCTCGGATGAGAATAAATCCGTTGACATCAAAAAAATGAAACCCATCCACAACAGGACTGGAGACCAGTATTTAAAAAGCGCTCGCATCTAAAATTATAGCGAATTGACGGACAAACAGGAAATCAGATTCGCCTTTCGGGTCCCGGGAGGACCAGGCCCTTCCTAATGATGGATATACAGCAGGCCCGCATGGTAACAGCTTTCAATTTTTTTCACCCATCTCACCAGGGCCACCTGTGTCACCTGATAATCTTTGTTAAATTCCAGCAGGTTTTTCTCTTCCAGGGGGACGGATGTTTTTATTCGCATCCCGTCCATGCTCATCTCCAACAAATCGGCGGGCACGTAGGTGTTCTTATAAAGCTCGTGGCCGTTATAGTCAGTTACCCAGTATGCCTTGAATATTAGTGTTCCGGACGCGCATGCTCTTGGACTAATTCTTTTTTCACTCCAGGCCGATGCGTTCTCTCCCAAGATAGTCCACCTTGCCTTCAAGTTCTGCTTTATTTACTATATCCCGGCCAAAAATATATGGGTATCAGATTTAGTCTGAAACTATTGTAGGACAATACCGTATAGCGGACTTCAGCCTCAGGCTATTCGGCTTACGGCGCCGCGTTGCATCACGAAGGAATCTATTCGAAGCAGGTATTCGTTGCATCACCAAAAATCTATTCAAAAAAATCTATAATAAGCTTGCGTCATTCCCGCAGTCCTTTAGCGGGAATCCAGGAAAAGAAACATATGAAGGGCTTTTATGTTTATATTCTTTGCAGCAAGCGGGCTATAGGCCGTCATATGAAAAAAACCTGGATTCCCGCTAAAGGACTGCGGGAATGACGTATTTTGTGTTGCTAAGTGAAATTATTTCGAATAGATCCCTTCGTGATGCAACGATTCACTTTCGAATAGATTTCTGATGATGCAATTCGGGGCCAATTCGGGGCCTGTTGTCAACAAATAGAGTTGTCCGGTTTTAGAGCAAATAAACTGTCCGGTTCTGCAGGGTGGCTGCGCATGGAACATGGCAGGCCACCGATGTCAGTTTTATTGAGTCTCATGCCGCTGCATGTGAGCACTTTGCAATCTCCTTTCCTTTAGGGTCAAAGACCGCCAGTTTTCTCGGTCCATGGAATATAGCAAGGCCACCATCCGGATAACGATGGACGCGAACTTCGACCTTAACGTAGTGGCAGCGATATTGATTTGGCGGGATCTGAAGTTTTAGCCCATCGAACTTTACACAGTTGTCGTTGCCTACGGTGCGGTCATACTGTTCGCATAGGATGTCTTCCAAGGCAGTGCCTGCCCAAGTCACGAATACGCTCTGTGGTTCCTGCGGGACAACAGTGAACTCGGCATTATGGGCTGGCATATAAGTACTGGCAAGATAATCATTGGCCTGCTTCATCTCAGTAATGCCCGCCATTGCAAGCTCCTTGACGAGGCGGTCTTGATGAGTTTCGAAGGCTCGCTCAGAACGACCCCTGGCCTCAGGAGAATACGCAGCAATCATCTTAATTCCAAGTTGGCTCATTGCACGACCGAACTGGGTAAGATTTGATTTGTCCACTTTCCCTCCGGCCTCAGGTGTATGCCAGTAGTGACTTCCACGATCCGTATACAACGAAGCAAACAATCCGTGTTGCTCAATAACTTCTTTTACCCCTTGAAAGCTGCTTTGAGTGCCTTCCTCCTGCACAAAAAACATCGAGTAGTGTTCACTCGTGGCATCATCCATAGTTACGATTAGATCCCAGTATTTTCCTTCAACCCACTGATGTTTGGAACCATCCTGGTGCAGCATCATACCGGTATAAGGTGCCCTTGTACGCTTTTTCCTGTGTGTACCTTTCTGTGCTGCCTTCGGTACCAATCCCTTTTCCTGGAGGGTGTTCTTGACCCATGTGTAGCTTCTGGTCCCTTGATAAGCACGCCGGTACCAGCTATAAAAATGTTTGACATTGAAACCACAAAAGCGATTGCTATAAAGATCCGATAGTGCGACTACTTCATCAACAGGCGCACGTTTATGAGATATTTGCCCTAAACGCTTATCTATAAGGCCCTCCAGGCCCGTATCTTCATACCTCAACATATATCTTCTAAATGTCCTATCGCACACACCCAGAAGCGTTGCTGCTTCTTCCTGCGTTAATCGACCTCGTATCCAACCCTCATAGCTTTCTTCAAATCTCATTTTCCGTACCTCCTGCAACACTGCCGAACGTTTCATGGATAGCCCCCTTGCTATCCATATATTTTATCCGGACAGTTTATGTGCTACAGATACGGACAGTTTATCTGCTCGCCACAGGGGCCAATTCGGGGCCTTGACAATAAGACATGGGATGATATAATCAATGTGCGCGGAGAGGCAGCATTAAAGACGTCAGCTTGCTGCCTCTATCAATAATATAAAAGAGGTGCGGCAGTGGGAGAGAATGAAAACTCACGGGAATGGTATGCCCTCCGTGTACGGTCGAGGCATGAATTTGTAACGTATCATGAACTCTGCAGGAAAGGGATAGAGGCATACCTGCCGACCATAAAAAAGTGGTCCCAGTGGAAGGACAGAAAAAAACTTGTCGAATTCCCGCTTTTTTCAGGGTATCTGTTCGCCAACATCAACATCAACTCCCAGGAATATTTCAATACATTGAAAACAAAGGGCGCTGTCAATATCCTGTCCCTGGAAGGGGGACGCCCCGCGCCGGTCCCTTCCGACGAGATCGATTCACTCAGAATTCTGGTAGGCAGCGGAGAGGAACTCGATATTTACCCCAATATCAAAGAGGGCACTAAAGTCATTGTGAAAAAGGGACTTTTCCGGGGGGCCAAAGGCATCCTCACCAGGAAAGAGACCCACTACGTATTCTCTGTCGACATCGTCCTTTTGGGCAAGAGCGTCGGAGTAAAAGTGCTTGCAGATGATGTGGAAAGCATTTGAAGCGCAAACTTATTCCTTTGCTCTGTAGTTGCTGATGGCGAATGCATCATGCTGTTCGTTGTTGACCCTTGTCCTGCCAATCCCGCTTGTCGGAAAATAACATCGGCAGATCCTTCATTGTGTCACCGAAAACGGTCAGTTTTAGTAACCGTTGCCAACGGTTGAAGACGGTCAGGAAAGAAAAACGGGCAACCGGTGAAAACCCTGTCTTAGCCAAAGCCTTTACAGAAGGAGTGTTCCCGACTTGGGTATCGATAATAAATTTGGTCACGCCTTCCCGACCGAGCATCTGCCGAATATTTAGGAGAAGGGCCGAGCAGAACCCACGACATCTATATTTTTTCAGAGTCTGAAAGTTATATAAAAAGACCCGACCCGGCGCCTCCCTTAGCGGCACTGGCCCTATGGACCGGTCATAGTACATAACCCAGCCGAAGCTTACAATCTGGTCACCGGCCAGCCATCCGAAAAATACGTCGCCATGGACCAGCCTCGGAACTACTAAACCAGGATCTTCCCCTGCCGCCCACATCGCATTCTCTATCAACTTCTGACTGGAAGCTGCCGTACTCAGATCGGCACGAAACAAAGTGCACCCTTCGGGGACAGATGGGGTCAGATTGCCGACTGGCGCACAAAATGCTATCATACGAGTCAGCCGTATGAGCCGCAGCGAGCCTCCCCTGACTATTCTAATCGGTAAGAACATCCAATCTTTCAAAGAAGATGTCGAGGTTAATAATGAAAACAATCTATTTAGTGGTGACTCTTTCACAACAAAAAATGTCCGAACTGCCTAATGGTGCTTACGCACATTTCTTCCCCCATGTTCCGTAGCTTTCCCCGCCTTCAGTGAAGACTGCTTTATCGGAGGACACCCTACTGCTTAAGTAATATCAGTTGGTAGTGGCCTTGTCAAGCATGTCAGACTGATTCATACGAGGAATTTCTATTTTATAACAAAGATTTGTAAGAATAACAAACCCTCTGAATAATGATTAACTCTTGTTCTTTCCTTTGTGGGCAAATTGCCTATAAGGGAATTGGAACGCTCCTATAATAATTTCAGACTTCTGCCGATTCCCGAATGGAACCGGCTGCGATATAATTACGGTATCCGTCAAAAAAAGGTGGTGTTATATGCGGTCATTGTCAGGGACATCAAAATTGCATGGTCTTCTTTCTCCGGGTCCGGGATTTAAGTTTGCTTTATTATTAACTCTAATCCTTCTGTCGTTCCCGCTGATTGCGGGAGGGGCATATGCGGCAAATTATTTTATAGCCCCTACCGGAAGCGGAAACGACCGCAATAATGGAGCGTCTGCATCAAGCCCGTGGGCAACATTTGCTCATGCCATGAAGGTTCTCCAGCCGGGGGATACGCTGTACCTTATGGATGGAACATATAATGCCAACCAATATTCCGGCGACTATTATTATCTTATGTACATAGGCACAAGCGGGACCAGCGGCAATCCGATAACAATATCGGCCCTGAACAAAGGCAAGGCTTATTTGACCTGTGGGGCACAAGACGGGAATCATTATGCAATAGTGATTATCGGTAGTTATATAACTATTAAAGACCTTGTGATATACAATTGTGATGTGGGAACAGATTGGACTGTAAACAGCGGGACTGCTACAGGCCAAACTATTGTCGGCAATACTATACATGATGTTGTAGACCCTATTGGCGTTCAAGATAATTGCAACTACTTTATGGCTGACTCGAACATAGTCTATAACTTTGGGATGTCAGGTTCTAATCAACATCATGGAATCTACCCTCGAGGTATTAATGGAACAATTATAAATAATCTTGCATACAATAATCTGGGGCAGGGCTGGAGCATTCAAGTGGGGAGTTCCGGAGTGTCGCCTTCCGGGATCTGGGAGATTATTAACAACACTCTCGTGGGCAGCAATAATCCGGACCATAACGAGTGCATCACGCTTTATGATACCAGCTTCTCAGACCTTTATCTGTTCAACAACATCTGCACAGGCGCCAGTACGGCCATGGTGTACGGCGGCTGGAATCCGACGTGGTACGCTGAGTACAATCTGATGGACAGCACTTCCAATGTCTGCAGCAGCTCCGATAGCACATGTACAGCCGTTTCCTCTTCTAACGTCTCACACAATCTTGGCAGCACAGCTGCCGGGTTCGTAAACGCGGCGGCGGGCAACTACGCTCTGGCTGCGGGCTCAGCGGCTATCGATGCCGGAACAAGCTTCTACGCTCCCACCTATGACATCACAGGCACAACTCGTCCTCAAGGTGGTGGCTATGACATAGGAGCTTTCCAGTATGTGTCATCGACACAATATACCATAACCGCTTCTGCCGGTCCAGGAGGCGGCATTTCTCCATCGGGTTCGGTGCAAGTCAGTCACGGAGGCAATCAGTCATTCATGATCACTCCGAATGCGGGTTATCAGATAGCAGGCGTAACAGTGGACGGCGTATCGGTCGGTGCGGTTGCCGCCTACACCTTCAGCAGCGTATCAGCAAACCATACGATATCGGCGGCCTTTTCAGCAGGCACTACCCAGTACCAGCCAACTTTTTTTGCAACAAATGCAGGCGGAGGTCAGTATACGAGCCAATCATCAGGGATTGTGTACCACGCAGATACGGACTATTCGGGAGGATCAACAGCTTCAACCACAGCAGCAATAACCGGAACATCTGACCCCACATTGTATCAGAGCGAGCGGTACGGCAATTTCTCCTACAATATCCCGCTTGCTAATGGAAACTATACCGTGACACTCAAATTTGCTGAAATCTACTGGAATGCAGCCGGAGAGCGCATCTTCAATGTATCAATGCAGGGCACACAGGTCATAAGCAACCTTGACATATACGCACAAGTTTGCCAAAATGCCCCCTATGATGTCTCTGTCCCTGTCAGTGTTACCAACGGCATGCTGAATATTGACTTCACTTCCGTTGTCGATACTGCTCAAGTGAGCGCTATTGTTGTAACGCCGGCCCCGTTGGTCCGGCAACATATCCCCCGCATAGTACAGTAATACTAATACAAACGCAATAAATTGAAGACCCCCTCCGGCAAGACCGCCGTGAGTCTTAATGCAAGGTATATCTTTATAAATGGCTATGCACTTGACACCAGCAGCCGTCATACCCGCGAAGGCGGGTATCCATTAGCCTTTGAAAAAAATGGATTCCCGTTTCCACGGGAATGACAAAATACACTTATCATCTGGTATGGTGTCAAATGCATAGCCATTATCTTTTATTGTGGAATACGCTCGCCATCCATTTAAAAAAGGCCCTGAGGAACTCAAGGCCTTTTTTTGTCTTTTTTCGGTCTTATAGCGATAGTCTTTGCTGTGTGATCTAAGAGCTTCTAAAGTAAAAATAGAAGCCCGGCTTTTCACAAAAGTGTGATTACGATCACATTTACCAGCCAATTAGTTGATAAATTAATTCTGACAAGCTCAGTTTTCTCAAGAGTGTGACTCCGGTCACATCCTGCCCAAAATTTATCTGATAAAGTAAGCCTTAGACCGACATCTTTGTTCTGACAAGTGATGAGGGGTCAGCAAAATTCAGTAATTTAGTTGGAGGTTACCATGCGGTACGTATGCTCAAAATTGAGAAGTTCTCTTTCTCGAGGTTCAGGATTTAAGTTTACCTTATTATTAACCCTAATCGTTCTGTCGCTGTCGCTGATGGCGGGAGGGGCATATGCGGCAAACTATTATATAGCCCCTACCGGAAGCGACAGCAATAATGGAACGTCTACATCAAGCCCGTGGGCAACATTTTCTCATGCCATGAATGTTCTCAAACCCGGGGATACGCTGTACCTTATGGATGGAACGTATAATGCCAACCAATACAGTTCCGGCGGCTATTATTATCTTATGTACATAAACACAAGCGGGACCAGCGGCAATCCGATAACAATAACAGCTTTGAACAAAGGCAAGGCTAATTTGACCTGCGGGGCGCAAGACGGGGATCATTATGCAATAATGAGTATCGGCAGTTATATCACTATTAAAGACCTCGTGATATATAACTGTGATTTAGGAACAGATTGGACTGTAAACAGCGGGACTGCTACAGACCAAACTCTTGTCGGCAATATTATTCACGATGTTGGGGCGCCTATTAATGTTCAGGATAATTGCAACTATTTTACGGCTGACTCGAACACGATTTACAATTTTGGGACGCCCGGCAGCAATCAGAACCACGGAATCTACGGTCGCGGTATCAGCGGGACGATCATCAACAACCTTGTATACGGAAATCTGGGGCAGGGCTGGAGCATTCAAGTGGGGAGCTACGGAGTGTCGCCTTCCGGGACCTGGGAGATTATTAACAACACTCTCGTGGGCAACAATAATCCGGACCATAACGAGTGCATCACGCTTTATGATACCAGCTTCTCAGACCTTTATCTGTTCAACAACATCTGCACAGGCGCCAATACAGCCATGGTGTACGGCGGCTGGAATTCCACGTGGTACGCTGAGTACAATCTGTTGGACAGCACTTCTAACATCTGTAACAGCTCCGATAGCACGTGCACAACCGTTTCATCTTCCAACGTCTCACACAATCTTGGCAGCACGGCTGCCGGGTTCGTAAACGCGGCGGCGGGCAACTACACCCTGGCTGCGGGTTCAGCAGCTATTGGAGCTGGAACGAGCTTATACGCTCCTGCCTATGACATCACAGGCGCAACTCGTGTTGGCTATGACATAGGAGCTTATGAGTATGTGTCATCGACACAATATACCATAACAGCTTCTTCCGGTCCAGGAGGCGGCATTTCTCCATCGGGTCCGGTGCAGGTCAGTCAGGGAGGCAATCAGTCATTCATGATCACTCCGAATGCGGGTTATCAGATAGCAGGCGTAACAGTAGACGGCGTATCGGTCGGAGCCGTGGCCGCCTACACTTTTAGCAGCGTATCAGCCAACCATACGATAACGGCTACCTTCACAGCCAACACCACCTATACCATCACGGCCTCAGCCGGTACGGGCGGCAGCATCTCCCCGTCTGGTCCCACGATCATGAACCAGGGTGTAAACCAGACATACACCATCACTCCAAATACTGGTTATAAGATAGCAAGCGTAACAGTAGACGGCGCATCGGTCGGCGCGGTTGCCACCTACACCTTCAGCAGCGTATCAGCCAACCATACGATAACGGCTACCTTCACAGCCAACACCACCTATACCATCACGGCCTCAGCCGGTACGGGCGGCAGCATCTCCCCGTCTGGTCCCACGATCATGAACCAGGGTGTAAACCAGACATACACCATCACTCCAAATACTGGTTATAAGATAGCAAGCGTAACAGTAGACGGCGCATCGGTCGGCGCGGTTGCCACCTACACCTTCAGCAGCGTATCCGCCAACCATACGATAGCGGCGACCTTCTCGGCCATCACCTATACAATCACCGCGAGTGCAGGAACTAACGGCAGCATAAGTCCCTCAGGTACGACTACTTTAAATAGCGGGGGCAGTCAGACATACACCATCACTCCGAATACCGGTTATAAGATAGCGGGTGTAACTGTGGACGGTACGTCGGTCGGTGCGGTTGCCACTTACACCTTCAGCAGCGTATCCGCCAACCATACGATAGCAGCGACCTTCACGGCCAACACCTATACAATCACCGCGAGTGCCGGAACAAACGGCAGCATAAGTCCCTCGGGTACGACTACTTTAAATAGCGGGGGCAGTCAGACATACACCATCACTCCAAATACTGGTTATCAGATAACAAGCGTAACAGTGGACGGAGCATCTGTCGGGGCGGTTTCATCTTACACATTCAGCAGCGTAACCGCAAACCATACGATATCGGCGACCTTCGCGTCCGGCACCGTTTCTTCCGGCACCGTAGCAGCAGCTATCCACTCTGGGGGAGGCTCTTATACGTCTACTGGAGGAATTGTGTATGCGGCTGATAAGGATTACAGCGGGGGTTCTGCAACATACACGACAGCCAATATCACGGGCACGTCCGATCCCGCTTTATATCAGACACAAAGATACGTTGCGCCTCTCTCATATAATATCCCTTTAGCAAATGGAAACTACACGGTAACGTTAAAATTCGCTGAAATCTACTGGACATCAGCGGGGCAGCGTGTATTTAATGTCGCCATTCAGGGGACAACTGTTGCTACCGGGCTCGACGTCTATGCAAAAGTTGGGAAAAACGCAGCGTATGACATGTCATTCCCGGCGACTGTTTCAAACGGCACCCTATCAATTGGATTTACTCCGACGATAGGAAACCCAATAATAAATGCGATTCTTGTTCAGACGGCGCCTGCCTCAACACAATACACCGTAACCGCTTCAGCAGGCACAGGCGGCAGCATCTCCCCGTCAGGTTCGGTTTCAGTGAACCAGGGGGCCAGCCAGTCATTCACTATCACTCCGAATACCGGTTATAAGATAGCGGGTGTAACTGTGGACGGTACATCAGTCGGTGCGGTTGCCACCTACACCTTTAGCAGCGTATCAGCCAACCACACAATCTCAGCGACCTTCACTGCCAACACCTATACAATCACAGCAACGGCCGGTACAGGCGGTAGCATAAGCCCCTCGGGTACGACTACTTTAAATAGCGGGGGCACTCAGACGTATACCATCACTCCGAATACCGGTTATAAGATAGCGGGTGTAACTGTGGACGGTACATCAGTCGGCGCGGTTGCCACCTACACCTTCAGCAACGTAACCGCCAACCATACGATAGCGGCGACCTTCGCCTCCGGCGCCGTTTCAGGCTCCGTTGCAGCAGCTATCAACAGTGGGGGAAGCTCTTATACGTCTACCGGAGGGATTGCGTATGCGGCTGACAAGTATTACAGCGGGGGTTCTGCAACTTACACAACAGCCAATATCACCGGCACGTCCGATCCTGCTTTATATCAGACGCAAAGATACGTTGCGCCTCTCTCATATAACATCCCTTTGCCGAATGGAAACTACACGGTAACTTTAAAATTCGCTGAAATCTACTGGACATCAGCGGGGCAGCGTGTATTTAATGTCGTCATTCAGGGGACAACTGTTGCTACCGGGCTCGACGTCTATGCAAAAGTTGGGAAAAACGCAGCATATGACATGTCATTCCCGGCGACTGTTTCAAACGGCACCCTGTCAATTGGATTTACTGCGACAGTAGGAAACCCGATAATAAATGCGATCCTGGTAACGGCAAATTAGATTAGAATAATCAGGGATAGCATTTCCAGCCTATTTGCCGGCTTCCACCTCCCAGTGGAAGCCGGCAGTTTTTTTATGCGGTCCTTCGTTAAGGCCGCTTTGTTTCATTTTCGTATTTAATAAGGGGTCAAAGTGGGCTTTGAATTTGCATATTCTTTGTATGCTGCCTTCCAGGACGGAGAGCAAATGTTTTCATTGTAAGTTTTCTTTTCCTTAAAGTGCCCGCACAATTTGCAGAATACAAGTCTTTGTTCCAACATCAGGTCATCTATATCGGGTAGTTGTTTTCTTCCCATATCGAAACCAAATATCCTGTCTATACCTCCTCCTGCAATAGGACATACATAATACCCATAGGCTGTCAACCCGGTCCCACAGAAGGATGACATAGAACAACCATAAGTATAATCGGCGAATTTGTAAGATATAGAATCCTGAGGCGCATCATTAAAAGCTTCATGTTCATATTTCTTTACATCCTTGCGGGAGTTACGAAGCTTTACTTCCGCCGGTACATTACTCAATACAGAGTTTACATGTTGACCGACTCCATTGGTTGCCAGAATTATAGAGGTATTATTGGAATACTTTTCCCGGTATTCGATTAATACATTCAGCATTTCAATCACATCCGGATGTTGAGTGGGCTCGCCGCCAATGACCATAATTGAGTCCCATTTAATATTTTTCTCTACAGTTTCATTAACAAATTTATTAATTTGTCCCAAAGACATTTGATCATGTGACGGCGCTCGACCGCACGACCTATTGCAATTACGACATTTCAGATTGCATTTAGAGGTAATATCTATTTCAATTTTTCGGACATTTCTTATATGACTACGAATCAATGGGCCATAAAGTTTCGTAAATTGTTTTTGTTGTCGTATCAAGTCCGCGATAGACATAAACAGGCTTACTTTTTTAAGGTAGTTCTTAACCATTTTTCAAACCTCCTCAGAAAACACATATATCTACCGATGGCGGATTTTTTCATCAGATATCCTATACATTCTGATACGTCTTTATACTTGCAAAAAAACCCGGAGTCAGACCGATCATTTTGTGCTTAAGAATGGTAATATCACCATCTTTTTGCATTTTGTCGATGACTCTCGTGACCGTCTCACGGGTCATTCCCGCCATCTCCGCCATGCCCTGGTGCGTCAGTTTTAAATCCAAAACTTTTAGTCCTCCCTCTTCTTTCCCGTATTTTTCGGACAACATGATAAACAACATTTTAATCCTCTGTAATGCATTGTTGAAGTTCAGCATCTGGATCGTCCCCAACGATTCCCGGAACCGTGAACAAAGTATGAAGAGGAGTTTCCTCAGAACATTGGGTTGATTGAAAATCAGAGAGAAAAAAGCATTTTTTGATATAATGGCAGTGGTTGAATGCCTGGTCGCAACCACTGAGGCAGGAACGGTTTTACCGTCAATCAACGACAGTTCACCGAAAAAATCTCCGGTCCTGTGCAGGGCGAGAATAATTTCCTTTCCATCTTCCGTTGACTGGATTACCTTGACTTCACCATCCAGAATTATATACATGAACTCATTTGCGTCCCATTCATGGAGTATAACTTCGTTCCTGCTGAAGCTTCTTATAAACATCCTCTCGGTGACCTGCTGCAATTCAGCAGGGTCTAAGGAGGAAAAGAGTTCTATATTGGATAAAGAGTCAATCCTGTTATCATCTACCTTCATTCAGAACCCCATTAATTTATAGGCGAAGAATCCCTGCGAGAATCTTCCCCATAACGACAGACCCTCCCCCACACTGATCCTTTTCAGGGCGCATGGGTCTGACATGTCATTTACACCCTTGCAGGTTGTTACCGCAAATTGATAGCCCGCTTTTTTTACCATCGTCTCTATCTCGTCGTTCATATATCCGTAAGGGTAGGAAAACGCTATGACTTCCTTTGACGCCATCTTTTCCAGTATTCGTTTGGACTCATTGATTTCATAATCTCTTTCGCCCTCACTCAACAGCACAAGATTATGGTGACTGCACGTATGGGACCCAAACTCAATATCACCGTTCATTCTGTTCATCTCTTCCAGGCTTAATGTTCTATTTTCCTCTCTGAAAGCCGCCTCTGATATGGCATACTTCTCCTGAAGTGTATCGAAGAAATTTTCTATTGTCTCCTTCTTCCATTGTTTTATCTCCGAGATCGTCTGCCCAGGCGCATCCTGAAACCTTTCAAGGAGGTCCGAGATGTCCTCGCCCGGTTCAAAACCAACGTCTTTCTCTTTTTTCAGTATTTCTCCAAAGTAGAAGAATGCCCTGTCCCACCAAAAAGGTTTGCCATTTCCGTCCCCCACCTTTTCAGCGACGATGAAAATAGTTGCTTTAAGCCTCATCCTGTTGAGGACAGGATAAGCGCCCAGATAATTATCCGAGTAACCGTCGTCGAAGGTAATGATCAAAGCATTCTTTGGCAGGGTATTGTCTTTCATATAATGTCTCAAGTCGCTGAATGTGATGATTTTATACCATCTGCTCAGGAACCGGAGTTGCTGCTCAAATGTTCGCTGAGATGTCACGAGCGCCGGGTTCGAAGACCTCATAGTTACGTCATTATTCACAGCGACACGGTGATACGTCACTATGGTCAGGCGTCTCCCCAAAAGGTTGTTGACAAATCGCACAACATGAAACAGCCCGCTGTAAAAGAAGACCGTTCCCACTGACCACTTGATCAAGTCTTTCACATTTTGAAATGTCCCTCTATAACAACGCTTCATAACACCCTCCGGTACATTTGTCGGCAGATACTTCGGCGCGGCATTCTACTCCTGAAACATTTCTAATGTCTTGCGGTCAAATGCGTGATACCACTGCTCCAGGGGGGACCTGTCAGCAATACAGAGAATGTCCCATAAAATGTTGGAATTGGCATCGCTTTTCTTCAGAACCGCTTTGCAAGCATCGCAGTTGCTGCTTCCCCTGTGCAAAAAGATATTTACCGCATCAAGGAGACCCGTCTGATAATTCGACCCGAGAACGGTGATGCCGAATTTGCGGGCAGTCCTCTTCAGGTCAGCCGAACTGTTGCCCACTAAAAAGCCCCGGTCCGCACAGAGTAGTTGAGGCAGATCAGCATCGGTGTCCCCTATTGCAGCGATATCCCCGTCTATTACGCCCTTCATTTCTCTGAGTCTGAGAAGGGCCTTCCCCTTGTCAACCGTTCGGGCAAGAATCGCCGTGTCTATGTCGGACTTCCTTGCTGTTAAATGCTTTATGCCTAACGACCTGAAGAGCCTGCCGATCGCGGCATCCGGAACAGGACGCGTTCCCTGCATGTTAAATATATAAGCACGGATCGAATGATGGTAGAAGGGATTTACAAAGATCCCGGGGATGTTGCCCAAGGCCTCGCGTAAGACCGCCAGTTCCTCAAGAGCTTCAGGAGGGACGAGGACATGGGTTTTCTGTTCGACAGCATCCCATATCACGCTTCCGTACTCTCCGATTCCCCCGGCAAACCCGTACTACCGCAGTATTCCTTAACTTCTTCCAAGGCGCGAGCAGTGTTTACGACGGAGCAGACATCATGTTCCCGCAGCAGGGACAGTGCGCGGATTCCATTGGCAGTTATCGTGGGAATCCGAATATGTTTTTCTCCAGGACGCCGTCAACGTCCATTACAAACATCGGCGTGCCCCAATGTATCTTCGGCTCTCCGCTGCAAAATTGTGAAACATATCGCGTTGTTTCGGAGCCAAGGAACTTCAGCGCATACATATAACGGTAATTCAGTTCAGTGTGTGAAGATCATGTTCGGCCATATTCAGCCTGTTCAGCGACTGGCTCATGTCCTCGCATCCTGACAGCAGCTTGTAATAGATCAATCTTTCGTTTATCGATACGTCCCCTGTATCGTGCACATAGGCGCTTACGAGTCCTTCTATCTCACTATCTGAGAGTTGAAACGTCAGTGCGGCAGTTGCTATATCATAGGCGGGGTCGACAATATTATGCGAGGCCGTTTTGCTGAACCCGTGGTGCTCGAAATCGACTTTTACCATACTCGCTCCAGAGCCGATCCATTCATCCCTTGTCATGCGTGAGTCGAGGAATGCAGGTATCGTGCAGGTGAGTCTTTCGAGCCGCTCTCTTACCCATCCCCTTTTCATCTTCGAAACTTTCGGGCCGAAGGCCTTGGTCAATATCAGCGCAATTGATTGCAAACCGCTGTCCTGATAACTGCTCAGGAAACGCATCGGGTCTTCATCCAGCCGCAGGAGATTAGTTCTCCTGCTGATATATGCGGACAGCCTTTGGGCGGTCTGCTCCTGACTGCTCTGTTTTTCCTCCCATCCGTTCTCATCTTCTATCCAGTCGAGAAACATCATGCCGTTCCTGACGCCGTATACCCGGGGAGTAAACCCTTCAAGTCGGTCTGCAGCGAGGGCTGCATGGTATCCCAACCAACCCCATCCCACACTCTTTACCATAATAAAAGGGCCTTCCCGGGCGTGCAATCCGGGACCATTTTTTGGGAACACCGAAACACCTTTTTCAGCCGCAGAGTGAAATGCCCTGTCAGGATTATTATTGAGCAGATTATTCATCTCCACTATATGTTCGGTCTCTTCAACCCCGATATCGTCATACCCCAACTCGATAAAATAGGGTTTGACCGCATCGCGAAAAGCGTCTGCCTTGAGAAGATTCTCTTTATACCACTCTTCGGGCTCAAGAGAAATAATGCCGATGTTGCCGAGAGCAGACCGGAATGACGAATCGGCCCAGTCCCTTCTTGCCGGATGAGTCGGGGCCAGAATCGTCAGAGATCCGGTCTCCACCCCGCACCTTTTTAATATCTCAATGCTGCGCGAAAGGTTTTGCCTGTAGCGGGCGGTTCATCCACCAAAATGAGTTTTGTCCGTGCCATGCAAACACTGCCGATCTGACGTTCATCCCGGGGATGAAGAAAACTCTTGGGTCTTATAGTCATATATGAGACATCTTTGTACCCCGCATTTCGTAAATAGGCGCATACGAGGGGAGCGCCGTAAGATCCTGCGGAGCGCAGCCCGATGACGACATGGGGGACGTCCAAATCGGCATTCTTTTCACAATATTTCCTGCTCAGCGACAGAAAGTCGTGGTGTGTCAAATCCTGTGAACGATAGGCGGCAGGTATTCTCATCCTCATTTTCATAAGACCCTTTGGAAAGCTCTTTGTCACCATCGATAAGCAGGCGTCTCTCAGTCTGATCTGATCGATCCCATCCGGCACCCTGCCGGAAACGAGCATATCACAGAGAACAATCAGCCATTCGGCCCACTGCTTCCTCCAGAAATGTACTCCGCTGTCCCTTATTGTTCCCCTTATCCGGCACTTGAAAAGACTCGTTTGTCGAAGCGCGTTCACGGCTCCGCCCGTAAATGGAACATAGTCGGGAAGCTTCGAAAAATTGGTTACGCCTCTCACCAGGTAGTCGTCAGCAAGGTCTGCTGCCGATGATGAGAGCATGTAAAGATTGATATTCCATTCCCGCCTGCACCATTCAGGCAGTGAATCGATTTCCTCATGAATCAAATGGTCCAGTCTCTCTATCACCTGGCGGAATGTCAGGAAAGGCAGGAGCGTCCATGCATAGCGTCCGTAATAATCTCTTTCTTCCTTCAACAGCATGTTCGGCCGGTCTGTCCGCTTATCACCTGCTACGGTCTCAAACGATGCGATAACTGCTGCTTCCGTATCAGGAACAAATGCACCACCATAGTGCCCGCAATAATCTTTTTCTTTCGTCAACAACATGTAGCCCCTCCTTTTAACATTTGCCCGCTTATCATCTTCAAGACCTGCTGTAACCGCGGCCACCGGACCAGGAAGGGGCGCAAAACAGACTTCGCATTCCGCAGCAGAAGAGAGGTATTATGGGCAAGCGTACCGTGAAAATCATGCTTTCTCAGTGTGATCGACCAGGTCTGCCGCTGGTCCTTCGTCCAGAAATACTTAAACCCTTCATTTCCCCTCAAGAAGTCGAACTCGCGGCATCCCTCGGCAAATGCCTGTTCAATGAAGAGTGATAATAAAACCCTGCCTGCACTCTTTTTCTCGCCTTCAAGGCTTATTCCGGTCTGATAATAATAATATTTGTCGTTGTGTTTCATGCCATAATAGACAGCAAGCGGTATATTATCTTTATGCAGCGATAAGAGGTGTATTTTATCATGCTGCCGCAACGAGAATTAAAAGCCTGTGAAAATTTAATTTACCGATCTCCACAAAAAGTTGTCTTTATCCCTTTTCGCTGGCCCGTTCCACATGAAGAGAGACTAATTCGTCGAACATTTTCTGAGCGTCCCCATTGCATTCCGGGCTATTTTAAAGTCCGCCTTTTCTTTCTCCAGGAGGAATCTCCGTCGCGATCGCAGTGTACGCCTGTCATCCCCGCTGAATGATTTCAGATAATCGGTAAAACTTTGATTGATGGGCAAATATGGACAGTAATAGTGGGGGATGCGCTCCACAAGAAGATTCTTTCTCTGTGAAGCATCCCTCAACAGGTACTTATCGAGCACCCCGTTCTCAGCCAACTCCTCCAGTTGCAGGGCGTCCCACTCGCCGTCATGTTCTCCAAGGTAACGAAAAACGGCTTCTGTAAAGGATTCTTCGTAGCCCTTTTCAATGATGAAATCAAGATGGACCGGCGCCGGTCTCACGAGAGGAGCAAAAGCGCACGACCGTTCTGCTGCTCCCCCAGGACCCTTTTCTTCTTTCGAGATAAAGAGGTGCGATACCGACCATCTTTCCCTCGGGCGTGTTTCCCACGAGGATATGTAGATCATCGTTTCCGTGTTCAAATGCCTTCCACCAGGATGAGACCCATTCCCACAAGAGGAAGACCTCGTTGGCAGCGCTCAGTTCCAAAAGGGCATTCCAGTCATTTCTCATGCCTGAAAAGACATCTTCTGAAATACGTTCTATCCGAATATTGTCCATGCCCCAGTCCTCCTGACAATTTCCGTGCGACGATTCACCGCTGTTTTCATTTCCGGCCCGCGAGTACCAGGTTATTCAATATCCCGGAATACTTCTGCGCGATCACGTCGTATGTATAGCGTTCGGCATATTCGTTTCCAGCATATCTCACTTCTCCGGACTCAATGTATTCCTGGTAATAATGCAGCATAACTATCTTCCAACTCGTGAGCATTTTCAGCATATCTCCCGGCCATGGACCTTTGCAGAAGTTCTTTGACCACGCCCTGGGAGCCTCCGACCGAAATAATAGGCCGCCTTGCCCCGAGATATTCAAACAGCTTGCCGGTATAAACACCCTTTTCGTTGCCGGCATTCATAAACAGCAAAAGCAGGAGCTGTGACTCTTTTTGTTTTTTGAGTGCCTCTTCTCTGGGTACGGTCCCTTTGAGGGCCACAATATCATTCAAATCATATTTGTTTATTTCATCGGCAAGCCATCCCTCACGAGGGCAGAAAAAACATATCTCTATGTGCTCTTTATCAATTTTCTTTGCCTTAATCAACCGTTGAACGGTTTCAAATAATGTGGAAGGGTCCCGTCTGCCGTTATAAAGAGAACCGGTGTAGGTAATGGTAAACTTTTCTGTCAGACTCGACGCCGCCTGCATAAAATCGTCTGCGTCATAGCCGTTTGTCACACAGAAAACATTTTTACATCCGTAAGCCGCTTTGATTAGATCTGCATGAGGTTCCGAGATCGTCACGAATGCATCAGCATCTGATAGTACTTTTCTTTCCAATCTTTTTTCGAAATATTTGACCGCACTTGCCCTTGTTGTACAACTCGTTCTGCATCCAAAGATCGCGGAAGTCTGCTATCCACGGAATGTTATATTTTTGTTTCAGTTTTCTCGCTATCAAATGCGTTGTTTCAGGCGGAGAAGTGCTCACGATCGCGGCAACTCTTTCTTTATCCAGCAGATCCGATGCCGCCTTTACAGCATATTGATACCACCCCTTTTCAGGGTCAGGAAAAGCAATGGCATAACGGAGGAATTTGATTATCTTGCCCTTCAAAGTGACAAACTCAAAGTTTTTTGTAATTGGAATGCCGATTTTTTCAAGAAGGATATCATTAGGTTTAAGTCCGATGGCCCTCCTCAGGGAATCGATTATATCCGTATATTTCGTTGCTATTACCCTGATTCCATCCGGGACTTTACCCGGATGTTCAACCGTTAATACAATCGGCTCCCATCCGAGGCGCTGCAGGTATTTGGCCAACCTGTAAGGCCGTTGAGAGCCGATAGCAGGATGCGGAGGATAATAATAGGCTATGATTAAGACTTTTTTCATCTGTGTGGCTTATTTACCTTCCATATATCCTAAAATCCATGGCATTGTTGCTCGTATCATATAACCCTTTGCTTGAGAACCACCTTGCATCTTGCCCGGGAATCGTTTGGGCGCCTGTTGCAGATGTATACACAATGGCAGAGGCGGCTTGGTAATCGCCCCCCTCATCAAGTGTAATATCATATTTGGTATTTGCGGTTAAAGCACAACTTCCTGTTAAGTTTGTTATAGCATTCCAACCCGGAGCAATTGCGGACCCTGCAATTGTTCCACTGCATATGCTCGTACCAAGGTTTCCACCACTATCTGTCCAAACATTTACAGCAATTGTGTAGCCCGTTAAGTCCCCGACAATATAATTAACATTAAAATCAATTTCGCCGACAGTATATCCAACTGAGGTTGTATAACCGTTAATTCCGTTATATTGTGCATCGTGGCTTATCTCAGTACCACCATTGCCTGTGCCTGTTTCAGAGGCTTCAAGTATATAGTTGCCGGCTGTGAAGGTCGCGGCTATCGTATGGTTGGCCGTCACATTGTTGAAGGTGTAAGTAGAAACTGCACCGACCGATGCGCCGTCCACTATGACACTGCTTATGGAATATCCTGAATTGGGAGTTATAGTAAAGGTCTGGCTGCCTCCACTATTTACAGTGACTGCCCCCGATGGAGAAATGCCGCCTCCTGAGCCTGCCGAAGCTGTTATGGTATATTGTGTCGATGACACATTCTCCCCATATATCTTAAAGTCCATGGCATTGTTGCTCGTATCATATAATCCTTTGTTTGAGAACCACCTTGCATCTTGCCCGGGAATCGTTTGGGCGCCTGTTGCAGATGTATACACAATGGCAGAGGCGGCTTGGTAATCGCCCCCCTCATCAAGTGTAATATCATATTTGGTATTTGCCGTTAAAGCACAACTTCCTGTTAAGTTTGTTATAGCATTCCAACCCGGAGTAATTGCCGACCCTGCAATTGTTCCTCTGCAAATGCTCGCCCCGAGGTTTCCACCGCTATCTGTCCAAACATTTACAGCAATTGTGTAGCCTGTTAAGTTCCCGACAATATAATTCACATTAAAATCAATTTCGCCGACAGTATATCCAACCGAGGTTGTATAACCGTTAATTCCGTTATATTGTGCATCGTGGCTTATCTCAGTACCACCATTGCCTGTGCCTGTTGCAGAGGCTTCAAGTATATAGTTGCCGGCTGTGAAGGTCGCGGCTATCGTATGGTTGGCCGTCACATTGTTGAAGGTGTAAGTAGCAAGCGCGCCGACCGATTTGCCGTCCACAGTTACATCTGCTATCTGATAACCCGCATTAGGAGTGATCGTGTACGTCTGACTGACACCCTGGTTCATGATCGTGGAACCCGACGGTGAGATGCTGCCGCCCGCACTGGCTGTTGATGTGATCGTATAGGTGGCGGTGGCCGTGAAGGTCGCGGCTATCGTGTGGTTTGCCGTCACATTGCTGAAGGTATAGGATGAAACCCCGCCAACCGGTGTCCCGTCCACTGTTACACCTGCTATCTGATAATTCGCATTCGGAGTGATGGTGTACGACTGGCTGCCCCCCTGCCCGACCTGTACCGAACCCGATGGAGAAATGCCGCCTCCTGAGCCTGCAGAAGCTGTTATGGTATATTGTGTCAATGGCAAATACGTCCCATATAGTTTAAAGTCCATGGCATTGTTGCTCGTATCATATAATCCTTTGTTTGAGAACCAACTTGCATCTTGCCCGGGAATCGTTTGGGCGCCTGTTGCAGATGCATACACAGCAACAGAGGCGGCTTTGTAATCACCTCCCTCATCAAGTGTAATATCATATTTGGTATTTGCAGTTAAAGCACAACTTCCTGTTAAGTTTGTTATAGCATTCCAACCTAAAAGAATTGCCGGCCCTGCAATTGTCCCATTGCAAATGCTTGTATCAAGGTTTCCACCACTATCCATCCAAACATTTACAGCAATTGTGTAGCCTGTTAAGTTCCCTACAATATAATCAACATTAAAATCAATTTCTTTAACAGTAACAGTAGATCCAACTGAGGTTCCATAACCACTAATTCCGTTATATTGTGCATCGTGACTTATCTCTGTCGCATTGCTTGTGTCTGTTTCAGAGGCTTCAAATATATATAAATTGGGGTTAGTGAAGGTGGCGTTAACCGTGGTATTTGCGTTCATGGTAAGCGTGCAGATTGAAGATGTCCCGGAGCATCCCCCCGACCAACCGGCGAAGTATGAGCCCGGATCCGCATTTGCCGTAAGGGTCACAGAAGTTCCGGTACGAAAAGTTTGCCCGGATGGGCTGGTCGTGACAGTGCCGCTGCCGGTGCCGCCCGTCGTCACTGTCAGAACGTCGGTACCGCTTCCGGCGGGATCGCCGGGAAGCACCGGCCATACATAAAAGGCATGGTATATATCGTAGGCATACTGCATTCCGTCATCATAGCGGAAGCTCCACTCGGTATCGGCGGACGCACCCGAATACGGCGTTCCCGACCAGAAGATTACGTAAGTAGTGACGGCGCCGGGTACAGGCAAGTTCGCCAAGTTTATAAAGGGTCCTGCGTTGGTCACACCATAGCCGCTCTGAGAATTGCCGTTCGTACCATAGCCTCCCTTGTTGCCCAGTTCTACGTAATACAAATAAGCCAGCTCGCTTCCTTTGCTGTCGGGATAAGCGCTGCCGGGAGCGCTGATGTTGTATCCGAGATCGGAAGAGCCGTTATAGTTGAAACCATAGTTATAACTGGTCCCGTTCACCGGAAGTGTTTGGGGCAGACGCCAGTTTGAATAGCCCAGGTAGTTGGCCGCGTTCATGGTCGCTATCCACTGCATAGCCGTTTCCCATCCCATTTGGCCGCTGGGGGCCGAGATGCCGGCAACTCCGAAAGTGTTTGTTCTTGAAAGGTTTGCATTCTGCAACCAGGTGATGTTAAGCTCCGAGTCATAGATTAGTCCGTTGCCACGGTCTATCAGAGCTGCATGGGCAAAAAACGGAACCCCTACTACCGTGATCAAAACGAATAGTGCAACAGGTATGATCTTCTTCATTTTTTTCCTCTCCTTCATATATGGGCCGTCTGCCAGATTGAAGTGCCTGTTATCGATATGAAAAATATGTTGATTTGATTCCGAGAATCGTTATGCATCGACCAATATGAGGTTAACCATTCTGTCATCAGCTAAAAAGGCGGGTCTATACTATAATTTATTCAAAGGCCTCCAAATACCGTTTTGCAAGAACTCTGTAATCATGGTGGGCCTGAACATATTCTTTTCCTCTCAGCCCCATGCGCGCTCTCTCGGACACTGTCATGTCCATCAATTTAATGACAGCCCCGGCCACTGCATTGGGGTCCTCGGGCGCAACGGAAATGCCGCACTTGGCTTCGGCGACCAGATCATTTCCGGCATTGATGGCATGAATTATCGGTTTGCCGGCCATCATATAATCCATAAGCTTATTCGGACTGATACCGAAGCGGAAGAGCGGTTCATTCTTCAGTCCGATATAGAGAATGTCCATCGAGGTCAATAATTCGGGGATGGCTGATCTCGGGACCGAATCAAGGAATAAGACGTTTTGAAGTCCGTTCTGCAGTGCCGCCCTCTCCAATGCTTCTTTTTCCGGCCCGTGTCCGACCAGCACAAAGGAAACCGGGTGTGACCTCAGCAACGCCGCGGCATCTATAAGAGTACGCAGCCCGTTCGCAAGGCCGTGCGCTCCGGCATACCCGACAATTAATTTTCCATCTTCTTTAATTTGAGATACCGCCCGGATGTGGCGTGAGTCGCCTTTTGCTTTTGCCTCTGTCTCGCCATGCCATTCCTCGACACATATTCCGTTAGGTATATAGGTAAATTTGCCGTCGCTCAGACCATGCTCTTTCATGTAGCCGGCCGCTTTCGGCAGCAGGGATATAACATGATCTGAACCACGATATGCAATATTTTCTATTTTCTGCATCATAATTATAAAAGGATGGCGGGAGGAAATTCCTCCCAACTCTATCAGGGTCAAAGGCCAAAGATCTCTGACTTCAAACACGAGCCTGGCGCTGAATACTCGCGCGATCCTTCCCGCCCCAAAAATGATGAACGGATGCGGGGAAGATGCGATCACAAGATCAGGCTTGCAGAAACCGAAAATCCTCGGTCCCGACAACGCAAGCGAAAGGCCAAAAACCAGCATGTTCAGCACGCGGCCGATGCCGTTGCCCTCATATTGGGGAGTTCGGAACCAGATATAGCGGACGTCGTCAATTTCTTCCATTGTCACATTGCCGTTTATTTTCGGATTTTGGCTTCTCACATGAGAAAATGACGCCGCTGCAATGCTTACCTTATGCCCAAGTTTTTGCCACTCTCTTGCCAAATAAAACTGGCGGTATTGCATTCCGTGTTTGGGAGAGCCTGCGTAATGATTAATGATCAGGATGTTCATGGTTTTGAAAAATAATTCATTAAAGTCTTAATTATGCTGGCTCCGGCATTGCCGCGGCCGTATAGATGCGCCGGGTCGACGGACGCTTTCCCCGCAATAGCTCTTTCCGCTTCCATGATGGCGTTTTTTTTTGCTCCCGCAATAGTATTGAATCCATGTTTCACCAACTCCACCCACTCTGTCTCATCGCGCAGTGTAACACACGGTTTTTTAAAAAAATAAGCCTCTTTCTGCAATCCCCCGCTGTCGGTAAAAACAGCTTTGCATTTATCGAGTAGAACCAGCATATCGAAATAGCCTACCGGATCGATGACCATCACTCCGTTCAAATTTAATCCCTTCCCGGCAATGGCTTTTCTTGTGCGCGGGTGCATCGGGAAAATTATCGGAGTATTTTTTGAGATTGTGTTAAAGGCCCCAACAATGTTGCTCAGCCGATCATAATTGTCCGTATTTTCTTCCCTGTGTACTGTCGCAAGATAGAACTTGTCGTTTGTCCCGGCTATTATTTTTTTTACAACCTCGCCTGGTTTAGCGATTTTTTTGTAGAACCTGACAGCATCGTACATTACGTCACCGACGTTTTCAATAATACCGTGGGTCCCTTCCCGGCATAGATTATTTACGGCAATTCCCGATGGACAAAATAACAGGCTTGAGATGCGGTCGGTCAGAATACGATTAATTTCTTCCGGCATATTCATATTGAAAGAGCGTAAACCGGCCTCGACATGGGCGACCGGAATATGCAATTTAACTGCTGCCAGCGCACCCGAAAGTGTTGAATTGGTATCTCCGTATACGAGCACAACGTCCGGTTTTTCTTTCACCATGACAGTTTCCAGCTTCTCAAGCATTCGGCCGGTCATTGCGCCATGAGAGCAATCACGAATTTCCAGGTTGTAATCCGCTTGGGGTATGCGCATTTCCCTGAAAAATATATCGGACATATTGTCATCATAATGCTGCCCCGTATGGACTATTACTTCTTTGATACTTTTATGGCCGTGATTTGCGCTAAGGCCGATTTCCCTGGATATGACAGCCGCTTTCACAAACTGCGGTCGCGCGCCGAGGACTGTAAGGATTTTGATGCTCATAAAGCAGCCGCCATATTGTCCTGATATAAAGTAATCATGTTCCTTCCGCCCGTCTTGCTTTTGTACATCGCCTGGTCCGCTTTTATAAGAAGCTCGTCCATATCAAGGCCATCTTCCGGAAAAGATGCTATGCCTGCGCTGAATGTCACCCGTGAGCGGGTCTTGGCCGATCCGATGAATTTATATGCATTTACGGCTTCCTTTAATTTATGGCTGAGCGCATAGGCGTCCTTTTTCCGGGTTTCAGCTGCTATTATCAAAAACTCCTCCCCGCCAAACCTGCCAAGCATGTCTGATTTCCTGCAGCATTTTTTCAGGACTTTTGCAAAATCGCTCAAAAGCTTGTCTCCAAGAAGATGCCCGTGAGTATCGTTAAAGACCTTGAAATGATCGATGTCAAGGAAAATCAGGCTCGTTGTATGCTTGTGCCTGAGCGAAAGATCGAGTTGCGCTTCGAAATGGCCGATTATGGCATTCTTGTTATATATCCCTGTCAACTGATCGTAACAGGCCTGTTTTTGCAGCTCTCGTATGAGTTGTGATTTTTCAAGGGCCCCGGCTGCCTGCGCAGCAATTATGTTCAACGAGAGCAGATCGTTTTCGGTAAAAGCGCCCGCTTTTCTTTTATACACTGTCAGGCAGCCGATGTTGCTGTCTTTGACTTTCAGCGGAACGCAGATAATTGCCCTGATGTTTTCGAGACCCGCAAGTTCTTTTTTTACGCACTGCGGTTCCTGCCTCACATCAGCAGTCGAAAAAGGCTTTCCCTCAAGCACTGCCCTACCGGTAACTCCTTCACCTATTCGAATAGGAGGCTGTTTGAAAAAGCCGTCTGACAGTCCGTAACCTTTGACCATGTCGAGAATCCCTTTTTCCATATTGAAAATCCTCATGGTGGCAGCTTCTGCGCTGGTAAGAATTATGGTGGTTTTTATTATGTGTTCAAATACTTCGTCAATCCCGTCAAGCACGATAAGTTTTTCTGAAACCAGGAAAACCCTGTCGAGTACTTTGTTATAACCATCTTCAAGCATCATTTCCTCCCGTTCTCGTATACTCATTTACTTATTCAACAGTTACGCTCTTGGCGAGATTTCTGGGCTGGTCCACATCGCAGCCTTTGAATACCGCAACATGATATGCAAGGAGCTGGAGCGGCAGCGTTAATAAAATTGTATTCAAATAAGGGTTGCTTTCTTCTATGGGCACTGAATATTTTGCAAGTCTGTTTGCGGTTGCATTATCAGCGGAGGTGACGGCGATGATAGTGCCTCCCCTGCTTTTAACTTCTTCCATGTTGGAGGCGACCTTTTCGTACAGCTTCCCTGCCGGCGCAAGCACAACAACCGGAAGGTCTTCATCTATAAGAGCTATGGGGCCGTGCTTCATCTCTCCCGCAGCATAACCTTCAGCATGGATATATGATATCTCTTTCAGCTTCAACGCGCCTTCCAGCGCAATCGGATAATTTATTCCCCTGCCGAGGTAAAGAAATCCCTTCGTCCTGAAAAGCTCCCTGGCAATAGCGCTTATTGAAGCATCAAGCTTCAGCGTATGCTCGACCTGCACAGGCAGTTGAAGCAGCTCTCCGAGGAGTTTTGAGGCGGCGCTTTCGTCGAGTGCGCCCCCCACACGGCCCAGGCCGATCGCCAGCATATAGAGCGCAACTATCTGGGTGGTGAATGCCTTGGTCGAGGCCACGCCGATCTCCGGCCCGGAATGTGTATAGAACACAAAATCCGATTCGCGCGAGGCCGTGCTGCCGATCACATTGCAAATGCTCAACACTTTGGCGCCAAGCCGCTTTGCCTCCCTTGAGGCTGCAAGAGTGTCCGCAGTCTCGCCGGACTGGGTGATTGCTATAAATAATGTCTTTTCAGTGATCATGGGATTCCTGTACCGGAATTCCGAGGCTATGTCGACCTCAACCGGAATCCTGGACAGTTCTTCTATCATATACTTGCCCACCAGCCCGGAATGGTAGGATGTCCCGCATGCTACGATGAATATCCTGTCTATATCCTTGATGTCCCCGGGTGTGAGGTTGAATGCCTTGAGAGCCACCTCCCCTTTATCAGGGAATATCCTTCCACGAAAGGTGTCCGCTATCGCCCTGGGCTGCTCGTAAATTTCCTTGAGCATGAAGTGGCGGTACCCCCCCTTCTCCGCCATTGACGGACTCCACGATATCCTGGAAATATTCTTGTGCACGGGCATTCCATCGAAATCGGTCACTATAAGAGCGTCTTTATAGAACAATGCTATTTCATTATTATCGAGAAATATCACCTCTTTGGAATGGTTCAGAAAGGCGGGGACATCAGAGGCGAGAAAGTATTCTCCGTCACCCAGACCGATCACGAGAGGACTTTCTTTCCTGACAGCGATGATTTTATCAGGTTCCCTTTCATTAATTACCGCAAACGCAAAGGAGCCCCTTAACTCCCTGATCGCTTTACGGACTGCCACCTCAAAAGGGACCTGGGCCGCATGCTTCTTAATCAGATGGCATAACACCTCGGTGTCGGTTTCAGAAGTAAAAGTGAACCCTTCGGCCTCCAGCGCATGTTTGAGTTCCACATAGTTTTCGATTATGCCGTTATGAACGACGACTATGCCGTCAGACCGGTGGGGGTGTGCATTCCTTTCTGAGGGTTTGCCGTGCGTGGCCCATCTCGTGTGGCCTATGGCAATGCTGCTCGGTTTCGTAAGCGTGTCGGTAATTGCCTCAAGAGCGCTGATCTTACCTTTGCACCGCTTTACGCGTATTTTGTCATCCTCCAGAAAGGCGATTCCCGCGGAATCGTATCCCCTGTATTCAAGGCGCTTCAGACCATCAATAACGATGGGAATTGCATTCCCGCTGCCGATATATCCTATTATTCCACACATATCACGCCTCCTTTGAGGTGACTAAATTTTTCGTTTGTTTAAAGTGCGCCTTCCAGGGTTGCCGTGGCTAATTATTCCCATTGTCATCACCCAAAACAGTCTGATATACTGCAACCAGTTTTTCTCTTTCATTCTCCCAGTTATATTTATCCATAACCGCTCTCCTTCCCTTTTCTCCCATCTCTTTCCTTAATGTTGGGTTGCGCTGCAGATATCTAATGGCCTCGGCGACTTTTTGCGGATTTGCAGGGTCCACGCAGATGCCGCAGCCCACTTCCGTAATCAGCGGCCTTAACAGTGGAAAATCTGAGATGACCACAGGCAACTTCATGGACATATATTCGAAAAGCTTAATTATACTCTCGCCCGTTAAATTCAGATAAGAGGGTGTAGGCTGCAATAAAAACAGACCAATATCAGCATTGATAAGGTGCTCATTTACCTCCTGCCAAGATACGAAACCATGATATAGTATGTTCCGCGATGGAACAATATGTGCTATCTCTCTTTCGTCACTGAATTTCCCCATAAGATGTAATTCGACGTCATCTTCTTCCAGGCATTTCATCGTTTCAAGCATCACATTATAGCCCCTTTCCCGGGCAATGCCACCTGCATATATTACTTTTAAAGAACTGTTACTATTCATCGTAGTCTCTTGCATAAAACTCAATGGAGGATAATTTGCTATTACCTCTATTTTATTGCTGTTAAACTTCTTTTTCATATTCGAATCGGCAGCAAATGCATAATCAAATACATTGATGGATAACCTTTCTATAAATACCGTAATCCTTGAAATCAGCGTCCTTAACTCTTTCGCGATCCATTCTTTTGAAAGTATTTTTCTTCCATAATCTTCATGAATATCGTAGATTATTTTTTTTCTACCCAGTATTTTCAGTAATAGCCCGACCGGAAGGAGTTCTGGGTCGTGAAGATGATAAAGCGCCGCTTTCTGTTTTAATGCAAGAAACAATACCTTGACAGTAAGGCCAAAGATTCGATGCAGGCGGCCCCTGGGTCTTGATAACGAAATTATTTTCACGCCGTCGACAATTTCATCTTTATCATGCTGGGCAATTAATGTCACCGCGTATCCTGCCTTGGCAAGACTTCTCGCCTCTTTGTGAAAGATACGGGTATCCTTCGCAGAATGGACGGTTGTAATCATACAAATTTGTTCTTTCATATGCTTTTGCCGATTTTTTTGATTGACTTCCAGATTCACAAACTTTTTGCTCGGCTTCGAGAACAAGGAAACGAGTACCGTCAGGTTCGGCTTTCCCGCGTTAAAACATTTTTATATACCAATATCATCATCCAAAGCAGCCAAAATGATTTGTAGAAAAAAGTATCCAGGGACAGACTGGAGACGAGCATCCCGAAAAAAACCGCTTTAAGCATTATCCGATCATTTTCACAACAGTATTTATTGGTCCGCAGTCGCAGTATTTGATAATGTTTTATTATTGCTATAACCATTAAAGACAGACCGACTATTCCGAGCTCTACAAAGACTCCCAGGAACAGATTATGTGAGGCCCTGTCAAGCCCCCTGAATATGGGGGCATTATTGGCAAATTCAGTATATGCTTTTCCGAAATTGTTCTGCCCCGATCCGAGCAGCCAATATTTTTCCAATGCCTTCAGGCCCACTACCCATATATCTTCCCGCCCGTCGCCGCGGCTTCCTGCGGAATCTGCAATCCTGTCAGCAATAAAATCCGGAACCATGGGAATTGCGATAAGTGCAACTGCAGCAATGATAATTCCCAGGGTCATTCGTTTTTTACTATAAACCATGTATACCATTAATATAGCGAGAGCGCCCGCCATCCCGCCCCTTGAGCCGCTAAGAAGTAAACCGAATACGATCACGCCGATAACCGACAACAAAGTTATTTTAGTCATAATCGGCCTTTTTTCAAGTATCATCGCAATAGCTATCGAGAGCGGGAACAACATATCGAAAGCCAGCTTATTGGGTCCGATAACCCGGTCTTCAAGAAATAACGCCACGCGAAATGAATAATACATCATTCCTGTTGCAAACTCATATATTATCGCCATAGCGGCCAAAAAGCCGCTGCAGAGTATGAACCACTTTATCGTATCAAAGTCGTTCCTGGTGACACGATAGGAGGCAACGACCAAATACAGAATCAGCAATCCTGACATAGTAAAAATAGTCGACGTCATAAGACCCGGTTCAATTGCCCATATCACTGATAAAAAGCTGAATAGAACAAAAAATGTCCACCATCGTGAGACATTATCAGGTGGCGCCAACTTTTTTTCGAAAGCGCCTTTGAGGGACAATATGCCGATTGTCAGTATGCCGATGAATTTTGTAAAAGTTGCGCCTTCCCTGCCCGTAATCGACAAGAGAGAATCAAAGGGAAGAAGAAGAACATATATGCCTAACGGGAAGATAATAGGGTTTTTAATGGAGATGAAAATTACCAAAGAAGCCAATGGCACTCCAAGATAAAGCCATTTCCCTTCAGCTATTGCGGCACCGCTGATTAAAGCAACGATTAACCCAACTATAATCCAACCCGTATTTGGGGGGAAGTGTACTTTTATTGACTGAATTTCCATAGCCTTCATCGCGTACCTCCGGAAGGATAAATGCCTCTCAATGTTTTCCAAAGACCACCGTGCTTTTCCCAGGTAACACTGATTCCCGTTTCTTTAAAAATGCGTTCTTCCATGGGCCAGGGCCATAGGGGGACATTGCTGAGCACGCCGTTTTGATAGCGGTAAAGCACTTCAGCGCCAATATCAGCTCCGTTTTCGCCTTTGCCTCTAAGATTTGAGGGTCTTATCAGATAGGCGCCTTTGCCGTAGGTGGAGACGTCATATTTTGGCTTAAGGCTGTTGCACCTTTCGCCGGTCCCCTCAGATGTCCCGTAATAGCATAGTGATGTACCATACAAGTTATTGTATATATGGGAAAAGGAATTGACATACGGTGATGAATCTTTGCTATAGCCCCGGTCAGCTGAAAGAATAGAAGAATTCTTTACGGTACTGTTTATCATATAGTCGTTATCTTTCGGTTTATAATCAGCATCTGATACCGCAAAGGCAGTTTTAACAGTTGCTGCCATGGTGATTGAATCTACCTGCAAATCTGAATCGCCTCTTTGAAAAAAACCGGAAGCATTATTAATGGCCGCATCATTTACCCACCTGTTCCCGGTTATATTATGGATAGCGCTTGCGGTCAAATATGCCCAGAAATCAAATCCGTGCATTACATTTCCATAAATCCTGTTATTATTGGCAGACTTGTTATAAGTATGTGCCCATATCGCAATCCCGCCATCACTGCCGCCCGGTGGAATTATAGTTCCAACGCAATTTTCCACGATGCCATTGTCCGAACCATAAATCTGAATAATCCAGCCATATCCGTAAGTGCCGCCATATTTTGTCCAGCGCCCCCAGCAGCGCCTTAGAACGGCATGCTTTACTTCGTAAATATCGTACATAACCCTGCCGTATCCTGATGCGGCACAGTCTTCCAAAAAAATATCACTTCCTTCTGAAATACTAAAAATATGGTTGTTATCTCTTCCGCTGGAGCCTGCTTCATAGGCCGATACGCGCCTGAAAGTTATGTTGTACGAGCCGGATACTTCCACAACATCCAGCAAACTATTTTTAAATACCAACCCCTCTATGTTTATATATTTTTGATTCCTAATAACACAGGGTTGAATTGTCGCTTGTCCGTCAATTATAGCCTTACCGTCATTAAGGGCCTTGATTGAGATAGGATGCCCCTTGATTCCGGACACGGTTACATTAAGTGATTGATCATAGGCGCCATCCATAACGAACAAAGTATCATCCGGCTTAAGAATGCTCACTGCATGCACAAATGTCCTCCACGGAGCCGTAATTGTTCCAGGGCGACTGTCATTGCCATTCGACGCCACATAATAAATCTCCGCATATATTTCGTTGGCATCAAAGAGACCGCATCCGCAGCTTATCATTAACAACAAAACTGCCATTAAGACGAATTTGCATAATATCGGCCCGTGGAAAGTGGCAATCGCGCACTTTTTATTCCCTGTCATAATATAACTCCTTCATAAATCTCAGATAGTTTCTTCGCATTATTCTTCCAGGAGAACTTGGATTCTATGGTCCTTCTCCCGTGAATACCCATTTGCTTAGCAATGGCCTCATTTGAGACAAGATATTCGATTGAGCGGACCAATGAAGATACATCCTTCTTTTCAATAAGTATTCCGCTCTTTTCATCCTCGACGGCCTCCGGTATGCCGCCGACTCTCGTGGCGATGACGGGCAAACTGCAGGCCATTGCCTCTAATACAGCGTTTGGCAATCCTTCAGAGTATGAAGGGAAAACGAAAATATCTGCCGCATTGAGGTACCGGGGAATTTCATGATGAGGAAGTTTTCCCGGCATATGTATAGAGCCATTTATACCGTTCAAGACGCTGATTACCTCTGAATCATTTCTATTTAAATTACCGCCTATTACGATCAAATGCATGTTTGATTTTCCTGATTGCGCTCTCCTGAAAGCATCAATTAAATCAAGGATCCCTTTACCTCTTAATAAATCACCCACAAATATGAGCACCTTGTCAGTTTCTGATATCCCCAAGTCATTCCTCACATGCCTTCTATTTTCCTTATCGGCAACAAAGACATTATGTTCGCAACCATCATATACTACGCTAATCTCTTGTTTGGGCCTCGCGATAGCCTTGGCCGCATTTTTCAGGGCAGCGCTGACGCTTACTATTCGGTCGGAGCCTGTAAGGACTTTTTTAGTCAACTGCATGGAGAATTTTCCGTAGCGCGGGTAGGAGTTGATATCGCTGCCCGTGATGCTGCAAATTAGAGGAAGCCCGTATTTTTGCTTCAAAATCAACCCGACAAAGCCTGCTTCTGTAGCAGCATGAGCATGAATTATATCCGGCTTAAACTCTTTAATTATTGCATGAGCAATATTTTTTAAACCGAGGTATTGAGTATAACAGGCGAGAGCGTGAAACCATTTCCCCGGAAGACGTAAATACCTTGGATAATATACGGGTACCCCATCAATAGTGTCGCATTCAGGGACGTGTGCATACTTACTCCACCTATTGACGTTCATCATAATCTTGGGGCAATATGCTGTCGGGACCAGTACCTTGACCTCGCAACCGGCGGCCATTAGGTGCTTCGCCTGATCGTGAACGAACGTGCCTTCCATTAATCCTGGATACATACTTGATATGAATAATGCTTTCATTGATTACCGAACGCGATCGAATTTCCGGTTGTGGACTTATCGTTTTTTAGCAGACGTCGACAGACGCCTGACAAGTCTTTCAGGGAGCCAACTGGCTGCCCAAATTTTCCACCACTTCCTGTTCCGCGCGTATGGAAATTCCTTAAAGAGAAACCTTCGTGCTTCCCGACCCTTGCCGCTGAGAATTTCATTTACTGCATATCCCATCATATAGTCACGGCTCTTCTGTGTTAACAAGTTTGAATATTTGGGATAATCTTTTGACAATTCGTAGAGACGTTCTCCCATTATTCTTGGATATTCAATCCTGTAAGACGATACTTTTGCCGTGCTTCCGGGCGCATCTATGTGAAGGTATAAGGGAATGTGGCATATGACCATCTTGGGCCGCATCAAAGCGCAGCGAAGAATGAGTTCAGTGATTTCTCCGAACCGCATATCTTCGGCAAATCCGCCGAGCTGCTCAAATAATGTTCGCTTCATGAATAAGCCATCGCTTGGCCAGGCGGCTACTATAAGTTGATTAAGTGTATCATCGAAAGTCAATGTCTCGTCTTTGATCTCGTTGTTCTTGATATCTTTGATATAATGTCGACTGGTCACACCGTTGAGTTTATAATCATAAGCAGACATCATCCATTCGGCTTTTTGCTCTTTCCATAGAAGATCAATCTCCTTTTCCAATTTAAAAGGGTAATAGCAATCATCGGCATCAATAAAAGCAACAAAATCACCCGATGACTTGCTTACTGCTTTATTGCGTGCAGCACCCGGGCCTCTGTTAGTCTGCCGGAACAACTTGATCATCGGGTCATCCTGAAGAACTGCATCGGCTGATCCGTCAGTGGACCCGTCATCGACGATAATCAGTTCCCAGTTGGGATAAGTCTGATTTTTTATGCTCTCTATTGAGCGTCCTACATAAGCCCTTTTGTTATAGAGCGGCATTATAACGCTGACCAATGGATAATCTGTCATAATCTCTTGCTCATCAGTAAAAAGTGCGGTCTGCTGCCTACTGCCACTGGCCTCTATTTTCTCAGGCCAGCAGCATCTGATGGTAAAGCCGACGCTCCTGTTGATCAATAAATCGGGTATTGTGCCAGAGGACAACAAAATCACCATTAAACTTTCGACATGTATCCTTGACAGACTTTATCATCCAGAATGCTTTCTCTCCTGTCCCGAGGTCCATATACCTTTCATCAATCACCGTGCATTCCATAACAAGCAGAGGCCGTTCGCGTAAATTGAGGCGGCGCCTCGTAAGAATATTGAATACCGGATATTCGTAGCAGACTCCGCACCTGAAACCGGCAGCATCCGCATATGACAGCGTTGAATCGTAATCCAGATGTGCCAATTCAAGATTATTAAAGGTTGTCGGAGTTTCCCAGCGCAGGAAGTGTTGACGTCCGATCCAGCAGTTTTGCTCAATATACTCTTCAGCACAAACCGTCTTTAATATATCGAACTCCTTTTTTGTTTGCGCGGGATCATTAAAAGAACCATAACTTAAATGAAGACCTATGTTGTGTCCTCTTCTGTGTATATCCACCAGAAGTCTTCTAAGGAATTTATGACCGAAGTAACCATCTCCGTCATGTGCCGGCCGGCTGCAGTCTGTAATAAAGAGAAATGTGCTTTTTAGTCCAGCCTCCTCACTGACATCCATAATATAGTCAAAAGTATTAAAGGGGTCCTGTTTTGCCTGACTGTTTACCGCCTTTGACCATGAATTAAAATTATTAAATGCCAACCTGGGATTTTTTCTCTTGAGCAGATCGCCGCCCATCTGTTTTAAAGCAACAAACAGGTCCTTTGTCGCATAAAGAAAAGGCCCATCCACATCATGAGTCACAAAAGTCCTTAACGTTCTTTTTTTTCTCTCCCCTGAGTATTTGAGGTAGCTGAGCATATTCCAGAGCATCTCAATATACTCATTGACAATGGCACGATGGAGAAATCCTTTCTTATACGCCAGCGACGCCGAGGCTGGGAATCGGCTATGTGTATCCCTGCTTTTATTTGCATATTCCTCCCATCGGGTGAGCATAAAAAAAGAGGAGGCAAAGATGTCTATGCCGCAGATAATCCGGCCCTTTTCAACGGTCAGTTCTTCATCGCCGAAAATAATCGGAATGTTTGTCTCCGGAGAAAATTGACTCCTGACGAACATTATTTTGCAAGGAATCGCATTCTCGACAAGATAGCCGAGGCCATCCCGGAACTTCAGGAAGAAGTGGTCTTTAAATATGAGACTATTGGAGTTGTCCAGAATTATCTCATAATGTTGGATGCCTTCCCTGATTAATATATTGTATTCAAGCCCCAGGAAATCATTGAAAAATACATTTATAATATATGTCCTTTCCGGTATGAAATTGTCAGGAATATTAATTGTAATCATCGATTGCTACGTAACTTTATTGGTTGTAACGACTGTTTTCCGGAAAGTTACCGGCGTAAAAGTGTCCTGGCCAGTTCACGGCCATGCACTCGCATCATCAGGCGGCGGCTGGTTATTTTTGAAATCTCAAAATAAGGCTTCTGGACAGCGCCGAAACTATGAAAAAATTCTTCGATAGGTTCAATCATTGAACCTTCAAAGTCATAAAATTTACTTACTGTTGAAGCAAATTTTATCGATTCCCACATGGCAAGCGCATTTGCGCCGCTGTTTCTCAGTTCAGGGTCGCCGCCCTGCAACAGATTATACATGGCATTGGCGTCATAGACGCAAAACAGTCCTGTTTGCGGACGGCCGTCGGGACCATAGGTAATATACATCTTGCGCGCATTTTTCCTGACGCATGCTGAGTTGATACTCCGAACAAACTCCCTTGAGCAAGGGACCGGTAATCCCTGCCGCTTAAAAGTCAGCTCATTCAAATCGAGAAATGTATCAATATCATCAGTATCCACGACTTTTACACCTGACTTTTCCGCCTTCCGTATTTTGTTGCGGATATTGGATTTCATGTCATCCCAGACCCTGTCAAGGTTCGAAAGGTCCTCGATAACATACGTATAGCGCGTTGTCTGAGTGAATCCATTCCAATAAAATGGCAGCCAGTTCGTTATCGAATAATGAAACCTCTGATAAAAACGATCATGAGGCGGTAATTGCTGAATGAGTTCGGTCATCAATTCCTTTTGCAGCGACAGCCGGCTGCAATGTTTTCCTGTCATAGGTTTCAGCCACGGCCCCAATGTTTGCGTATTGCCCGGCATTATCAACGAGGTAAAGCCGTTTTTCTTTTCTATTACATAAGGGAATCTGAGAACAATCTCGTTTCCTCTTTTTATCGTAATTTCGTGCCACTGGCCAGGGGCGACCGCATCAAGCCACCATGGCTGCTGAAATAGTGAATTTATATAAGGAACGCTGTCCGGTAAATGATTAATTTCCATTTAATTCCTATCAGGCTGCGATATCGTTTAAGAATGCGGCTATTTTTTTAACAATACTTTCATTGATATAAGGGTGGACCGGGAGACTAAGCAGCCTTCTCCCCAAATGTTCGCTGTTGCTCAATTGCGCCCGGTCAAAGGACAATATTTTATTGTAGGGATAGCAAAGATGTATTGGCGTGCTCCAATTAAAAATACCTAATTCGACACCTCGCTCTTTAGCAGCCGCCGCTATGTAAGAGTTCTCGCATTTCGTATTGTTCAATACGGTATACCTGATAAATGACGGCTTTATTTTCTCATCTATTAGAGGTTGTCCGTAAGCAACGTTATCAAGAGAATCTATGTAGCACTGTGTATTACGATTGCGAATGTCCCGGGCAAGATTGAAGTTCGAAAGGCATGCAACCCCTACTGCGCTTCTCAATGAATTCATCAGCAGTTCTTCCGAATCAATCTTCGCAATTTTTTTTATTCCAAATGTTACAAGCGCTCTGGCAGATGCCCTTGACGCTATACTCTTTATGCGAGATTCTTTTAAATACAGAAGGTCCTTTCGCTGCATGTATGGCAATACGTACGTCCGGAAATCCTTATCAACTCCGTTCTCGACTGCATTTTCTATTAATGATGATAGCCGCTTGTCTTTATTTACAGCATTCTTGCCGAAATCAACCGGCAGGAACCCCTTCTCCGGATAAATCTCCTCGTCTGTTACAAAATGATGCAGTAGAAGCCCGTAAATTATTTCCTTTTCTTTTTTTAAGGGTATTTTCTTATATTGGTCCAATATTTGACTTGCCTTATCCATCAGATTGTAATTGTTGATTACCAGCATCCCACCATCGCCTGTAGAAAATGGCTTGTCAACGTCGAAACTGAAGAAAGAAACATCCCCGAACGTCCCGACATTTTTCCCATCGTACTGCGCTCCGAGCGTGTGGGCACAGTTTTCTATCAGAAAACAGTCATGCGCTTTGGCAATATCGATTATTTGTTCCATATCGCAGGGAATGCCGAGGTGGGTAATAATAATCGCTTTTGTTCTGTCAGTAATTCCACTCTTTATCGCCTGAGCAGAAATATTGAAGTCATCCAAACTGCTGTCTACAAGCACTGGTTTAGCCCCTACTTCAAGAATTGCATCTATTACAACATGAAAAATATAAGTCTGAACAATGACTTCATCGCCTCTTTTCAGACCGAGTATTTCTAAAGCCAGCAGCAGGGCCGATCTTCCCCTATCAACAGCGATGGCCTGGGGAGAACCAATGTAAGAGGCAAAGGCACTCTCGAAATCCGTTATCCGGTCGGCGCCCAACTCTTCGGCGCGAACCAAAATGTCCGATATTTTCTCAACATCCAGGAAGGGTCTTATTCTCACAATCATAGGACAATTACGGCAATATACAAAGTTATTACGATAGAAGTTTTTATAAGGAAAGGATTAGATTTTATTGATACGTTTTCTGACTTTTTCCCGGAAATGGCTCAGTCCGGGCAAATTAATTATTATATTATATAGAAGAGTGTTTCTTACTTTGGACAATATCCGCCCGTTTAAAACCAAAAGCAAAGATAACCATAGCGGATACCGTCCTTTATAGACGCGCCTTTCGAAGCGCCTGTATGCAGTTTGAATCTGAGACCTGGAAAATTTAGGAAGGTCAAGAGTTGCCCTGCGCCGTTCTCCGGTATTTTTAATCGTACCGCTTATCAGTCCCTGATTGACGCATATATTGTATAGTTCAGTTCCCGGGTACGGATAGAATATACTTGTGCAAAGCGCATCGGGCCGGCACTCCCGATTTACGCGGACCGTTTCCATGTGATCACTCAGGGACTCCCCGGGAATGCCTATCAGATTATATACATTGACCTTTAACTTGTGTTTACGCGCCATTGCAACAGCCTTCAGGAAATCATCATTCGAATAAGAACGTTTGAGTATTGTACTGCGCACCCTTTCGCTGCCCGATTCGAGCCCGATATTTATTTTGCTGAAATTTGCCTTTTCAAGGGCCGTAAAAATCCTTTCATCGAGCGACTGCGCCGAAACTCGAAAATTGCAACCATAAGAAATAGCATTCCCTATGGTTGAGTTGAAGGCCTCAAGTTGACGGCTGAATTCCAGTATCCATCTCTTATCCAGCACAAGCGTTTCCGCTTCAAGAAATATGTTCCGGTGCGGAAAACTTTCGTATAACAAGGCAATTTCACTAATAATACTACCGGGAGATCGCATTCTCACATATTTACCGCCTGCTGTTTTCCGGATTGCATGATTGGAACAATACGTACAGTCATAAGGGCAACCCCTGCCGACAAGTATCGTCATTTCATCATTCAGCCGCTCCTGAATCCACGGCTTCCATATATCCCGGTCGGAGAACGGGAGCAAATCGAGATTTTGAATAAAGTCTACCGGCTTGTTCCTGACGATTGCCCCTTCGGCTGATTTAAACCATAGATTTGATATGGTATGCGGTGTCTTTTTCTCTTGCAACTGATTACATAATTCCAAAAGGGGAAATTCCCCTTCGCCAACGCACAAGGCATCGAATGGGCCTTTAATTACTTCTTCAGGATCGAGCGTTGCATGGACACCGCCAATGATAGCAAATTTGCCCGGCCATTGACTCCGGACATAGCCCGCTATTTTCTCTATGAAAGGATATTGTGAGAATACGGCTGAATATGCGACAAGGCCTGGCTCGAACTCTTCCATATACGATTCGAGCATATTGATGCTATCTTTCCACTTATCGCTTCCTAAAACCAAAAGCTTTATCTCGTGGCCCTGTGCTTTCAAGACCGAAGAAATAGAGGAGATTCCAAACTGCACTTTTGTCCACGAACAAAGGGACTTCAAAGAAGAATCGATACCATCAACACTATACACAAACAGAACTTTCATTTTATAGCTCCTTTCTCAAAATTTAGGCAAAGGTCATTGGTCATGGTTAACCTATTGCCTATAACCTATGGCCTATCATCTTCTTACAAATCTTTGATCCTGTAAAATTTAGCTCCGATTACCGAAGCATATTTAAAAATGGCTTCCATCTTTTCCGGTGTAAAACTATAATGTTCGCCTCCGTTCGCAGGCTTATGCGCGTATAAGATCAATGTTGCTTTCTTTTTCATGGCCCTTCTCAGCCCCTTCTGTATCTCTTCGATACTGTTTTTATAAACATTATCAATGCCGGCCCCATATATTACGCCATCATTATATTTATAATAAATTCTGCTCAACGAGGGCATTCTTCTTATTCTATTGGTAAAGCTGGTACCCCTGACGTGTTTGAACTGTTTCAGAAGCGCAGCATCAATATGGGAAGTGTGTGCACCATAAGGATAAGAAAAATTCAATGGCGAAAATCCGTGACTGGACATGACGTCAATACCCGGTAGAATCTCTGATGACAGGTAGTCATCTATCGAATGATTTCCTACAAACTCGATTGCGTTAAGGTGCCTCAGACCATGAAACCCGATCTCATGCCCATCATCCCTTAAAATTTGCAGTTTTTCAATTGCATCTGCGGTTAATAGATCGAAGTGGCTGACAAAAAAAGTAACTTTCGCTCCATATGAGGTCATGAGGTCTCTTAGGGAATACCATTCGTCGACATATGCGTCATCAAATGTAATGGCTACTCCGCCATCTCTGCTTTCTGATGGCATGCCGCCATAAAAACGCTTCAATTTGTTTCGCAAGTCGAGAAGTCCTGACGTTAAAGGGATCATTTTTGTTTGCTGAAATGCAGATTTAAAGGCATTGGTTTGTCTCTTTAAAATTAGGATGTCAACAGCCTCTCTTATAGATCGCTGATTCTATAAAATTTCAATTTATTTTCCGAGGCATATTTAAGTACCGCTTCCAATCTTGTCGGAGGAACACAATAATCACCGGCATCATTTGAAGGTTTATGCGCAAAGAGAAGAAGGGTCTTTTTATGGTCCATTGCCTTTCTTAATCCGTACTGTATATCTTCTACGCTATTCCCGTAAATATTATCCATGCCGGCCGAGAATATCAAACCTTTATTGCCCCTGTAATAAACCTGATTGAAATCGACTATTCTTTTCCCATGATTGGTACAGACAACCCCCCTGACATGTTTGAAATATCTTAAAAGTGCCTTATCTAAGTAAGGATCCCGTGCCCCATATGGATATGAAAAATTTGATGGACTAAAGCCGCATTTGGTCATTGCGTCGATGCCCGGGAAAATCTCTGTTTCCAGGTATCTGTTTAACGAGTTTTCCTTCACAAACTTGGCCGCTCCTATATGCCTTAAGCCATGAAAAGCGATTTCATGTCCGTTTTCCTGCAATATTTTTAATTTCTCAAGTGATTCCTCCGGCAGGAGATCGAAATGGCTTACATAAAAAGTAACTTTGGCTTCATACTTGTTGAAGAGGTCCTTCAGGGAATACCATTCGTCAACAAAGGCATCATCAAATGAAATGGCTACTCCGGCTGCTTTACCTTTCGCAAACATTCGGGCGGAAAGACTATTCAATGAGAGTCTCACTTTATCTGTCCTCAATCAGGAATTAGTTTTCGGTCGAGCAGTTTGATATAGCTTGCTTTTTATGGCGTTCCTTAAAGGCAGCATTACAGCGGCGTACCATTTATAGACAAGTTGTTCTTTATTGCCCAGCATGGACAATCCTTTCGTTATATAATCTCTCTCGATTATGTCGGGCTTTTCTTCACATTGACTGGAAAGATATACAATCCTTTTTAGTGTGTTAAGCATTCTATTTTGCAATCTCTTTTTTATTTCTTTCTGATCGTTGTCAAGGGATGCCAAATGTTTTCCAAACAGCAGGATATTATTATATTCGCAGAGAAGATTATTTAAGATATTGTTCTCCCACATCTGGACATGCCCTCTTCGAACGTAAGCTAACACACGGGGGACATAGGCGATGGGTCCCATTTGTGCAAATCTGGCAAAAAAGTCGGTGTCCGAACTTCTGGAAAACCTTTCGTCCATCCAGCCGATGCGATCACCATCAGCCTTTCTCACAAGACTTGAGCAAGGAGATGGCGATATTAACGGCCATAATATTGCTTTGTAGCCGTCTTCTATTAACAGCGTCCCGGTATCCTTCAATTTGGATTCTAATGTGATACGTTTACCTGTAAGATTACCGGCAGCATCCATGATTTCCCATTCTCCGACTGCAAGGACGGCCTGTGGATACCGGCACAACGTCTCGTAAAGACATGTAATTCGATCCGGCAGCATGATATCATCATCATCCTGAAAGGCTATATATTCGCCGCGAGCAAGCTGTTTGCATGCAATGTTCCGGGCGGCAGCCAACCCTTTATGATCCTGCCGGTAGTAACGTACCCTGTCTCCAAAATGTGCTATCACCTCGCGGGTATTATCGGTAGAGCCGTCATCAACTATCAAAATCTCGACATTTTTATAGTGTTGTCCAAGAACGCCTGTCATGGTATCTTTGAGCAGTGCCGCCCGATTATAGGTACAAATGACTATGGAAACAAGAGGGTTAATCATAATATGCTTTCTCCTTTAAAAAAGTTCAGCCATAAGATCAATTGTCGATAATCTCCAGAGTGCATCATTTTGGGGATAAAGCCCGACAATTTTAGTGAGATCCTTATCATCAATGAATTCTCTCCACAGATGCTTTTTTTGGCTGAAGAGAAGTATCGACCAGAAGTCCCGCCATGGTTGGTCCCCGTCTTGATGAGATGAAGATACGCCGCGTTTTCCCGTTAAATAACTCCATTCATTCACCATTCGTTGCCTTATGCGACCCACAAGCCGTTTGCGTTTTACGCCGCCATATTGTGTGCATTGTATCCCTGCCAGCGCGGATTCTATAGTTGCCGAAATATCCAGAAGTAATTGAGCTTCTATCTTTTGCTGCATTGTGAGATTCCAGCTCAACTTCATAAGTTCTCTATCGAACAGGGGCATCCACGCCCAACGGGTCGGACTGTATACGGATTGCAGGTCCATTCCCCATACAAGCCCACGCTCTCTCCATAAGAGCAGTTCAAACCAATGATGCATTTTGCCGCCAGTTTCATGTAAAGCAGCGTCGAGACGCAGGCAGATGTCCCTTAATAAATCATCTGCCTTTCCGTTGGGCTTCAGGAAGCGATTTTTCCCCGACTTTATAAGAATTGAATGTGCTTCCCCTAATGACATTGAAGCAAGTTTGGCAACCTGCACGTTGGGATAATTGGGATAGAATGAACCACGACCGATCCCAGGCTCCAGGCCGTGCAGCACTTGAAATCTCTCAGCAGAGAATGAAAGATTTGACGCTAAAAAATCCTTCAGGTGGAGACAATACTTGAGGGGTAATAGACCTTCGCTCATTAGCGTCCAGACCTTTAATTGTCCGATGGAGTTGCAGAGCAGTTGAGGCGGTGCGCCTTCACCATCGAGCCTGTGTTTCACATCCAGTAGCTTTGCGACGCGGGCAGCGATAATAACATCTTCGGAACCAGCAGCACCGCTTGTGGCTGTAATGAAATTACATCCTGATTTTTTTGCGGCGGCTGCGATAGACCGGCTGTCCCGTCCCCCTGTCAACAGTACAACAGGATTAGGACTGTGTCTCAATTGAATATTGACTCTCTGCAAAAGACGTTCGGCGCCCAGGGAAACGGTTTTTTTCCAGTTCGAGTTTACATTGCCCGGTTCCATGTAATCTCCAAGCGATAAATAAGTGCTGAAAAGGCGCTTCCCTTTCGGTTCTATAGTTATCAGCTGCCGATCGCGAATACGGTAAACATGCTCAAATGGCGAATGACCACCTATGAAATAGCCATATGAAAGGTATAATCCCAAAGCCGCGCTGTCCGGAGCTGCTTTTCTGCCGACCATTTCCAAAAGAGGGGCTGTCCGCGAACCGGAAGCCCAGCCGTATGGTCCCTCAGTGTGCCATAAAGTAGGGCAAGATGTGGCGGCAGTTGCAAGATATATTTTATTTTCGTTCTCATTCCAGGCACTGACAGAAAACATGCCGTTCCAGGCAGCCATTTCTTTTGGATTGCTTCTCAGAATCTTTATAATATAAGTGATCTCTTCGGTGTCTAATTTTTTTCCCAGCCAGTCTTCACAAACTCCGTTCCATACGATTCCCGATCCGCCTTTTTCAACCCACGGCTCCCATCCGATAATTCCGGTGTCATACCGAACCTGACCGATAAGTACATCTTGAAGTTGCTTTACTTTTAAGATCGGTTTCTGTCCAAAGGTCTTTTCATATAAATCGCATTGTGCCGATAAAACAGATGAAAACCTGTCATATGCTTCTTTATGCGATAAGCCGGAAGATTGCCATATATAATTAAAAAACATAGATATTACCTGAACGATAAAGGGACGTATGTCTCATCAGATTTTATTAAATTGAGTATCCCACTCGAATAATGGTCTTACTACCCCATTCATCTTGCCGATCCACTCACCACGGGCAGGAGACTTGCCGTCAGTGTCCACAACCTGAAAAGCCACAGCATTTTTTTCATAAAACAGGCGTCCCACTTGATTTAGTCCTATTAAGCCTGACGAGACATATATCATCCCCTCCGACAAGAGATTTCCATAAATCCAGACAGTGCTTTTATAACATCCCGCAGGGCGTTTGCGCCCCATCCAAGCCGCGTCTGTGTCATGAGCATCGAAAATGTTTATGTCTTCCTCATTGAAAAAATGATGGCGCGGCATAAGACAATGACCTGATTGAAGCACTTCGTATTCCATCTCAATTGCAAACCTCTCGCTGATATTCACCGTATTTATAATTTCGCCGTTTTCTGCACGAACTCTTACCGCACGCAAGCGGGCGATATCATTGCCGGGAGCTATTGCGGAATCAGGCCATTCGCGCGCCGCCGAATTGGTACGTTCGCTATTCAGGTACGAACCAACTATCTGATCAGATGGCCCATCCGCTTTTAAAATCCCTCTTTCCAGCATAATAGCCCTGGTACATAGACGCGTGATCGAAGGCATATTGTGTGATACGAAAAGAACTGTTCTTCCTTTCTGGCCGACATCTTCCATTTTTTTCATGCACTTTTTCTGAAAAGCCGCGTCACCCACCGCCAATACTTCATCAACGATGAGCACTTCCGGGTCCAAATGAGCTGCCACTGCAAAGGCAAGCCGTAAGTACATGCCGCTTGAGTAATGCTTTACAGGCGTGTCTACGAACTTTTCCACTTCAGCAAAAGCTACAATCTCATCAAATATACGTTTAATTTTCTCTTTTTTCATGCCAAGAATGGCGCCGCTCAAGTAAATATTTTCCCTGCCGGTCAGTTCAGCGTGAAACCCTGTGCCAACTTCTAAAAGGGATCCTACCCTTCCATGAATCTCGGCAAATCCTTCAGTAGGCTCGGTAATGCGGGATAATATTTTCAGCAGCGTGGTCTTACCTGCGCCATTACGTCCGATTATGCCTATTATTTCGCCTGATTTAACCTCAAAGCAAACATCTTTTAGCGCCCATATTGTATTTTCATGGCCAGATGTTTTTTCGGCAGCTTGACCTTTCAATATCTTTCCTGCCCCCCGGAAACTTGCTAAAACACCGGCTGTTAATGTTTCTCGCAGGGTCTTGTAACTTCCTTCTGCTCTCCCTAAACGGAATTTTTTACTGATACTATCCACTCTTAAAGCGACAGCGCTCATTATTTCCCCCTACACGATATCTGCAAAGTTTTTTTCCATACGGCGAAAATACAAGGCGCCTCCTGCCAGAACTAATAAAGCCGCTAATGAGGAAACAAAGACCATTGGTCCCGGGGCTGTTTTAGCTCCAAGCAATGCCCATCGAAACCCTTCTACTACACCGACCATAGGATTTAAGCCGTACAAAGTCCGCCAAGGTTCCGACAACAGGCTGCTCGGATATGCAATAGGAGTCGCAAAAAGCCAAAACTGGGTCAAAAAGGGAATAACATAACGGACGTCGCGGAATTCTACATTTAGTGCGGAAAGCCACAGAGATACTCCAAGCGATATTGTAAAAACGAGCATCAGTAACAAGGGCAGCCACAATATATTTATTGTGGGGACAATCCCAAAATAAAGCATCATGCCTATCAGCACTATAAAGGCCAGGATGAAATCAATTACGCCCGACAAAACAGATGCAATCGGTATGGCCAGGCGGGGAAAGTATACTTTTGTGATCAGATTTGCGCTTCCCACCAGACTGTTTGATGCCTGGCTCAGTCCATTTGCAAAGAATGTCCATGGGACCAGGGCAACGAACGTAAAAACCGGATATGGAATTCCATCAGATGGCATCTTGGCTAATTTGCCGAAAAACAGACTAAAGACTATCATTGTAAAAAAAGGCTGAATAATGGCCCATGCCGCGCCTAATGCCGTTTGCTTATATCTCAACTTGACATCCCGCCAGACCAGGAAATAAAGAAGCTCTCTGTATTCCCACACTTCATCGAGCCTGAGCGAAACCCACCCGCTGGAGGGTTCGACGCGAACGATCGGCATTGCGGCAGATGCGCTTGCAGATGTGCTTAATGACGCTGCCCTTTGATCCACGCTAACTTTCAATAAAGATAACATTCAACCTCCGATATCCATTAAATGAATAATCTGTCGACTTTAAAAACCTTAAAGTAAAATCCCGCCTTCACTTGGTTGTAAATTTTTAAAATCCACACCCATTGTTGCCGGTTTATCGTCACTACAATAAATTGACCTTTGCGGCTTGCAATATGTCCCGCTGAAACTCGGGACTATTTTCCGGATTTCTGAAACCACTTTTTCAGACGAATATGTGTCCACAAATCGTTCAAATTCGGCAAGATGCCTGTTCAGGACTTCCAGGGAAGGCACTTCAGGCAAAGCAATGTTCAATTTTTCATGGAAAGTGGGCGCTACCTTTTCAGACTTGTCAAAAAGCTCTTCATATAATTTCTCTCCGGGTCTCAGACCTATGAACTTGATCTTGATCTCCTTATGGGGAATAAACCCCGAAAGCCTGATATAGTTCTCCGCAAGATCACAGATCTTAACCTGTTCCCCCATATCAAGGACAAAGATCTCACCCCCATTCCCGGCTGCCGAAGCTATCAGGACGAGTTGCACGGCTTCAGGTATAAGCATGAAAAATCGTTTGATTTCCGGATGAGTGACCTTCAGCGGCCCTCCCTTCTTAAGCTGTTCTTTGAAAACCGGAACAACACTGCCGTTTGTCCCAAGAACATTACCGAACCTGACAACTGTGAATCTCGTCCGGCAATTGCAATTCATTCTGATGGTAAGGAACTCCGCAATTCGTTTGGTGGCCCCCATGACGCTTGTCGGATTCACGGCCTTGTCGGTCGATATCATTACAAATCTCTCCGCATCGTACTTTGCCGTCGCATCGAGCAGATTTTTTGTGCCGAAGACATTATTCTTGACCGCTACTATCGGGTTATGCTCCATCATCGGCACATGCTTATACGCAGCGGCATGGAACACAATCTGGGGTCTATATCTGGAAAAAACATGGTCCAGGTCTCCGGCATCCTGTATGTCCGCCACAATCGCCGCTATATTCGATGAACCATTCTCATCGTCCCTTAACTCCAGGTCCGTCTCATAAAGACTGTTCTCATATCTGTCCAGAAGGATAAGATCAGATGCGCCGTACCTGTTTATCTGCCTGCTGAGTTCCGAACCTATCGACCCTCCGGCGCCGGTTATCATTACGGTCTTTCCTTTGACCAGGTCCCTCACTAATTCGATATCCGTCCGCACGGGTTCTCTTTGCAACAGGTCTTCAAGAGAAATCGGCTTCATACAGGAAGCCCCGCAGTATTTGTTTAAACATGACATTAATTGAGTTTCGGTGAGATAGCCGCACTTTACAAGTTTCGACCCCAACCTGCCCCCTTCTTTTTTTTGCAAATCCAGCGCTTCTTTAATCTGGTCTTCAGTCACCAGTCCGGATTCGACCATCTGCTGTCCCAGTTTCGAGGCCACAGACACCTTGCCGTCGAGCAAATCATTGATCCCCGGAAGTTTTTTTATAGGCACGTTAAATTCCTTGCTTAACTCATACACCTTGCGTATGGTTTTTTGTGTATCTGTGGATACGGTGATAAAAATCTCGTCCGGCCTGTGTTTTTCGATCGCTTGCGGCAGCGTATCAACAGGACCCAGTATAGGGATTCCATGTATCGTGAGACCTTTATTGGCTGCATTGTCGTCAAGGAACCCTATCGGCTCACTATCGCGTCCGATATTATCTCTCATTGTTCTCAGGATCATTTCACCTTCATCACCCGCGCCTATAAGAAGAATTCTTTTCTTGCTCTGCGGAAAATACAAATATTCCCGGAATATTCTGACAGAAAGCCTTGTCCCTCCTGAAATAATGATGAAAAGCAGCCAGTCGAGTATGTATACGGAGGCAGGATAGGATATTTTTGATAACATATATCTGACTGAAACTAAAAAAATACAGCTCCCTACCGTCGCCGATTTGATTATTTTAAGCATGTCCTCGATGCTGGCATAACGCAACAGGCCTTTATCCAGGCCGTTTGTAAAATACAGAAGAAGACGAAATGATAGAAGGACCGGCAGGCAAGACAGGAATTCCCTGAAATCAGCTCGCGGGAGCACGAAGTCAAATCTTATCAGAAATGCCAAATAGTTCGACAGGGCTGCCTGCATCACCAAAACAAGGGCCAAAATAACCCGCCGCTTTGCCACAACCAGGTTTTGCACTTTGTGATAAATTCTGCCGGCAATTTTGCGTATCATATGCTTTTCCGGATATGAAGCACTTTAAAGATTGTCTCCATTATGATGCCGGCATCGACCAATAAATTATGGTTGCCTGCATACTGGAGTGAAAGCCGGATCTTTTCGGGAAGGACTTTTTTTACGTATTCATCTTCCCAGTTCTCCCGTGCCCTGGAAAGTACGCCTTCCTCCGCTGAGTAGTTTATGGATGCCGGGTCAGTTATCCCTGGAGGCACTACAAGTAGTTTTCCATAGTCGGACCTGAACATTTCAACATACTTTTTCACTTCCGGCCTGGGGCCGACAAGGCCCATTTCACCCTTAATAACATTTATTAACTGAGGCAGTTCATCTATCTTGTATTTTCTCAGGATTTTCCCTATCCTGGTAATGCGCACATCACCGCTGACCGTTATGAGCGGACCTCTTTCCCGGGCATCGGCCGTCATAGTCCTGAACTTATAAATCAAAAAGGGCCTGAAATTCTTCCCGACCCTCTCCTGCCTGAAAAAGACCGGACCGGGGTTGTCAAGTTTTATGAGCAGCGATACAACTAAAAACAGCGGGGACAAAACTATCAGCCCTGTTAAGGAAAAAAATATGTCGAACAGGCGTTTCATTCAGGACCTGAACTTTCTTATGACATCTTCAACCGATTCTATTACAGCATTGACGTCGTCGTGGGTCATCGCCGGATATATAGGCAGCGATAAGATCCTTTCATAAGTGTGTTCGGATTTCGGAAAATCCTTCGGCTCGTATCCGAAAGTTGTGCTGTAATAAGGGTGCCGGTATAACGGGATAAAATGGACTGACGTGCCGACGCCCCGGCCCTTCAGTTCTTCAATGAACCTGTTTCTGTTGATACGCAGCATCTCAAGGTCCAGCTTTAAAACATACAGATGCCATGCGCTGTCTCTATCCGGCTTAACATGAGGGGTCACCAGCTCTTCACACGATTTGAACGCTTCGTTATATTTCAGCGCAATTTCTTCTCTTCTTTTCCACATCCAGTCGCTTTTTTTGAGTTGGGCAAGGCCAAGAGAAGCCTGGATGTCAGTCATATTGTATTTATATCCCGCGTCGGTAACTTCGTAATACCACGAGCCTTCGGCAGAGTATCTTTTCCAGGCGTCTTTGGATATCCCGTGCAATCTGAGTATCCTCATCTTCTCGGCAAATTCGTCATTATCCGTTGTCGCCATTCCACCCTCACCGGTAGATAACGTCTTTGTGGCATAAAAGCTGAAACAGGTTATGTCCCCGTAGCTTCCTATTGTTCTGTACTTATACAGGGCCGGGAAGGCATGCGCCGCATCTTCGATGACATATAAATTATTAGAACGGGCGATATCATTGATCTCATCCATATCACAGGGCTGGCCTGCAAAGTGCACAGGGATAACGGCCTTCGTTTTCGGCGTTATTTTCCTTGCAATTTCAGCGTCGTCAATGTTGAACGTCTCTTCATCGATGTCTGCGAGAACAGGCCGTGCCTTGAAATAGGACACTACTTCTGCCGTGGCCGTGAAGGTCATTGCAGGAACAATTACCTCGTCCCCTTCTTTTAAGCCCACTGCTTTGAGTGCAAGGTGGAGGCAAGCTGTACATGAATTCATGGATACCGCGTTGCCGGAACCGACGTAGTCCCTGAACTTTTCCTCGAATTCAATTGTCTTCGGCCCCATTGTCAGCCATCCGGACCGGATCGAGTCTACGACTTCGGTCACTTCATCATCCGTTATATGCGGTTTGTGGAACGGCACATTTTTGCCGCTTTTTTTTGTCGGGGTTATGGCTGTTTCATATCCGATTTGCCGTCTTTCAGATCCCTCATAACTGCCTCCATATCCCCGCATGGGGTCAAGGCCGACAGTTGCCCATCCATCCGAGCGCAAAAACTTTCTGATTTTCTTTGAAGCTATAAGTTCATCGAGAAGAGCCGGCTCTACCTCATTTTCATAGGTCACTTTTACAGGCATTTCCCCCTCCTCCGTCGAAAAAACTCTTGATCGTCTCAGTAACCGCCGTCACACTGCTGCCATTCATAAGGGGTTCAACAGGCAGACTCAAAACCTCTCCGGCGGCCTTCTCTGATTCCGGCAAATATCCTGATACTATGCTTCTTCCCTGAAATACTTTCATCTGATGCAGCGGGAGAGGATAATAGATCATGGTGCTGATCTGATTTTCACCCAGAAATCTCTGAAGGTCGTCTCTCCTTCCATTTGTCACACGTACTGTATACTGGTGATACACATGATCGACATCGGCAGAGGGAATGGACAAAGGCAAAGACAATCCCGGTATTCCGTTCAAGGCTTCGTTGTAACGCCCGGAAATTGCTCTCCTTCGCACGTTGAACGCGTCTATGTATTTGAACTTTGCCAGGATGATGGCCGCCTGAAGCGTGTCGAGCCTGGCGTTATAGCCGAGGTGGTCAACATTGTATTTGTCCTTGCCGCCGTGCTTAAGAAGCATCCGTACAAATCCGGCAATCTCGTCGTCGTTTGTTGCCACCATTCCGCCGTCACCGAAACCTCCAAGGTTTTTGGAAGGGAAAAAACTGAATGCGCCGGCGTTTCCGATTGAGCCGAGTTTGCCGCCTCTCCACTTCCCGCCAAAGGCTTGCGCAACATCCTCAAGGACAAACAAGCCATGTTCATCCGCAATACTCATTACTTTCTCCATATCGCAGGCATGCCCATAAAGATGTACAGGGAGTATGCCGACGACCTTTGCGGAATTTGCGGCAAGATAGCTCCTCAACCTGTTCACGTCAATGTTGTATGTCAATGGGTCGATATCGACAAATACCGGCGTTGCTCCAGCCCTCAAAACAGCGTCCCCCGTTGCAGTGAAAGTGAAAGGCGAAGTTATAATTTCGTCGTCCCTGCTGAAGAACTCTTTCCCTTTTGTCTTGAGGGCGAGGGCCCTGAGAGATAATACCAAGGCTTCAGTGCCCGAGGACACCCCAACACAATGTTCCACTCCGAGATATTCGGCAATACTTTCCTCAAGCGCGGCCACCTCGGGGCCGAATATCCATTTTTGGTGCGTGAGACATTTTGCAAGGGCGGAATCAATATCTTCTTTCATATATTCATATTCGAGTCTAAGGTCCAGCATCGGTACTGTTTGCATCATTGGCTTCATCGTCGTTTCCATATGATCAGTTCTCCTCCCTTATTTCAACTAACCGTTCCCTTTCCAATTTATATTCGTTGCCGCAGTAGCCGCAGAGGGCCTTTTCATTATTGAATTTCAATGTGGTGCCGCATTTGCACGCCCAACCAATCTGGCGTGCGGGAACACCCGCAACTACGGCGTGGTCAATAACATCGGATTTCACAACGGCGCCTGCGCCTATCAATCCGTATTGCCCGACCGTGACCCCGCAGACAATAGTGGCATTTGCGCCGATTGAAGCGCCCTTCCTTACTAAAGTGGGCCTGAATTCCGACTTTCTCTCGATAAAAGCCCTGGGAGTGTATACATTTGTGAACACGCAGGAGGGACCGCAAAACACCTCATCTTCAAGCGTCACTCCTTTATATATGGAAACGTTGTTCTGTATTTTGCACCGGCTCCCGACAGTCGCATCAGGACCGATAACAACATTCTGTCCAATGATGCAGTTTTCACCTATTTTTGACCCCTTCATGATATGTGAAAAGTGCCAGACTTTTGAACCTTTTCCGAGTTCGACGTTCTCGTCGATGCATGAACTCTCGTGAGCAAAATACCCGTTTCCCGTCTGCCTGATTCTCACAGGCATCGTGCTGTTTTCAAGAGAACTTTGCAACGCATTAAGTACCTTCAGCACCCTCAAACCCTCTTCTCCATCGGTCCTCGGTGTGCCTCCTTTTTCGACACATTCGATGAAATGCCTGCATTCCTCGTTGAGGGGCTCTTTATCCTCAAATTGAACAGCCACCGCATTTTCCTTGACCGGGACAGGTATATTCCCATTTTTCCAGTTGATTTTATGGTGAAAAACCAGCAGCTTGTCTTCGCGCTTCGCCATATCGTCAAACACGGCCATACCCTTGTCTCCAACCACGATAAGTTTCTGCTCCTTATATGGATGAAGCCATGACACAAAAACGTGAGCATTTATACCGTTTGCAAAGGTCAGACTGCTCAGGGTAACATCAGCTATTCTTGCGTGGAGATAATTACCGCCGTTTGTGCAAACCGACTCAGGCATGTCTCCGGCAAGGGAGAGAATCATAGATATATCATGAGGGGCAAAGCTCCAGAGGATGTTCTCTTCGCGCCTTATCTTGCCGAGGTTGAGTCTGTTTGAGTAAATATACTGGATCTTGCCCAGTTCTCCCCGGTCCACCAGTTCCTTAAGCTTCAGAAAGGCCGGATGGTACTGAAGGAGATGCCCTACCATGAGGACCAGCCCATTTTTTTTTGACAGCCTATTAAGCTCCATTCCTTCTTTTTCCGAAAGGCAAAGAGGTTTTTCCACATAAACGTGCTTGCCGTCCATAAGCGCTTCTCTCACGATCTCATAGTGACTTTCTGCGGGAGTGGACACGGCAACGGCATCAATATTTTCATCTCTGAGGAGGTCCTGGTAGCTGGTGAAGTGCTTTAGGTCCCCGTAAGCGGCAAGGTTGGGGTTCGCACAATCCTGATCACAGATTGCATATAAAGCCCCAAGCTGCTCAAAATTTCTGAGGAGATTTTTCCCCCAATAACCGGCCCCTATAACGCCTATTTTTGACATTATGCCTCCATCATTTTGCTATTGTTCATCATTACCGGATTACCGGCACAGAACGATTTTCTTAAAAGTGGAATGCCGCATCGCTGCTCTGCCGGAGCGGGTGAGGACAACATCGAACACCATAACGCTTATTGGACTGTACTTACAACTCTCGAAATACAGAATGACAGCATGAAAAGCGCAATCAAAACCGCCAGGCCCAGGATGAAAATGGGTATATACCGGACACTCAGAAAAGGCGCTTTATTCATTTTTGCCCTTCTGTCAGTTTTTTCCCTTTCCTTCGTAACTCCGGTATATATTCTCTTTTCCACGGTCGGAAGGACTTCTTTCCCTTTTTTATTGATTTCCGCAAAAGCCTCATTAATCTGCTTGGCCTTGTCATCATACATTCCAGAGCCATTCCGTCTATCGGGATGATAGAGCTTCATAAGACGCTGCCACCGTTGGTGCGCCTCTGAAATGGATGTGTCATGCCTTAAGCCGAGAGATATGTACGCGTCCTTGCTTTTGTTATAAAGCAAACGGACTATTATTGATTCCGCAATGTCTCTTACCTTATTCGCCGGTAAACCCATCAGTACCGAGACCTCTGACGCCGTTTCCGGATCTTCAAGTATGGTGAGAAGTCTCTCATAATGCGACAGAATCATCTCGTAAATCTCCTTCAGGGGGCATCCTTCGTAAAAACGGGCGATGAGTCCTGCTGTGGATAACATCTTCAGTCTGCCTGTCTCAGCATCCATGCTCACTGTCCCTTGAAATAAGACGAATAGTATGAATAAGGACCATATTTCAGGTCGCTGCCTTTGGCCCCGTTCAGCACTATGCCGAGGATTTTGGCGTCAACATTATTAAATATTCTTGTGGCCTCTGAAAGCGCATCCTTTGATGTGCCTCCGCCCTTGACCACAAAGATAGTTCCATCAACAATCTTGCTTAAATAAACACTCTCCGGCATCCCCATCAGCGGGACCGAATCAAGAATGACAAAATTAAATTTGGTGCCCAGGACCTCGATTAAATCCTTTATCCTGGCAGACAGCAAAAGCTCGGAAGGGTTCGGAGGGATTGGACCTGAGGTCATGACGCTGAGGCCATTTATGGAAGTCGGCCTTATTATACTGTCATCCATTTTGTCAAAGCTGACCTTGCCGGAAAGGACAGTTGAAAGCCCTGCCGAATTATCGAGGTCAAAAATGTCGTGGAGTCTCGGCTTTCTCAAATCAGCGTCGATTATTATTCCATTCCCAACGGATTCCGACAGGGCCACGGCTGTACTGGTGCAAACAGTGGTTTTGCCTTCTTTTTCTGCAGCGCTCGTTACAAGAATTGACCTGGGCGGTTCTGCAGAAGATGACAATAAATGAACGCCTATCGACCGGAATGCCTCTGTAAAAGCACTGATGTCGTTGGAGTGCGTAATCATCAGCCCGCGTGAATTATCGGTCTCTTCCTGAAATGGTATCATTCCCAAAGTAGGGATGTTCACCCTTTTATCTATATCATGAACGTCCCTTATTGTATTGTCGAAATACTCTACCGAGAACGCCAGGCCGATGCCGCCCATAAGCCCGAAGACAATTGCCAGCAGTAAGTTTTGAGTTTTGTTAGGTTTGTACGGTGATGTCGGATACCTGGCCCGGTCCACGACCTGAATACTCGTTGATTTGCTCATGGCTGCCACACTGACCTCATTGAGTTTCTGAAGCAGACCGTTATGCAGCTCCTTATTAACATCTGCCTCTCTCTTAAGGGTCGCATATTGCGCCGCCTTCTCCTGAAAATCAAGAACACTTCTTTGCTGATCACGGAATGCCGACTTGAAAGATCCCTCTTTTCTCAATGATGCCTTGTAATCCGATTCCAGCGACTTCAGGATATTGGATTTCTCGCGCTCGATTTTCCTGCTTAGCGAGCTGATCTGTTTTTCAAGGCTCTGCATTTTTGGATAGTCTGATGTAAATGTTTTCGACAGGTTTGAATAATCCGATTCCAGCGTGGCCTGTTGCTTCTTCAGTTCCTCTATAAGGGGGTTTGTCATAATGACCGGGTTGTTCGTGCCGGATTCGTGCAATTCCCTCAGCAGCGCCTCTTTTTGCATGCGTTCGGTTGTGGCCGCGCTTAATGCAGTCGTAATATCAGAAAACCTTTTTAGGTTTACGCCCTGCTTATCAGCGTCAAAAAATATGATCCGGTTCTTTGAGGCGTAGTCATTGAGTTTTTCTTCAGAGTCTTCCAGTTTTGTCTTCGCTATTTCAATTTGTTTAGCCAGAAAATCTTTCGCCTGCTCGGTCGCCGCGATCCTGCTATCGAGATCATAGTCTATATATGCTTCCGCTACAGTATTGGCAACCATCATGGAAAGCTCCGGCTTCTGCGATAAAAAACTCACTTCAACCAGCTCTGAATTTTTTACAGGGAGCACTTCCAGTCTGGAAATAAGAGACTTTATGAGATGAAACGGAATTCCTTTTTCGGCATATGCGCCCTTAACGTAGGGCGCTGCTTTCTCAGAGTTTACAGGCGCCAATATCGAGGACAAATAATTTAGACCGCCGGTCACAGGGGACTCAACCGCCTTAATCGTTTTGGACAGGCCGCTTTCGACAGGTATAAAGTCCTTGTTATTCTGGAGATTGAGTTTTTTGATAACTCTTTCCGAAAGAGTTTCACTTTTCAGTATCTCATACTGGGTGGCATAATAGCCCGCATCTCTTTCGCCTTTTAATCCCGCCGCCGCCAACGGATCAGGGCTGTCCTTTTCAATTCTTATAACAACCATGGATTTATAGAGAGGCGTCATCATGAGTGTCAGAACAAAAACAGTAATAACGACAGAAATAAAAAAGGTCAGGATAATCCGCTTCCTCTTCATGATTACTTTTAGATAATCCCGCAGATGCACATCTTCTTCCGCTTCATGATTAGAGTGTCTTAAATAAGGCGAAGGAAGGTTCATCCGGGCCTCATACCGCTGTACATCGTATTGGTTCCTCATCCCATTGCCGTTATCTTTCTCATTAAGCATCTCTTGGCCCTCCTTAGTACTTGCCCAGGCTGAACGCTCCGAAATTCATAGTGCCTGCAAGCCCTTTTATAAAGCTCTTGAAACCATTCTGACCGACTATTATAATGTCCTTGTCTTGAAGGGCAATGTCCCGGATTTTCCCGGCTAATATCGCATCATAGTCCGCTGCAATAACTTCTCTCTCGGGCTTTCCGTTGTCCCTGTAAATTTTTATGCCGGAGCGGGCAGACTCATAAACAAATCCTTTTGCCATGCTTATTGCCTGCACGAGCGTTATACTGCCCTTTAACGGGAACAGGCCGGGGCTCGATACAGAGCCGTCAACGTAAAACACGCCGCATTTCGGCACATGTATAATATCTCCGGAGGTTACAGGGACATTTAACTCAGCCCGTCCGTTTATTAAAAGTTCATTAAGGTCAACAACAATATTTTCCGTCTGAAGTTTGCCGTTTTTATCGGGGCCGGATGTTCTTTGAACGACGCATGAATCCGCTCCTTCAGGATTCACCCCCCCTGCCATTGAGAGCAAATCAAGTAAAGACTTCTGCCCTGTGACGTAATAGATTCCGGGATTTTTCACATAACCCGTGACTGAGATTTGCTGGCTTTTATATTCTTTGACAAAAACGCTGACCATGGGATCAACCATAAATTTCTTCAAACTTTCGGATATCCGGGACTCCAACTCGGCTACTGTGTACCCGCTCGCCTTTATCATTTCGCCGATGGGAAGCTTTATAAAACCCTGGGAGCTGATGCGCACTGCTGTTTTTAACTCAGGGGCCTGGAAAACTTCAATTTCGAGCAAGTCATCGGGCCCGACTTTGTAATCAGCGGCAGAAAATTTCTTTGTCAGTTCTGTGCCTCTTTGGAAAAGTTCATTATTTAACTTCTCGCTCTTTCCCAAAGAAGGCTGCTGCAAAAGGGCCCTTTCCGGACGCGCGTCATTGCTTGCGCATGATGTTAACATCATGGAGACACAGACTAATGCTATAAAGATGACTACCATAATAAGGCCTTCTATCAAGTCATTTCCGAGCACTTTTCTTAGTGTATTAAAATTTTTCATCGGTAAATCCCCCATTCAAAGAAAGTTGGAAGGTTAGAATACAGTTTAAATTCCGGTCCGCCATCCGGGCCGGATACGCCGGGTCAAAGCCTCCAATAGCGATAGTCCGGCGAGTTACCTCCATTGTTTCCGCCGAGCCCTTTATTAGCCATAAGAACAGGACACTCGCTGTTTCCGGCAAGCCCTTTTATATCAATAAAAACAGGACACCCGTCAGAAAGAGATTCCAGGTAATCATGAGAAATGTCTTTAAATGCATCATGCCTCACCGCGCCGATGAATCCAGCATACGGAGCGAACTGCTCCGGGCCGCTGATAAGTTCAATGCCATACTCGCGCATTGCGGCGTCCCTGTCCGAAACCGGATCATAAACATAAGGGGCCACGCCATAGTCCATCAGCTCGTTATAAATATCTATCACTCTCGTGTTCCTTGTGTCCTTTACATTCTCTTTAAAGCTGAACCCCATAATCAATATCCTGCTTCCTTTAACAGTACATCCCGCTTTGATCAATTCCTTTATTGTCTGTTCAGCAACATACTTTCCCATATAATCATTAATTCTTCTTCCGGCAAGGATGACCTCCGGATTATATCCGGCCTCCTGCGCCTTATAGGTAAGGTAATAGGGGTCGACACCGATGCAGTGGCCGCCTACAAGACCGGGAACAAAGGGCATGAAATTCCATTTCGTCTTTGCTGCATCCAGCACATCATTTGTATCGATACCGAGCAGATGGAAGATTATGGACAGTTCATTGACAAGCGCAATGTTCAGGTCCCTCTGGATGTTCTCGATGACCTTGGCAGCCTCAGCCGTCTTTATGTTGGGGGCCCTGTGGATGCCGGCCTTTGTCACTTTTCCATAGAGCCCGGCCAGCAGGCCCACTGTCTCATCATCCTGCCCTGACACTATCTTAATAACATTTTCGATAGTGTGGGCCTTGTCGCCGGGGTTTATCCTTTCAGGAGAATAGCCGAGCTTAAACCCGATACCTGACTTCATTCCTGAAATATCTTCCAGTATAGGGCCGCAAAATTCTTCCGTCACTCCGGGATATACAGTCGATTCATACACAACCGTCGTTCCCGGAGACATATGCGCGGCTATCGTCTCTGAGGCCGATTTGAGACAGCCGAGATCGGGCGCCTTATGAGAATTCACCGGCGTGGGGACTGCCACGATTATTACATTCGCCTCTTTCAGCTTTGACGGGTCCGCAGTAAAATCAGCAAACGTGTCTCGCAACTCCTCCGTTGAAACTTCAAGCGTTCTGTCATGCCCCGATCTTAACTCGTCAATCCTGGCGGCGTCCCTGTCAAAGCCGATGACCTGTTTGAACACTTTCCCGAAGCTGACGCAAAGAGGGAGTCCCACATATCCGAGACCGACAACTGCTATCTTCCTTTCGCCCGAAACAAATTCATCTATCATTGGGACCTCCACTTTTACGGGACCAGCATTGCCGATTGAAATTCCATCCTCTCTCACAATCTTGAAACACTGCTCCGCCCTTTCACTTACATGTGATTCTCACTTAACTCAGCAGACAGCAATTTTTAGCGGGTACTGCAAATTCCGGAGAAAAACCATCGGCTGAAAATATTTTTCCGCATCATTTTTTTCCCGAATCGATTATGACCAACTTTACCTCCGGAAAGTTACTTTGAAAATAGGAGACTGTCTGACGTTGCTGTAGGAACGCGCTGATTTCCGCATACATGATTTTCCTATGAAGCGCGTACTGCGTGAAGCGTTAAAAGATAGGGTCAAAGTATCAGAGTGTTAGAGTATCAGAGTAGCAAAATAGCAGAGTAGCACGAGTTACGCACATTTCGTCATACCCGCGGAGGCGGGTATCCATGGGCCTTTGAAAAGAATGGATTCCCGCTTACAACCTGCGGGAATGACGGTTTTGACGCTCTGACGCTCTGACACTATTTTTTTGCGCAGTATGCTGAACGCAGAATGCTTTAATCCACGAGGTGGTTTCTTATGGCGTAATTTATCATTTCAGCATTGTTCCTGAGCTGCATTTTTTCAATAATGCGGCCCCTGTATGTGCTGATCGTCTTGACGCTGAGAGAAAGCTGGTCCGCAATCTCGCTTATGGTCCTGCCGGAAGCTATCGTGCACAATACCTGGTACTCTCTGTCCGAGAGGATTTCATGCGGCTCTTTTTTCATGTCGGCGTCGAGATTGAAGGCGAGTCTTTCTGCAAGATCAGGGCTTATGTATTTCCTGCCCGCAGCCACAGCGCGTAGGGCCGTCACCAGTTCTTCAGGCGCGCTGTCCTTTGTCATGTACCCTGACGCTCCCGAGCGCAGGGCCCGCACGGCATACTGGTCTTCAGGGTACATGCTCATCATCAGGACGGGAAGTTTGGGGTGTTCATTTTTTATTTCCTTTAAAACATCGAGACCGCTTTTACCCGGCATGGAGATATCCAGGACTACCATCGAATATCTTTTCTCCTTATTTTGGCCAGCGCTTCGTTAGCGCCATCGGCTTCGTCCGCAACAGCCATGTCAGAGACGCCGGAAATAATCTGTCTCAGCCCGGCACGTACAACTGCATGATCATCTACTATTAATACATTTATCATATAATCCTAATTATAGCTTAATTGTTTATCAGCATTCCACCTATAGGAAAAAGACCGAATTTATCATCAGAACTATTCCTACAGCAAACCCTTTTGCCAAATCATGGCCTCTCTAAAATTACACTGAACAAGAGTGGTCCTTTTGGACGATATTTTGGGCGACAGGCATCTGGCTGAGCTGAAATTCAGTATAAATCGGACAGGCATGAAAGTCTTTAAAACAGAGTTGTTCCATCTCACTTATGCCTGGAACATGCAGGAAGGTTGTTGCACTGCAAAAACCCAAATAATCCTCATTGAAATGTTGGCAAGACATCTTACACCTCCGTGGAGCTGCGAATTACAAATCATTTGTATTAACTTTATAGCATTCAGGAGAGCTAATAAAATCAGTCTGAAACTTATTTTTTTGTAGTAAATTTTCTGAAAACATGACGGCGTTTGTCTGATCCCCTGATCGAGTGCAGACATGCCGCCGCTGGTCAAGGCGGAATGCAACACAGCCGGGACATGAATCCATTGAAGGTGAATTCATGTCCCAAACTATCACTATAAATAGGCTGCCGGTCAATGGGTTGCAATCATGGAGGGCCTTATTTATTGCAACTTATGAGTTCAGGCAGTTGCAATTTGGGCTATCGCATGAAAATTATTAAAATTGACACAAGACTTGAAGCTGTCTTTAAAACATTGCCGTTCGAGTTCGATGATGCTGGGAGTATAAGGAAAATCACATGCGCTGCAATAACCTACATACGCCTCTTTGAAAAAAGGACAGGCCATCTTACACCTCCAAACTGTTTATTATTTCATCTCACAAGTTCATAGACCTCACCCCGGTCAGTCCTTATCCCTCCTGTCTTTTTGTCTTTTCCCGGATTTTGGCAAGCAACATCTATAACCATATTCAGTATTTTTACCTTGTCATCAGAACTCATGCCGGCTATTTCTGAACAGATACGAAACCCTTCTCCGCTAAAAAAGTCCATGCAGGCTGATCTTTCTTCATCAACCCATAAATCTTCCATTGACTGTAACAATATTGCTTCTGCAAGTCCTTTAATCTGTGCGCCTGGAGCTTTCTTCCCGACGCCGGTTTTAATCTTTCTGTCAGTTTCTAAATTATTCAGCATGGCGCTCCTCCTTATTAGATAAATTGCATTTTTGACTGGTCCGAAAGAAACATTATCAACCTGTCTATCGCCTTTCGCCTCTAAGTAGTTTAAAGCATCAGAACGGCTTATGGAGTCAGTCCGGGGCTGATATTTCTGTAGGAAATAGTCTAAAAACTCGTCAGCCTTTGTCTGACAAAAAGACTTTCACTTCAATTCCTGATGTTGTAGCTTATACTGAATGCCTTTCCCTTAATTTCTTTCTTTTCAGATTGATTTTTGCTGACCGGTTTGCTCTTTCCGGAATCCCTGTTTTCTGTTAAGTTATCGGGAAAAAACTTGATGCCATTCATATAAAAAAAAGGTTGCCCGTCTTTGACCGACTCTTTTATGGCAGATTTAATGTCAAAAAAAGCCATTTTATACCCTGTTTCAAAAACACCGCTGAAATTTACAGCCACCACCCATCCCGCTATGAATGCAGGCAGTCCTATAGCCAATGAAATGCCTATTATCGCTCTATATAATTTGACCTGGACCGTTTTCATTGTAATCCTCCTCTTATCTGAAACAGAAGGCAGGACAAAAAGTCCTGCCTTCCGCATGCGCATTATTTTTTAATTATAAAACATAAGGAGGGCCCATGGAGTCAGTCCGGAGCCGATATTTCTGTAGGAGACAGCCTAAAAACATGTCAGTTTTTGTCTGACATATCAAAGAGGTTTTCAGTTTCTTCATAGCTTTAACCTGTATTTGCCTGATACGCTCGCGTGTCACATCAAATGCCTCGCTGACCTCTTCCAGGGTTTGGGGGGACTCCTCGCCTATCCCGAACCGCTTTCTTATTATAAGCTCTTCTTTTGGCGACAGTTTGCATAGTGCGCTGTCAATGAGTGTTTTCATGTCTTCCCGCATGGCAATCTCCAATGGCGAGATATTTGACTTGTCCGCAATAAAGTCTTTGAGCATGGTATCCTCTTCATCTCCTATCGGCGTCTCGATGGAAATCGGCTCCTTCGATATTTTTAGAATGTTCTTCACCTTATCAAGGGGCATCTTTGAACGTCTTGCTATCTCCTGCGGTGCGGGTTCGGACCCCAGTTCCTGTACAGACTCCCTGATGATTCTATTTATCTTGTTCATATTCTCGATCATGTGCACGGGTATTCTGATGACTCTCGATTGGTCTGCTATCGCACGGCTGATAGCCTGCCGTATCCACCACGTAGCATACGTGCTGAATTTATACCCTCTCCGGTACTCGAATTTGTCTACTGCCCTCATAAGACCGATGTTGCCCTCCTGGATAAGGTCTCCAAGGCTTAATCCTTTTCCCATATACCGCCTTGCAATACTGATGACCAGCCTGAGGTTGGATTCGACAAGCCGCCCCTTCGCATGTGCCAACCCGGTTTCCGCCGCTTCCAGTTCTTTGAGCGCCCCTTTTATTTCAGGGCCCGGCAGTCCAAGGCTGGACTGCAGTTTTTCAATCTCACTCCTGTATTGCCCGCTGCCGGAGGTTGTACAGTGCTCAACATGTTCCCACCTTTCTTTTAATTCCCTGGAAAAGACTTCTACTACCTTGTATTTTAAATTGAGCTCGCTGATTTTTTTAGGAATTCGGTGTTTGGTGTATTCGAATATACTTATGGCAAGCCTGTTTTTTTGTTTTTTCCTGTTTCCGATAATGCCATGGATCGATTCTGTGATCCTCGAAAACAGTTCTTTTTTAGCCTCAATTTCCTCCTCTGAAATATCTTCAATGTCCTGGACATATTCTGAAAGCCTCGCTTCTCCCCTTTTCACGAGCCGGCCCACCTCTGCCAGCTTGTTAAGAACAAAAGGGATGGTGAAAATTATGTTGAATATTTCGAATTTGCATGTTTCTATCTGCATTGCGATTGCAACTTCTTCTTCTCTGGTCAAAAGAGGGAGCAGCCTTATGCTCTTCAGGTACGCCTTTATGGGATCATGCTCCTGTTCGATGGGTCCTTTTATAACATCAGGACCTGCCGGAGGCGCGCTATCGGCCGTTACTATTTCGCCGGTCCCGGCAGCGTCATCGTCCGCTTTATATAATTTGACCTGGACTGTTTTCATTGTAATCCTCCTCCTGTTATCATCCGGAAATAATATTTTATTGGAGTTCACCGGAGCCGGACAGTTTTATCTAAAACAGAAGTCAGGACAATCACTCCTGCCTTCCGTATATGCGTTTTTTAGATTCTAAAGCTTAAAGGCGGCTGATGGAATCAGTCCGGGGCCGATATTTATGTAGGATACTGCCTAAAAACAGCTCAGTTTTTGTCTGACATGAACGTTCTTCCTCTATTGCACGTCTATAAGTTCAGAGATGTTTTTAATTTCTTTATCGCTTTGACCTGTACTTGCCTGATACGCTCGCGTGTCACATCAAACACCTCGCCGACCTCTTCCAGGGTTTGGGGGGACTCCTCGCCTATCCCGAACCGCTTTCTTATTACAAGCTCTTCTTTTGGCGACAGTTTGCATAGTGCGCTGTCAATGAGTGTTTTCATGTCTTCCCGCATGGCAATCTCCAATGGCGAGATATTTGACTTGTCCTCAATAAAGTCTTTGAGCATGGTATCCTCTTCATCTCCTATCGGCGTCTCGATGGAAATCGGCTTCTTCGATATTTTTAGAATGTTCTTCACCTTATCAAGGGGTATCTTTGAACGTCTTGCCAGCTCCTCAGGCGTGGGTTCGGACCCCAGTTCCTGCACAGACTCCCTGATGATTTTATTTATCTTGTTCATATTCTCGATCATGTGCACGGGTATCCTGATGACTCTCGATTGGTCTGCTATCGCACGGCTGATAGCCTGCCGTATCCACCACGTAGCATACGTGCTGAATTTATACCCTCTCCGGTACTCGAATTTGTCTACCGCCCTCATAAGACCGATGTTGCCTTCCTGGATAAGGTCTCCAAGGCTTAATCCTTTCCCCATATACCGTCTTGCAATACTGATGACCAGCCTGAGGTTGGATTCGACAAGCCGCCCCTTCGCATGTGCCAACCCGGTTTCCGCCGCTTCCAGTTCTTCAACCGCCCTTCTTATTTCAGGGACGGGCAGTCCAAGGCTGGATTGCAGTTTTCTAATCTCGCTCCTGTATTGCCCGCTGCCGGCAGGACCGCAGCGCTTAACACTCTCCCATATCTCTTTTAATTCAGCCGAAAAGTCTTTTAATACATTGTCTTTTAAGTTGAGCTCCTGAATTTTCCTGATAATGCGGCGTTTGTTGTCCAGTAATAACTTTGCGGCAGCTGCATTTCTTTGTTTTTTCCTGTTTCCGATGATGCCATGGACCGATCCTGTGGTCCTCGAAAACAGTTTTTTTTTCGCCCCAATTTCTTCCTCTGACATATCTTCAATGTCCTGGACATATTCTGAAAGCCTCGCTTCCCCCCTTTCACGAGCCGGCCAACCTCTGCCAGCTTGTTAAGAACAAAAGGGATGGTGAAAATTACGCTGAATATTTCGAATTTGCATGTTTCTATCTGCATTGCGATTGCAACTTCTTCTTCTCTGGTCAAAAGAGGGATCAGCCTGATACTCTTCAGGTATGCCTTTAAGGGGTCATACTCCTGCTCGATGGATTCTTTTATAACATCAGGATCTGCCGGAGGCGCGCTATCGGCCGTTACTATTTCACCGGTCCCGGCAGCGTCATAGTCATCGTCAAGGACGGCCAACCCTTCTTCAATAAAATTGAACTGTTTTTCCATTGTTACCTTCTTTAATCACCGGGATACGCTACGTTAGTTAATTGTGACGCGATATCTTATACGCATCCTGCCATTGGACAGTTCAGCCCGGGGATTCTGTCCCGGGCATGACGAGCAGCCGGCTTTATCTGACCAAAGCTGTTTCCTGAAGAATTTCTCCGGCAATCGGAGCATAAGTGTGCTGCAATTCATTGAAAACCGGACAGACGCTGAAATCTTTAAAGCAGAAGCATTCCATTTCACTTACACCTGGAACATGTACAAATACTTTTGCACTGCAATAAATCGCGTAATCTTCTCTAAAATAGTGACAGGTCATTTCACACCCCCATAATAGAAACTTACGCTTTATTTATCACAACTTTATCTCATTCATGTGGCATTATAAAATCAGTCTGAAGATGATATTTCTGTAAGAAATAGTCTGAAAACATGCCGCCGCCTGTCTGATAGCCGGAAGCGCGCCGTCCTCTCCGGCGCGGGCAAGCCCGCAGCAGCGCCTTCTCACCTTTGCACGCTCCTCTATTGTCAGACTAACTCCTATAAGAAAATCAGTATCCGGGAGTCTTGTGCCTGTTATGCAGCCATGGTACGGTTTATCTCAGAAAGACAGGCCCAGAAAGGCGGGTGATGAATATGGGGGCGAATAAATCATTTGCAAAGTGTCCTTTTTTAGCGAGACGGCGGTCCTGCTTCGCGGCTGCCGATGTTTACTTACCAAGCTATTTTCAGCATCTGGAATACTGCCGGAGCAGGAAAGACGAAATGTGCCCTTTCTACCAGATGGTCGACAATAATGAAGCCGTTCTAAGAAATGACTAAGTACTCCTTTTCATAAATACGGTGTCACACCGAGAGCGTCGATGCGCCGCGACGGCGAGGCGCAGGACTGAGGCGTACCGTTGCGTACGGCGAAGGAGTGCAACGAAGCCGGCGTGGATGCAGCGGCGTTCGAATGTAACCGTATTTATGAAATGGAGTACTAAGCGCTTGCA
>CAWAQG010000003.1:0-332834 GCA_963784135.1 Nitrospirota bacterium | reverse complement strand
GCTCCATCCCTATTTCAAAGCCTCCGTCACTCTCGATCTCTATCGAATCAAGCAAACTCTTCCTATATAATTTGAAGCTGTTCGTAATGTCGTGTGTCGGGAGACCGGCCAAATACTTCAAACTCACACCTGCCAACCTGGACAGGGTCTTTTTCAACAACGGTCCTCCTACCTGCTTTCCCCCTCTCATATATCTTGAACCGCACACAACATCATAGCCGGCTCTCATAAGTTCACACATTTTATCAACCACCGAGAAATCGTCAGACAGGTCAGCCATAGTCACCAACAGAAACGCATCGTCGGCCTTCCTCAACCCTGTCTTTATAGCGCTCACCACCCCCTTTACCGGGTTTTTCACAAAATGCATATTTAAGCCTTCTCTTAGGAACTCTTTAGCAACAGGGAGAGTATTATCCTCATCAAAATCATACACGATATATATCGTATGAGGTGTCTTTATCTTCTCTTCGATAGTGCGCAGCGTTCTGCCAATATTTTCCGCCTCGTTATAAACAGGTATAATGATTCCAAGATAATTCTTTTCCATTTATTTGATTTATAACCCGCCGATCTCGATCTGTTGTTTGATCCACGGGATAATCTCATCGAGCGCGTCACTCAGTGATGTCCGGGCCTCAAAGCCGAGGAGCTTTTTTGCCTTCTCAACGCTTGGGACCCTCTTTTGGACGTCATATTGGAACGGGGCGTCAGAAACGTATTTGAAAGGTTTGTCCCCGCTTATCTTCTGCCAGATCAACCGGGAAAGTTCCAGGACCGTTGTTGATACGCCGGTGGAAATATTAAAGTCCTCATTGACAGCCGCCTCATGTTCGATGCAGAGCCGAATCCCTTCCGCCAGATCGCCTCCATAGGTGTAGTGCCTGATCTGATTTCCGCTCCCCAGGATATGCAGAGGGTACTGTCCCTTGAGGACCTTCTGCACAAGGTCGGGGACAACATGGCTCATCGCCAGTTTTATGTTTCCCGACATTATTTCTTTGTCGCACAATGCCCTTTTTTCTCCGATACCTATACAGTTAAAGGGCCTGATTATGGTGTAGGGCAGTTTATACTGCTCCCATGCTCCCTTGGCGAAATACTCGCAGGCAAGTTTTTGGAACCCGTAAGTGGACAACGGGGGAGGGCACTTCAACTGCTCCCCCTCGGGCGTGGGATAAGTAGATGTGCTTTCAAAGACCATCGATGACGACAGCACATTTATTTTTTTCAGTTTCCTGTTTTTAAAGGCCCACAAAGCTGCATCGAAGGTTGATGAAACGATCCTTTCATTCTCGGCCAGTAGGTCATAGGCAAATTCATGAAACAAAGAAATACCTCCGATTATTGCAGCCAATGCTACAACCTGGTCACAATCCTCAATCAGTTCCTTCATAAGCCTGGCGTCCTTTGCATCACCTGCAACAAATGAGTAATCAGGATGGGTATCGTAACTTTTTTCTGTCCTCCCGTATTTGTAAAAGTTATCAATCCCGACCACCTTGTGGTCGCGATTTAAAAGCTCTTCCACCAAATACCCTGCCACAAAACCTGCTGACCCGGTAACCAGAATTTTCATTTAAAATAATCCTCCCTTACCATAAAAGTTCCAAATGTCTATGACTGATTTACCGCTGATATCCAGGTCGGCATATTCCTTGTGCGGCGTTGCAAGAATTATTATATCTGAGGCCTTAACCAGGGCCTCAGGGCGTATAAACTCCGCCGAGTTTATATAGACATCCGAACATAGCACCTTCTTTGCCTCGACTTCCAGAATCTTTTTAAGCTTAAAGGACAAGGATTCCCTCGCATCATCATTGTTCGCCTTGAAAGCCATGCCGAGCACACCCACGACTTTGTCCTGGAGCACGTATTTGTCCCTGAGCCGCTGCACGATAAAATTCGGAAGGCCCTCATTGATCAGCATCGAGGCATGTCCCAGAAAAAAGTTATTGTTACTGTAAGCAGCAAGCTGCATAGTATCCTTAAACAGGCAGGGGCCGGCTGTGAAGCCCGCTGCAGGAAAGCTTTGCGCCCTCGGATATTTATAGGTTATCGCGTCATAAATCTTATAGAAATCAAAACCCTGCTGCGTCGAAATCTGATAGAACTGGTTGGAAATAGCAAACTGAATGTATCTCCAGACGTTCGTAAAAAGCTTGGCTAATTCCGCTTCGGTCGGGCTTAAGAAAATGATATCTTTCGTCAATAATCCAAACAGTTCTCCCGCCTCCCGCACAGAAACGTCATCAAAAGATGCAACAATCTGAGGCAACTTTCTCAATTCTTCCATCGCATTCCCCTGTGCTATCCTTTCCGGGCAGAACGAAACCTTTGTTGATTTACCCCTCGCCTCAAGGTCTTTTTTTATCTTCTCGGTTGTTCCGGGGAATACAGTGCTGCGCAAGATCACGTGCTGGTCATCGTTCAACAGATCCGCGATCTCATCAAAAAACTTTTTAAATATCGTGAACTTCGGGTTAAGATGCTCATCCACCGGGGTACCTATTACTATCACGACAAAGCGGCTTTTCGTAATCACAAGCTTGTCGGACGATAAAAACAGACGCCTATCAAGAACTTTCTTGAGGACTTCCTCGGCCCCCGATTCGATGAAGGGCATCTTCCCGCTGGAAACGGTAGCAATCGCCTCTTGATTTATGTCATAGAGAACCACCTTTTTTCCCAGTATCGGCTAATGAAATCCCTAACGGCAAGCCGGCGTGGCCCAGCCCCCCCACGATGCATACGTCATAGAGATTTTCCGTCATATACCGCCTCCCTTCCAAGCACGAGTTTATCGTAAAGAACATAATTGAGCAGTGCTGCCATTCCTATGCCCACAGCGACATTTACGAGATAATAAACCCCAGCTTTCCCATGACGAACGGTCGAGGATCGGTTACTTGGGTGATTCCTGATCCGTGGAAATCCAGGATAGCCAAGCCGAGAACATATCTGTCCGTTAACGCGGGCACATCGACATTGGTTGTAAAACCAACATCAGGCATTGCCGGTTGCTGGAAATACACTTTCAAATCGTTGTGCGGCGTGCGGATAGTCTTAAAGTACTTAAAAATCCCTTTTCGATTTTCCAGCGTGACAAATATGTTATCTGGCATAACCCTGCCTTTTGCCGAAACAGCAAGCCAACCTTCGACAGTCAACAGGGTATCCGGTTTTACTTTTCCCGGGGGGGATACACTGTTTACTATATCTATCGAGCCATAGCAGTTTGAAGACTTGGCTTGGGTGTAAACTTCCAGCATAGAGTCAATCATGCTATCAAATAAATTTGCAGGCAAATTAGCTGCTATTTCACCTTGATAAGTTTTCAGCTTGAGTGTATATGTGGCGCTCCAAAGAATGGAACCGCCATACGCTGGTGTGAGCACTATACTTTCTACCGTATTGGTCTTGAGATAACGTTGATTCCCTGTTGCGAGCAACACGAAGTCTTTTGTGTTTTGAGCTAATGGAGAAATGAAAAAACCGGTTTTCATCATGTTGGACACTACTCGATAGTCTTTGCTCGTACCATCCGTAAACTTTAATGTAATCTTCAACTCTGGATACTTGAATACGATTCCTAAAAACTTGCCCAACAGTGTTGGGGCGAGATCAATCTCCGCATAAATGGGAGCACTCGTCACGGGGAGTACAACATTCTCCCCCGTCTTGTGGATTCCTTCATAAATTACATTAAAAGTACTACTGCTTTTGATGGTTTGTTTCTTGCGCAGATAAGCCAGATCGTTGTATAACATGGTTACTGTGTAATTATCAAATAATGCGGGCCAGCTTAATCCATCCTCTAAGGAAGGCAGGCGGCCGTCTATCGGTTCAACGCAAAACAACACGTTATCCGGGGAGCTATTGCCCCTCAAATGCTGTTCGTTGATCTGCGCTAATTTATTGTAAACTTGATAACTTTGGAATGTTGGACGCGGATTCCACTTATTGTTTGATGCCAGTAGGAAAGACTGTTCATAAGAATAAATGTCCGTGGTCCCCTGAAGTGCAGGTACGGCGTATATCTTTCTAATCTCGTACAGGCTATGCTCAAACCTGTCCTTTAGGTCATTACTTTCCTTCGCTCTTGAACGTATGCCGTCCCAGGCGCCAATGTAAGTCTGGCGAATGTTTTCGAAGACTCGACTAGTTGATGAATTTATATGGTTCATATCGATATAGGCCCAAGCTATGATTGATATAAGTAGTGCAATCATCAGGCGCTTGTCTGTAGTATAAGCAAGTCCAATAAGCAAGGTCGCAACAACGAGCGAGGTTCCCGCTACGCGAGCGTGCCCGTCATGCCTTACAAAGCCGGCTTTGAAGGCAATAAATAGAAATAGTGCGAAGCATATATTTAGAAATATTTTTGTCGATCTGGTTGTTTCGCTTGATTTTACTATCGTCCAGATGATTGCAATCGCAGAAAGGAGATATGCAACTATTTCTTTATTATTGCCCTGTAATGCCATCGCTTCGGTATATCCGGAAATTATTTGTGAAATACCACCAAAGTAAGCTGGCAAAGAAAGAAGTGACTGGCCAGAAACTATCCAGAAAATGGTCGACGACGCTATGGGGCTGATTAATGCAATTAAAGCCAGCATACGATCGCGGTGATATAAAAAGTAGGAGGAAATTACAACTGCCGTTGCGCCACATATCAATAGAAAACTTCCCTTTATTAAGGGTAGTAATCCAAGCGGTGCAAACATAAGAATTATTGCCAATATCTGCCAATGGGTACGGTTTGGCTTCTTATGGTGATTAGCCACCAGAATAAACTTAGAGGCGCAAGCTCCCAATATCAATGGATAAGAAAAAAATAGTGGATCTCCGACCAATCGGATAACAGCCCCAAAAAACAAAAATGCAAGCAAATATGCTTTTTTATCTTTTGCCAAGTACAACAAGGCAACCGTGTAGCACAATCCAAAAAATAAGCTGCCCAATATCATCAAATGGTCGGTTGCCGGGTGGTATTCTCCCGTGTAGATTGATGCGTATGGGCCAAAATTGAATATTATTTCTTCGCCAATCTTTAAATCTTGTGCCACCACTTCATTCATAGAAAATGTCCATGATGAATCAAGTCCATAAAACGGCATCGTCGGATTTAATGGGATAAAGATCGATAGAATCGTAATTATGGCGAAAACAGTAATAAGACATTTAGGCAGTGTTGAGAGAAAAGCCCTGCTTGCGAACGGCCTCAAATTCAAAACCTTTTCAACCATACCTGCAGGCCGGTAAAAAAAGAAAAAAGAGCCAAAGAAAAAAAGAAAGCTACAGAATCAAGAAAGAGTGGAGTAATATAACTTTGTTCTCTGGAAAAATCCCCTTGAAATTCAACAAAAGGATCTGGGCCGGTTGGTGTTAAGGAAAGAAGAACATTCTGGCAGCTCTGCTTTAAAAGGGTTTTGATGCATATCTTCCTGATAAGGATGTTCCCAGGTTTCTCACTCGGACTGATACGAAATTTATTGATTTTTATGCCCGGAAGACTGAAGCTCATTGTTTCAAAAGAGCTGCTTCCTTTTAGTGGCAATCGTATGGATTCAGCTTCATTATATCCGTGCCCGCTATCATAGAAAACCTGTTGATACGTATCCGTTACAGATTGGACTTCAATGAGCAGCTTAGTGGGGAGAAAAAATCCCTGGTGCATATGAATGGCAACAAGAAGAACAACAAAAACTGTTATGGCAACGGCAGCGTTCCTGAAGATTATTGATCTATCCGATATCATACCTGATACTTCTCTCCTTCGCGCTTTTGCAGCTTTTGCACTCAAATCATAACGCGCTGCTACTCAAAGCCACTTGCTCACAACCAATGCGAACTTATGCATACTGCGCCGTGCCTTCTTCTTTCGCACCTTAAAAAAATGAACCCTCCGGTTTTGCCGAGCAGATTATATCTCAAAAGCAGGTTGTGCATGAGAATCATCGTGCATTGAAGGCCTTGCTCTGTTCTGAGAGAAAAGCCAATAGGTAGATCCAGAAGTCTTTATCTACCCGCTCCTCGGACTTTTAGTATTTTTCTATAGTTTTGTAATTATATCACGAAACCCTGCGCAATTTTCAGCAATCACCTGCCATATTAATACCAGGTGCTTAGCAGACAGTACACTCCGGCTTTTTTGGTCCGCCTGCCCTTGCGCTATTATTCTTTGATGCCCTACAATAAACTCATGCTGATCGGTCTTATAGGCGGAAGCGGACTCTACGATATTGACGGACTCGAAATACGAGAGGAAATATCACTCTCTACCCCTTACGGTGCGCCCTCATCCACCTATAAACGCTGCGACCTCGACGGAACGGAATTGGTATTCCTGGCCCGCCACGGCGTCCCGCACCGTATTCCGCCTCACAAAGTAAACTACCGTGCGAACATGTGGGGGTTCAAATCCCTCGGAGTGGAAAAAATAATTTCTATCAGCGCGGTCGGTGGTATTAACAGCGGGATGCAGCCAGGCTCGATAGTGGTCCTTGACCAGATCATTGATATGACGATGGGTACGCGGGCTGCTACTTTTTTTGATGAGGAGAAGGTAGTGCATGTCGATTTTACGCATCCCTATTGCGCCGAGGTGAGGGAAATCTTTATACAGGCTGCCGGCAGTGTCAGCCTGCCGGTCAAGAAAAGCGGAACGTATATCTGCGTCAATGGTCCGCGGCTCGAGACGGAAAAGGAAATACAGTTTTTTTCATTCATAGGCGCAGACGTGGTGGGTATGACGGCAATGCCGGAAGCTGCCCTGGCACGGGAGCTCGAGATGTGCTGTGCAGGGATTTCCGTTGTGACTAATTATGCCGCAGGCATTGCCGGAGCCAGGCTGACGGCCGGCGAGGTAGTGGAGGCCATGAGGAATTCTCTTGATGCGATAAAAGCTCTGCTGAGGGCAGTTGTCCCGCGGATGTCCGTGCGCCGGTCCTGCGCCTGCAAAGATGCATTGAAGGATGCGGAAATCAGCTGACCCGCTACAAAAATCTTCGGCCTGTTGAAAAAAATAGACCAACATATTAAACTTATTCCAGTGAGAAAAAATTACTTCATAGAAAAGGAAACAGACCGCCATGAAATTATCAAGAATTAAGAGTGCCAAACTAATCTTCACCCTGCTTGTTGTCGCTATGTCAATTATGGGCCCTTTCCATGCAACTGCTGCAAGTGTTCCTGAATCCTGGCAGGTGCGAAGTCCGATGTCATTTTTAGGGGTCGCTTTCGGCAATAATGTTTTTGTTGCCGCAGGGGAGGGCGGCACTATTCTAAGGTCATCAGACGGCAGGACATGGACCACTGTGCAGTCCGGCACAAGGGAGACGCTGAGAGCCGTAAATTACGTGCATGATACTTTTATTGTTTTGGGTGATAAGGGTACCTTGCTGACTTCTTCTGATGGAGCAAAATGGACTTTGGGACATTCCGGCGCCACCTCAGCGCTTTATGGGGCCGTGTACGGGAAAGATAATTTTGTCGTGGTCGGCGAAATGGGAACTATACTTACATCAAAAGATGGGACTACATGGACAGTGGTTTCCTCAGGCGCCTCTGAAAGATTAAGGAGCATAACCTTCGGAAACGGGAGGTTCGTTTCCGGCGGCGACAATGGGACCCTGCTGATTTCTTCAGACGGCGTGTCGTGGCATAGGCAGAATACGGGTACTGCTTATTCAATTAAAGGATTAGCGTTTGGGACTAACGGCTTTGTGGGGGTCTGCGGGTCTGACTCTGTGCTGACATCCGGGGACGGAGAAAAATGGACATTGAGCAAAAGAAACATTCCCGGCTGGCTGAATAGTTTGATGTATACTTCCGGCCGTTATATTACCGTGAGCGACCGGGGCGTAGTATTAACGTCAGGAGACGGTGTAACGTGGTCTTCTGTCAACGCGGGCACTTCTGCCTGGCTGGAGTCTTCAGCCTATGGAAAAAATACTTTTGTTTTTGCAGGAGGGCTCGATACGATATTGGTTTCTCCTGATGTCTCGAACTTTACGGAAGTGATATCGGGGCCGGTCAATATTCTTAACGGAGTGATTTTTGGAAACGGCCGTTTTGTGGCTGTTGGAATGAAGGGCGACATACTGAGTTCAAGTGATGGAGTAGTCTGGACCAGAGGGCACTCAAAGAACACGAAAGGGCTTGGCGGCGTCGCTTCCGGCAGCGGAGGCTACGTTGCAGTTGGATTAGCCGGGACAATCCTCACATCTTCGGATGGTTCTGAATGGGTAGAGAGGAAGTCGGGTACGACGAGTAGTCTAAGAGGCGCGGCTTATGGCAACAAAGGTTATGTTGCAGTCGGCGATGGGGGTGCTATCCTCACATCTTCGGATGGTTCTGAATGGGTAGAGAGAAAGACGGGTACGACGAGTGGTCTAAAAGGCGTGGCTTATGGCGACAAAGGTTTTGTTGCAGTCGGCGATGGGGGTGCTATCCTCACATCTTCTGACGGTTCAGAATGGACGAAGCGGGACCCCGGGATACATGGTGTAGTTAGGGGTATCAGTGGGGTCACCTACGGTAAGAACGGCTATGTAGCAGTGGGAGATGGGGGGACGGTCGTGATTTCTGCCGATGGCGTGAACTGGAGGAGTGTTGCCTCCGGTACGGGAGATGACTTGAGCAGCATAACTTATTGTTTTGACAGATATGTAACAACCGGTCTCCTTAATACCCCCGGAAATTCGGGGAAAACTCGCCGCAGGATTTATTTTTCACCGGACGGAGAGAAGTGGTCTGCGGCGAGTCTGGATATTATTTATCCTTTCTATGGCGTGGCATGCGGGAGCGACCGGACGGTGGTAGCAGTCGGCAGGGAGATTGTGCAATCGGACGCTCTGCCGGACATAAAATAAAGGGCGACGCCGGAATTTTCCGTATCGTCACTACCTTATTTGCTTTGCCTTGATAGTGTTTGTATAATATTGGTATTAAAGTAACGTGTTGTGTCGTTATTAAAGCTGCAGCTATCGTAACGCTCCTTGCGGAACACATCACGCAATAAAACTCATGGAGGATTCATGTCAGGGCATTCCAAGTGGTCACAGATAAAGCATAAAAAAGCTAATACAGATGCGAAGAAAGGTAAAACTTTTACAAAGATCGTCAAAGAGATCTCCGTTGCTGCGAGGACGGGAGGCGGCGACCCGGACGGCAACCCCCGTTTGAGGACCGCCATTGAAAAAGCAAAAGAAGTTAATATGCCCTCTGATAATATAAAAAAAGCCATAATGAAAGGCACAGGGGAGTTGCCCGGCACGACTTATGAGGAAAGCGTCTATGAAGGTTATGGCCCCGGCGGTGCTGCACTTCTAATAGAAACGCTCTCCGATAACAGGAACAGGACTGTCTCTGAAATAAGGCATGTCCTTTCAAAAAACGGGGGGAGTCTTGGAGAGGCTGGGTGCGTTGCATGGATGTTTGAGAAAAAGGGGTACATCCTCGTAGAAAAATCCAAAGCCGATGAAGACACGTTGTTGTCTCTTGTTCTCGATGCCGGAGCCGAAGACATGGAAAACGACCCAAAGGAAGACAATTATGAGATCACGGCGTCGCCGGAGAACCTCAATACTGTAAAAGAGGCCCTTGTCAAAGGGGGCATCCCTGTATCTGTTGCTGAAATAACCATGCTTCCCAAAAGTTATGTCCCTCTTGAAGGCAGCACATCGGAGCAGATGGTCCGTTTGCTTGACGCCCTGGAAGATAATGAGGATGTGCAAAATGTCTACAGCAATTTTGACATATCTGATGAATCGACAGTGCTTCAGAAGTGACAACTGAAAGTTATATGGACGAATCCATCCGCATTACTTTTAAAAGAAAATTCCTGGCAGGACTTATAGTCACGGTCCCGGTGGTTTTTACCGTTCTTGTCCTTGCGGGTCTTTTTAAGTTCGTCGACGGCATCCTGAGTCCATTCTTCGATTTTCTTCTGGGCGTGCATATTGCCGGACTCGGCTTTATTACCGCCATAGGAATCATATTCCTTATCGGCATCATCTCCACTAATGTCTTCGGCAAAAAACTGCTGTATATTATGGACAGGATTTTTTTAAACATCCCGGTCTTTAAAAGTATCTATACGGCCATAAAACAGCTCGTCGATGCTTTTTCTCCGGAAAATAACAGCGCTTTCAAGCGCTTTGTCATTGTTGAGTATCCGAGAACCGGTGTTTACGCCTTCGGCTTCATGACCAAGGAATGTACCATACAGTCCGAAGGACGGGATGTTTGCATGAAGGCAGTATACATTCCCACCAATAACCTTTACCTCGGTGACATAGTTCTCCTCGATGACCGGAGCATTATTTATACGGATATTCCGATAGAAGAAGGGATCAGGATTATACTCTCCGGAGGCATAGCGGCGCCGTCAATAATAGCCGAATCAGCAACCGTACCTGTTACAGACCTGACTCATTCCAGGGGGCATTAAGGTGAATCTGGCAGCGGTTGTCCTTTCGGCAGGCCTTGGCACGCGCATGAAATCAGCCCTCCCGAAGGTGCTGCACCCTCTCCTGGGGAAACCGATGGTGCAGTATGTTGTTGAAGCGCTCCCGGCACTGAACCCCGAAAAGACTATTATTGTAACCGGCGTTAATGGCGGCGGGATACGGGATGCGCTGCGGAACTATCCTGTTTCCTTTGCTGTCCAGAGGGAACCTAAAGGCACTGCCGATGCCCTAAAGGCGGCGGTACAAAAACTGCGGGGCTTTACAGGTACTTTGCTGGTGGTGAGCGGCGATACACCCCTTATTAAACCGGCAACGCTAAAGGCATTTATAAAACTCCACCGGAAGAACAGGGAGGCCCTCTCTCTGATCTCTTTTGTTGCAGGGGGCGCCCATTCCTACGGCAGGATACTCAGGGAAGGCAATAAGCTGAGCGCAATTGTAGAGGACAAAGATGCAGATGAGGAACAGAAAAAGATACAGGAAGTTAACAGCGGTATTTACGCGATTGAAGCTCCGCTGCTGAAGCTTCTGAATAAAATTGTCGTCAACAGGGCCAAAGGCGAATACTACCTGACAGATATTGTGGGTCTGGCGGTCGGAGCGGGCTGCCGGGCAGGAGCTTTTCTTCTCGGGAATGAGAACGAATTGACCGGAATAAATACGCGCGGGGACCTTTACAGGGCAGTGCATTATCTCAGGGATGAAATTGCAGCCGGGCTTATGGAGAAAGGTGTCACGTTTATCGATAAGGCATCTGTCTATATAAATCCCGAATCAGTTATCGGGACAGAAACGGTCATTTACCCAAATGTGCACATAGAGGGGAAGACCCTTATCGGCAGCGGATGCATAGTGTATCCGAACTCCAGAATTATAGACAGCACGGTCGGGAATAATGTAATAATCAAGGATTCGACGCTTGTCGAATCATCGGTAATTAATGAAGGCGCTTCAGTAGGGCCGTTTGCACATATCAGGCCGGGGTCGGTCATAGGCAAGCATGCCAGGATAGGAAACTTTGTCGAAGTGAAAAAATCCGTCATAGGCAGCGGCACAAAAGCATCGCATTTGAGTTACCTTGGTGATGCCGAGGTAGGAGAGCAGGTGAATATCGGGGCCGGTACTATAACATGCAATTATAACGGCAGGACAAAGTCCAGGACCCTGATAGAAGACAACGTATTTATAGGAAGCGATACGCAGCTTGTTGCGCCGGTCAGGATCGGGAAAGGCGCCTATGTAGGGGCAGGCTCAACTATTACCAAAGATGTCCCTCCCTTTGCCCTTGCCCTCAGCAGAACAGCGCAGAAGAATGTTGAAAAATGGGCGCTGAAAAAAAGGCAAGTGAGAAGTAAAAAGTGATGGTCACGCAAAAAGTTGTCATACCCGCCCCCGATAACGCCCTTCGAGGGCAGGCTCCAGCGGGTATCCATGGCGTAAGCAACTACCTGAAAAGAGTGGATTCCCGTTTTCACGGGAATGACGAAAAAACGCTTTTGCAGACTTTTTGCGAGATCGTCAAAAGTGAGAAGTTGATATGTGCGGAATAATCGGCTATATCGGCGGCAGGAATGCTATTTCCATCGTGATGGATGGCCTGAAGCGCCTCGAATACCGGGGATACGATTCCGCGGGGATCGCTTTTTTTGAGGATGATAAAATAAGCGTCAGGCGATGCAAAGGAAAGATCAGCGCGCTTGAGGCAATTACAGGCACTCTGACGAAACCGAGCAATCTTGCCATAGGCCACACGAGATGGGCCACGCACGGCAAACCTTCCGATGAAAATGCCCACCCGCACCGGTCCGGTGGTATAGTTGTTGTTCATAACGGCATAATCGAAAACTATGTGGAACTTAAACATGCGCTTCAGGCCGAAGGCTTTATTTTTAGTTCTGAAACCGACAGCGAGGTGCTCTGCCATCTCATAAATAAGCATGCGGCCCGGGCCCCTCTTGAAGAGGCTGTCCGGAGAGCGATCAGGGAAGTGACCGGCGCGTATGCATTTGCAGTCATCAACGAGAAGGAACCTGATAAAATTATTGCTGTAAGGAAAGAAAGTCCTCTTGTAATCGGATTGGGTGACGGAGAATACTTTCTTGCCTCTGATGTCCCGGCCTTCCTGAGCCATTCCAAGGAGGTGATATTCCTTGAGAACAATGAAATAGCGGTGCTCCACAAAGGGGGGGTCATCGTTACCGATTTTGATGGAAAGCACCTGCATAAAAATGTTTCCTTTATCTCGTGGAGTCCTTCGATGGCCGAAAAAGGAGGGTACCGCCACTTCATGCTCAAGGAAATTTACGAGCAGCCCAGGGCGATAGCTGATACCCTGCAGGGAAGGATATTCCCTGACAGAGGCGAGGTGGCGCTTGAGGAGTTCGGGCTTGACCCCGCCGTTGTCAAGGGGACCGACAGGATATTTATCGTCGCCTGCGGGACGTCGTACCATGCCGGCATGGCAGGCAAGTACATGGTAGAAGAACTGTCCAGGATCCCGGTTGAAGTCGACATAGCCTCAGAATTCAGGTACAGGAACCCCATCGTCACCGGAAATACGTTATTCATTGCTATCACGCAGTCTGGTGAGACCGCGGACACCCTTGCGGCCTCAAGGGAAGCAAAGAGGCTTGGAGCGAAAGTGTTGAGCATCTGCAATGTGATCGGCAGCACTGCCTCCCGCGAATCGGATTTTGTCTTCTATACGCATTCCGGCCCGGAGATCGGTGTCGCTTCCACCAAGGCATTCACCACGCAGATAGTGGCGCTCTATCTGCTGTCGATAGCCTTGGGCAGTGTCAGGGGCACGCTCGACAAAGGCGCCGCTTCAAAGCTGCTTGGGGACATCCTTCACCTGCCTGTGCAAGTCGAGCACACGCTCGAACTTGATGCCTCCATAAGCGCTGTCGCGAGGGAGCTTTTCAAAAAGAAGGAATTCCTGTACCTCGGCAGGGGAATAAATTATCCGATAGCGCTTGAAGGCGCGTTGAAGCTGAAAGAGATATCATATATCCATGCTGAAGGTTATGCTGCGGGAGAGATGAAGCATGGCCCCATAGCCCTTATTGATGAAGACCTTCCAGTCGTAGTGCTCGCACCCTCCGGAAAGCTCTACGAAAAGGTCACCTCGAACATGGAAGAAGTAAAAAGCAGGGGGGGCACCATTATCTCCGTAGCCTCGGCTGATAATGAGACGATAAGAAGGCTCGCAAAATACTCAATCTTTATAGAAGAAAGCAACTCCTATTTAAATACGATTTTGTTAACTGTGCCTCTGCAGCTCCTTGCCTACCATATTGCGGTATTAAGAGGATGCGATGTGGACCAGCCAAGGAACCTTGCGAAAAGCGTGACCGTCGAATAATGTAAGTTTTTCTGAAATGCGCGGGCAATGGATAATTATAGCCTGCGAGTATGGTATAATAGAACAATAATTCTTATGGCTAAAGACGTCTCATTATTAGAAGAACTCAATCCCCGGCAAAAAGAGGCTATCCTGCATTCAAATGGCCCGCTCCTTGTACTTGCAGGAGCAGGCAGCGGAAAGACCAGGGTAATCACCCATAAGTTTGCCCATCTTATCAAAAAGAAAAAGTTTTCCCCAGTCTCAATTTTCACCGTCACTTTTACCAATAAGGCCGCCGATGAGATGAAAGAGAGGATCTCGCGGTGTATAGACTGCGATGTCAAAAACGCATGGATAGGCACGTTTCATTCCCAGTGCAACAAAATATTGCGGAAAGAGATAAAGGCACTCGGCTACAAGCCCGATTTTACCATTTACGATGAAGACGATCAGTGCAATCTCATACGCCATATCCTTAAAGAGTTCAATATCTACGAGGCGCTTTACAAAGGAGTTTCTTCAAGGATAAGCATTCTTAAATCATCGCTGATATCTCCTGAAGACTTTTTGTCTCAGGGAGACGGCTTCAGTTTTGACGAAAAACTCGGCAGGGTTTACCTGAAATACCAGGATGAGTTGAAACGGTGCAACGCCCTCGATTTCGACGACCTGATCATGCTTACCGCCAAATTGTTTGAGCAGCACCCGAAAATTCTCGAAAAGTATACTGATATGTTTCCTTACATCCTCGTGGACGAATTCCAGGATACCAACCACGCGCAGTACAGGCTGCTTCAGCTGATGGGGTCGTCACACCGCAATATCTGCGCTGTGGGAGACGATGACCAGAGCATTTACAAGTTCAGGGGGGCCGATGTGAGCAACATCCTGAACTTCGAAAAAGATTTTCCAGGCGCGCAGGTCATAAAGCTCGAACAGAATTACAGGTCAACCCAGAACATCCTTGATGTTTCAGGTTCAGTGATCGCAAAAAACAAAAACAGAAAGCTGAAAAACCTTTGGACAGACAAAGGAGATGGAGAAAAAGTAATCTATTGCAGGCTGAATAATGAGGATGAAGAGGCAAAATATGTTGCGCGGACTATAAAAGACATCTACCTGAAAAACAGCTATGACTACGGCAGTTTTGTTGTCCTCTACCGGGTGAACCTCCAGGCGAGGGCAATCGAAGACGCTCTCAGGGAGGAAACCATCCCTTATAACGTGCTCAGCGGCATAAGTTTTTATCACAGGCGGGAAATAAAAGACCTTATTTCCTATATGAAGCTCGTCCTGAACCACGATGACAATGTGAGCATGCGGCGCATTGTGAACAGCCCTCCGAGAAATATTGGGGTCGCTACTCTGTCAAAAATAGAGCAGGAAGCAAAGAAGAACGGCGTGGGCCTCCTGTCTGCGGCGCAGACAATGCTCAAAGCAAATGTGCTGACGGCGTCTGTCAAAGAAAAGATGGGAGAATTTATTAAAATCATCGGTCATTTGTCGGCTGCAAGTTTCAAGACCGCGGCTGATATGCTTAAAGATATTGTCGAGTTGACGGGATATATTGAAGATATTGAGGAAGAGCGCCTGCAGAATATCATGGAGCTGATCTCCTCTGCCGATGCGATATCGGCAAAGGATTTCGTCGAGAAGACATCGCTGGCACATACGTCCGGGACCAACGGCGTGTCCGCCGCAAAGCCCGCTGTTTCGCTCATGACGCTGCACAGCGCAAAGGGGCTTGAATTTCCAGTTGTATTCATTGTCGGCATCGAAGAGGGCATTCTCCCTTATTTTAAAGCCATAGGTGAAGAAGCCGAAATGCACGAGGAGAGAAGGCTTTTCTATGTCGGCATGACCAGGGCCAAAGACATCCTCTGCCTGAACGGGGTCAAGAAAAGAAAGTTGTATTCCAAGATACAGGACCAGGAACCTTCGAGGTTCCTTAACGATATCCCGAAGGATTGCTGCCACTGGGTCGAAAAAACAGTCGTTCCTCAGAGGACCGCATTGCCGCCAAAGACGGTCAAACTCTCTCACCAGAGGGCCGCGCTTGCGTACCTGGTTGGAAGCAAGGTAAAACATCCTGCATGGGGTGTCGGCATTGTCCGCGATTGCTGCGGTGAGGGCGATGACCTGAAAGTGACGGTTAATTTTTCGAGTGTCGGACTGAAACGGCTTGCTGTCCGGCACGTACAGCTCGAAAAAATGTAGATAATGAAGATAACGGAAGATGAAGTAAGGCACATTGTAAAGCTCGCGAGACTCTCTCTCTCAGAAGATGAATTGTCGATGTACAGCGGACAACTGAACGCGATTATCGGGCATGTTGAACAATTAAATACACTCGATACAACCGGCATCGGACCTACCTCGCATGTGCTGCCCATCACTAATATTATGAGGGACGATGTGCAGATGCCATCGCTTTCAAATGACGAGGCCTTAAAAAACGCTCCTGACCCCTCGGACAAATTCTACAGGGTCCCCAAAATAATAGAATAAAAACAGGCAATAGGTAAAAGAGGCAGGCGATGGGCAATAGGCAATGGGCAATAGGCAAAAACAAAGAGACATGCGAGAAAAGATTATTAAGATATCTTTTTCCCCCCTATAGCCTATTGCCTATAGCCTATTGCCTGCGGTTTTCTTATGCTTAGATGTTTTCTGCAATCGAAGATACATATGGCGACGGTGACGGAATCGAACCTCGCCTACGAAGGGAGCATTACCGTGGACAGGGAAATCATGGACCGTGCCGGCATTCTTCCGTACGAGCAGGTCATGATAAGCAATCTGAACAACGGTGAGCGGTTTGAAACATATATGATACCCGGCAGGCCCGGCTCCCGTGAATTCTGCCTTAACGGTCCTACCGCGCGCAAGGGAATAGTAGGCGACAAGATCATCATTTTCTCGTACTGCTACCTTGGAGAACAGGAAATAGAAGCCTTCTCGCCCATCATCGTCAAGCTTGACGGTAACAACAACCCGGTCTGACCTCTGAATAAACATAAAAAAGGGAGAGAGCGAATCCGCTCTCTCCCTTTTTTCTTTGTAAAGTAAAGGCCCTAACCTGGAGCCTGAGCCCCGCCGTTCATCCGTCTATTGCATCATACGGTGGATGTTATTGGCGGCCCGACTTAGTTGGCCTTTTGTCTTATACGGGGCGCCGTTCACGGTTGCACTGCTTCCGAGGCTTCCGCCATGGCACTGTCCGCAAGCCATATCAATATCGACCCATACAGCTTTATTGTAATTGCCTTCAGGCGCTGTTTGGGCGTTCCTGTCCTCGATCACAGCGGTCCACGTTCCGCCTGCATTTGTACAATTTGTTGAAGATGTATCAGACAGGTAGACAACCGGGAAGGACGGAGAATTCTGTACCGCACCGGTATGTGCGCTGCAGGTCCCGCCGTAGAACTGACCCGTTGTCGGGAAGGTGTTGTAGTTAGGATTAGTATTGATCCTCCATACATGGACCGGCATCGAATTCTGATTGCCGTTCTTTTCCGCCTGTGTAGCCATATGACAGACTACGCAGGAATCATTGCCATAGAGAGACATATCAAACGGCGTTCCAGGAGTCTGAGGATGGTTAATAGTTGATACCTGAGGGGCGTTGGCATCAGTGGCGCCGGTAGTAGCATTGTCCATGTGGCAATCCTCACAGGTTTTTCTGATCGCCTTCTCGGACTGACCAGCAACAAAAAGGCTATTGTGAACATCATGACAGGTGGCACAGGTACCCTGAGTACCGGACTGGTCAGTGGCCCCCCCTGTATCAGCCCTCCATGTGGAGGCCCAGGTACCGCCCGCTGCCGCGCAGGCTGACTGCGTTGTATTGCCGGCTTTACTGCATGCGTATAATGCATCGCAATCTGACTTGGCAGCGATTTCCGTGCCGTCAGCCTTGGTCTTTGCAGGGCTATTGCCGGTAGCTGTCTGCCAGCAGGTGAAGCCCTTGAATATGCTATTGTATTCCGCAGCGACGCTTGTTGCTGTCGGGATTGAATCGTACAGGTCATTTTCCCCGAGTGCATTTGCCTTGATCGAACCATTGCCGGACTGAGCGCCCGCGTATCTGGCATGCACGCTGTTCAGGAACGAGTTGCCGAGCACATGGCCGTTGAAGTCCCTGCCAGCGGCTGCACCGTGGCTCACGCCTGTCGGGATTATTGTTGGATCATACTGGGTTGTGCCGCTTGAAGTTCCTCCCTGGGCGGGCCAAAGCTTTGCTATGCTCTGATGGCAGCCGAAGCAAAGGTTGTTCCTGCCGACGCCATCCTGAAGCGCACCCATCCCGCCGCTGGTCGGTGCTGTTGACGGGAAGGTTGATGCCGAAATCTGAGCTGCTGCTACCGACGGGACTGTTGCATTATGGCATCTTGAGCATAAAATGCCTTCACGGTCCCACTTATAGCCGGCTTTAACAGCAGATACATAACCCGCGCCGGAGTCAGCAGGCTGATTCCCTGTGTATCCAGTGGTGCCGATTGACTGCACGCCCGGCGTTGTTGAGGTGCCGCCACTAAAACCGGTCGAATGGCAGTTGGCACAGCTGTAACCGCTGCCGGCTATAGCAACGGTAGGAAGCGGTATCATCCAGTCGCCATAGACGTAATACATTGGTTTGCCGCCGTCAGTTGCGCTTCCCGCAACTCCGAGAGTTCCCCAAGTCATCGCATTTGTGCCGTCTGTTGTGTAAACCGTTAAGACGCCGTTTGCATTAGGACCTGCCCACACCATGCCGGGTGTTACCTTTCTAAGCATGTTCTTGTGGCCGGTCTGGAGATAGCTGTCTTTCCATCTTTCGGCAGGGCCGTTGTATTGGACTAAGGTGCTGTGGCAATGAAGGCAGCCATCGTCTCCACTTACAGCCTCCCTTGTGAGATCAAACGTTACGGCAGTATTAATGCCGTTAAGGGTCCCAACGGTAGCAGTTGGACCAACCGGCATCCAGTTTGACCATGAACCGCCATTGGCAAGACAAGCGCCAAGAGTGGTGTATTGGCCCAGATTGGCAGTTGCGCCAGCAGCGTAAACGGCCGTGCCGGCAATATTATTAAGAGCAGCATTCACGGTGCCGTTGATACCATAGGCATAAAGGCAGTAGCTTCCGCTTACAGAATAGCCGAAGGCAGCTGATGAGGAACTGTTGGCAGTTCCGGAGGTGCTTCCAGCTACGGTAGGGCAGCTTGCCGCAGGAAGATTGGTCCTCATTGTCGTGTAACAGAAGCCTGCATTGGACGTAACGGTGCTATCGGTCCCTTTACTACCAAAGGCCAGAGGCGTTCCGGTGGAATCCTGTCCTCTGAACTGCCAGCCATAAGCTATACACGCCGGCTGGACCAGGTTAGTGACGTTGCCGGCAAGGTGAGCTGTTACACCCCGTGCCGCGCCCAAAGCATTACATATTGCCTCAGTCCTGTCATAGTTTTTCAAAGATATGGAGCCCAGCACGTTTCCGCTGCTGTCAACAATCACGCAGGTGCTGCTGCCGGCTGAGGCGTATTTTACACCTGCTGTGTTTTTGGTTGAAGTTGTACAAGACGAGCTTGATGCTGTGCCCACGGCAGTAACGGAAACAAGCCTGGCATCGCAATCTCGTTTGGTTGTAATCGTCGTATCTACATCCAGGGTGCCGTCTGCGTGCAGACCGAGGACGCATGTGCCGTCGGTAGGTGCTGTCCAGTTGCTTACCGTTCCGCTCTGGACGGATCCGTCACCCATATACATAGCTCCTGCGTGGCCGGCGAAACCAAAAAGCAGGATTCCCATCACGAACAAAATCAAAACATTTTTTTTCATAAAACCTCCCTTAATGGGCGGAGAGGGGCATTGCTCCCCACTCCGTAATTCTTGTTTAGGACCTTTACTTGGTCTTTATTATATCAGGTTACTCGCCTAAATTTCCATCTCCGTAATTCCTGTATTAGAACCTGTATGTTGATGTCAGAAACACCACAGTTGCGTTATATGACGGGTTTGCATAGGCACCGGTCAGTATCGGCAATGGGGCATTGCTGGTGTTGTACTGGTAATTGCTGTATACGATGTCGTTATACTTGTAGCTTTGGAGACTCGCTCCGGCCGCCAAAGTGAACATCTTTGAAACATTGTATGCAATTTTGCCCGTGAAGGAGCTTACCCTGTAATCGTCCCAGGTCCCAATGTCAACATTACTACTGTTGGCCCCGGGATTTATGGCGCCGAGCGCTGCGGTATTGAAGATGCCGAAGTCGAGGTTTCCGTCGGAATTGACATAATCGTACTGAAGCCTGAACGTCAATTTCTTCGGAATTATGTATATATCGGCGCCCGCCCCCCATTCGTACGTGTTGTCCTTTGTGGTCAGGTTCCACGGGTAACTCGTCGAGGTGTTGGTAGTGGTGTTCAGCGGAAAGCTCCCGCCTCCGGAGTCGTTTACGTCGTACATCATATACTTCTTGTATTCGAGGTTAAAATACGCCGTCAGGCTGGCGATGCTGCCCAACGCATAATCGCCACTGACGTCAAACTCGTTCGTCTTTGTGTTCTGGAGTCCCAGCACGGCGTTCGAATAGTCGGTAGTGATGTATTTGTATGCAAGCCCCAGATTCAGGTTCTGGAGGGGAGCGATGTCGACCCCTGCCTTGTAAGTGTCCGTTGTCTGCTTGCAAGTATCAAACCTCGAGATCAGGGACGTGTCGACACCATCATAATTGACGGTGGAAGGCGTGTCGTAGCCGGCATTAATGAGCGCAATCGGCGCTACATCACCGGTGACCGAAGTGTTAAGCATGCCATAGGTCGCGCTCCTGTCCAGCCGTTGGTAACTGAACTTGGGCGTGATGAAATCCAGCCCGCTCCACTTTAGTTCCGTTGAATAAATGTTGTCCTTCGTGCTGGGGTTGTCGAGTCTCCCCGCCCTGTCGGTATCGACGTACGAATACCCCGCTTTCAGTTGCAGCTGCAGAGGCAGCTTGAAGCGGAGGTCGGCCCCGTAAGTGTTCTTATTGTAGTCGAACAGATAGTTCTGATAGGGCAGACCGTCGTCCGGATTGTTTAACGTCACCTGGTCAGACTTGTTGGTAGTGCCGTAATAACGGTAGAAAATGTCTGCGGAAACCCATCTCACAGGGTTGGAAGTCAATGAGAGATTGAGCGAATTAGTGTCAAGTCTGCCGCGGAAGGAACCGGCGCTTGCGACCGAAGTGGTCCCGTAGTAATTATTGAGGAGAGAGCCGAGATTGAAGGTGGATGTTGCCTTCGCGGTCGAAGCGGTCACGTTGAACCTTGAGTCCATCGGAAGCTGAACAGATCCCTTAAAGGAGAGTTTGTAATAGTCGTTGTTCGGAGGCAGTGCAGTCATAAGGGTCCCGCCTGTCGTCTCCTCGTTGCTCAACGTCTGGTTCTGGTTGTCGAAACTGTTGTAAAGGTAACTAATGGATGCGAATACAGGTTTGGCCTGATATCCTACCTCGCCTTTGAAGATGTCGGACGTGTAGTCAATGGGCACCGGCAGTTCATATCCGTCGTCAGCGCCGGTGTTGATGCCGGTTGTCCTCTCCCGGGACGCTGAAAAATCCACATAGAAAGGTCTCAGCATCTCCACATCGAGGTTGCCTCCGATCTTTTCTCTCTTAATCGAATAGTCAAAAGAATTCCACACCGTCCCGGGAGGGTTGGTGAATGAGGCACCGGGGGTGTATTTGAGGTTGCCTGATCCCGGGTTGTTATATAATGTATTTGCGCCGAGGGAAATGTTGTGCACCATGTCGGTGAAATAGAACCCGTAGGTGAATTTGCCGTACATTCCGCCGTCGACACTATATTCCTGTGTTCCGTAGCTGATATCCGATGCCTTTATTTTCAGCCAATAGTTGTCGCTGTCATAGCCGAGCCTTACGTCACTGTGAATGCCGCCGCCGTGGACCGCATCGGAGTATTCGTAGAACTTGGTTTTGTTGCCGGCGACGCTGTCAAAATAGGGGGTCAGCCCTATCTCTCCGATGAAGCTGCTATTGCTGACGGTGCTGCTGTCGTCGGCATAGGCGCTAATCAACGGCAGAAGAATGAAGGTGATAATAAGAATCAATCTGAGAACATATCTGCTGTTTATCATTTATATATACCCCCTCCTTTTAATGTATGAACACGGCTGAACTGGAACCTGACACACCGATCTGCCCGTGTATGTTGTTATGGCAATTAAGGCATGCGCGCCCCATCAGAAGCTGTGCCTTGTATGCACTATTACCTAAAGCAGGATTGGAGAATGAGGTCAAAGGCACTCCCCCGGCATGGAACCCGGTGCCGTTGTGGCAATCCTGGCACAGCTCCGGCACCCTTTGGGTCAGCAATCTGTTGTGGTTGCTCCCGTGCGGGTTGTGGCAATTGAGGCAGTTCTCTTCCACCGGCGGGTGTTCCTGCATATAAGGCCCTCTCTTTTCAGGATGGCACTTGTAGCAGAGGTCGTTCACCGACTCGGCAGTCAGCATCTTGTTGTTCATATCACCGTGAGGGTTGTGGCAGTCAACGCATGATACCTTGCCTTCCTTGATAGGATGGTGCGACTGCTTGTTGACCATTGCCTTGATGTCCCTGTGGCACTGATAGCACACTTCTGACTTGTCGGCTTTCAGCAGCTTGTCTCCGCCTGCGTGGATCGAATGGCAGTCGTCGCAGGCGACACCCTCCGCCTGGTGAACGCCGGCATTCCAAAAGGCAAGGTGTTTGGTCTGTTCATGACAGGCGAGGCATCTGGCCGCCCTTTCTTTTGGATCAAATTTTTTGTTGAAGTTGAAAATGCCGGTCCCCCTGCCTCCGCCCTTCTCTACGTGGGCCGAGCCGTTGCCGTGGCAGGTCTCGCAAGCCTCCATGTTGGCGGGACTGCCGGGATACGATTTTTTGGAGTGACATGTTTTTGAATAACTTTCGTACTTGTCCGGATGACAGCCTTTGCAGGTATCCACCCCTACAAACCCTGATTCTGCTTCCGCAGCTTTTTGCATAAAGCCTGCGGAAAGCAGCACAAAGGCAAAGGCCAGGAATACGCTTACCAATAAAACAACTTTTCTCATGCTTCCCTCCCCCTAAATTAGTTTTACTTTAGGAAATTTTACGTTAAAACACCTTAGCAATAATAATCCTAAAAGTCAAGTGATCTATATTCTTTTGTGGCGAGCAGATAAACTGTCCGTATCTGTAGCACATAAACTGTCCGGGTGGTATATGGATAGCAAGGGGGGCTATCCATGAAACGTTCGGCGGTGTTGCAGGAGGTACGGAAAATGAGATTTGAAGAAGGTTATGAGGGCTGGAAGAGTGGACGGCTAACGCAGGAGGAAGCGGCGATGCTCCTTGGTGTCTGTGACAGGACATTTCGGCGATATCTGCTGAGGTATGCGGATAAAGGGATGGAGGGACTTATAGATAAGCGTTTAGGACAAATATCGCATCTGCGAGCACCAGTTGACGAAGTGATGGCGCTATCGGATCTTTATAGAGGACGTTATTATGGTTTCAACGTCAAGCATTTTTTTAGCTGGTATCGCCGAGTTCATCAAGGAAACAGGAGCTACACATGGGTCAAAAACACCCTCCAGGAAAAGGGATTGGTACCGAAAGGGGCACTGAAAGGGGCACACAGGAAAAGAAGGGTCAGGGCTCCCTATATCGGCATGATGCTTCATCAGGATGGTTCCCGGCACCAGTGGGTTCCCGGCAAATTATGGGATTTGATCGTGACGATGGATGATGCCAGCAGTGAACACTACTCGATGTTTTTTGTTAAGGAAGAAGGCACACAAAGCAGCTTTCTGGGTGTAAAAGAGGTTATAGAGCAACACGGGTTGTTTGCTTCGTTGTATACGGATCGCGGAAGTCACTATTGGCATACACCGGAGGCTGGAGGGAAAGTGGACAAATCAAGTCTTACCCAGTTTGGTCGTGCAATGAGCCAACTGGGGATTAAGATGATCCCTGCGTATTCTCCTGAAGCCAGGGGCCGTTCTGAGCGAGCCTTCAGTACCCATCAAGATCGGCTGGTCAAGGAGCTTGCGATGGCGGGCATCACTGGGATGAAGCAGGCCAATGATTATCTTGCCAGTACATATATGCCGGCCCATAATGCCGAGTTCGCCGTTATCCCTCAAGAACCAGAGAGCGTGTTCGTGACTTGGGCAGGCACTGCCTTGGAAGACATCCTATGCGAACAGTATGACCGCACCGTCGGCAATGACAACTGTGTAAAGTTCGATGGACTAAAACTTCAGATCCCGCCAAATCAATATCGTTGCCATTACGTCAGGGTCCAGGTAAGCGTTCATCGTTATCCCGACGGTAGACTTGCTATCTTTCATGGACCGAGAAAACTGGCTGCCTATAACTCTAAAGGAAAGGAGATTGCAATTTGCTCACATGCAGCGGCATAAGCCTTAATAAAACTGAAATCGGTGGACTGCCATGTTCCATGCGCAGCCACCCTGCAGAACCGGACAGTTTATTTGCTCTAAAACCGGACAACTCTATTTGTTGACAACAGTGATCTATATTCTTTTGTCAAGGCATCAGGTTTGCGGCCACATCGGTTAGTACATCTGCAACGGCATCTATAAAATCATAGGGCGCCGCGCAATACGGCACTATCCCAAGTACAGGCACAGGACATATACGCTGCAGTATGCCGGGGTTTGTCTGTTCAGCTATTGTATTGCCGGCAGGTCCGGTGTTATTGATAATCACGCCCCGCACTCCTATTCCCTCTCTGATTGCGTGCATAACGGTCAACAACGTATGATTGATGGCGCCCAATCCGGCCCTTGAGACTATGACAGAAGGCAAGTCCAAATCCTTGATAAGATTGGCCATATAATAATACGTCGAACTCCCACTTCGCATCTTGATGGGGACCATGAGGCCGCCGGCGCCCTCCACGACGAGGAATTCATATTTTTGAGCAAGGGCCGCAAACGAATGAAATAGTGTGTCAAGGTCTACCGGCTTTCCCTCAAGTTCAGAGGCGGCCATCGGTGCAAGCGGATTAGCAAAACGAACAGGGGCAACAGCGTTGACAGGATCATCCATTCCGGCGAGCTCTCTCAAAAATAATGCATCGGCAGGTATCAGGCCGTCTGTTATCTGACCTCTGTCTCCTGTTCCGGAGCATCCTGTCTCAATCGGCTTCATTGCGCCCGCGTTAATGCCTTTTCTTTTGAGCGCACGTATAATGCCTGCGGCAACAATAGTTTTGCCGACCCCGGTGTCAGTTCCCGTTATGAAAACGCCTTTGCTCATAATATCCTGCTGTCAAGGCAGAATAACTGGCCGGTGACAGTGGCAGTCTCTATAAGGAATGAGATAAACCGCGCGACCTCTGCGGGATCGCCAAGCGTATGCAGCAGACTCTCTTCCCTGGCCTTTATCAAAGCCTTGCCGGCATGCAGCCCCATTTCTGTAGGCATATATCCAGGCAGCACCGCATTGACTTTGATATTATGGCCTGCAAGCTCAATGGCGGCAGTTTTTGTAAGACCCAATAGCGCCGCCTTTGACCCGCTATAGGCTGACTGGCCCGCTTTTCCCTTGAGGCCGGAATATGAACTGATATTGACAATATGTCCGCCCCTTTGCATCAGCGGGACAAAGGCTTTAATCATATTAAAGGCGCCTTTCAGATTGCTCCGCATGACAGCATCCCACTCAGCTTCCGTTTGTCTGATACACAATGCATCAAATGTAATGCCTGCATTGTTTACCAGCACATCAACTCCGCCCCATTCCCGCCGGACACAGGCAGCCATTTCCGATACCTCATAGCAGTTTCCCACATCTGCCTTTAAAAGTAACGCCCTGTCTCCGAATTGCGCGCCAAGCTCCCGTGCCGGCGCATGTGAATGCAGGTAATTGACAGCTACCCGGTATCCGCCATGATAGAGTGCGGAAGCTATTTCCCTCCCCAGTCCTCGTGCCCCGCCCGTTATCACCGCTGTCTTATTCGTCATAATAGTATCATTCATGTTATAATTTCGGATAATTTAAAGTAAATGTGCAGAGCTGAACGCTGTACACTGCCGGGAGGTCTTATGACACGTTTTGAAGAAGTGCAGATGAAGATCGCTGAATCTGCAAAAAATTACCTTGAAATATTCAATATGCAGGTTTTTATAGAGCAGTTCACGCTTGACAGGGAAAGCAGGTTCTCGCTTGCTTTGCCGAATATGGAGGTCCCTTATTCGCTCACAGCAACGGTATCTTTTACTTATGACGCGTTTCAGACCGGGATGACTCTTTATGAGGAGGACACGGAAGAAAACTCGATGGATGCTGATAACTCGCTGGAGCTGGAATTCCTGATAAAATTGCCGGTTATGGAAGACTACCAGAACATTGAGGCGCTGCTTGCAGAGGTGGAGGAAGAATATCCCGACACCCAGCCTGTGCTCTTTGCAAAGGAAATAATTCCGAGCGAGCAGTCTTCCAGGGAATACGAGATTTCATACATATATGATATTGAGGCCAATGACCTTGGCGATGACGAACTGTTTGATCAGCTTTTTGAGGAACTCAGGGGTATACTTGAGCTCATCCTCAAGAGGACGCAGGATTACATCGACCACTCGTGGTACACCTCCGAAGAATAATGATCTCGCTTAGACATATCGATTGTGTCCTGCTGGATATGGATGGAACGCTTCTGGACAAGTATTTTGACGATTACTTCTGGGAGCACCTTGTGCCGGAAAAGTATGCTGAGAAACATGGCGTCACATTCGGAAAGGCAAAGGAAATATTGTTTTCCCTGTACAAATCTCATGAGGGCACGTTGAACTGGACCGATATCGATTTCTGGTCAAAAGAACTTCACCTGGATATACCGGCGCTCAAAGAGCAGATAAGACACCTGATAGAAGTCCATCCCCGCGTGGAGGATTTCCTGAAAGCAATGAAGCAGCATAAGAAAAGAGTCTACATGCTCACCAATGCCCATTATAAGGTACTGGACATCAAATTAAAGAAGACCGACATTGGCAGGTACTTCGACAGGTGCATCACCTCTTTTGAGATGGGCTACCCCAAGGAGATGCTCGAGTTCTGGGAGAAGGTCGAAAAAATACTGAAATTCGATAAGGAACGCACGCTCTTTATTGATGATACCGCCGAGGTACTGAAAACAGCGAAAGCCTTCGGAATAAAATATCTCTTCCTCAAAACAGGGGCCAACTCCAGGAAAAAGGATACAGCCGTGCACGAATTTCCGGTTTTAAAAGATTACGGGGAACTGACCAGCCTAATATAATCATCTTTACTTCTTGTCATTGTCTCCAAAATAGCGCTGGGAACTGTCACTCCGGCTTGTCCGGAGTCTATCAGAAAGCATGGACAGATTCCGGACAAGCCGGAATGACAGAAATGCAGGCAGTTATGGGGAATTATCAGGTTAAATTATGCGGCCCTTGATATCTACGGACAAAAGCTTTTGACCCCGCTAATTCTGAAGAAATCCCATATGTTCATGTAAAATGCGTCAAACCGCCTGTGTCTCACCTGTTCCTCCTCCCGGCGCCAGAAGAAAAGATCGCTTGCAGGATAGAGATAGCCGAAATGATAAGCCGTGAAATTCTTCCGTTGCCGTGCAATTAGGCTGACCGGATACCGGTAAATCTTCTCCTGCAGTCGCACCAGCTCCAGTGCTTTGAGCCGTACGCGGGCGGCTTGCCGCAGCAGGCTTTCGGCCTCATCAGTCGCCGGAAGCCACCAGTGACCTTTTCTCTGCGCCAGCAGCGCCCGGATAGTCAAAGACCGGTGCTGCGCCCTGAGCGCTGTGACTTCAAGCGCCCTTGTCAATTCGCGTGCGATCAAGGGGACATCCTGAGATACCCGCTTCTGTCCGGCATAAATCCGCTCTGTTTCAAGTTCAAGATTTTTCACCACAATGTTCATCTCACGCGCATATGCTTCCAGTTCTGATACAGCAGATGCCGCGATGTTTTCTGCTTCCGCATCAGATGCCTTATAGAGAAGCCACGAATCGGAAAAAAACGGTCTCGGCTGAAAAGGCCTGTTAAAAGGCCAGGGAAGCTCGGCTGAAGGGTCGAGGGCAGACATAAAACCTATCAACTCCCTGCTTTTCAGGTAATAGTTCTGGAGCGCCAGCGCTCTCTGAAACAACAGGCGCATACGGGTATCCGGGAAAAGATCTTCCAGCACGCTGAGAGGAGACGTTTTTTGCACAGAGCCATTTTCGATATGGTCCCAGGACCATCGGGCAATGCTCCAGTCCACAAGCCAGTAACCCCATTCCCAGCCCGAGCTGAAAGTGAGGTGATTGTCGACGCCGATTTTTTTCATTGTTTCCATATCGGACCACCGCGCATCAAGATATGGAAGAAGGAGCAGCGGCACGGAATTATCAAAGGAAACCCAGTAAGCTGATTCAGGCCAGAACCATGTCTCCCGCCGTTTGTTTTCCTGTATTGCCCTGGCGAGCATGCCCTGGAAATTTATATTGCCATATGCGGGGGCGGCCGGCTCGTCAATCGCATAAAACATGACCGTATGTATCAAAATGCCTGTCTTCAGATAACTGTTATTCGAGGCCTTTCCCCCGAAATCGGAAGGCCCTGCCTGATACCAATGCTGACTGCCGATAACATGCGTCGGGACCATTACTTTGGTTTTGTATTTCTCAGCAACCTGTGTGATAAGATACGTTTTCAGCCCCGGCAGTAATTCCCCAATATCCGGCAGGTATTCGCCCATGCTGAAATCGACAGTGACGAAATCCCAGTTCACCCTGAATATCCATGAAAGAGTACTATCAATTTGCTGTTTATAGGAAGGGAAAAACCTGAGCAGTTTCATGGACTGAAAGGCTTGCTGCTGTATCATAAAAAGTGAGAATTCCACACCTGCCTCTATCCCCCGCTTATGCGCATATGCTACAAGGCCGCCGGCATGCCTGGTCCAGCGCGCGCGATCTACGCTTCTCAAAAGATAAAATTGGACTGTATCCTGCTGATTTCTGGCAAGCCAGTCTATGTACTCTCTCAGGTCTTCAGCCGCATGAGGACAATCAGGATTATGCAGTTGCTCGGTAAGTTCGACAGGATGAAGGGTATGGATATGGAAGCCTTTCCCGGCAAAGCTCGGGAAGGCTTTCCATTGAAAGTCCATGGGCAGCGGCCACTGTTTATGAAAAGGTATAATGGTCCTTTTGGGATGGTAAAATTTAAATCCGAGCTTCTCCTGCAAGAGTCCGTAAAGCCCGAAACTCACTCCCTGAAAGGAGGGCGATTTCAGGGCCAGGACAACGCGGCCTTTCCTGCCTGAGGACGCCCACTCATACCCTTGCGAGTATTGCCGGTATTGGCAGTCTGAATAACGGGCCGGTAGATATTTGTTATCTCCGCTGCTTTTCGAAACAGTCAGATGCACCCCGGCGCCGGGGTTGTTCAGAGACACGGAAGCAGAGGGGAACCCCTTTTTTAAGAGACACAGAACATCTTTTATGGTAATGCCGGTAATGGGATTATCAAGAAATACCTGCGGGGCATCGATGCTGATGGAGCGCAACGGAAGCGGGCTGCTGAAGGCGAATGCATAAGATGAATTAACAAAAAAAAGTACAAAAAGCACGGCACATTTTACTGCCGCGCAATTATAAGCTTTCATACATTATTTATTCCCCTTGAGTTTTTATCGCTTACTATAGGTAATATTGTGATAAAACGCAAGGATATGAGAACGTGAAACGTGAATCGTGAGACGTGAATCGTAAATCATAACAAAAAAGAAATGCATTTTTTTTACGATTCACGTTTCACGTTCTTCACACGTTATTCGCGCTATGTTGTCAACAAATAGAGTTGTCCGGTTTTAGAGCAAATAAACTGTCCGGTTCTGCAGGGTGGCTGCGCATGGAACATGGCAGGCCACCGATGTCAGTTTTATTGAGTCTCATGCCGCTGCATGTGAGCACTTTGCAATCTCCTTTCCTTTAGGGTCAAAGACCGCCAGTTTTCTCGGTCCATGGAATATAGCAAGGCCACCATCCGGATAACGATGGACGCGAACTTCGACCTTAACGTAGTGGCAGCGATATTGATTTGGCGGGATCTGAAGTTTTAGCCCATCGAACTTTACACAGTTGTCGTTGCCTACGGTGCGGTCATACTGTTCGCATAGGATGTCTTCCAAGGCAGTGCCTGCCCAAGTCACGAACACGCTCTGTGGTTCCTGCGGGACAACAGTGAACTCGGCATTATGGGCTGGCATATAAGTACTGGCAAGATAATCATTGGCCTGCTTCATCTCAGTAATGCCCGCCATTGCAAGCTCCTTGACGAGGCGGTCTTGATGAGTTTCGAAGGCTCGCTCAGAACGACCCCTGGCCTCAGGAGAATACGCAGCAATCATCTTAATTCCAAGTTGGCTCATTGCACGACCGAACTGGGTAAGATTTGATTTGTCCACCTTCCCTCCGGCCTCCGGTGTATGCCAGTAGTGACTTCCACGATCCGTATACAACGAAGCAAACAATCCGTGTTGCTCAATAACTTCTTTTACCCCTTGAAAGCTGCTTTGAGTGCCTTCCTCCTGCACAAAAAACATCGAGTAGTGTTCACTCGTGGCATCATCCATAGTTACGATTAGATCCCAGTATTTTCCTTCAACCCACTGATGTTTGGAACCATCCTGGTGCAGCATCATACCGGTATAAGGTGCCCTTGTACGCTTTTTCCTGTGTGTACCTTTCTGTGCTGCCTTCGGGACCAATCCCTTTTCCTGAAGGGTGTTCTTGACCCATGTGTAGCTTCTGGTCCCTTGATAAGCACGCCGGTACCAGCTATAAAAATGTTTGACATTGAAACCACAAAAGCGATTGCTATAAAGATCCGATAGTGCGACTACTTCATCAACAGGCGCACGTTTATGAGATATTTGCCCTAAACGCTTATCTATAAGGCCCTCCAGGCCCGTATCTTCATACCTCAACATATATCTTCTAAATGTCCTATCGCACACACCCAGAAGCGTTGCTGCTTCTTCCTGCGTTAATCGACCTCGTATCCAACCCTCATAGCTTTCTTCAAATCTCATCTTCCGTACCTCCTGCAACACTGCCGAACGTTTCATGGATAGCCCCCTTGCTATCCATATATTTTATCCGGACAGTTTATGTGCTACAGATACGGACAGTTTATCTGCTCGCCACACACGTTATTCGCGCTATTGCTAAAGGACTAACAATATTGTATAATCGTGATTGTTTTACGGGCATATCCATTGTCCCGGTTTTAAAATAAAAAAATGAGGGAGGTGAACTGGACATGAGGATGAAATCGATTATCACTTTATTAGTAGCAATGGTATTTACCCTCGGCATGGTCAGCTTGACCTTTGCAGCCGAAGTAAAGGGCACCGTTACCAAGGTATCGGGCATGACTGTCACTGTCAAGGAGGCAACCGGTAAAGAGGTAAGTGTCAAGGTCAGCAACGTCAAGGACGTAAAGGTTGGCGACATGGTCACTGTTAAGGACGGCAAGGCTACCAAGGAGGCAGCACCTGCTGCTGCTCCTGCAAAGAAAAGCTCAAGCGGCGGTTATTGATATTAATAAATTTTGCCATTGTGCATTAAGAGGGGTGGGAGTTCAAAACTTTCACCCTTTTTTTTAAAGCAGGTAATAGGCAATGGGCTATAGGCTATAGGAAAAAAAGAAGAAATGCTTTTTTCGGCTTTTTGACCCATTGCCTATAGCCTATTACCCATTGCCTATTTTATTGATATGCCTTACTGGAAAGATAATGTATCTTTTGTGCTTGTCGGGCCGCGTGAGTCTGCCAATATAGGGGCCTCTGCGCGGGCGATGAAAAACATGGGTTTCAGTACCCTTTGCCTTGTAAAAGCGCCCGAGCTTGACGACGAGGCCCGCCGGCTTGCCCATAACTCCCTTGATGTCCTGGAAGCTGCAAAGCGTTACTCCAGCCTTAAGGATGCGATTGACGACCAATCGTTTGTTGTCGCTGTTGCGCGGAGGACAGGCAAGAGGCGCGGTATGGTACTCCCGCTCGATCAGGGTGCGCAGAAAGTGTATGATATTGCCTCGGATAACAAGGTGGCGCTTCTCTTCGGCAGGGAGGACAGGGGGCTGTATAATGAAGAGGTCAACGAATGCGGCCTGCTTTTGACGATCCCTGCTGAAAGGGAGCATCCTTCTTTAAACCTCTCCCATGCTGTAATGGTTGTGGCCTATGAGCTTTCGAGGGCGCAATACAGAGAAGATGCTGTTCAGGATGTGCCGCTGAAGTCGAAGCGCAGACAGGTTAGCAAGGTGGGCCATGGAGAACTTGCCGCGCTATACGAGCGCATGGCAAAGATCATAACGCTGCTCGACTATGCCCCCCGCGGCGACAGAAACCTTGAGAAGCAGATTATCGATAACTTCAAACACTTAATCGGCAGGGCAGGACTCACTTGCTGGGAGCTTAAAATGCTCCACGGCCTCTGCTCGCAGATAGAGAGAAAGTTGGGGAGAGAGTAGGGTGGCCCGATTTATTTCCGTGCCGCACCCCCGGATTTCTCCGCTGTCACAGGCGCGGGCTGTGGCGTCGCCCGTGTGGCTTTCCCATGGAGGACACCCGTCTCGTCGAACCAGATTGGGTCGATACATATGACCCTGTTCCAGCCCGGTGTCTTATCCTTCTGCTGGTGATAAACCAGCCAGAGTTTCCCCTCCCGGTCCCTCGTGACACTCCCATGCCCCGGCCCGAGGACGCCACCCCCCTCTCGGATGATAGGATTTCCGGGATACTTGGTAAAAGGACCTAAGGGGTCCTGTGCCGTTGCGTACCCGATGGCGTAATGCTCCGTATTCGCACTGCCCCCGGAGTAAAGGAGGTAATAGACGCCCTGGTGCTTGAGTAGCCAAGGCGCCTCTGTAACCGGCACATTTGTTATTTCCCATGCCTCGTAAGGAGAGATGATTTGAATGGGTCCGCCCTTCTTCCGGACAGGGGTAGCCATAGGCTGGACAAATATCCCGAAGTCCGGGTACCGGGCGTAATAGAGGAAATATGAGCCGTCGTCGTCGCGGAACATGTGAGCATCAATCGCGCCACTGATCAAATTCCCCAGGTTCTTGAACTCCCCGACGGGACGGTCTGCTTCAGCAACGCCGATCTTGCAGTCCGCCGTGTAGTAGAGATAAAACATACCGTCATCGCGGTTGAAGAAGACATTAGGCGCCCATACACCGTTCTCGTGGCTCTTAAACACCTTCGGCCCCCTGGACCAGTGGACCAGGTCATCCGATATATAGACATGGTAGCTGTGGTTGTCCCCTGTCGGGTAGAGATAATATTTATCTTTGTACAATAGGACGTCGGGGTCGCCTATCCCAAGTGTGCCGACGTATCGCGCTGGCGCAGTCCGGTTGATCTGATATGTGTCGACGAGGACGGGATTTGAATAGGTTTTGTCGGATGCCGCGCAAAACGCTGCAGGAAACAATAGAAGCAGAACCGATGCGATCCATACGACCCTATGCATACACTATTATACCGTAGCGGTCGGCTGTGGTCGTGATAAGAATCGGCAAGTGGAGTTTAAAAGAACTGGCGAGGATGCACCGGAATGACAATAAAACATCTCAAGTTTACCCCGATGGGATATTCAGTCAGGATAACATGAAAAGGAAACCGTGAGTACGACAATTTTTGTCACATGACTGACAGAAATTGGAATTTATTGATTTACGGCTTAAATGAAATTGATCAATAATCCATCAAGTTAACGTATTGATTAGCTTGGCATAAAGCTTGCTTCCCTTATGGGAAAAGAAGAAATAGCAAGGAGGGGTGTAATGATCAAGTTTAGTGCCTCGGTTCTGATTGCTATTATTTTGGTAACCGCCATTGACTGTTTTGGAGCTTCCACATTCTGCAACGCAGGCGGCACAGGCACAATGACCTTCCCGGCTTCACCGTCGCAGCAATGGACGGCTGCGTCTGATTCCTCGTCGCTCATATTTTCATATACATGTTCATCAGGTTCAATTGTATCAGGCACATTTGTGCCGGGCATCTGCACCGGCAATAATATTTCGGGCGTCGGAAACGTGACTTTAAGCTATAAAGCCGCGCCCCTCCCCCTCAACAGCGCCGCCCTTAATAGTACCAACAACTCGTTGGCCAAAATAACCGTATCGTCAGGCCCCGTATCTCAATTTGCCATTACGGAAGCGGCGGGCAGTTGCATATCGTGCGGCACGAACTTTGGCGACGTCACTGCGGCGGATAGTTTTCGTGACTATATCGCAGCCATAGCATGCGCAGGAATAACAAAGGGGTGCGGCAACGGAAATTATTGCCCGTCGGAAAACGTGACGAGGGACCAGATGGCTGCATTTCTTGTCAGGTCAGCGGCCGGTGAACCGCCCTCGGACTACTGCACCAACGCCGCAGTCTACGGCGGCACCGGCATACCGTTCCTCGATGTGAGCAGCAGCGACCCTGATTGTCCGTATGTAATGGAGCTGAAACAATTGGGCATAACGACGGGTTACGAAAATGGCAGCTATGGCCCGTCGGATTCAGTGACAAGGGACCAGATGGCCGCTTTTTTGATAAGGTCGTTGGGATATGGCTATAACCCCACTTGCAACGGAGGACTACACGGAAACTCGGTCCCCTGCTCGTCTACTACGCCTTATTTCAAAGATGTGCCTTTATCAGATGATTTTTTCCCGTACATACAGAAGCTGTATGAGTTGGGAATAACTCAGGGGTGCGGGACCAACGCTGACGGCAGTATAAATTATTGTCCGTCGCTTCCCGTAACAAGGGACGAGATGGCTGCCTTCCTGTTCAGGGCATTTTTGAGCGACTATTGTCCGACAACTGCATGCACAACGGCGGCGCTCAATGTGACTGTGACCGATTCGGGGACAGGTCGGCCGATTCAGAGTGCTATAGTCACAGCAGGCGCACAGACAGGGACAACAAATGCAGCGGGGTCGGCCACCTTTACAGGACTGTCATCGAACCAGAACCAGACTACTCCCATAAAAGTAAATGTGTCTGCGACAGGGTATGCTGCACACACAACTACGTTTCTGCTTTCATGCGGTGCAACTGCCGCGGCGAGTGTGTCTCTCGGCGCGACTTATTCCGTATCAGGGACCATAGCATCCAATGGAACAGGTCTGCAGGGCGTTATCGTTAGTGTGAGCGGAGCAAGTACCACGACGGACAGCGGCGGTAATTACAGCTTTGGCGGCTTGACTAACGGAAATTATACTATTACGCCATCTTCGTCCGGGTATAGTTTCAGCCCCTCAAACACAACGATATCGGTAAACAACGCGAATGTAACAGTCCCGAATTTTACAGGTGTTCCAAATGTGAATGGCGCCTGCGGGACATCCAATGGAGGACCTTATACCACAGCGCCATCAACTAATCTATGCAGCGCCGGAACAGCGAGTGCGGTCAGCGGCAGTGGGCCATGGACATGGAGTTGCGTTGGTTCAGGCAGCGGCCCAACCGCCGGTTGCTCCGGCGGTGTCCAGACCTATTCCATATCAGGGACCGTAACATTCAATGGAATGCCTATGTCGGGCTTTCCTGTTTCTTACAGCGTGCCGGGCAATACGCCAACCGTCAATTGCGTTGTTACAACGACAGACAGCAACGGCAATTATGTCTTCACAGGTGTGGCCAACGGCTCTTACAGGGTTACCGTTACCTCGGCGTGTTATAACTTTAGCCCCGTAGTCAGTAGTGTGACTGTAAATGGGTCCAATTTAACCGGTCAGAATTTTGAAGCACTCTCCAAGGGAGGCCCGTCCACTCGTGTTGTTTCAGGCATTATAGCCGACTTGCGGGGCGCGCCAATATCCGGGGTTACGATCACGGCTTACGACACAAATTGCAACAACGGGACAACAACCACCACCGATGCAAACGGTACATATTCGTTCACGACATTGGGTGGCAGCGATTATCAAATCTTTCCGGACAAGGCGGGATTCGGGTTTTATCCGTCCCTTAACTGCGGGGCCTCCTGCGGTATAATCGACGCCGGTTATAATGGCCTGGACAGGACCGTCATTCACTTTAAGAGCGTACCGACAACTCCGGTGAGCGGCGCTGACTTCACCGCGTACCGGCCTGGTGATAAAGTCGTCAGCGTTCCGAGAACGGGACAGGCAATAAGTTATGCGAGCGGCGACGATGCCTCCGCAAACAAGGGGGTTGCGTGGCCGGGACTGCGGTTTACCGACAATAATGACGGCACAGTGACGGACGGCCTGACCGGTCTGGTCTGGATGAAGAACGCAGGATGTTTCGCCCCGAGCAACTGGTATGATGCTCTGACTGAAGCCAACCAGCTTGCGAGCGGCCAGTGCGGATTGACTGACGGTTCAACCGCCGGCCAATGGAGGATGCCGAACGCTAACGAAGTCGAAAGCATTGTGGACATTTCGCAAAGCAATCCGTCTGTTTCGAGCGGGAGCCCTTTTATCAATGTCAACCTCGCCAATGCCTACTGGTCGTCCTCCAGCTATATGGCCTCAACTCCCTGGAATTTTGCTAATGAAGGCGGGACTGCCACGTTTGCAATGGCCATCCGATTTACGGATGGGCGATGGATAAACGGGCCGGACGGCAGTTACAACAACGACAGGACAGCCTCACTGAATTCATTGTGGGCAGTGAAATCCGGTCCGGCAGGAGCAATTAATCTTCAAGCAACCGGTGAGTACTATGTTATGGCCACAGGGGACGACTCATACCATACCTCCCCGTTTTGCGAGGGGTCGTATGTTTGCATGGCCGGCGACCCCAATGTTTGTGTGGATCAGCCGGTTTCCGGAGACAGCGCCAGCTTGGTTAACTCAAGGCCTCTAACCAGCCCGAGGTTGATCGACAATGGGGACGGAACACTCTCCGACACCGTGACAGGTTTGACCTGGCTGAAGCAGGCGAATTGCATTCAGGGGTCATGGGCGGACACCGTATCAGCTGTCAACAATCTTGCGAGCGGCCAGTGCGGCTTGATGGACGGCTCGACCGCCGGCCAATGGAGAATGCCGAACCGTTTCGAGATGCTGAGCCTCGCTGTACGCTCTGTTACATTCTCTATCGCCGCTTTCTACGACGGCGCTTACACTCGTAACCTAAACGACATCACGGGACCGGTGGTCTTCACGACCTTTGAGGACTCTCAATTTTACTGGACTTCCTCGACGTATGCGAGCGACCCCACGCAGGCATGGACGGTCTATAGCTGCGATTTCGGCGCTTATAACATGCCGAAGTCCGCTGTTGGATACACAATGGCGGTTAGATGACCTGGCATAATAAAAATCGTGAAACTGAGGAGTTTTTGAGGTGCCCCCAACTATAGTCGACTAACAATACCTGCCGCCCCAAAGATTAAGCTTTATATAAACCAACTCTCCAAAGGTCCTGATTGCGTCCCTGAGAGGTCTGATCCTGCTCTCCGAAGAATTAAACCAGCTGACCGGCACCTCCCTGACAGGAAAGTTTAAAAGACGGGCGATGGAGAGAATTTCTATGTCAAACCCGAAACCGTTTATCCGCATGCGGCTGAATATTTCTCTTGCCGCTTCATGCTGAAACGCCTTGAACCCGCATTGGGTGTCCCTGACCCCTTCCAGCAGGAGAAATTGAATCAGCATGTTTCCTATCCTCCCGATCAGCACCCGGTACCAGGGCTGCCCGACCACTACATTGCTTTCTGAAAGATAGCGTGACCCTATGACTACCTTATTATTTTTTAAAAGAGGATAGAACTTTTCAAACTCTTCGATGGGAGTAGCGTTGTCTGCATCGGCAAAGAGAATATATTCTCCACGGCTCGCTTCCACCCCTTTTTTAACTGCATAACCTTTACCGCGATTCGGACTATTCGAAATAACGGTCAAATCCGTAATCTCCTCGCGGAGGACATCTAAAACCTCCGCGGTATTGTCCCTGCTGCCGTCATTAACAACGATTACCTGCCTTGTCAACGGCTTGCCATGAAAAAAACGATGGATAGCCCTGAGCGTTGCCTCTATGCGACCTTCCTCATTATAGGCGGGAATGATGATGCTTACATCATAGTCATATTTTTCTATTTTGGGTATGTAGAAAATCCGGTCTTTAAAAGTCCAGTATTTATTGGCCAGAAAGTTCCAGGCCAAAACCAGGCCGGAGGTAATAAGCTTGGCTGCCATGTACCAGATATTCAATACATATACGAAAAATGCCATACAGGCTTCGGTCAGAAAAAGCCCCAACACCGATACAATCAGAAATTTTATAAATTGCTTTCTGATATTGGCGCTTTTATTTTGGAAGGTCCAGTATTTGTTCAGAAGAAAATTATTAATTACCGCCAGCACAAAAGACATTGCGGTAGATAAAAGCAGATGAAGGTGCAAAAGACCGACGAATATGTAGAGGGTCCCGAGGTCGAGCGCTGTTCCTATGCACCCTACAACCGCATATTTAAAAAAAACAGCGTATTCCTGAGGTATAACCTTTCTCATTGAACTCCCGCATCAGCCGAATTGTCATAGTAAAAAACCCGAAACTTTTTTTATTTAAAGACAATTATATGTATGATAAACTATCCGATAGTTGTTTGCACATGGATACCCGCCTCCCAGGGCAAACGCACTATGTGTTTTTCGAGTAAAAACTAACTGCAATATTGCCATAAACTCCAAAATTTAGGCTTATAAGTCGTCATTCCCGCAGTCCGTTAGCGGGAATCCAGATTATTTGTGTCTGGATGCCCGATTAAGAACTTCGGGCATGACGAAAATTTCGGCTTTCCGGCGCATAGTGCGTTTGCCCTGACCCGCCTCCCACACCCCGTTTTCGCAGGTATGACGACTTTTTGCGAGAGCGTCAAAGTTTCCAACGTTGATATTTTGTTGTGTTTAGTTTAATGATATAATATTCCCTTGGATATAAAAAATTTTGAAAGGAGTTAAATTACATGAGAGCATTTGTCATTGCAGTATTAAGCCTTGCCCTTTTTGCGGGGCCGGCTGTCGCGCAGGATAAAAAGGAAATGAGTGAGAAGGAAAAACTGAGTTACAGTATCGGATATTCGCAAGGCAGCAGCATGGCCGGTTTTTTTAAAGAGCAGTCTATCGACGTTGATGCGAACACTATAAACGAGGCCTTCAAGTCAGGTCTAACCGGTACAAAGCCGGCCCTGACTGAACAGGAAATGCATGAAGTCCTGGCAGGTTTCCAGAAAAGCCTGGCTGCGAAGCAGACGGAGCGTATGAAGGAGATGTCTTCCAGGAACGAAAAAGCAGGCGAAACCTTCCTTGCGGAAAACAAGAAAAAAGAGGGAGTAATCACAAGACCGAGCGGTCTTCAATATAAGGTGTTAAAAGAAGGCACAGAGAAAACTCCAAAAGCAACAGACAAGGTCAAGGTCAATTACAAAGGTACGCTTATTGACGGTACAGAGTTTGACAGCTCCTATAAACGGGGAACGCCTGCGGCATTCCAGGTCGACAAAGTCATTCCCGGCTGGACCGAGGCGCTGCAATTGATGAAAGTCGGCTCGAAGTGGGAGGTTTTTATACCCGCCAATCTCGCTTACGGAAACAGAGGGGCAGGTCAAATTATAGGGCCGAACTCAACTCTTATATTTGAGATCGAACTTCTTTCGATAGAAAAATAACCGGTTACGCCTTACTGTCTGAATAGCAGAACAAAATACACCCGGAGCCGCTATTGGTCGCCCGGCTCCGGGTTTTCCTTGTCCACCTGGCTTGCCAGTGCCTGCAATGTCCGGGAGATCGTCACCGGATAGACAGGCGCAGCCTCGATAGTGGCCAGTGCTTGCGGCAGGCGTGCATATCCAGCCAGGGTCTGCCGGCGCAATTTATCCAGCCGCATGTCCGCATGTATGCGCCGCCCGGCGCGCATCACCTGACGCAGCAGCGGCTCGCCGTCTTGCGCATCGCCGCTTTCCAGCGCCACCACATCGCCCTTCATGCGGCCGTCTGCACCGTAGTTCCGGTACACCTGTTTCCTGCCCGGCAAGGTGGCCTTACCCTCGGAGCGTTTGCGGCGCGGCCTGCCGGCGTATTCCTGCAACTTGTAGGCGCAGTCCAGAGCCGGCGCATCGCTGGAAGTGTCCAGCGCTGTGCCGATGCCGAAGCCGTCTATCGGCGCGCCCGCGGACAGCAGGGCATGCAGCCGGTATTCGTCAAGGTTGCCGCTCGCGAAGATCGTTGCCGTCTCAAGGCCGCCGTCGTCCAGGATGCGGCGCACTTTGCGCGCATGGGCCGCGAGATCGCCGCTATCAATGCGCACGCCTATGATGCTGATGCCTTCCCCGCGAAGCTTGCGCCCCAGGGCAACCACCCTGGCAGCGGCAGCCTCGGTGTCGTAGGTGTCAATCAGCAGGACAGCGTTGCCCGGATGGGAGAGTGCGAAATGCTCGAACGCTGCTGCTTCGTCGCCGTGCGCCTGGACGTAGGAATGCGACATGGTGCCGAACAGCGGTATGCCGTACAGCATGCCGGCCAGCACGGTGGCGGTCCCGGAAAATCCCGCGAGGTAACTCGCCCGTGCGGCAAGCAGCCCCGCTTCGGCGCCATGCGCCCGGCGCAGACCGAAATCCACCAGCAGCTTGTCCGGCGCCTCCAGCACCGAGCGGACGGCCTTGGAGGCGATCAGCGTTTCATAATGCAGCAGGTTCATGATGCGCGATTCGACGAGCTGCGCCTGAGGCAGTTCGGCGGTTATCCGCAGGATGGGCTGGTCGGGAAAGAACACTGTACCTTCTGCCATGGCATGCACATCGCCGCTGAAGCTGAATTGTTGCAGATAGGAGATGGTGGCCGGCGCATAACGGGTTGAAAGCCACGCCAATTCCTCTAATGAAAAGTTGATGTTCTCGAGAAAATCCAATACTTGTTCAAGCCCCGCCGCAACCAGGAAATTCCGCCCCGGCGGCAGTTTGCGCACGAAGAATTCGAATACTGCGGTTTCTTCCATGCCGTGCTCAAGGTAGCTCTGCAGCATGGTGAGCTGGTACTGGTCAGTCAGCAGCGGACTGGACAGCGTTTTCATGCCGCGAGCGCCTCGATGTCGATTGTTACTGCGCCGAGACGCACCATTTCTTCCAGCGCGTGCAGGCCGTCATCCGGCTGCACGTTGACCGCACGCACCGCATCCACAAGAACGAAGGCGGCGTAGTTGTAGAGCAGAGCATCCTTGACCGTCCCGAGTACACAGTAATCGGTGGCGAGTCCGCCGACGAACACCCGCCGCACGCCGGAAGATTGCAGCAACTCGTTGAGCCGGGTGCCGCCAAAGCCGGAATAGACATCCTTCTCTGCGGTAACGGCCTTGGAAATGATTCTGACCTCGTCGGGCAGCGCCAACAGGGCGGGGAATGCAGCACCCGGCGTTCCGGCGATGCAGTGCGGCGGCCACGGGCCGCCTTGCCGGCGAAAGGAGCAATGATCAGGCGGGTGCCAGTCGCGCGTGGCGAAAATCGGCAGCCGCAGGGAATGAAACAGCGCACTGTAGCGGTTGAGTACCGGGACTACCTCATCGCCCATGGGCACAGCAAGGCTGCCGCCCGGCAGGAAATCGTTCTGCACGTCCACAACGATCAGGGCGTCTCCGGAAGCAAGCGGAATTTTCATGATGGCTACCTCTTGAGAGTAAAATAGCACAGAAAGAGGAAGTTATCAATGGATGCATTCCTAAAAAATTGACTGAAAGTCCGACAATTTATGGCATAATATCAAAAAGGATATTAATGGCCTTCTGCACCGAAAAAATGTGCGACAACAGGAGGGGGAGTATGCGTCAGGAAACAGGCGGGCTTGTTCGGGGAAGTTTCATGGGATATTTGCGCACGTTGTTGCTTGCCGGTTCTTTTGTCCTGCTCTTCGGATTGCTTTGCGGATGTTCAGACCAAAAGGTCATTCTGCGGACCGGCCAGACCGCCCCGGCCTTTTCACTATCGGATATTAACGGAAAGACGTGGAGATTCCCCGAAGACCTGAAGGGCAAAGTGGTCGCCATACGTTTCTGGGCCGACTGGTGCAAGTCCTGCGCCGAGGAGATGCCTGTAATAGAAAAGGTATACAATAAATATAAGGACAAGGGGCTGGTCATTCTTGCCGTTAATATAGGGCAGGAAAGGGCCGCTGTGGTGAAGTTCGTAAACGGGATTAAAATCTCATATCCCGTGCTCCTCGATCCGGGCACAGTGGTCACAAAGCGGTATGGCGTTACCGGTTTGCCGATAACCTTTATAATTGACCGCAACGGAATAATCAGGCAGAAGATACTGGGTGAAGCCGGCCAGACGGTATTTGAGGAACTGGTGCTGGAACAACTGAAAAAAACCGTGAATCGTGAACCGTGAGACGTGAGAAAAAGCAAACACGTGTATTATATGTTACCATTCACGATTCACGTCTCACGATTCACGGTTTTTTACGTTTCACGTTCTTTAAAATAGGAGGGATATTATGTTTTTGAGGCGTCTGGTCCCAATCATATGTGTTTTTGTTTTCGCTGCGTCTCCGGCAGCCGCCGAAAAAAAGCCGGTAACGCCTACGGAAAAAGACAAATGCCCGGTATGCGGCATGTTTGTGGCAAAGTTCCCTGAAATGCTGGCAGAGATAATTTTCAAGGACGGCACATATGCGGTCTTCGATGGGCCCAAGGACATGTTCAGGTATTACCTCAATATGAAGAAGTACAACCCTTCAAAAAAAATAAATGACATAGATTCCATATATGTGCATGAATACTACAACCTTACCTTTATTGACGGCCGCAAGGCTTATTATGTCCTGGGCAGCGATGTCTACGGTCCGATGGGCAGGGAATTGATACCGTTCCTTAAAGAGACAGACGCTTCTGCGTTCAGGAGAGACCACAAGGGCAAGGTATTGAGATTCGGGGATGTAACTGAAGCGGTCATGAAGACTCTTGAATAGACCTTAATGCGGCGAGCAGTTGGGACCATAGTTTCTTGCATGGCATGGACCGGATGAGAAAATCGAGTATATATTTCATCTATCTTGCGGTGAACCTTGCGCTGGTATTCCTATTGTCCATACATGCCATAGTTGCCGTAAAGTATGCCGCTGCGCGGCTTGCCGTAAAAGCGGAAATAGTGAAAAAACTGGGGCTTACTGACCTATGTCTCTTTACTGAGGCAAGGTATACGAGGCATCTTTCACAAACCGATTTTAATACCCCGTTTCAGGACCACCCGATGTCCCTTGAACACTTTCCATCTGGCTCCATTGTGGGACCGCCGGCCCAGTTGCGAATGAAGGGGGAGGGGCTTAAGAGATGAGGTGGCTCGAAAAGCAGCGGAACATCATAGACTTTACGCTCTCCTCGCTGCTGAGGAGAAAAACGAAGAACATAGCTCTGACTCTTGTCTATACGCTGATAGTCTTTGTGCTGGCGTCAGTCATGTTTTTTGCCGAGGCAATAAAGAGGGAGGCTTCCATAATACTCAAGGGCTCCCCTGAAATAATCGTTCAACGGTTGGTTGCCGGCAGGCAGGAACTTGTGCCTGTGGGATATATCAAAGGAATAAAAAAAATCAGGGGAGTACAATCTGTAACCGGAAGGCTTTGGGGGTATTACTTCGAACCCGTGGTCGGGGCCAATTTTACCCTCATGACGCCGGAAGGCGGAGCCGAAAAGGGCAAAATCGAGGTCGGCAAAGGTATCCTCAGGAGCATGCGGGCATCCGAAGGCGACATCCTTTCGCTTAAAACCTGCAAGGGGAACTGGCTTGTCCTGAAGATAAAGGGGGCTCTGTCGTCCGAATCCGAGTTGGTGTCCTCCGATCTTATACTGATTTCCGAAGAGGACTTCAGGAGCGTGTTTGGCATATCGAAGGGGTATTTTACCGACCTGACTCTCAAGGTGCGTAACTCAAGGGAGCTTGTCACCATAGCCCAAAAGATACAGTACCTTTACCCGGACACAAGACCTATAGTGAGGGACGAGATACTGAGGACCTACGATTCGATTTTCAACTGGCGAAGCGGCATACTGCTTGTGATAATGGCTGGCGCGGGCCTCGCTTTTATCATATTTGCGTGGGACAAGGCGTCCGGCCTGAGCGCTGAGGAGAAGAAGGAGATAGGCATACTGAAGGCCATCGGCTGGGAGACGTCCGATGTGATAGTGATGAAGTTCTGGGAGGGGACGGTCATCTCCCTTTCATCTTTTCTCGCAGGGATAATCCTGGCTTATTTCCATGTGTTCTTCACATCTTCGACACTTTTCGAGCCGGTGCTTAAAGGGTGGTCCGTTCTTTACCCCGAGTTCAGGCTCACCCCATTTATAGATGAGACACAGGTGATGACCCTTTTTTTCCTGACCGTCCTTCCTTATACTGTTGCGACCATCGTTCCATCATGGAGGGCCGCTTCCGTTGACCCGGATTCGGTAATGAGGTGATAGAGCTTTCGGAGATAAGGAAGGTCTTTAACGGCGGCAGGCCTAACGAGTTTACCGCGGTCGATGGGGTGACACTGTCAATTGATTCCCGCAAGATTACGGTGCTCAAGGGGCCGAGCGGGTCGGGCAAGACCACTTTGCTGGGTATTATAGGTTGTATGGCGAGGCCCACTTCAGGAAGGATACAACTGACCGGCCCGCTGACGCAGTTCGTGGCTTTTTCGGTCGAAGGCGCTGCCGCGGAAGTGACCAGCCTTCCTGAGAGGTTCCTCACCGGGATAAGGAGGAGGGCCTTCGGCTTCATTTTCCAGCAGTTCAACCTAATCAAAGGCATAACAGTCCTCGAAAATGTCATGCTGCCCGCATATCCGATGGGAGAGGACTTTAAGCTGCTCAGGGAGCGTGCCTCAAGGATTTTAAGTGATTTCAACCTCTCAGGGAAGCTGTCTTCAAAGGTGGAATGGCTCTCCGGAGGAGAGGCGCAGCGGGTGGGCATAGCGAGGGCGCTTATAAACGACCCGGAAGTAATAATTGCCGACGAGCCCACTGCCCACCTGGACACCAGGCTATCAGGTGAATTCATGGGAATCGTGGAAAGGTTGAAAGGTGAGGGTAAAACAGTTATCATTGCCAGCCATGACCCCATTGTCTTCGATTCCCCCATCATAGACAGGATAGTGGAGATGAGGGACGGAAGGGTAAGCGGAGGGCATCAACGGACATGATCCTGCATCCTTCCATCATTACCCTCTTTATATCTTCCGTACTTATAAGCATGCTACTCCTCTACTCGTCTTATTACGGCATACGGATCTTGAGGAAGTGGGACATAAAGAGCGGCAGCGAACTGCAACTGGAGCTCGAAAGGAGTACCTACCTTATCTCCACCATTCTCACCTATGTTTTTGGCTTCCAGCTCATGTCACTCTTCCTTTACGTTTATACTGCGGACATTATCCACCCCCTCTTTGTCGGGGCCATGTGCGCTTCGGGCACGTTGACTGTCAACTCCTACGGCTATCCCACGCTGATACTCAAGGTGTTCAATTTTATAGCCGCCGGGCTCTGGCTCGTGCTGAACTATACTGACAACAGGGCCTACGACTATCCGCTTATCAAAAGCAAGTACAAGTTCCTTGTTGTTATAGCGCCGTTAGTAGTAGCCGAGACTATTTTGCAGACCAAATATTTCCTGGGGCTGAAGCCCGACGTCATTACCTCGTGCTGCAGTACCCTATTCACCAGCACTTCAACCAGCGTTGCCTCTGATTTGGCCTCGGTGCCCAGCATCCCCGGCAAGATCGCCTTTTATACTATTGTGGCGTTGACTCTGGCATCCGGGGTATATTTTTACCTGAAGGGCAGGGGAGGCTATGTATTTTCCTCGCTTTGCGGCATATCGTTTGTTATGGGCATAGTCTCCATAATATCCTTCTTCTCGCTCTATTACTATGAGCTGCCGTCCCTTCATTGCCCGTTCAATATACTGCACAAGGAATACTATTACGTCGGTTACCCGCTGTATCTGTGTCTTTTCGGGGGGGCGGTTGCCGGCATGGGTACGGGCGTGCTGATGCCGTTCAGGAAGGTGGCCAGCTTGATGGAAATAATCCCGTTTATACAGAAAAGGCTTATTCTATTTGCGCTTGCGTGCTTCCTGATCTTCACCGCAATGGTGACGTACAAGATGATTGCCACGCCGTTCAAACTCGAAGGGTACTAAGGAGCGGGGCACAGAATAGTAATCATTTAAACCATTTTGTACTTTGATAATTTATATCAGATCTATCCAAATTGACAGATTATATTATTATGCATTACTATTGAAATATGTAAAGATATTAAAGAAAGGTAAGGTGATTTGGTATGACGACTGGCGCAGTAAAAATTACCAAGAAAGGGCAAGTCACTATTCCAAAAGAGATTCGTGAGAAGCTCAAGACCAACACGATCTATTTTGATGTGGTGGATGAGACGATCATGGTTAAAGCGGTACGAGATGCCGCCGGAGCTCTTCATCAATATGCTAAAAATGTGAAGCCGGGAACAACGATGAGGGAGATAAAAGAAAGGGCATGGGAGGCGGCTGCGATTGAAAAAGCCAGAAAAAAAACTTCCTGATACTAACGTGATTATCCGGTATCTCATGAAAGATGATGAGACACAGTACTCAAAATCCAAGGAATTCTTCGACAAGGTCAAGAACGGAAGTTCCAAAGCCATTATTATGGAAAGCGTTGTTGTTGAATGTATTTATGTGCTTACAAAAATATATAAAGTGCCGAGGACCATAGCAGCGGAGAGTATGAGCGATATTTTACACTACAGGGGAATTGCCAACGATGACCAGAAAGAACTTATTAATGCATTGACTCTTTTTTCAGAACGAAACATCGATATTGTCGACTGTATTTTGTGTATCAAAGCAGCGAATGCCGAAGTATCTCTCTTCTCATTTGACGATGGTCTCAATAAAATTGTCGCGGCACGATATCTACGAGCAAAACGCTGACTACCTAACGCGGTCCCTGGATGACCTGTGCGAAGCCTTTGGGGCGTATCCAGCGTGCAAAGGCTTCGCGTATCTCTTTTGCTGTGATCTTCAGGTACTGCCGGGCGGCAAGCAGAGGCTCGTCCAGATGCAGTCCCTCCACCGAGCGCTCAAGGAGACCTGATGCAATGCTCTCCACGCTTGATTCCGAAAGAGGGATTTGCCGGATGAGAAGTGTTTTCGCTCTCTTTAATTCCGCGAATGAAACGGGCTTTGTCTGCATAAGGCGGAGATTGTGCTGCACCATAACTCGCGCCTTGTCCACGTTCGGTGGGTCGCAGGCATAAAAGACCCCGAAGAGCGAGCGGTTCTTCCTGGCCTGGATAAAGGATTCCACTGAGTACACCAGCCCTGCCTGCTCGCGCAGATCGTGGTAGAGCCGCGTGGCATAAAAGGCCCCTGACAATACATGGTTGCCCATCTCCAGTTTATAGTAGTCGGGATGTGAACGTGTAATGCCGAGGGTCTCGGCGAGTATAACATTGTCCTGCACGCGGCTTGCATCCGGCACTACGGCAGAGGACGGCCTGTTGCGGGGGACAGGAGGATCTTCTGTGGCCGGTTTGGGCCCTTCGCTCTTCCATCCGCCGAAGTATTTTTCAATCACTGACCTGGCCTCTTCCGGGGTGACCTTGCCTATGACAACTATAGTGGTCAGGTCGGGCCTGTAATTATTTTTGTAATATTTCTTCACGTCTTCGAGCGTCAGGCTGCCCACTGTTTCGGGAGTTGCCTGCCGTAAAAAAGGGTCTCCTGCCGGATAAAGTCCCTTTCTGAGGGTGTGCGTTCTAAGGTAGTCAGGGCTCTGAAGTTTTCCGGCGAGCATGCCCTTAGTCTCCTCCTGCACTACTGCAAAAGCTGTTTCAGGGAGTGCGGGATGCAGCAGGTTGTCTGCTATCAACTGCGCGCCCCTGTCGAAATGATCACTGGTCACCAGCAGGGAAAAACTTGATCCCACCGAGGCGTCCGCTCCGATGTCGTCAAAAGCCTTTCTCAATGCCAGCCGGTCCAGAGTGGAAGTCCCATACGGAAAGAGGCTGTCGAGAACGATGGAGACGCCGTCCTTTCCATCAGGCTCCTGCATGCCGGGATTGTTTTTTATCCTGCCGTAGATGCTTACTGTCGTACTTGCCTCAACCGGCTGGACAATGAGACGCAAGTTGTTTGGCAACCGCATGTCTGTTGGCTTAACATTGGATACAGGCACCGCCGGAGGCTCCTCTGTCTTCTTCGCCCATTCCGGCAGGTGTACAGGCTTTGTGTGTTTGGGGATGAATGATTCCTCGCCGCCGAACCCCTTCGAGGACACAGGCTTTCCCGAGGGTTTCGGCGTAAGCAAAGCCTCGATGGCGGTGTCATTTACAAGATAGGTCCGCGCCACGCGGTTTACGTCCTCAACCGTCACTTTTTTTATTGCCTCCACATCGTCTTCCGGTGAGGTCCGTCCCTCCGCTGCGAGGGCCTGGGACCATTCCATAGCGAGACCGGATATTGAGTTTTTCTCGAATTCGGCCTCCGCCGCCTCCCGGTATTTTGCGGCCTCCACCAGTTCGGCGGGCAGGCCCTTCTTAACATATCCCGCGATAATTTCTTTTGCTTTCCTGATCAGAGCAGGTCCATCGCCGCCTGGTGGGAAAACTAACATGGAATATGCCGAGGCTGCCTTTGGCAAGGGGTTCATGCTGAAGTCTGCATCGAGGGCCTTGCCTTCAGGGACGAGCGCATAAAGGTCTGCCCTATGGCTGGCCAACACATCAGCAAGTACCTGGCTTGCAGCATAGTCGGGGCTGTCGAAACCGGGCAGGCGATAGGCCACCACTGCGAGCCCGTAAGGGAGGTCGGTATCTAAAGTGAACGTGTCGGGTTTCATGGGCTGAAGCCTGATTTCGGGACGTTGCGGCAAAGGCCGGGAGGGTATGTCTTCAAAAACCATCTTGACCTCGCCGAGGGCCTTTTCCGGCTCCACGTCGCCGCTGATGACCAGGATAGCGTTATTCGGCACGTACCATGCCTCGTGAAAATCCCGCAGCATCGCGCCGGTAGTTTTGTCAAAGGAAGGACGTGTGCCGAGTGGATCATGGGAATAGGGTGTGCCGGCGAACATCCGCTCCAGAAGCTTTGTGTAGAAGATATACGTGGGATTAGACAGGTCCTGAGCCACTTCCTGCTCGATCGCCCCGCGCTCCTGTTCCCAGAGTTTCTCGTCCGCGAGAAGGCTTTGCATGCGGATTGCCTCCATGTGGAGGGCAATAGAAAGGTCGTCGGAAGGCACGGTGAAGGAATACTGGGTAAGAGTCTGCTGGGTATCGGCGCCAAAATCGCCGCCCATTGCCGCGGTAATTCCTGCGATCTGGTCTGCCGAAAGTCCGGAACTGCCGCGGAACATCATATGCTCCGTGGCATGGGCCATACCCGGAAAGCCCGCCGGGGTCTCATTGGCCCCCACAAGATAGTTAATTTCCGTAGTGACCACAGGAGCGAGAGTGTTTCGCACGATTACCACCCGAAGGCCGTTCTTCAGGGTGGCCCGGAGCACGCCGGAATCCTGATCAGAGCGCACAGGCGCCGCGAGAGTCAGAAGGGAGAATAGTATCACTGCAAATCGCATAACAATGTGCCGCATTTTTTAATTATAAGCGCTCTGTCAGCGGCAATGCAAGAGAAGAAATTGGGGATATTATAAGCCTCTTAAATCTGCTATAATTCAGGCATATCGCTGTTCGGGAGATGCTATGAATTTTGTCTTGAATCTGCTCATCAACACCATTGCGCTCTGGACGGCTGCCAAAGTTATTTCCGGGATTACCTATAGCGGGCCCTGGTACGGGCTGCTGCTCGTTGCGCTCGTTTTCGGCCTGTTGAATGCTTTTGTGCGGCCGGTACTGAAATTCCTTTCGTTCCCGGTTGTTATTTTGACGCTGGGACTTTTTATTTTTGTATTGAACGCCTTTATGCTCTGGCTTACGAGCGCAGCATCAAAGGCCCTCGATCTTGGTTTCGCGGTTGCCGGTTTCTGGCCTGCCTTATGGGGTGCTCTGGTTATCAGCCTTATTAATATGATACTGTCTTGCATAAGCAGGCCGGAGTAGATCTATTGCTGAAGAATGGACCGGATGATTTCTTCTCCCTCAGTCTTCTTGAATTCAACAAACTGCTCGGTATAATCGCCGACTTTGCCCACAGTGAGGCGTCGCGCAAGGCTGTGCTCGCCATGTATCCTCTGGCCGACAGGGGCGCTATTGAAAAAAGACTCGGCCAAACCAGCGAGATTATGAGGATATATGACGGGGGCGGGACGCTCTCGATACTCCCGTTTTCCGATATCGGACCGCTGCTTGCAAGGGTTGCACCTGAAGGCGCGGTGCTCGAAGCAATGGAACTCGCCGAATTTGTACCTGTTCTGGACAATATAAGCGCTATCGCTTCTCAGATAAGGCAGCATGAGGGCCTCTTCCAGCTGAATGGACTGGCAGATGCGCTGAATGGTTTTCCTGATATCCTCCGCGTTCTGGAGCGGTCGATTGACAGTGAGGGCAACATCCTTGACAGCGCCTCCCCGGAACTGGCCGAGCTTCGGGGGCGGATACGCAGGCTTGAAAGCAGGATACGAAAAAAGCTTGAGGAAATAGTTAGGGATGGAGATGTAAGCGTCTTTTTGCAGGATGATTTTATTACCAACAGGTCAGGCAGGTGGGTAATTCCGGTAAGGATGGATTCCAAGGGGCAGGTGCAGGGCGTCGTGCATGATGTCTCGAAATCAGGAGAGACGGCCTTTATAGAGCCGTTGTCGATAATCAACCTGTCCAATGAGCTTGAAAACCTTGTTGCCGCGCAAAAATCCGAAGAGATACGCATTTTGAGAAATATAAGCTCCAGTATCCGGGCGGCTGCCGGTGACATTGATGCCCAATATCGCATTGTTGTTTACATTGATGCCGTGCATTGTATCGCAAGGTTCGCCGACATGTTCCGCATGCAAGTCCCCCTGATCAACGAGTCGGGCGGTCTGAGCCTGGTGAACGCGCGTCATCCGCTTCTGATGATGGCCCTTCAACGCTCCGGTGTTCAGCACGAGGTTGTTCCTCTCAATGTCGCTCTTGGGGGCGGCTGCACGGTAATGGTCATCACCGGTTCCAATGCAGGGGGGAAAACCATTGCCATTAAAACAATAGGCCTGCTTCAGCTCATGGCGCTGACCGGCATGCCTGTGCCTGCTGATTCGGCCTCCAGTTTCCCGCTGTTTGACAAGCTGCTGATCGACATCGGGGACGAACAATCTATCGAAAACAATCTTTCCACTTTTTCAGCGCACATGTCTAATATTTCCAAAATACTGAAAGCGGCTGATGCAAGGGCGCTCGTGCTGATTGACGAACTCGGCACCGGGACCGACCCTGACGAGGGGGGCGCCCTCGCATGCGCTGTCTTAAAAGAATTGAGGGAAAGCAGGGCGCTTGTTTTTGCAACGACCCACCTTACGGACATAAAAGGATTTGTATACAGGACAGAAGGCATGGAGAACGCCTCTATGGAATTCGATCAGAAAGCCCTGACTCCCCTGTACAGGTTAAGGATAGGTGAGCCGGGGCAGTCGCACGCTCTCGAAATAGCGCGGCGATACGGACTGCCTGACAGTATCGTCGACTCGGCAAAGGCGCTGCTCGGCGGTATGAAAGGGGAATTTGACGATCTTATAACCGACCTGAGTCAAAAGAGGGAGCGCTATGAAAAGGCGCTGGATGAGATAGCCGGGGAGCGGATGGAAATAGAGGACAGGAACAGGGCCCTCGGCATCGCATTATCTGAGGCGGAATCCCGGCAGAAACAGTTGCTCGCAAATGCGTATCGCGAGGCGGCTGAGATTGTTGCGAAGTCGAAAAGAGAGATGCATGCCCTGCTCGAAGAGGCCAGGAAGATGGACAGGGAGAAAAGCCGCGAGGCAATCAAACAGGCTGAACTGGCACAGGAGGGCCTTGCCGGGAAAATAAGGGAATACGAAGGCGCTGCAGACGCCGGCGCACCTTCGATAGATGAGATTATGGAAGGCGACGTGGTATATGTTAAATCACTGGCCGCTGACGCACCCGTTGTGGAAATCAATTTAAAGCATGAGCGCATCAAGGTAAAAGCCGCGGGCAAAGAGGTCGAGGTGCCCGCATCAGACATAGAATACCGCCGGGGCAAACAGGCAACGGTGCGGCAGGCTCCGGTAATCGTCCGGAAGCCCGACGATGAGGCTGTTTCACGAATCGTTCTTGTGGGTAAGAGGGTTGACGAAGCGCTCTCGCTGCTTGAATCATTTCTCAATCACGCTTCCCTTGCCGGATTCAGCGAGGTCACTGTTGTCCACGGCATCGGAGCTGGAATCCTGCTTAAGGCGGTAAGGGAGCATGTTGAGCGCCACCCGCTTGTGAAGGGTTTCAGAAAGGGCGGGCCGGGAGAAGGAGGCAACGGAGTGACCATATTGACGATGGCGTAGCACTGTAAATTAGTTGTTTTTTTCTGTTCTAATTATAGTAACATAAGTTAATTTTTCCAGGAAGGGACAAAGCTCATGGCAAAGTGCAGCTACATTCTGGAGCGCATCGAGAGTAAGAAGAATGATTTCCGTTCCTATAACTTTTCCCAGACGGAAAGCAATGCTTTGGCGGCATTTTTTGATCTGGCCCAGGAGTTTGACGACATCGAGGATTTTTATTGCCTCTGCACCGCCATCCCAAAGGCCTTCTTCGGCCTGGAAGCCAGGTTTTATGTAATAGAACCCAAAATGAATGGTTTGGCGCTCGTCGCCAAAACCGAGGAGGACGGAGAGCCGCTGCATACAGCGCCGCCCCCTTTCCTGCAGCCGGGCGAACGTCCCTATCATACCGAAAGCTCCAGCCTGGCGCTGACTATCCGGGGGAAAGAATTCCTTATTGACCAACTGCCTTTTAAAACGAAGGACAATGTGCTCGGACTTCTCGAAATTTATCCCGATGCAGGCGTTGACCCCCACCGCGAGCTTTTTTTCGAAAAATATGCCAACAGGATCGGTTTTAATATTCACAACCGTTTTCTTGTCGAGAAAAACATTGAGCACCTGAAGTTCATCAAGTCCCTCGTTGCCGATATCGAGCATAACATTATAGTTCCCAATATGGTGTATAAACTTTTCCTGAGACGGCTGAAGGGCAAGATTACAAAGAACAAGGAAATAGAGCAGTTCTTTTGCAGACTGCTGGTTGATGTGCCCTGCGACAAGGCCTATATGGAGCGCGTGCTTGAAGAACTCATGAACGTGAACCAGGGACTGACCGAGGAGTTCGAAAACATCGAAGAGCATTACAGGAACATGAGTCTTTTCCTTGAGACCTTGCTGCGGAGGAGCCATTTTGACCAGGGACGGCTTACTCTGCGCACCACTCCCTGCAATATCAGGCAGGATGTTGTCCTGCCGCAGCTTGAGCGGTTTGTCGACCAGTTCAGGGCGATGGGCATCGATATCGACGATAAATTCAGCGGTCTTCCCAGCGAGGAGGTCATAAGCGTTGTGGATGTGGGGCTCGTTACGCAAGTATACGCAAATCTTTTTTCAAATGCGCTCAAGTATACCCGGGAAATTGTTACCGGCAGCGGAGAAAGAAAAAAATATATCGCGTATGGCCGTGAAATTATCAGAGATTATTTCGGGCCCGGCAGAGACGGGGTAAAATACAATGTTTTCAGCACGGGGCCTCATATAGACCCGAATGAGCGTGAAAAAATTTTTGAGGAGGGATATCGGGGCTCCAATGCGGACGGCAAGCCCGGCACGGGACACGGCCTTACTTTTGTAAAAAATGCAGTCGAAATTCATGGAGGCGTTGTCGGATATGAGGCGACCCAATACGGCAACAACTTCTATTTTGTCTTCCCCAAAGACAGCGGTGATACAACCAGACCCTAATATCCCTTGAAGAGTTTCAAGGGCTGAGATTGCTTCACTTCGTTCTCAATGACGAGAAAGGGGTTTTGCAATGTGGGTTTTCATGTTGTTCGGTCTGTGAATGGCGGAACTATTTCGACGTGATTATTATGCGAGGCAAGTCGGATGTTGTTGTCAACAAATAGAGTTGTCCGGTTTTAGAGCAAATAAACTGTCCGGTTCTGCAGGGTGGCTGCGCATGGAACATGGCAGGCCACCGATGTCAGTTTTATTGAGTCTCATGCCGCTGCATGTGAGCACTTTGCAATCTCCTTTCCTTTAGGGTCAAAGACCGCCAGTTTTCTCGGTCCATGGAATATAGCAAGGCCACCATCCGGATAACGATGGACGCGAACTTCGACCTTAACGTAGTGGCAGCGATATTGATTTGGCGGGATCTGAAGTTTTAGCCCATCGAACTTTACACAGTTGTCGTTGCCTACGGTGCGGTCATACTGTTCGCATAGGATGTCTTCCAAGGCAGTGCCTGCCCAAGTCACGAATACGCTCTGTGGTTCCTGCGGGACAACAGTGAACTCGGCATTATGGGCTGGCATATAAGTACTGGCAAGATAATCATTGGCCTGCTTCATCTCAGTAATGCCCGCCATTGCAAGCTCCTTGACGAGGCGGTCTTGATGAGTTTCGAAGGCTCGCTCAGAACGACCCCTGGCCTCAGGAGAATACGCAGCAATCATCTTAATTCCAAGTTGGCTCATTGCACGACCGAACTGGGTAAGATTTGATTTGTCCACTTTCCCTCCGGCCTCAGGTGTATGCCAGTAGTGACTTCCACGATCCGTATACAACGAAGCAAACAATCCGTGTTGCTCAATAACTTCTTTTACCCCTTGAAAGCTGCTTTGAGTGCCTTCCTCCTGCACAAAAAACATCGAGTAGTGTTCACTCGTGGCATCATCCATAGTTACGATTAGATCCCAGTATTTTCCTTCAACCCACTGATGTTTGGAACCATCCTGGTGCAGCATCATACCGGTATAAGGTGCCCTTGTACGCTTTTTCCTGTGTGTACCTTTCTGTGCTGCCTTCGGTACCAATCCCTTTTCCTGGAGGGTGTTCTTGACCCATGTGTAGCTTCTGGTCCCTTGATAAGCACGCCGGTACCAGCTATAAAAATGTTTGACATTGAAACCACAAAAGCGATTGCTATAAAGATCCGATAGTGCGACTACTTCATCAACAGGCGCACGTTTATGAGATATTTGCCCTAAACGCTTATCTATAAGGCCCTCCAGGCCCGTATCTTCATACCTCAACATATATCTTCTAAATGTCCTATCGCACACACCCAGAAGCGTTGCTGCTTCTTCCTGCGTTAATCGACCTCGTATCCAACCCTCATAGCTTTCTTCAAATCTCATCTTCCGTACCTCCTGCAACACTGCCGAACGTTTCATGGATAGCCCCCTTGCTATCCATATATTTTATCCGGACAGTTTATGTGCTACAGATACGGACAGTTTATCTGCTCGCCACACGAGGCAAGTCGGATGTTTGACGGAGATTGCTATTGGTGATACAATGTGTATACAGAAAGGAGGAGCTGTCTATGCTTAAAAAGCTCGTTTCGCACGGCAATAGCGCAGCGCTGATAATAGACAAACCTATCCTTGACCTTTTGAAGGTTGATATGGATACGCCGCTTGAAATCACTACAGACGGCCAAAACCTGATAATTTCTCCGGTAAAGGATAATAAGAGGGAGAAGAGGTTCAAGGCAGCGCTTGAGAAAGTAAACAAGAGGCATGAAACAACTCTCAGGAAACTTGCCCAATAGATGAGAGCGCCTGTTTTTCTTACGCTCGCCGAAGTGATTAAGATTCACGCAGATCAGATTCAGCGTTACGGAGGCGGAGAGGGAATAAGGGATATCGATTTGCTGAGTTCAGCAGTTGCTATGCCATACGCATCATTTTCAGATCAGTTCCTCCATGCGGATATCTTCGAAATGGCAGCAGCCTATGTTTTCCATCTCTCACAAAACCACCCTTTCGTAGATGGCAATAAGAGAACAGCACTTGCGTCTGCACTGGTTTTCCTGGAGATGAACGGAAACACCATTGATGATCCAAATGACATGTTATATGATGCCATGATTACCCTTGCCACCGGTAAGGTGGGCAAAAACGAATTTGCACAAATTTTGCGGAACCTGAAAAAGTGAGGATGAGCAATTAAAGGGCGATATGAAAACGCGTGATCTGCCTTTTGTGGAAATTTATGCGGATGGCGCATGCAGCGGCAATCCCGGCGTAGGCGGATATGGCGCTATCCTGCGGTCGGGGCAGAAAGAAAAGGAACTGTCCGGATGCGAGCAGATGACAACCAATAATAGAATGGAACTGCTCGGTGTCATTACCGCCCTTGAGGTGCTTAAGAAACCGTGCAGGGTAAGGGTGGTGACCGATTCGACTTACGTGGCTAAAGGAATGACCGAATGGGTGAGAGGATGGATAAAGAATAACTGGAAAAACTCTCAAAAAAAGGATGTGCTCAACAAAGATCTTTGGGAGAGGCTCCTTAAGGCGGCCGGCCCGCATGAAATAGAATGGACATGGGTCAGGGGACACAACGGGCATTATGAGAATGAGAAGTGCGACCAGCTGGCAAGGAGCGCCATTGAAGCGTGCAGGGAGCGTATAGGCCGTGAAAAAGCCTGAACTGCTTTGCCCCGCGGGTGATTTCGAGAAGCTGAAGACGGCGGTCCATTATGGGGCTGATGCGGTATATCTCGGGGATTCGAGATTCAGCCTGAGGGGAAAAGCCAGGAACTTTGAATACGGGGAGTTGCGCGCCGCCGTCCTCTATGCGAGGGAACATGGCGTACGCGCGTATGTAACGGTCAATATTTTTCCTCACAACAGGGACCTGCCTGCCATAGAAGAACATATAGAGCAGCTTGACGATATAGCACCCGATGCCGTTATCGTGTCCGATCCGGGACTTTTTGCACTCGTCAAAAACAAAGCGCCCAACATTCCGCTTCATATCAGTACACAGGCAAATATCACTAATGCCGCTGCCGCGCGGTTCTGGGAGGACAGCGGTGCAAAGCGGCTTGTGCTTTCGAGGGAATTGTCGCTGGATGAGATACGAGAGATCCGGCAGAAGACTTCCGTCGAACTTGAAGTTTTCGTCCACGGATCAATTTGCATATCCTATTCAGGACGCTGCTATATCAGCAGCTTCCTCGCTTCCCGCGGGGCCAATACCGGAGAATGCACCAATTCCTGCAGATGGAACTATGCGCTTGTGGAGGAAAAGCGACCGGGGGAATATTTCCCCGTATCGGAGGACAGCCGGGGCACTTATCTTATGAGTTCAAAGGACCTCTGCATGCTGCCCCATCTCCCCCTTCTCACTGGCGCGGGCATAGACAGCTTTAAGATAGAAGGAAGGATGAAGGGGATCAATTATGTTGCGGGCGTTGTGAAAGTCTACAGGGAAGCAATCGATACGATTAATGCCGGCGGGCCATGGTGCGTAAAAAAAAGATGGGCTGACGAGCTTGCCATGTTCAGCAGCAGGGGATATACCACCGGCATGTTCTTTGGCAAACAACCGGATGCCGATTATAATTTCGACGGTGAAAGCTACCGCATGAGCCATGAACTGGTCGGCGTTGTAATGGAAGTCAACAGAGGGTCTGCCCGGATCGCGCTCAGGAACAGGCTTGATGAGGGCGACAATATCGAATACCTTACGCCGGGCCTTGAGGGAATGAGTTTTACCGTTGATTCGATGCTTGATGAGGAAGGCGCTGCCATAACCTCTGCGCGGAATGAGGATGTAATCACTATGAGCGTCCCGCAGGGAGTCAGGGCGCATGACCTGGTCCGCAGGAAGAAGGATGCCCGCATTCTGCATTTCCCAAACGGCGAAATTTGATTATGCACAATTTCGGGTTGAAATAAAAATATTAAGCTTACTTCCTTCCCCTTTCGGGACTGATTAAAGGCGGGGCTTATCTAAGGCAACTTGCACTTGTCTACCGGGGGCGGTTCGGATACAACAGTCCAATACAGACCGACTTCTCGGAGAACTCTGAAAAGATCATCGATGGAGAAGGGCTTAACAACATAACTGTTTGCACCGTAAGCATAGGTTTGTATAATATCCTGTTCAGCATTGGAGCCGGTAAACATAACCACGGGGATACAATTGATTTTTTCAGTAGTCTTCAACTGCCTGAGAACTTCTTTTCCGTCTGTCTTGGGAAGCCTGGTGTCAAGGAATATGACAACTGGATAGCCGTCCTTCCTGTCTGCATATTTTCCACGCTTGTACAGGTAGTCAAGAGCTTCGTCGCCGTCATGGACAACATCAACAGTATTGCTGAGACCGGCTTCTGCAAGCCCGGCAGTAATTAGTTCGACCTCGGACGAATTATCTTCAATCAGTAAAATACGGGGCATTTCCGGCATTTTAATACCTCCTTTCTTATAATATACACCAAAAAACGACTATAGGTATTATTACAATTCCGTTACAATAACATATGCGGCATCAGAGGTTTTATAAAAAGGTCGTTCTTAATAATAGGAATTAGGGCAGGAGCATCTTCCTCGGGAATGCGCAGGGCTTGACCTCCGCGCCTGGGACAAACCCTGCTTCTCAGTTGTCTTTTTGCAGCTTTGGCTTTGCTCCCAGCTTATACAGGATATTTGCCATAAGGCAGAATCCGGTCAGTGCGAACACTATGAGGTTGATGCCTACCAGGGCTGTCAGTATAAGCCAGTAGAGACTGTGGGCCCATGCCAGTACGGCGCTCGATAGAGTGAATATCCCGGCTATGAGCCATACTATTCTTTCGAGATACCAGCTGTCCGTCTTTGCGATATACATTACTGCCTCCTTTTTTTATACATATAATAGAGTACCGGCACCATTGTCCTCGACAGAAATGTCGAGGCAACCTCACCGGCCATCAGGGATATTGCCATGCCCTGGAATATGGGATCAAAGAGGATCACTGATGACCCCACCACTACCGCAGCCGCGGTAAGAAGCATCGGCCTGAACCGTATGACGCCCGCCTGAACGACGGCCTCCTTGAGGGGTACCCCCTCTGAAAGTTTAAGCTCGATAAAGTCAACCAGTATGATGGAATTTCTGACGACTATCCCGGCCCCTGCAATGAACCCTATCATGGATGTTGCGGTAAAGAACGCGCCCATCACTGCATGGCCCGGCAGAATTCCGACAAGGGAGAGCGGTATCGGGGCCATGATCACAATAGGGACCACGAAGGACTTGAACCAGCCTACGACCATTATATAGATTAAAATTAACACGGCTGCGAAGGCGATGCCTAAATCCCTGAAGACTTCATAGGTGATGTGCCACTCGCCGTCCCATTTCATTGAATAGGTATTCTCAAGCCAGGGCTGGACAGAGGAGTACTGCTTCAGCTCGTATCCGCCGGGCAATTTAATTTTACTGACAGCATCCCTCATTTTTAATATGGCGTAGACAGGGCTTTCTTCACTACCGGCAACATCGCCGGTCACATATACCACCCGTCTCAGATTCTTGTGGTAAATGGTTTTGTCCTCTATGCCGTTATTTACTTTGACCAGTTCGGAAAGGGGTACCATGGCGCCCGAAGACGAAGGCACTCCAATCGCTCCAAGTTTGTCAATTCCCGCCCGTTCGGCAAGCGGCGCCCTCAAAAAAAGCTCAACAGGCTCCTTATCATTTTCAATGTGTGCCAGCCCGGCCGACATGCCTCCGAGGGCCGCTCTCAGCGTCTGTGATACCGCTTCGGTAGTGATGCCGTTGTAAGAAGCCTTTTCCTTGTCGACATCGAAGGATATCTTTGGACGGTCATCCTCAACTGACCAATCGGTATCAACTACACCGGCGGTTCTGTTGAAGATTTCCTTTATCTTTCCTGCAACCGCGGTTTGCCCCCCAAAATCAGGCCCATATACTTCAGCGACAAGAGTGCTCTGCACAGGAGGGCCGGGCGGTATTTCAACTACCTTGATCCTCGCGTTATAGCTGTCCGAGATTTTTTTAATTTCGGGTCTTATCCTTTTTGCGATGTCGTGGCTCTGTGTCCTTCTTTCATCCCTTGGGACAAAATTGACCTGTATATCGGCTTCGTTGCTTCCGGAGCGCAGGTAGTAGTGGCGCACAAGACCGTTAAAATTAAACGGCGCCGCAGTGCCGATATAAGACTGATAATTGGTGACCTCCGGCACCGTGTTCAGGTATTCGCCGATCTGCCGGGCCAACGCGGCGGTTTCCTCGAGCGCCGAGCCCTCGGGCATGTCGATGATGACCTGCAACTCGCTCTTATTATCAAACGGGAGCATTTTAACGGTCACAAGTTTCAGAGGCACGAGCAGGATTGACCCTCCGAGCAAAACGAGGACCAGCAGGAGACCTATATATCGTTTCTTTCTGCTATCGAGCAGCCCCCTCAGATTTTTTTCATAAAGACGGTTCAATACGGCAAAGAAGCGGCTTTCCGCTTTTTCTTTATGCCCCTCGCTGTCCTTTTTCGTGCCTTTAAGCATTATATAGCTCAACCAGGGGCTGATAATGAAAGCAATAAGCAGGGAAAGCAGCATAGCTGCTGATGCGCCGACAGGGATAGGCCGCATATAAGGGCCCATCAGACCTGAGACGAATGCCATTGGCAGGAGAGCGGCTATGACCGTAAAGGTGGCTAATATTGTGGGATTCCCCACTTCGTCGACTGCGAGCACCGCAGTTTCCCGGTCAACGGATTTCGCCCTGAAATGGCGGTGTATGTTCTCGACGACCACAATAGCGTCGTCGACCAAAATACCTATTGAAAAAATGAGGGCGAAGAGGGTGACCCTGTTTAGTGTGTAACCATGCATGTAATTGACCAGGATGGTCAGGGCCAGTGTGACCGGCACTGCTACGCCCACTACTATCGATTCTCTCCATCCAAGGGCGAGCGCTATAAGGATTGTTACAGAAATGGCTGCGATGAGCATGTGTTCAAGGAGTTCGTCGGATTTTTCTTTGGCTGTGTCTCCATAGTTCCGCGTAGTAGTTATCTCAACTTCCGAGGGGATGACTGTTCCCTTTATTGCAGCTATTTTCCTGAGTGCCCTTTCAGCGATATGCGTTGCATTGGTCCCTTTCTTCTTTGCCAGCGTAATAGTGACAGCCTCATATTGTCCTGCGGTGCTGCCCTGTGCAGCGCCGTCATTCAATGCTTCTTTTGCTTCACGCGCAGCAGGGCCGAAGCCCATAAAGACATAATTAGACGGTTCCTCCGGGCCATCGCTTATGTTCGCCACTTCTTTTAAATGGACCGGTCTGCCGTTGGAAACTCCGACTACCACATTGCCGACATCCCCGGCGTTTTTAAGAAACGGGCCCGTTTCAACGAGGAAATTATTATTGTCTTTGGGGAAGTCGCCTGAGCGACGCGCAAAGTCGGCTTTTTGCAGCGTGCCGGCAATCTGCAGCGGGGAGAGGGAGTATGCTCTAAGGCGTAATGGGTCCATGTCTATCCTGAGCTGCCGCTTTTGACCGCCGATTATATTAGTTTCAGCAACGTCGGCATCTTTCTTCAGTTCGTCCGCAACTTCCTGTGCAACCCTCCTCAGCTCATATCCTTTATACCGCCGGCTCCAGAGCGTGAAGGTAAGCATAGGTACGTCGTCAATTGATTTAGGCTTGACCAGGGGCTGCGAAACGCCGGGAGGGATTTTGTCGTAATTGGACATCAGTTTGTTGTAGAGCTTGACAATGCTGCTCTCCATGTCCTGCCCGACATAGAACCTGACAACCGCCATGCTCATGCCGGGTTTTGAGACGCTATAGATGTATTCGACACCCTTAATTTCCCATAGGAACTTCTCCATGGGCCTGGTGACAAGCTCTTCGACCTCTTTTGCAGAGGCCCCGGGGTAGGAGACCATTACATCAATCATCGGGACAACGATCTGCGGCTCTTCCTCACGCGGCGTTACGATGACCGCAAATACTCCGAGGACCAGCGAGGCAATGACAATCAGGGGGGTCAGCCTGGAGTTAATGAAGGCCCTGGCTATACGGCCGGCCAATCCGATACTTCTCACCGTATCTTCGTCCCGGCGACGATGCCGCCGTCCACAGCCCTTGATATATTATCAGTGATGACACGGTCATTTGCTTTTATTCCGGAAAGGATTTCGACATTATTGCCGTAATGACTGCCGGGGCGCACGAGGCGGAATGTAATGACTCCGTCCGGACCAACGACGTATACTCCGGTAAGCTCTCCTTTTGCGACTATTGTCTTGTCCGGTAAGACAATGGCGCTCTTCTTGCCGGTGGGTATCTTTACGCGCGCGTAGAGCCCTGTCCGCAATGAAGGACATGTGAGAGCAATTTTCGCGACGAACGTTCTTGACATCGGATCGATTGTGGGGACAATCTCGTTGATTGTTCCTTTCAATTGCAGGTTTATGGCATCGACAGATATATCTACAGGAGTTCCGGCTGTGACTTTTCCGGTGAGACGCTCGTCAAGAGGGGCTTCAAGAATAAATGAAGACACATCCTCCACTGTAAGAAGAGGCACTCCCGGCACCGCCATGCTGCCGCGCTCTGTTTTCTTTTCGGTTACAACGCCTGAGATCGGGGACACTATAGTTGCGAAATCACGATTGACCCGTGCCTCGTTAAGCAAGGCATGTGATCTCTCGTAATCCAGCTCGGTGATTTTTTTCTGCGTCTCTATCTGATCTATCTCCTGCTGTGACAGCGCCTTTTCGTCATAAAGCTTCCTGTAGCGCCTGTATGTTATATCAGCCAGGGACCTGTTTTGCTGCGCAGACTCAAGGGCTTTTTCAGCAGCGATAACATTTTGCACTGCATCTCTGTCATCAATTGTCAGGAGCACCTGTCCCGCGTGTACCCGGTCGCCTTCTTTCACTCTGAGTGAGGTAACGGCGCCCATCGTCCTTCCGGCAATCCGGCTTATCGTTTTCGCCCTTACGGCCCCGGATGTTTCATAGTATTCCTCCACCTCTGACGGGCGCACTTCTGTGACAGTTACCCCCTCTACTGTTGGCCTGCTTACTGCCGCATGGCCGGGCCCGACCTTGTCCTTACAGCCGGACAATAAAGTCAAAAAGGCTATGGGCAATAGGCAATAGGCAATTGGCAAAGACAAAAAAATTCTCTTTATTTGTGCCCGTGCCCATAGCTCGCAATCTGTTGTCTGTCTTTTATCATTTATAGCCTTTTGCCTATCGCCTATCGCCATATGTTGTCCTCCATGTCATTTATTGCCTATAGCCGGTCTTATTCTATATTCAGGTCTTTCAGAATGGTCCCGCTTTCATAGCTGAGATTGGCTACTGCGGCACGGTATTCGTTCTCCCTGACCACGAGATTAGTGCGCGCCTGGTCCAGACTTACTTGCGCGTCCAAAAGGTCGACAAGGGGTGAAAGGGAATTTTCGTAGCGGACCTTCACCAGCCGCTTTCCTTCTTCGGCGGTCTGCAACTCTGACCGTGCCAGTTCCAGGTTCTTCTTTGCTTCCTCAATGCCAAGGTATGATTCATACACCTTAAACGACACCGTATCTATGAGCCCTTTCAGGCGCTCCTCTGCTTCAGCGGTCCTGTAACGGGCCTGTGACCGTTCGTGCTCACGTTTAGCGCCGTCAAAAAGCTCCCATCTGAGGAACGCCGTCAGCAGCCAACTGCTGCCTTCAGAGCCGATGGGATAGCGGTGGTCATTCAACTGATAAGAGCCGCCCACGCCCACAGTGGGCCAGTAGGCCGCCTCTGAAAGCGCAATGCTGTTTTTTGCGTTCTCATGCATTATTTCCATGGATTTGATATCTTTCCTTGAAAGAGCTGCATTTTTATAATATTCCATGTCCCTGACAGGGATTCCGGGATAGGCTCCCTCAATATCGACAGTCTCGCGCATGCCCAGCAGAAGAGAGATATATCTCCTCGCGACGGCAAGGTTTTTCCGCGCGCTGACAAGCTGCTGCTCCGCGTCAGCGACCGCAGTCGACGCCCTGAGTGTATCGGAGAATAGTCCGAGGCCGGCCTTAAGGCGCAATTCTGCAATTCGGCTGTGTTCTTTGGTATCTTCGAGCGTTTTTTCAGCCATTGTGACCTGCTCCCCGGCCTTCAGTACAGTGAAATATGCCTGCGTCACTTTAAATGCGGTCTCCTCTCTTTTCCTCAAATAATCCTCGTTCCTCGCAGAATGGTCCAGCCTCGCCATTTCGAGCCCGACGTATGCCTTTTTAGAAAAGAGCGGCTGCTCGAAAGAGAGCGACGTCTCGAAATCGCTGATCGCGCCCGGGCTGTTTAATGAATTAATAGCGAAATCATTCTGCGAAAAGCGTTCCTGGTTGAGTTTTGCCATAAAAGCATAGGTTGGATTGGTAGTGCTCATAAAGCGCTCTTCAAAGTTGAGACTCGGTAAAAGAAAACTCCGTGCCACGCCGATGTTCTCGTTAGATACGCCAAGCGCGTTTTTAAATGCCCGTATCTCATAGTTGTTTTCAAGTGCGCTTCTGACGGCATCGGTAAGAGAAAGCCCGGCTTGCGCATCGCCGGCTGTCGCGGAAGCCGCATGGAGCAGCAGGAAGACTGCAAGTAAAAACAGGGCCGGCGACCGTTTATTGAAAACAAGGCGACGCAGGGGGGGCTTAATCGCATTGAACTCCAATAAATGGCCGCAGGCCCTCTTTTCACTTTTCATTGTCCGGTCCTCTTACAGCTTCGGGCCCGCTGATTTCCGTTTTTTATAGCGCATGAACTCCTTCAGTGTTTTCATATCGCACCTGCCGGTCCGCTTCTGGAATTCAGTGCAGTCCTGAAGCGAGCGGAGGTCTTTTTTTAAAGTTGTATCATCTTTAAGCAGTTTCCGCAATACGGCAAGAAACTGCCGGTGTTTTCCCGGCAGCGCTTTTTTTATGCTGTAGAACATGAGCTTCCCTTCCCTCCTGTCTTTGAGAAAGCCGGCTTTCAGCAGCAGGGAAAGGTTTCTTGATACGAGGGGCTGAGACATATTAAGGACGCCCATTATCTGACAAACGCAGAGTTCCTTTTCAGTGAGCAGCATCAGTATCCTGAGCCGCGATTCGTCTGATAGAAGTTTGATAATGTCCAACGTTTCACGCATAAACATATTTATATACGATTATATGAAAACTTGTCAAGAAAAAAATAAAATATGTTATGCTGCGGATATGCCGGAATTTGTTGTCCATGAACACCATGCGCGGCAAATAGATGTGAGCAAACTCTACGAAATAGTTCGACCTTAAACAGGCGAAAGGAGAAACAAGGAGAGGGCCCTCTGGAGAGGACGCACTTAAGTAAGAACAAAAATTTGTTAAACATGGAGCAAAAAACAATGTCAATGAATGTACCAGGGTACGCAGCACAGTCCGCCAAGGATGCCCTGGCCCTATATCGCTTTGACAGACGCGATCCACGGTCTGATGATGTGGTTATCGAGATTCTCTATTGCGGCGTATGCCACTCGGACTTACATACGGTCCGCTCCGGAACTGATAAGAAAAATACGTATAGGTCATCACAATGGTTTGCACCAAGGCGCCAGCATTACAATCGCTCATGCCTTCGTACGCTTACCATACCCCCGGAGGACTTTCTTGTTCCGACAGCTTTCTCCATTTCCTCTATATCTCTTCGCCACTTGCACCAGCTGGCATGCCCACCAAGACTTTCTCCTATTTCTTCTTCAGTCTTTTTGCAGTATACACATACTTGCTTTCCTCCTGCTGTTTCCTTGATGTAGGTGGTATACAGTTTGTTCTCAGTCATGCGTAACTCCTATGTAGTGTTTGTTGTTAATAACTATGAGCGAGATTTAAAGAAAACTCTCCTACGTATACTGTATTGCAACTTCATAGGCAATCGTCGAGTGGTTGGCAGAAGTGGAAGTGCCTTCGCAAATGAGCTCGCCATTGGCGGCCTCTTTGTGGTTTCTGATCATCCCTGTGATGACTTGGCTGAGATCAAACCCTCCGTCAACACATTCCTTGTTCAGGCACTCTATCCTGAACAACGCATAACTGCCGGGGAAGAAATTAACAACCCGTGGCATTGATCTTTGTATGCCCCTCTGATTGTATATCATGCTGATAACGATGCCTGCAACCTCGGGGAACTGGGTCTCCACGAAACCTGCGTCGAGCTTCCGCTGCTGCTTTTCTTCCCTTGCTGCCTTCTTCATGCTGTAGTTCATCTTTCCCCCTTTTAATGAGAAGTCCTCCTCCACCGGAAGAGGCCTTCTTTGCATTAATTACAATTTAACGACATTGATCGCCTTGGGGCCTTTAGGGCTTTTTTCGGTATCAAAGCTATTTCCTTTTAGCTCCTTATCTTTAGACTCAAATCTCAGAAGGTCTCAATAAAAAAGGCCGCAAAGTCAAAAGTCTTTGTGGCCTCATAAACGGCAAAAACTTCCAAAATCCTATTGATAGTATAGCATGCATGCCCATGAATAATCATTCACTGAAAAGAATCCAATCCAATCAGAGGCGTAGATCCGATGGCTGGAATCTGTTCTACTATTTTACCGAAAGCTTTGGAATGCCTGAAGTGCTTGCTGCATGCAGAGCTAAATGTGATAAAATAGCGTTAATTAAAGTATGACAGAAGAAACTATACTTTCATCCAGGATCTCATCGAAGTTTGCCGGCAGGAGTCTAATGGATTTCCTCACCCGGCGCTTCAAGTATCAGACCCGCGAAGAATGGAAGCGGATGATTGGACGAGGGAAGGTGACGGTCAATGGGAATACAATAACGCCCGCGCATCTCCTGAAAAAAAACGATATCGTAGCGTATTCTGATGTTCGTAACGAACCACCTGTTGATATAAATATACAAATTATGCATGAAGAAGAAACCTTTCTTGTTGCAAATAAACCTGGCAACCTACCGTCGCATTCTGATGGTAATTACATCAAGAATACTTTAATCTTTCTATTGCGTGAACGAATGGCGGGTAAGGGATTTCATGGCGCCATTCACCTGGCGCATCGCCTGGATCGGGAAACAAGCGGTATAATCGTTGCTGCAAAAACAGAAATCGCACACCGGTCGCTCTTGCAGCAATTTGAAGCCGGAACAGTAGAAAAGGAGTATATTGCGGTAGCCCGTGGAGTAATCAATAACGGTTCCTTTGAGGTCAAAGGTTTTTTAGTGCCTGATCGTGACAGCTGCATCACCATAAAAAATAAAGTAGTATTCGATGATGGCGCAGGCGCCAAATACTCCGCCACTGCTTTTGATGTAATGGAACGTTTTGCATCATCCACGATGGTCAGGTGCAGGCCCGTCACCGGCAGAACAAACCAGATCAGGGCCCATCTGGCACATGCCGGTCATCCATTGGTGGGTGATAAGTTATATGGAAGGACCGACGATGAATTCCTTGCGTTTGTAAAAAATGTCAAAGCTGGATGTTACGACCTGCTTCCCTGGCAGGAAACTCCGAGGCACCTTCTGCATGCCTCACGGCTTATCATAAATCATCCGATATCCGGCGAGCTGCTTGCATTCGATGCGCCCGTACCGGAAGATATGAGATCTTTTATCCGGAATAGCCGCTCCTGATTGATAATAATGAGAGGGACAGAATTAAATCGAAATATGGGTCTCTTTCAGCTCTTTCTATGTTCCTTTAGGGAGCGACTCCAAAAGCTCCCATCTTTGATACCCAGTAGTGATTTCGTTTTCGAGTTCCTGGATTCTCGTCTTTGCCGCCGGTATCCTGCTTCGGTCCTGTCGATAGAAGTCAGGGTCAGATAGTACCTCATAGAGCCTGGTGCGCTCCGATTCCAGGGATTCAATCAGCGCGGGCAGAGCATCGAGCTCTTTTTTTTCTCTGAATGTCAGGATGCGAGGACGCACCACCTGCTTTTGCCGTATTCTTTCAGGTTTTGCCGCTTTTTTAGTTTTCCCGGCCTTTGGTATTGCCGGGCCTCTCTGCCATAGCCAGTCGTCGTATCCTCCAACATATTCCGCGAGTCTTCCATCGCCTTCAAATACTATGGTGCTCGTCGCAACGTTGTTCAGGAACTCACGGTCATGGCTTACAAGAAAAACAGTGCCTTTGTACGCTATCAGCATCTCCTCAAGGAGTTCCAGTGTATCGGTATCGAGGTCATTGGTAGGTTCGTCCATCACCAGCACGTTTGAGGGTTTCGTGAAGAGCTTCGCCAGGAGGGCCCGGTTTCGCTCGCCGCCCGATAATACCCTTATGGGCAAGCGGGACCGCTCCGGGGGAAAGAGGAAATCATTGAGATAGCCGATTATGTGTCTTGTACCTCCCTGGACCGTAACAATGTCACATCCATCACTCACGTTTTCAACGACAGATTTGTCATCGTCCAGCTGTGCCCGATGCTGATCGAAGTAGGTGACCTCAAGGCGAGTCCCCATTCGCACTGAGCCGTCTGAAGGCTGCATCATGCCAAGGAGAATATTCAGCAATGTGGTCTTTCCCGCGCCGTTTGGACCGATAATGCCGATCTTGTCCCCGCGCATGACGATGGTGGAGAAATTGCGTATCAGGGGATGTCCCTCGTAGCTATGTCCTATCCCCTTTGCCTCAAGAACCAGCTTGCCTGACCTTTCAGCCTCGTTCAGTCTAATCGAAGCGCTGCCTGTCTGTTCGCGTCTTGCGCGGCGCTCGCACCTCAACTCCTTCAATGCCCGCACCCGGCCCTCATTGCGTGTGCGTCGGGCCTTGATTCCCTGTCGTATCCACGCCTCCTCCTTACTAAGTTTCTTGTCAAAAAGCGCGTTGTGCGAAGCCTCGGCATCGAGCTCGGTCTGTCTTCTCGCCAGGTAGGTTGCGTAATCACCCGGCCAGTCAGTGACCCGACCCCGGTCGAGCTCGATTATGCGCGTCGCAAGAGTCTGGAGAAAGCGCCGGTCGTGGGTTATAAAGAGTATGGCACCGCGGAAATCGAGGAGAAATTCCTCAAGCCATTCAATAGATTCGATATCCAGATGGTTCGTCGGCTCATCGAGGAGCAGCAGGTCAGGCCCGCTCACGAGCGTCCTTGCCAGCAGTACTCTTCTTTTGTATCCGCCCGAGAGATCGGCAAAAGAAGCATCCGGATCCAATCTCAACCGGGAAAGGACGTTCTCGATTTTGTGCTCCGTCTGCCAGCCGCCTGAGGACTCAATGGCGTGATGGATACGCTCCAACTCCGCGATATTTCCCGCGTCATCCCCGTGTCCGAGGCGCTTGCTGAAAGCGTGATATTCAGAGAGCAGATCGCGCATGCCGAGTTCGCCTGAGACGACCTCTAAGACAGTTCCTGAGAGATCCAGTGGGACTTCCTGCTCCAGAAGGCCGATCCTTGCATCACGCTGCCCTATGACCTCACCTGCATCAGGGGAAATCGCCCCGCTTATAACCTTCAAAAGAGTGGACTTGCCTGCCCCGTTTCTACCGACCAGGCAGACTCGTTCGCCGCGATTGAGCTGCAAGGTCACCCCGTCGAGCAGTTCAGGGGCGCCGAAAGCGAGCCTCACCTCTTGCAAACTCACCAACGCCAAATTTCACCTCGAATAGAAGCGTACACTTTCATTCTCCCAGCATGTTCTTAATGTTTGAGAAGAACGCCTTCGCCGCCGCTTGTTCATCTATGCAATCGCTTTCATCCTCTTCGTCGATTCTCATAATCGCATCTTCCGGTAGTTCGTCGATGAAGCGCGAGGCATTGCAGGGTGTACTTTTGCCATAGCGTATTCTATGGCCCGCATAGCAGACGTAGAGTTCCTTCATGGCCCGTGTTATGCCTACGTAGAAGAGCCGCCGCTCTTCCTCCAGACCGGAAGCCTCATAGATGGACTTTTTGTGTGGAAGGATATCGTCTTCTACGCCAACAATAAATACCACCGGGAACTCCAGTCCCTTTGCCGAGTGGAAGGAAATCAGAGTAACTCCGTTTCCGTTCCGCTCCTCCTTGTCCTTAAGAAGGTCTGTAAGTGCCAGCGTCTCGAGGAACGCCTGGAGTGTCGGGGAGTCGTCTTTTTTTTCGAAATGTGCAAGGGTCTCGATGAAACCTTCGACATTCTGAAGGCGCTGTGATACTGCATTGGGAGTTTTGTAGAGTCCCTGGATATGATCGCGATAGTTTATCTCCGAGACAAGCTCTCTCAGCACTGCAGCCATCTCCTTATTCACGGCAAATAAAATCTTGTACTTCTCTACCATTGCTGCAAGGCCCTGAGCAGCTTCGGCAGGCTTCCCGGTGAGGCCGTCTATTTCATTGGCCCTGACAAAAGCCTCAAGCAGCGTGATGTCTTGCTGCCGGGCAAAGTCCGAGAGACTGCCGAGGGTGGTCGGCCCCAAACCGCGTTTGGGCGTATTTGCTATCCGGAGAAGGCCCAGCTCATCGCGAGGATTGGCGATAATTCTCAGGTAGGCGACAATATCCTTTACCTCCCTGTACTCGAAATAGCTCATGCCTCCCACAACCGAATAGGGTATGTGCAGCCCCCGCATAGCCTGCTCAAACTGCCTCGAAAAGACATTGGCCCTGTAAATCACAGCGAAATCCTCGAAAGAGAGTTTCTTTTCATACTTTACCTGCTGGATACGGCTTGCCACCCATTCCGCCTCTTCGTCACCACCTGATGCCTTGTACAGCATCACCTCCGGTCCGTTTACCTGGGTTGTCCACAGGGACTTTTCCATTCTCCTCTCGTTGTTCCTGATGACGCCGTTGGCAGCCTTAAGGATGTTCCCAAAGGACCGATAGTTTTGCTCCAGTCGCACCACAGTCGCACCGGGAAAGTCATGCTCGAAATCAAGGATATTGCTCAGGCTGGCGCCCCGCCAGGCATAGATGGACTGGTCGTCGTCACCCACTACGCAGAGGTTTTTCCGCTCGCCGGCGAGAAGGCCGATCAAATCATACTGCATACGATTGGTGTCCTGGTATTCGTCTACCATGATATACCTGGACCTGTCCTGATATTTCTTCAGCACATCAGGATGTTCCCTGAAGAGCCTGAGGGTGAACAGGATAAGATCATCGAAATCCAGGGCATTGAAGGATTTCAGCGCCTCAAGGTATTTTGGATAGAGGTACTCCGAGATGTTGTCTATATCATCTTTTTTTGCACTTTTTGATGCATGGTTATGTACCGTTAGCGGCACGTCGTTCTTGGATTTGCTGATGCGTTCCATGACAGCCTCCACCTTGAAGCTCTTGTCGGCAAACTTGACCTCTGTCAGTATGCCTCTCAAAAGAGAGAGTTGGTCCGACGTATCGTAGATGGTGAAGTCCTTACGGTATCCAAGGCGCTCGATCTCCCGGCGCAGGATGGCAAGGCAGAGGGAATGAAACGTCGAGACCACCGGACCTTTGCTGCCGGTAACAGCAGTTTGACCAGTTACCCCCTTGAGAATGGACGAGACCCGCTCCTTCATTTCACGGGAGGCTTTATTCGTAAAGGTGACTGCCAGCACTTGGTTAGCCTGGACGCCTTTGTGGATTAGATAGGCGGTCCTGATAGTGAGCACCCTCGTTTTTCCTGATCCTGCACCGGCAAGGACCAGGAGCGGCCCCTCCGTATGAAGCACCGCCTCTCTCTGGCGCGGGTTAAGGTGGTCCAGTTCCTGCGTGATATCCATGAATATTAAACCTTATTTAGGCGTATTGACCCTGCGCTGAAAAGACAGTTTTTTTCAGGGTATATTTAGGATTTCATTATGATACAACTCAAAGTTGCAAATGCAATGTATATACTACCTTTTTGCTAAAGATATGGGCAATGGAAAAACCGTTAACTGAAGCAAGAGCACGGTCGGAATAAAAAACCTTTTGAAAAAACCGAGGGTGAGAAGTAACCGGTACATAGCAAGCCACATGTGACACATTTTTTCGGAAATTAACATCTCCAAGGTCAATTTGGAGCAGAAGTTTTCATGGTAGTCTCGTATAATAAAATATGTGCGAGTTTTGTACGAAACACGGAGACGGCATTATCTGGTATAAGAATGCCTTGAACTATTCGCAGGATTTGCTGTCCGATCTGAACAGGCGGCGCTATATCGGGAGCTTTTTCGAAGAAACTATTCAGCATGGATTCGAGACACTCGGTCGGCTTGAAACAATTGTCCGGGGGAAAGGCCATCTACCTGAAAAGGTAAAGAAGGCCATGGTGTTAAAGGCCAAGACAGAGCATTTCGGTCAGGTGCTCCCCATTGAGGAGGTTCGCGACCTGGTGATGAAGTCCGCTACTCTTGTCCGCATGCCATGTGCCTGCCGCTGGACGACTGACAGGAAAGAGATGCGCTGTTGTTATGGCATCAGTTTTGGCCCCGAGCCCTGGTATAAGGATTGTGACATGAGCTATTTCGGAACTGCTCCGGACGCAGGACTGGAAGCTGTTTCGCGGGAGGAGGCGCTCCTGCAGATGGAGGAGTTGGAAGTTTATGGCTCGATACATACCATATGGACACTTATGACGCCTTTTATCGGCTCGGTCTGCAACTGCTCCCTCAACGAATGTCTTGCGATGCGTACCCTTACCGGCATTGGGGTAGAGACTATGGCCCGGGCTGAATATGTTGCCCGGGTGGACGAAGACCGTTGCAGCGGTTGCGGCCTTTGCACTGAACGCTGTCAGTTCGATGCCATCAGTTTGAAAATAAATTGCGGCAAGGATGTTTCAGCCATAGACTCTGACAAGTGCTTCGGCTGCGGTCTGTGCCGGAAGGCATGCGCTGAAGGAGCGCTTGAGCTGGAGTTGAGGTATCCTTATCTTCCTCCTCTCAGATGAAGTCCGAAACAGGCGGGAGTTTATTTTGGAAGAGACATTGAGGCGGAGCAGGAAAATAACCTCTGATATAAAAAAGGGAGATATGACAATGAAAGTTATGGCATTCAATGGAAGTCCCAGAAAAAAGTGGAACACAGCGACACTGCTTGAGAAGGCTCTTGAAGGGGCTGCCTCGAAGGGAGCCAAGACAGAACTCATTCATCTGTATGATCTGAACTTCAAGGGGTGCATAAGCTGCTTTGCATGTAAAACTATAGGTGGTAAAAGCTATGGCAGGTGTGCTGTCGAGGATGACCTGACACTAATATTCAGCAAGATTGAAAAAGCGGATGCAGTCATCCTGGGTTCCCCTATCTACTTTGGTACTGTATCCGGGGAGATGAAATCATTCATGGAACGTTTATTGTTTCCGTATTCAACATATACTGATCCTCCACAGTCGCTTTTCCCAGGGAAGATTAAATCGGGTTTTATCTATACGATGGGTCTCACGGAGAAGATGATGCAGGAATTTGGGTACATCCAAAACTTCGAGCGGCATGCAATGATACTGAAGAGGATATATGGGGCTTCTGAGTATATGTGCAGCTTCGATACTTGTCAGTTTGATGATTATTCGAAGGTACTATCAACCCGGTTTGATCCTGTGAAAAAAGCGGAGAGGCGGAAGGAGATATTTCCAAAAGATTGTGAGAAAGCATTTGAAATGGGCGTCGGACTCGCCGGCGGAAAGTAATAGGAGCTGAGAAAATTATCATTCGTGTTATGGCACTAATTTCATGTGAAACACCCGACATAGCAGGACGAGTTCTGCGTCGGCAAATGATTTTCTGTCGACGGAATAAATGTCTATAATTTATAACCTATATTTCTCAGGAACTCTTTCCTCTGTTTTTTGTCTTCAGAGGTTTCGACCCCCTTTGGAGGAAAACCGTCCACAACCCCGACGACGCCGCCACCCTGTTGGGTGACGGCGACCAATACCTCTAAAGGATTGGCTGTTGCGCAATATATCCTGCATACCTCGTGGCAGTTCTTTATCTGGTTGAGCACATTGACCGGATAGGCTTCCTTCAGCAGAATACAGAAGACGTGACCTGCACCTATATCCTGAAGAATCTTGACGCAGCCCTGAATGAGGCCGTTGTCATTGCCCTCGGTCCTGATAAGGCAGGGACCTGATGCCTCTGTGAAGGCTACACCGAATTTCGCCTGTGGCACCGTAGTCGCAATTATCTCGTATAGGTCCTCTGCGGTTTTGATAAAATGAGTCTGGCCCAATATGATGTTGCACCCCTCCGGTATATCAACTCTTATCCCCTTGAATTCCATAAAACCTCCTCTTCTAACGCCTGACCTTTCAACTTTTGAGCAAAATATAGCATATTTACCCTAAATAATAAATAATTAGGGCATATCCTTAGCGGTTCCGCACAAGCATCTACGCAGCCTATACCGGCGACTCAATCCAGCAGAACTCAAACGTAAGATCGAAAAGCTTCAAAACCGCCTGCTTCAAATTGCCTCAGATAAACACATGAATACCAGACTTGTTCAAAAAAAGATTTAACACGGAAGCCGTACATTTCGTCATACCCGCGAAGGCGGGTATCCACACTTTCAAAAGAATGGATTCCCGCTTACTACCTGCGGGAATGACGTAATTATTTGGACGTGATTTTAGATGAGGCAACGAATACCCCTTTGGACGTGATTATTATGTGAGGCAACGCGGACAAAATAAATAACAACGAAACATTGAAAAAAAAGCTGCTTCACCTATAAAATTAATCATGCTGAAAACAACAAAAAATAAAAAAACAACCGGCGTGAATAGCAAGGCGAGCAGCATGAAGCAACATGAAGCAGTGATAAGAGTAATGAAGGAAAATGGTGGCTATGCTACTCTTGGCTTTCTAAATCAAAATGTACTAAAAGTTGCGGGTTGTGAATGGAAAACAAAAACTCCCTTTGCAAGTATCCGCCGCATTGTTCAAGATGACAGGTTTTTCTTTAAGATAAGACCAGGCTTATGGGCACTAAAAGATTGCAAAGATAATCTTCCCCAAGAGATTTTACCTTCAAAAGACCAACCAAAGGCAAAGCAGGAAGAATACTCTCATACTTACTATCAAGGATTGCTTGTAGAATTGGGAAATTATAATAAGTATAAGACATTTGTTCCCAATCAGGATAAAAACAAAATTTATTTGAGCAAGCGACTTTCTGAGATTATATCAGTCTCTGAAATATTTAAGTTTAGCTACGACCATCTAGTACGCACTGCGCAAACGGTTGATGTAACTTGGTTTAACGATAGGAGACTACCTGCAAGTTTTTATGAAATTGAGCATTCAACAGCTATTAATAATTCTTTGTTAAAATTCGTTGAGTTTCAGGATTTTCATGCCAGCTTTTTTATAGTCGCAGACGAGGTTAGAAGAAAAGAGTTTCAAGCAAAATTGTCTTTGGAGGCATTTAAGCCTATCAATAAACGGGTTGGATTCTGGAGCTACGATAATGTAGCTGAATTGCATACGAAAATGAGTGCGCTTATAAGCATAGAATCAAAACTTAAATTATAAAAGTTGAGATAAGTATGAGTCATTCAGCAAATGAATGGGCAGAGGCAATTGCAACAAGGTTGAGCGATGAGTGGGATGGAAAGTCTGAGTTCCCGGGCGATGCAGAGATGTTAAGGGACGTTTTGGCAAAGGCATTGAACACTGTCCCTGCTGATTGTATGCGACTGGTTGGGACTGGAATAATCGAAGAATCATATTTTGACCCACTTGATTAGCACAATCCCCGAATTTTGGATCGTGGGAGCTAAAAAATGTTCCCTTGAAACGCCTGCGGACGGGTGCAATTGTAGTTAAAGAGACGATGGCGATTACCATGATTGACGCCGTCAATGTAGCACAAAAGGAATTTGAAGAAAGTCACCTTTTATCGAAACTTAAAAAGATAGTAGTTTGTGCCAGGATGTTTGAATCAAAAGAAGAGATATCCTGTGTTCTTATGAAGGTCAGCACATTTGATCTCGACGAACCTGCTATTTATCAGCAAGTCAAAGACGATTACAATGATGTAAGAAACACCATCATACAAAAAGGTTTTGAGGCGTTAACCGGCAAAATGGGCGTTCTTGTTCAACCCCGGACTAAGGGAGCCGGACACGGCACCACCAGCAGAGCATTTTACGCAAGGACAAAATTTGTTGCTCATATTCTCGGCATATAGGAGTGAGGGCGGAGGGTCAGACCTACTTATTGACATTCCACCATCACTCCTAACGCAATGGTGAGACTGCGATTATGCAGGCGCAGTAATCAGCTTCATATATTTCAACCAGTAATGCGCAGATTTTATCAATAGAAAAATGTGTTGACTCTCTATAAGGGTGCAACATCTCGTTTATTGGCTATACTTATCTATGCTGCGTGTTAGGAGTAAGAAACAACGTATTGCATAGTAATCGCTTATCCGCTGTTCCACTGGTAATAAAGAAAAATTGGACTCTGGCGAAATCCAGTACCTCCACTACCGATGCCTAAGGGCGGATTGCTTTTTGTAATGCTGTTTTGGTAAATTTCAGGGCAGTGAACGAGAAACAGGCACTTATAGATATAATCAAAGAGCGTTCCTTTCGATACAGCAGCGAGCCTTCATTCAAGCTTTCCTCCGGCGGCGTCAGCAGTTTTTATTTCAATATGAAAAAAACTACGCAGTCTCCCGATGGTATGTACCTTGTGGGCAAGCTGGTATTTGAGAAAATCAAAGAACTGGGACTCGCCCCGGATGCCATAGGCGGACTGACTATGGGGGCCGACCCTATAGCCTATGCAGTAGCCATGCACTCCTGGCATATGAAAGAGCCTATACAGGCGTTCGTTATCCGCAAAGAGCCAAAGGAGCACGGATTAAGGCTGCCGCTTGAAGGCAATGTTAAGGCCGGGGACCGTGTTGTCATCATCGATGATGTAGTAACAACCGGCGGTTCTACAATAAAGGCAATAAACGTAGCCAGGGAATTCGGCCTGGTTATCGATGCAGTTATTGTGCTTGTTGACCGGTGCGAACAGAACGGCAGACAGAACATTGAGGCTTTGGGATATCCTGTATACGATATTCTTACCATCAACGACTTCATCCCTGCATAGAAGAAAGCAACACAAACGGCAACCCGGGGCTTGACTCCCGCAAAAAAGCATGCTAAAGATAGGGAACATATCTTCTAAACTTCTAATTTTAAGTTGACATAAAAGAGGCTGTCCTTTACTATGAAGGGGAGATGAAAGTATGAACGGCAGCTGGAAGGAGGTGAGATTCTTACAGTAGTCAAGGTTGACCTTTTTTCTTAGCGGGCAGAATGGCAGTTTGGGAATAGCAGCATGTCAGAAAAAAAGTAAAAAAAATACGTGAAAATGGGGGAAGTATGAGGCAAAAACTTGCGGTCTTAATATTTGGGTTAGTTATCGTGGCAGGGCTTATAGTTTTCGGCAGCGCTCCTAAAAACAGTATTGCTGCTACTGATATGTCGGGCGAATCGTGTTATACAATGCCTGGTGATTTCATAGATGCCAAAGTGGTCACTCCGCAGGATGTCACTTTCAACGGCATTGCATATATTGCAGGGCATGGCGGGCATCTTGCGATTATCGATATGCGGACGATGAAGTCCCCGACTGATATCGAAAAAGACAGGATCGTACTTACCGAGGCCGGCTCCGAGATGGAAGGAAAGATCGCCGGTATGAGCTTTGAAGCAGGTCAAGAAGGCGGGCGGTTCGCACGGCCAGGCGCTTATGGCTGAAGGTGGAAAGAAGATACTGGTTGCCGGCACATTGGACGGCGATGTCTACAAAATTGACTTGAGCACAGGGAAAAAAGAGGGACCCTTCAAAGTCGGAGAGAAGTTCTGCGGCGCTATCCTCGGTCCTGACGGCAATATCTATTTTGAAGACATGGCCAACGGCAATGTGTATGTGTGGGACGCCAAGACGCTGAAGACCGTGGATAAAATGCCTGTAGGCAAAGCGGTATGCGGCATTCAGTGGACCAAGAATCGTAGTAAGGCTTACATAACCGATATGCCGACCGGCATAGTATATGTTTATGACTGGAAGACGAAAAAGGAAATTAAGCAGATTACCAGTCCTGAGATGACCTTTATTCACCAGGCCCGCATGACGCCTGACGGGAAATATCTGTGGGTCAGCGCACCTAACGAGTTTGATCCGGGTCTGAAGCCTGGGACGCATAAGAGCCAGGTCATCATTATCGATACAAAGAAAGATGAGATAATCAAGAGGATTGTACTGCCTGATAATATAAGGCCCCACGACTTTGCATTCACCAAGGACGGCAAATATGCGTTCCTTTCGTCCAGGACGTATGGTGATGACAGCGAACTCGATGTAATGGATTTAAGGAATGGCAATATCGTGCGGCAGGTTTCGGCTTGCGCCAGCTGCCATAAGCCTAATGGCATAGAGGTCAAGATTGATAAGGGCTCACCGCTTCTTTGCGGATTGGAGATCGATTGGCATCCTGCCAAATAGCCTGATTGTTGACATTTATTGTAAAAAAGGGGCAGACTTATTTATGCCCCTTTTTTATTTACTATTGAACGTTAACACTCTTTAATGAATAAAAGGCTTAACATAGTTTCAATTGCGGTCAAGAACCTGAGCAGAAAAATTGTCAGGACAGTACTGCTGCTCCTGGCGGTCACGGTAGTCACCGGGACCATTTTTTTTGCGACTCTCTTCATATCCAGTATGCAGAACGCTCTGAAGATCGGCACCTACCGGCTTGGAGCCGACATACTTAGTCGTCCCTGCAAAAAATGCCGCCGAAGCCCGTTCGGCCTTGCTCTCGGGCGAACCGACCAGTTTTTACATGGACAGTTCCGTGCTCGCGAAAGTGAGGCGTATTGATGGCGTTAAGGAGGCGAGCCCGCAGCTTTTTCTTAAACCGACCTCCTTTGCCTGCTGTTACAATGTCGATGTCTTTCTCATGGCCTTTGATCCCGCTCTCCGATTTTACCGTCGCTCCGTGGCTTGAAAAAAACATTAAAAAACCTTTGAGCGGCAGCGAGGTGATAACGGGCAGGAGCGTACCTGTGGTCGCAGGTGATACGCTCCCCTTTTTCGGCACGCCATTTACGGTTGTAGGGACGCTTGAACCCACCGGCATGAAATTTTTTGACCACGCGGTTTTCATGTCCCTGGATGCAGCTTATGAGATGGCTGCAAATTCAAAGACCAAAGCGATGCAGCCGATCACCATAGGCAGGAACGAGATATCGGCGGTGCTGGCCAGGGTAAAGAATGATTATACTCCCGACAGGGTGGCTCATCAGGATAGAGCACGACATCGACGGCGTTAAGGCGATTGTTTCGGATGAAGTGTTGAACACGGTCAGGAAACAGTTGTCAGGCCTTTTGAAGGGCATACTTCTTATAAGCGCTGTAGTATGGATACTGGCCCTCTTGATGATGGGGTTTGCATTTTATATGATAGTGAATGAGCGGCAGCGTGAAATAGGTTTGTTGAGAGCGATGGGAGCAAGGAAGATGCACATTTTCGGGCTTATAATAACTGAAGCGGTTATTATATCCACATCCGGCGGCATATGCGGGTTAATAGCCGGCTCGGCCATCCTGCTGGCATGCAAGGGTCTTATATTGCACAGTCTTAAATTGCCGTATCTTCTGCCTTCCCCGGGATTGTTTGCTGCATTGGTGGCCGGCACGCTGCTGTTTTCGATGCTTACGGGACTCCTTGCTTCCCTGTTGCCCGCTATTTCAGCGAGCAGGATGGAGCCGTATGAAGCGATTCGAAAAGGAGAATGACGCGGCAAAATGAAAAACAAAGTCATCGGAGGCAAAACATGAAACCACTTTCAGTCTTGCTTGTTATAGTAGCGGCCTTGTCTTTTTCATGCAAGGGAAAAGAAACACCGCAGGAAAAAAAGCAGGTCACTGCAGTCAACCCCTATTCGTCTGAATCGGTATATGTTGAAACAAGACAAAGGGTGGAAGCTAATCCGAAAGATGTCGATGCCTGGTTTCATCTCGCAGATTTATACGAGCGCAACGGGCAATATGGCGAAGCGATTGACGCCTATGAAAAGGTATTGAGTCTGAAACCTGCGCAAGGTTATGTGTATCTCAAAATAGGGACTGACTATGACGAACTCGGGAAGCCCAACGAAGCGGTGGAGGCATTAAAAAAAGCGGTGCGCTATATGCCGGGCTACGCGGTGGCATACAACAACCTTGGCATAGCATACGGAAAACTCGGCAGTGACCGCGAAGAAATAGCTGCACTGAAGAAGGCATTGCAGCTGCGTCCGCGTTATGTCACGGCACGGTACAACCTGGGAATTGCATATCTGAGAGTTAAAGACAAGAAGGCCGCGCTGCAGCAATACGGGCTTTTAAAGGATGTCGAGACCGGCGCAGCCGGAGAGCTGAAGAAAAAGATCGACAGCACTCCCTGAAAAAACGGTGGAAACTGAACAATGATTGAAATCAAGAACATTACCAAGACCTATACAATTGACGGGAAAAAAATCAAGGCGGTCGATAAGGCGGGCTTTACCGTGAGCGCGGGTGAAATCTTATCGGTCATCGGGCATTCGGGGAGCGGAAAAACAACCCTCCTGAGTTTGATCGGGGGGCTGACGAAACCTGATTCAGGCTCGGTCGTTATCAATGGAAAGGACATATGGTCAATGAATGACGATGATCTTTCGGATTTCAGAAATAAAACTATCAGTTTTATTTTCCAGTTTTCGAGCCTTATCCCGACACTTACGGTATTCGAAAATATAATGCTCCCGGTCACATTCGGCATGCACGGCGGAGACATAGGCGGCTACGCAAAGCAGCTCTGCGGCGCTGTAGGCCTGAGTGATAAAATGCATTCCTACCCCTCCCAGCTTTCCGGAGGGCAGCAGAGGAGAGTTGCCATTGCAAGGGCCTTTATAACCAATCCTGCTATTGTCCTTGCCGATGAGCCTACCGGCGACCTTGATGAAGAGACAGAAGCCGAAATGATTAGTTTATTTAAAAAATTTAACGATGAAAAGGGCACGGTTTTTATTATCGTTACTCATAGTACAGATCTTGCGAAGCAAACTGGAAGGCAGTTGAAGATGAGCAACGGCGTAGTGACGCCGGTATAAGAGGAGCTGGTCATGGACAATCGGAAATTGTTTAAAAGAGCATATAGTGAGGACGGCAGGAGCTGCCAGGAAATAATTACCGACGCCCAGAGGATGTTTGACATTCGTGAAAAGAAGCAGGAGGGCGAGCGGATAATCAAAGAGGCCGAAGAGCTGAGGAAGAAAGGGCTGGCCCTGATTAAGGAGGCCGATGCCGAAGAGAAGAAGGAAAAAGTGGTGCAGAGGGCCATTGGTGAGTTTGTTGATTCTGACGCAGATTACCTCGAAGAGAACGGGGGGAGTTCAATGGTATACAGGTTAAGCGAGGGAGAGAGGAGCGGCAAAACTTATGTAGTTATCAAGGGCTCGAATTCGGAAAAGCGGTTTACTGTTTATTACAGGTTATAAATAAAGCCTCCAAGTCTGTCCCTATTTTTTTCCCGCTGCACAAGTTATTTATTCGCGAGCACTAATATCCCGTGCAAGGGTGTCTGCGAGAGCTGCGAATTCCTCTATCGTCAGGGTTTCAGCCCTTCTGCGCGGGTCTATGCCTGCGCCAAGCAGTTTCTCCCTGATATCCGGCGAGAGCTGTTTAAGGGCGTTTGAAAGGGTTTTCCTGCGCTGGGAAAAGGCGGTCTTTACAACGGTGAAAAAAAACTTTTCGTCCTTTACCGCGACTTTCGGAGTATTGCGGATTGTAAGGTGGACCACGGCAGAGTCAACTTTAGGAACGGGTTTGAATGCTCCACGCGGAATAATGAACCCCATTTCCGGGGCTGCCGCATATTGGACCGATATTGACAGGACGCCGTAAGCCTTTGTATTCGGCACTGCGATTATCCTCTGCGCAACTTCCTTCTGGATTGTCAACGTCATTGACTTGAGCCGCTTTCCAGCTTCCATAAGCCTGAAGATGATCGGAGTGGTGATATAGTAAGGAATGTTGGCCACTACCTTGAATGTTTCCAGGGCTTCATAAGCATAGGTGAGGGCATCGCCGTGGATGAGCTCGACATTGCCGGCGCCTCCGAACCTGTTCTGCAGTTTGGCGAACAGCTCGTCATCAAGCTCTATGGCAATCACCTTTTTGGCAATACCCGACAGGATTGCCGTAAGGCTGCCGTGGCCCGGCCCTATCTCTACTACCGTATCGAGCGCAGTAATATTGGAGACTTCAACGAGTCTGCGAAGAATCGAGGGGTCGAAGAGAAAATTCTGGCCTAAATGTTTTTTAGCCATAGAGAGCACATTGTCAGAACCTGAAAAAGTGCCTGAACATCTTGATATAGTCCATGAGGACCCTGCTTCTTTCCTGGTTCTTATTGAGCCATAACTCTACCGCAAGTTCCTGCACCTCGGACCTCTTATGGAGTTCAACCCATTTTTCTATATTTTCGTTGTTCCTGAAAAGATGTTGTTTGATTGTGCGCATGAGCAGAAATCTCCTGCGGAACCTGCTTTCCCAGAGTTTTTTATAGGCCTCAGGGCTGCCTTCCACGAGCGCGCGCGCCGCGAATTCACCGGATTTCATTGCATAGTATATCCCCTCATAGATCACGGGCATTACCATGCCCGCCGCGTCTCCGGCAAAGAGGACATTGCCCCTGTTGAAGAGTGTGCCTGTCCATTCCGGCATTTTAAAGGCGCGGGTCTTGCCGAGAAGTTTTTGCCCGTTCAATTCAGCGAGCGGGGCGTTGAACCTTCTTCTGGCAAAGATATCGAGAAAAGTGGTAAGGCTTCGGGGTGTGGTACTGCCGGTGCCGATAGAAGCGTAACCATCGGAAGGGAAAACCCAGGAGTAGAAGCTTGAAGCATGCTCTGTCCCGAACCAGAACTCGCATACGTCGGAATCAGAAGGTTTAATAAGGGCGCTGATGGTATTGATGGCGCGCGGCCTCGGCACCTGCAATGACGCAGCGACCTTGGACGTTATGCCGTCTGCGGCGATGACATAGTCTGATTTAATTCGCAGTTCCTCGCGTGCCGGCTTCCTCGTGATGACCGAAGTGATGGAACTCCCCGTGTCGTCGAACCTGCTGAACATGCCTTCTATGACTGAAGCGCCCTGCGCCACAGCCAGTTCCCTTAAATGTGCATCGAACGCCCCTCTTTCCGTGATGAAAAGAGATCCTCCCGACAGCTCGACATCGATCTTTTCGCTGGAGGGCGAGATAATGCGGATCTTTTTTATTTTCTTCTTAACGGTGTTTTCAGGGATGTCCAGCTCGTGGAATGCGGAAGATGGAATGCCGCCGCCGCAAGGTTTTACATAAGAGAGGTCGCGTTCTACAAGTATTGTCTCGATCTTGTTTCGCGCCAGTATTCGTGCAGCCGTTGCTCCGGCAGGACCACCGCCGATAATAAGGACATTAGTGCGTATCATGACAAGTTAGAATCAGGTCAAGGTTAAGGTTGAGGTTAAGGCAGACGGGGCCTCCTTCGGCTTTTCTCAACCTTGACCTTAGCCTTAACCTGTATTCTTAATTCTACCCCCTGACAGTCAGCACCGGGCATGGGGCATAGCGGACTACCTTCTCTGCAGTGCTCCCGAATAGAAAACGGTCCAGCCCCTTTCTCCCGTGCGTTCCTATGACGATAATGCTGATATTTTTTTCCTCGGCGAATTTCAGTATCCCATCATAGGGAATTCCGCGCAAGACTGTATATTCCACATCCTTTAAACCCTTCAGCTCTTCATAACCGAATTTTTCAAGCTCCTTTTGAGCGCTTTTCTCCAGATCTTTGTACATTTCATCAAAGGAAATATGAGGCACGTAGAGCCCTGATGCTGTTGCGACATCATAGATCACGTGGAGCATATAGAGCTTGGCATTGCAATTCTTTGCCATATCCACCGCATACGGCAGGGCATGCAACGCTCCTTCGGTAAAGTCAGTAGGGAAAAGAATCCGTTTTGTCAACATGATGATAATCCTCCTTTTGAATAGAAATTATATGCAATGGGCAATGGGCATAAAAACAAAATATTTTATTTAATTCTTTGCCCATTGCCTATAGCCCATTGCCCGAATTTAATAAATATAACAACCGCAGTCCCTCAAGCGTCAGATGAGGGTGAAGAGTAAAGGACCTGTTTATAAAAGAGGAGATGAGCGGCGCATTCCCTCCCGTCAGGAGTAATTGTAACTTAAATTCAAGCTCTTTCTCCATTATTTTTATGAGCTTCTCCGCCGCGCCGGCAGTGCCGTAAACTACGCCGGATGTAATAGATGATGCTGTATCTTTCCCGAGGGCCTTTTCCGGCGCATCGGTGGAGACAAGAGGCAATTTTGCGGTACCGGAGTTCAACGCCTTCAGCATGAGAGAGAGGCCGGGCAAAATGGCGCCTCCGAGAAGCGCGGACTTTTCACCTACAACAGTAATACTTGTTGCCGTGCCGAAGTCCAAAATTGCTGTCGGCCGCCCCTTGGTAGAGTTGGTCCCTGCAACGGCATTGGCGATCCTGTCGGCCCCGAGCTTGAACGGTTCTTTTACGCTAAAGGTCAGGCCGCTGTTCATTCCGGCACTGACATAGAGTGGACGTTTTCTGCAGAAAGAGGAGAGGGTCTTGTTTATCATAGTGTTTCTGGCAGGGACAACTGAAGCAACAATGGCGGAAATGGATGGGGGCATGTCTTCAGCATGTGTCTCTTTTATCATACGGGCTATAATCTTTTCATAGAAACCGGATGTGCGGGCGGGGTGGGCCTGCACTTTTCTGACGATAAGAGACGCGCTTCTCAAAGGGTCAGGGAACAACCCGAACCCGATATTTGAATTTCCGATATCAACAGCAATCAACATCTTTACCTCAGTATCCTAACATCTCCCGAGCTTATTTTCATTATGGAATTGTCTCCGAGTCTCAGTATAAGCAGCCCTTCAGTATCAATGCCTTCGGCAAGACCTGTCAGCTTTACTTCTCCTGTTGTGACGGTTACGGTACGGCCTGTTGTGGAAGACAGGCGCTGCCACGACTCAATAATGGGGCGCTTTCCCGATTCCAGAAGGATAGTATACCAATAGTCCATCGATTTTATTATTTCCAGTGCATACTCTGTTCTTGATTGTTGGAGTCCGGTTTGAAGCATTACCGACGTTGCGGCTTCGCGGATGTTGTCAGGCATATCGGAACTATCGAGGTTTACATTGATCCCAATACCGATCACAGCATAATTAATCTTATCGGCATCCGCCTTCATTTCGGTAAGGATGCCGCCTATTTTTTTGTCCGCCACCATTAAATCGTTAGGCCATTTAATAGATACCGGAACAGGAGAGAGCCTTTGTATTGCTGACGCGCATGCAACGGCGGACATGAACGTAAGTATCGGTGCGTCCCTTGGCGGTATGCCGGGGCGCACTATTATGCTTAGATACAGATTTTTCCCGGCAGGAGATACCCATGTTCTGCCGCGCCTTCCTCTTCCCTCTGTCTGCATGTCGGCGATGATGACAGTGCCTTCCCGCTGCCCTTTTGCGGCGAGTCCGGCTGCTGCAGTGTTAGTAGAACCGATTACCGGGAAAAAAATTATTTCACTGCCGATAGTTACATCCAGCTTTGAAAGGCCGTCCCTGATTTCCTTAATAGAGAGTCCGGAAAGCTGTATGGTTTCAGCACTCGACATAGTATCACCGCCGCCTTTGCCGTCAGAATACATCCGCGGCAGTTTCACTAATTATATCACGTGAAAATTACCTTTACAAACCAATACAAAACAACCAATGCAAAATTGCACTACATACAACAAAGAGATGTCAGTCTATTGTCTGCCTATGTCTCGTCTTTACCCATGTTACGATAATAATTTAATATGTTAGTCCCCCGTTGCATCATATAAAAATCACGTTCAAAGGGGTATTCGTTGCATCACGCAAAATCACGTCGAAATAATTCCGTCATTCCCGCAGGTAGTAAGCGGGAATCCATTCCGTTCAAAGAGTGGATACCCGCCTTCGCGGGTATGACGAGCAGTGACTTTTATCGCTGTCTGCTTCTCCTTTGATGTTAGTCCCATACCTTCCTCCTATAAATTACTCTGGTCAGTATGGGCTTAAAAACAAAAACTATTTGGACGTGATTTTACGTGATGCAAGTCGAGTCCTTGCAATGAAGCTTAATGGAGATTATAATTGTCAACATAAGTATAGTATTTTTTAAAACTTATACTAAGAGGGGGTATTTATGCTGAAAAAGTTTGGAGTAATTGTTCTTGCGCTTCTCTTTATCGGGTCCATGGCATGGGCCCCGATAGTAAACACGGTCGATGCCGCTGCAAAATGCCAGTGCGGTAAGGATTGCAAATGCGACAACTGTGCTACAGGCAAGGGAGACTGTCACTGCAAGGACGGTAAAAATGGAGATGGCTGCCGGTGCGGAAAAGATTGTAAATGCGGAAATTGTAAAACAGGCAAAGGCAACTGCGACTGCAAAGCAGGGAACAAAGGCTGTAGGTGTAAGGGTGGCGGTAATGGCTGTAAGTGCGGCAAGGACTGCCAGTGCGCACATTGCAAAACAGGTAAGGGGACCTGCAACTGCAAGACGGACGGTAAGGGTGGCTGCAATTGTGCTAAAGACTGCAAATGTGCGCACTGTAACGCAAGCTCTCAGGCAGTAAAGCCGACTGATGAGGCTGCATACGCAAAGACCATGGTTTCGAAAGCAGGAACATTCAAGGTCACATACACGAGTGAGCCCGAGGCTGTGCCGGTGAACAAGCTCCATTCCTGGAAGCTCAAGGTCGAGACCGCTGACGGCAAACCGGTCAAGGATGCCAGGATAACAGTTGACGGGACAATGCCCGAACACGGTCATGGTATGCCTACAAAGCCCAAAGTCACAAAGAACTACGGCGATGGCACCTACCTTGTGGAAGGAATGAAGTTCAGTATGCCGGGATGGTGGGTGGTGAACTTTAATATCAAGGCAGGCGGGAAAACGGACAGCGACACTTTCAACATCCAGCTGAAGTAATTTCATACATCATCGAAGTTGGAGGTGATTATGCCACGGTTTGTTTTGCTGACGTTTGCTTTCATGTTTTTTATTATTACGGGCATGGGCAGCGTGAGCATGGCCGGAGCAAATGACCTCCAACAGACTGACCGGTGGAGCGAGGGAGATAAGAAGGTGATATGTTCCCTCTCTCTTTCCTCGCTTCCGCCGCTTCCTTCTGACCCATCGAACGCTTATGCTGATAACCCCAGGGCGATAGAATTGGGGAAGAAGCTCTTCTTCGACAAACGCTTTAGCGCCAACGGAAAGGTCTCATGCGCCACATGTCATATTCCGGAATATTCCTTCACTGACAGTCTTGCCCTTGCAAGGGGCATGGGCACCAATACTCGAAGGACCATGCCGCTCATCGGTACAGCCTATCAGTCCTGGTTCTTCTGGGATGGCAGTAAGGACAGCCTCTGGTCTCAGGCCATTGGCCCGATCGAGAGCCCTCCTGAGCATGGCATTACCCGTTCGTTCTGCGCGCACCTGATAATAGACAAGTACAAGAGCGAATACACGGAGATATTCGGCAGTCCGCCGAATATAACCCACAAGAGCTGCCCTCCGAAGGCAAGCCCGGGAACGGGTAATCCAGTTGCGCTGAAGCTCTGGAAGGCTATGAAACCAGGCGACCGGGACGCTGTCAACAGGGTCTACGCGAATATCGGCAAAGCAATCGCCGCTTATGTGCGAAGGATAGTGCCTTCTCCCGCACCCTTCGACCTGTATGCCGATGCGTTACTCAAAAACGGCCAGGCCGCCGCTGACAAGGTTTTGGGCCGCGATGAAGTGGAGGGCCTGAGACTTTTCATAGGGAAAGCCAAATGCATCAACTGCCACATGGGTCCGCTTTTTACGAACAGCGAGTTTCACAACATTGGGCTCGACAATCCCAGGGACAAAGGCAGGGCAGACGGCATCGGCAAGGTGCTTTCGGATGAGTTCAACTGTCTCGGCAAATACAGCGATGCCAAGCCTGAGGAATGCGGTGAACTGAGGTTCATCGATAATGACAAAAACAAATATAAAGGCTCATTCAAGACCCCGACCTTGCGGAATGTTGCAGACCGGCCGCCCTATATGCACGCGGGGCAATTCAAGACCCTGGAAGAGGTACTCTTCTTCTACCGGAGGAGTTCAAGCATGGAAGTGGAGCATCAGGACCTGACCGCTGACGAGCTCTTAAAGATCGAGTCATTTCTGAAGACGCTTTCGGGACCTTTAAGTTCTCCGTGATATATGAGTTGCCTTTTTCGATTTATATAAATTCAGCAATTTTTTCGTCGCAATCGGAAAAATCCCAAGGAGCGCGAAAGAAAGAATCAGGCCGGGGGAAAGAATCCCTGCAAGGGAATCGATCTTCGCGAGTTCCTTTCCTGCATTGACGTAAACTATTGTTCCGGCAAGCATGCCTGCCTGAGATACCCAGTAGAAAGTGCGCAAAGGCATCTTTGTCAGTCCCATAACAAGGTTTATGAGCCAAAACGGGAAGACGGGAATCAACCTCAGAGTGAATAAATAGAACGCCCCTTCTTTTTCTATCCCCTCGTTGACCGTTTTAAGCTTGTCAGCGAATTTGTTTTGCACCCAATCGCGTAAGACAGACCTTGAGACAAAGCACGCCAGGGTTGCACCTATCGTGCTTGCAAGGGAAACAACAATTGTTCCCGTCAACAGCCCGAAGAGTGCTCCGCCTGCCAAAGTCATTACGGCAGCACCCGGCAAAGATAACGACGTCACAAGGACATAGATCGCCATGTATACTGCGATCACCATGAGGCGGTGATCTGCATAGAGGGCGGCGAACTTCGCCTGAGATGCCTTTACGTAAGAAAGGGTAAAGTAGTGCCCAAGGCCGAGGACCTTGAAGGTCACCGCAAGTCCGGCCAGGACAGTTACAACCACTATCTTTTTTGGGATGTCCTTATTCACCACGCGTCTTGCACTGGCAGCCTCACGTCCGGAAACATCCAATCACATCATTCAGTGACCCGCGGCATCGCCCCAAAGCTCCTTAAGTCTTTGGTCACGACCGCATCTGTAACGGTAGAATTTGTAACGGATCGGGTTCTTCCTGTAATAGTGCTGGTGATATTCCTCAGCAGGGTAGAACTCAGTTGCCTGCACAATCTCGGTTACGATGGGTCCTTTGAAGGGTTTGTTCTTTTCCAACAGTTCCCTGGACTGAAGCGCCAACCTGTGCTGCTCCTCATTATGATAAAAAATTGCGCTTCTATACTGATGCCCGGAATCGCAGAACTGCCGGTCCTTGACGGTAGGGTCGATGTTGTGCCAAAAGGCGTCCAGGAGCTTTTCGTAGGTCACTTTTGCCGGGTCATAAACGACCTGAACCGACTCGGCGTGCCCCGTCCCTCCGGCTGAGACCTCTTCGTAAGTGGGATTCTTTTTCCACCCGCCGGTGTAGCCGGATGTGACCGAAACCACGCCCGGGATCTCGTCGAAGGCGTGTTCCATGCACCAGAAACAGCCGCCTGCGAAGGTCGCTTTCTCAAGCTTAGCTGCAACCGCGTCTGCGGTGATTGCGATGAGCATAACCGACAGTCCCATCATAGCAGTGACAAGCATTTTCATAAGCGTCTCCTTCCTTATAGATGGATCACTTCATTTCATCATGCCCTCTTTCATCATCGTGTCCTTATCCATTGTGCCTTCCTTCATCATCTTCGCATCCTTCATCATCATTTTTCCGTCTTTTCATTTGATGCCCCCGTTACGGAGTTAAAAATCTCTTTCAAGATAAGTATATCAAACGCATCAGAGATAGCAAGTCACCGGATTCCCGCCCTGTGCGGGACTGACGGGATCCCCGAAAAGTCGCAGGTTTTTTGGGGTGCGGGCAATGACGGGTAAAGAACCCCAAAAAATTGGGGGGACTCCTGATAAAAAGCAGCTTTATTTTTTTCTGATACATATGTTATAGTTCTCTTTCCTGGTGTATCGGGAAGGTTGCAAATGGAAACTGCCTGATGACTTGACAAGAGAATATTTCTCTGGTACACTTAACAGGTTTTCCGGTAAATCGGAGCTTTTCATTAATCATTAGTTATTGTGTGGAGGAAAAGTGCCTACAATCGCACAGTTAGTCAGGAACGGACGAAAGAAAGTTGAGAGGAAGACCAAGAGCCCTGCGCTCAAGAGCTGTCCGCAAAAGCGCGGCGTGTGCGTTAGGGTTTATACCACAACTCCCAAAAAGCCGAACTCGGCTTTGAGGAAGGTGGCGAGGGTCAGGCTTACAAACGGGATGGAGGTGACCGCCTATATTCCGGGTGTCGGGCATAACCTTCAGGAGCATTCAATCGTCCTGATCAGGGGCGGCAGGGTCAAGGACCTTCCGGGAGTGAGATACCACATTCTGAGGGGGGCGCTTGATTGTGCGGGCGTAGCTGACAGGCGCCAGGGCAGGTCCAAATACGGTGCTAAGAGACCAAAGTAAGCAGCAAAACAAAATTTAAACATAACCGGAGCAAGATATATGGCAAGAAGAAGAGTAGCTGAAAAAAGAGAGATTCTACCTGACCCGAAATACAGCAGCAAGCTGGTGAGCAGGTTCATGACCGTCCTGCTGAAGGATGGGAAAATGTCTACTGCCGAGTCTATATGTTACGGTGCTTTCGATATTCTGAAGGACAAGACAGGCTCGGACCCGCTCAAGGTTTTCAAGGCTGCGGTCGAAAATGTTAAGCCTCTTCTCGAAGTAAAACCGAGGAGGGTGGGCGGCGCCACGTACCAGGTACCTATGGAGGTCAGGCCTCAGAGGAAAATCGCGCTCGCTCTTCGGTGGATAGTAAGCTATGCCCGGCTGCGCAAGGAAAAGACAATGAGAGAGAGAATTGCAGCCGAATTGCTGGATGCGTACAACAACACGGGCACATCCATAAAGAAAAAAGAAGACACTCATAAGATGGCTGAGGCGAACAGGGCCTTTGCGCATTACCGTTGGTAAGGAGGAAAGGGGCCCACGAAAAGTCGAAGACTTTTGGGGGCTTATTAGGACTTGTATGGCAAGAGTTGCTTTAGAAAAGACCCGTAATATAGGGATAATGGCGCACATCGATGCCGGAAAGACGACAGCGACAGAGCGCATACTTTACTACACTGGGGTCACCTATAAGATCGGCGAAGTGCATGAAGGCACTGCGGTAATGGACTGGATGGTCCAGGAACAGGAGCGGGGCATTACCATAACCTCGGCTGCCACCACGTGCTTGTGGAGAGATCACGTTGTTAACATAATAGATACGCCTGGTCATGTTGACTTTACTATAGAGGTCGAGCGTTCCCTGAGGGTGCTTGATGGCGCTGTTGCGGTATTTGATGCTGTGGCCGGCGTTGAGCCTCAATCCGAGACGGTTTGGAGGCAGGCCAATAAGTACGACGTGCCGAGAATCGCCTTTATGAACAAAATGGACAGAGTGGGAGCTGATTTTTTCAAGTCTGTGGAAAGCATGGTGCAAAGGTTGGGCGCCAATCCGGTCCCTGTTCAAATACCTATAGGCAGCGAAGATAAATTAAGGGGCTCTATCGACCTTGTAACAATGAGGGGCTTCTTTTTCGACGATGAAACGCTCGGAGCAAAATATGTTGAGGATGATATTCCCGCTGAACTTGCCGATAAGGCCAGGGAGTTCAGGGAAAAGATGATAGAAGCACTTGCCGATGTTGATGAGAAAATAATGGACAGGTATCTTTCGGGAGCCGAAATACCGGCGGAAGATATCAGGAACGCCCTTCGCAGGGGTACTATAGAGATGAAGCTTACCCCGGTGCTCTGCGGGTCCGCTTTTAAGAATAAGGGAGTGCAGCTGCTGCTCGATGCAATTGTCGACTACCTGCCTTCTCCTCTGGATGTGCCCCCTATAGTGGGAAAATTGCCGTCTGACAGCACCGAGGTTTTAAGAAAGGCGGCTGACAGCGAGCCCTTTGCCGCTCTGGCGTTCAAAATAATGGCGGATGCCTTTGTCGGGCAGCTTACATTCGTAAGAGTATACTCGGGCGTACTTAGCGCCGGCTCCTATGTCTATAATTCTACAAAAGATGTCAAGGAAAGAATAGGCAGGCTCGTCAAGATGCATGCAAACAAGAGAGAGGAAATAAAGGAGGTCAGGGCCGGTGATATAGCCGCAGTGGTAGGATTGAAGAGCACCCTGACCGGAGATACCCTCTGCGATGAGAACAACCCTGTAATACTCGAAAAAATGGAGTTTCCCGATCCTGTTATATCAGTTGCAATTGAGCCAAAGACAAAGGCCGACCAGGAAAAGCTTTCTCACTCTCTGGTAAAGCTTGCGCAGGAAGACCCTTCATTCAGGGTTTCCTATAATGAAGAAACCGGCCAGACCATTATTTCGGGCATGGGTGAACTTCATCTTGAAATAATAGTTGACAGGTTATTAAGAGAATTCAAAGTCGGAGCCAATGTGGGCAAACCACAGGTGGCATACAAGGAAACTATAAAAGGCACCGCCAGGGTGGAAGGCAAATTTGTTCGCCAGTCGGGCGGCCGCGGCCAGTACGGTCATATATGGATTGATTTGGAGCCGCTTGAGCGCGGCAAGGGATTTGAATTCGCAAACAAGATCGTGGGCGGCTCAATACCAAGAGAATATGTTCCCGCCGTTGAAAAAGGAGTAAAAGAGGCCATGGTTGGCGGCGTACTGGCGGGCTATCCGCTTGTCGATGCAAAGGTGTCGCTGATCGATGGATCGTATCATGAAGTCGATTCCTCTGAAATGGCTTTTAAAATAGCGGGATCGATGGCACTGAAAGATGGAGCAAGGAAGGCGCAGCTGGTTTTAATCGAGCCTATCATGAGCGTGGAAGTTGTTACCCCCGAGGAATATATGGGTGAAGTTATCGGGGACCTGAATTCACGCCGGGGCAAAATCCAGTCGATGGAGCAAAGGACCGGCGCCCAGGTGATAAAGTCAATGGTCCCCCTGGCGGAAATGTTCGGTTATTCCACCGACCTCAGGTCCAAGACCCAGGGAAGGGCGACCTATACCATGCAATTTTCCAGTTATGAGGAAGTGCCGAAGAATATTATGGAAGGTATTGTAGCCAAAGTAAAGGGCGAATAACGGAGGGGAGAGATATGGCTAAGGCGAAATTTGAGAGAGTAAAGCCGCACGCGAATGTGGGGACGATAGGGCATGTAGACCATGGCAAGACGACGTTGACGGCGGCGATAACCAAGGTATTGGCGATGAAGGGCCTGGCACAGTACAAGGCATATGATCAGATAGACAACGCGCCTGAAGAGAAGGCCCGTGGTATAACGATAGCGACAGCGCATGTGGAATATGAGACGGAGAAGCGGCACTATGCTCATGTAGACTGTCCGGGGCATGCGGACTATGTAAAGAACATGATCACCGGTGCGGCGCAGATGGACGGCGCGATATTGGTAGTGAGCGCGGCGGACGGGCCGATGCCTCAGACAAGGGAGCATATACTTCTTGCGCGGCAGGTAGGTGTGCCGTACATGGTGGTATTTATGAATAAAGTGGACATGGTGGATGACCCTGAATTATTGGACCTGGTGGAGCTTGAAGTGAGGGAGTTGCTGGTCAAGTACGGATTTCCGGGCAATGAGATACCGATAATAAAGGGGAGCGCACTGAAGGCAGTGGAGAGCACGAGCAATGATCCCAATGCGCCGGAGTACAAGTGCATACTTGAGCTTGGCGATGCGATAGACAGTTACATACCGACGCCTGAGCGGCCTGTGGACAAGCCGTTCATCATGCCGATAGAGGATGTATTTTCGATATCGGGAAGGGGTACGGTTGTGACAGGAAGGGTAGAGCGCGGTATAGTTAAGGTAGGAGAGGAAGTAGAGATAGTGGGCTTGAGGGAGACGAGGAAGACAACGGCGACCGGAGTGGAGATGTTCAGGAAGCTGCTGGATGAAGGGCGTGCCGGGGACAATATAGGGGTACTGCTCAGGGGAACAGGGAAGGACGAAGTGGAGAGGGGGATGGTGCTGGCGAAGCCCGGCAGTATAACCCCGCACACGAAGTTCAAGGCAGAGGCGTACATACTGACGAAGGAAGAGGGGGGCAGGCATACCCCGTTTTTCAACGGATATCGTCCGCAGTTCTATTTCAGGACAACGGACGTGACAGGAGTGGCGACTTTGCCTGAAGGGATAGAGATGGTAATGCCTGGCGACAATGTAACGATATCGGTAGAGATGATAGCGCCCATAGCGATGGAGAAGGAACTGCGGTTTGCCATACGCGAGGGCGGCAGGACAGTCGGCGCCGGTGTTGTTACGGAAATACTGGAGTAATTGTGGTGAATCAAAAAATAAGAATAAAATTGAAGGCCTATGATCACAGGCTGCTTGACCAGTCTGTAAAGGAAATTGTTGTTACTGCGCAGAGGACAGGCGCCAGGGTTTCGGGACCGGTGCCTTTGCCGACACAGGTCAGCAAATATACCGTCCTGAGGTCGCCTCACGTTGACAAGAAGTCGAGAGAACAATTCGAGATACGGACGCATAAACGACTTGTCGATATTTATGATCCTACCCCGGATACAGTGGATGCGTTGATGAAGCTTGAGCTTGCATCAGGGGTGGATGTGGAGATAAAGCTATGACAGGGATCCTGGGCAAAAAACTCGGAATGACGCAGGTATTTACCGAAGATGGAAAGCTGATACCGGTGACCGTAGTTGAGGTTGGGCCGTGCTGTGTTGTGCAGGTAAAGACACCTGAAAAAGACGGCTATGAGGCGGTCAAGATCGGCTTTGTCGAAGAGCGCAAGGCGAAGAACGTAAGTAAGCCTATGGCAGGCGTTTTTAAAACGGCCGGGACCGCTGCCTTCAAAGTGCTGAAAGAGTTTCCGATGACCGGGCTTAAGGTGGGCGATATGATAAAGTCGGAGAGCTTTGCCAAGGGTGACGTCGTATCGGTATCGGGCATATCGAAAGGCAAAGGGTTTCAGGGCGTAATGAAGCGGCACAATTTTAAAGGCGGGCCGGGTTCACATGGCTCAATGTTCAACAGAGCTCCTGGTTCGATTGGCGGAAGCTCTTTCCCTTCGAGAGTGTGGAAGGGAATGAGAATGGCAGGGCATATGGGGTGTGACCGGGTGACTGTTCAGAACATGACGGTTGTTGATGTTCGTCCTGAGCAGAACCTTTTGCTTATAAAAGGCGCCATACCCGGGTCTGCGAACACGATAATAGAGATTCGAAAGGGAAAATAAGATGCAGCCAGAGAACATGAGTATTGAAATAAAGGACATCAATAATAAGGTCAAGGGTACTATGGACCTTGCCGGGTCGGTTTTTGCAAATGAAGCTTCCGATTCAGTGGTGCATACATCCGTCGTAACGTTCCTTGCTAATCAGAGGCAGGGGACCCATGCTACCAAGACAAGGGGGCTGGTGAGCGGCGGCGGCAAGAAGCCCTGGAAGCAGAAACATACGGGAAGGGCCAGGCAGGGCAGCACGAGGGCCCCTCAGTGGAGGGGTGGAGGCATTGCTTTTGGCCCTCAGCCGCGGGACTATTCAGTAAGGCTTCCGAAACAGATGAGAAGGGTGGCCCTCCTTAAGGCATTGACAATGAAACTGGCAGACGGCCAGTTGGTGCTGCTTGACGCCTTATCAATCGATAAGCCGAAGACAAAGGAAATGATACAAGTGCTCAGCAATCTCGGTCTGTCCGATAAAACGGTGCTCATCGTATTGCCTGAAAACGATAAAAATATAATGTGCTCGACAAGGAACATCCCCGGCGTTGATGTTATCAGGGCATCCGATCTTAATGCTTATGCGGTGGCAGTATATGATAACGTTGTTTTTACTGCTGATGCATTGGCGAAACTGCAGGAGTCCCCGAAAAGTCCCGGACTTTCCGGGGCAGAGGGTGAATAAGGAGTTGCCATGAAGAGAATTTACGACATTATAAAAAAACCTCTCTTTAATGAGAAAGGCATGGATATGAAGGAGAGGGAGAATAAAATTCTTGTTGAAATCGATCCAAGGGCCAATAAGCATGAGGTAAAGAACGCCATGGAAGAAATTTTTAAGGTCAAGGTCGAAAAGGTCGCTACGATTAATGTCAGGGGAAAACTGAAACGGTACGGAAAATCTGTCGGCAGAAGGTCCGACAGGAAGAAGGCGATAATAACATTGAGACAGGGTGAAAAGCTCGACTTTATTGAGGGTGCATAAATGGGAATAAGAAAGTTTAATCCGACATCTCCCGGCAGAAGGTTCCAGAGTTCATCAGATTACAGCGATATAACAACCGACAGACCTCATAAACCTCTCACTGCACCGCTCAGGAAGAGCGGGGGCAGGAACAATACCGGCGAGGTGACAAGCTGGCAGAGGGGAGGGGGCAACAAGCGGCAATACAGGATTATCGATTTTAACCGTGATAAGCCCGGCATTCCTGCAACGGTTGCAACTGTTGAGTATGACCCCAACAGGTCTGCGCGCATCGCTCTTCTAAAATATAAGGATGGCGAGTACCGCTACATCCTCGCGCCGGTCGGACTGAATGTGGGAGATAGCGTTATGTCGGGACCGAATGCTGAAATTAAGCCCGGCAATGCTGTAACGATAAGTGGGATACCGCTCGGCACTATGATACATAATATTGAATTGAATCCCGGCCAGGGCGCTAAACTTGTCAGAGGCGCCGGGGCGTCTGCTCAACTTGTCGCCAAAGAGGGGGAATATGCCCAGATAAAGCTGCCGTCAGGCGAGGCGCGGTATGTGAGGGCCTCTTGCATGGCAACAATCGGTCAGGTAGGCAACGTCGAGTTTGAAAATATTTCTTATGGAAAAGCCGGCAGGAAGCGCTATCTTGGGAAAAGGCCTCATGTCAGAGGAGTTGTTATGAACCCTCATGATCATCCGCTCGGCGGCGGAGAAGGCAGGACGTCCGGCGGCAGGCCCCCATGCTCACCCTGGGGCAAGCCGGAAGGCGTGAAGACAAGACACAATAAGAGGACTGATAGATTAATAGTTAAAAGAAGAAAATAAACAAAACAGGCAAGAGGTAATGGGCTATAGGCTATGGGCAATGGATTAAAAGGGAAAATGACAGTGTGTTATTTCTTTCGCCTATTGCCTATCGCCAATAGCCTATAGCCTGGATTTTAGGAGGGATTACGTGCCACGATCCTTAAAAAAAGGGCCATTCGTTGAGCCCAAACTGTTGAAAAAAGTGTTGCTGATGACAGGCGCCGGTGAAAAGAGGATGATTAAGACATGGTCAAGGCGTTCTACTATTGTGCCTGAATTTATAGGGATGACCTTTGCTGTTCATAACGGTAAAAAATTTATCCCGGTTTATGTCACCGAGAACATGGTGGGACATAAACTCGGCGAATTTTCGCCGACAAGGACCTTTAAAGGGCATTCGGGCTCAGCAGCAAAGACTGCGGCGAAAGGGTAATTGATTATGCTATCGAAAGCGATATTACGACATGCGAAAATGACCCCGAGGAAAGCCAGAAGGGTAGTGGACCTTATAAGGGGCAAAAGGGCAGCCGATGCGCTGCTGTCACTCAGGTTTATGCCATACAGAGGGGCACGCTCTGTTGAAAAGCTTCTGAAATCTGCAATGGCAAACGCAGAACAGAAAAATACTCAGGTAGACATCGATAAATTGAAAGTTAAGACGGTTTTTGTAGATAATGGTCCCTTTATGAAACGGATGGAGCCGAGATCTATGGGAAGAGCCAACGTCATTAAGAAGAGATCTTGTCATATAACCATTATTCTTTCGGAGGAATAGAAATGAAGTATTGTAATGTGGACTGGGGGTGCTGAGTTGGGCCAGAAGACGAATCCTATAGGTAATAGACTGGGCATTATACGGACTTGGGAATCAAGGTGGTTTCTCAAAAAGGGATACCAGCATCAGCTCCTGGAAGATATAGAGGTGCGCAAGTCAATAAAGAAGAAACTCTTCCATGCAGGTGTCTCAAGAATAGAGATAGAGCGGCCGGGACAAAAGCTGAAGGTCATAATACATACCGCCAGGCCGGGCATTATTATCGGCAAAAAGGGCGCTGAAGTTGAAAAGCTGAAGAAAGAACTGGAAGATGCAACAAAAAAACAGGTTGCAATTGATATAAAAGAGATCAGGAAGCCGGAAGTGGATGCGCAGCTTGTGTCGGAGAATATAGCGCTGCAGTTGGAAAAGAGGGTCGCATTCAGAAGGGCGCTCAAGCGGGCGGTGGCCTCAGCTGTCAGGTTCGGCGCGCTGGGGATCAAGGTCCAATGCTCGGGGAGGCTGGCCGGGGCTGAAATTGCCAGAACGGAGTGGTATAGAGAAGGCAGGGTGCCTCTCAGCACCTTCAGGGCAAATATAGATTACGGATTTGCGGAGGCCCGGACGACATTCGGCGCAATTGGTATAAAGGTATGGCTTTACCATGGCGATATACTTGCTGAACCGCCTGTGGCCGCCCTACTAAGCGAATAATCAGGAGAGTAACATATGCTGGCACCAAAAAAAGTTAAATTTAGAAAAACGATGAAAGGCAATATGAACGGCAAGGCATACCGTGGCTCCGACGTCAGCTTCGGTGAGTTCGCTATGAAGGCGATGGAGCCGGGCTGGATAACGAGCCGCCAGATAGAGGCCGCCAGGGTTGCCATAACGCGGCATGCCAAGAAAGGGTGCAAGGTGTGGATAAGGATTTTCCCCGATAAGCCGATAACCAAGAAGCCTGCCGAAACAAGAATGGGTAAGGGCAAGGGCAATCCGGAGTATTGGGTTGCGGTTGTTAGTCCCGGAAGAATACTGTATGAGGTTTCAGGCGTTTCCGAAGATATAGCAAAAGAGGCATTCAAGCTTGCATCGAAGAAACTGTCTATTGCTACGAAATTTGTATCGAGAGAGGTGGCAGTGTTATGAAGCCTTCTGAAGTAAGGGCGTTATCAATAGAGGAGTTGAGGCAGAAAGAGCTGGACTTGCGGAAGGAACTGTTCAACCTCAAGTTTCAGCTGTCCAAGGGAGAGCTGCAGAGCAACAGCAGAGTACACGCAGTGCGCAAGGACATAGCGAAAGTACTGACGGTCATTACGGAAAAGGGGCCCCACGCAGAGACCGGCAAAGGAGGCGCCAAAAATGCCTAAGAAGACATACACAGGTAAAGTTGTCAGCGATAAGATGGACAAGACGGTTGTGGTAGCGGTGACCAGGACGTTTCAACACCCGGTCTATCTGAAAACTGTCAAGAAGGTCACCAAGCTCAAAGCCCACGACGAGGAGAATAAATGTAAAGCCGGCGATGTGGTCGAGATTGTTGAAAGCAGGCCGCTGAGCGCAGATAAACGGTGGCAGGTGATCAAAATCGTGAAAGGCGAGGGTAAGTAAATGATACAAAATTTAAGCATCCTTGAGGTTGCGGACAACTCGGGAGCCAAGAGAGTCATGTGCATAAGGGTCCTTGGGGGGTCCAACAGAAGGTATGCCCGGCTTGGAGATATCATAGTGGTGAGCGTTAAAGAAGCTATTCCCGAAGGCAATGTGAAAAAGGGCGCCGTGTCCAAGGCGGTTGTGGTGAGGACTAAAAAAGAAACTAAACGTCCTGACGGCTCATACATCAGGTTTGACCAGAATGCGGTAGTGCTTTTAAACCCACAGATGGAACCCGTTGGAACAAGAATTTTCGGACCGGTTGCGCGAGAGCTGAGATGGAAGGAATTTATGAAGATCATATCTCTTGCTCCCGAGGTCCTGTAATAGTGAGGAGGATACAGTGGGGTTAGGAATAAAAAAAGGCGACATTGCCCTGGTGACGACCGGAAAAAATAGAGGTAAAAAGGGAAGAGTGCTTTCGGTCTCTCCGACTGCGGAAAAGGTAATGATTGAGGGTGTAAATATCGTAAAAAGGCATACCAAGCCCAATAAGAAATATTCCCAGGGCGGCATTATCGAGAAGGAAGGGCCCATTCATATATCAAATGTAATGTTTTTATGCCCGAAATGCAGCAAGCCGACAAGGATAGGCAATACGGTCCTTGATGACGGCAGGAAGCTCAGGACGTGCAAAAAGTGCAAGGAGGTCTTAGATTAGTCATGGCGCCGCGTCTGATGGAAAAATATGCAACGGAATTGATACCTGTTATCATGAAGGAGTTTTCATATAAAAATATTATGCAGGTCCCGAAACTGCAGAAGATTGTTGTCCATGTTACCCTTGGCGAAGCCACTCAGAATATCAAACTCCTCGACGCGGCTGAAAAGGAGCTTGCTGCAATTACCGGGCAGAAGCCGCTGATCACGAAATCAAAGAAGGCCATCGCAGGCTTCAAGCTCAAGGAGGGCGTTCCGCTCGGGTGCAAGGTGACGCTGCGGGGCGAGCGGATGTATGAATTTTTTGACAGGTTAATCAATGTTGCTCTGCCGAGGATCAGGGATTTCAGGGGGCTGTCTACAAAATCCTTTGACGGAAGGGGAAATTATTCTTTCGGCCTGAAGGAGCAGTACATATTCCCTGAGATCGATTATGATAAAGTTGAGATGGTGCATGGGCTTGACATAACCATGTGCACTTCCGCAAAAAACGATACCGAATGCAAGGCATTGCTCAGGCATTTGGGTGTCCCGTTCAGAAAGTAAAGGAGGAGTTTGGTGGCAAAGACATGTTTAATTGAGAAAAGCAACAGGGCGCCCAAGTTTAAGGTGCGTGCCTATAACCGGTGCAAGGCATGCGGTAGACCGAGAGGCTACCTAAGGAAGTTCGGGCTTTGCAGAATCTGCTTCAGGACGCTTGCCCTCAGGGGGTTCATTCCCGGGGTCACAAAGTCGAGCTGGTAGGGGTGCAGACATGATGACCGATCCGATTGCTGATATGCTGACCAGAATGAGAAACACCCTCCTTATCAGGACCGAGAAGGTAGATATTCCGGCCTCAAGGATGAAGGTGGAGTTGGCAAAGATTTTAAAAGAAGAGGGTTTTATAAAATCATATAAAATTATAAAGGACAAAAAACAGGGCATGCTGCGGGTGACCCTTAAATATACAACTGACAATAGTCCGGTTATCAGCGGCCTCAAGAGGATCAGTAAACCCGGCAGGAGAGTATATGCCGGCAAAGATGAGGTCCCCAAGGTCATGGACGGTGTCGGGATTGCTATCCTTACGACCTCGGCGGGTGTTCTCAGCGATAAGTCATGCCGCCGGGAAGGTGTTGGCGGAGAGGTGCTCTGTTATGTTTGGTAAGTATGCACTGGAGGGGAGATAGATGTCGCGAATTGGTAAAAAGCCCATAACTATTCCACAGGGAATAAATGTTGAAGTAAACCAGGACGTAATTAAAGTTAAAGGGACGAAGGGCGAACTGAAGTTTACCTTCCCCGAGGGCATAAAGATATCCGTTGCTGACGGCAAGATCATTATTGAAAGGGGCAGTGATTCAAAGTCGCACAGGTCGCTCCACGGTCTTTCCAGAAGCCTTGTGTCTAACATGGTAAACGGTGTTTCGCAGGGGTATACGAGGGTGCTGGAAATAACCGGCATTGGTTATCGGTCCCAGGTGAAGGGGAACAAACTTACGTTTACATTGGGGTATTCCCATCCAATCGAATATGAGCTTCCCGAGGGGATAAAAGCTGCCGTTGATGAGAAGCAGACGACCATTACATTAAGCGGAATGGATAAACAACTGCTTGGCCAGGTTGCGGCCAATGTAAAGGAGCTGAGGTCGCCCGATGCCTATAAAGGCAAGGGAGTCAGGTTTGCAGGCGAACGGATTAAATTGAAGGCTGGAAAGACCGGGAAAAAGTAGGCAATAGCCCGACGTTAAGGAGGATGTTGTGATTGTAAAGGAAGAGGCGAGGCTAAGGCGCCATAAAAGATTGAGAAAAAAAGTATCCGGCAGCGTTGAGCGGCCGAGACTCTGTATTTACAAGAGCCTCAACCATATATATGCGCAGATTATTGACGATACGAAAGGCCATACCATTATTACAGCCTCTACACTCGATAAGGAGTTGAGGAATGAGGGGGGACACAAGGGCAACGCGGCGATGGCGAAACGGGTGGGTTTGCTGATAGCGTCGCGGGCGGTCCCGCTGGGAGTTAAAAAGATTGTATTTGACCGCGGTGGTTATAAATATCATGGTCGTATGAAAGCCCTCGCTGACGGTGCACGCGAAGGCGGGCTGGAATTTTAAGGAGGTATGGTGAAAACCGAAAGGATCGACGCTGAAGGGCTTAATTTAAAAGACAAGGTAGTCTATATAAACAGGGTTGCCAAGGTTGTTAAGGGAGGAAGGAGATTTTCCTTCAGCGCCCTGGTTGTTGTCGGCAGCGGAGACGGCATCGTCGGTGTCGGCAAGGGAAAGGCTTCTGAAGTCCCTGAAGCAATACGAAAGGCAGTGGAACAAGCTAAAAAACGCCTTATGCGGTTTGCCTTAAAAGAGGGCACCATTACCCACAAGATTATTGGCAAGTACGGTTCCAATGCAGTTGTCATGAATCCGGCGCCGAAGGGGACTGGCCTGATTGCAGGCGGCGCAGTGCGCGCAGTCTTTGAGGTTTCCGGTATTCACGATATTGTTGCGAAAGCGCTTGGCGGCCACAACCCTTTCAACACGGTCAGAGCGACTCTGGATGGGCTCAGCCATTTAATGGATCCCGATGTTGTTAATAAACTGAGAGGCAAGGCCGAAGGGGAAGTCGCTGTAGAGGAAGAGAGCGAACAGGAGGTCAAAAGTTAAGCAATGAAAATAGAGAATTTGTCACCGGCCCCGGGGAGCAAAAAAAAGCCCAAGAGAATAGGCAGGGGAATGGGTTCCGGACACGGAAAGACCGCTACCAAGGGACATAAAGGACAGAAAGCCCGCTCCGGCGGCAATAAGGGACCAGGCTTTGAAGGTGGACAGACCCCGCTTCAGAGAAGGCTTCCCAAGAGGGGATTCAAGAATAGGCCCTTCAAGAAGGAATATGCAATTGTCAACCTGGACGATATCGCAAAGCTTGTCGATATCGACACGGTAACGCCCGAAATCCTGATTAAACGCAAGATCGTAAGAGAATTGAAAGACGGGCTTAAAGTTCTCGGCGACGGGGACATAACCAGGCCTGTTATGATCAAGGCACATGCGTTCAGCGCTTCTGCGGTATCTAAAATCACTGCAGCCGGCGGAAAGTCCGAGGTATTATAACGTTGGGCTTATTCGCCAGCATCCAGAATATCTTTAAAATCGCCGAATTAAAAAACAGGGTGCTCTTTACGCTCGGCCTGCTCGCGGTTTACAGGATCGGCGCGCACATCCCCACTCCCGGCATTAATAGTGAGTCGCTGAGCAAGTTCCTTACAGAAAAGGGCGGGGCGATGATGGGCTTTTTTGATATGTTCTCAGGCGGCGCCCTTTCGAGGGTCACGATTTTTGCACTGGGAATTATGCCTTATATCAGCGCTTCGATTATCTTTCAGCTCCTGACAGTGGTCATCCCCAGCCTGGGTAAACTTGCAAAAGAAGGAGAGTCCGGCAGGAAAACGATTGTAAAATATACCCGCTACTCCACTGTTGCTATCGGCGCCATACAGTCTTTCGGCATAGCTGTCGGACTGGAAGGAATGGCCGGAGGACAATTTATTCAGAACCCCGGCTGGAGCTTCAGGATTATGACAATGATCACACTTACCTCCGGTACGGCATTTCTTATGTGGCTTGGAGAGCAGATAACTGAGAGAGGTATTGGAAATGGCATTTCCCTTATCATTTTTGCAGGTATAGCTGCCCGGTTTCCTAACGCGGTATTCAGCACTTTCAGCCTGGTGAGGGCGGGTGAGCTGTCGATATTTTTCGTTTTGGTACTTGTAATATTGATGGTGGCGGTCATCGGCGGCATCATATTCATCGAGCGGGGGCAGCGGAAGATTCCTGTGCAGTATGCAAAGCGGGTGGTAGGCAGAAAAGTTTTCGGCGGTCAGAGTACGCACCTTCCCTTAAAGGTAAACACTGCCGGAGTTATTCCCCCCATTTTTGCTTCATCGATTATTATGTTCCCGGCAACGGTTGCGGGGTTCATTGCGGTGCCATGGGTGCAGGCAATTGCCAAGCAGTTGGCCCCGGGCACGCCTGTTTACACCCTTCTCTATGTCGGCATGATTTTCTTTTTCAGTTATTTTTATACAGCGGTGATATTCAATCCCGTCGATATTGCCGAAAACCTGCAAAAGCATGGAGGCTTTATTCCCGGTATCAGGCCGGGACAGAAAACAACTGAATACATCTACCGGGTACTTACGCGTCTGACTTTTGTGGGGGCACTTTATCTTGCCATAGTGTGTGTAATGCCGGAACTGCTTATCAAGCGGTTCAATGTCCCTTTTTACTTTGGCGGAACATCACTCCTGATAGCAGTGGGTGTTGCTCTTGACACAGTCTCACAGATCGAATCCCATTTGGTGACAAGGTCTTACGAGGGTTTTCTCCAGAGAGGAAAATTGAAAGGCAGAAGAGATTAATATTACTGCATTGTGATAATCGTCAAGTCCAAGAAAGAGATAGAAAAAATTGCAGCTGCGTGCCGTATCGTAGCAGAAATTCTGAAGAACCTTAAGTCCTTTATTGCGGCGGATATAACGACCGCCGACATAGAGGCGTACGTGAAGGACCAGATAAAGAAGCGGAAGGCAATTCCGGCCTTTAAGGGATATAGGGGATATCCGGCAACAACATGCACATCGGTCAATGACCAGGTGGTGCATGGGATACCCTCCGGGATGTCAAAATTGAAAAGCGGAGATATAATAAGCATAGATTTAGGTGTTGTCCTGGAAGGGTTCTACGGCGACGGAGCTGTGACTTTTCCTGTTGGCGCCGTGGATGCTGAGGCAATGAAGTTGATGTCGGTGACCGAAGAGGCGCTTTATGCAGGCATAAGGAATGCTGTTGTGGGAAACAGGGTCTCGGACATTTCGGCTTCCATTCAGCGGCATGTGGAGTCAAACGGTTTTTCTGTTGTGAGGGCATTTGTCGGACATGGAATTGGACGCTCTTTGCATGAGGACCCCCAAATCCCGAACTTTGGTGAAGCCGGTTGCGGGCCAAGACTTAAAGAGGGGATGACTTTGGCAATTGAGCCGATGGTCAATGCCGGTTCTGCAGACGTGAACATACTTGACGACGGCTGGACTGCCGTTACTGCTGATGGCCGGTTGTCCGCTCACTTTGAGCATACTATTGCTATAACGAAAAGTATTCCGGTAATATTGACTAAAATTTAACATACAGGTATAATTATAGGCTTACGCATGGCGAAAGAAGAAAATATTGAAGTGAGCGGAACAATCGTCGAAACTTTGCCAAACGCGATGTTTCGGGTTGCTCTCGAAAACGGTCAGATTATACTTGCGTATGTGTCCGGCAAGATGCGGATGCATTTTATAAAGATATTGCCCGGGGACAAAGTTACCATCGAGCTTTCCCCCTATGATCTTACTAAAGGCCGCATAACGTATAGATTCAAATAAAGCAATTCAGGAAACAGGTGATGGAGAGAAGAGAAATAACAGTTTATTGTTTCCCATTACATAGGACCTGACTTTTTAGGGGGATAAATTTATGAAGGTGAAGCCTTCTGTAAAACCGACATGTTCCAAGTGTAAGATAGTGAAGAGAAAAGGCGTTGTCAGGATCCTCTGTGAAAACCCGAGGCATAAGCAGAGGCAAGGATAACGACAAGGCTTGCTGTACGTGGTATTATTTAACAATAATATGGATAACAAAGGAGTAGAGCATGGCAAGAATTGCTGGCGTTGATCTGCCTAAGAATGAGCGTGTCGAGATTGGGCTTACACGCATATTTGGTATTGGAAGGGCATTATCAAACAAGATATTGAGAGAGATCAATGTCAATCCCAATATACGGGTCAAGGACCTTACTGACGCGGATGTTGTTAAAATCAGGAGCAGCATAGAAAAAGAATATAAGGTCGAAGGCGATCTCAGGCGTGAAGTTTCGATGAATGTCAAGAGGCTCACCGATATTGGATGTTATCGGGGGACGAGACATTCTGCACATCTGCCGGTGAGAGGTCAGAGGACGAAGACCAATGCAAGGACCCGCCGCGGCCCGCGGAAGCTTGTGCTGAAGAAAAAGTCATAAGGAGGACTGGTATATAATGGCGCAGAAAAAAAGAGTAGGCAAGAAAGTAAAGAAGCATATTGCAAACGGCACTGCTCATATACAGACTACTTTTAACAATACGATTATCACTATAACCGATACCACGGGGAATGTTATTGCATGGTCAAGCGCGGGAAGTCTTGGATTCAAAGGCTCGCGGAAGGGTACGCCCTTTGCAGCTCAGATAGCATCCGAGACAGCAGCCAAAAAGGCCATGGAGGTCGGTCTCAGGCAGGTTGACGTGTTTGTCAAAGGTCCTGGGGCGGGAAGAGAGACGGCAATCAGGGCATTGCAAGCGGCAGGACTGGAAATTACTCTGATTAAGGATGTTACTCCGGTACCCCATAACGGTTGCAGGCCGCCTAAAAGGAGGAGAGTGTAAATGGCTAGATACACAGGCCCGTTGTGCAGGCTTTGCAGAAGAGAGGGAGAAAAACTCTTTTTAAAGGGCACAAGGTGCTTTACCGAAAAATGTGGCGTGGAACGGAGGAAATACCCTCCAGGACAGCATGGCCAGAGCAGGGGGAAACTCTCCGATTATGGAATGCAGTTGAGGGAGAAACAGAAAGTAAGAAGAGTATACTGGATAATGGAGGACCAGTTCAGGAATTATTTTGAGAAGGCTTCCAGACTAAAGGGCATCACCGGCGAAGTATTACTTCAATTACTGGAAAAAAGGCTCGATAATGTGGTGTATAGGATGGGTTTTGCTCTTAATAGAAGAGAGTCGAGGCAGCTTGTAAGGCATGGCCATTTTATTGTGAACGGAAAAAAAGTTGATATACCATCATATATCTTAAAGGACGGCGATATAGTTGCTGTTGCGGAACAGAGCAGGGAACTCCAGGCCATTACGGAGAGCTTATCTATTGCTGAACAAAGAGGATTCCCTGAATGGGTCGAGGTTGATACTAAAAGCCTGACCGGAAAGTTTGTGAGGGTGCCTTCCCGTGATGAAATACAATTACCGGTACAGGAGCAGCTCATAGTCGAGCTTTACTCAAAGTAACGGAGTCCCCGAAAAGTAGTCAGATTTTTTGGGGTGTAAAGCAGCCGGGTGCGTCCGAAGGACATCTGAAAAGATTTCCTCGGTAATAGTAATAATTATGAAACATATAAAATAAAGGCTTAGGAGACCGTATTATGGATCTTGTAAAAAAAGGCTTTCAACTGCCTCAAAAGATTACCTTTGAAGAAGAGACCCTTACGGATTTTTATGGAAAGCTTGTTGCCGAGCCGCTCGAGCGTGGATATGGAACGACCATCGGCAATTCGCTTCGGAGGGTTTTGCTTTCCTCGATAGAAGGCGCTGCGGTCACCGGAATCAGAATGCCCGGTGTCTTGCATGAGTTCTCTGCCATAAAATCGGTAAAAGAAGATGTCGTTGATATTGTGCTTAACGTAAAAAAGCTGAGGTTCAAGGTTTACTCAGAAGGAACAAGCACCGTTTCGATAAAGGTAAAAGGGCCCAAAGTGGTGACCGCCGCTGATATAGAGACCGATGCCAATGTTGAGGTCCTGAATGACGACTGTTATATTGCAACGGTAGACAACAATGCCACATTCGAGATGGAATTGTATGTCAGGAAAGGAAAGGGCTATGTGCCGGCGGAGTTGAATAAGGAGGAAGATCTGCCGGTTGATGTTATTGCGGTGGATTCCATTTACAGTCCAGTAAAGAAAGTGAATTTCTGGGTTGAGAAAGCGAGGGTTGGACGTTCGACCGATTATGACCGCCTGGTAATGGAATTATGGACGGACAGCGGTATAACTCCTGAAAAGGCGGTCAGTGATGCTGCTTCAATATTGATGGACCACCTCGACCTCTTTATTTTTGTTGAGGAAGAGGACATTACTGAAGAGTCACCGCGGACGGCAAGCGTTGTCGATATGACCACTATATCAAATGAGAACCTGCTGAAGAGCATTGATGAGCTTGAACTATCTGTAAGGTCGTATAATTGCCTGAAAAATGCGAATATCAAGACTATTTCCGATCTTGTGCAAAGGACCGAACATGAAATGCTCAAGACCAAGAATTTCGGCCGGAAGTCCCTCAATGAAATAAAGAATATCCTTAACTCGATGGGGTTGAGTTTCGGCATGCGAATTGATATGAATGAATTTGAAGGCAGTGCTTCAAAATCTTAGAGGAGGTACTGAGCAACTATGAACCATAAAGTGGCAACGAGGCATTTTGGAAGAACGGCGAACCAGAGGAAGGCATTACTCCGCGGCCTCGTATCGTCTCTTTTTGAGCACCAGAGAATAGAAACAACGCTCGCGAGGGCCAAGGCCATTAAAGGTATAGCTGAAGAGCTGGTCACATTCGGCAAACGTGGCGACCTGCATTCAAAAAGAATGGTGCTATCCTATATACCTAACAGAACGGTGGTATCGAAACTTTTTTCCGATATAGCACCGAGATTTGCCGATAAGAATGGCGGTTATTTGAGGATTGTACAGACCCGGCAAAGGGTCAATGACCGTGCCCCTATGGCTATTATAGAGTTTGTTGATTATGTAAGTGCCGCTCCCGCGAATACGGGAAAGGCTGATGAGAAGAAATGAATGTTATCATTATCGGCGCTCTCGTTCTTGTTGCGTGGGTAATATTGCAGTTGTTCGTATTCCCCAGGCTGGGAGTTAACACCTGACTCGCTCCCGGCAAGGGTTCGGGTAAATCCAAAAAATGCAAATAAAGCGGCGAATCCTGCCGCTTTTTTTATTGTCTGAACGGTCTTAAGAGAGCAACATGTCCTTTCATTCATTCCTTCATACGTTCACCAAATTTCAGTTATTCCGCAGGCGGTCTTGAAAGCTTGCGGTGGTTATGAAAAAGAGCCGGGGGAATGCGTGATTTTTTTGCGTCCTTGCAAAACAGTCCGGCAATTTTCGCACAGTTGCAAAAAATATAGCCTTTAAGAGATTGAAAAAATGGATTTTTATGGTTGGCATGGGAAGTGCAACATTAAAAATAGTTCAAGCGAAGAGAACAAAGTCAGGAGGTACAAAGAGATGAAAAACAATAGAGGATTGCACGCCAACGCAGGGGAGATGGCAAAAAAGGGATTATATACTGGAATAGGGGCAGGGCTGGTCCTGTTTGCACTTATAGGGTTATTGCCCGGGTCTTTTATCGGCGGTGTGGTCGGACTTACCATAGCGGGAGGCATTTTCGGGCTGCCGGTGAGCGCATCGGTGCTGCCGAGGCTTATAGTTGCGGTATCGATGATTTTTGGGGTCATGCTGGCCGGGCTGGTATTTGTAGTGGGTGGTGCGCTGCTCGGCTGGCTTACCGGGCATGTCATTGATGCTGTCAGAGAGAGCAGGACAACAGCCGCAGAGCACACAGTAAAGAGTAACTGAAAATTCAGGTGCTTTAAGCAAGGAGGAAAATACAATGAAAGCGAGAAAAGAGATGGTAAGGATGGGGACGAAGATCGGGGCGACGCTTGGAGTCCTGGTATTCCTGGCTTTTGGACTACTGCCGGGCTTTTACTTTGGCAGCTACGGTGCGCTGGTAGTGTTGAAACATCTTACGGGTGGGCCGGTTGAGCCTACTGTGCTGGTGCGTATGATCGTGGCAGTGGGCATTATGCTGGGGATAGTGTGCATAGCATCCGTAAGCATAGTGGTAGGGTCTATCCTGGGAACAGTGCTCGGTTATGTGATAGAGGCCGTGTCAGCGCCTGCAGAAGCAAAAGAAGGAACAAAAGAGGCGGTCAAGGCGTAATTATAAGAACTTCGACCTGAAGACAATAAAAAGGATGGAGAGAAGGCTGTCTTCTCCATCCTTTCTGTTTTCAGGCCGCGTCAGTGCGGACCAGCTGTTTTGTTAAACCATGGGTTATAATATCTTTAATGCAATATGATGGTGTTACGCTTATCGGATTAGTGGCAGCCGTGCTGACTACCACGTCACTTGTTCCCCAGTTGATAAAATCCTGGAGAATGAAAGAGACAAGAGACATCTCTCTCTTAATGTTTCTTATCATGGGTGCCGGTTTGTTTCTATGGATGATATATGGTTTTTTTCTGCACAACCTGCCGATTATAGCCGCAAACAGCGTGTCTTTTACCTTTGTTTTAATCATCCTCTTCTTTAAAGTCAAATACGGTTAGCGGATAGCAGCCGGACAGGACACGCCGCTACCCATTATCCTTGTTGTTTGACATGAGCTCTTTTGTTTGATACACTTTTTCAGAGTCCGGGAAATAGTAATAACCGCAGGTAATTTCAAGAGGGGCATATGAAAGACTTGCAATATGTTGTGCTGAAAAAAGAAAAGTTTGACGGTTTTATTTCAAGGCTGTCAAGATTGCAGAAAGTAATTGCACCGGTTTCCAGGGGATATAATAATTTTTCTTTTCAAGAGGTGACCTCTGGAATTGGCGTCGCTCTTAAATATATTCCGACTATATTACCTCCTAAAAAGTTTTTCATGCCGCAGCTCGAGACCCTGTTAGAGTTTGATACAAGCAAAGGGCTGAATGCCAAAGCAATTGTAGAATATGAAAAAATGACGATTTTCGGGGTGCATACTTGTGATCTTGCGGGCATCCAGTGCCTGAACATGGTATTTTCGGAGCGCCCCAGAGATTACAATTACCTGATGCACAAGCGAAAAATAAATGTCATAGGTTTGGAATGCAATGAATATTGCGATGAATTTGCGAGCTGCGCGCTGGTGAACGCAAGCATGCCCAGCGGCGGATATGATCTTTTTTTTACCGATCTTGGAGATTATTTTATTGTGCATATTAATACCCAAATGGGGGAGGATATAATCCAGGCGGCCAAGTTTTTTGAAAGCGCCGATAAATCGCATATGGAAGAATTGACGCACTTGAGGGAAAAGAAAAGGGTCCTGTTCAAGAATGAAGTCCCTGTCGACCCGAGATATATACCGGAATTGTTCGACAGGTCTTATCAAAGCAGGGTGTGGGATGAACTGGATGAAAGGTGTCTGGCATGTGGTAATTGCACAAATGTTTGCCCGACGTGCTATTGCTTTGACATAAGAGATGAAATGGCCCTGGGCCTCAAGTCTGGAAGGCGTTACAGGGTATGGGATTCCTGTCAGCTTGAAACATTTGCCAGAATAGCGGGCGGGGAAAATTTCAGAAAGGAACGCTCTTTAAGGCAGAAACACCGTTATTACCGCAAATTCAGATATCCGGTTGACAGGTTCTCAAGATTTTTTTGTACCGGGTGCGGCAGATGCAGTCGTACCTGCATGGCAGGCATCAGGCTTAAAGAAACCCTGAATACCTTGATAGAAGAGTTTGAGGAAACGGTCAGCACTTTAATGGAGGGGAACTATTAGGCTATGAAAAAAATAGCTTTAACAAACTCCCGATACAACATAAAAAAAGGCAAAATCCTCCGCACGCGACAGATGACGGCATATGAAAAGTTGTTTGAAATATCTCTGGAAGGAGCGGAAAGGCTCGACCACGAGCCGGGACAGTTCATAATGCTGTCCCTATGCGGTGTAGGCGAGATTCCCATATCCGTATCTTCTTCTCCGACAAATATCAGCGGCTCTTTTGAGATATGTGTGAGGGCTGTCGGAAAGGTCACGAACGCCCTGCACAAACTGGAGGCAGGAGATGAGGTTGGTATCAGGGGGCCGTTCGGTAAAGGCTTTCCTATCAGGATATTTGAAGGGAATGACCTGTTGATTGTAGCAGGAGGATTGGGGATAGCACCCTTGCGATCTTTGATTAAGTATGTACTTGATAACCGGCGGGATTTCGGGAAAGTTCACATATTGCTGGGCTGCAAGAGCCCTGGTGATATACTTTTCTTTGATGAGATTGAACAATGGAACAAGCGCATGGACGTGCATTATGAATGTACTGTAGACCGTGGTGTTCCGGAATGGCAGGGACACGTAGGACTCATCACAACGCTTATCCCGGGCGTAGACATTGAACCGGAAAGGACCTTTGCCGTTGTGGTCGGTCCGCCGGTCATGTATAAGTTTGTGATAAAGGAACTTCTTGCAAAGAACATTCCGGGACGGCAGATACTGGTATCCTTTGAGCGGCACATGAAATGCGGGCTCGGTAAATGCGGCCACTGTCAGATTCAGCATTTATACGCCTGCCAGGATGGGCCGGTATTTAATTACGAGGAAATCAAATATTTGAAAGAGACTTATTGATATGAAAAGACCGAGGGTGGCTTTTTTCGATTTTGCGTGCTGTGAGGGATGTCAGCTCCAGGTTGCCAACATGGGCGAGACGTTGCTTGATGTCCTGGACCGTATCGACGTGGTCGAGTTCCGCGAGGTAATGTCCGAGCGTTGGGACGGCCCGCTCGACGTTGCAATAGTGGAAGGGAGCATCACTAACCAGCACGCGGTTGAGCGGATAAAACAGATACGGGAGAGGGCGGCGGTCGTGGTTGCCTACGGCTCGTGCGCTACGATCGGAGGCGTGAACGGGATAAAGAACGCTTTTGACCTGGAGGATATCCGGCGTTATGTTTATGGGGCTGACTACAGGTTCTTCCCCAGTGCAAAAACCAGGGCTGTGCACCAGGTGGTGCGGGTCGATTATTTCGTAAACGGATGTCCGGTCTATATTCCAGAATTTGTTGAGGTGCTGAAAGCGGTCCTTCGCGGCGTGCCTTATAATGTTCCCGATTATGCCGTATGTGTCGAATGCAAGTTGAATGAAAATGTCTGCATGTACGACAGGGGAGTGACCTGCCTGGGACCGGTAACAAAGGCAGGGTGCAATTCGTGGTGCATTAACAACGGAAATATCTGTTACGGCTGCAGGGGCATGGTGAGCAACCCTAACGAGAAGGGGGCGCAGGATGTGCTGCGCAAATATCTCATTCCTGAGGATCTGCTTATAAAGAAGATGGATATGTACAACATGTGCAGGGAGACCGGCAAGAATGAATGAGCGTAACGTTACCATCAATGTGGAATATCTGACGCGCGTCGAGGGACACGGCAATATCGTGGTCAATGTGAAAGAAGGAAAACTGGAGACCTGCCGCCTGGATATTGTTGAAGCGCCGCGTTTTTTCGAAGGCATACTCAGGGGACGTTCAGTTTTTGAAGCCCAGCACATTACGTCAAGGATTTGCGGTATCTGCTCCTGCGGTCACACGCTGGCGTCTATCCAGGCTGCCGAGGATGCGTTGGGGATTAGCCCGTCGGACCAGACGGTCAGGCTGAGAAAACTGCTGCTGCATTTAGAGATGCTCGACAGCCACATTCTGCATATTTATCTCCTTGCAGCGCCGGATCTGCTGGGTGTAAAAAGTTTTGTACCGCTGATTGACAGTCATTCAAAGGTTGTCCTCAGGGCTTTGAGGATGAAGAAGACCTGCAATGAAGTTTGTACCATACTGGTGGGCCGCCATGTCCATCCCATATCCGCCATAGTGGGCGGCTTTACCAAACTGCCCGGAGAACGTGATCTCGATGAAATGCTTAACCTGCTGCGGGGAATGCGGCCGGACATTAATGCTACGGTCGAGTTGGCGGCCTCGCTGAAATTCCCGGATTTTGAAAGGGACACCGAGTATGTTGCCCTGGTCGGTGATAACGGAGAATACCCGCTCCTTATGGGAGATATCGGCTCAACGGACGGCGTCAGAATGAACAAGCGGGATTATAAGAAGGCCACCAATGAATTTATCGTGGCCCACTCTTCTGCAAAGCATACCAGGCTTAGCCGCAGTTCATATGCAGTGGGCTCCCTTGCGCGATTTAACCTGAATTATGAAAAGCTCCATCCCAAAGCCAGGAATGTTGCTGCCGCCATTGGCCTCAAGCCCAAGTGCATTAATCCTTATCTGAATACAGCAGCACAGCTTGTTGAATCGGTACACTGCCTTGAAGAAGCTATCGGGATATTGGAATTCCTTAAAAACACAGGTGTTAATTACGATGAAACGATGCTTGTCGGGTTGAATGAACAATCGAGGATACCGGTAAAGGCCGGCAGCGGGGTGGGCGCTGTGGAAGTGCCGCGAGGTGTGCTATTCCACCACTACGATATAGATGAGAAGGGGGTCATAATAAATGCCAACTGTATTATACCGACAAACCAGAACCTCAACAATATTGAGCGTGATATGGAGAAACTTGTTCCGGAAATTATTACCCGAACTGATGACGAAATAACGCTTGGCCTTGAGATGCTGGTCAGGGCATACGACCCGTGCATCTCCTGTTCAACGCATATGCTGAATGTGGAATTCATTAACCGTGCAGCATACTAAGTGATAATTGCTGTTCCCGAAAGATGCTAAGACATCCTTTCCGTGTCTGCAGGCTTTTCGCTGCTTGCCTCATAGCTACCCCTGAAACTTTTTTAACATCTGACACATTTATTACAGACTAACCAACATATTGAATTGTCGGCTCGAATTATGTTTCTTCACAATTTCCTGACAACTTTGTTAACACCCCTCTCCGATCACTTGTCTGACCAAAAGATACTGCGCTCTCTTGATTTCAAAGACAAATGGTTGTCTATTACAAGATGGCATGCCGAATGCATTAATAAAATGTCTTCCAGACAATTAAGAAATTTAATCATTTAAAAGGAACAATGCCGTGATAAATAATCTTAAAACTGATAGGACTGTTAAAACCGTTAATAAGAAAACGCCACATGCACAGATTAAAGGACTTGCAGAAGCAATATTATTACAGTCACTGGAAGATTTGTGGATTGATGAAGAAAGATCAAACTGCATAGACTTTTTTACAGGAGAAGGGTTTCGTCTCTGTTCCGAAATCGCCGGTATGAGTTCTAATGACAAAGAAAAAATACTGGATATGGTCAGGGATATTATTTATCAAAATTCAGAAAAAGACAAAAAAGTAAGAGGTATAAGAGCTGAGCGTGGTGAGGTTTATGAACTTGTACGATAAAATAATAAATAGTTTGGAGGTGTAAGATGGCCTGTCCTTTTTTCAAAGAGGCTTATGTAGGTTATTGCAGCGCATGTGATTTTCCTTATACTCCCAGCATCATCGAGCTGGAGCAACAATGTTTTAAAGACAGTTTCGAGTCTTGTGTGAATTTTAATAATGTTCCTGCGACGGCGCAAACTGCAACAGACTGATAATGCATAGTTATCAAGAGGCTAATCATTTTATAGGCAGGGGTGCAACTTTTGTTGCTAATGCTACTTAGGGCGACATCCTGTCCATGTTGTTCAACTCACTGATTATTTGTCTCTTCATTATTGAATAGGCAACCATTGTAAACATTAGTTTACAATGGTTGCCCAAATGTTTTCATGAAGATGACCATCTAACACTCCCTCCTAAATCTCAAAAACTGTAATTACCAGAGAAGCGAAGTTATTTCGCAGTATGTAAGCAGTTGATTCCTAAAGATTGCTTCGCAGTTCCAATCCTATCAATGATAATGCAAAATATTTTTTATGAGACTATTTTCTTGTCGTTTAATCAGGCGTATTTTTTGCTATAAAAATCTAAAGGTCTGTCCACAAATAACTTGGCAGACTCTCAAGCACTAAAGTGTACCATGTAATAAAGTGATACCTATACATTGTTAGCGGAGCCGGACTCAGAGATGCCACTTAAGGAGGAATATATATGAAGGTAGGTATATTTTTTTTATCGGCAAAGAAATTATTATGGATTCAGTACCGGTAAAAGAGGGAAAGGCTGTTGGTGATGCAATTCAGTATGGGGACCACTATACGTTCTGGAAGGCCCTTCATCCGGGGACATCTACGGAGCATTCATTCAAAGTATGGCCCTATTACGCATTTCCGCGCGGTAAAGTTGTATGCATACCCAAAGAGCATGTGTGTCGCATTTATGCAGACACCTGTTTAAAACGCAGGCATATCGCATCAGTCATTAAGCACTTTGGCTTCAGAGACTTTGCGGTAGAGGTCCGTAATGATAAGCAATATCAATGCACCAAATGCAACAAATATTTTGCCCTCGTTGCTTAGTGCTCTACTCTAAGTCATAAATGCGGTTGCATTCGAGGCCGTTCTTCAACTTAGGGATGGTGCAGTTTTAAGCATAAAGTGAAATTAATTCCTCAGTGTCAAAGTCAGAGTACTCAATTGTTGACAATTTTTTGATTTTCGGATACCTTTAATCTAACGAGAACTTTTTTTGAATTCAGAGAAGCGAGTACTGTCAGGATGATACAAAAAAAGGAGGAAAATAATGGGTAATGAAAAGCCTGGAGCAGCATCTTGCGAGACAAAGCAATGCGCTGATGAAGCGTCGCAAAAACCTGTGTTAACGGGCTGGAAAGAATTATATTTAAAAGAAGATTGGTGGGCCATCTACGTCGGCTTTGGCATTGCGCTGCTATGTCTTGTCGCTTTTTTGAACGGCTCGGCATTTGCAAAATCGCTTGCAATCAATCCGGGCGGTTTGAAATGGACCCCCGATTCTTTCGGCAAGGTGGTTGACCACTTCTCAAATAACGCAGGTCTCTACTGCATACAATTTCTGTTCTGGCTGGTCATATTCAGCATTACGACAAAGATAATGCGCATAAAAACTTCGGAGTTTATTCCAGCTTTCACCATTCTCTATATCCTGTCAATATTAGCTTTCCTGATTGCCGGATGGAAGGACGCGGGCAGGTGGATGCTGGAGCCCCCTTTTGCGGCCCTTTTGATAGGCCTTGTAATAGCAAACGTTCTTCCATTTCCCAAATGGATGGATTCCGGCTTCAGGGTGGAATACTACATCAAGACAGGCATTGTCCTTCTCGGCGCAACATTTCCACTAAACCTTGTGGTATCAGCCGGACCGGTTGCTCTCTTTCAGGCAACGCTGATATCTCTTACGACTTGCCTGACAATTTACTTTACGGCAACTAAGATCTTCGGACTTGATAAGCGGCTTGGAGCGGTAATCGGCACAGGAGGCGCCGTATGCGGCATATCCGGCTCCATGGCCATCGCAAGCGCGGTTGGGGCCAAAAAGGAGCATTTGTATACCTCGGTTACCCTCGTAGTTATCTGGGCCATAATCATGGTTTTCTTTATCCCGTTTGTGTCAAAGATGCTTAATCTTCACCCTGGGGTAGCCGGAGCATGGGTGGGGACATCAGAGTTTGCCGATGCCGCAGGTTTTGCCGCTGCCAGCGCCTATGGGAAAATGGCAGGCAATGAGGATGCTGCCATTCAGGGCTTTACGTTAATGAAGGTCATTGGAAGGGACATCTGGATAGGCATCTGGTCATTTGTCTTTGCCCTGATCGCCTGCCTGAAATGGGAGAAAGAGGAGTGCGGGGTAAGGCCGAGCGCCATGGAGATATGGTGGAGGTTCCCGAAATTTGTGTTGGGATTTTTCCTGGCGTCGCTGCTTATGACCATTATAGCAGCCGGCTATTCGGCCGCGGACTTCAATAAGGTCTTTAAACCGGGTGTTTTTGGGCCTATTGCCGGGCTTCGCACGTGGGCCTTTATTTTCTGCTTCATGAGCATCGGGCTTACGACGCGCTTTAAGGAACTCAAGTCCGCCGGAGCGAAACCTTTCATCTCATTCACCGTTGGGGTTCTGGTAAATGTAACGCTGGGCTTTCTTCTTTCCGTTTATGTGTTCGGCAATTATTGGATGACCCTCGGCAAATAAGATACCTAAGGGGTAAGGCCGGGGCATCCCGGCTTTACCCCTGGAGTTCAGGAGGCTGATATGAGAGCCAAATGCATTGACTGCAGGTTCTTCCAGAACAATCCCGCTATGATCGAAACAGCCTTTCCAGGATTGAACTCCCTGAGTTCTGCCTATTCATCAGTGAGGGCGGATTCCGGCATATGCGATCGTCTCGAGTTGTTTGTATCATCACGCTATGACTGCGCATTTTTTGTTCAGGCAGATAACTTGGGGGAAGGGGATAATAAATGAAAGCGGTGAAAGTTTTTTTTGCTATTATAGGAGTTTTGCTCCTCGGCTGCGCAACAGGCTTTGCTTCGGGTATCACTGTCAACGAGCCTCTCGTAAATGAACAATGGATTGCCCAAAATAGCGGGCATTTCATCCTGGTGGATGTCAGGGCAAGGGTTTTCTATCTTGAAAGCCATATCCCGGGGGCCATCAATATTCCGGTAGACGACCTTCAAACAGAACCTGATGCCATACTTCTGCCGATACCCGAACTGAATAAAATCCTCGGCGAAAAAGGCCTTGACATCGGCAGGGAGGTCGTGCTGTATGGCGAAGGCCGCGAAGGCGCCTATCTTGAATACTGGATGCTCGACTACGTTGGCATGAAGGGCCTTCATGTGCTCAACGGCGGCATTGAAGGCTGGAAGGGCGAGCTTTCAACCGTGGAGCAAAAATTGCCGGCTTCTGTTTTTATAGCAAGGCCTGACCGCGGCAAGTATGCCACTACCTCATATGTTAAAAATAATCTGAAGAATCCTGATGTAATTATGCTTGACGTCCGCACCCCTGCCGAGTACAAGGGCTCCGACGTAAGGTCACTCCGCGGCGGGCACATACCCGGCGCCGTTAACATGGATTTTGTGGAAAATTATATTGACGGCACGACGGAGCTAAAGCCTATGAGCGAGCTTGCTGCGAGATATGCCAAACTCAGCAGGAAGAAAGAGATCGTTACATACTGCCAGACCGGCACCAGGGCAGCTAACATGTATTTCGTGCTGAAGGCCCTCGGATTCCCGAGAGTCCGAAATTACGATGCCTCATGGGTTGTTTGGGGCACAAATCTTGCCTTGCCTGTAGAGGATGTTAGCTATTTCAATTTCGTGCCCCTTATAAGGGGACTCAAACGTTTGGAGCGGGGGACAGGAAAGTAAAAGAGGTACCGCTCCGGAACGATGTCCTTTATTTCCTTGCAATAGTAGAAGAACGTTTCCCCGGAACTCAGCTTAAATTGACAAAGCACCGGGGTTAAGTTAAACTAAAATGTTACATATCAAGCACTAATTGCAGGAGGAGAATTATACATTGTTAAAGGCACTTGAAGACATCTCATCAACCAAAAAAAGGCTTAAAATAGAAATACCGGCTGGTCCTATTGAGGCGGAAATCAGGAAAGGTCTTATTGATGCTCAGAAAAAGGCAAAATTCCCGGGTTTCAGGCAGGGTAAGGCCCCGATGACGCTGGTCGAGAAGAAATTCAGCAAGGATGTCGAGGCGGAAGTTTTGGAAAAGATTGTTTCCGAATATTATCTGAAGGCGGTCAAGGAGGCTGACATAAAACCGGTTTCGCGGCCTGCCGTTGAAGAATCTATTGATTACAAGAGGAACGCGGATCTTAATATGACGCTGACAGTAGAAGTCATTCCTCAAATAGAAAATCTTGCATATGAAAACATACCGATAAAGAATGTCCCTGTGGAAATCAAGGATGAGGAAGTAGATACCGTTGTGTGCAACCTGGCTGAAGAGAAGGCAACTTATGAGACATCAGATGGTCCCATACAGACAGGTGACCTGGTGACCATTGATTATACGGTCAGGGAGGACAACGCTTTGGTCAAAGACGTGGTGCTTAAAGTCGGCAGCGGCCCCTACCCGAAGGAATTTTTTGACGGTCTTCAGGGCGGCAAGAAGGATGAGGAACTCGAAATTGAAGCCGCTTTTCCTGAGGGCATGCAATCACCCTATGCCGGTAAAAAACTGATTTTTGTCATCAGGATCAGAGAGATCAAAAAAAAGACGCTTCCAGCGCTTGATGATGAATTTGCAAAAGATATAGGGCTTGAGAACCTGGAGCAGGTAAAAGAAAGGGTCAGGGAAAATCTTTTAAATGCCAAAAATGGACAGGCTGAAAAGGCCATGCAGCGGGAAATTCTCGACAAGCTGCTTGACGCCCACCAGTTTGAAATTCCGGAAAGCATGCTTAATCACGAGCTTGCCGGCATCATAAGCGAAATGCGGGCATCTGGAAAAGATGACAGGTCCGATGAGGCATTGATTGAAGAATTCAGGTCTGCCGCCGAAAAGAATGTCAGGGCGACCCTTTTGATGGAAATGATCGGTGAAAAGGAAGGGACAGCTGTTTCAGAAGATGAAGTCAGGGAGGAAATTGCTGGCATGGCGCATAGATTTCGTCTTACTCCTGAAAATATAATAAAATATTATGTAACTAAACACGGCTCGCTGGAGGGGTTGCGGCATTCCCTCTTTGAGAGAAAGGTACTTGCACTGCTGCTTGCAAAAGCTAAAATTGAAAAAGGAGCCGAAGCGGAGCCAAAAGGAGAAATAATACAATGAGCATAGTTCCAATTGTAATTGAACAGACCGGGCGGACCGAGAGGGTATATGATATATATTCAAGACTGCTTAAGGACAGGATTATTTTTATCGGGATGCCTATAGATGATAACGTAGCAAATGTGGTCATTGCGCAGCTCCTTTTTCTACAGACTGAAGACCCTGAGAAAGATATCCATATTTATGTCAATTCGCCAGGCGGTGTTGTTTCTGCGGGCCTCGCAATGTACGATACCATGCAGTTCGTAAAGCCGGATATTGCGACTTACTGCATCGGCCAGGCCGCGAGCATGGGTGCGCTGCTCTTGTGCGCCGGCACAAAGGGCAAGCGTTTTGCACTGCCCCATTCGCGGATTATGATACATCAGCCTACTGCGGGATTTTATGGCCAGGCAACGGACATAGAAATCCAGGCCAAAGAGATTTTGAAAATGAAAGAGACACTGAACAATATTATGGCTAAACATACCGGACAGCCGTTTGAGAAGGTCCACGACGATACTGAGAGAGATTATTTTATGTCCGGTGCTGAGGCCAAGGCATACGGCCTTGTGGATGAGGTAATAGAGTCGGTCAAGGTTGCAAAGAAGAAACAATAGTCTGTAGTTGACTGTTAACTGTGAACGGTTGACGAAGTTGGAGGTTTTATGGCACGGAAGATTAATGATGCGCTGCTCAAATGCTCTTTTTGCGGCAAGGGGCAGGATGAGGTCAAGAAGCTTATTGCCGGTCCTACGGTGTATATTTGTGACGAGTGTGTTGGGCTCTGCAATGAGATAATAGATGAGGAATTGCATGTCCTCGATAAAGATTTTTCGAGGAAGCTTCCCACTCCGGGCGATATACACAAATTCCTGAACGATTACGTGATAGGACAGGAAAAGGCAAAAAGGGTACTGTCCGTTGCTGTCCACAACCATTATAAAAGGATATTCCGGGGATCTAAATCTGATGTTGAGCTGCAGAAGAGCAACATTCTGCTGATAGGTCCGACAGGAACGGGAAAGACGCTCCTGGCGCAGATACTTGCCAGGTTCCTGGATGTGCCCTTTACCATAGCTGATGCGACAACGCTGACCGAGGCGGGCTATGTAGGAGAGGATGTTGAAAATGTGCTCCTGAAATTACTGCAGGCCGCCGACTATGATGTGGAACGGGCACAGAGGGGGATTATCTATATCGACGAGATAGACAAGATAAGCAGGAAATCGGACAGCCCCTCAATAACCAGAGATGTCTCCGGAGAGGGTGTCCAGCAGGCGCTCCTCAAGATAATCGAAGGCACTGTTGCGAATATCCCGCCGCAAGGCGGCAGAAAGCATCCGCAACAGGAATACATACAGCTCGACACCTCTAATATCCTCTTTATGTGCGGTGGCGCATTTGTAGGACTTGATGAAATTATAGAGCGCAGGACGGGCAAGAGGAGAATAGGCTTCGGGTCCGAGGTGTTTGTCAAAAAAGACAAGGGAGCGGACATGCTCGGCCTTGTGGAGCCTGAGGACCTGTTGCGCTACGGACTTATACCCGAATTCGTCGGACGCCTCCCTGTCGTGGCAACTCTGGAAGAGCTGGATGAGGCCGCGCTGATAACTATACTGACTCAGCCCAAGAACGCGTTGGTAAAGCAGTACCAGAAGCTTTTTATGATGGACAATGTCAGGCTGAAATTTACCGAAGGGGCGCTTTCAGCCATAGCGAAGAAAGCCGTTGAGAGAAAGACCGGCGCACGGGGTCTAAGGGCCATTCTTGAAGACGTAATGCTCGACGTGATGTACGAGATACCCTCAAAGAGGGGTGTCGCAGAGTGTATTATCAACGAGGAGTCTATCTCACAAAAGGACCGGGCTATCCTCGTGTACGAAGATCAGGCGGAGTCGGCTTAGGGTCAGACCCGGTGATTTCCTTCTCTGTAATTGCTGCTGCTTGCCCCTGCAGTAAGGGTAAGCACATGCTGCAGCTACTACGTTTCCCCGAACTTAGCAGATAAAGTATTTGGTTATGGCGGGTACTCACAGACCTCCAACTGCCGGGTATTCTTAATATGCTGCGGGGCGCAACTGGAAATGCTTAGGGTCCATTTCAAGACTGCACCCTGCTACTCCTCGCTGCGGCCATCTCAGCTACAACGTGTCACTTTACGTCGCTTCAAACAAACAGCAGATATTGCCTATTGGTAACTAAAAGTACCTGTAGTACCGGACATTCCATTACTGCAGGAGCTGCTGCTTTGTACTATCACAAAGTAATAGTATGTAGTCCCCTGCGTAAGAGCAGGGCCGCTATAGGCAACGGAGGTGCCGGATGTGTTATCGCTATTCCATATCCGGGTGTTGCTGCTGTCGTTCAGTTGCACCTGGTATGTTGCACTTGAGTCGCCGATGCCGGTCCAACTGAATGTCGGCGTTCCTGAAACCTTCCCTGCCGGGGAGAGGTTTGTGGCAAAAGACACCTGGAAACAGGTCACAAGTGAAGTGGCTGTCCATGTGCCGGTTGTATCGGTTACGGTGAAAGTGTAAGTAAAGGGCAGCCCCGCAGGGTATGAGGTGCCGAATGAAGCCCCATGCCCGGAATAAATCTCATAGCCCCATTCACCGCCATTGTCTGTATAGTAGGTAAGGGCCAGGGAGTTGGATATCCCGGGGCCTGTTACACTCACAGAGGATGCTGTCTTGTTCGGGTCATTATAAAAGAAGTCGACGTAATAGCCGGCTTCCGAGTTGTTAAGGGAGGACCAGTGTGAGGCTGAAGTCGATATATTTGCACTTCCGCTATTTCCCCCGCCGCAGGATATTATAGTCCCTGACAAGCTATATGTGCCGTTATCAGCGAAGGTGGCTATATATGAATTGCCGGTGCTGCTGTCGGTAAACGACCATACGCCGACGACGTCGTCTGCAGGCCCGATGGTCCTGGTCCATGTCATGCCATCTTTCGGCCATGTCATGGTGGTGGATGTTATTGTCACTCCCGTATGTGTTTCTATCCCATTATCAGGCCCTTCGCATGGAAAGGTTGAACTGACAGTATTAATAGAAAGAGTGCCTGAATCATATGTATATGTGCCGTCAGCAACAGATGATGTAGCCGCCTGAGTAACAGTTACTGTAGTGGAGCCTTGGATGCTGCCTAAAGTGGCTGTGATAGTTGCGGTACCGACAGCTGTTGTAGCTGCAAATCCTGAGCTTGTGATAGTGCCGACAGAAGTATTGGATATACCCCAGGTCACAGATGACGTGATATTTTTCGTACTGTTATCAGAATAAGTCCCTGTTGCCGTAAACTGGTATTGAGTCCCGACAGGAACTGACGGCTTGGCAGGCGTTACAGCAATGGAAACAAGTGCCGGTATAGATACGTTCGGCACAAGCTGCGCCGTCACATATGATGTTGAATCGCATTCCAGCAGCGCTCCCGTGGTCTGTGCAGTATATCCCGATGCCGCCACGCTTATTGTTATCGGGGTCGTCTCGTTATGGGTAGCTGACAGCCCTGTTATAGAGGCCAAGCCAGAAGCATCTGTTGTAGCTGTCTGTGTGCCTGCTGTCACCGTTGCCCCTTTTATGGCTTTGCCGGTTACCGAGTCTGTAACTGTCACGCTGACGGCAGCTGTCGTGCATGCGGTGGAACACCTCCCGTTGTCCACAACAAATGTCTTTGTCGTATCATTATTGAATGTGGGGTTTCTGTTCGTTCTTATCCACAGTTCGGCACACCCGCCGTCACGTATGTTGACCGCATAATACGTGTTGTTGTTGAATGTCCCGAGAGAACCATATGAGGTCCCCGCTATTGTAATAGCATTTGTCCCGGTGGCTACAGCATAGAAGGCTGACGAACACCCGCCTGCGCAATAAGAGCTCCAGCCGGAAGGCGGGGGGAGGTCTACATTCCCTATCTTTGCATCCGTAAATGTGCCTGATGCCTGGTTGTTCGTAACCTGTGCGAACGGAGCGCTTACCGACGCAAGCGATACGCCCGCAGCAGACGTTGTTGAGCACGAAAGCAGCGCCGTTGTTGTCTGTGCTGTATACCCCGATGCTGTCACGCTTACTGTTATCGGTGTAGTCTTGTTCTGGGTCGCTGACAGCCCTGTAAACGAGGCCAAGCCTGTTGCATCTGTTGTAGCTGTCTGTGTGCCTGCTGTAACAGTTGCCCCCTTTATTGCATTACCGGTTACAGAGTCTGTTACCGTCACGCTGACTGCTGCTGTCGTGCATGCTGTTGTCGGGCATAAGCTGCTCTGAAAGGCCCTGAACAGGAAGGCCGCCATCTGGTCCCTCGTAACATATTCGGAAGGGCAGTATTCTCCGTTACCGCAGCCCGTGGTGATGCCGAGCTCATATAACTTCTGGATATAGGGGAAGAACTGATCGGATGGTACGCTAGGCACATCGCCGAAATAAGGTGTTGTCGTTGAACAGTTTGCCGACGCTCCGGCCACACCGCCGGTGCAGGTGTAGCTTTGGCCATACAGCGCCCTTATGAGGAAGGCGGCCATCTGCTCCCTGGTAACGTAGTCATCCGGGCAGTAGTTGCCATTACCGCACCCTGTGGTTATCTGGAGTTCTGAGAGTCTCTTTATGTATTTACAGAATCCATCAGTGGAGGCTACGTCGCTGAATGGCGAACCTGCCGAGCAATAGTCTGAAGGCGGCTCACCTTCTTTGGCCCTCACTATGAAAGCCGCCATCTGTGCCCTTGACACGTTCTCTGCAGGGCAGTAATTGCCGTTGCCGCATCCCTGTGTAATGCCGGCGCATGCTATGGAAGAAATATAGTCACGGAAACTGTCTGCAGCTGTAACATCACCGAATGTGAGGTTGCACGATATACAGCTGTTGGCCTGTTCAGTGATAACAAAAGGCGCTGTGAGGACTGATATGTTTATGTTGCCGGTCAGGTTTGTGGAACCTGTATTGGCCGCAACCTTATAGGTTATGGTCCCGCTTCCAATGCCTCCCGGAACATTGATGCCGTAACAAATGCCTGTTGAACAGGTATAGCCTAATGTAAGCCACGCAGAATCGGATGTGGCATACCATTCCTGGTTGCAGGCTGATGATGAAGGCGTCAGCGTTAGCATACCTGAGCCGCCCGTAGCGCCGAAAGTGGCTGCAGACGATGCAGGACTTGCGCTGTATGTGCAATTGCCTGAGGTCCCGGACTGCGTGACGTTAAAAGTATTATTCGCGATAGTTATGTTGCCTGTTCTTGAAGCGCCGGATGTGTTAGTCGTAACAGAAAAACTTACCGTACCGCTCCCTGTTCCGCTGCTGCTTGATGTTATAGTGAGCCAACCCAGCGTGCCTGATACAGTCCAGGCGCAGTCTGACGAAGTCGTTACACTAACATTGCCGGCTCCTCCTGCTGAATCAATTGACTGGCTGGCAGGGCTTATTGTATAAGTGCATGATGCAGGAGCGACGGGTGTGGCCAGGAACCCGTGACTTTTACCGGCTGTATCGGTAAAGTCTCCAACTATCTTTCCGTCATTGTTAATACCGTAGGCCACAGTAGAGGCTGCATTGGGCACATCAAAAGAAGTATAAGTGCTCCCGGAATACAAAAAGCCGTGTCCCTTGCCGCCGGAGTCAGTGTAACCTCCAACAACCTGTCCGGAATCATTGATCCCGTTAAGATTGTTATTGCTGCCACCGGGGAAATCAATAGTTGTATAGCTGCCCCCTGAATACAAAAAACCGTGTCCAGCGCCGCTGTTGGCAGTGTATACTCCAACGATGTCACCGGTACTGTTGGTCCCATTGGCTACGCACCCGCTGGAGCCGGGGGGGATAAATGCGCTGTAACTCCCTCCGGTATCCGAATAGCAAATTCCCGGCCATGTCGGAAAGGAGCAGGACGTACAAAAAGTGGAGGGAGCAGAGGCGGCCTCATACTGTCCCACGATCTCCCCGGCATTGTTGATCCCGATGGCATCAGCGGAAAGAGAGCCGCCGGGGGCCCCGGAGAAATTTATTGAGCTGAAAGTCCCTCCTGAATAAACAAAGCCGTAAGCAATTCCTAATGTGGTTGGACCATGGCCTCCTACCATGACTCCGGAATCATTGATACCCTGCACCCAGGTACCCCCAAAATACCCGGTAGAGGACGGGCCTGTTCCAGGATAGTCAATAGTAGTGAAGGAGCCTCCGGAAAGCAAATAACCGTGCTGCATGTTGTTTGAGTCATTGTAGCTTCCGGCTATCTGTCCGGAATTATTGATGCCGCGTGTTCCGAATGTCCCGACAGCGTTGGGCACATCTATAGTGCTGAAGGTAAAAGTAAGCGCTCCCTGAGCAGGTACTGAAAGCCCTGCGACCATAACCAAAACGCTTAAAAAAGTCGCCATGTTTTTCATGATATTACGCTTTATTATGCTCCCGGCGTAAATTTTTTTCAATGCGTTATTATCCGGGTTCAACGATTCCGCAACAAGACTCGGAAAGTATGCGGGGAATGAGAGAGAAGGTGGTTATCAGGCTTTCCGCGTCAGCGCTTTTTCGAGCGTGTTTCTAATACCGTCCTTCAGTACCGGATCATTTACCGCGGCAAGGGTTTGATCTATCCAGGTGACGTCTGCTTCAGTGAGCGCTTTTTCCGGCCCGACGGTCTGTTCACCGGTACTCATTCCGTAATCTTTCACGGTGTGACTGCGGCGTGACAAATTCGCACTGCCATGCCTGAAGTCGATGGTCTTTATGCTGTATGCCTCAAGCTTCTTCAGCATAGCCTGCTTAAAAAACTTCAGCTGCTGCAGCCACAGGGGAGAATCGACATTGACCACAAGTATGCCGTTATTGAGGCTTGCCGGATATATATGCAGTGAGAGCGGCTCATCAAACAGCGCGGCCCATTCCCCTTGTAAACGCACGAGCGTGAGACTATCTTCCATGCCGATATTCTTGAAGATAGAGGCTAAGATAGATCCGGCGTTTTCCACGCTGCTAAGTTGCTTTGACTACTTTCCTGGAGCGAATGCATCTGGTACAAACATATGACCTTTTATTGCCGCTGTCTGTAATAATCTTGATTTTCTGGATATTCGGCATAACTACACGCTTTGTTCTATTATTTGCGTGGCTTACACTATTTCCGACAGATCTTTTCTTGCCACAAATTGAACAGGCTGCCATGATCTTCCTCCTTTGTTCATTGCATTAAAAAAGTCTTTTATGATAACATTTCATGTTGAATGTTACAAGTAAAAATAAAGTGAGAAGTAAGAAGGATGAAGCAGGAAGTTCCTACTTTCCACTTGATAGATAATGGGAGGACCATACGCGGATGTCGGGCAGTGAGACAAAAAGCCTTGAACTTGCAAAGGAACTGGATCTGAAGCCTTCTGAAGTTGTAAAGCGGGTTGAGCGGATTAGGGGTGTAGAATTTAAAAAAGGCACTTCTAATGTAAAGATCACCGCCGAAGAAGCGACTCAGATCAGGGCTGAAGAAGCGTCTAAAGCCGGGGAGTTAGCCGGTAAGAAGGAAAAAACTCCGGAAGTGCGTGAAAGACCCTCTGAGGAGGTACCGCCTCAGAAAAAACCTGAGGGCGCTGCGCCAAAGGCGGAACTTGTTAAAAAGAAAGTCCAGAAGGCCCATGAGCCTGCAAAGGCGGAAGTTGCAAAGCGCACTGAAGTCAAAAAAGAGGTGGTTGCGGAAGTGGAGGCAGAGGAAGTGGGTTTGGCCGCAGCTGCGCCGCCTGTTGTTACTGAGGAGGATGAAGAGGTCAAAGTTCCTGACCGGTTCAAAAAAGAGATAGAAGTGGAAAAGGTCGAGAAGATCAAGGTCAAGCCGACCATGCAGAAGGCTTTTCAGGCAATCAAGAAGATTGAGCCGAAGAAATGGGTTGATCAGAAGTCCATGAAAAGGCCGAAGGACAGGATGAGAAGGCCCGAGGCGGAACTGCAACCACAGATCACTGCGCCAAGAAAGAAGTCGATTAAGTTTGAAGAAGGGACAACGGTCAAGGCATTTGCCGAACTGATAGGACTTAAAATACCTGATGTGATAAAGAAACTAATGGAGCTTGGCTATATGGCGACCGTTAACCAGCCTATTGATTCCGATGCGGCACTCCTTGTCGCCGATAGCTTTGGGATAAAGGCCGAATCAGTGTCTGCCGAGCAGTTCGATATTGTGGAAGAGGCCGCTGAAACAGCCGTCGACCGTATTTTCCGTCCGCCGGTTGTTACAATTATGGGCCACGTCGACCACGGAAAGACCTCACTGCTGGACGCGATAAGGGAAACCAAGGTCACAGAAACGGAAGCAGGAGGCATTACGCAGCACATCGGAGCATACAAGGTTTCGCTTCAGGGTAAGGACATTACTTTCCTTGACACGCCCGGCCACGAGGCTTTTACCGCCTTAAGGGCAAGGGGAGCAAAAGTGACGGACATTGTTGTTCTGGTAGTTGCGGCGGATGACGGCGTTATGCCGCAGACTATTGAGGCTATTGACCATTCAAAGGCGGCGAATGTGCCTATTGTCGTCGCCATAAATAAAATAGACAAACCGGAAGCGAACCAGACCAGGGTCAGGAATGAACTTGCCGAACACGGCGTGGTGTCCGAGGAGTGGGGCGGTCAGAATATTTTTGTCGAAGTGTCCGCCAAGAAACGGATCGGCATTGAGCACTTGCTTGAGATGATCCTGCTGCAGTCCGAAGTGATGGAGCTCAAGGCCAACCCGAACAAGCCCGCCCGCGGCACGATCATCGAAGCCAAGCTTGACAGGGGAAGGGGGCCGGTGGCAACGGTGCTTATTCAGTCAGGCACGTTAAAAATAGGCGATGCCTTTGTTGCAGGGGCCGCGTCAGGCAGAGTCAGGGCGCTTATTAACGACACCGGGAAAAAGATCCAGGAAGCCCTCCCTTCGACACCTGTCGAGGTAATCGGATTTTCTGAAGTCCCGACAGCAGGCGATGTTTTTACCTGCGTAGAGGATGAAAAGAGGGCCCGCCAGGTGGCCCTTGCACGGTTACAGAAGCAGCGCCTTGTCGAAATATCGCGTCACAGGAAACTGACTCTTGATGAACTGTATGCCAGGATAAAGGACGGCCAGATAAGAGAACTGAACATCATTATTAAAGGCGATGTCCAGGGCTCTGTTGAAGCTATCAAACAATCACTTGAGGGCATTACGCATGCCGAAGTAAAAGTGCGGGTCATCCATTCTTCTGTCGGCGGCATCAATGAATCGGATGTGATGCTTGCTGCGGCCTCCAATGCCATCATTATAGGGTTCAATGTTCGTCCGGAACTGAAGGCATCCCAGACAGCTGAAAAAGAAGGGGTCGATATCAGGCTTTATAATATCATCTATGAAGCCATTGAAGATGTAAAGAAGGCGCTGGAGGGGCTGCTTGAGCCTATGCTCAAGGAAAAGATCCTGGGCAGGGCCGAAGTCAGGCAGCTTTTCCATGTGTCGAGGATAGGGACGATTGCCGGCTGTCATGTGATTGATGGGGCCATACACCGCGCCAGCGACGGGATCAGGGTCATCAGAGAGAATATCGTTGTATACGAGGGGAAGATCGACTCATTGAAAAGATTTAAAGAGGATACGAAGGAAGTGCAGACGGGGTACGACTGCGGTATCACTATAGAGAATTTCAATGATCTTAAAATCGGCGACATCCTTGAAAATTATGTTATTGAGAAAATAGCGGCTAAATTATAAAAAACAGGTTAAGGCTGAGGTTAAGGCTGAGAAAAGGACGGCAGTCACATTTTTTACTAATGCTTAACCTTGACCTAAACCTGCCTTTAAATAATGCATCCATACAAAAGATCACAAAGATTAGAAATTCTGCTCAGGGAAGAAATCGCCGATATTCTTATGAAGAAGGTGAAAGATCCCCGTCTGGGATTTATTACAGTCACCGATGTGGAATTGTCCCCGGACTTGAAAATCGCGCGGGTATTCATCAGTGTCTTTAATGATGAGGACAAAAGCTGACGCTTGAGATTCTGAATGCAGCAAAAGGGCTTATACGCAGCGAGGTGTCGAAGAGAGTGAGGGTGAAGTTCATCCCGCCATCGAATTCAGGATTGATGATTCTATCGCTCACGGCGACCGTATTGACCGGCTGCTTGGCGAGATAAGGGAAAAAGGATATTCTGAGGACGAATGAGGTAGAGTTGGCCGCTGGAGTGACCCGGGTACCGCCGGAAGACATTGTTGATTTCTTTAAAAAGGACGATGGCTTTTTTATCGCCAGCCATTTTAATCCCGATGGGGACACACTGGGATCTGCTTGCGCCCTTGGAATGGCGCTTGAAAAGCTGGGTAAACGGTCTATCCTTGTATGCAGGGATGCAGTACCACAGCAGTATGTCTTTCTGCCGGGCCTGGAGCGGTTCCTGACCTTCGACGCTATCAGTTCCGGGAATATTGATTACTCATTCCTATAAGAACCTTGTACTTGTAGATTGCAATCATATCAAGAGGACCGGTCTCGAAAAATCCACACTCGCCTCCACCGAATTTGCTGTATCGACTGTTATCGACCACCATGAGACCGATAGGGTTTTCGGCGATATCAGATGGGTAGTTCCCCGGAGTGCCGCTACAGGAATAATGGTGTATTATCTTATCAAGGCACTTGGGGTCACGATAACAAAACCTATGGCGGATAATCTTTACGCATCTATTGTTGTTGATACCGGTAATTTCCGTTTCCCCAATACTTCTGCCGAGGTGTTGAGATGGCGGCTGACCTGGCTGAAGCAGGCGCTAATCCATGCCGGCTCTACAGGGAGATTAACGAGTCGTGGAGTGAGGGCCGGTTCAGGTTATTTATCAAAGTGCTGGGCACGCTTTCCATCAATAACGGCATCGCGATCACCCATGTAACAAGAAAGATGTTTGAGGACACCGCTCACGACCCCTGATGACACTGAAAATTTTGCCTCCTTTGCCCTGACTATGAAAGATATTAAAGTTGCGGTATTTATCAGGGAAGTGGATGACTACACTTGCAAAATCAGTCTCAGGTCGGTAGATGAAATAGATATAGAGAAAGTCGCTGCCTCCTATGGCGGCGGCGGACACAAAAACGCCGCGGGCTGTATTGCGCAAGGCGACCTGGCAACTGTAAAGGCCGAATTGCTGAAAAAACTGAGCTACATCGTCCAACAATTTCTCGTACAACTCCTCCGGAGTGATAATTGCTCCTCCGGGCCTTCCGTAAAAGAGTACCTCTGATTTCCCATTGACGGCGAGCCTGACATCCTCAACCATCTGCCCTGAATTCAGTTCAACGGTGACAAATCTTCTCATGCCTCCTGCAAGTGCCTGGATTGGGGCTTCGGGAAAAGGAAATAATGTTACCGGCCTCAGGAGGCCGATTTTGTGTCCGTTTTGCCGCAGCTTTCGTATTGCAGTTAAGGCAATGCGGGCCGCTATTCCAAAGGCAACTACAATGCAGCTCGGCACTCCTCGGCGTAAAATGTTTGAAACAGCGTTTCTTTCTCCTTCATTTTACCGTATTTAGCCTGGAGCATATTGTTCCGCTGTTCCAGTTCGCCTTCTCCCATAAAAAGGGATTTTATGACATTAGGCTGACGGCCGCTGCAGCCGGTCAGCGCCCATTTTTTTTCCGGAAGATCGGGTCTGGTGTAAGGGGTCGGCACAAAAGGCTCCATCATCTGTCCCAGGATAGCGTCGCCAAGAATCATTACAGGGGTCCTGTATTCATCGGCCTTGTCAAAGGACCGCATAGTGATGTCCCAAAGCTCCTGAAGATTATACGGGGCGTATACCAACACCTTATAGTCCCCATGTCCTCCGCCTTTTACAGCCTGGAAATAGTCGGCCTGGCTTGCCGAAATATTTCCGAGACCGGGACCGCCCCTCTGCATATTGACGATTACTGCAGGCAGCTCGGCTCCGGCAAGAAATGAAATTCCCTCCTGTTTAAGACTTATCCCGGGGCTGCTTGAGGATGTCATTGCCCGCGCACCGCAAGCAGCTGCTCCGAAAACCATATTTATTGCCGCAATCTCGCTTTCCGCCTGGATAAAAGTTCCTCCAACTTCAGGCAGTCGCCATGACATGTATTCAGGAATTTCATTCTGAGGCGTTATGGGATACCCTGCATAAAACCGGCATTCCGCCCGTACTGCTGCTTCAGCAATTGCCTCATTGCCTTTCATCAGGATGCGTTTCATTCACAAAATTATAGCAGGAGACAGGCGAAAGTCACAACTCGATAACGAATTTTACATTGATAAAAGCGCTCTGCGTTACGGATATTAATCCGGCAATTGAATATCACTAATTGTTCAGAGCTTCTTTTTGTTTCTTTTCTGTTCATACATTGTTTCGTCGGCCTTGCGTATCAGCTCATCGACTGAGAACGGGCTTAACGGGTCATAACAGGCGACGCCAAAGCTCAAAGACAGCTTGTAATTGCGCTTGCCCCTCCCATTGAAGTCATCAATTTGTTTTATGAACCGCGCAAGGATCGTCTCGATATTCTCGCCTTTTGCAACTATTGGGATGACCGCAAACTCATCGCCTCCTATCCGGGCGATAACATCGGAATCCCGGAAGCATTCTTTAAAAATAGCCGCAATATCAACCAAGGCCGCATCCCCTTCATGATGCCCCCATGTATCATTGATTTCTTTCAGATTGTCCTGGTCGGCATAGAGCATGTACATTTTCTTCTTCTGTCGTCTGGCCAATTTTAATTGCTGTTCAGCTAACGCATAGAAGCCCCGGCGGTTGAAAAAACCGGTGAGAGCGTCGGTTATGGACAATACGTGAAGTTTCTCCTCCATGGCTTTATAATCCGTAATATCTTTTGAAATGACCGCAACTGCGGTAATTGTTCCTCTTCTGTCCCTGACAGGACTGAATGTGCGGAGAAAGTATTTGCCGTCCCGTTGGCTCTGATGCTCATGGCTGACTGATATGCCCGATTTGAATACCTTGTCGACCTCTTTATGAAATTCACGTGTTTCACGTAATGAATAGAATGTGTCGTATGACTGCCCCTCGTATTCATTGCCGACAAAGCCTGACCTTAAACGATGAGTTTTATTTATGAAGAGAAATCTGTACTTGCTGTCCACCATATATATCGAATCATCATGTGATTCGACCAGGGAGCGGTATTTTTCCGCGAAATCCTGCAGCGCTTCGATTGTTTTTTCCCGTTCGGTGACATTGCGGAAGAAAACGGCAACCCTGTTTTTTCCGGCCTGAAATGACGAGACTTCAAAAACTCCGGATATCTTTTCATCCTGATACTCGACAATTTCAGTTTTAGACCGTTCGTCTTCAGCAGCAGCGCCGGCATACATGGCAGGAATAGAGGTCAGCGTAAGGACCGGGAACGCCTCTTCCATGGGCTTTCCCGCAAGCTGCTTATGGTCTATTCCAAGGATACGGCCGGCGGCATGATTAGCTTTAATGAGGAGCAGACGCTTATCATGCGTTAATTCATAGATGTGTACCCCACAAGGCATCGCATCGATAAACCGAGACAGGTTTAAATCTGAAGCGTCCTGATTTAACGTACCGTCAGCCACACTATATTATACTGATTTGGCGCTTTTTTGACACTGGGACCGAGACCCGCTGTGGCGAGCAGATAAACTGTCCGTATCTGTAGCACATAAACTGTCCGGATAAAATATATGGATAGCAAGGGGGCTATCCATGAAACGTTCGGCAGTGTTGCAGGAGGTACGGAAGATGAGATTTGAAGAAAGCTATGAGGGTTGGATACGAGGTCGATTAACGCAGGAAGAAGCAGCAACGCTTCTGGGTGTGTGCGATAGGACATTTAGAAGATATATGTTGAGGTATGAAGATACGGGCCTGGAGGGCCTTATAGATAAGCGTTTAGGGCAAATATCTCATAAACGTGCGCCTGTTGATGAAGTAGTCGCACTATCGGATCTTTATAGCAATCGCTTTTGTGGTTTCAATGTCAAACATTTTTATAGCTGGTACCGGCGTGCTTATCAAGGGACCAGAAGCTACACATGGGTCAAGAACACCCTCCAGGAAAAGGGATTGGTACCGAAGGCAGCACAGAAAGGTACACACAGGAAAAAGCGTACAAGGGCACCTTATACCGGTATGATGCTGCACCAGGATGGTTCCAAACATCAGTGGGTTGAAGGAAAATACTGGGATCTAATCGTAACTATGGATGATGCCACGAGTGAACACTACTCGATGTTTTTTGTGCAGGAGGAAGGCACTCAAAGCAGCTTTCAAGGGGTAAAAGAAGTTATTGAGCAACACGGATTGTTTGCTTCGTTGTATACGGATCGTGGAAGTCACTACTGGCATACACCTGAGGCCGGAGGGAAAGTGGACAAATCAAATCTTACCCAGTTCGGTCGTGCAATGAGCCAACTTGGAATTAAGATGATTGCTGCGTATTCTCCTGAGGCCAGGGGTCGTTCTGAGCGAGCCTTCGAAACTCATCAAGACCGCCTCGTCAAGGAGCTTGCAATGGCGGGCATTACTGAGATGAAGCAGGCCAATGATTATCTTGCCAGTACTTATATGCCAGCCCATAATGCCGAGTTCACTGTTGTCCCGCAGGAACCACAGAGCGTATTCGTGACTTGGGCAGGCACTGCCTTGGAAGACATCCTATGCGAACAGTATGACCGCACCGTAGGCAACGACAACTGTGTAAAGTTCGATGGGCTAAAACTTCAGATCCCGCCAAATCAATATCGCTGCCACTACGTTAAGGTCGAAGTTCGCGTCCATCGTTATCCGGATGGTGGCCTTGCTATATTCCATGGACCGAGAAAACTGGCGGTCTTTGACCCTAAAGGAAAGGAGATTGCAAAGTGCTCACATGCAGCGGCATGAGACTCAATAAAACTGACATCGGTGGCCTGCCATGTTCCATGCGCAGCCACCCTGCAGAACCGGACAGTTTATTTGCTCTAAAACCGGACAACTCTATTTGTTGACAACATGGGACCGAGACCCGCATGCCGTCGATAAGGGTATTGGTGACATTATTGTTTTGGCCGTCTGCTCCTGAATAATTGAAGAGAGGCAGGAAGCCCGCTTCCATTTTCTGCGCTTCTATGTAAAAATAGATGGAACTATAAAATAGAGGAAAAGATGGCGCACCAGATCAGTGTAAAAATCTATTATGAAGATACCGATGCCGGAGGGGTGGTATACTACGGCAATTATCTTCGCTACCTTGAGAGGGCACGGACCGAATTTCTTCTGGGCCACGGCATCAGTGTTGCGGAGTTTCACCACCAGGGGCTTTTTTTCGCAGTTACCCATGTTGATATCAATTACAAAAGACCTGCAAGATTGGGCGAGACTATCAATATTACTACCGTGATAACTGAGATGAAAAATGCCTCTGTTGTTCTAAAGAGCCTTATTTTCAGAAATGATGTCATTTTAGTCGAGGCCTATGTGACCTTTGCCTGTATTGATAATAATGGCAAGCCGAAGAGACTGCCAGAGGGCTTGAGGAAACTTGGAGGCGAAAGTAACAATAATGTACTCCAAAGTTGTTCGGATGTTGTATAGTATTGCACGCTATGAAGGTTTTAATTGCAGATACATCTGCTGAGACAAGAGATGGTCTGGGGCAGATACTGCAGGCTCAGGGATACGAGTGCTGCTTCATAGAAAGCGACTGCGACATCATCGAGAGGGTTTACCACGAATTTCCGGATGTTGTCTTTCTCCCCGCGCATCTTAATGCCCGTCTCAGCTTCGCGATATTGGAGAAGCTGAAGTCGGCCCCATCGACACGGGAGATGCCGGTAATTCTTATCGGCACAAACAGGATGCGGAAGACACTTACAAGAGGCTACCAGCTCGGCGCATATGATTATATATCACTGCCATATTTCAAAGAGGAGGTGCTGGCCCGGCTCCGGAATATAATATATATAAGGAACAAGACAAAAGAACTCGAACAACTGATGGACCGGGATTATCTGACAGGACTTTATAACCGAAACTTCTTCATGACGAGGCTGATTGAGGAGCTGTCATGGTCGATGAGCTATAATGAGCCCCTCTCGCTTATGATGCTTGACATAGACTTTTTCAAGGTTATCAATGACACTTACGGCCACCGCTGCGGAGATGAAGTTTTGAAAAATTTGGCCGGTGTCATGTTGTCCACAATGCGGAGAGAGGATGTTGTCAGCAGGTTCGGCGGTGAAGAATTCATCGTACTGATGTCAAACACTACACGCGATGCCGCTGCAGAGTTTGGGGAGACCTTGCGGAGAGCAGTACAGGACAAGACGTTTGATTGTGCTGAAACAGATATGCTTCAGATAACAATAAGCGCAGGGATAACGACGTTCACCAGGATGAGCGACCCGTCTCCTGATGTGCTTATCGGTCATGCAGACTGCGCCCTCTATTTGGCAAAAAAAGGCGGAAGAAACAGAGTCTGTGTCTACGAGGCATAGCGCTGCCCGCTCTTGTCAACGTTCCTGAAGTAAATATATAATAGAAGTTTAACGTCCATGAAATCGGAGGGCACATGACCATTACAGAGAAGATTCTTGCGGCTCATGCCGGGGAAAAAGCTGTTTCGGCCGGGGAGTTGATAAATGCGAAGGTTGACCTTGTCCTTGCCAATGACATTACCGCGCCTATTGCGATACAGGAGTTTAAAAAAACAGGGGCGAAGCATGTCTTTAACAAAGAGCGCATAGCATTAATACCCGACCACTTCACCCCGCAGAAAGACATCAAGGCAGCGGAGCAATGCAAACTCCTGAAGCAGTTTTCAAAAGAACAGGACCTCAGCCTCTATTTTGAGGTCGGGAGAATGGGCATCGAGCATGCCTTCCTCCCTGAGCAGGGACTTGTCGGCCCGGGCGATTTGGTAATCGGCGCTGACAGCCACACCTGCACATACGGAGCTCTCGGCGCTTTCGCTACAGGCGTCGGTTCTACAGATGCCGCTGCTGCAATGGCAACGGGAGACTGCTGGTTCAAGGTCCCGGAATCAATGAAATTCATCTACTTCGGGAAACTCAATAAGTGGGTGAGCGGAAAAGACCTGATACTGCACACAATAGGAGACATAGGTGTAGACGGCGCCTTATACAAGGCCATAGAGTTTGAAGGAGAGGCAATCAGGACACTTTCCATGTCCGGCAGACTCACCATGTGCAATATGGCGATAGAGGCGGGCGGGAAAAACGGCATAATTGTCCCCGATGCAATAACAGAGGAGTACGTTAAAGGAAGGGCAAAGCGGCCTTATAAACTCTATGCTTCCGATAGCGATGCTCATTATATAGAGATAAGGGAATATGACTGTGCCGGCATCCCGTTGACTGTCGCATGTCCTCACCTCCCATCAAATACAAAACCTGCAGCGGAACTCTCTCACATTACCATTGATCAGGTAGTGGTCGGCTCATGTACCAATGGAAGGATTGAGGACCTTCGCGAGGCCGCACAGATACTGACAGGCAGAAAGGTCAATCCGAATGTCAGGATGATTATATTTCCCGCAACACAGCAGATTTATAAGCAGGCCATGAAAGAGGGCCTTCTGGATATTTTTATTGATGCTGAAGCAGTTGTTTCAACGCCGACCTGCGGGCCATGCCTTGGCGGGCATATGGGCATCCTTGCCAAAGGCGAAAGGGCGCTGGCAACCACCAATAGAAATTTTGTCGGCAGGATGGGCCACCCTGAGAGCGAAGTATATCTCTCAAACCCCGCAGTTGCGGCTGCGACAGCAGTGCTCGGCAAAATCGGCACTCCGGAGGAACTGGGGCTATAGCCGTCTCAGCATGACCCGAACAGCCGGCCCACTACCAGTTGTTTGAGTGCCGTTGAAACGTTACAATAGGTGAATGACTAACCTGTGGATACCGCTGGCCCTGGCTTCCGCCTTTTTGCTTGCTACCGCCGACGCACTGACGAAGAAGGCGCTCTTTGTCCACGATGTTTATCTCATCGCCTGGCTCAGGCTCCTTTTCTCGCTGCCTCTCCTGGCGGCTTGCCTCTTCTTCATCCCCGTTCCTCATCTCGATAACACTTTTTATATAACTGTCCTGACGGCGCTGCCTCTGGAAATCTGCGCTTTCATACTCTACATAAAGGCATTGAAGTTCTCTCCCCTCAGTCTTTCCCTGCCGTTTCTCTCGCTGACTCCTGTATTTCTGATCATTGTCCCTTACCTTGTCCTCGGCGAGAGCATATCGCTTCCGGGCGCAGCCGGAGTTTTGTGCATCGCTGCCGGAGGCTATACGCTCAATATCAATAAATTCAGCGAAGGCATCCTGGAGCCTTTTGCGGCAATAAGAAAAGAGAAGGGGTCGGTTATGATGATTGCAGTGGCCTTCCTTTACAGCTTTACTTCCGTTCTGGGCAAAAAAGCCATCGAGCACTCATCCCCGGTTTTTTTCGGCATTATTTATTACATTATTCTGTTTGTACTGCTTACGCCTATAGCACTGTTCAAAGCACGCAGGCATTTTAAAAAAGACGCCATCAGGGCGACAATACTGCCGGGCATGCTCGATTCAATAATGAACGTGACCCATATGACGGCAATGAGTCTTACCAAGGTTGCCTATATGATTTCGGTAAAGAGGCTGAGCCTCTTAATAGGGGTTTATTACGGCTATCTTTTTTTTAAAGAATCCGGCATAAAAGAGCGTCTACTGGGAACATCATTAATGTTGGCAGGTTTTGTAATCATCGTGCTGTATCACTAAGTGCTATGCGTCAGCCTCCTGAGCGTTTCGGCCTATATCCCATTTTTGCCAATGCTGTAATAAGCGCGTCACAATGATCGCCCTGAATTTCAAGAGACATGTCCCTGACTGTGCCGCCGGCGCCCAGCCCCGCCTTCAATTCCCTTAGCAGTGCCTCCCTATTTTTTTTTGAAATCTGCAGACCCTCGACTACCGTGACGGACTTCCCGGCCCGCCCCTTCCGGTCCAGCCGGACAATGATCTTCTGATGAGCAGGATCCGGCATCGGATTGACACTATTTCCCGCAGGTACTTCCTTTCGGGAAATAAGCTTGTCGGTGGAGTAGACCAATTTAGCTCTTTCTTCCGGCATAGTCGTCAGCAAATCACTCCTTCAGCATTTCTTCAAGAGTGATACACACGGAATTCCCGAGTGCGGCAAGGTCATAGCCGCCTTCAAGTACAAAAACAACAGGGACATGAGCGGGACCGGACGGGGATGATAGAATGGAGGAGACAATTGTCCGCACTCCTTCATCGGTCACCCGCAAACTTGCAAGAGGGTCATCTACATGAATATCGTAGCCGGCGGAAACGAGGACAATGTCAGGTGCAAATCCCCTCACTAACCCCGGAAGCACTTCGCAGTAAGCGGAGAAAAACTCTTTATACCCGGACCCCGCTTGCATGGGGACATTATATGTATATCCCTCACCCCTGCCTTTCCCGCGCTCGGAGTCGCTGCCGGTCCCCGGATAATGCGGGTACTGATGAGTGCTGAAATAAAAAACGGTATCATCCTCATAAAACATATGCTGCGTTCCATTGCCGTGGTGGACATCGAAATCAACAATAAATATTTTTTTATAACCCGCTTTTTGAGCATACCGGGCGCCTATTGCAATATTGTTGAAAATACAGAAACCCATTGCCTTGTGCGCCTCTGCATGATGGCCGGGAGGCCTCACTGCACAGAACGCCCGCACTATCTTTCCTGATTTGCATTGCTCCACTGCCTCCATGACAGCGCCTGCGGCATAGAGCGCCGCTTCAAGGCTGTCCTTTGAAACATACGTATCAGGGTCGAGGTAGCCTGTTCCGAAATTCTTGACTTCTTCAACGTAACTCCCGGTATGTACCAGCTCAATGTCGTGAAATTCGGCCTTGCAAGGGGCAATCAGGACGATGTTCTTCCAGAAAGGAGCGCTCTCAAGTCTGTCAGTTATGGCAATCAACCGTTCTTTCGATTCCGGATGACCCAAAGGCGTTTCATGTTTAAGGAAGACGGGACTATAGACAAAGCCGACTTTACGCATAAATAATTATAACAAAAGATAGGTAATAGGTTATACCCATTGCCTATTACCATAACCTTTATTTTTAGGTATAATTAAGGGGTATGGAAGAACAATCGGCTGCAATGCTTCCCGATGAAACCAAAAAGGTCCTGAGCGATACATTCAAACAACTGAATAATGTTGTTGAGATCGAGGTCTACCTGAGCAAAGAGCCTAATCAGTACAACGAGGCCACTACCATGCTTTTGACCGGAATAGCCGAACTTACAGACAAGATAAAGGTACGTTTTTTTACGCTCGACAGTGATGAGGCAAAACATAAAGGTATTACCCGGTCACCAACTATTCTTATAAGCCCTGACAGGTTCAGAATCAGTTATGTCGGCGCTCCGGTGGGAGAAGAGGGGCGCACCCTGATAATGGCCATTATTCTTGCGTCGAACAGCGGGACCCTTCTTTCAGAGCCGTCATTAAAGAGGCTTTTTGACCTGAAGGAGCCGAGGCATATCCAGGTCTTTGTCTCCCCTACCTGTCCCTACTGCCCTCAGCATGCCCTTGTTGCCATATCAACCGCTATTGCGCTGCCTGAGCTCATTACTGTAGAAGTGATCGAAATGTACGAGAACAGGGACTATATGGACAAATACCATATAATCACCGTTCCGTTTACGGTCATAAATGAAGTAATGATCGGATCCGGCGTCCGTCCCCCGGAATTGTTTGTAGAGGAAATCCTCAGCCTGTCATCGGTGGAGATTATGTCAGCTTCTTTTTCAGGGGATATCGTTGATCTGGATATCGCAATCATCGGCGGCGGCCCGGCAGGTCTTGCGGCCGGCATTTATTCAGGGCGCAGCGGCCTGAAAACCGCGGTTATCGAAAAGGCGACTGTAGGGGGGCAGGTGCTCATAACTCCGATAGTAGAGAATTATCCCGGTTACAGCCAGATAGCCGGGAAGAACCTTGTAGATATAATGTACCAGCAGGCATTGCAGTACACTTATATTTTTGAAAGCGAAGACGTTACGGATATCAAAAAGACAGATGCCGTATTCGAGCTGAAAACAACCAGAAGGTTGTTCAGGGCAAAGGGCATTATAATTGTTACCGGCGCCGAACATAAGAAGCTCGATGCTCCGGGAGAAAAGGCACTGTACGGCAGGGGAATCAGTTATTGCGCAACCTGCGACGGCTATTTTTTCAAGGACGGCGGTAAGGTAATTATTGTGGGAGGAGGAAACACTGCGGCAACGGATGCCCTGTACCTGAACAGCCTCGGCGCCAACGTATCACTGGTCCACCGGGGCCCCGCCTTAAGAGCCGAGGCTTTTCTGCAAAAGAGCCTTGCTGAGAGGAAGGTCCCTGTTTTCCTGGACATGGTAGTTGACAGAATTTATGGAAAAGACCGCGTAGATGCGGTGAAGCTTAAAAACCTTAAGGACGGGTCTTTCAAAGAAATGCATATTGACGGGGTGTTTATTTCAATCGGCTACACCCCCAACAACAAGATAGCAAAGATGCTCAACCTTGACATGGACAAGGAAGGTTATATCAAGGCCGACAGTACGCAGAGGACTTCCATGCATATGGTCTATGCCGCCGGTGATGTGACCGGGGGGATAAAGCAGATAGCGACTGCCGTAGGACAGGGTTCTGTTGCGGCCATCTCGGCTTTTGAAGACTTGTCCAGTCCCTACTGGAAGAAAAAGTAAAACCTTTGGAGGAGAGTACGGCAATGGAAAAAGAAATTTCAGAGGAATACGAAAAGAAGATTAAAATAATGCGGTCACTCCCTTTTTTCGACCCCTTTACAGACAGGGAACTGCTCATTCTTCTCAAAACTAGCACGTGGCTCAAATGCGACGCCGGCGATATTATTGTGCATGAGGGGGAAACGGGGAAATCTTTTTTCGTTATTCTGAAAGGACGTATATGCATCAACAGGAAAATAGGCGTGAACAACAAGAAAAAAGCCATATTATGTTTAACAAAAGGACAGTGTTTCGGAGAAGTGGCAGTAGTCACCGGGCAACCGAGGGCCGCCGATGCTGTCGTGGAATGTGAAACATATATACTGAAAATTGATGCGGATGACCTGGACAAAGAGACCGAATCCTTCGAATTCAGGTCAATACAATTTAAGTACTATCAGATATTCTCTAAAATCCTCGCCCAAAGGCTTATACTGACCGACGATATGCTTATCAGGCAGGCCATGATCTGATTGAGAATCAGGGGCGGCCCCGCTTCTGGAAATCAACCGTTTTTTACATAGAAAACAGCTTGCAGACGAAAGCAATCTTTTCACTTGCAAATCAAACATATGGTTGATTTATTCCAGCCAATCCGCTATCATTGAGAGTAACGCTGTCAGAGATTTCTGATGAATGGGCGCGTCCCAAAAAGTCTGAGACTTTCTGAGGTGCTTATGGAGGGGCGATGATCACAAAAGAAAGGGTCGAGGAAGTATTAGGTAAAATCAGGACCGGGCTGAAATCAGAGGGCGGTGATATTGAATTAATTGAGTTAAAAGACGATATAGTATATGTGAAACTGACGGGAGCATGCGGCTCATGTCCCATGTCTTCCCTTACTTTGAAAAACTGGGTTGAATCTACAATGAGGAACGAGATACCGGAGGTCAAAGCTGTTCAGGCGATATGATTGATCCAGACCATAAAAGACATGGACGCGCATACATGGACTCAGGAGCAAAGCTCTGCATCCACGTCGGGATTTTCGTTCTTTTTATATTGTTGTCCGCTTTTTCCAGGCCCGTTTCATGTGCTGCCGGGGACCCAGTCGAGATCAAAGGACTTAGATACCATATAACATCGGAATACTTACGGGTGGTCATTGACCTTTCGGGTACCGCAGAATTCTCAAAGGCCAGGCTCTCCAACCCCGAACGCCTTTTCCTCGATATCAAAAATGCAAAACTCGCAAAAGATTTACAAAAAAATTTTACGATAAATGATGCTTTAGTCAAGGGCATCAGGTTTGGCCAATTTAACGCCGATACCGCAAGGATTGTTTTTGATCTCGTGTCGGCGGATTATGACTTCAAGATATTCAGCCTTGAGGACCCATCCCGTCTTATCATCGATATTTTCCCTAAAGTGCCCGATGAAAAGAAACAGATTCCGGGGAATATTGAAAAGCCTGTGGAGCCGCCTAAGCCGGACGCCAACAGAGAGGCAAGCATTATGCGCAGGAAAATTGTGCTCGATCCCGGCCACGGCGGCCATGACACCGGCGCAATCGGGCCGACAGGGCTGTATGAAAAGGACGTGGTCCTTGATATCGCCCTTCGGGTCAGGAGCATCATAAAGAAAGAATACCCCACATATGAAGTAATACTTACGCGCGACAGCGACGTGTTCATACCGCTGCCCGAGCGGGCACAGATTGCAAATAAAAGCGAGGCGGACTTCTTCCTGTCCATTCACGCCAACGCAAGTCCGAACAGAAAGGCAAGGGGTATTGAGACTTATCTGCTTAACTGGACAAACGACGAGGAAGCTTTGAAGGTCGCCGCGCGGGAAAACGCCATATCGCTGAAAAAAATGAAACAGGTACAAAGTGAATTGGGAGTGATACTCGCTTCTCTGGACAGGGACAGAAAACGGGACGGATCGCTCAATCTGGCGGGCAATATCCAGCGCTCGCTCGTATCGTCAATAAAGACCGGGTACCCTAAAGTTGCCGATCTAGGCGTGAAGCAGGCTTTATTTTACGTTCTTGTTGACGCCCAGATGCCCTCCGCTCTTGCAGAGGTATCGTTCATAAGTAACCCTGAGGAGGAAAGGCTGCTGTCTGATGGGGCATACAAGCAGAAGCTCGCAGAAGCCCTTGTCGAGGGGATTAATGCTTATTTTACTTCAGAGCCGCGACAGCAGCAGGTGGCCTCGGGCGGTGCAGCACAAAAAACAGACTATACTCCTGACAATCCGGATTCCAAAGTATATAAAACCTCTAAAATAAAATATACCGAAACCTTTAGGTAACGCATTGTCCTCAGGTATTTATCTCGTACTATATTCCTGTTTCGCCGTTATCGTATTTCTTGTCGGAAACATTCAGCTGCATGCCATAATAGCATCATGTGTAATTTTAGCGCTTTTTTTCGTGCCGTTTAAAAAAATCAGGAGCGGAGCCGTCCCAATATTTTTTTTCCTTGGTTTTACTTTTATCAGTAATCTGTTCAATCAATCAGGCATGGTTATCGCTGTTGTGGGGCCCGTCACCATCACTGAAGATGGTCTTAGAATTGCCTCTTTGCGAACGCTCAGGGTCTTTGATATGGTGTACGCAGCGAAAATACTAATGCACATTACACCCCTTGAGGCAATGATAGGCTCCCTGAAGAGACTATTACGCCCTCTCCAACGGGTCGGGCTTCCCGTGCATGAATTCTTCTCCATCATGGCACTCACCCTCCAATGCTTTCCTGTTCTGAAGCAAAAGCTTTATGAAAGATACAATGAGAAGGTGAAACAACGGTCGGGAACATCAGCAGGCGCCATGGGAACAAAAGGTTTCATATCCAATTTCAGGCTAACGGTGGCCCTCCTTGCCTCTTTTATGATCCCTCTTTTTGTTGAAAGTATGGCTGAACCTGATAAATTCTTTATGGCCGCAAATTTAACCACAGAGGACACAGAGGATAAATGATCCGGTATCTGATCGAAAACGGGACAGTGATCGACGGCAGCGGTGCAGGGCCGCGCGAAATAAATGTCGGGATCCACGGCGACAGGATTGTCTATGCCGGCGGCGAAAAAATTGAGGCTGAAAGGACCATTAATGCACGGGGATTGATCGTCGCTCCGGGGTTTATCGATACCCATGCCCATTCGGAGTTCACGGTACTTGCTGACGGAAGAGCTGAAGGAAAACTTTCTCAAGGCGTTACAACAGAAATAAACGGCAACTGCGGCCTCTCCGCAGCCCCCCTGTATGGTGAGGCTCTTGTACGCAGAGAAGCTGATATGGAGGAGTTGGGGATAACGGAACGGTGGTCGACCTTCGGGGAATATTTCGCTCTTTTAAGAAAAAAGGGTATAGCAATCAATTTTGCTACACTATGCGGCCACGGTAATATCAGGGCATCGGTGATTGGCTATAAGGATTCGGCGGCTGACGGCGGTGACATGGCGGAGATGAAAAGGCATTTGTGTGATGCTCTTCGAACAGGAGCAAAAGGGCTTTCGACAGGGCTTATTTACCCTCCCGGCATTTATTCCGTTACCTCCGAACTAACGTCGCTCGCTGGGATTTTACCGTTGCCTTGTGTTTATGCTTCGCACATGAGGAGCGAGGGGGATGCTCTCATCGAGTCCATTCTGGAAATGCTTGAAATAGGCAGGGGAGCGGGGGGAGTGCCTGTCCATATATCGCATCTGAAAACCGCGGGTGAACGGAATTGGTGGAAGATAGATGATGCCCTCCGGCTGATTGAGACTGCGAGGACAGCCGGCGTGAAAATAACATGCGACCGGTACCCTTATATAGCCGCCGGCACAGATCTCGACACAATACTGCCTTCGTGGGTGTACGAAGGCGGCGTTGAAGAGGAACTCGTACGGCTCAAAGACCCTGAAACAGCAGCGCCCATCAAGGCTGACCTCAGCCTGAAAGACGATAATTACTGGAAAGGTATTTATATCTCCTCAGTCGCGAACCCCGAAAACAGGTGGATGGAAGGAGAAAATATTTTTGATGTTGCTTCAAAGAGCGGCCAAAATGTCGTTGACGCGCTTCTGGGTCTGCTCATTCATGAGCGGGCAAGGACCGGGGCGATATTTTTTTCAATGAGCGAAGACAACCTCAGGCGCTTCCTGTCTCTTCCATACCTCATGATAGGCTCTGACAGCTCCGTCCGGTCTTTTTCAGGCCCGACATGTTACGGCAAACCTCACCCGAGGGGATTTGGTACCTTCCCGAGATTTATCGGCAGATATATACGGGACAAAGGTCTCGTAACACTGGAGGAGGCGATAAGGAGGACGACCGCCCTGCCTGCGGCAACATTCGGTCTTACGGACAGGGGCATTATTAGAGAAGGGGCATATGCGGATATTGTGATATTCGATTATGAGCGGATTATCGACACGGCAACCTTCAGAGAGCCTTTCAGCAGGCCTGAAGGCATTGACTATGTCTTTGTAAACGGCAATATGGCTGTTGATGGAGGAGAGTTTACAGGAACACTTTCGGGCAGGGTCCTTTCGTGAGACCTTTGATAGGCATAACGGCTGACATGGTGTTGCCTAAAAATGGCAAGATTCTTGAGCATGAAAGTGATGACAGCCTTTTCAGATTGAAAGGGGATTATGTTTCTGCCGTGGTGCGTGCAGGGGGGTCGCCGATAGTCCTTGTGCCGGTTTTCGATGACATACCCCGTATCGCCGAACTTGTGGACGGCCTGATGATACCGGGTGGAGGCGATATCCCCCCTGAATATTATAATGAGACGGCAATGGTCCCCGCTGTTTGTATGGAGTTTGCGGAAAGGGACAGAATGGATTTCGAGCTTGCGCTGCTGTGCGAAGTGAATAAAAAACAGAAACCTGTTCTCGGAATATGTTATGGAATGCAGCTCATCAATGTCATGTTCGGAGGAAGCCTCTATCAGGATATAGGGCATCAGAAAGGAGGCGGTCAAGGCCATAAAGATGGACGGCACGGATTAAGGATTACCGGACCCTTCCCCGCCGGTTTGAAGGAGCTGTCCCTGACAATAAACTCCAACCATCACCAGGCGGTCAAAACATTAGGCAGCGGACTGGAGGTATTTGCTGAAGCAGAGGACGGCATCGTTGAAGGTATTTACTGCGCGAGCCATCCTTTCCTTGCCGGCGTCCAATGGCATCCTGAGAGAGGGTATGATACACTTTCATTGAAGATCCTCGCATTATTTATAGAAAGGGCAAAAGCAGGCAGGGAACAGAGTGCCTCTTTTCCTGTAACTTATAGGGCACAATGAGAGCAAACAGGTTTTACTTCATTATTATGCTCGCCATCACAGCGGGTCTGGGATACCTGACTTTCCAGATAGTGCGCCCGTTTATTGCCCCGATAATGTGGGGCATTGTACTGTCCATAGTTTTCTATCCTGTATATAACTACCTGGCAAAATACCTGAAATGGAAATCATTGAATGCCCTTATAGTCCTTGTCATTATCATTGCAATTATTGTCGGTCCTTTTTCGTATTTCTCATATCTCCTGATAAGCGAATTACAGGAGATTTCACTCCATATGAACACCGGGCAAATGGAATTGCTGCATGATGTTATGAGTAATCCCTCAGTGCATTATTTATTGGACTGGATAAGCACTATCTTCCATCTTCCATATAACGAAGCGGATATAGAAAAGACCCTTAGTGACAATGCCTTGCTGATGGGGAAGGATTTAATCGGCAGGATCCCCAGCGGCCTGGGCAGCGTCGTTACTGTCTTTACAGACTTTATCCTTATGGCACTGGCCGTATTTTTCATGCTCAAGGATGGCGCCGCCTTTCTCCGGAAGAGCCGTGATTATATGCCGTTCTCGGAGCAGCAGAAAGACAGACTCGCCTCACAGATCAGGGACATTGTCATTTCAACAATTTACGGAGGCGTGCTCGTTGCGGTCCTTGAGGGAATAACAGGAGGCATCGCCTATTCCGCGCTTGGGCTAAGGTCGCCGGTCTTATGGGGGGCTGCTACTGCTATTTCATCGTTCATTCCGATGGTGGGCTCATTTGTTGTATGGGGGGGCATAGCGTTATATTTGTTTGTCCAGGTCTCCGTAACGAAGGGAGTCATACTTTTGCTGATCGGCATATTCGGCATCAGTCTTGTTGACTATGGTCTCCGGCCGGTCCTGATCGGCAGCAGGACCAGAATGCCCGTTATAATAATTTTCTTTAGTGTCCTCGGCGGCATCAAGTTTTTTGGCCTTTTAGGACTCATTATGGGACCTCTTGTGGTGGCGCTCTTTGTGTCTGTCATGGATATTTTCAGAAATATTGAAGCAGACCGAACTGCCTGAGAGGAATGAGTTTCTATACGCTTTGAGCAAAGCGAGGATGAGGAAGTTGTATCGTCTTAACTTTTGACAGCCCGGAGCACCTTAAGACTGCCTGTGGCGGTAATATCTCTGCCGACATTACGGTAGCCCAAAAGTTTTTGCTCAATCGCTAAAGGGGACACTCCCTTGCTGACTTCGATGATGCCCTCTATTACTATTTGCATTTGTTCTTCGCAGATTATAGCACTCTCCTTAATTTTTGCCGACAAAGGGAATAGAATCAGAACAGATAAAACTACTCCGTAAAACGTTGGTATAAGGGCGATAGCCATGACCGGTATAATCATTTCAAAAGATTGAAAGCGCGAGAATATTTTAATTAAACTTATTGCCGTGCCCGCCAGGCCAAACGACAGCGTCAGCCGCGCCATTGTCATAAGAAGATTCCGGCTCAAGTTAAGGCTTGCTATTCTGTCCGCCATCTCCCGTTCCATAGTATTTCTTATATCTTCATTATTATAATGATTTACGAGAAGATTGATCCCGAGCTTGACAAAGGCGTCCTTGGCCACAGTAACTCTCCCTTCCAGTTTCTTCAAATCAGCCCTTCTATGAATTCCCGCAATCTCAACTATCTCTCCGGCTATTTCTTTTTTAGTGTTCCCATCCCGAAAGGTATCCATGATGTCATCGACTGTTGTTGTTATTCTTTTTACTGGGAACCTGATAAAAAGCGCGGTAATAGTCCCGCCCACGACCATTAGAAAAGCAATGAGATTGAAGAGAACATCAATGCCGCTGTCCCTGAAAACAGATATATACACTGCAATTAAACATATTGAACCTATACCGCCCAATATAAAACCCATCTTTCTTCTCCCCTCCGGCAAATTAGCGGACAGCTATATTTTGTTAATTGCAATTGACATACCCGGCTGAGTTCGTTTTTTTGACTAAAGTTCTATTTGATTTTACGCAATTGAAATTAATGTGGAATTGACCTTTTAAGGGACAACGCTGTCATACTATAAAGTCGGGAATAATTTGCCTACATGGAAAACTTTTCCCGGTTTTGCATACAGCACCATGTTTGATGCAGGCGCCGTTATCTTCACAGGGAGCATCTGAGATGATATACTTGTCATTATCCTCGCAGACGGTAATGAGATATGCTTGAGGTAATAAGATCATCTCCTGGCTGTGCATGCGAGGCTGACGGTCAGGAAACACACATAAACAAAAAAGGAGGATCGGGAAAGATGAAAATGAGCAATGTTCACAGAGTTTTGGTATTGGCCTTATGTTTTACTCTTTCGCTTTCTTTGCTCTCAGGCGTATCATATGCAAAGACAAAGGGAGAAATAAACGCCGGCGTCAGAGCGGCCATGGAGCATTTCAAGAAGCGCATAAAAGGCAGTACCGCATATCTCAAGGGCGCCAAGGGAGTGCTCGTCATGCCCGGGATCACCAAGGCCGGGTTCGTGGTTGGGGGGAAATACGGCCAGGGCGCGCTTTTGGTCGGCGGCAAGACAGTTGACTACTACAGCCTCGCCGAGGGGTCGGTGGGATGGCAGATAGGCGCCGAGAAGTACGATATGGTCATATTGTTCATGACCGATGACGCACTGAATAACTTCCGTAAAAAGGAGGGCTGGGAGGCCGGCGTAGACGCGGAGATCACTCTCATAGACACGGGTGCGGCTGTCTCTGTTGAGACGCTGCGGAGCCAGCACCCGATTGCAGGCTTTATTTTTGACCAGAAGGGTCTGATGGGAGGGGTGTCTCTTAAAGGCGCTAAATTTACCCGGATACATCCCGGGTGAGGTGAGGTCCACGGTGGGGTGACCGTCTGTGCCCCACCGGGAAGAGCCGTGAAATTCTATTCTCAAAACTAACCCTGCAAAACCATCTCCCGCACCAGCTTTTTTAATTCCTCAAGCATCTGCTTCCTGTCGTCATTTGAAACAGACGGAACAGAAGAAAAATATTTATGCCCGATAACCTCCATCCCGCTAAACTGGAAAATAGCCCCATCCATTGACAAGGTCATCATTTGAAACGCTCCCATCTTTTCATATTCTTCTTTAGACGCTCCGGTAGTGCTTACCAGGAATGCTTTCTTTCCATTAAGTAAACCTACAACCCCGTCTGGAGTTATATCATAGGCAAATTTTAGAGAGAACACCCTGTCAATATATCCCTTTAAAATTGCCGGCATTGATGACCACCAAATCGGAAATACAAAAATAAGGGTGTCTGCTGACCTGATGTAGTCCTGTTCTGTTTTTATATCCTGCGGCACGGCGCCATTTTGGAGAGCCAGCAAATCCTCTGTTTTAAGGATTGGATTGAAATGAATATTATATAAGTCTCTTACCGTGAAATCTTTGTTGTTGTTTTTCAATTCTTCTGAAATTGTTCCCAATATGGCGTGATTAAAACTTGCAGGATTCGGATGTGCGTAAATAATTAAATACTTCATTTTGCGTTCTCCTCTCTTGGACTTCGGGAGTATTGCCGTGCACTAATCTTATCAGTATACCACTTCCACAAATATCTTAATAGCTGTTGTCAACAAATAGAGTTGTCCGGTTTTAGAGCAAATAAACTGTCCGGTTCTGCAGGGTGGCTGCGCATGGAACATGGCAGGCCACCGATGTCAGTTTTATTGAGTCTCATGCCGCTGCATGTGAGCACTTTGCAATCTCCTTTCCTTTAGGGTCAAAGACCGCCAGTTTTCTCGGTCCATGGAATATAGCAAGGCCACCATCCGGATAACGATGGACGCGAACTTCGACCTTAACGTAGTGGCAGCGATATTGATTTGGCGGGATCTGAAGTTTTAGCCCATCGAACTTTACACAGTTGTCGTTGCCTACGGTGCGGTCATACTGTTCGCATAGGATGTCTTCCAAGGCAGTGCCTGCCCAAGTCACGAACACGCTCTGTGGTTCCTGCGGGACAACAGTGAACTCGGCATTATGGGCTGGCATATAAGTACTGGCAAGATAATCATTGGCCTGCTTCATCTCAGTAATGCCCGCCATTGCAAGCTCCTTGACGAGGCGGTCTTGATGAGTTTCGAAGGCTCGCTCAGAACGACCCCTGGCCTCAGGAGAATACGCAGCAATCATCTTAATTCCAAGTTGGCTCATTGCACGACCGAACTGGGTAAGATTTGATTTGTCCACCTTCCCTCCGGCCTCCGGTGTATGCCAGTAGTGACTTCCACGATCCGTATACAACGAAGCAAACAATCCGTGTTGCTCAATAACTTCTTTTACCCCTTGAAAGCTGCTTTGAGTGCCTTCCTCCTGCACAAAAAACATCGAGTAGTGTTCACTCGTGGCATCATCCATAGTTACGATTAGATCCCAGTATTTTCCTTCAACCCACTGATGTTTGGAACCATCCTGGTGCAGCATCATACCGGTATAAGGTGCCCTTGTACGCTTTTTCCTGTGTGTACCTTTCTGTGCTGCCTTCGGGACCAATCCCTTTTCCTGAAGGGTGTTCTTGACCCATGTGTAGCTTCTGGTCCCTTGATAAGCACGCCGGTACCAGCTATAAAAATGTTTGACATTGAAACCACAAAAGCGATTGCTATAAAGATCCGATAGTGCGACTACTTCATCAACAGGCGCACGTTTATGAGATATTTGCCCTAAACGCTTATCTATAAGGCCCTCCAGGCCCGTATCTTCATACCTCAACATATATCTTCTAAATGTCCTATCGCACACACCCAGAAGCGTTGCTGCTTCTTCCTGCGTTAATCGACCTCGTATCCAACCCTCATAGCTTTCTTCAAATCTCATCTTCCGTACCTCCTGCAACACTGCCGAACGTTTCATGGATAGCCCCCTTGCTATCCATATATTTTATCCGGACAGTTTATGTGCTACAGATACGGACAGTTTATCTGCTCGCCACACAAATATCTTAATAGCTTTACAAGTCACCCAAATGGAGTTATTCTAAAGACAGCAAAGGGAATAGAAATCCCTGAGATGTTGGCCCGAAGAACCGAAAACAGTAAGGGAGCGGGTGAGGGATGCAGTGAGCAAGCCCCCAGCAGCGAGGGGGAAGCCTGAAGCATCCACTGAAACTCCAAAGTAGACGTAGAGCTTGGGTAAACGTCTCAGGGCCAAAAAGCTCACAATAAAGCCATACAAGCAAAGGGCAACGTGATGGTGTGTTGGTAGCGGCCAAGATTTGCCAACATGCTCAGGCATCAGGCCTATCCAATGGAAATTGGGACGCTGTATGGCTTTATTTATTTCCATCCTCCTTGCCTATCCCGTTTTATAATAACTAATGAGACGTATCCTCCACATGGACATGGACGCCTTTTTCGCCGCCGTGGAACAGAAACGGCATCCTGAGTTGAAGGACAAACCAGTAGTCATTGGTGGTTCAGGAGACCCGACAAAGAGAGGTGTTGTCTCCACCGCCAACTATGAAGCCCGTAAGTATGGCATTCATTCCGCCATGCCCTTAATGACAGCCTATAAACTTTGTCCTCATGCTGTATTTCTACCCGTAGATTACGACGAGTATGTCAGGGTATCAGGAATATTCAAAAATGTTCTCCACCAGTTCAGTCCTGTAATGGAAGATGTCGGCATTGACGAGGCCTTCCTTGACATATCCGACATAGATAAGGGTTCAGAACAGATAGCACAGGAAATTAAGGAACAAATATTTAGAGTGACAGGCCTAACCTGTTCAATAGGCATCGCCTCCAACAAGCTTCTTGCAAAGATAGCCTCGGACATGCAGAAACCTGACGGGCTGACAATAATAGCGGAATCGGACATAGAGAACGGTATATGGAAGTTGCCGGTAAGGAAATTATGGGGAGTTGGGCCCAAGACGGAGGCTTATCTAAAGGATATGTCAATCGACACCATCGGGGAACTTGCCGCTGTCCCTTTGGAAAAACTACTTGAAGAATTCGGAAAGTCGTATGGGCACTATCTTTACGAGGCATCAAGGGGAATAGATGATAGCCCCCTTGTCACCCACTGGGAACCTAAATCCATAAGCAGGGAAACTACATTTCAGACGGATACCGATAATTGGCAGACTATAGCGAAGAATTTGGCAGAACTGACAAAAGAGACTGTAACGGAGTTGCGGGAGAGGGAATATCTATGTAAGAATGTGACGGTGAAGATACGATTCAATGATTTTAAGACTCATACAAGGGCGACAACTCTGAAGGAGCCGATTGAAAATCTGGAACTCATAAGAAAGGCTGCATTCTACTGTCTCGGCAATTTTGACTTGAAGAAAAAGAAAGTTAGGCTTGTCGGGGTAAGGCTTGCAGGACTGGTGAAGCATCAGGAAGAAATAGAGGACGAATGAGAATAATCCACTGTACGCAAAAACTGATAAAAGAACTGTTAGATAATATAAGGATTCTTGAAATGAACAAGGAACGCAATAGGACTATTCTGAAAGGAATAAAATATCTGCATCCTATAGAGGCTTTAAGGGATTTATCGCACATGGAGCCAAGAGGATGAGCAGGGATTTCAAAAAGAATATCTTCCTGACAGGTGCTCCTTCTTCAGGGAAGACAACAGTTATCAAGAAAATCATTTCCAAGCTTACTGTACCTGCAAACGGATTCTATACTGAGGAAGAAAGGATACAGGGTAATAGAGTCGGCTTTAGGATGAGAACGCTTGATGGAAAAACCGGCTATCTTGCCCATCAGGATATTCAGTCCGAGTTCCGTGTCAGAAGATATGGAGTGAGTATTGAAAATATTGAAACCATTGCTGTTCCCTCAATTGCCCCCGTTGACAACAATATCATCATCCTTGACGAAATTGGCAAGATGGAATGCTATTCTCAGATTTTTAAAGAGGCGGTATTGAAAGCATTGGATTCTCATAATATCGTTATCGGGACTGTTACTTTTGGTGGAGATGATTTTATCAAAAGAGTAAAGAGCAGGGATGATATAGAAATTCATGAGGTAACTTTGGAAAACAGGGACTCACTTCCCGAATTAATTTTGCAGAAGGCAGCAGATATGATGATCCGACAGAGGAAATAAAAAATGCAATTCCTTGTCAAAGCGATAGACTCAACAGTATTTGGCAGTATCGGCTGCTGGAATTTTGATAGAATCAAAAATGAAAAGTTGCGGAACAGCCTAAAAATCCCTTATTATCAACCATGGGAGTGCATAGGGTTCTGGTGTCCCTCCTGGACTTCAAATTCTAATAAAGCATTTCCCGTAAAGTGGCGTCTGGCAAGGGTTTGGGCTAAACCTTCTGATTTTAATAGTCAATTATGCATTACACTATTTACGGCCTTTCCGGTATTTTCTGCCCTTTCGGATATTTTCTGCTACAATTCTGCTACAATTACAATAAGCGATTATTCTATGCTTATGTTACAGGAGTACCGATGAGAACCGCACATATTGAATTGCCGAAAGACAAGCTGTCTCAATTTTGCCGGAAATGGAAAGTAAAGGAGTTTTCGCTCTTCGGCTCCGTGCTCCGGGACGATTTCAAAGACAGCAGTGATATTGATATTCTGGTAACTTTTCGAGACGATGCGGAACCCAGCCTGTTTGATCTTGTCCGTATGGAAATGGAATTGAAAGAAATGACCGGCAAAGATGTTGATCTTGTAAGCCGCAGAGGCATTGAAATGAGTCGAAACTACATACGAAAAAAAGCAATTCTGTCGTCAGCCGAGCCCATCTATGCATCGTGACCGGGAACACCTGCTCGACATCCTGGAGTCTGCGCGACTTGCCATAAAATACATAGAGAACAAGACGGAAGAGGAATTTCTTGCCGACACTCAATTGCAGGATGCCGTCATAAGGAGATTTGAGGTTATTGGGGAAGCTTCGCGTAGAATCTCGGATAGCACTCAAAGTGTACTTCCCAATTTGCCGTGGCTGGAAATGATCGGCATGCGTAATATCATGATTCATGAATATGACGACATCGACCTGAACATAGTTTGGAACACAATAAAGAAAAACCTTCCGCCCCTCATTGAATCACTGGACGCCGCACTCCGTGAGTTGCCCCAAGAGTGATTGCATGGGTTGATGCAGTTGAAAGTGAGCAGAGTTCGACTTGGTACTTCAATATTTTTTTTATGAGGAGATAATATGAATATTAAAGACATATTCCTTTTCATTGGGCCGGTCATTGCGGGATTGATAAGCTCTTATCTGACATATTACTTCGCTATCCAATCAAAACGAAAGGAAGCAATTCTAAAATTCAAAGAAGAAAAGTATTCAAATCTTCTAATTCTCTTGCAAGGCTTTGTCGGCAGTACAACGTCTGGTGAAAGAAAAAGAAAATTTTTTGAAGAACAATATAAGTCATGGCTCTATTGTTCCGATGATGTCGTAAAAACCATGAATAAAATGATTATCCATGTTATCGAATCTCGGCGACAGCAGCCGAATTCGGCGGCAGGGCATAAGGTTGTTGGCGAGATCGTTTTAGCTATGCGTAAAGATTTACTCGGAAAAACGGACCTGGATTTTAATGATTTTCGGTATACAGATGTCATTGAATGATAACTCGCACACTGGCATCGAGACCGCCCAAGAATTGACATCCGACCTCAGCTTGTATAAGAGACGCAATAGGGCAATTAATGGAATATGCTTTTTGGCCAGACAAACGAAATGCAACTTTGTTAGTTGTCATAGGCCAAGAAGCAATTGATGATAAGACACAAAAATATCTGGAATATCTAAACAAAGTCTTTTCCTTGCCAATTCAATATGAGCAAATAACAATTGATTAATTGCCTTGCCTCCTTAGTGCACCATTCCTGATAGCGGATATAATATTTCTTCCCGACAGCAGGTAAAGGCTTTATGAAGTCTTGGAGAGGAGATCAAAGGTGGTCAGCATTACAGGGAAAGTCTTTGATGTGACCATATCTGCTCTTAAGGATGCCTTTGAAAGAGCTGTGGAGAAAGCCTGCATAGAGAATCTTCATTTCCATGACTTACGGCATACGTTTGCCACAAGACTTGTGCAGTCCGGCGTTGACCTGTACAGGGTGCAGAAATTGATGGGTCACAAATCGATAACGATGACTGAAAGATACTCCCATCACTATCCTGGGAGCTTGCGGGAAAGCATAAGGGCTTTAGATGACTGTTGCAAAAGTGTGACAGTCGATGGCGGCAGCAATTGCATAAATGCCGAAAAGTCTTATAATATCAACCATGGGAGTGCATAGGGTTCTGGTGTCCCTCCTGGACTTCAAATCCAGTGTTGCCGGCCACAAACCGGCAGGGTGGGTTCGATTCCCACACGCTCCCGCCAATTATACTTGTGTTTTTTGGGTAAGGACCGGAATAGGAAAATCATTGTTAAGGTTATTGGTGAATGTTAATCAAGGAGCTTTTATGATAATTAAAAATGAGGATGTAAAGGAATTGCTCGTTGAGATACCGGCGGGGCATAAGCACATAATAGCAACTCTTGTCCTCCAGGATGGCACAGCCCTTACGCTGCAGGAAGCGACGATAGCCAATCTGGTGAGAGCCTATACAAATATCAAGACACATCCTACGGCAACTATCTTTAGATTAATCGGCAAGAAACTTCAAGAAAGGAAAAACGGTTACGCCGAGTGGCAACTTGTTGAGGAGTAATTACGGGGTTGGAAATCAGCACGGGCTACCCTGTCATTCCTCCATCGGCAATATATTTTATCAGGATCAAACTTCGTGGAATTCACCGCATCAGACACCCTAAACATTTCCAATTCCATGTCCATGTGGAGGATACGTCTCATTAGGTATTATAAAACGGGACAGGCATGAGGACAAAATAAATAAAGCCATACAGTATCCAATTTCTATTGGATAGGCCCGATGCCTTAACGTTTTGACAATCCTTAACCGCCACCAAAACGTCGGCACGTTGCCCTTTGCTTGTATGGCTTTAGTTAAATTGGCCCTGAGATGCTTACCCAAGCTCTACTTCTACATTGGAGCTTCAGTGGATGCTTCAGGCTTCCCCCTCGCTTCTGGGGGCTTGCTCACCGCATCCTTCACCCGCTCCCTTACTGTTTTCGGTTCTTCGGGTTTGCAATCTCAGGGATTTCTATTCCTTTTTGTTGATTTAAGCATAACTCGATCCGGGTGACTTGTAAAGTCTATTAAGATATTTGGGGAAGTGGTATACTGTTAGAATTGGGCTTCGATGGATGTGATGAACTTGAAGAATTTGTCACGCTTTTTCCGTGTTCAAAAAGGTATCTTATTAATGTTCGGGGGGATAGGTTATTTTTCTGCCTTTGACCTTTGCCCACGGCGTAAGAGTATGGTCCCTGCTGGAGCCGGCGCTTAGGATATGCCTCACAGGGACTCCGCGAACGAACAAAGCATCTCCTATCAACGATCTGTGGCAGCGCCACGGGACCGTTTCGGCACACATGACAACAGTTGCCTGTTTCTCAGTCTCCTCTATAAGTTTTTCGAGATTATCTTTAAAGTCCTCTGTCTGCATATAATCCGCGAAGCCCCTGAATGATGCGTTTCTCCATCCCGTGTTTGGAGAGTCCTTCAGTGCATGGCGCAGTCCCCCGAGCCCCTTCATATGGAGATATCCGATTTTGACCGCCCTTAAACTTTCCCTGAGTGCGTCCTCATTGAACTGGGGGTTATGCCGCGACTTCGGGATAGTGCGAATGTCTATTACTTTCTTTATTCCATAGGCCCTGATAATTTCTATGAACTCCGGGACAGGTCTCGTCGAATGGCCGATAGTAAACACAATGGTCTTCTGTTCGCTTGTCTGCTCCTTCACGGGAGATACCCCTTGGTGCTTCAATGTCCGGGATGGTAACATTCTTTTTGCGGCATATCTAATGTCTATCACAAAATGGGGCCAGCCGCAAGTCGTTGTGCTGCTTCAGTGCACCCGTGTGTTGACATCATCCCTTTTTAGCGATAAGGTTGGGCAAGGGACTTGCATCATCAGTTGTTTGAAGAGGCCTGTCTGAAATTTGATCATTCCCTCAATGCCGCTCAGGTTTTTCATTAATTCCACTTCTCAGCTGTTTTTGGATAAAACCGGGTCCCTCATGATATATTATGAAAGCTTGCTTGGAAAAGACGCTTATCATTCTTTGTCGATGCGGCAACAGGAGATCCAATAAATGCGGAAAAAGGTCATAGAAAGTTCGGTCCTGTTTATCAGTATCAGCAAATGGATTTTCCTTTTCTATCGCTGTAAAGAAAGGACGGGAGATGTCTGACATAGGAGGCGTCGATGTGACACTAAGGGAAAAAAGCATTACGGGATGGATAGTAAAAGTGTTGGGGAAAATCCGGGAAAATAAATAAGGCAATGCTGAAAAAACTTATACTCGGCGCCGTGATACTCGTTGTTGTGATCGGGATGGCAGCAAGGGGATGTCCCAGAGTTCGAAAGGGCAGTGGGGTCACAGCTCACAACCGCATGCATATTGCCTGTCCCCAAATCCCGATATAGAATTTGATTGACGAACTTGAGAGGATATGTTATCTTATGCATAGAACTTTAAAGGTTTTTGCGATCGTAAGAGGCCCCAAAGACTTTGAACTTTGCGGCTTCTTTTTTATTTGAGTCCCTTTGAGGTTTGAGTTTAAGATAAGGAGGGATAAAAATGGCACAAGGAACAGTGAAGTGGTTCAACGACAGCAAAGGGTTTGGCTTTATAACAGCTGAAGACGGAGTCGATACTTTTGTACACCATACGTCCATTCAGGGCAATGGCTTTAAGAGCCTTGCCGAAGGTGACAAAGTCAGCTTTGATACTGAAAAGGGACCGAAGGGCCCCAAAGCAATCAATGTTGTTAAACTGTAGTTAACCGGATAAGGCCCCTTCCAGCCGGAGGGGGCCTTATCATTTAAGGGAGGCACATGAACAACAAAAAGAACGCGGCCAGGGCAGAGAGAAGACAACAGAAAATTGATTCAGGCTTTGTGGCTGCCCTCTTCCCGGAAGTTTCGAGCATCGTCATCAACATGACATACAATCAAAGGGGGATAAGACAATCCCTGCCTCGGATCGTTAATTTCTTTCCGAGCAGTTATGCTTTTTTCACTGTTGAGTGTTTGAACAAAGAGTGTGTTGAAGGCGGGTTTGATTTCACCCGGATAATAACCGGGATGGTTGGAAACCATAAAGCGACATCAAAAGGCGAACTCGGCTGTGAAGGCGGCCCTACCGCCGATCACTCAAATATTGTATATGAAGTTGCCATACAATACTCATAAATTACACAAACGCAGACATTAATCCAGATACTTGTTCAACATGTGTTTTGCCCAATACCAGCCGGCTATGCTGAAAACGAGGCTTGAGAGAAGTTCGGTCCCCAGGCCTGCATAGCCGCCCAACCATCCGCCTATAATGCCAAAAACGGTGGAACTTAAAGACTTTACAATAAATTGCATATACTCACCGCCTTACTGACAGCACTCCGTCCATTTGCAAAATCTTATTTGCCAGCGATACAATCTGGTTCCTGTTTTTGACTTCGAGCGTAAACTCAAGCAATGCCCGTTTGTCATGTGTTGATACAGCCTGCAGGTGGCTGATATTCACATTAGCTCCGGATATAAGCGCCGTAACGCCTGCCAAAATGCCGGACTTGTCCATGCACTCTATATACAGTTTTACCGTTGATGTAATATCGGCATCCTGGCTCCATTCGACCTCGATAAGCCGTGCATTGTCGGCTGTAAGCCGCTCAAGATTGGGACACTCCTTCCTGTGAATGGTCACTCCTTTCCCCTTTGTGATAAAGCCTGCGATGCTGTCACCCGGCACTGGAAAGCAGCACCTGCCGATGTGATACATAACATTGTCGATCCCGGTGATTGTGATGATACTTCTGTTTTCCTTGTGAGGCTTCGCAACCTTGGGGACAACTCCGACCTCCTCCTTTTCCGGCACAAACCTGTTAACTACCTGGTGGGCGGAAACCTTTCCATAGCCGACAGAGACGTAGAGGTCCTCGATTGACATAAGACCAAAGGATTTTATGATCTCTTCCATCTTCTCAGATTTAAGCACTGAAAGCGGCAGCCCATGCCTCTTGATCTCATCTTCGAGGAGCTTGGTCCCCAGTTCGATGCTCTTTTTCTGTTCCTCGGTTTTCAAAAACTGTTTGATCCTGGCCTTTGCGCGTTGAGTTACCACAAACTTCAACCAATCCTTGCTGGGGCTGTGCGTAGGGGAGGTAATTATCTCTATGACGTCACCGCTGTTTAATTGGTACCGCAGCGGCACGATTCTGCCGTTGGCCTTTGCGCCAACGCACTTGTGGCCGACCTGGGTATGAATGCTGTATGCGAAGTCAACCGGCGTGGAGCCGACCGAAAGCTCCTTAATGTCGCCCTTGGGAGTGAAGACATAAACCGTCTCGGGGACCACCTCTCCCTTGACCGCCTCAAGAAACTCCTTTGCATCGGAAATGTCCTTCACCAGCTCACGCAGCCATGCGATAAAACGGGTGTTCTTCTTATCGATGTTGTCTTTTTCCTTGTACCGCCAGTGCGCGGCAATGCCGTCTTCGGCAAGTTCATTCATGTCATCGGAACGGATCTGAAATTCCACATGGTCCCCTCCCGGCCCGACTACTGTAGTATGGAGCGATTGGTACATGTTCGACTTGGGAAGACTTATAAAATCCTTGAACCTGCCCGGCACGAGCGGCCAGAGAGAATGGAGGATGCCGAGTATGTCGTAGCAGTGGCCCACGGTGTCCGTGATGATCCTAAGGCCGATCACATCCTGCACCTGCTCAAAAGGGATCTTCTGTTTAATCATCTTCTGGTAAATGCCGTAATAATGCTTGATCCTGCCTTTTATCTTAACGGGAATGCCCGCCACCTTGAGCTTTTCCAGGATGATGTTCTTTACCTCGCTGATATAGAGTTCCTGCTCCTCCTTGCGTTTCGCAACCTTTTTTTCAAGCTCGCTGTATAGATCGGGCATAAGCGTCTTGAAGCTCAGGTCCTCGAACTCCGTCCTCATCCAGCCAATGCCGAGCCTGTTGGCAAGGGGGGCATAAATGTCGAGGGTCTCCCGCGCAATACTTCTCCGTTTTTCCTCGGGCAGATGTTCAATGGTCCTCATATTGTGGAGCCTGTCGGCGAATTTTATGAGGATGACCCGCACATCCTTCGACATGGCAAGGAGCATTTTCCTGAAGTTCTCGGCTTGGGCGTCCTCTTTAGTCTGGAACTCAACCTTTGACAATTTTGTCAAGGCGTCGACTAAAAACGCGATCTCGGCGCCGAATATGTCTCTTATATCGTCAGTCGATGTGCCGGTATCCTCAACCGTATCATGCAGCAGGCCTGCGGCAATCGTTGCCGTATCGAGTTTCATGTCCGCAAGGATGTCCGCAACAGAGAGCGGATGGTATATATACGGCGACCCCTCAACCCGCCGCTGGCTGCAGTGGGCCTCTCCGGAAAAAGCGTAAGCCTTCTTTATGCGCTCAACGTCCGCCTTTGGTTTGTATACCAATATTTTCTTTATAACATCTTCTATAGTAACCATATTTGATTATAACTCCAGCCTGTTATCTTATGATAGGTTTTTAGGGCAGTAAGACTTTGAGAGCTGCCTTTGGGTCACTTCTTAAACATCTTTCTTAATTCGTCAAGAGAAATGACAATCCGCGTCGGCCTGCCGTGGGGGCAGCTGTGCGGGTTGTCCGCTGCGTCAAGGGATTTCAATAACGCGCTCACCCTGGCACCGTCAGGGACTTCCTTCCCCCTGAGTGAACTGTGGCACGCCAGGCGGGCCGCAATCGACTTTCTTATTAATTCAACAGGTCCGGACTCTCCAACATGCCCGGCAGGTCCCGAAATGTTTTTTGAGGGGGCTTTCCCGGGACTTTCCAGAAGAGCTGCGGCGACATCACTTACCAGAGAGGCAAGGTCGGCGTCCCTGAGCACCTCGGGAATGCTCCGTATGAGAATTGTGTCGTGGCCGAAATCCTCCGCCTCAAGCCCCACTTCGTTAAGAAGGTGCAGATGCTCAAGAAGAACAGCATATTCACCGCGCTGCAATTTTACCTGCAGGGGGAAAAGCAGGCGGAAAGCCTGGAGGTCCCTTCTTTTCAGAAACCTTTCGTAGTTGACCCTTTCATGCGCAGCGTGGTAGTCAAGCAAAACCAGCCCTCCGAGCGCAGCGACGGCGACAAACGTATCGCCAAGGTAAAGAAGCGGGGCCGGACCTGTAGAGAAGGTGTCTATCTGTTCGGAAATAAGGCCCTCTGAAAGAATAGGGACAGCGGCCATTTTTGTGTCAACAATGGCCGCTGGCCCTATGTTCTCCTGATTAAAGCCCACATCAGTAAAACAGAATCCGGCATCTTTTTTTAACCCTTCCTTAACAGTATGGCACACAAAATCAAATATGCCGGCCTTTTGAGCAAAGCGTACTTCCCTTTTGGCCGGATGCACATTGAAATCCACCTGGCCTGCATCGATTTCGAGAAATATAAAAAATGCAGGATGCTTTTCCCTCGGGACCATGCCTTCGTAAGCTTTGCAGACAGCATAGGCAACCGACTGGTCTTTTACAGGCCGCCTGTTCACAAAGATAAACTGGGTATTCCTGTTGTTCTTCATATGGGCCAGCCCGCTCGTAAACACGCTGACAGTCATCCCCGTATCCACTGCATGAGATGGGCCGTGTTCAATAAGCCCGTTGATAAAATCCATGCCGTAGAGCTGTAGAAGCCTCTCTCTCAGAGAAGCTGCGGCAGGCAGACTGAATACTTCCCTGCCGTCCATTGTCAAAACAAACATTAAATGGGGATGGGACAAAGCCTCCCTTGTGACCGTATCAATGATGTGGTAGTTTTCCGTAGCATCCGATTTGAGAAATTTGCGGCGCGCAGGCGTGTTGAAGAAAAGTTCCCTTACCTCGATACTGGTCCCCGCAGCAGCACAATCTTTGACCGATACTATTTCTCCACCGGCAATCTCAACACAAGTGCCGGCTGCGCCGGGACCATATTCGCCGCTTCGCGCCGCTGTCATCAGCGTCATCTTTGAAACAGCTGCTATGGAGGAAAGGGCCTCTCCGCGGAATCCCATTGTCTTAAGATTGAAAAGGTCCTGCTCGTCTTTTATCTTGCTCGTGGCATAGCGCTCGAACGCCTTCACCGCATCCTCTCTGTCCATGCCGGTACCGTTATCGGAAACATGAATAAGCTTCCTGCCTGCGCGGACTGTCTCGACTGAGATGCGGGCGGCGGCGGCATCGATGGCATTTTCGATAAGTTCTTTGACAACTGAGGCAGGCCGTTCAACCACTTCACCAGCCGCAATTTTATTGCGAAGAGGCTCGGGAAGGACTGTAATCACTGACATATGTTATTTTAACACAGAAGAACTATAGACGGTTTCGTACCGGAGGTCAACTGCCGTGAGCCTTTTCTTAACTGTTTTCTTCATGCTCTATGCAGGCATGCATGGGTATGCCTTTATGAAAGCCGGGGCCGCATTTTCTTTTGGGGCCTCCGCCAATATCGCGCTTGCGCTTTTTATGCTGACAATGCTCTTCATGCCTTTTATAATCCATAACCTGGAAAAATATGGGTTCGATAAAGCCGCACGTCCAGCCGCATTTGCAGGTTACACATGGATGGGTGTGCTGTTCTTATTTTGTTCAGCCGCGGCGCCTATCGATTGTTACCGTTTTGCGATTTATGCCTTAGGGTCTTTTTCCAAAGGGAACTATGCGCACATGTCCATTTCGGACTACCATTTATTCATGATCGCACTTGTAATTTCGCTTTTCATAGCCGTATATGGCTACTTTGAGGCAAAAAACATTCGAACTGAAAGGATCGTCATCAGAACTCCTAAAATTTCCCGTGAGTTGGGCATGATCAGGATAGTCCAGATTTCCGATGTGCATCTCGGGCTTATTGTCGGAGAGGAGCGTCTAAGCAGAATCCTGGCAGTTGTTAAAAAAGCGGGTCCCGACATGCTCGTTTCAACCGGAGATCTCGTTGACGGGCAGGTCGGCAGGAGGAACGGCCTCGCCGCGATGCTTCAGGAAATTACTCCCCGGTATGGAAAGTTTGCTGTAACAGGAAACCACGAATTCTATGCCGGCATTGAGCAGTCATTGAACTTTACAAGAGAGGCCGGCTTCACCATTCTCAGGGGAAGCGCAGCATCAGGGCCGATTACAGTTGCAGGAGTGGATGATCCGACTGCAAAAGTTTTCGGATTCTCCCCCGCCATTTCCGAGAAAACGCTGCTTCAGAAATTGAGCGGCAACGCATTTATTTTACTGCTCAAACACCGTCCGCTGGTGGATAAAAACTCCAAGGGACTCTTCGATCTGCAGATATCCGGGCATGTGCACAAGGGGCAGATATTCCCCTTCAGTATCCTGACGAAAATCTATTACCCGGTATATGCCGGATATGAAAAACTGCCGGGCAAAGCCCACCTGTATGTGAGCAGAGGCAGCGGCACCTGGGGACCGCCAATGCGCTTCCTGGCCCCGCCTGAAGTGACTATCATAGACATAGTGCATGGATCGGACGCGCTGTAACAGTGTCAGCATAGGGTTTGTTCTTTGTGCAACGCCTTACTTCACAGGCGTAGCTTAAGTATGGTGTCCCGAGAATATTCAAGAGGAACATTCTGTTAAATGCTGAATTCGTTAAAATAAAGATCAATTGCGAGACGGCTAAACTTGAAAAATAAAGGAATTATTGCGCTTTTCCTGGTAATTGTCTCTTTGAGCACCGAGATCGCTTCTTGCGAAAGAAGTTCATCCGTTCCAGCGCAGGATTCAGGACTTGGTCTGCTAATAAAAAAGAGGGTAACCGAATGGACTACCCCTTCAAAAACCGTTGTTGGGGGGGAGAGGATATACTCCGCGGTTCTTATAGAGAGCTTCTACAAGGGAAGAAAATACCAGCCTGCATGGGGCCTTGATGGCCATCCGATTCAGGCAGAAACATTAATAAAAGCGGTAGAGGAAGCCTATGCCGATGGACTGACGCCGGATTACTATCACCTCCAAATCATAAGGTCTCTTGTCAAGACGGTAGAGAAAGAATCATTTTCTGATGCATCACGTTTGGCCGATCTCGATATACTCCTCACGGACACATTTCTCACTCTCGGTTGTCACCTGTCAGGCGGCTGCGTGAATCCTGTGACTATTGAAACGGAGTGGTTTGCGAAACGTCGAACTGTGGATGTTTCAGCTGTCCTTGAACAGGCACTTAAGAATAAACAGATAAGAGAGTCCCTGGCGCGGCTCCGCCCTGAACAGGATTCCTATAACAGACTCAGACAGGCCCTCGCGAGATACAGGGCACTATCGTCAAAGGGTGAATGGCCACTGATTTCAAATGGCCTCCTGTTGAAAAATGGTTCCATGTCCGACAGGGTCGTGGAAATGAGAAAAAGACTTGCCTACTCGGGGGATATGGGACCTGACGAGGCAAGAGGAGGAGACCTCTTTGACGAGAAACTAATGCAATCGATAATCAGTGTTCAGAAGCGGCACGGACTCAAAGCCGATGGTATCGTTGGCCCTGCAACTCTTAATGCCCTCAACGTCCCATTGAAGGAACGGGTGCGGCAAATTGAATTGAACATGGAAAGGTTGCGCTGGATACTGGGCAATCGGGAACAACGTTCCATTGTTGTCAATATCGCAAATTTTCAACTGGACGTGATCGAAAACGGAAAGTCAATTATCTCAATGAAAGTGGTAGTAGGTAAACCTTACTGGGACACCCCGGTCTTCACGGCAAAAATGACTTACGTCATAATAAATCCTTCGTGGAACGTTCCGGAAAGTATTGCACGAAAAGAGTTGCTGAAGAAGATCAAGAACAATCCCCATTATCTCGCTGAGCAAAACATTAAGGTACTAAGGGGCTGGGGGTCTCGTGAAGAGGAAATAGACCCGGAAACAATTGCCTGGTCAAAGATCACTGCTGATACCTTGCCATACAGGTTGCGCCAGGAGCCGGGGCCTCTGAATCCCCTTGGACGTCTTAAGTTTATGCTTCCCAATAAATTTGATGTTTATCTACATGACACGCCCTCTAAGCGCCTGTTTTCGGAGAACGTGCGCACCTTCAGTCACGGTTGCATCCGCATTGAAAAACCCATCGAACTGGGGGAGTATGTGTTGCGGGATGCCACCCTCTGGACGCGGGAAAAGTTACTGGCTGCGATAAAGCAAGGTACTGAGCAAGAAGTTCTGATTCCTCATCCGGTAAATGTTCATTTCCTGTATCTCACGGCCTGGGTTGACGAAGGGGGCGCCGTTCAGTTCAGAAATGATATATATGCAAGGGACAGGCGCCTTGATGAGGCTCTTCACAAAAAACCCTCTCTTCAGTGACGGTCAATAATTTTGCCCCAACGCTCTCTACACTGCATCGCTCCTTTTCTTTCAACGATGTTGATGTTTGCGATTTTCATTGGATTTTGGTTATAACAGAAGAGATGGATTTTGGAGGCCGTAGATACAGTCTTAACAACAGGATAAACCGCAGAGATTTTCTCACGGCAGGGCTGGTAACGACAGCTGCATTTCTTTTACCCTCCAAGGCGGCAGGGGCTGTGGCGAGAGTCTTATCTCCGGAAAGAACGCTTTCCTTTCATAACACCCACACAGGCGAGAGTATGAAAACCCTTTACTGGAACGAAGGCACTTATTCGCCTCAAGCACTTGCCGACATAAACTACATATTGCGTGACTACCGCACAGAAGAGGTGAAGGAGATCGATACCGATCTATTAGACCTTCTTTTTGCTCTTCATCAGAGACTGGAAAGCACCACCCCCTTCCATGTTATTTCGGGCTATCGCTCTCCTGCAACGAACTCACTTCTGAGCATCATAAGCAAAGGAGTTGCAAAGAACAGCCTGCACATCCAAGGAAAGGCGATCGATATACGGCTCCCGGGTTACGAACTGAAGACCTTGCAGCGTGCTGCCGTCGACCTTCGGAGGGGAGGCGTGGGATATTATCCCTCATCTGACTTTGTCCATGTGGATGTGGGAAGGGTACGCTACTGGTGACCCCAGAGCGACTATTCCAGCGATGATTGCCTCAGTACCCTCTTGCGTCGAGGGTGCTTGGTATCCTGGGAAATCTGGTCGCGCCTAACCAGCAGATAATGGCAGCGCATATAGCGGAAACAGCACATTTGGATGTTCAGTTCACAGATGAAATATATAATAAGTGACTACAGTTTTTCAAAGAACATCCCGCCTCCTAATATCTCATGCATTTCCTCGGTGATCTCTTCCTGCCGTATATAATTTTGTTGAGATTCGAGGAGGAATATGCGTTTTTTGAGGTTTTCGGACGCCCCCTCCATGCTCCTCAGGCGGTACCAGTTCTCGCTCCTCATGGACTCTGTATAACACCTGTAAAGACTTATCCACAAGAACTCTTCCAGTACCTTGCCGAAAACGGCATCGGGTTCGGAATATGTTAGCGGAGAAACATTTGCTGGTTTAAGGCCGCGCAATATCTCCATGTCTGGAGGCAGCGCCTGTTGGGTCAGGATGAGCGCCCTATTTTTAGAAATGACAGTAAAAATGAACGTCAGGTTGTAGTATTCCTTTTTGCCGTATATTTCGGTTATCGTCAGAACTGTTTTCTTCAGGGCCTCCTGTATGCCGTCCACGCTCACCGCCGAATCCAAGGACCCCTCATAAGATATGCCTGCCGCATCCAGGAGCGACCTCAATCTGCCGCCGATTACAAAAAGGGAATCATCACGGTTGACGGTCTCTTTAACAACGCTGGCAAGTTTTTCATTGAAGGGCCCGCACAGTCCCTGTGAGGCTCCGAAGGCCAGCACTATCCTCTTGCCGCCTCCCTTCCCATCAAAAGAGATGTGTGGATAATTAATCATGAGATCGGACAACGCCCGGAGCAGGTGTTCTTCGTATTCCCTTATGTTCGGGACGAACTCATCCGTCTTCCTGAGCGCGACTCCGGCATATGCCTTCATGGCGCCGACTATATCCTCCATAGTATGGAACGTCGCTATTTTTTTCTCTATGTCGGTTGAGGTTAACAAGTCTGACCGCTGACCTTAATTATATATTCCTTCAGTGTTTTTGATTCCTTATCGCTGATCCTACCATCGCTTTTCAAACGGTATACAATCTCGGGGAATGCCTGCCTTACCTTCTTAAGGATATCCCCGCAAACCTTTTCAATACGACCAGTCTCGGTTCCGTCCAGTATCCCGGTCTCCAGTACCATAAGGCCCAAGACCTGATCTTCTATGGATATGGGATGGAAACGCGGCTGTTTGAGCATCTCGCGCATGCGCTCCCCGCGCCTTATGAGCTTTGCGGTTTCTTCCTCAACATGTGCCCCGAACTTTGTAAATATCTCAACCTCCATAAAACGGGAATAGTCTATCTTAAGCCTGACTGCCGCGTCCCTCATCGCTTCCACCTGCGCTTTGCCCCCTATCCTGGACACCGACCGGGCCACGTCAACCGCGGGCCGGTAACCCTTGGCCGCAAGGTTTGTATCGAGATAAATCTGTCCGTCGGTAATAGATATAAGATTGGTGGGTATATATGACGATATCCTGCCCTGCTGCGTCTCCACAATGGGCAGCGCTGTAATGGACCCGCCCCCGTATTTTTGGTTGAGTTTTGCCGACCTCTCCAGCAGCCTCGAATGGATAAAAAATATATCGCCCGGATACGCCTCCCTGCCCGGCGGCCTCTTAAGCAGGAGGCTGAGCGAGCGGTAGGCCTCTGCGTGCTTTGTGAGATCATCATAGACTATGAGGACGTCACGCCCCTTGTGGAGAAAATACTCGGCAACCGCTGTCGCGCTATAGGGCGCAATATATTGCAGGCCTATGGATTCGGAGGAGTCGGCAACCACGAATACGGTCCTCGAAAAGTCGCCGTATTTCCTGACCTCCTCCATCAATCTGATAATGCGCGCCTTCTTCTGTCCGATGGCCGTATAAACGCAGATAACATCCGAATCCCTCTGGTTGATGATTGTATCCACGGCAATGGCCGTCTTGCCGGTCGATGGGTCTCCGATAATCAACTCCCTCTGCCCCCTTCCGATAGACAACATTGAGTCTATGACCTTCTGTCCGGTATAAAGGGGGGCTGTCACAAAATCCCTCTGTATCAAAGAGGGAGCGGCCCTTTCGATAGGATATCTCGCGGCATATTCGAGGGCCGGACCGCCGTCAATGGGGTTCCCCATGGAGTCAACCACCCGTCCGAGAAGCCCTTCTCCCACGCCTATCTCCGCAATTAGTTCCGTCTTAAAGGCCTTCTCCCCTGCCCGTATATTGTCACCGTAGGAAAGGAGCACTACTCCAATGCTGTCCGCCGAGATATCGAATACTATGCCATTGTCGCCGCTCCCCAGTTCAATAAGCTCATATAATTTTGCGTCCCTCAGACCGGATATACGCACGATACCATCCCCGACGGAGAGGACCTTCCCCTCTTCGGACACGGCTATAGCAAACCCGATGTTGCTCACCGCCTCGTTTATTTTGGCGAAACATGCGGCAAGTTCCTGTTCCATATCAGACCTTTTCCCTAAGGTTCATCTTCAGTATGTTTATCCGACCCAGAAGCGACGAGTCGAAGACCATGCCGCAGGCCCTTAGCACAGCGCCGGCTATTATGGTCTTATCTATTGTCGTGGTGAGAGACACCTTTTTTGAGACAAGGGCTTCCAGTGTTTCCCTCACCTTTGCTATCATAGCTTCCTCCAGTGGATAAGCCGTCACCATCTCGATTGCAAGGGTCTCATCCTTCCTTTCCGTTTCTTTTATCACGGAGGCGATGCGTTCGAGGTCATCCATAAGCCTGCGTAAAACCGCCTTATGGAGTTCTTCATCGGAGATGTCCCTTAAGAGGTTTCCCGAGAACGATAAAACCGTTTCTATTGACAGGTCCTTCAATTCAGCGGCGAACCTTTTTTTTTCGGAAGCGAAGAGCGCCTTCTCCTTTTCGATTAGCTTCAGCGCCTCTGCCTCCGCTTGAGCAAGCAGGCTCTTCCTCTCAGCCGCCGTATCTTTTTCCATTTCCTCCAGCATAGAAGTCCTGGCTTCCTTCAGCTCTTCCAGTTCCTTCGTCCTCTCTGCCCTGAGGGCCTCGGCCTCGCGTTTCGCCTTTTCCGCCTCTTCGATCCTCGCGGCTATGAAGCCCCTCCGCTTTTCCATGATCTCGCGCACGGGCTTGAAGAGCAGCCTTCTCAGGATAAACAGGAGAACCGTGAAATTTATTATCTGAAAGAAGAATGTCCAGAAATCGAATTTCATTTTACGATGTATCCTATAAGCGGGTTGGCGAAGAGGATTATAAGCGCGATAACAAAGGCGTATATTGCTATGGACTCTATCATTGCCATTCCAACGAAAAGGGTTCTCATTATCTGTGCCGAAGCCTCGGGCTGGCGCGCAATTGCGTCGAGGGCCTTTGTTAGCGCCTCGCCGAGGGCCCGCGCAGGGCCGTAGCCGCCTGCTGCTATGGAAAGTCCCGCAGCAATGATTGAGACAGTGACAATAAGCGTCATGGAATTCATTTATAGCCTCCTTTTACTACCTTGGTCTTATTCCCCCCGCCATGAAAACGAGGGTCAGGACGCCGAATATATAAGCCTGAATCAGGCCGATGACTATATGGAGCAAGTCAAAAGGGATGGGGACCAGGAAGCCGACCATGCCCAGGAGGATAAGGGCTATCATGTCGCCGCTCAGCATATTGCCGAAAAGCCTTACAGCCAGGGCAACGGTCCTGGTCACCTCGGCTATAAGATGGAACGGCAGCAGCAGCCATGTCGGTTCCATATAGTGCGTCAGATACCCCTTGAGACCCTGTGTCTTTATCCCGAAGATATGGGTCAGGGAAAAGGAGATTGCGGCAAAGGAAAGGGTCGTGTTCAGGTCCGCCGTGGGTGTCCTAAGCCCAGGCATCAGGCCGATCAGGTTGGAAAAACCAATGAATATCCAGAGGGTCCCCAAGATGGGGATTACCGGCTGAGGGTCAATCGGCAGGACGTCCTTCACGGTATTTTCAACGGTCTCCAATACAGCCTCCAGCGCCTCCTGTAAAACGGTCGGCTTAGTCGAGAGCTTTCTCGTCAGGATATAGGATGTTGATATGACAAGGGCCATAACAAACCAGGTGGTAATAACCGTGTCAGTAACCCGCACAGGGCCTAAGGAGAATATTGTTTCAGGGGCGAAACCGAGCTTTCTCATTTCATTTTCCTTATGAGGAAATACCATACGTTATACATGCCCGCCACTATGCCAAGGATGATAAAGGTGATCGTCCAGGAGATATGTGCCTTAAAAGTGGCGTCCATGTATCTGCCGAGATAGGCCCCGGCCACAACCGGGATAACAAAGAGCCACCCTCCCATGCCTACGACAGAAGCGTAATGCCAGAACCTGCCCCTCTCATTCCGTCCCTTCGCAAGGTCCTGGGCCGATTTTGCTATGCGCCTTGAAAAGCCGTTGTCCTCCTTCACATCTTGATCCTCATGATCTCAAGGCTCTTCTCGATAAAGGTCTGCTCTATCCCCTCTATCATGCTGAAAAAGGCCGCCTCAGCCGCGCGCCTCTTGGACATGGTGGTTTCGATAATCTCAGACAGCATCTTGGCATCTTCGTTTTCGAAGACCTCCCTTGATGCAAGGGTTGCCGTGCCTCCGCGTATGCCGAAGACTCCTACATCCACGGCAAGAAAGACCTCCCTGCCGTTCTGGTCAGTGTAGTATCCCAGCGAAGGGACGAGAACTGTCAGGAAGTCGGCATGTCCCTTCATGACGCCGAAGAAACCTGTTTCATCCTTCAGCCTTATGCTTACAATGTCCCTGTAGAACTTTTTCGACGGGGTGACGATATTGACCCTAAAGCAGGAATTGTTCATGCCGTTTCTCCAATTTCTCCAATCATGAAAAGTGCCTCTTCCGGCATGCCGTCCGCCCCTCCGGATATTATCTTTTCGCAGCCTTCGAGGGTCTTGGCAAGGGGCACGTTCCTGCCTTTCCTGCCAGTGAACTCCTCAGTCTCGAAAAACGGCTGAGTGAGGAACCGCTCCAGCCTGCGCGCCCTCTTGACAATCCGCCTGTCTGCTGCGGAAAGCTCCTCTATGCCGAGCATGGCGATAATGTCCTGAAGCTCCCTATATCTTGAAAGGTGCTCCCTTACCTCCACTGCGATTTCGTAATGCCTTTGGCCTACATCCTCTGGGCTTAGGAACTTCGAGGTGGAGAGCAGGGGGTCTATGGCAGGATATAGGCCTTTTGCCGCTATCTCGCGCGAAAGCACTATTGTCGTGTCGAGATGGGGGAAGACCCCGGTGCATGCGGGATCGGTAATATCGTCGGCAGGCACATAGATGGCCTGGACGGAAGTAAGGTAGCCTTTCTTTGTTGAGACAAGCCTATCCTCGACCTCCGCGATCTCGGACGATAGTGTCGGCTGATACCCAACCCGCGAGGAGAGCCTTCCCAGAAGGACCGAAACCTCGTTGCCGGCCTGGACAAACCTGTAGATGTTGTCCATGAGAAAGAGCACGTCCTTCCCCATATTGTCCCTGAAGAATTCCGCCATTGAGATTGCGGACAACGGTGCCCTGAACCTTATGCCGGGGGCCTCATACATCTGGCCCATAACAATGACAGCGTTATCCAGTATGCCCTTCTTCTCCATCTCACGCCAGAGTTCATGCCCCTCCCTCATCCTTTCGCCGACCCCGCAGAATACGGATATGCCGGAATAGAGCTTGGCTATCTTGTAAATGAACTCCATAAGCAGCACCGTCTTGCCCACCCCGGCCCCCCCGAAGAGCCCTATCTTCCCGCCTCTCGGAAATGGGGAAAGAAGGTCTATTATCTTTATGCCGGTCTCGAGGATGCCTGCCGCCTGTACCTGTTCTTCGAGAGAGGGGGGCCTTCTGTGTATAGGTCTCAGGGAATAATCCCCAATAAGCGGCTTGTCGTCAATAGGGCCTCCGAAAATGTCGAAGACTCTGCCAAGGCACTCCGTGCCGGCGGGGACAACAATGGGACCTCCGGAATGTGTTACTTCCATGCCTCTCTTAAGTCCCTGAGTGAATCCGAGGGCGATTGCCTTTGCCGTCGAGCGGCTCACATGGTCATGCACCTCCAGGACAAGACTAGTTCCGTCCAGTCTCTTCACCATGAGAAAGTCATTGATGTTGGGGAGTCCCCCACTGAACTCAATTTCTAATACATCCCCATGTATTGCAGTAACCACGCCTTCCATAAAAAAATTATATCACCTTAGATGCTTGATTACTCGTTCCTTCGGGATAGGCAAACGAACACGATGCCATCTAAGCAAAAATACTGCTTTTCCATATAACATTGTATGAGACGACAGTATGGGTCGAAAGGTAAAGAGAAGCCTGCTTTCGTCATAGTCAATCTTTACATCATGATTGACACCCACGATTGATTCACTTGACTTTTTCGTAATTTAGATTAAGCTGTAAACAGGGAGAATGGTAATTGTAACCTAACATTGGAGGTGTATTATGGCAAAGAAGAAAACAAGGGAATTGGTGAAGGCCGAACCGGCAAGCTCACTCTTTCCCTTTCATGAGATGGAGAGAAGGTTTGGGGAACTATTGAAAAGCCCGCTTTCCTTGTTGGTTCCGCCTTGGATCCCAAGACCGTGGTTGCCGGAGATCACGGAGCCGACCCCGACAGTGGATATTTTTGAGGAAGGAGGAGAGGTAATAGTGAAGGCGGAACTTCCCGGCATGGAAAAAAAGGATATCGACGTGAAGCTCACGGAAAACACTATAACCATTGCCGGGGAAAAAAGGAAGGAGGAAAAGGTCGAAAAGAAGGATTATTACAAGCTGGAGCGATCTCTCGGCACTTTTTCCCGTATCTGCACATTGCCTGCTGCAGTAAAGACCGATATGGCGAGGGCGCAGTTTAGAAACGGTATTTTGGAGGTCAGGATACCCAAGACAGAAGAGGCAAAGCGCAAGGAGAAAAAACTGATTATCGAATAATAAGATTCTATAGACGCCTTCCCACCACACAAAACAAAGACCATAGATGCTGGGTTACTGCTGAAGACTAAAGAGAAGAACAAAATTGAACAGGTTGCCTTGGCTTTCCTGGTATCCCCTGGCTGTGGGGTAATGAAATTTTTAAGGTAGAGTTAATTCACAACCCCGGCGAAGCAGGTTGAAATGAAGGAGGTAGCTATATGGAGGACATCAACCGAATTCTCGTTGTGAGCAGAAAGACCACTTACTGCAGGCTGGCCGTACATTACGGCATCTCGCTGTCGAAAAAGTACGGCGCCTCACTCTATGTCATTCATGTAGTTCATAATCCTTTTGGGCTTGAGGGATGGAACCTGCCGCCTCTCGTACAAAACTATCCATTGCTGCTTCAGAAAAGCAAGGAAGACATCGATGCGGCCATCAATACGGAGAGAGAGAAAGGCATGGAAATAAAAGAGGTAATCAGGGAGGGTGACCCCACCGAGGTAATCTTGCACGTCATCAAAGAAGAAAATATCGACCTCCTGGTAATGCTCGCACATGAGGAGGGCCGCATGGAACATTTCCTTTTCGGCATTAGCAATGAAGAGCTTATCAGGAGAATGCCGTGTTCCATCTTTTTGGTCAAGAAAGAACCGGCGATTTTCGGTGGGCTGTAATAAGTTTGACAGGCTAAAAAAATATTCCTATTGCATGGTCTTTTTGGGACGATTCCTTAGCCAAAGCCTCATCCCTAAATAACCTGCTACTACAAGGCTGATTAACGGAAGAATCGGAAAAATCGTCAAAGGCAAATGCAGAAGACTCTTCAGCCATATATCGAAGTTGCTCCCATGGCTGCGAGTCGATGCAAACACTATGAGAGCGGCTATAATTAGTCCATAGGAGACGTTGACACTGGCCTTCTCCAGTTCTGAAACCATATTTCTGAATTCTTCGCTCTCAATCCGAAAGCTGGGATTTTCAAAGAAACGCAATGTTCTTTTGAGATGTTTTGAAACAACTCTCTTGAGGCTTCCCATCTCGAACGGTCCTGCCTTCAGCTTTTTCAGCACTTCGTCGAATTCCGGAACAACGATCATATATTTATCAACAAAAGGTTTAAGGTACTCCACAATTTTTATATCCGGAGCGAGCGTCATGCATGTTCCCTCAAGAGTTGCCATGGCTTTCGACATGATGACAAAATCGCGGGGGATGTCAATGCCAAAAACGAGGCTGGTATTCAGAAATCTCTCGAGCAGGCAGGTAAAAGGAATACCGGCGATTTCACAAACATGCAATTCGGAAAGGACTTCATTAATTTCCCTGCGATATGCGGGGATATCGACCTCTTCGAAATTCACATTGCACAGTTCCAGGAAAGTATCAATGACCCTGGGGATATCTCCCTCCGCCATTCCATAAAGAAGGTCAAAAGACCATTCTCTCAATTCCCTGGTCAGGTACCCTACGATTCCAAAATCCAGATAAGCAATTGTATTTCTCTCCAGCAGGAAAAGATTGCCCAGGTGAGGATCGCCATGGAAAAATCCGTCTACGAAAATCTGCTTTAACATAGAGTCGGCTATGAGACGGGCAATCGCCTTTTTATCAATCAACTCCTCCGGGGCATCCAGGATATTGGTCCCTTTTATGAATTCCATCACGAAGACTTTTTCAGTAGTATGATCAAGAAAGACTTTTGGAATTCTTACCAGCGGATAGTCTTTGAAGTAATAAGAGAAGACGAGAGCATTCTTTGCTTCCTTGTTAAAATCCAGTTCACGGTCGGTCCATCTTGAAAATTCTTTTACAAGCATTTTCGACCGGTTTTTCCTGATCGATGGACATAAAACTTCCATCAGAGACGAGAAGAACAACATGATTAGGATATCCGTCTCCATCTCCTCCCTTATCCCCGGACGCTGAACTTTGACCGCAACCTCTTCACCAGATTTGAGTTTTGCTCTGTGAACTTGAGAAACAGACGCTGCTGCTACAGGTGTTTCGCCAAACTCTGCGAATAGTTCGGTACACGTCTGTCCCAATTCCCTTTCAATTTCCACCTTTGCAAATTCAAAAGAGAAGGGTGGTATCTGGTCTTGAAGTTTTCTGAATTCATCGCAGAATTCGGGTGGGACGAGGTCGGGTCTTATACTGAGGAACTGACCAAACTTAATAAAGGTAGGTCCCAGCTTCTCGATGGTCTCTTTCATAATGACGGGTGAAGTGATCTTTGGCTGTTTTGTCTTGAGGTATTTTCTGATCTCTTTCCGTTCTTTTGTCTCGGGGAGGAGGCGAATTCTGTGTGGCACATAATGGAAAAATTGCCCTATCAAGACGCTACATATAGCCAGAAAACGTCTAAACGTGCGTGTATATACTCTTATGGGCATCATTGCGTTATCCTCTCCAGACTTCCAATAGCCCCGCTCTTACGATGCAGGTATCGCTGCCCCCTTGAGATCATTAAGCAGATTGATTAAATCATGGTGTTTAGCTTCATCAGCTATAAGATAAGAAAGCAGAAAGCGGTTGAAAAACAGCTCGCTTTTTGCCAGGGCTGCATGGGCAAGACGAAGGGATTCAGCTTCTGCTTCCATATGATTGTTCAGCATATCAGACATTTCATTGAGCTCATCCGGATTGATACCGATGGCCTCCTTTGTAATGCTGTCAATAATCATCTGCTGAATGAGTTTGTGTTTTTCAGAATCATGTTTAATCGATTCCACTATCACCCTAAAAAAAGGATTGCTCGCCTTGCGTATCATTACATCGGCGCTGCCGATTACCTTGTCCTCAAGCTTTTGCCACTGTTGTATAAGATTCTGGAATTCTTCTGAACTATCTGCAGGTCTTCCTTCCATGATCCACCATCCTGTTTTTTTGGATATTTTTATCGGGTAATACCCGTTCATAGTAAAGTTGTATCATAAAAAAAATCCGTGTGCAACTTTTCATAGCGCTCATCGCCCTCTTTCATAATCTCTTTTTCCTGGGGAAAATATCGGCGGTTTATGACGTCAACATGCATATTAGGCAAAAGGTAGTTCGCTTCATAGTTATTGTATGATAATATTTAAGCAGGCATCAGAGGAAAGGTGGTGAAACTTCTTGAAGATTGAAAAAATAAGAGCAATAGCAAAAAAGATGCATGTCGAATCAAAAGGCTTAAACAAGACTTTGTTAATTCGGGCAATACAAAAGTCTGAAGGCAACACCGAATGTTTTGGAACGGGAAAGACAAACAAATGTCCTCAGAAAGACTGTCTCTGGATGGAGGATTGTTTAGTGACCGGTTAACATTATTTACGAGAGAGGATACTGGGCTCAGCCATTCTGGAGCAATCCGGACACTCTCTCTAAAATGTAGCGCGCACTATTTTCTGGGAATTGTAAGATCATTATAGTACGTGGCCGGGCGGGCCACCCGCAGGTATGTTTCATCCAAGGCAGCGTGGCAGATTCTTATGGAATATATGGATTACCTCAAAAAATTTCTTCCCCCGCACCTCTATTTTGCTTCTTGATACATTAAGTTATGAACAAGACTATATAAAACAATAGCTGTTAGATACTATCTCTTGCTTTTGGTCATCGAATATAGCTGGTCTACTTCAATCACTCTTAAGTTCATCCTTTATCTTCTCAAACTCTTCCCTGGTCAACTCTCCATTAGCGTACCTCCTTTTTAGAATATCCAGCGGCGACTCCTCAAAAGGTTTCTTCCTGTCTTTCCCTGTGATCAGCTTGATGAGATATACAATACCCAATATAATCAGCGCCCAGAAAAAAACCTTAACCAGCCATCCCATACCCCAGTCATATATCATGCCCCGTCCATAATAGCCCAAGTTCATTATGATCACCTTCTTATGACTCTGTTTAGGATTTTCTCTGTTAAGAAAATCCTATCACTCTTTCTTGCTCTTGACAACTCAAATGGAACTTTTCATGTGTTCAGGAATAAGGGATGATGAGGACAATAGACATTTTTTTGTCTTTATCGAATAGCAAGTTGACTTAAGGACATTCTTGAAGTCATCTGTTCCATAGGTGGTTTCCTAAACGATTTCCGACCGTGAAACTTGCACGCCGGCTGAAAGACCACTATACTTAATCTAATCGGCAGAAATACATTTGAGTGCACTATGCTACGTCAAGAAGATAGGGATACGGGAAAACAGAGATCACTTAGTCTGATGACGTTTGCACTCTTATCAGTTACGGTCGGCGTAGTATCCGGCCTGGGCGCAGTTCTGTTCAGGGCACTCATCGCGCTCTTTCATAACATCTTCTTCCTGGGGAAGATATCGGTGGTTTATGACGCAAATGTCCATACTCCCGACAGCCCTTGGGGACCCCTCGTAATCCTCGTGCCCGTAATCGGCGCTCTCTTTGTGACGGCCCTTGTGGAGACGTTCGCCCCCGAGGCCCGCGGGCACGGTGTCCCGGAGGTTATGGACGCCGTCTATTACAAAAAAGGGATGATCAGGCCTGTTGTGGCCGTGATCAAGTCACTGGCATCAGCTATATGTATTGGAAGCGGCGGGTCGGTTGGGAGGGAAGGTCCCATAGTGCAGATCGGGTCTTCTTTCGGTTCCACCATGGGACAGGTCTTCACTATGTCTCCGAAACAGCGCATTGTCCTCGTAGCTGCGGGGGCGGGAGGCGGAATTGCGGCAACCTTCAATACCCCGATCGGCGGAGTTCTGTTCGCAGTTGAACTCATACTCCACGAGGTAAGCGTTAAAACGCTGGTCCCGGTTGTCATAGCGACAGCCATCGCCACTTATATAGGCCAACTCTTCTTCGGTGTCCACCCTTCCTTTGTGATCCCGGAACTCCAAAAACCATACTTTCACGCGGCAAGCCCCTGGCTTCTCGCTGCGTACGCTGTCCTTGGCGTGTTTATGGGGTTTATCTCAGCAGGTTTCATTAGGGTTCTCTATAGCCTTGAGGACTTTTTTAATGGTCGCCTCGGTAGAAACCCTTATGTGCGCAACCTTGCGGGGATGTTCATCCTTGGCATCGTCATTTATTTTATTAGAATCACTTCGGGCCATTACTACATTGAGGGGGTGGGCTACGCCGCTATTCAGGATGTACTCACCGGGACGATGCCGACCATATCGTTTCTCGCAGCGCTTTGTCTGCTGAAACTGTTAGCAACATCCCTCACTCTTGCTGCGGGAGGCTCAGGGGGTATTTTCTCTCCCTCTCTCTTCATGGGAGCAACGGCTGGAGGCGCTTACGGATTCTTGTTGTCTATGCTTGTTCCCAGCCTTGGAATTGATCCTGCATCATTTGCGGTGGCAGGAATGTCCGGGATGGTAGGCGGGGTTACCGGCGCTGCAATGACTGCGATTGTGATGATATTCGAGAGATGACCCTTGATTACAGCATCATACTCCCTATGACGATTACGGTTGCGCTCAGTTACGGCCTCAGGAAATTACTTTTGAGGGAAAGTATCTACACGATGAAACTTGTAAGGAGAGGAGATATCGTCCCGGATACGCTGCGCGCTGACCTGCTCCACGCGCAGCGGGCGGGGGACCTTATGGACACACATATTGAGACAATCGTCCTATCAGAAACAGGCGGAATTTCACGATATTGGGCAAATCCGGAGATATCGTATCTAATCGTCCAGGAGGATAACAAACTCATCGGCGCACTGCCGAGAGATTTGACAGAGGCCGCTCTCGCACAGTCGGTGGGCGAACCCGATTTCAAGGAAAGGATTGTGAAGGACTATGTCATCGTGAAGGAGACGGACACCCTCTTCAGTGTCATTGAAAAGCTCTATTGCAATAACAAGGCAACCCTTGCCCTGATAGTTTCCAATAAGGAAAAAACAGGTTCTCACAAGGTGGTAGGAGTGGTGACAAGAGAACTCATTACGAGGGCTTTAGAGGAGTATGAAGAATTATTTTTGGGCTGAGATGTCGGCCTTCGCCATAGCTTACTGAAACTCCGCATATACCGCCGAGGAAGCACAGCCCTCGACATAAGCGCAGAGTATCCGCCATGGTTGAGCAGTTAAATGCACTTCTCGACAGAAGCATCCAGGTGGCGCAACCGTTCAGACATCACACTCATCACATCAAGAGCGAAATAAGGGGTCTGCTCGATGAGAAACACAAACTGTTTTCTTGTTGATTGTTACAAGCTGACACTCGGTAACGGCAACTACAGTAGCGCTGCGAGTTTTATGGGTAATCAAAGCCATTTCTCCGAAAATGCCGCCGGGCAGGACATGTTCTATTAATCTCTCGCCCAACATGATATCCACTTCACCTTCCCTGACGGCGTAAGCCAGTTCTCCGGAGTCGCCTTCTTTAAAAATTACATCCCCCTTTTTAAAAGTGGTATATTCGGTCGAATTGCTGAAGAGATTGATTTTTGCCATGCCGAACTCCTTTTTTTAAATAGTACTTCATTACCCCTCAATGGTCAATGTGCAGCGGTGGGGCCTGTGGCGAGCAGATAAACTGTCCGTATCTGTAGCACATAAACTGTCCGGGTGGTATATGGATAGCAAGGGGGGCTATCCATGAAACGTTCGGCGGTGTTGCAGGAGGTACGGAAAATGAGATTTGAAGAAGGTTATGAGGGCTGGAAGAGTGGACGGCTAACGCAGGAGGAAGCGGCGATGCTCCTTGGTGTCTGTGACAGGACATTTCGGCGATATCTGCTGAGGTATGCGGATAAAGGGATGGAGGGACTTATAGATAAGCGTTTAGGACAAATATCGCATCTGCGAGCACCAGTTGACGAAGTGATGGCGCTATCGGATCTTTATAGAGGACGTTATTATGGTTTCAACGTCAAGCATTTTTTTAGCTGGTATCGCCGAGTTCATCAAGGAAACAGGAGCTACACATGGGTCAAAAACACCCTCCAGGAAAAGGGATTGGTACCGAAAGGGGCACTGAAAGGGGCACACAGGAAAAGAAGGGTCAGGGCTCCCTATATCGGCATGATGCTTCATCAGGATGGTTCCCGGCACCAGTGGGTTCCCGGCAAATTATGGGATTTGATCGTGACGATGGATGATGCCAGCAGTGAACACTACTCGATGTTTTTTGTTAAGGAAGAAGGCACACAAAGCAGCTTTCTGGGTGTAAAAGAGGTTATAGAGCAACACGGGTTGTTTGCTTCGTTGTATACGGATCGCGGAAGTCACTATTGGCATACACCGGAGGCTGGAGGGAAAGTGGACAAATCAAGTCTTACCCAGTTTGGTCGTGCAATGAGCCAACTGGGGATTAAGATGATCCCTGCGTATTCTCCTGAAGCCAGGGGCCGTTCTGAGCGAGCCTTCAGTACCCATCAAGATCGGCTGGTCAAGGAGCTTGCGATGGCGGGCATCACTGGGATGAAGCAGGCCAATGATTATCTTGCCAGTACATATATGCCGGCCCATAATGCCGAGTTCGCCGTTATCCCTCAAGAACCAGAGAGCGTGTTCGTGACTTGGGCAGGCACTGCCTTGGAAGACATCCTATGCGAACAGTATGACCGCACCGTCGGCAATGACAACTGTGTAAAGTTCGATGGACTAAAACTTCAGATCCCGCCAAATCAATATCGTTGCCATTACGTCAGGGGCCAGGTAAGCGTTCATCGTTATCCCGACGGTAGACTTGCTATCTTTCATGGACCGAGAAAACTGGCTGCCTATAACTCTAAAGGAAAGGAGATTGCAATTTGCTCACATGCAGCGGCATAAGCCTTAATAAAACTGAAATCGGTGGACTGCCATGTTCCATGCGCAGCCACCCTGCAGAACCGGACAGTTTATTTGCTCTAAAACCGGACAACTCTATTTGTTGACAACATGTGCAGCGGTGGGGCCACAAACGGTTAAAAAGGTTGGGTCCGCAATTATTACTGTCTCTGAACAGCACGGAGGCTTTCAGCGTTATGTTTAACCGAATTGTAACGAAAAGTTCATATTGCCGTAATTGCGCATGTGTTGTTGTTATAATAAAATGGTGGTATATTTGTAGAAGGAAACGTCCTCGATTTCTATCTAACTCAGAATGCAATTTTGAAGGAATGCGTTGGGTGCTCGTCCCTCACTTACGTATGACGCAGCATTTGACACAGTACAACCCGGAATGAATAATCGTCAAAATAGGAGGATCGAGATGACTAAAAATGAAAAAAAAGTTGCATTGCACACCGCAACGGAAAGCATCGCGACGGAAACGACAGTAAAGCATGCTGTAATCAATAGCCTGAAGGGGATAACCGAAATCGAGGCGGAGATCTTGAGACTGGTGAAGGATACTGTTTATTATGCTTTGAGGGCCACAGGTTCTGTCGCCTCTGAAAGTATTACAATCAGCGATGATGTGGTCAAAGGGGCGATTCAGGCCACGGAAGAGATTGGCACAGGTCTTATGTTGAGCACGAAGTACGTAGCAAAGGGTGTTGTCATGGGCGTAGCGGATGTGGGAGGAGATGTAGCGTCCGCCGTGACCCAGACAGTAAAAAGTGCCGTAACCGGGGCCGCAGAGGTCGGGGCCGATGTGGCCCTTGTTGCAAGGAGAGCGGTTGACGGTGTTATAGAGGCGACCATAGAAACGGGCGGCAATGTGGAAGAGATAGCAAAGGTCGCTGTAATCAACGCTATAGAAGCAGCCGGGACAATCAGCAATACAGCGGTGAAGGCCGTAAGAGACATACTGGTCGGCGCTGCGGGATAAGAGCATTTTTCGCCTTATGCGTGAGGGCATTAAAAATAAGCGGGCCTGAAATTCTAATGAATCTCAGGCCCCATGGTCAAGTTCCGCAACTGAGGGCTTGCCCTCATGTATTAAAAATACTGCAATAATCTGAAAAAAGTCAACGCACCGCAGTTGCTATAATTTCCTATGTATGTTTTTTTCCTGCAGCAAGCTTGTTCAATGCGGTGATGTAGGCCCTGGCAGCAGCAACGATAATATCGGTGTCGGCGCCGTTTCCGCGGACTGTCCTGCCGTCCTCTTCCAGCGATACGGTGACTTCTCCAAGAGCATCCGTCCCGCCTGTGATGCCTTTGACCTCGAATTTCAACAAACTGCTCTTTGTCTGTGTCAGAGCGGCAATCGCCTTATAGGCAGCATCTACCGGACCGTCGCCGCGTTCCACCGTCTCGGCAACAGCGCCGCCGATCTTCATTTTAAGAGAAGCTGTCGGACGGACATTCGTTCCGCTCGCTATTGAGAGGTCCACGAGACTGTAAATTTCAGGAGTTTTGGATACCTCTTCCGAAATAAGGGCTTCGAGGTCCTCATCGAAAATATTTTTTTTCTGGTCAGCCAGATGCTTGAATTTCCCGAAGGCGGTTTCCACCTCTTCGTCGGTGAGTGAGTATCCGAGTTCGCCCAGTCTTGTTTTAAACGCATGTCTTCCAGAGTGCTTCCCGAGGACAAGCTCAGTGCGGTTAAGGCCTATGTCTTCGGGCCGTATAATTTCGTAGGTCATTTTTTCTTTAAGAAGACCGTCTTGATGAATGCCCGATTCATGGGCGAATGCATTGGCGCCAACGATTGCCTTGTTCGGCTGCACCTGTATCCCGGTGATCCTTGTAACAAGCCTGCTGGTGCGGATTATCTCTTTTGTATTTATGACGGTCGCAGCCTGATAGAAGTCTTTACGGGTTGCAAGGTTCATAACGACCTCTTCCATGGAACAATTGCCCGCACGCTCCCCTATGCCGTTTATCGTGCACTCAACCTGTCCCGCCCCGTTTATAATCGCGGCCAGCGAGTTTGCGACAGCGAGGCCCAGATCGTTATGACAGTGGACCGAGATAACCGCCTTAGCGCCTATTCTTTCCTTAATTAATTTAATCAGGGCCCCGAATTCGTCAGGCGTGGTGTACCCCACTGTATCCGGTACATTTATTGTGGACGCCCCTGCACCGACAACCGCCTCTATTACTTCCAGCAGGTAGGAACTATCAGTCCTGGTGGCATCCATTGGAGAGAATTCCACGTCATCAACAAGGCTTTTTGCAAGCTTGACCATCTCGACGGACCTTTTTAGCGCTTCTTCACGGCTTACCCTGAACTGGTATTTCAAATGTATGTCGGAAGTCGAATGGAATGTGTGAATGCGCCGCTGAGGAGCTTCTTTTAACGCCTCCCACGCACTTTTTATGTCCTGTTCTTTGGCCCTTGCAAGCCCGGCAATAGTTGCGCCCTGCACTTCCGCAGCAATCCTCCGCACCGCCTCAAAATCACCGGGCGAGGCTATGGGGAAGCCGGCTTCGATCGTGTCCACGCCAAGTTTTACCAGTTGCCGCGCAACCTGCAGCTTCTCTTCGACGTTCATGGAAGCGCCGGGCGACTGTTCGCCGTCTCTCAACGTAGTATCAAATATCTTAATGGTTCTCAAGTGTATTGTCCTCGTGTTCCGAAGAACTTTCCTGCGGCTGTGCCGCAGGCTGCATTCTCCTCCGCTTAATCAGAATGTAGACATTTTCAATTATACCCCAAACAAGGTACGACATTGCAAAAACAAATATCGCTGTCGGAGGATGAATAAGCAGGACGAAAAGTATCAAGACAAAAATTACGAGGAACCTGAAAGGCTTTTTTTCCCTGAAGTCCAGTTCCTTAAGCCCGTGATACTTGATAGTGCTTACCATCAGCAAAGAGAGAATAATCGTTATCACCGGGAAAAAGACATTCTTTGGAGGAGGACCCTCCCAGAATTCATAGTAGACTATTATAATCGATGACAGGATAGTGGCAGCGCCCGGGATAGGCATCCCTTTGAAAGCCTTCGAGCCCGGGGCCCCTGTCTGCACATTAAAGCGGGCCAGCCTCAGCGCCCCGCATGCGACAAACAAAAAGGCCGCGGCCCATCCGAACCTGCCGAAAGGCCCGAGTGCCCACTTGTACATCATTATGGAAGGGGCGACGCCGAACGCCACAAGATCGGAAAGCGAATCAAGCTCTATACCGAAGCGTGTCGAGGTATTGGTCAGACGGGCAATCCAGCCGTCAAGGCCGTCAAATATATTAGCGATAACTATGGCCCAGGCCGCGTAAAGGTAATTGCCGTTTATTGCAGACATGATTGCAAAAAAACCGCTGAACATGCCGCAAAGAGTCAGCGTGTTCGGCAGCAGATAAACACCCTTCTTGGGCTTCTTGTCATGTATGTCGGGATAGGTAACAATCATATATTCAGCTGTCCTATAATGGTTTCGCCCGCTTTGACCGGGTCCCCGGTCTTTACTTTGATTTCGGTGTTTTCGGGAAGATATACATCGAGCCGGGAACTGAATTTTATAATTCCATAGCGTTGGCCTGTTTTTAGTGTATCTCCTTGCCGGACCCGGCAGACTACGCGCCGTGCTACAGCACCCGCAACCTGGCGAACGAGTATGCTGCCGCTGCTTCCCTTGAGAAGCATCGCAATGTTTTCGTTGCGGATGGATGCCTCCGGTTTGAATGCGGATATGAACGCGCCGGGAGTGTATACAGCGGATTCCACCACGCCGGAGCAGGGCGCTCTGTTGACATGCACATTGAGAGGCGACATGAAAATACTTATCTCTATCGCTCTGCTTTTCAGAAATTTCTCCTCGGTGACCGTCTGTATCTGTAAAATCCGTCCGTCTGCAGGCGACACGAAGATATTGTCGCCCTCGGGGGCCCGCCGTTCAGGGTCCCTGAAGAAGTAGGCTATGAAAAGGGTGAGGACGAGAGGAAGGGCAGCAGCCCACACCCCTCCAAAAATAAAAGCGGCAATTGTTACAGCGGCGGCAAGAGATATAAACGGCCAACCTTCAGGCGCAAATTTGAGCATTATTTCCTCAAAGAATTAGGTTAAGGCTAAGGTTAAGGCTGAGATAAAGGTACCGCCCCTTTTTATGGATTTCTTAACCTCAACCTTAACCTCAACCTTGTTATTTTTATGCCTTTGATCTGTCCACCAATTTGCCCTTTTTGAGCCAGGGCATCATCGACCTCAGCTTTGCTCCAACCTGCTCGACCTGATGTTCCTCGCCCCTGCGCGTCAACGCATTGAATACAGGCTTATTCACCTTGCATTCAAGCAGCCACTCGCGAGCAAATTTACCGTCCTGTATCTCGCCCAGAATGTTTTTCATTTCTTTTTTTGTCTCGTCGGTGACCACACGGGGCCCCCTTGTAAGATCACCGTATTGGGCGGTATTGCTGATCGAATAACGCATATTTGTAATCCCGCCTTCATAAATAAGATCAACAATCAGTTTTACTTCATGCAGGCACTCGAAATATGCCATCTCGGGAGCATATCCGGCTTCCACCAGGGTCTCAAAACCGGCCTGGATGAGTGCAGTGATGCCGCCGCAAAGGACGACCTGTTCACCGAAGAGGTCGGTCTCGGTCTCTTCCCTGAAGGAAGTCTCGATGACCCCGGCCCTTCCGCCGCCTACTCCTGATGCGTAAGCCAGAGCAACGTCTTTTGTATTGCCGGAGGGGTCCTGATGCACGGCAATAAGACACGGCACGCCGCTGCCTTTTGTATATTCAGACCTGACCAGGTGACCCGGTCCCTTTGGGGCCGCCATAAACACGTTGGCATCAGCGGGGGGGACTATCTGTCCGAAGTGGATATTAAAGCCATGGGCAAAGGCAAGATAGACGCCCTTTTTCATGTTAGAAGCAATCTCGTCTTTGTAAACATCCGCCTGAAATTCGTCAGGCAGCAGTATCATGATGACGTCGGCTATTTTTGCTGCTTCAGCGGGTGTCATGACCTTAAATCCGGCTGCGGCGGCCTTGTCCCAGCTGCTGCCTTTTCTGATCCCTATGGTCACGTCCATGCCGCTGTCTCTCAAGTTGTTTGCATGGGCATGTCCCTGGCTGCCGTAACCCATAATTACTATCTTTTTCCCTTTCAGTATCTCAGGCTTGGCATCTTTGTCATAAAAGATATTTATCATTGCTTTCTCCTCCGCGTTTCTTTTTAAAAAGTCAGTCATATTATATTACACATTTTACCAAATAATTTCTCTGTACATAATTAAGGAAGACAGGAGAAGGGGAGCACTTGTTTTTCGACGCGCTGAAACTACCTTTGCAGGTAATTCCAAATTTTTTCCTGTCAGCGATATCCGAATCAGTTCTAAGTTGGGGCTCGGCGTTACTCGCCCCTGCTCCAGTAGACCCGTGCATCGCGCCAAAAAACAAGTGCTCCCCTTCTCCTGTTTTTTATTTTATAGAATAAAATTATATCGGATCGGCAGGGGCAGGCGGGACATGGTGCTGAGCGGACTTTGACAGCCTAAGTGACGCCAAGGATGGTGACACAGGCTGTCATAGCCTCGGAGCAAGGCTGGATGCCTTGCGAGAATGAGCGAAGCACTATGGCCTGACTGCCCCTGCTGATCCCTTCCTTATGAGTACCGACTTGCATTATCAGCCATTAATTTTGCAATAGACTTGGCGAATGCAGCGGGGTCCTTTGGCTTCGAGCCTTCGAGCAATACTGCCTGATCATACAGCAGCCGCGCATACTCTGTGATGACAGGATTTCGGCCATCCTTTTCGAGGATCGATTGCATGGCTTCAATGACAGGATGTGACGGATTGATCTCCAAAATCCGCTTATGCACCGGCACCTCCTGTCCCATGGCCTTAAATATCTTTTCCATCTGAGGGTCTATATCTCCTTCATCGCCAACAAGACAGCACGCTGAATCTTTCAGCCTGGAGGACATGCGCACATCCTTTACGTCTTCTTTCAAGCTCTCTTTTATGAACTCCAGTATTTTTTCGTACTTTTTTTCCGCTTTTTTCCTGTCTGATTCATCTGTTTTGTCCAGTTTTATGTCGCCCCTGGTAACAGACTTCAGGTGTTTCCCTTTGTACTCAAGGCCTCCCATGATGAAATCATCCACCTCATCAAGCATGATGAGCACCTCGTAACCTTTCTCCCTGAAGGCCTCCAGGTAGGGTGAGGAAAGAGTCTCTTCAAGGGAACTGCCTGTAATGTAGTAGATATCTTCCTGACCTTCCTTCATAGCGTCCACATATTTCCGGAACGTCGTGAGAGTGCCCCGCTCTGTTTTGGTTGACGGAAAAAGCAGCAGGTCGGAGATCTGTTCTTTCCTGTCGAAATCGAAATGCACTCCTTCTTTCAGGACCTTTCCAAACTCATGATAAAAATTGAGGTAGGCATCGTATTCGTGCTCTTTCAGCTCGCTTATCGTTTCGAGTACCTGTCTTGTGATGCTTTTTCGTATTATTTCGACCTGCCTGTTCGACTGCAGGATCTCTCTCGAAATATTCAGCGGAAGGTCTGATGAATCCACCACTCCCTTCACGAACCTCAAGTAGACAGGGATAAGGTCTTCGCAATGGTCCATGATTTGCACTCTTTTTACATATAGGGTAGGGCCTGGCTTGAAATCCTTGTAAAAGATATTAAAAGGGGCTTTTGACGGGACATACAGCAGGGCAGTAAATTCAGAGGTCCCTTCCGCCTTGTAGTGGATTGTTTTCAGCGGGTCGGCAAGGTCGTGAGAAATGTGCCTGTAAAACTCGTTGTACTCGTCCTGAGATATTTCCGACTTGTTTTTCAGCCAGATGGCTTTTCTGGAATTCAGAGTTTCCTCTTCGGTTGTTTTTACTTTTTTACCTTTTTCAATAGTGGAGTCCACTTCGCGTTCGACATCCATAACGACAGGATGCTCGATGTAGTCGGAATACTTTCTGACAATATTCCTGACCTCCCAGGGTTCAAGGTATTTTTTCTCCTCCTCCTTCAGGTGCAGAACGACATCGGTGCCCTTTTGCTCTTTTTCAATATCTTCGACGGTGAAAGAGCCGTCAGCCGTTGATTCCCACCTGACCCCCATGCCGATGTTTTCCCCGGCTTTTCTCGTAACAAGAATTACTTTATCAGCAACCATGAATGAGGAATAAAAGCCGACTCCGAATTGGCCGATGAGTTCGGGATTGTCCTTAATCTCTTTTTGCTGCAGTATATTGAGGAATTCTTTTGTCCCTGAGTGGGCGATGGTTCCCAGGGCCTTGACCGCCTCCTCCTTTGTCATTCCTATACCATTGTCGCTTATCGTTAAAGTACCGGCAGTCCTGTCGGCGGTGATTTTGATTTTCCAATCCCCGGAGCCCTCAAGGACAGCTCTGTTGGTGAGGGACTCATACCGGGCCTTATCTATGGCATCGGACGCATTGGAAATAAGCTCTCTCAGGAATATTTCCTTGTGGGAGTATAACGAATGGATCATCAAATCGAGGAGTTGTTTGACTTCCGTTTTAAATTCCATTTTCTGCGCGGACATAATTATTTAATCTCTCCTTCTATTTGGGTTTTCTTCGGCGGTTTTTTTTCTTTTGCAATGCTTTTTTTGCGTGCCTTCTTTTTCACCTTTGGTTTTTTTGGTCCCTTTGCGGCCGCCTGCAGTTTCTCGTTCAGGTCTCTTATTTCGCCGGCCAGCATGTTCAATTTGGAGAAAATGAGCATCTCGGTGGTATCCGGGACTTTTTCCTGGACGGCCGCAGGTTTGGGTTCTACATCACGGTGCAGGGTGATTGTACTCGCTGAAATATGAAGCATCCCGTCAGCCTTGTTCGGGTAAGACATTGTGTATGAAAAATCAATGATGTCGCCGGGTTTGATATCAGTGGCTGAAATGGACGTTCCCTGTTGATCTTTTATTGTTGTGTCCCCGTAAGGGTAGAGCACATATTCGCCGTTGCCGATAATCAGCTTGCCCGTACTTTCAATGACAGTCACCGGTTTAGCAGTGATGACAATTTCCTTTTTTTCCTCTGTGGAAGTCCTGGCAGTCTTCATCTCCGTATCGTCTCTTATATTTCTGCGGATGTCTGAAACGTCGGCGCCGAGACCTTCAGCGCTTTCAATGTCCTGTTTTGCAAGGTCGACCATTGTCAGGTCAACGCTGTCAGGTTTAACTGACTTTAAGTAATAGGCCCTTGCTCTTCCCTTGTACATCTCTGCCTGCAAGGTCCGGTTGGTGGTTGACTCAATTACTTTTGTGTATGAATCTATCGCATCATCAAGCCGCTTCAGCGCAACGAAACAATCGGCGACCGCGAGATTATAGATCCAATCCTCCTTAAACTGCTTGAGCTTTCTGGCCATTTGATAACTTTTTACAGACTCCCCGCAATTTCCTTCTCCACGGTACTTAAGCCCGTCTGCAAGATAATCTGAACTCTGAATGCAATTTTGGTTAGAATCCATTTCCCCGAAGACCTCTGCGCCGGATGCTATAAGGAAAATCACTGCAAGGATACCGATGGTCGCTCTCATAATATACCTCCCGCAATAAAAATACCCACGCTCTATAATACCTTATCCAGCTTATGTTTTTGGATATAGGCGGGCGCCGGCAAAAAAAACTCTTTCAATGAAACTCTCCCTGAGAAAGGGGTCACGGAGCCGGATGTCATCCTCTACGGGCAAAAGGGGAAAAGAGTTAATGAAGATTCGTGCGAATATACCGACGCCGCTGCCTGCCGGCGCTCCGGAAGGCGTGTAAACTTCGACGCCCTGCATGCCGGAACTCGGGGATTTACTCTTGAAAATGAACCCGCAAAGCCCGGCGCTCCTGAGACATTCGATTTTTTCATGCGCCCATTTGACCATGCGCTCCGTATGATCGGTCCCGCTATGGTTTGCAACGAGGCGCGGCGCATCCGGTCCACCCACGAGGCGCATGGCCTCCCTGGGAACAGGCAGTCCGCATTCCACTTCAGGACACACCGGCACCCATTCGACGAATTGTCCGAAGGTATCTGCCAGGAAGCTGTCCAGTTTGTGGCCTCCGTCATAACGCACCCTTTCGCCGAGCAGGCATGAACTGATGCCGATCCTAATGCGGAGATTCACACTATTATTGCTTCCGGGGATGGGACCTGATATATTGCCGGCGTTTTGCTCTGGTGTTGAGGGGTTATGCCCTTTTTCGAGATTCATGTATTGCTTCTATTAGTTCCTTCAATTCCAGTCAAGAAGACGTTTCTGGCCCTGGAGATTCCGGATTTCAGTCACATCCTGACTAACTTCAAGTGTGCCTTTATATTTCCCTTCCTTATCTCTTACGGCAAAGTACCGGATGTGCAGAAAGCGGCCTTTCATCTGAATCCAGAAGTCTGCCGAGTCCCGCGTCCCTGCCTTAAAAGCTTTAAGTATCTTTTCAACCGTATCGACGCTTTTTGGAGGATGGCAGTTCTGCACCTTCCTGCCGATAATGCCGGGACTCCTGGGAAATATCCTCTCCGGAGTCTGCGAGTAATAGACAACCTCATCCTGCTCGTTCACAAATGATATATCTATAGGCAGATTAGTAAGAATAAGATTTATCTGTTCGATCGAAAGGAGTCCTGTATCGAGATTAAGCCTTCCTATGTTCTCGGCCATGCGCTCCCCGCTCATAGCGCGTGACGACGGCTGCCAGGCGCTCTCAGGCTTTATCCACGCATAACCCACTTCATCCTCTCCATTCCGGACCCGTCCCCAATCTTCTTCGGTAAGTGATTCAAGCGCCATGGGGAAGAATATATGTTCTTCCTTATAGATCATGTCGTTGATCATATGCAGTAAGGCTTTTATCTCGATTTCTTTGACACTACCCGATTGAATCTTTGCTTTCACATCCTTCATCATTGCCCGTATATCGTCGTGCAGCGACCACATGACCTTTGACGGACCCGATATCCCCTTTGCTTCGAGAATGGGGGAAAGCTGGTTTTCCTTCCTGATATAGTGGAAATCAACTTCAGACAGCCTCTCAAAAAGAGCGGACAGTCGCCGTCCGCTGTCCTCCATATTGCTTGTTGCTTCAATCTCTTTCATGATATCTTCAGCGGCCCTGTTTTCGAGCATGAAGGTATGCACAGGGTGCCCTGCGGGCAGACCGGGGACAACCTTCTTATCAAGAGATTTTTTGAAAACTTCAACATGGACATCGCAGAGTCTTTTTATCTCCTCCTGCGGCATGCCTTCTGTCATTAACTGCTGCTCCATGTTAGCTATTTCCCACGGTGCTACGTCTTTGATGAGCTCGTTGAAACGCTCGGTAAGGAGTTGCTTGTCGCCGCCTTTGTGCAGATCTTTGATGATCCCTTTCAGGGTTTCAAGCCGCTGTATTGCCTCATCGGACTGACCTTCAGGCGCATTAAGTTTTACGATAAGCGTTTCGCCGGTTCTGTTCTTCACTTCAGCAGCTATGAAAGAGAATAACTCTTCAAGAGAGACGCCTGTCATAAAAGAAACCTTGCTCATTGTCGCAATGCGTCCAAGGGTCCTCATAATGACGGGGTTGTTAAGCGCATTGAAGTGCGGGTCGAAATTTATGAGAAGCTCTTTTAAAAATGGATATTTTGTCAAAAGATCAGCGACCTTAGTTGAAGCAGATAGTTCCATGGCAATCTCCCTTTGTATTTACCGGATTAACGTTGGCCCAGTACTGAAAGTATACATTCATTTAATGCAATCCGCCAGGAGCGCTCTCTGCCAGGCGCCATGACAAGATAAAATATCATCTGTTTATGACCTGAATCATAACATCAAACGATATATGGTGTTAAAATTAAATCAGAGTATATACCAAACAAATTTTTGATACCTTTGTCAGCCTTCAAAAGTGAAGACAAGGAAGTCAACGGCAAGCAGTAAGTGACAAGAATAGACTCTAATACTACAGGAGGATACTATGGAAGTGCTCAATCTCAAGCAATTGATTAAATTTAATACTGACAAGATTTCAAGGGAGATGCTTTCCGACAAGCCTGAAATGCGTATAGCCTTGATGTGTCTTGATAAAGGGCAAAAGCTCGAGCCACATAAGGCTCCGCTCAGGTTGCTTATGTACTGTGTTGAGGGTAAAGGCACTTTTACTGTCGGTGATGAGCGCATAGAGGCGGATGAAAAAACATGTATTCTCTGTGACCCTATGGTGCAGCATGGATTTGAGGCAAATAAAGGGGAAAAACTTGTAGTGATGGCAGTGGTAACTCCGGTGGAGTAGTAAAAATAGTATGAACAAAATTGATAGATCATCTATCAGAAAACTGCGCTCGCTGGTACAGTGGTCTGTTTTTGCCATGGTACTCTATGCGGGTATCACATTTTACTTTTTTGTTGATGCACTTGACAACGGTATCACTCCAACCACAGGCCGGGCTCCTTCAGTCGAGGGCTTTCTCCCAATCGGGGCACTGATGTCCTTCAGGTTATTGATATCGGAAGGCTTTTTTGATCCTGTGCATCCTGCGGCACTGGTTATTTTCACCGCTGCAATTGTCATGTCGCTGCTTCTGAAAAAATCATTTTGCGGCTGGATATGTCCGGTCGGCACATTTTCTGAACTTGTGGCGAAAACCGGCAGAAAACTGTTCAAAAAGCAGCTCATCCTGCCGGGATATGCCGACTATGCTCTGAGGTCAATCAAGTATGTGCTGATGGCCTTTTTCATGTATATCATTCTTATCAGGATGTCCACTCCCCAGATTTCAGCGTTTTTCAAAACCCCGTACTGGAAAGTCGCAGATATCAAACTCCTGATATTTTTCACCGCCATGTCGCTTACCACCAAGATAACTCTCGTCATCCTATTTGCGCTTTCATTGTTCTACAGGAGTTTCTGGTGCAGGTATCTTTGCCCCTATGGCGGTCTTCTAGGTCTGTTAAGCATGTTAAGCCCGTCAAGGATACGGAGAAACGAAGCCCACTGCATTCAATGCGGCCAGTGTACGGCGCACTGTCCCTCGATGCTTCCTGTCTCAACTAAACAGGCCATAAACTCTCCTGAATGTACCGGATGCCTGACCTGTGTCAGTTATTGCATGTCACAAGGTGCTCTCGCTATGGCGCTGCCAGGCAAAATTATTATAAAACCGTCACTTTTTATTGTTCTTATCGCTGTGGTCTTCTTCGGAGTTATACTGCTGGCACGGTTGACCGGACATTGGCACTCATCGGTGTCATCAGAAGAACTGCACACCCTCATCAGTTTTGTCGGAGCCATGCAACACCCATAGAGACAGGTGATGGCTGCCACGACATCATATGAAAATTTTACGGCCGGAACACTGTATGGAAAGTCAGCTAAAGATCTTCTCTCAATTTAATAAATGATTCGCGCCATGACGCTGAGAGAGGCTCAATGGCTAAAACTTTTTCTATGCCCTCCGCGTTTTTCCTGTCGTGATGGTAAATCCGATTGGCGAAAGAAACAGTTATACCGTTACGATCTTTTTCCTTGAGAGTAAGAGCATTTCCGGTTTCCACAATGCCCTCTTCGAGCACCCTGAAATAGTACCCGGTTCTACCAGACTCAACAACAAGCTTCACCATATCGCTCCTGCCATACCTCGCCGCAAGGGTTGCGCACGGCTGCCGGGGCTGGCTTACCTGAACGACTGAAGTCCCCATCTGAAAAATATCGCCTATGCATACTTCAGACTCATCAACGTCAGAAAGTGAAAGGTTCTCGCCGAACGGAGCCGCAGGCAAGACTGTTTTAAGGACTTCTTCCCAGTAAGGGAAATTATTGGCGCCATACACGCAAACCGCTTTGTCCAGACCCCCATGATGTTTCAGGTCAGCAACTCCATCCCCGGTAAAACCGGTCTTACCGAGGTGCACGGGACCTACAACAGTTTTTTTACATATGCCAGTTATGACCTCTTTGCCAAAGAATATCTCTTTCGCCGGAAGGCCGACATTGAGAGATTGGATTATCATCTTCGATACCTCACCGTTTTTCTCTTGCTTGCATGCATCTTCTCTTATCTATCATTCAAGTTTGCTCCAACTGGGGCAAAGTAAGGAAATTATAGCACTTGTAATATCTTTTGCGGTATGTGAGTATAAAAGAGATGCAGACACATCTGGAAATAGGCAGATTCAATGAGTTGAAAATAATAAAGGAGACAACTATCGGGGTCTATCTCGGTTCCGATGCAGGCGATATCCTTATGCCCCGCAAGTATGTTCCTCAGGAAGCCCGTACAGGCGACAGCATACGGGTATTCGTTTACAGGGATTCCGAAGACAGGCTGATTGCAACAACACTGACGCCGGCCGCAGTTGTGGGTGAATTCGCTTTCTGAAGGTAGTCGCAATAAGCAGGGCCGGAGCGTTTCTGGATTGGGGGATCCAAAAAGATCTGCTCGTTCCTTACAGTGAGCAATCCGGAAAGATGGAAGTCGGGGGAAAATATATTGTCAGGATATTCCTCGATGAACGAACTCAGAGGATAACAGCAACGTCAAAAATCAGCAGATTTATAGAAAAGGAAAATGTCGCCCTTCAGGAAGGTGAAAATGTTGCGCTTATTGTATACAGGGTCACCGACCCTGGAATAAAGGTGATTGTTAACAACAGGTACTTCGGCATGCTTTATAAAAACGAGGTATTCGAAAAGCTGCATATCGGAGATAGGGCTGAAGGATATGTAAAGAGGATACGACCGGACGGTAAAATAGATGTCATGCTCGGCAAAGCCGGGCCGGCAGACATTGAGGAGGCCAAAGTTGTTATTATGAAGGCTCTGAAGGAACACAGGGCTTCCTTCCGCTGGGAGACCATTCTCGCCCGAACATATACGGGAGATATTGCATATGAGTAAAAAAACATTTAAGAAAGCCGTAGGCGGCCTTTATAAAAATGAACTTATAGAGATCAAAGAAGACGGGATCAAGTTGAAAAAGGTGGACAAGGCCAAGACTGTTCATCTTTTCAAGTTTTAGGGTAATGGTATGATTGCAATCTCGCTGCAATCCGGGAGCAACGGCAATTGTATTTATGTGGAGGCAGGCGGCGTCAGGCTCTTGTTTGACGCCGGCATATGCGGAGCTGATGCAGAACGCAGACTTGCACTGTACGGCCGCGATATCAGGGGGATTGATGCGGTAATTATTTCGCATGACCACGCTGACCATGTCCGTTTCGCCGGAGTCTATCAGAGAAAATACAAGCTGCCGGTTTATATGACGCCCGCGACGCTGGAGGTGTCGGAGGAAAGACACAGGCTCGGACGGCTTGACAATGTGAACCTCTTTCCTTCGGGTGGTACCCTCAAATTCGGCGGAGTAGCTATCCGGACAATATCTACCCCGCATGACGGCGTGGACGGTTCTGTTTTTGTGGTCGATTGCGGCCAAACGCGCCTGGGTATTCTGACCGATCTTGGGCACGCCTTTGAAGAACTTACTGCAGTTATATCATCGCTTGATGCTGTATTTATAGAAAGTAATTATGACCCGGGTATGCTTGCCCGCGGTCCGTATCCGGAATTTCTAAAGCGCCGGATACTGGGTCCTGGAGGGCACCTGTCAAACCATGATGCCGCCCACCTTCTCAAATCAGGCGGGCGGCTGAAATGGGCGTGCCTTGCCCATCTTTCGGAGCATAACAACAACCCTCATCTCGCCTTGCAGACGCACCGCGATATTTTGAATAATGGTCTGATGCTGCATGTCGCGGGCCGCCACAAGGCAACGGGCATCTTGACTGTTTGACGGCTAATGGCCGCCTAATCTAATTTGCATTAATTAGAAAATCTCCCCTTGCCCCTCTTTGCCAAAGAGGGGGAATCCTCCCTTTGGCAAAGGGAGGTTAGGAGGGATTTTACAGTGCGGATGGCAGTGGCCGGATTTTATGTTAGTATAAGTACGACTTAAATCTCTTTAAGGGAGGCATTTAATAGAGGGAATGAATCTTCATTTTTCGATGAGCAACGGTCCTGTAGATGCCGCCATTGGCCAACTGCTGGAGATGGTCCCGGTGAACCATCCGGAACTGGTGCGGGAGATGATTATTGCTGCGCTAAAAGCCGGACAGGAAGAAGATATAAGGGCAGACCTGAAACTTATGAATACAACGCTCAAAGAGATGCGTTTTACCTCAAAAGTATTCGGTCCATACCGCAGCGTGAGAAAGGTGACGGTATTTGGGTCGGCGCGGACGAGGCCGGTCGAGGCGGTATACCGCCTGGCGCAGCTTTTCGGAAAAAAGCTCGCCGAAAGCGGATATATGGTAATCACCGGAGGGGGTGGCGGCATTATGCAGGCAGTGAACGAGGGAGCCGGTCCTGAAAATTCGTTCGGCGTCAACATACGCCTTCCTTTTGAACAAAAAGCCAACCCGACATTCGAATGGCAACCCGCGGCTTATTACGTATAAGTATTTTTTTAACCGGAAGGTGGCCTTTCTGAAGGAATCCAACGCAGTTGCGCTCTTCCCCGGGGGGTTTGGGACGCTCGATGAGGCGATGGAAACGCTTACCCTTATTCAGACCGGAAAGCGTAATCCCATGCCGCTTGTTCTTATTGATGAGCCTGACGGCACGTATTGGTCGCTGTGGCAGAAGTTTTTTGAAGATGAATTGCTGGCGCAAGGATATCTGAGCCCGTCTGATTTTAATCTTTTTGAGCGCGTAAATTCCGTTGATGCTGCTGTTGAATGCATAAACAGGTTTTACCGCCGCTATCATAGCCAACGGTTTGTGGACAAAAAATTGGTAATCAGGCTGACCTCTGAAATCAGTCCTCAAGCGGTCAAAGAACTGAAGGAGCGTTTTTCCGATATATTGACATGCGGGGGAGATATATGCGTCTCACCTTCTCTCCCTGAGGAGGCTGACGAGGAGCAGATTGCCGGTCTGCCGAGGCTTGTTGTCGATTTTAACCGAAAAGACTTTGGCAGGCTTAGAGAGTTTATCGATGCTGTCAACTGCTATTAATCCCGAGTGGGTGGAAGCGGTTAAAGAGCTTATCGCCCGCTATGGCCTCGAGGAGGATGCCGAAAACATAATTATTCCGTTTTCCGGCCAAAGCGGCCGTGTTAAACGCTGCTATATTCTGAAAAGGCCGTTTATCAGAATTGTGTATCCTGACAGGCATTATGTTGATTACCCGCTGGGGGATGTCATAGAGGCGACCGTAAGATTCCCTGATATACTCCTGAGCGAAGCGTTGCGACTGATATATAACGAACGTGGCGTTCATGAACATGGACCGGCAGATAATGAAAGAAAGGAGATATCCTGACAATGATGAAAAAGAAAATATTGATAAACGCACTGCACCCTGAAGAGAAAAGAGTTGCAATAGTCGAGGGTGATACCCTTGTGGATTTTTATGTTGAATTTTCTTCCAAAGAGCATCTTAAAGGCAATATATATAAGGGGGTCATCTCCCGCGTAGAGCCCGGACTTCAAGCGGCTTTTGTGGATTTTGGGTCGAAGAAACAGGGTTTTCTTCAACTGCGGGAGATACAGCCTCAATACTTCCAGAACAAAAAAGAAGGAAAGCGGGTGCGGGTGCAGGACGTTTTATCAAAGGGACAGGAAGTTGTGGTACAGGTGGAGAAAGACGAAAGGGACACCAAAGGGGCGAGTTTGACTACCTATATATCGATTCCCGGCAGGTATATTGTGATGATGCCGGGGCAGAAAAGAGTCGGCATATCGAGAAAGATAGAAGACAGGGAGGACAGGGACCGGCTTAAGGAGATGTTCAGTTCGCTTAAGCTTCCTGCGGACATGGGGTTTATACTGAGGACCGCCTGCAGCGACATATCGAGCGACGAGCTTTCCAATGATCTGAAATACCTTACCAGGCTGTGGGACAGGATCAAGACCGAAGCGGAACAGGCTTCTGCGCCCGCCCTTATATATAAAGAGCAGGACATCGCTGTGCGGACGGTCAGGGACTATCTGACTTCCGATGTTGCCGAAGTGCTTATCGATGATGCAGAGGCACACCGGAAGACGAAAGAGTTTTTGAGAAGGACGGTGCCGTGGCGTAAAATCAATATTAAATTCTATAAGGAAAAACGTCCTATTTTTGCCAATCATATGATCGAGGAACAGATCGCAAAAATCAATGACCGGTATGTGAAACTCCCTTCGCACGGCTACATCGTATTTGATAAAACCGAGGCGCTTACAGCGATCGACGTCAATTCAGGCAGAAGCAGGAAAGAGGAAAATATAGAAGCAACGGCATTGAAGACAAATATTGAAGCGGCCCAGGAAATTGCGCGGCAGCTGCGCCTGCGTGATATAGGCGGTCTTGTTGTTATCGATTTTATTGATATGGCATCAGCGAAAAACAGGCGGGAAGTGGAGCAGAATTTACAAGACGCCTTAAACTCCGACAAGGCGCATTTTGATATAACCGGAATATCACGCTTCGGCATTGTTGAAATGACAAGGGAACGGCTTCGTTCCGCATACCTCGACACTATGCATACAGCCTGCACGCTGTGCTCCGGCTCCGGCATCGTAAGGTCGGACATGGCTGTTGCGATTGCGGCCCTCAGGGAGATGCACACCAGGGCATCATCCGGGGCTGTAAAAAGCATAAGCTGCCGCCTTCCCGTTGAGAGTTTGAATTACCTTATGAATACTAAACGCAAGAGTATTTTCGATCTTGAGAAGTCGTTTCATTTAACAATAAGCGTATTTGCCGACCCAAAGCTTTCCGGAGGCCAATATTCTCTCGAAGTGGTGAACAAGGAGACCGTGGAGGCCGCGGCGGAAGGGGAGTAGCGCTATGGTGGAAGCCTGTTGGAATGTTGGGCGTATGATTGTTGAGATGGACGCATTACCGCATTTTGCCGGCTCGTTGGTGGAGATGAGAGGCAGGGTCCCTTCCTGTAATCGAGACCTGTGCTATACTTCTCGCTCAGGGAGATTTCAATAGGAAATTGATACTAAGGAATTTGGATAAGCTTTAATGCTACGCCGATAAGTGCGGCCTGTTCTTTGCTCATTTCGCCCAAGCTGTCACGTCGTTCTGTCATGCGCCGAAAACGAGTGAAGTCTGTCGGTAACCCTTCGGTATCCACAAGATAAGCAATTTTCTGAACAATCCCCCTGATGTCTTCCGGATGTTTTATCCGACCTTTTATCTTGGGAAAATATTTCATCTTCAGCCGGCCTCTGGCACTGTCAAATTCGATATCTGTAACTCGGTGCAAAGCGAGGATGACATAATCACCGAGCGCTTGCCAAAAGATCGCATCGTGATCTTTCCAGGACGGAAGATAAAAGCGCAACAAGGCAGGCTGCTTTTTTCCGTTTGACAGAATGCTCTTATAAAGGATAACAGGATAATTATATACCTCATGATCATAGATCGCTTCTAATTTTTCAAACAAATTGATTCTTTGCTGCTTGCGAAATATTTTATCGATCTGGTCTAATACGCCGCCCTGTCCATGACCTTCTTGAACTTTTTCGAGTGCCGTTTCTAAAGTGTTTGTCATTGTTCGACTCCTTGCAGTATTTTAAGCTGTGAGTAAGCTGCATAGCCGCCAGATGAAGCACATGGTTAATCTGGCTTGAGTATGCCCCCAATGCAGTCCTTATGCCGCAAACAATCCATCTAACAGCAAGTCTTGATGTTCCTTGCAGCTATATCAATTGCTCATTCCAGATTTCAAGAATCCATCGAGAGGCCCTTTTTTTAACATATTACCATAAGCGACTGTAATGGGGAACTCCTTCCTGGAATCCGCCCTGTTCAAAAAAATGAAAATAGTGCAACTTATTATCAGTAATCAATTATGGGGGAGGTCGAGCTTGATCTGACTAATATGCAAATTCTGGTATTTTGTCCCTATTTCCCCATTGACAATTTCCGCGATAATCCTTACTATAAAGTAAGGAATTAGTTTATAGTAAGGAGGTAAAAATGGCCATCTCTTTGGTTACTTCCAAGGGACAAACCACCATTCCCAAAAAAATAAGAGAGCATCTGCATCTTAAACCGGGTGATAAGGTCGATTTCGTTATCGAAGATAACGGAAGGGTTTTGCTTGAGCCGTCAACTCTTGATATCAGGGAACTCAAAGGCATACTCCACAGGCCGGGCATGAAGGCTGTCTCAACCGGGGAAATGAAAGATGCGATAAGGAAACGCTTCAAAGGTAAGAAAGCGTCATGAGCGGCCTTGATACGAATGTCCTTGTACGTTACCTTGTGGGGGACGATGAAAAACAGGCGCAAAAGGCGTCCGCCTGCATCCGGGTAATAGCTGCATCAGGAAAAAGCTGTTTCATAAGCAGCATTGTTCTTTGCGAGCTTGTCTGGGTTTTGGAATCGGCATATGATTATGAAAAGAATGAAATCGGCGATGTCCTTGATAAGCTGCTTATAACAAAGCAGTTCGAGATCGAAAATAAAGATATTGTGCGGCAGGCTATCCATGATTACAAAGCGGGAGACGGAGATATTGCAGACTACCTTATCGGCAGATTCAATCAGGATAAGGGATGCGACATAACGTATACGTTTGGCCGGGCTTTAAAGGGATGTCCTCTCTTTGCAGTTCTGTGAATTATTTGGGATAATATGAAAACCATTGTTAAATTGATGATACGTTTTAGCATACTGAATAAAGATGGGTTCATATGCACAACTAAACGTGTTCTGTCTTCCTTCTTCGACTATTTATTTGATCTTAAATACGGGACAGATACATTTTCCTGGGTAGAAGTGGACGACTTGAAAATTGCCGGTAATAAGAAGAAAAGAGCCAAAATGTATCAACCAACCTGCACACTTCCATTGCGAAAGCTGTTAAAGGAATTAAATATTCCGCCGGGTAAGGTTTTTGTTGACCTGGGTTGCGGCAAAGGGATAGTTCTATTGGTAGCTTCTGATTTAGGTTTTAAAGAAGCGAGGGGGATCGAGATTTCGCCTGTATTATGTGACATAGCTATTAACAACTGTTCTAATTACAAGGAAAAAACAAAAGCCGGGACCGATTTTATTATCGTCAGGTCAGATGTCATTGATTATGGCCTTAATGACGATGAAGATGTTTTTTATCTGTTCAACCCGTTTGATGAGTATGTATTAAAACAAGCTTTAAATAATATTACGGTATCTCTTCAGAGACGAAACAGGGGAATTTTGATTATTTACCGTAATGCCGTGCATGCGAGTATTATTGAGAAAAGTGGAAATTTTACAAAATTGATGGATTTTTATTCCTGGGGATGGGATTTCATGGTATTTTCCAATTCATCCGCTACTCGAAACTTATGAACCTTTTGGGATCGATTCTGCGGGCAACTCTTCCCGGTATTAGTCCGGCTGCGAGGGTGCTGAGGAAAAGCATTAGAATAACGGCGGTCAGATAAAGGGCGGGAATGTTGAAGTGTATCTCCCAGCCAAAAGAAATTTTATTGATTACCTGAATGAAAATACTGCTCATTATCGGACCAATGAGCGCTCCCATAGCTATACCGGAAATGCCTACCACCGCTGCTGAAAGGACCAGCATGTTCTCAATCTGCTTCCAGCTGCCGCCCAGGTATCTGATAATGCTGATTTCCCTTTTCCTTTCGAGCACGAGGGCGAGCAGGGTATTTACCACCCCTATGAGCGAAACTATTATCGATATCAGCTCTATAGCATACGTTATGGCAAAGCTTTTATTGAAGATTGCAAGCACCCTTTCCCTGAGTTCGCGGTTATTCATCACATCCACCGAATAGCGTTGGGACAGCGCGTACCTGAGTTTTGCCGCAAAGTTGTCTACATCCGCTCCTTTGTTAAGATACACTGCTATTTGTGTGGCGTCATCGAGGCCCCAGTATTTTTTCAGCCACTTTCTGTCGAGATAAATAAAACCCGATGCAGTCGAATAACTGCTGAACGTCGAGTATATTCTAAAGCTCCTGATGCCGCCGGGGGTGTGTAATTCAATACTGTCACCGGGCTTCAACCGATACTTGATGCTTAAATAATTGGATATGGAAACCTGCCTGCCGCGCAGCAGTTCCTCATCACGCCTTTCGATGTCGCCGGCATCATGGCGGGGAGCGTATAGCATCTCGGCAGCGATGTCCCCAAAACCGGCGACAATTTTTCTGCCGTGAAAATCCAGATGCAGTGTTCTGAAACGGTCTACCCCCTTCACTTCAGGGAAGCTTTTAACAATAGCGCTTATGTCGTCCGATAAGGGGAAAAAACAGAAGTTGGAGGCGCAGGAGATGGGTTTTATATAGATGTCGGCGGCGATGTTTTGTGAAATCCACAATTTCAGGGAATTTCTGAAAGAGAAGATAAGAATAAGCAGGGAGATGATCAGAGACGTGCTTATGGCAACGCTCATCAGGGCAACGGAAAAACGGTATGTGCTTCCTCTCATGTCTCCCCATGCGAGCGTGGCTGTCACGCCAAATACAGCGGCAGGCTTTTTAAGCATTTTCAATATGGCCGAAAAATAAAGGGGTGCTATGAGCGTAAAACCCAGCAGGATGAGCAATATCCCCGCGTAGGCAAGGGCGGGAAAGGAAAAGGGCATTGCGCTGTAATCTATGTACGCTCCGGCAAGTCCCATAATGATAAGGATGACGCCGGCGATGGGATAAAGCTTCCTGCGGCTTTTATAGCGGGCTTCGAATGTGCCTGCCTTTGCGCTCTCATTAGGCCTTATTCTCGCGGCTTCGAATGATGGGACCGCTGACGCCAGTAACGAGATGCAGAGGCCGAGTATAAGGGCGCCGGCAACATCGTCTCTCCCGATAAAAAAATCTGTTATAGAGATAGCGCCGTACATGGATGATATGGTTTTTGTAACAGCAATAACGGAAAAATAGGCGGCGCATTGCCCCAAAAGCAGACCGAACAGAGAGCCGACAATTCCGAGCAGAGCGCCGTGCAGGACAAAGAGCATGACAACGGTTTTTTTATCGGCCCCCAATGCGCGCAGGATGCCTATTTCGGTCCTCTTTTTTACAACAGATATAAAAATGGTGTTGTACAGGAGAAAGACCCCCACCAGGATGGCGATGAGGCTTACGAACTGGAGGTTGTATCTGAAAGAAGCGAGCAGGGATTTCCTGTTTTCCATAAGCAGTTTCTTTTTTTCTATTGAAAGAGATAAGGGGAGTATTTTTTGTATGCTGCCGGCGGTTTTGTCATCCGTAGAGAGATCGATCCTCGACAGGAAACCGACCCTGCCGAAATATTCCTGAAAGTTTCCGATATCCATGATCCCGGTATTTGACGGCAGGAAGCTGCTGTCAATTATACCGGCAATTTTCAGCGTGTATTCCCGGTCGTACACGAAGGCCCTGAGCGTATCGTCTTTTTTGATTGCATGCCGGACCGCAAAATCATTTGTTACCAGGATGCCGTTAAGCGTTTTGTAAAAGCTTTCCATATCATGCGGGCCGGTGTTTACTCCGCGAAAGCGCCCCATACTCTTTGCCGTATAAATACCGTTAATATCTATTGTGTCCTTAAGTCCGGGCAGATACCCGGCTGCCTTCAGGACAGGGAAACTGTTTATTTCAGCAGCAGCTACTACCGGGTATATACTATCCTTGAAATCTATGCCGGAGGTATCGGATATCTCATAGTTGGCGCCGCTATTCAGTCCTTTAATGTCCGATTCAAAAGAAGATATTGCCCGGTCCGACGCGACTTTCACTCCGATAAAAAGCCCTATGCCGAGGGCAACTCCGATAACCGAGAGAAGCGTCAGAAACTTTTCCTCCCTGATGCTTCTTGACACGAAAAGGCCGGCCAGTTTAAGGAAATTCATTTGGACAGTACCCCATCACGGATAGTGACGTGGCGCCGGGCGTACTGTGCAATGGTGTTTTCATGGGTGACCAGAATGACTGTTTTCTTCATTTCTTCAGTCAGCCGGGTGATGAGTTCCATTATTGACCGGCTGTTCATGCTGTCCAGACTTCCCGTCGGTTCATCCGCAAGGATAATGTCGGGCTTGTGTATAAGCGCCCGTGCAATGGCCACCCGCTGCTGCTGCCCGCCCGAGAGCTGATAGGGATAATCGCGTCCCTTCCCCTCAAGGCCGACAAGCTTCATGTATTCAGTTACGCTGCGGTCATCACCTATGCCGTTTAAGAGCAGAGGAACCTGTATATTTTCAAAGACCGTGATATTCGGAAACAGATTGAAAAACTGGAATATGTAACCTGTTTTTTTCCTCCGGTACAGTGTGAGCTGCTCATCGCTATAGGAAACTATATTTTCCCCGTCAACGGTGATGCTCCCGTGTTCGGGCAAATCCATGGCCCCGATGAGGTTCAGCAGTGTTGATTTGCCGGAGCCGGAACTCCCCATTATTGAGATAAAATCACCTGTTTCTATTTCAAGATTGATCTCTTTTAGTACCCTTGTGCCGTCATAACTTTTTTCAACATTCTCAAGTTTTATCATCGTTCAATATCCTGTGAGTTCAACATAGGCCCTTCCTTCCGCATGTGCCCTGCACTCGACACGTCCCTTCCCAGTATCGGTTGCCTGTCGTGGCGTCGGCAATACATTCCTGGTCCTCCATAAGCGGCGTTATCTTCAGGGCCACTTCCTCTGATGGTATTCTTATTTCCCACTGCGCAGGGTAGCGCGCCCCTGTTTTTCCGGAACGATACTAGCTTAAGACAGTAACGCTGAAATCGTCCTTTTCAAGGTGTCTGTATCGGCCGCTATCATAGACAAATGTGCCTGATGAAAAGGGACCGATAGAACCGTCCTTGTTTCTTAAAAGATACAGCATTATTTCCCGCCGGTCCTTGAGCTGTATTGAGAACCAGTCCCAGCCCAGCTGATTCTCAGCCAAACCCCGTGATGAAATTTCCCTGTCAAACCAGCTCTGCCCTCTCACCGGGAAGGCGGTACCGCCCACTGTTAAAGTCCCTTCTGTTTTAAGGCGTGTATATGAGAAATAAAAGGATGCCTGATAGGGCGATAATGAGGATTTCCTGGAGTATCCATGCTCTCCGTTCAGGACGACCGGTTTCTCCGGCGACAGTACGAGATTGAGTGCTGTATTCACACCCCGAAAAGTCGTCTGACTTTCCGGGGACCCCGCATTGCCGGAAGCCCTGATATGCATTTGCCGCGGAGACCCCTGAAGCGAGGCATTGTCCACCCGGACTTTGAGGATATTGCCGCTTGCGCCGGCGAGACCGAATGCACCGGCATCAGCGGCGTCGGTGAAATAGAATTTATTATACTCAGGGTCCGAGACAGCGAAATGCGAGACATAGATATTGTCCACCCCGAATTGCGACCGGTAATGTCTTTTCTGGATTCCAAAGACGAAAAAAGTAAGCTCATACCCGAACTCTCTTCCCCTGTCGTCATAAAGATGGCCGGTAAAGTACCACCATTGGATCTTGTATTCCTTCCTGTAATAGAAGGCTGCGGGAAGCTCCGGGGTATTGCCGGGGGCAATGTCAAGATACTCCCCGGCAGAAGCGCTGGATAACACAATCATAAAGAACAGAAATGTCAGGAGGTGGAATTTTCCCATTATTATTAATATCCGCAGCCGTGTTTTTTATAATAGTATAGCCTTATGCTTATGGAGGAGCAAGCAACTTTATCTGGGTGTGCGTCATGATTGTGGGTTTGTAATTTTGTCATTCCGGCTTGTCCGGAATCTTTCTTTATTTTCAAGACGATTCCCGACAAGCGGGAATGACATATTGGCCTGCCCCACAACCATGACGCGCACCCACTTTATCTGCAGCATATATGATCAATACCTTTTTGGTGATATCACTATGCCTATCGGTTATTTGGCTACAACAAAAAAGTCCGTGACTTTAAAAGTTAAAATTCATCAGTAAGTTGCAGGCAAATGTGCGACTTAGGCTGAGAGAGGTACAAATATTGCAATAAATTTTATCTGCACTATTTCTTGTTAATTATTAAAATGGATTTTATAAGGACTCGGTGAAATTCTTTCTTCCGGCTGTTTGTGCTGTTATAGCTGTGTTATCTATTGTTGCGGTCCCCTTTGTGGCGAGGGGTGATAATTTTTGTTCCATGAAGAATGGCCCCCATGATTTGAGCAGCAGCGGGGGGTCCGCGGCCTTTGGTGACTCCATCGAACATTCCGGGCTCGACAGACTTTGCGTGTATTGCCATACGCCGCATAATTCTGTAACGGTAAGTCAGGCACAGGCTCAAACAGGCGCAGCAGGCATTTACGTGCCTCTCTGGAACCGGCCTTTTTCCACAATCCAATATACCAATACACAGTCTAATACGTATACGAATGTAATTCTTTTATGTTTAAGCTGCCATGACGGAAGTGTCGCCACAAATGTGTTCGGCCCCAACCAGATAGACCCAACTCAAAAGGGTACTGGTCCCGAGCAATATATTACATCCAGCAGTTCGGCATATATTGATGCAGGAGCAGATAGTGCCACCGGTAGCGCTAATTATCCATACTCCACTTCCAATCACCCATATGGATTTAATTATATCCAGATCCAGGCCGCGAACCCCACTCAGTTCAACCCTCCTTCGACGGTAATTGCAGGCACGGGTGGTGAAACTATTAGTGATTTTTTGGGTTCCGGCGGCTTGCTGACATGCGCTTCCTGTCATTCGGTCCACGGTTGTAATCAGGACTTGCTTATCGTGAGTGATGCCGGAAGCGCCCTGTGTTTGGCTTGCCACATTTCATAACGGCCTGAAAGCTGTCCATATTTCTGCCGCTGTAAGTGCATTGTTATTAAATTTATTAATCACCTTTTTGGTTTGTTGAAATATAAGAGTATTTTTGGTTAGAATATTTGACTGGCGCTCTTCATAGCTAAAAATAACCGGGAGGGATAGAAATGGCTGATATGGTAGAAATCAGATGGCATGGAAGAGGAGGGCAGGGCACTGTTACTGCTGCCAAGGTTTTTGCTGATGCATGCCTGAGCGGCGGCAGGTATGTCCAGGCTTTTCCTGAATACGGCCCTGAGCGTTCGGGCGCCCCATTGAGGGCGTACAACAGGGTGAGTTCGAACCCGTTGAGGATGCACTGTCCTGTTCTGAAGCCTGACATTGTGGCTGTTGTGGATGCGACATTGCTCGATGGAATAAATGTCATCGAGGGTGCGCCTGACAACGCCATTATTATAGTAAACTCTTCCAAAGAGCCGGGGCTGATAAGGGAAAAATTGAAGGCCCGCCCGTCACAGAAAGTATTTACAGTCGATGCGACCAGGATCGCTATTGATTGCATCGAGAGGCCTATGCCGAATGCGGCGATGGTCGGCGCGCTGGCAAAGGTGTCGGGTGTTGTGGGCCTCGACCAGATACTTGAGGATGTAAAAAAGAGTTTCGGTAAGAAATTTTCACAGAAAATTATAGATGGCAACCTCGAAGCAGTGAGGAGAGGTTACGGGGAGGTCAGGGAAGGATGAAACTTAAAGGATGGAAGGAACTGAATCCCGGCGCCGTTGTCACCGAGGCCGGCAGTGCTCAAAAGTTTAAAACCGGTTCGTGGAGGGCTTTTAAACCCAGATGGATTGAGGAAAATTGCATTCAGTGCATGTTCTGCTGGACATATTGCCCGGATATGGCAATCACCGCGAAGGACGGAAAAAGAGGCGCATTTAATTTCGACTATTGCAAAGGATGCGGTATATGCGCGCTCGAATGCCCCGGTAAGAAGGGCAAAAAGGCGATCGTCATGGAAGAGGAGGGGGAATAATGTCACGGATTGTTGCAGTTACAGGAAATGAGTCTGTCGCAGAGGCCTTGCGGCAGGTGGATCCCGATGTCAGTGCAGCATACCCCATTACCCCTGCAACCGATATCATGCAGCGGTTTACCGGTTTTGTATCCAACGGCAAGGTAAAAACGGAAATGATACTTGTCGAGAGCGAGCATAGCGCGATGAGCGCCTGTATCGGCGCATCTGCTGCGGGAGGCAGGGTCATGACGGCAACTTCTTCCCAGGGGCTCGCCCTGATGTGGGAGGAACTGTTCATTGCCTCCGGTACCCGTCTTCCCATTGTTATGCCGCTGGTGAACAGGGCGCTTTCCGCGCCGTTAAATATCCACGGCGACCATTCTGACGGCATGGGAGCCCGCGACTGCGGATGGATACAGTTATGGTCTGAGAATGCGCAGGAAGCGTATGACAATACCATACAGGCATTTCGCATTGCGGAACACATGGATATTCGGCTTCCGGCAATGGTATGTCTGGACGGATTTATAATCAGCCATTCCATCGAGCGCATGGAATATCTCGAGGATGATGCGGTAAAGAATTTTGTAGGAGAGTTCAGGCAGTTGAATCCCCTTCTTGATATAGAGCATCCTGTGAGCTACGGCCCGCTGATACTTCCCGATTACTACATGGAATACAGAAGGGCCCATGCAGAGGTCATGTCAAAAGTGAAACATGTGGTACTCGATGTGGCCGCTGATTTCGAAAAGATTTCGGGCAGAAAATACGGCCTTTTTGAGACCTACCGGCTTGAGGATGCCGAAGTCGGACTGGTTATTCTGAACTCGGCTGCCGGGACATCAAAGGACGCAATTGATGCGTTCAGGGACCGCGGCATCAAGGCCGGACTTCTGAAGCCGAGAATGTTCAGACCCTTCCCCTATGAAGAGGTCGGGGAGGCCCTTAAACATTTGAAGGCGCTTTGCGTACTCGACAGGGCTGATGCATTCGGCGGCTCTTACGGCCCGATGTTTATGGATATTGCATCGAGTGTTCACCCTTACAGGGACCGTCCCGTGATGTTCAATAAAATTTACGGCCTGGGCGGCAGAGACTATATGCCCGAACATGCTGAACTCGTGTTGGCCGAGCTTGCTGAAGTTGCGAAAACAGGTAAAGTTAAAAACTTTAGAGAATATATCGGAGTGAGAGAGTAACACCAAGCAACGTCCGGATTTGATATCTGACATTTAAAGGAGAAAGATATGGCTACACCGCTTAGCTTAAAGGAGCTTTCCAAAAAAGAGGTACTGCTTACGGGAGGACACCGCATGTGCTCAGGCTGCGGCGCGCCTATTGTGGTGAAGATGGTTCTGCTCGCGTCGGAATACCCGTTAGTGGCAGCGAACGCTACAGGCTGCCTTGAAGTCTCCACCTGCATTTCCGAATATACGGCCTGGAAGATCCCGTGGATCCACAACGCCTTTGAAAATGCTGCGGCGACTATTTCCGGAGTTGAAACGATGTACCGTTCGCTCAGAAAACAGGGCAAGATAAACAAGGACATTAAATTCATCGCCTTCGGAGGTGATGGCGGCACATATGACATCGGGCTCCAGAGTCTTTCGGGAGCAATGGAACGTGGACATGATATGCTGTACATATGCTATGACAACGGCGCTTATATGAACACCGGAATTCAGCGTTCCAGCGCAACGCCTATGGGCGCTGACACCACCACATGTCCTGCAGGGACTTGTGTTCCCGGGAAGCCGCAGCCGAGAAAAGACCTTACAAAGATCATGGCTGCCCATGGGATACCCTATGCCGCTCAAGCGTCTCCGAGCCATTGGTCTGATCTTATGAAAAAAGTGAAAAAAGCACTCGATATAACCGGGCCGAAATTCATGAACATTATTGCCCCCTGCAATCGCGGCTGGAGGTCGAGGACCGATGACGCCATCCTCTTGAGCAGACTTGCCGTTGAGACCTGCTCCTGGCCGCTTTTTGAGATCGAAAACGGCATAACGAGGGTGACGGTGAAACCGAAAGAGAAGAAACCTCTAACGGAATTCATGAAGCCCCAGGGGAGGTTTAAGCATATTTTTGCTCCTGGAAACGAGGGAATGCTGAAGATGGCGCAGGACAGTGTCGATGCGTACTGGGAAAGGCTTTTGAAAGAAGAGGCTTTCAGCGCGTCTCTTGAAGCGGGGTCACCAGCTTAAGAGCGTTTCTTTCAATTTCCAGCTTTGCCGGGGTGGTCCCTTCATAATCGCCGTCGATCTGCACAGGGGATTCTCCCTCAACAACGATTTCCCCGGCTTTGAAATAGCTTATATCCCTGAAAGTGATATGCTTTCCGGTCATGACGCCAATGATGTAACGAAAAAGGGACCTTCTGTCTTTTTTATGCGTTACAAAAACATAAAAATAAGGCTCGGCAAGCCTGGCGTCGGGCGTTGCCTTGAACGCGCCGCCGTAGCATGATGCCTTCCCTATAATAGCGCTGTACCCGTTTACCTTACGGGCAGGCACGGAGTCCGTGGGTCCCTGCCCGATGGAAAGAGTTATGGGTCCCGGACTGTAATGCAGGAGTGTTTTAATACCGCTAAGGAAGTAGGCCCCTTTACCGGTGATTTTTTTTGTCCGTTCATTAACGCCCCGGGTCGCTTCCGCGTCGAAACCTATACCTGCCATAAGGAGAAAATAACGAGTCACGCGTGATGTTTGATGTGACAATGAGTCATCCCCTGTAAAAGTGATCTTGCCGAGATGCACTGTCTGTATAGTACCGTTCAGGGCAATAGCGAGGGCCTTTTTCAGGGAGAGAGGAATATGAAGCTCCCGTGCGAGCACAGAGGTGGTGCCGAGCGGGAGTATCGCCATGGGGACACTTGAATGGACAAGGCCATTGGCCACTTCGTTATATGTTCCATCGCCGCCTGCTGCTATGACCAGCCGCACGGGCCGGCTTGCAGCTTCTCCGGCAAACGCTTCTGCGTCGCCTTTTCTGCCGGTGAACATCAGTTTGACGTCATAGCCCTTGCCTGCCAGGAAGTCGGAGGCCTTTTTAATTTTGAACGCTGCCCCGCCTCCTGCAATGGGGTTCCCGATAATAATGATTTTCTCAGCCATCGTATGCTATAGCGTTCCAGAGCAGTACCGGCTCTTTTTCCAGATAGTTTATTACAGTGTCGATCTCGGCATTTTCTCTGACAAAGAACACCCTTCCTCCATGCATGTCGCCCCTGTTTTTTATGTTCGGTATTCGAACATATCCTATTTCTCTTCCTGATACATATCCTGTTGTATAATCGGGATCATCAGAAATGCAGACCTCCGCAAGGATGTCCGGGCATGAGGCTGTTTTTGACGCCAGGACAAGAGCTTCTCTTATCGTTTCCGTATTGAGCCGCATTCCAGAAAGCTTAAGCTCCAGCTTTTCTCTCTCCGCCTTCTTCATTCCCAATCTTGATACCCTTATTCCTCGTTCTTTGTCAGGCTCGATACGACGGCCTGTCCTGGCTGTTATCAGGGACGCGCCCCGCATGACATGCTGTGATGTCAAAACTTTTAGGGCGGCGCCGGCTGCCCGCCGGGCAATGCCCGTGTTTTCCAGAATTTCTGAAATAATATTATGTGCCCTGTCAGGTGAGGAGCAACGGAGTGTTTTTAAGCGCAGCAAGGGAGCGTCCGCAGGTTTCTGATTTACCGCTTCTATTGTAAGGACAATTGTGTCGGGTGCTCCCCTCGGATGCTCAAGCACCCTCTTTATGCAGGCGGTCACTGTTCCGGCAAGTTCAGGGCTGTTATAAAGTCCCTCAGCCCCTGAAATATGGAGATCCCTGCCGCCGCTCTTTCTGGAAGCCCTTACCCGTACATTCCACATGCAGGAATTGTATCATAATTCCGCTGGGCATTGGTTATGGGAATTGGGTTACTGCATTTTCCTGCAATTTTTTAAGTTCTTTGTCCGTCATTCCCGCGCACAGACTGTGTCACAATTAGCAAGGCGATATATAATATATGGAATCACAAGCAAGAAGGAGAAATAGACAAGTGGCATATAGGATAGGGAACAGGGAGCAAGTAATGCTGTTGCCTCCGACGATAGAGGATTATGTAGGAGAGGATGATCCTGTAAGGGCATATGATGCGTTTGTGGAGGCCTTGAATTTAGAACAATTGGGAATAGAGATTGAAGAGGTCAAAGTGGGGAATTCGGCCTATGATCCTAAGGCGATGTTAAAGATTTTGGTATATGGGTATTCATATGGCTGGAGGAGTTCGAGGAAACTGGAGAGGGCATTGCATCACAATCTATCATTCATCTGGCTTACGGGGGGAATGAAGCCTGACCATAAGACGATAGCAAAATTTCGGCGTGACAATATAGCTGCGTTGAAAAAGGTATTAAGGCAGTGTGTGAGGCTGTGCATTGAATTAAAGCTGATAGAAGGCAACACTCTATTCATAGACGGAAGCAAGATTAGAGCAAACGCATCGATTAACCATACATGGACTGAGGAGAGGTGCCGGAAAGTATTGGAGAGGACAGACAAACAAATAGAAGAAATATTAAAAGAATGCGAGCAGGCAGATAACAGTGAAGGCGGAACGCATATAGGCATGTCGGAAGAGTTAAAAGATAAGTTGGTATTGAAAGAGAAAGTGCAAGCGATAGTGGAGAAGATAAAGAAAGAAGAAAGGACGCAGCTAAACGCAGTGGATGAGGATTGCATAAAAGTAAAGGGAAGGCAAGGCACACATGCTGGGTATAACGCGCAGATAGCGGTAGATGAAAAGCATGGGTTGATAGTGAACAGCGATGTAGTAAATGAAAGTAATGATACGAACCAGTTTTCAGAGCAGGTAAAACAGGCTAATGAAGTACTTGGCAGGAAATGTGAGACAGCGTGTGCAGATGCCGGGTATGCCAATACTGGGAACCTAAAGGATGCGGTAGAGGAGAAAATTGAGGTAATAGTGCCGACTCAGAAACAGGCATTGCACAAGCCTCAGGAGGACGATCCATTTGGGAAGGATAAATTTCTCTATGACAAAGAAAACAATCAGTATCTATGCCCTGAAGGCAAGCCGTTAAAATATTCGCATTACAGTGAGGTAAAGGGGCATTACTTATACAGAATCAAAGGGCCATCGAATTGTCTTCAGTGTAAGCATTATGGCAAATGCACAAATAATACGAGGGGGAGAGCGATAATTCGGCTAAGGGATGAGCATGTAAAAGAAGAACTGGAAGCTCTTTATAGAAGTGACAAGGGGCAGTTGATCTATAAGAAGCGGAAGGAGAAAGCAGAATTGCCGTTTGGGCATATCAAAGGGAATTTAAAAGTAGGAGCATTTCTGTTAAGAGGGATCAAAGGGGTAAATGCGGAAATGGCATTGTTATCCACCTGCTTTAACATATCGAGAATGATAACGATACTGGGGATGTCCGGCATTATGGCAGCACTGGGATGATTTGGATGAAAAGATACTGGCACAAACATACGAATCAATTGAAATAAGGGCCAATTTGGATAAAACATGGATTCCCGCTTACTACCTGCGGGAATGACGAAATTAATTGGAATGGACTGTGCAATATCAAAGGCTTTATAAATTCAGTGGCAATATTTAATTGTGACACAGTCTGGCAGGCGGGAATGACGACTTTTATCTTATTCTTACCAATAATCTCAGCTCTCAGGTTTGTCTTTTTTCCCCCAGATTTCATCGTAATATTCCGGATACAGTCTTTTTGCGCATTCAGGACAGATTGAATGTGTAAACAGAGCTTCGGAATGTTCGCTGATATAGGTTTCGATCTGCTTCCAATAGCCCTCATCATCCCGAATTTTCTTGCATGAGGCGCAAATTGGGAAAAAACCGCTCAATGTCTTTACTTTTGCATTGGCTTCCTGAAGTTCGAGTATCAGTTTCTCGCGCTCCTCATTATGCTTTTGGACCTCTCTTTCCCGAAGCACGTAGTCAGCGCATTTCCGTATTGCTTCAATGAGCCTGTCGCTTTGTACAGGTTTTAAAATATATTGGTCAACAGCGATGTCAATTGCCGCAAGAAAATAGTCCGTATCGCCGTGGGCCGTCGTCACTATGATCTGCTTGCTTTTGTTTTCCTCTCTTATTTTTCTTGCCATTTCCAGACCGCTCATTACAGGCATTCTTATGTCGGTCACGACTATGTCGGGATTATATTGTTTAAACGCGTCCAATCCATCCTTGCCGTTCTCTGCCACATATACGGTCCGAACGACCCTCTTTAATATTTCACGCACAGCCTCTCTTGCGCGCGGCTCATCCTCGACATATAAGACGGTCACTTCCAATTTCCCATTTTCCATATTATACCTCTATCCTGAACTCCGCCCCTTCCTTCCAGTTTCGTGCTGTAAGCCGCCCCCCCATGTTTCTCTCTACCATGGTCTTCGATATGTACAACCCGATGCCTGTCCCCGTCCCTTCATCTTTCGTGGTGAAATAAGGATCAAATATCTTGTCCATTATATGCCCCGGTACCCCGCCTCCCGTGTCCCGGACTTTGATTATCACTTTATCAGCCTTTTCCGATAGAAGAATAGTTATTTTGGTCTGGCAATCCTCATGTGCTTTACGCACTAAAATTGCGTCCTTTGCATTATTGATGAGATTCAGCAGGACATGTTTAAACTCATTGGGATACCCCTTCATGACCAGACCTTCTTTCTTAGTGATTATTTCAATATCAATAAAGCTGTTTTGAAGCTGCGCCTTCATAAGCGAGATGGTTTCATCCACTATCTTCTTCACATCAAAAAGTTCTTTCTCCCTTGAAGGCTTAAAGAAATTGCGGAAATCATCGATGGTCTTGGACATGAAATTGACCTGCCACATGGCTGTAGCAACAGCATTTTTGAGCCGCATCTTATCAAGCTCGCCATATTCATAAGCCATCTGCAGGTTCTGTATGATGAGTCCGATGACATTGAGGGGCTGCCTCCACTGGTGGGCAATTGCGCCTATCATCTCCCCCATGGCCGCCATCCGCGACTGCTGAAACAGCAGCTGTTCTTTTTCATGGCGGGACGCGATCTCTTCCAGCACTCTCTGTTCAAGGGTCAAATTCAGTTCCTCAAGCTGGTGCTTTGCGGCAGTCAACTCGGCTGTACGCTCCTGGACCTTTATCTCCAAATCAGAGTAAGACCTGATCAGTTTTTCCTCAGCTTCCCTGAGCTCTGTGATGTCACGGTTCAGTCCGAGCATCCGAACAGGCTTGCCGTCCGCATCCCGGATCACTATAGCGTTGGCCTTCAGCACCTTAACAGTACCGTCGGGATGCAAGACACGGAATTCGGTGTCGAATTCTTTCTCTCCGCGAAGGGCGGCATCACCATCCGCCATCGCTTTATTGCAGTCATCCGGGTGCAGGCTGTTTCTCCAAGCCTCTACACTATTTGTGAAGGCGTCTCTCGAAATGCCATAAAGTTCAAACATTCTATCATTCCAGACCATAAAATTGGACTGCACATTCCAATCCCATACGCCCAGTTGGCCGGATTCGGCAGCAAGCTGAAAACGTTGCGCAGACTCCTTTAGCTGTGCCGTACGTTCAATAACGCGCCGTTCAAGTTCCTTATTCAGGTTCCTGATTTCATCTTCTGCTTTTTTGTGTTCAGTGACGTCTCTTGTTATGCCAAGTAAGGCAATGATCTCATCGCTGTCATTGCGCAACGGAACAGCATGAGTTTCCAGCCAAATATGCGTCCCCCTGAGTCCAACCGCTTCAAATTCAAGCACTCCGGGCCTGCCTTTGAAAACATCCGCTGTCAGAGACTTGAATGCCTCACGATATTCCGGGACAACCAGCTGATAAACGCACTGTCCTTTAACCTGGGACAGGGAATCGGCCTCGATCATAGAAAGCCCTGCACGGTTCATTTGCAGCAAAGTACCGTCGGCGGCAAGAAGTTTTATACAGTCAGGTTCGGTCTCAATAATTGTTTGCAGGAATTTTTCATTTTCTCTGAGCGCATCCTCAGCCCTCCTGCGCTCCGCAATTTCCTGTTCCAACTCTTCATTCGCGACCCCCAGTTCAAAAATAAGTCTTTCCCTTTCTTTCTCCATCTGCTTATGTTCGGTGATATCTCTAAAAGCGGCGACTGATGCGACAGCCTTGCCATTTTCAATAATAGGGCTGGAAATGACAGAAACAGGAAGAACTGTGCCGTCTTTCCGTATAAAAATCTCATCAGTTGAAGACAATAGTTTGCCGGTTTTAATGACATTGTGCATCGGGCACTCTTCAAAGGGCAATGGCGTACCGTCAGCTTTCCTGTAATGCAGGACGTTATGGGCGTTTTTATTTTTCAGTTCTGCCATTGTCCATCCCACAAGCTGTTCTGCCGTGGGATTCATAAATATAATATTCCCCTCCTGATTCAAAACATAAATGCCTTCCGAAAGATATGAAGTGACATCCCGTAATTGTTTTTCACTTTTCCGCAAAGCGTCTTCCGACAGCCTGCGTTCGGTGATATCACGCGCCACTCCTACCAAATAAGCCTTGTTATCAATCTCCAGGTACTTAACATTTACTTCTACCGGAAAGGTCGTGCCGTCTTTACGCTTATGCGCGCCTTCCAACAGCATATAGCCCTTTCTACGGACTTTGTTAACGTGTTCTTTCCATGCAAAATCATCGGGTATGGCCACCGCATCGACATCCGCAACTCTCATATTCAGAAGTTCCCTGTAATCGTATCCCAAATTGCTGCACATCTTGTCGTTTACATGAAGAAAAAAACCTGTCTCAGGGTCTATAACGGATATGGCGTCATTTGATTGATTGATAAGGCTCCGGAATAACAACAAATTATTTTGCATGGTCTCGCCGTTTATTATACCACTTTCGGGGTTGTGTTTTGCATTATATAAATGTTAAAAAACAATACTATTGAATTGTGAAGGAGCAAGCAGCCCCAATGAAAACGGTCCGGATTGCCTTATGCCAGATCAACCCCATAGTGGGTGACTTGGACGGCAATGTGATGAAAATTGCCGGCTTTATTGAAAAGGCCGGGGAATATTACCCCGATATCATTGCCTTTCCTGAACTCGCGGTCACAGGCTATCCGCCTGAAGACCTTCTCTTAAAGCCCCAGTTCATTAAGGATACGCATGCTGCTCTTGAGGAAATTCAGGCAAGGACCGGTGATGCTGTAGTGATAACCGGATTTGTCGACAGGAGGGATGACATATACAACGCCGCTGCGGTCCTGTACAACGGGCAGCTTATCGATGTCTATCAAAAGATGCATCTGCCGAATTACAGCGTCTTTGACGAGTTCAGATATTTTCAGGCAGGGAGCAGATATACGGTATATGAAATGGAAGATTTCCTGTTCGGTGTTACGATCTGCGAGGACATCTGGTATGAGGGCGGACCAAGCACGGTCCAGGCGTTGGCTGGCGCCGAATTTATTATCAATATAAATGCCTCCCCTTATAATATAGGCAAGGCAGGATTCAGAAAGAAAATGCTGGCTACCCGGGCATACGACAACAGTGTTATTATTGCCTATCTCAATACCGTTGGAGGCCAGGATGAACTGGTGTTCGACGGGCAGAGCTTTATAGTGGACCAGAACGGCGAAATAATCGCCGAAGGCAAACAGTTTGAAGAGGACATTATAATTGCAGACCTGGATCTTGATGCGGTTTTCATTAAGCGCCTTCATGATCCGAGGAGAAGGCAGCAGGTCTTTGATTTGCCGGTGCAAGGGGTGGAGAAGATGACCATCGCGCGGAAGCGCGGAAGCCCGGAAGCCCGGAAATTTCCGCGCTTCCGGGCCTCCGCGCTTCCTGTTCCCTCAATGGAAGAGGAAGTATACAAGGCGCTTGTTCTTGGAACAAAGGATTATGTTCACAAGAATGGGTTTGTCAATGTTTGTATCGGTCTGAGCGGCGGAATCGATTCCGCTGTTGTCGCCGCTATTGCAGCCGATGCTGCCGGCGCTCATAATGTAACGGGTGTATTTATGCCGTCGTCGTATACCTCGCGGGAAAGCAGGGAGGACACGCAGGAACTGGTCCGGAATCTCGGCATAAAGTTGATTGAAATCCCGATAAGCTCAATATTTGAGGCCTACAGGGAGACCCTTGCGCATTCTTTTGAAAAAATGCCCGCCGACATTACTGAAGAGAACCTCCAGGCGAGAATCAGGGGGAACCTGCTCATGGCCTTGTCAAATAAGTTCGGGTGGCTTGTCCTGACCACCGGAAACAAGTCTGAAATGAGCGTGGGATATGCCACGCTCTATGGCGATATGGCGGGAGGGTTTGCAGTAATAAAGGATGTGCCTAAAACGCTGGTCTACCGCCTGTGCAGATGGAAAAATCTCATGGAAGGACGGATGGTCATCCCGGAAAGGGTACTGACCAGGCCCCCTACCGCGGAATTGAAGCCGGACCAGAAGGACACGGATACGCTGCCTCCATATGAATTGCTGGACCCTATACTTAAGATGTATATCGAGGAAGACAAAAGCTTTGACGAAATTGCAGCTCTCAACCCGGATTGCGAGGTGGAGGACACAAAAAGGATCATACGCATGGTTGATTTCAGCGAATATAAAAGGAGGCAGTCTCCTCCCGGAATAAAGATTACTCCGAGGGCCTTTGGCAGGGACAGGAGATTTCCCATAACGAACAGGTACAGGCAGTTTTGAGGCCGTGAAACGTGAATAGTGAAACGTCAAAGAAAAAAATGAAAGTCCGCGCCTGAAATGATAAGAACATATTACTTAAAAATTGCGGCAGTTATTAGTCTGGCACTTATGATGCTCTCAGGTTTTGGCCACGGCGCTGCATTTTGCGCCGACAAGAACCAGGTATCTCATGCGGCTGCCCAGCCCTTGCAATTCAGCAGGAACCAGGATATATCGCAGATAAAGCCCCGGAAGCCGGTTAGAATAAAACTGCACCGCAGTGCCAAAGGAGAATACCAGTGGGACATCGCAGGGGACAACGCTGATGATATAGTCAAGGCTGACAGGCGCTTGAGAAAACTGCTGGAGGTAGAGTAAGATTTTAATTGCATAGAATGCAGCGGGTCAGGGATATTTGTGAACAAACGGAGGTGGAATAATGGAGAAATTTAGCATTCGCGAGGTGCTGGAGCAGGCTGTCCAGACCGAAAAACTGGGCTATCAATTCTATACCGCTATGGTCGCCCGTTTTAAGGACCATGAGAAATTGGTAAAGCTTTTTGGCACGCTTGCCGAAAAGGAATTGAGACATGAAAAGACATATAGCGAGATGAGGGACATGGTCGGCGATGCGGAGCCTGACGGATGGGAGGAAATGTCGCATTATCTGAGGGCGATTGTGGAATCGGAATTCTTTATGGGCAAGAATAAATCGCTCCCCGCTATGGAGGGGATAAAGACTGTAAAGGACGCGGTCAATTATGCCTTGGAATTTGAGAAAGAGACTCTCCTGTACTTTTACGGTGTAAGGGACGCAGTGCGTGAAAAAGAGCTCGTGGATGAGATTATCAACGAAGAAAAGAGCCATATCATGTGGCTCAATTCCTTTAAAAATGCTCTGGTAGTCCAGTAGCCATTGACGGATGGAACGCTATATATTGTTGCAACGCCTATAGGCAACCTTGAGGACATAACGCTCCGGGCCCTGAGGACACTTAAAGAGGTTGATTATATAGCGGCTGAGGACACCAGGCATTCACTGAAGCTCCTCAATTATTACGGTATAGTGAAACCGCTTATCAGCTACTGGTCTGAGCGGGAAAAGGTCAAGGCTGAAGAAATCGTCGCAAAGCTGCGCGAAGGGCTTTCGGTTGCGCTCATTTCAGATGCAGGAACGCCCGGTATTTCAGACCCCGGCGCTGTTGTTATAAAGCGGGCCATTGAGGAAGGGTTTGCTGTTGTTCCCATCCCGGGGCCGTCTGCTCTTATTGCCGCTCTCTCCATATGCAGCCTCCCTCACGAAGAATTTACTTTTATAGGGTTCCTCCCGTCAAAGGAGGTCCAGCGCCAAAAAAAACTGGTCGAACTCAGGCACGAACCACGGACGCTTATTTTTTATGAGGCCCCTCACCGGCTGCTTGCCGCGCTTCTCGACATGGAAGCAATTTTAGGGCCTCGTGAGGCAGCGGTCGTAAAGGAAATTACAAAACTGTATGAGCGGATAGTGAGGGGTGCGCTTCCTGCCGTACGCGAAGCACTTGAGCGCCTGAAAATAGCCGGTGAATATGTTGTGCTGCTTGAGGGCGCGCGGAAAGAGGGCGTGACTATAGAAGAGGCCTTGAGCGAAATCAAGTCCCTGATGAAAAAGGGCAGGGGCCGCAAAGAGGCGGTCAGGATTATTTCAGATGAGTACGGCCTCAGCAAAAATGAACTCTATGACAGGAGCCTTGAGGGGGCGGCAGGGCATGGGAAGGATGATCAAAGAACTTGAAAAACGGCTCTACCAGCTTGTTATCAGCAGACTTAATGGAGACGGGATTCATGACGCCTCTTACAGGCGGGCACTTTTTGACCTGGTAAAAAAGGGCATCGGCGGGTTTATTATATTCGGCGGCACAAAGGGTGAAATAAGGGCTTTTATACTTGAACTCCAGTCTTTCGCTGATATTCCATTGTTCATTGCGTCGGATATTGAAAGGGGTGTCGGACAGCAGATAAAAGGCGCAAGCGCGCTTCCCTGCCCCATGGCAATAGCTGCGGCCCTGGACCGCGGCAGTCCCGAAGATGCGCTGCTGCTTGAGAACACCCTTAAAAATGTCGCTGACGAGGCGATTGACAATGGGATCAATCTGCCGCTCATTCCGGTCATGGACGTTAATCAGGAGCCTGATAATCCCATTATCTGCACGAGGGCTTTTTCTGATGACCCTGAAACCGTGTCGTGGTTCGGCTCGGAATATATCAGGACACTGGAACATGCGGGGCTTATAAGTTGTGCGAAGCATTTCCCCGGACATGGGGACACGACTGTTGACTCACATATCGCGCTGCCTGTCATTAAGAAGTCGCGAGAGGACTTGAATGGTATTGACCTCGTTCCTTTTATCAAGGCTGTCAAAGCCGGCGTGAGCAGTATAATGGTCGGGCATCTGGCGGTACCTTCCCTCGATGATGTGCCTGCGAGTCTTTCAAAAAAGATCATGCATGGCCTGCTGCGGGAGGAGCTCGGTTTTAAGGGTCTTATTCTGACTGACGCGCTTGATATGCATGCTTTGAGCAGCACCCGTGATGTGCCGGTCAAATGCATAAATGCAGGAGCTGATATACTGCTGCACCCGACCGATGCCGACGCTGCGGTAGCCGGGCTGCTGTCGGCGGTCGCATCCGGAGAAATTGATGAGAGGACGGTAAACAATGCGGCGGGCCGAATTGTGACTGCAAAAGAGCGCCTGGGGCGTATAGTGCCGGGAGAAGCTGACTATCGTGCAAGCCGGGGGTTGTCGTCACGCATCACTGAAAAGTCGATTACGCTCGTGAAGCATGCCCCCGGGCTGCTGCCGTTATTTGAGACAAAAGATGTCCGTCTTATCGCTGCGGGAGATTTTGCGCTCCCGCCGGCATCGCCGCTCAGGCGTTATCTGCCGCTGTTTTCAGCTCTCGACGATATAGCTGCCGCGGTAGATGAGACAGTGATCTTCGCCTTATTTGCCGGCGTGGCTGCCTGGAAGGGAAGTTCCGGCATTGCCGGAAAGGACAAAGAGAAAATAGCCGGACTGATAAAGCAGGCAAGAAAAGCTGTCGTAATCTCTTTCGGCAGCCCATACGTTTTGCGCTATTTTGGAGAAGCTGATATACTAATCGCGGCGTTCGAGCCGACCGACAAGGCACAAGAGGCTGTGACAAAGTGTCTTAAAGGGGAAATGGATTTTATGGGGCGGCTTCCTGTGAAACTAAACAAGTGGATGGGTGATAGGTCATAGGTCATTGAATACGCTTTTGTAAGTTTTCCTATTGCCTATGACCTATTACACATTCACTTGTTAACAGGTTTTAGGAGGACGGCGGTGACGGAGCGTTTTGACAACGGAATTATGAAAAAATATTCTCCACGGTTCGGCAAGATAGCAGTTGATATGGGCTTTATCACCCCTGAACAGCTTAAGCTGGCCCTGTCTGAACAGGTAGATGACGACCTGCTCAGACAACCTCACAGGGTCATAGGCAGTATATTTTTTGAGAAGGGATGGATGACCTATCAGGAAATAGAAGCGGTTTTGAAAGAGCTGTTTAAAGAGATAAACCAAAAGTAGGTGAAAGGTCATAGGTAATGGGTCATAGGTCATTGAATATGCTTTTATAAGTTTTCCTATCACCTATGACCTATCACCTATGACCCGTAATTTATATTCATATCTTCAGGTATTTCGCAGCCGCCGCATTGCAACAGTCATGCTGCTCGGTTTTTCTTCAGGCCTGCCGCTCGCCCTTACCGGCGGAACATTGCAGGCGTGGATGGCGGTTGCGGGAGTGGACCTGCGCACTATCGGCGTATTCGCGCTTGCCGGTCTTCCGTACACATTGAAGTTCATCTGGTCGCCTCTTATGGACCGTTTCATGCCGCCATGGCTCGGCAGAAGAAGAGGGTGGATACTTATCGCACAAATATGTCTCGTTGCGGGCATCGCAGCGATGGCATTTGGTTCTCCCAGGCAGTACCCTCTTGTCCTGGGGGCACTCGCTCTGCTCACAGCTTTTGCCTCGGCCTCGCAGGACATAGTTGTTGACGCCTATCGGACCGATATTCTGCATGAAAAGGAGCGAGGCGCAGGCGCTGCGGTTTTTGTTATGGGCTACCGCATCGCAATGATTGTTTCGGGCGCGGCAGCGCTTATCCTTTCCGACAGGATAGGATGGCGCGAGACATATCTTCTTATGTCAATAATAATGATTGCCGGCATGGCTGCAACTGCAATGGGTCCCGAGCCTGAGGGTCCAATAACTCCACCGAAGAGCATTAGCGAGGCGGCGTGGGGACCGCTTAAAGATTTCTTCTCCCGCAGGTCGGCTTTTACGTTAGTGCTGGTAATTGTGTTGTATAAACTCGGTGACGCATATGCCGGGACCCTTACGACAGCGTTTCTGATAAGGGGATTGGGATTTACGCCGACCGATGTGGGTACGATTAATAAAGGTTTGGGTCTCGTCTCGATGATAATCGGCGCATTGTTCGGCGGAACTCTTATGGTACGGCTCGGGCTCTACAGGGCACTGATGCTATTCGGCATTCTGCAGGCGGCATCTGTCCTGTTGTTTATGGTACTTGCCCTGGCAGGCAAAAGCTATCTCTTGATGATTATCGCCGTTGCCTTTGAGAACCTGTGCGGCGGCATGGGAACGGCGGCGTTTGTCTCTCTTCTTATGGCATTGTGCAGCCGGCGCTATAGCGCAACCCAATATGCCCTGCTGTCGTCTCTCGCCGCCTTAGGCAGGATATTTATAGCGCCCTCATCGGGATATGTTGTTGAACTGATGGGCTGGCCCCGGTTTTTTCTTCTTGCCGCGATATCGGCAATTCCGGGACTGCTGCTCTTATGGTGGGCGCGGGGGGATATTGAGGCATTGAGACCAGAAGCAGGGTGATCAGGGCTGTTTCGGCCTCAGGACAATAATGCCCGGTTTGGTTTTGACGTAACTTTTGAAATCCTGGTCGATTACTTTCATCCGGTCTTTTGATGATGAGGCATGTCTTAGATACGCTGCACCCGCGGTTTTGATAAAAATACCGACATGCGAAACATCAAGGCCCGGAGTGTCCGAATAAATGCCGATATAGTCGCCGGTCCTCAGATTGTCAATAAGCTTATCAGCCGGGGCGATGGAAGGAATATATTCAATTTCACGACTGAACGGCTGAATACCGCGGAGAAAAGGTGTTCCGTCCTCCCTGATGTTCAATTGTTTGAGGACCAGTATTGTTTCCTTCCCTCCAATATCTTTGGTGACATTGACAACAAAATCCTTGTTAAATTCACTCCAGTCTGTAAAAAAGTGCTTTCTTGCGGTAAAGTCGACCTTTCCGGAGCGGTATCTTATCTTCTTCAGGTTCTTTTCAAACTCATGAAACGAGCCCGACAGCCGCATGGCTTCGATATAATCAATGAAGGTAAAGCAGTCGACTTCCTGAAGATTTATTACAAAGACCTCCGGGGAAGAGACGTCTCCTGAAAGGGTTGATTCTTTATAGGCAACGCCAAGAAAAAGGGAGGAAAGGTAATGTATGCGTTCTCCGGGCGTACTGAATGAAGCCGATTCCCGCAGTATACCCTCCAATGAGTCGAGCGTCCATTTTCCCAAAAGGAGCACTGTTTCCTCCATGTGCATCAGAGTATCTTTTTGTAAAATTAACTATAGCAAAACATTGGAGCGATTTCAAAATTGCCGACAAAAAAGGATAATGAAGACAGGAGAAGGGGAGCACTTATTTTTCGCCGCGCTGAAACTACATTAGTTGGCAATTCTCAATTTCTTCATAGCAGCGATACCAGAATCCGTTCTCAGTTGGGGCTCGGCGTTACTCGCCCCCTTTACAGTAGACCCGTGCATCGCGTCAAAAAACAAGTGCTCCCCTTCTCCTGCCGCTCCCTTCCTTATTCAGCTCTCGCATGCCGCCCTCCCTATGCTAAGATATTCTTATGAAAATTATCGATGTTCATACGCACGGTATCGGCGGTTACGACACAAGGACTGCTGACGAGAACGATATCCTTGCAATTGCAGCGACGCATGGCTCTCTCGGCGCTGCCGAAATCATCCCTGCAATCTACCCTGCAGCGTTAGAGGTCATGAGAAAACATATGGATGCAGTCAGAAAGGCCATGGAGCGGCAAGAAGCGTCGCCAGCCGCGCGTCGAGCGTCGAGCGCCGGCAGCCGGGGACCGGCAAAGATTATAGGAGTACACCTTGAAGGGCCATTCCTGAATCCTTTACAATGCGGCGCACTTGATGCAACCGCGTTTCTTGAGCCTGCCGCATATCATTTGCAAAAGCTGATAGAGGGATTTGAGGATATAGTAAAGATCATCACCATTGCTCCTGAGCTGAAGGGCGCAGCGGGGACAATAAGAAAAATAGCTGATAAGGGAATTATTCCAAGCATGGGACATTCAGCGGCAACATTTAGTGAAGCCGAGGACGGATTTAATGCGGGCGCACGGGGCATTACCCATATTTTTAATGCAATGCGCAGTTTTCACCACCGCGAGCCGGGGTTGGCAGGATTCGGGCTTCTCAACAAGGATGTCTATATTGAAGTCATTGCAGACCCCTTCCATCTCCATCGGGCAACGATTGATTTGATATTTAAAGTAAAGAATCCTGCAAGAATAATAATAGTCTCGGATTCGGTGCTGGAGTCAAAAAAGAACATGCATGCCTCGGGCGTTACCGATAGCAGAGGCACTCTCCTTGGCGGCAGCATAAGCATACCGGAGGCAGCTTCCGGGCTGATTGAAATGGGATTTGAAAAAAATATCGTCATGAAGTGCGTTACGGTAAATCCCGGTAGGTACCTTGAATAGAAAAATCCCTGCAAGTCTATGAAGACAGCGGCGGCGTATCCAATTTAATTATGGATGCCTTTACCAGGATTGCAGAACAGAGAATCAAGGATGCTATCGACAACGGTGAGTTTGATAACCTCAGCGGATCCGGCAAGCCTCTTTTCTTTGAAGATGAGAGCTGGGTACCCGAAGATTTGAGACTTGCCTACAGGATTTTGAAAAATAGCGGCTTTATGCCGCCGGAGTTGGAACTGAGGAACGATATCATCAATCTCCGGAGATTTGTCGACACAATTGATGACGATAAGGAGAGGGTAAAGAAACTCAGGGAACTCAACTTCAAAATTACAAAGCTCGGACTTATGAGGGGGCACCCATGCCATTTAGAACAATTTCCGGAATATGAGAGCAGATTTTATGAGAAGGCCCTAAAATAAAAAACAAGGAATCGGCGGAGGGGGTATGCATCTCTATCTTGTGCAGCATGCGGAAGCTAAAAAGGAAGAGGAAGACCCTTCGAGGGGGCTTAGCGACAAGGGGACTCAGGATATAAAAAAGGTTGCTTCCTGCGTCGGCAAACTGAATTTAAAAGTCACTAACATTTATCACAGTGGTAAAACAAGGGCCTTGCAAACCGCTCAGATACTGCATGAGAGTGTAAACACTTCTGCTGAAATATCACAAACTGATGGGTTATCGCCTATGGACGGACCAGGAGTTTGGGCAGAGCGATTAGTCGCCGTAAAAGGTGACATTATAATAGTCGGGCATCTGCCCCATCTATCAAAACTTGCCTCACTTTTACTTGCGGGGGACGAGGGAAAAGACATAGTAAACGTTCAAATGGCAGCAATAGTCTGCCTCAAGAGATCCGACGATGGGCACTGGGCGGTAGACTGGATGCTGACTCCTGAAATATGCTGAAGAAAAACATCTTCCTCACGGATGTACCGCATAAAAGTAATTCCCCTCTTTTCTACAAGGGGGATACTCAGAAATGTCGGATGTCAGAAAAAATTGGGGGACCCTCAGGTTATTTGACCCTCGTGATCCTGCCGTTTATCTGTTCTGAAAAAGGTTGCGGCAATTTCCGGATATAGGCTATCAGCGCATCGAGATCAATAGGACCTGATGACCGGCCGGTCCCGCTGGTGAACACCTTGAAACCGTCGCCGCCGCCTGCAAGAAAACTGTTTACAGCGACAGTATACACGGCATCAATATCAATCGGCATGCCGTTCCGGAGTATCCTGACTATGCGGCTGCCTGCCGGACGAGTGCTGTCCCAGGTATAAGCAAGACCTGAAACCTGGAGCATTCGCGGGTGAGACTCATCAGTCCCTATCTGCCACTGCTGATTAAGCAGGTCATATATTTGCCTGCCGGTAAGCTTCATTTTTACGAGATAATTATTGAAGGGCTGCACATCATAGAGCGCACCCCATGTGACAGCGCCCGCATTGATGTCGTTGCGTATACCGCCGGGGTTCGTAAAGGCAAAGTCGGCGGCAAAGGCCGACCTCTGGGCATCGGCAATCAGATTGCCGAGAGCTGATTCCCCTGCAATGTTTTGCTTGCCTGTGACGTCTGTTGCGGCCTGGCCGATGACCTGGCGGACCACCGGTCCGGTTTTTGCTTCAGCCGCTGCCACCAGTTTTGAGACCGCCGGGTCCGGAGTCAGTCCGGGGCCCGCATCGGCATAGGTGGTGACAATGGATGCCGATTTCCTGACGATATTTTTGCCGGCGCGGTCTATTTCCAGATCTATATCGGCATATGCGGTACCGTAAGAAAAAGCCTGGGTAACGAGGATGTCCTTGCCGTGCTTATTTTTCAAAAGGGCGTTGATGAATGTGTGGGTATGACCTGATATGACGACGTCGACTTCATCATCCAGACGTGAGACGATATCAGCAATGGGACCATCGACGTTTGCTCCCGGAAGTGTCTCACCCCGATAGGATGCCTGGTAGCCTCCCTGATGTATGAGCGCAATGACAGCACTCACATGTTTGGCCCTGAGTTCGGGGATACACTTATTGATAGATTCCGCTTCATCCAGAAAGGTAAGGCCTTCTACTGCAGATGGAGTGACAATGTCGGGCGTGCCTTTGAGCACAGCGCCTATAAAAGCAATTTGCACGCCGTTTACCTTCTTGATAACATACGGGGGCAGGATATGCTTTCCTGTTTTTGCATAGACAACATTTGAAACTACATAGGGAAATAAAGCGCCGCGCCAGGGGTTTTCGAGAAAGGGGCCATCCGGATGATTACCGCCGAAAATGAGGCGCATCATTTCGTCCACCCCTTTGTCAAATTCGTGGTTGCCGACGGCGGCTGCCAGGTTGCACCTGGGGTCCCCGAAAAGGCCCGGACTTCCTGATGCGTATATGGGGGTCGGGCCGTGCTTATACCGGCAATACTTATTTGCCAGCGTATTCATAAACATGATAGAAGGCTCATCTTTCAGGAGTGCCGACACCGGAGACGACGCCCCCACTTGATCGCCTGCATGTACGATGAGGGTATTGTGCTCTATGCCCCGCTCCGCAGCTTTAAGGTATGCTGCCAGTACCGCCGCCCCTCCCACAGGGCGGTTGCCGACCATGCGTCCTGCAGACAGCCGGCCATGAAAGTCGTTGATGGCAAGAATTTTAATGTGGAGATTTGAATCATGCGAGGCATAAGCTCTGTTGAAGCCAGCCAGAATGGCGACAAGGAGGATGAAAGAGACAAATGACCTTTTAGGGCTCGCGAATAAATAACTTGCACATTGATGCATTTCGGATTTAGGCCATATCTGCCCGATCCTCAGTCGCAAAATCCTCAACGTAGCTGTGCTACGCCTGCGGTTTTGCTCAGTCGGATCAGCCAAATCTGACCCAAATCCGAGCGCCTGAATGCACAAGTTATTTATTCGCGAACCCTTCCGAAACGCAGAAAATAAATTCATTGTTTAATTGTACAGACTTTCGCTGTTAGCTGCAATGTCCCGAATTGCATCATCAGAAAAGTATTCGAAAGTGATTCGTTGCCTCATTTAAGAATGTATTCGAAATATTTCACTTGGCAACACCAACTACGTCATTCCCGCAGGCTTTTAGCGGGAATCTAGTGTAGTGTCCCATAATTAGCTTTACATAATAGGTCAGGGTATGTTATCCTTTCTACATGAGGACAACAAAGCCTATACCACACACAGAAGAAGAGCGAAAAAAAGTTGAACGACTTGCCCGTAGTCGAAACACAGCGCAGAAGGTGGTCTTACGGGCAAAGATAGTGCTGAGCAAGATGGAAGGGCTTAAACAGGAAGATATAGCTGAACAATTTGATACGTCGCGGGTATCAGTCGGCCTATGGGTAAAAAGGTATCAGGAAGGAGGTTTAGGGGCACTGCTGAAAGACGCTCCTCGTTCAGGCCGGATTCCAAAGTTGTCAGAAGACAAAGAGAAGGCTATTGTGGAAGCAACGCTTCATACCGTACCCTCTGCCGCTACCCATTGGAGCGTTAGAACAATGGCGGACAACCAACAGGTATCACGAATGGCGGTACAGAGGATATGGAAGAAATACAATCTGAAGCCGCATCTGGTGAAGACATTTAAAATAAGCAACGATTTGCATTTTGTTGAGAAGGTAAAGGACATTGTGGGGTTATATCTCAATCCGCCGGAAAAAGCTTTAGTGCTCAGCGTAGACGAAAAGAGCCAGATACAGGCACTGGATAGAACGCAACCTGGCCTACCGATAAAAAAAGGCCATGCCGGGACGATGACACATGACTATAAGCGACATGGAACGACGACGTTGTTTGCCGCTTTAAATCTTATTGATGGAACGGTCATCAGTGCATGTATGCAGAAGCATCGCCAGGAAGAGTTTTTAAAATTTCTCAATAAAATAGATCAGGAAACACCGCCGTCTCTCGATCTTCACTTGATCGCAGATAATTATGGAGCGCATAAGACGGCACGAGTACAGAGGTGGTTGAAAAAACACCCTCGGTTTACGATGCATTTTACTCCAACGTCATCGTCATGGCTGAATATGGTGGAGAGATTTTTTAGTGAATTGACGACAAAGAGAGTGAGGCGCGGGATTTTTACGAGTGTCAAAGAATTGGAAAAAGCTATCAGAGATTTTATAGAGACACATAATGAGAACCCTAAAATATTTACTTGGACCAAGGACGCAGACACTATTCTTGCCAAAGTTGCTAAATGTAAAGAACTGTTAGGGACAGGACACTAGGTTTTTTTCAACGGTATATTTTTTTGTAAAACCATCTGCAAGGTTGTTCTTATGCTCGTGGATGCGTTTGATTAAGTCTGAAGTAACACCAGTATACAAAGTGCCGTTACGCTTGCTGCAAAGAATATAAACATAAAAGCTCTTCATGTGTTTTTTCCTGGATTCCCGCTAAAAGCCTGCGGGAATGACGTAAGCTTATTATAGATTTTTTCGAATACTTTTTAGGTGATGCAACGCGTGTCCATTTTTTTGGTTTTTTTGCTACAATTACTGTCTATGAGGCTTTAGAAAATAACCAGCGGCGGTGAATATCGGATGAAGGCGAGGGCGCATCTTTTTGTCTCGGGGAGAGTGCAGGGCGTGAGCTACAGGTGGTTTGTTTCTGATGTGGCGCACACATTGGACCTGGACGGATGGGTAAGGAACCTCCCCGACTCCAGGGTGGAGGCTGTTTTTGAGGGAGCCCGGGAAGTAATTGAAAAGGCCATACTGAAATGCAGGCAGGGGCCTCCTGCATCAAGGGTTTCCGATATAGACGTGACGTGGGAAAATGGAATTGAGGGTCTCGGTGATTTCGAGATCAGGCACTGACAATAACTTTATGATTGAAGCCCTGAGAGATAAAGTGATCGACGGCGACGCCATTACTCCTTCAGAGGCCCTCCGGATCAGCGGGCTTCAGGATGCTGATATTATCGGTCTTTTTGCTGCTGCAAGCAGTATACGGCAGCGCTTCAGAGGGGACAGCATCGATTTGTGCGCTATCGTCAATGCAAAATCAGGCGCGTGTCCCGAGGACTGCTCGTATTGCGCCCAGTCATCGAAGGCCGGCACAGGCGCCGCGGTTTATCCGCTCCTCGATGAAAGCAAAATCATTGAAAAGGCGCTGGAGGCAAAGAACGCCGGGGTAAGGAGGTTCTGCATTGTCACGAGCGGCAGAAAGGCCGGCATTAACGAATTAAGCAAGCTGGGGGCCATGGTCCGGGAAATAAGGCGCAGCGGCCTTTTGCCATGTGCCACGCTGGGGCTTCTTAATGAAGAGGAACTATCATATCTCAGGGAATGCGGTCTTGTGCGGTATCATCATAATCTTGAAACATCCGAAAGTTTTTTCCCTGAAATTTGCAGCACCCATACATACCATGACAAGCTGAAAACCATTGAGGCGGCGCTGTCCGCAGGGCTTTCGGTATGCTCGGGAGGCATTTTCGGCATTGGAGAGACGTGGCAGGACAGAGTGGACATGGCCTTCGCGTTAAGAGCGCTTGATGTCGACTCTGTGCCTGTCAATTTTCTTATACCGGTCAAAGGTACTCCTCTCGGTGAGCATGCGGTACTTCCTCCGTTCGAGGCACTTAAAATTATCAGCCTTTACCGTTTCATCCTGCCCAATAAACAGATACGTGTATGCGGAGGCAGGGTGCAGGCACTCGGTGAGTTCAACTGTATGGTATTTATGGCAGGCGCCGATGCTGTCCTTACAGGAAATTATCTTACCACGACAGGCAGGACTTTTGAGGATGATCTGCGGCTTATCAGGCGCAGCGGGCTGAAGATAGCCGGCCTGTAGCTATGCTGGTCCGACCACTCGATCTTGTTGGTTTGAGAATGGCATGGGTAGTGTAGTTTTTCTTTGATAGCAATTAGCCTTCTGTGCCTTCATCCTTAAAATATATATAGAATATTATCTGGTGTTCCAGTTGAGCGTATGTGGGCTGGACGTTACCAGCCCACTGTTAAGAACCCAGGTGCTCTCAAAGAAAAACGACACCACCCATGCCATTCTCTAAGAGACGTGGTGGAGTGGAGAGGCTGTCCGGACGATATCTGCCGACAAACAGCGCTGCCCATGTATTCATTGTTTTGTTGAAATTTTTTTTCTGCCACTGTACTATAGCTATATATGTGGAAATCCTATCTGTATTTTTTTAATAATAAATAACTCATTTCCGGAGGGATGGAATGGCAACGGTAGCGAAGAAGTCGAAAAAAAGTGTGCGGGTCGTCAAGGCTGCAAAGACTGCAAAAGGGAAGAAGTACGTTTATTTTTTCGGGTCCGGCAAAGCTGACGGAAAGTCTGATATGAAAAACCTGCTGGGCGGCAAGGGCGCCAACCTTGCAGAGATGGTCAACCTCGGCATTCCTGTACCGCCCGGTTTCACGCTTACCACTGAAGTATGTACAGTTTATTACAAAAACAACAGAAAATATCCTTCCGAGTTAGTGCCCCAGGTAGACGCTGCGCTGGCAAAAGTCGAAAAGATCATGGGGAAGAAATTCGGAAATGCGGAAGACCCTTTGCTCGTATCGGTCCGTTCAGGGGCCCGCAGTTCGATGCCCGGCATGATGGAAACGGTGCTGAATGTCGGCTTGACATCAAAAACAATTCCGGGGCTGATAAAAAAGACCGGCAACGCGCGCTTTGTGTTCGATGCATACCGACGCCTGATTATGATGTATTCCGATGTGGTCATGGAGAAGGCAGCCGGGTTAGAGCCTGCCGAGGGGCAGGCAGTCCGCCATAAACTGGAGCATGCGCTGGCAGCGGTGAAAAAGGAGAAGGGATACAGGAGCGATACCGATCTTACAGTTGATGACCTGAAAAAGCTTTGTGATACGTTCAAGGTCATTGTCAGGGAGACGCTTAAGAAGGATTTCCCTGATGACCCCCGGGAGCAGCTCTGGGGAGGCATCGGCGCTGTTTTCCAGTCCTGGATGGGGAAGCGCGCCATTTCTTACAGGAGGATTGAGAAAATACCGGAAGATTGGGGTACCGCAGTCAATGTCCAGTCAATGGTTTTCGGAAATACCGGGGATAATTCGGCTACAGGTGTTGCTTTTACAAGGAACCCGGCAACCGGAGAGGACATGTTCTTTGGAGAATGGCTGCCTAATGCGCAGGGTGAAGATGTTGTGGCCGGCATCAGGACGCCCAACCCTGTGAACAAGGCAGGGAAAACTGAGGATACCAGACACCTTGATTCTCTTGAGGAGAAGATGCCGAAAGTCTACAAGGAATTATTTGTCATCCAGAAGAAGCTCGAAAAACATTACAGGGACATGCAGGACATTGAATTTACAATTGAGGACGGAAGACTCTGGATGCTTCAGACAAGAACAGGCAAGCGCAATGGGCAGGCTGCTATACGCATGGCTGTTGAAATGGCAAAGCAAAAGCTTATTACAAAGGATACCGCTCTGCTGCGTGTGAAACCCGAGCAGCTTGATGAACTTTTGCACCCGTGCGTTGATCCCTCGGCAGAGAAAAAGGCCGTGGAAATAGCAAAGGGTCTTCCCGCAGGTCCTGGCGGCGCCGAGGGGAAGGTAGTTTTCACCGCCGATGATGCAGAGGCATGGGCCAAGAGGGGAGAGAAGGTCATCCTGGTGAGAAACGAAACATCGCCTGAGGATGTCCACGGCATGCATGCAGCGCAGGCGATTCTGACGGCAAAGGGCGGAATGACCAGCCACGCGGCACTTGTAGCGAGGGGATGGGGCAAGTGCTGTATTGTCGGAGCATCAGCGCTTGATATCGATGCGCATAAAAAAGAGATAAGTGTAAACGGTAAAATATACAGGGAAGGGGAATGGATAACGCTTAACGGCACTAAAGGCCGTGTCTATGAAGGGAAACTCCCGTTGCTGCCTGCTGAACCCGAAAGCAACCTCTGGTACAAGGAATTGATGAAGTGGGCCGACCAGTTCAGAACATTAAAAGTGCGGACCAATGCCGATACGCCGAACGATGCCGCTGTTGCGAGGAGCTTCGGCGCTCAGGGAATAGGCTTGTGCAGGACAGAGCACATGTTCTTTGGCCCGGACCGCATAAAAGCGGTCAGGGAGATGATTCTTTCGGACAGTGTCGAAGGGAGAAAAAAGGCACTGGCGAAACTTCTGCCGTTCCAGAAGGTTGATTTTATCGGCATATTCAAGGCTATGGCAGGCCTGCCGGTCACTATCAGACTCCTTGATCCCCCGCTTCACGAATTCCTTCCGCATACCGACGCAGAACTCCAGGAACTTGCTGCGGACATGGGAGTTTCTTTTGACCGGCTGAATGCAAAGAACAAGTCCTTGCATGAGTTTAATCCGATGCTTGGGCACCGCGGCTGCCGTCTCGGCATTACTTATCCCGAAATGTACGAGATGCAGGTGCAGGCCATTATGGAAGCCGCCTGCGAGCTTGCGAGGGAGAAGGTAAGGGTGACGCCCGAAATCATGATCCCGCTTGTCGGGCATGTCAATGAACTTGAGCGGCTCAGGGAGCTGACTATTTCTACTGCAGGCCGCGTGCAGAAAGAATACAGAGTGAAAGTCCCGTATACAGTGGGGACAATGATAGAATTGCCGCGTGCCTGCGTGACCTCCGACGAGATTGCGGCATACGCCGATTTCTATTCTTTTGGAACGAACGATCTTACTCAAACAGTTTATGGATTGTCCAGAGACGATGCAGGGGGGTTCCTGCCGTTCTATGTTGAGAACGGCGTATTGAAAGACGATCCTTTCATTACGATTGACCAGGACGGTGTCGGCGCTTTTATGCGCATTGCTGTGGAAAAGGGAAGGAAGGTCAAGAAAGATCTTAAAATAGGGATATGCGGCGAGCATGGCGGGGAACCGAAGTCAGTGGCATTCTGCCACAAAATCGGTCTTGATTATGTCAGCTGTTCTCCTTTCAGAGTGCCGATCGCCAGGTTCTCAGCGGCACAGGCCGCGCTGAAAAAATAAACGGGGTCCCCAAAATAGTCGTGAGACTTTTTGGAGCATAGCGGCACAGGCCGCGCTGAAAAAATAAATTGGGCCCCAAAAAGCCGTGAGACTTTTTGGGGCAAAGCAGCACAGGCGACATTAAAAAAATAGCGCTATTACAAATAGTTCTGACACAAAGAGAGGGCTGTGGCCTATAACCACAGCCCTCTCTTTGCCAAACCATTCGTAACAATTTCTTAACTTGACAACGATGCAGTGCCCAGTCCAGTATAAAGTAAATTTCCAGTTATTCAGAAAGCTTTTTTATTGACTCGCCTCAAGGGAGGTTGGCGTCATGACGATTATGCTGGGATTTCTCATCGCAGTTCTTATTATTGCCCTGATCGTGAATCTGGTCTGGCTTTACCGCAGACATAATAATCTTCGATACGAGCTGAACAAGTCATATGCTGAAATAGAAAAATCCAGAAAGGAATTCGACGCCCAGGTGTTGGCCCGGACCGCGGCAATCAGGAAAGTAAACGCGGACCTTCAATATGAAATAGAAGAAAGAATGAAGTCGGAGGAACGGCTCCGCCGGCAGATACAACTCCTTGAAGGCAAGGTGGCGAGGGGTACTATCGACAGGGATGAGGAAACAGGAAGCAAACAGTAATGACTGCTTATCCGATCCAGACGGTTTTTTTGAAATCTTTGATGCCTTCCACGATATGATTTGTTGTGCCGCGATTGCCTGCCTTTAAAGCCTTTTCAAGATCGTAGTATTTAAGGCACGTGCCGCATGAAAAGATTTCCACTCCCATTTTTTCAAGGTCCTGCAGAATAATGATCATCTCTTCATCGGTTGTGGTCAGTTTAACAGCGGCATTGAGGAAAAAAATGGTATGGGGAACCTCCTTTGTCGCTATCATTGTCTCGAAAAATCCCTTCATCAGGATTTTCCCCAGCTTCTCGTCTTTGCCCATTGTATCGGAGCCTATAATCAGGAGCACATCCTTTACAGGAGTTTCATCCATCGGGAGGGTCGCTTCCGGCACTTCACAAGGATGTCCTTTAACGATTCTGACCTTCCAGTAGCCGTCCTCTTTGGACCCTTCAGTATGAAACCCGTTTTTCGAAGCAAAACGGATGAGGTTATTCAGCGACGCCTCGTTATCGATTAATACATCAACGATGCCCTCATCCAGTCCGGACAGCGCATCCTCTGCCAGCAGCACCGGTTTGGGACAGCCCAGGCCTCTCGCATCTACAAGCAAAGCTTCCACTTAACTATCAGTCCGGCGTTGTTGCCGGTCTCACCGGCGCTTTTGAAGTTGCTGCTTTCTTTGCCGGGGTCTTTTTTGCAGCTGTTTTTTGGGGAGCGGTTTTCTTTGCAACGGTTTTTTTTGCCTCCGGCGCCTGCCTTCCCTCGACCTTCAGTATCTCGGCCTCGCGCCTCTTGATGCGGGCGATGAGCTCTTTTATTTTAGTGTCGAGCATGGGATTTTTCATTTTAGCGCTCAGGTCGTATACCTGCCCGCCGAGTTCCGATATTTCTTTTTGCACTTTAGCTTTCATTTCATAAAGTATGTAACGTTTCTTCCCTTCGTCTGTCAGCTCTTCGGCTTTTCTGATAACAACCGCCGCGCCTTCTTTTACAAAGGCCAGACCCTCATCTACCCCCTTCTGCAGATCTCTCTTTACTTTTGACCAGAAGCTCATGGTTTCCTCCTTTAGAGAACACGGGTTATAGGATACAGGTAATAGTTTTTTTGGCCGATTACCAATCACTTGCATGTTTAAATTTACCTGCTCGTGGTGAATTTGTCAAATTTGAGGAAAGGAGGCAGAGTTCGTCATGGATGCGGGGCGCACCGGAACGTCATTGTCTCGAAAGTAGCACGGGGAACTGTCACTCCGGCTTGTCCGGAGTCTATCAGAAAAGCATGGCAAGATTCCGGACAAGCCGGAATGACAAAATTACAAACCCATAAATCCGACACAGGCCCAATGGTAAGGAGGTGGGTCAGTGCCCCGGACCAATTATTCTTTACAGGCGACCGCCTGCTATGTGATCGCGCCTGTTCAAGTCGAGCCCTGGCCCGCGCTGCATACAAAGCAGTGATTGCCCATTACTATTTTTCTTCCGGACAATACCGCATGGTCATAATCCCCGATGTGGCGCGGGCAATCTTCATCAACGGCGAGTCCGAGCGCCTGGTTAAAATCGCAATCATAAAGGGTCCCGTCCCACCCGACGTTAATCAGGCGACGGCACATGAGACTGCCAAGGGTATCAGGATTAAAGGCGCTTTTTACCGTTTCCATATATGGTTTCATATTATTTGATCTCAGGAGGAATTCCCTGAAACGCCCGATGGGCATATTTGCAAACGTATAGAGGCAGTTAAAGACAATGCCGAACGATGCCTGGAGTTCCTTCTTGTAGTGAGTTTCCAGTTCACTCTGGGGCGGAGGGAGAAATGCGCCCATGGGATTATAGACGAGGTGGAGTCTTTTCCCCGGTAGGGTACCATAGCCCAGACCGTTCAGCCTTTTTAGTGCAGCGATACTTTTGGAGAAGGTCCCGCTTCCACGAGTTCCGTCGGTGCCCGACTCTGTGTAGCATGGAAGTGACGCTACAATCTCCACTTTATTTTCACTATAGAACTCGGGCAGATATTCCATACCTTGCCCGGATAATATTGTAAGATTGGTCCTTACTATGATGCGGCGCCCCATTCTCCCTGCCTCAACGATAATGTCCCGGAAGCAAGGGTTGAGTTCAGGCGCGCCGCCGGTCAGATCAAGCGTGGAGACATTGTAATCAAGGAGGACCTTTAGGGCCGCATCAATGGTGGTACTGTCCATAAGCTCGGTCCTTGAAGGGCCTGCCCCGATATGGCAGTGTTTGCAGGACATGTTGCATTTATAACCGAGATTAAGCTGCAGAGTCTCAATGCAGGAGGCCCGAAGCGGCCATGATTGGACAGCGAGCAACTTTTCTTCGATTTCGTTCATGGCAACCTCTTTTAAAACGATATCTCTTCAGCCGAGCATATGCCGGGCATTGCATGCCCGCAAAGCCTGCAACCTAAAAATATTGTAGCAGGCTTTGCGCTCCTACCACAAATTATTAACGGCCGCAAAATAATATGGCTTGACACGCTTACCGCCTGTTGACAAACCCTCCAATTCTATTACAATAATAAAATAAGGAAGAGACCGATTAGGAGATACCATAATGAAAGCCGGGACGGGAAAATCTTTTTTTTCAGCACTGGCCGTGGTTGTTATTATGACTTTCTTGCCGGTATTCGCCGTGTCGCATGCCGCTCATGTGGATATTCGCGGCGAGGTCTTCAGCGATCCGTCCAGGATAGCGCCCATGCCGGAGGCATGGGTAAAGAGCCCTGTCAAGTATGCAGCTGATTGGGGAAATCCTGATGTGACAGCTGTACTGGACCAGGACATTTACCACACCCTTTTGCCGCTTGCACAAAAATTCGGGAAAGAATACAACCGGAAGGTTTATTTCAAGGAAGGCACCTGCGGCATTGCCGCCGGCCTGCTTGCCGCCAAGGCCGTGGACATAGGGGGGTTTTGCTGTCCTCCCGGCGCGGAAGACAGACTGCCCGGCCTCCGGTTCCATACGCTGGGGCTTGTTGCCATTGCTTTTTTTGTTAATCCCGGCAATCCTGTTGATAGTGTCACTTCAAAACAACTGAGAGACATATACCGGGGGAAGATACGCCGTTGGTCGGAGCTGAAAACTCGGACGGGAAAGCCCGGGCCCGACATCAACATTAAGGCGGTCAGCAGGCTTCACTGCAAGCTGAGGCCCGGCCACTGGCGCCAGTTGCTCGATAAGGACAAGGAGTTCGGCCCTGGAATTTATGAGGTCGGGTCCATCCCTGATATGATCTCACAGGTGGCCGAATCGAAGGACGCTATCGGCTGGGAAGTGCTCAGCATGGTGGATAAGTATGGGGAACTCGGAAAGGTCAAGCCCCTGAAAATAGACGGCTACAGCCCGAACGACCCTGCGGCGCTCGCTGCTTTGAAGTATCCCTTCTACCGCACCTACACCCTCAGCACGTGGGAGGGCAAGGGGACAGAAAATAAGAACGCGCAAATGCTGGTCGATTATATGATAAAAGAGTTTGAAAAACTTGATCCATCCAAGTTCGGTTTTGTCCCTGTCAGCCGCCTGAAAAAGGCCGGATGGAAATTTCATGGGGATGAGGTGGTAGGAGAGCCGAGATAAATGGTTTAATTATGGATGGATATTAAACATATAATCAGAAACCTGGGGTACCGGGTTTCACTGACCCCCAAGATGTTGGTCCTGACTGTTTTGATAGGTCTCGCTGTGTGGGTGGTAACGGACCATGTTCTAACAAAAAAACTCGCGGAAATCTCCGAGTTCCAACTCTCCCGAATACTCTCTGATGACTTTGAGGAAGAAAGAATCCGCTTTGATAATTATGTAAATGCCTTTCAGTACGCGTTGAAACTGGTCATTTCCCAAAAGAATTTTTATGATTATATTGCAGAAAAATCCCGTTCCGGCAACTGGGAGTCCGGACTAAAACATTACTCTGAAATCCCGCCGTGGATGCCGGACGCCTCTGTAATGCGCCATTTCATCCCTATCAAGTTTGCCTTATTGATGGACAATAAGGATAGGGTGAGGGAGGTTTACCAGGGCTTTTCCGGTACGCCGCCGCCGTCCCTGGAGCATCCTTCAGGACGCATTTTGCAGCTCAGCCGCCATGAGAGTTTTTTGACGTCTATTGACGGCATGCCATATCTGCTTACTTCCGGGTCTGTCCGCAACTCCAGGGGAGAACCCATCGCAACATTGATGTTCGCTGCTCAACTTGATGACGACTTTCTTATCGCTTCTCAGGGCTTATCGGGAAGGCAAAAAATAGTAGGACTGATAACGGGCTCGAAATCCCTGGTTGTTGCCTCAAACAGGCGGGACATCCTTCCGTTGGGCACTACGCTCGACACGCTCAGGAAGAAATATCTCGTTATAGGCAAGTCGTTCTTTGACATCGGCAGTTCAGAACTGACCCTGGAGTTTGCCTCGTTTATATCCCGGACGGAATTCGAGAAGATGAATAAAGATATTGTGTCCAAAGAGCGTTTGCTGCGTGCAGCCTTGTCTCTAATGTTTATCCTTTCCTTTGGTTTGATCATGAGCTGGATTACAAGACGGGTAATGCGGCTGACCGGGACTATTACTGATGTTTCACGGGACATATTTCATATCCAGCCTCCGGAAGTCCAAAAAGGGGACCAGCTCCTCATCCTTGCCAACCAGTTCCAGTATTTCGCGAAGGAAATTATAGAGTCTCGTGAACAACTTAAGAAACAGGCGGCAGAATTATTGAGGGAGAAAACGGTCTATCTCGACAATGTCCTGCATTCATCCTCTTTGGCAATCATGGCGACTGACCTCGATTTCCGGATAAAGTATTACAACACAATGGCCGAAAAGTTGTTTGGTTGCGAAGCAAAGGAAGTTATCGGAAAAAGGGTGATGGAACCGGATATGGGGGGAAAGGCATGTTTCCCTTTTTTTGAAAAGGCTGTTGAGAAAGCACGTAAAGACGAAAGCTCACCCTTTATGGATACTGTGGATACGGCTGAGGGAATCTGTTTTCTCGAATCGAAGGTGTCCAATATTCTCGACAAGGAAAATAAACTGATCGGCTTTATGCTTATTTCACAAGACATCACCAAGCGCAAACGCGCCGAAGAAACTCTCCGGCAATACTCGGGGGAGTTGGCGAGAAGCAACCGCGAGTTGGAAGTATTCGCTTCGGTAGTGTCGCATGATTTGCAGGAACCTCTCCGTACCGTGGCTGGTTTCAGCCAACTCCTGGAGCGGAGATACAAGGACAGACTCGATGACAAGGCGACGGAGTTTATCACGTATATTGTAGAAGGTGTCAACAGGATGGAGCGGCTCATCAGTGACTTGCTCAAGTACTCCAGGATTACCACACGGGGAAAGCAATTGGTCGTTACGGATTTCAACAGGGTCTTCGACACGGCCTTCGAAAATCTCAGGATGTCCAGCGAAGAATGCGGGGCTTCGGTGACCCGCGGCGAACTGCCCAGCGCTGTGGCGGATGAAGGCCAGATAGTGAGACTGTTCCAAAACCTTATCGGCAATGCCATAAAGTACCGGGGGGACAAAAAACCCGTTATCCACGTTTCGGCGCGAAGGGCGGATGGTGAATGGCTGTTCTCGGTCAGTGACAACGGCATAGGCATTGAGCAGCAGCATTATGAAAGCATTTTCCAGATATTCCGGCGGCTGCACGGGCGCGAGGAATATTCGGGTACCGGCATCGGCCTTGCCGTTTGCAAAAAAATCGTGGAACGCCACAGCGGTCGCATCTGGGTGGAGTCGGAGGTTGGGAAGGGTTCTGTTTTTTATTTTACAATACCTGTGAGGGAGACTGCCTGACCTTCCTGCCATCTCTTCTCCAGCTTTGGGTGCGCGTCATGGTTGTGGGCAGGCCAATATGTCATTGCACCCCATAAAGTCTTCGACTTTCCGGGGACCCCGTCATTGTCTCGAAAGTAGCCCTGATCTGTCACTCCGGCTTGTCCGGAGTCTATCATAAAGGTATGGAAAGATTCCGGACAAGCCGGAATGACAAAATTACAAACCCACAATCATGACGCACACCCTCCAGCTTTTGACCATTTTCAAAAGGACATGATAAAGTTTGATTGTGAAGGTTTGTGAAATTTTTTTGAGCATACAGGGCGAATCAACCTATGCAGGGCTGCCATGTGTTTTTATCAGGATGAGCGGCTGTAATTTGCGGTGTGTTTACTGCGACACTGCTTATGCGTATGAAGCAGGCATGGAGATGTCCGAAGATGACGTGTTTGAGCAGGCGGCAGCGTATGGGACAAGCCTTGTTGAACTCACGGGAGGCGAGCCGCTGCTGCAGAAGGATGTATTCCCGCTGATAAAGAGGCTGCTTGACAGCGGTCTTACCGTGTTGGTTGAAACAAATGGAAGTGTAAGCATTAGCGGGGTGGACCGCCGGGCAATAATAATTATGGACATTAAGACTCCCCGGAGCGGGATGTGCGAGGCGATGGACTTTGACAATCTAAGACTTTTAAAATCTCAGGATGAACTCAAATTTGTTATTGCCGATAGAGGGGACTATGAATGGACGAGGGATTTTATAAGAAAGCACGGACTGTCTGGCAAGTGCACAATCCTGTTGGCGCCGGTTTTTGGGGTCATTTCACCGAGGGACCTTTCCCGATGGATGCTGGATGACCGGCTTCAGGCCAGGCTCAACCTTCAGCTGCACAAATACATTTATGGGCCGGAAGAGAGGGGAGTATAAGGACGGGAAGCCTGGTATTTTGCGAACTCTTCTTCAAAGTTGTCGCTGAGAACGCCTGTTCCGAGAGCTCTTTTTATTTCTTCAATGCTCCAGAATTTCACGGCGTCTATTTCCTCGGCATTGAATGAGAATGGGCCGTTGTGGATGCAGGAGTGCGTAAAAACAAGCTCACTCTCATAGGCGTTGGAATGGATATAGGAGTATAAAAAGGTGAGTCCGCCGGTGTCAACGCCAAGTTCCTCCTCCATTTCTCTGCGAGCGGCCAAATACGTGTCTTCGGCAGGCGATACATGGCCTCCCACAGATGTGTCCCATTTACCCGGCGCAACGTCTTTGTTCATCGACCGCTTTTGCAGGAGTAATTCGCCGGCGCTGTTAAAGACAAGCACGTGAACAACCTTGTTGAGCAGGGAAGGGTTGCCGTGTATTGAGGAGCGTGGGGCGATGCCCAGGGATTTGCCATCCTTATCAACTATCTCCAGTAATTCATCCGACATTAGTAACAATACCAGAAAGGAGATGGACGCGTAAACATGTTGTTAGTTGGAGAAAGACATGGGTAGTGCCGTTTTTCTTTGATAGCAATTAGCCTTCTGTGCCTGCATCCTTAATATATATAGAATATTATCTGGTGTTCCAGTTGAGCGTATGTGGGCTGGACGTTACCAGCCCACTGCTGATAACCCAGGTGCTCTCAAAGAAAAACGGCACTACCCATGTCTTAGCTGTCCCCGTTGCCGATTACCCTCTGTTTTATGATAAAATAGCGGGCAATGGACGGTTTTTTCAGGTCAGTGTCAAAAGTTATCGCAACGGTCTTCTTCATCGGTTATATTCCTTTTGCGTCGGGAACATTCGGGAGTCTGGCTGCTTTGATATGTATTTGGCTCCTGAAACCGGACAGACTGCTGCACGGAGTTCTTGCGGCTGTCCTTTTCGGTCTGGGTACTGTGACTGCTCATGTTGCTGAAAGTATTTTCGGCGAGGACAGCGGGCGCATTGTTATCGATGAATTTGCCGGATTTGTGATCTCTGTTTTTTCGCTCCCTCTGACTGCGGGATATTTGGCCGCGGCCTTTTTTTTGTTCAGGTTTTTCGATATACTAAAGCCTTCTCCCATCAGAAATATTGAGCGGGCAGTAAGCGGCGGCCTGGGCGTTATGCTCGATGATGCGGCAGCAGGATTGATGACAAATCTCATTCTGCAGCTATGGAGGACCGTTGCATGAGATGTTTTGTCGCTATTGATGTCTCCGAAGAGGTGCGGTTTTCGATCGGCGGGGCAATAGAGCAAATGAGGGGGCTGTCAAAAGGCGTGCGATGGGTCCCTCCTGACCATCTCCATTTGACATTGAAGTTTCTCGGTGAGGCAGACGACTCTATGGTGCTTCAAATACAGGAAAGGCTTTCGCTGCTTTGCTGCAGGCACGCCACGTTTGCACTTAAAGTAAGCGGCGCCGGAGGATTTCCGAATCTGCGCCGGCCCAATGTCTTATGGGTGGGTATAGATGAATCGGGACCTCTGGGTCTCCTTAACGGGGACATAGAACAGTCGATGGCTGAACTCGGGTTTGAAAGGGAAGAGAAGCGGTTCTCTCCTCACCTTACCGTCGGGAGGGTAAAGAGCATGAGCGGTCTTGAGGCTGTGGTCCGGGAATGGATTACATTTAAGGACGCGGTTTTTGGTACTATAACAGTTGGGGAAGTCCTGCTCATGAAGAGCACATTGAAACCGGGCGGGGCAGAGTATTCAAAAATAGCCGGTTTTAAACTTCAAGACAGGCAATAGGCAATAGGAAAAACACGGATACTTATAGGAGGCAACATAACGATGAACAAGGATAAAGTAAAGGCCCTGGAAGCGGCAATTTCCCAGATCGAAAAAAACTTCGGAAAAGGGGCCATAATGCGTCTCGGTTCAGGGGGCGTGGCGGAAGGGATACAGGTCATACCTACGGGTTCAATCTCTCTGGATATTGCCACCGGCATCGGCGGCTTTCCGAGGGGAAGAGTTGTCGAGATATACGGGCCTGAGTCTTCCGGAAAGACAACTCTTGCGCTGAAGGCGATAGCTGAGGCGCAAAAAACCGGAGGGGTCGCCGCATTTATTGATGCAGAGCATGCGCTTGATATCAATTACGCATCAAGGCTCGGTGTTAATATTGAAGATCTTCTGGTATCGCAGCCAGACACGGGTGAACAGGCGCTCGAAGTTGCTGAAACTCTCGTCAGGAGCGGAGCTGTCGATATAGTGGTGGTGGACTCTGTGGCCGCGCTGGTGCCGAAGGCTGAAATCGAAGGGGACATGGGTGATTCGCTTCCCGGCCTTCAGGCCAGGCTAATGAGCCAGGCTATGAGAAAGCTGACGGCAGCAATCTCAAAATCTCTGACCACAATAATCTTCATCAACCAGATACGGATGAAAATAGGGGTCATGTTCGGAAATCCTGAGACGACGACAGGCGGAAATGCATTGAAGTTTTATTCGTCAATGAGGCTCGATATCAGAAGGATCGACAACCTCAAGGACGGCCAGGAGGTAATTGGCGGAAGGGTCCGTGTCAAGATTGTAAAAAACAAGGTGGCCCCCCCGTTCAGACAGGCGGAGTTTGACATATATTTTAATGAGGGCATATCAAGGGCAGGAGAGATCATCGATCTCGGGGCGGAAAAAGGCATTATTGAGAAGGCAGGCGCATGGTACAGCTACAGCGGCAACAGGATAGGACAGGGCAGGGAAAATGTGCGGGAATACCTGAAGAATAATCCTGCTGTGGCCGCTGAGATAGAGCAGAAAATAATCGAAGCATACGGGCTCAAGCTGGAAGAAAAGGCTGAGGCCGGGAAATAAACAGAAGGTTAAGGCTAAGGCTGAGGTTAAGAAAATGGAAAAAACTAACATTTTGTCCTCAACCTTAATCTAAACCTTAACCAATGCATGAAGTGGACGATAGTTTTGGCATTGCGCTGAAATATGCGCTCAGGATTCTCGACTACCGTGACAGAAGCATGAGCGAGATGCGTCAAAAGCTTACTGCTAAAGGCTTCCCGAAGAATGTTGTTGACGGGACCCTCGCTTATCTTGAGGAAAAGGCGTTTATAGATGACCGGAGGCTTGCCGAACTTCTTAAGAGAGATGCTGTCGAGGGGAGGCATTTAGGGGCCCAGGGTGTCAGGAGCTACCTCATAAGACGGGGCATTGCAAAGGACATTGCAGATGCAATGGCGGAAGCGGACAATGACTACCTTGGCGCGGCGATGCAGCTTGCGGAAAAAAAAATGCGCTCGATGGGGCATCTGGACAGCGTGACGATAAAGAGGCGGCTGTGGGGGCTGCTTGCGCGGCGCGGTTTCAGTTCTGATGAGATGCGACTGGTAATACAAAGGTTGAATGTTGAATTATATAAGGAGGATGAGTTATGAGACGCAGCATCAGGACTGTGTGGTTTCTTCTGTTTGTTATGGCTGTCTTTTTGGGCGGTTGCGCGTCAACCGCGCGGTATTCCAATGAGGAGATTAAAGATTATCCAATCCAGGTCCAGGAAAAGATTGCAAAGGGAGAGATCATGCCCGGCATGACGCCCCAGCAGGTCCGGTATGCCTGGGGCTCTCCAAACGAGGTGAAGGCCCTTGAGCCGGAAAACGGCAAGCAAAAGGAGGAGTGGGTATATTCTTCCGGCATGGGAGTATTCAAGACGAGGCTTACCTTTATTGACGGGAAACTTATCTACATTATCAGCTCAGAGCCTGGAAGGGTGAAATAAGGTAAATGAAGAGCCTCGAGGTACGAAAGACATTTCTGGAGTATTTTATCTCAAAAGGACATGAACATGTCGGCAGTTCGTCGCTTGTCCCCCGGAATGATCCTACGCTGCTGTTTACCAATGCCGGCATGGTGCAGTTCAAGTCCGTGTTCCTCGGAGAAGAGAAAAGGCCTTATTCGAGGGCGGTATCATGCCAGAAGTGCATGCGGGCCGGCGGCAAGCATAGCGACCTGGAGAACGTAGGACACACGGCCCGGCACCATACTTTTTTTGAGATGCTCGGGAACTTCTCCTTCGGCGATTATTTTAAAAAAGATGCGATTCTTTTTGCCTGGGAACTGCTTACCGGATGGTATGCGCTGCCCAAGGACAAGCTTTGGGTGTCGGTCTACCAGGAAGATGATGAGGCTGAAACATTATGGAAAGACCTTACCGACATAGCCCCTGAAAGGATCGTAAGGCTCGGCGCCAAAGACAATTTCTGGCAGATGGGAGATACCGGGCCGTGCGGCCCCTGTTCGGAGATCATCATCGATCAGGGAGAGGGAGTAGGATGCGGAAGGCCGGATTGCGCTATCGGGTGCGATTGCGACCGGTACCTGGAGCTCTGGAACCTTGTTTTTATGCAGTACAACCGCGATCTGTCCGGCGTGCTTTCACCGCTTCCGAGGCCGAGCATCGATACCGGCATGGGACTGGAGAGGATCAGCGCGGTCCTTCAGGGGAAACATAATAATTTCGACACCGACCTTTTCGCTCCTATAATCTCATCAATTGCAGCGGCCTCGGGAAAACCCTATGGCCGCACCGCGGATGAGGATGTATCTATAAGGGTAATTGCTGACCACCTCAGGTCAGCGACTTTTTTGCTTTCCGATGGACTTATGCCTTCAAATGAAGGCCGCGGATATGTTCTGAGGCGCATTATCAGGAGGGCTTCGCGGCATGCGAAATTGCTCGGCCTTGGGGACCCGCATCTGTACCGGTTAATGGATTCCGTTGTCGAGGCCATGGGAGATGTCTATCCCGGACTGGCGCACGAGCAAGCTCGCGCATCAAAGGTATTGCTGTTCGAAGAGGAACGGTTCACCAGGACACTCGAACAGGGCATGAGAATTCTTGACGAAATAATAGGGAAGTTAAAGAAGGCGTCCGTTAAATTAATTCCGGGTGACGAACTCTTCAAATTGTATGATACCTTTGGTTTCCCTCTGGATCTTGCGAGAGATATTGCCATGGATAACCACCTCTCTGTTGACGAGGAAGGCTTCCAGAAGGAAATGGAAGTGCAGCGGGAGCGCGCACGGGCCTCCTGGGTCGGCGAGGATGAAGCCATTGCTTCGATATACAGGGAGCTTGCGTCGGAAATCGGCGAGACGGAGTTTGTCGGGTATGACTCATTGGAATCGGAATCGGTTGTTAAGGCAATCCTGAAAGAGGGAAAGGTGGTCAACGTTGCATCGGCCGGCGACGAGGTTGAGGTATTTCTGGACAAGACGCCTTTTTATGGGGAGTCCGGAGGCCAGGCCGGTGACGCCGGGTCTATCAGCTCGCCGGGGGGACTTGAGGCAGAGGTCATAACTACTAAAAAAGAAGTCGGCCTGCATGCCCATGTAGTCAGGATCAATAGCGGAGCGCTTAAAGTATGGGACAAGATACATGGTTCAGTTGACGGGACAATGCGTAGGGCCACAGCACGTAATCATACCTCAACCCACCTCCTTCATACTGCATTAAGGACTGTCCTGGGAGAGCATGTTAAACAGGCGGGCTCATATGTTGCTCCCGACAGAATGCGTTTTGATTTTACTCATTTCTATGCCCTTGAGAGGAAAGAGATTGAGTCCATCGAATCTATAGTCAACGGGAAGATACTCGAAAATGTGAGAGTGGATACAGAGATTGCCGATATCCATGATGCCCTGAAATCAGGCGTTACGGCCCTTTTCGGCGAGAAGTACGGTGAGAAAGTCAGGGTGGTCAAGGTCCCCGGCTTCAGTGCCGAACTGTGCGGAGGGACCCACTGCAGGACAACGGGCGATATCGGCAGCTTTATTATTATTTCTGAAGGCAGCGTGGCTTCCGGCATCAGGAGGATCGAGGCGTTCACCGGCAAGGCCGCCTTTGACTACCTGAGACAGAGGAGCAATGAGCTCAGGGACATGGCCGAACTGCTCAAGACCGACAAACCTGTCGAGCGGGTCGAAAAACTGCTTTCCGACGTGAAGGACCGCGAGAGGGAGATCGACGCGCTGAAAGCAAAAGCCGCTTCACAGAACTCCTTGGCGGTGATGGACAAGGTACAGATTATTAATGGAGTGAATGTCCTTTCATGTCGCGTTGACGGACTTGAACAGAAAGACCTGAGGGTATTTGCCGATAATGTGCGGGACCGGCTTGGTTCGGGTATTATTGTGCTCGCTACGTGCAGGGAGGGCCAGGCGACAATGCTGGCAACAGTGACTAAAGACCTGGCGGGCGCATTCAGCGCGGGCGACCTGCTGAAAAAAATCGCGGCCCAGGTAGGTGGAAAGGGCGGAGGCAAGGCGGAAATGGCACAGGGCGGGGTCTCGAATCTTGAGAACATGGATATTCTGGACAAAGCACTCGAGTCGGTTTATGATATAGTTAAACAAGGCAAAAGGCAATGAAGGGTCAAGGGTCAAGGTAAAAAGAAAAAACCTCTTTCTGTTTCTTGACCCTTGACCCCTGCTTCTTGACCCTATAATTTTATTTGGAGGTGCAATATGACTATTTTTGACGCTGTGCGCAATGCTATTCTTGCCGGATTCGGGGTGCAGGAAAAGGTAAAGGAATTTATTGATGACCTGGTAAAGAAAGGCGAACTTAGTGAATCGCAAGGGGCAAAATTAGTGAAAGAATGGAGTGATAAGGCTGACAAGGGCAGCACCGACCTGAATAAGAACCTTTCGGAACTTATGTCTAAAACCCTCGAAAAAATGCACATACCGACCAAAGAAGAATTTGACCGGCTTAATAAAACGGTACAGACCCTCTCTGCCAGGGTCAGAAAACTCGAAGGACTTCCTGAGGAAGGGCAGGAAGAGTAGCAGCTATTTGGGTGGATATCTCAAGGTTTTCACGTACATATAGGTCTGCAAGAAGGCTGCAGCAGATAATAAACGTATTTCTTAAATACGGTTTCGGTCAGATTATAGAGCAGATCCACCTCGGCAGGTACATTCCTTTCAAAAAACGGTTGCGGTCTTTCGGCGCATGGCCTTCCCTGCAGAGTTTGAATGTCCCGGAGCGGCTGAGGATGGCCTTTGCCGAACTTGGCCCCAGCTTTATAAAGCTTGCGCAACTCCTTTCCTCCAGGCCGGATTTGATCACGGTACAGTTTGCCGATGAACTCAAGAAATTGCAGGACGAGGTGCCGCCTTTCCCTGCCCATGAAGCGAAACGCATCATCGAGGAAGAGTTCAAGCTTCCACTCGAAAATATTTTCAGCAGGTTTGACGAAAAACCTGTTGCTGCTGCATCAATTGCCCAGGTGCATCGCGCCGTGCTGATCGGCGGCCCCGAGGTCGTTGTGAAAGTGCAGCGTCCGGGGATAAGGGAGCAGATTGCATCGGACCTCAACATTTTTTATACAATTGCGAAGCTGCTATCCAGGTATGTATCTGAAAGCAGGTTTTTTAATCCTGTCGGTATTGTGGACGAATTCTCACGGACCATCGGAAAAGAGATGGACTTTGTGGAGGAGTCGAGGAACTGTTCACGGTTCAGAAAAAACTTTGAACAGGACCCCGATATATACATACCGAAAATATACACCGAATATGTGACGGGAAAAGCCTTTGTAATGGAGTGGATAGACGGGATACGGATTGACGATATACGGGAGATCGAAAGGCTGGGTTTCGACAGGACCCATCTGGCCGAAGTAGGGGTCCATGCATTTTTTAAACAGGTACTCGAAGACGGATTTTTCCACGCTGATCCCCATCCCGGCAACATTTTTGTTATGCCGTCAGGCGCTATTGCTTTTCTCGATTTCGGCATCGTAGGCAGGGTCACCGAGGAGATGAGGGAGACTATCGCAAGTACCTTTGTGGCACTTATAAGAAAGGACTTCGACGGGATCATTGATCAGTATATCGCCCTCGGCATAGTTCCAGAGCACACGGATATCGAAGTCTTCAGGCGAGAATTCAAGTCGGACCTCGTCGATTTCCTGGAGCCGCTTTACGGTCTCACCTTGCAGGAGTTGAACTTCGCGCTTTATCTGGACACGCTCACCCACCTCGCGATAAGGCACAATTTAAGGGTGCCTTCCGAACTGCTCCTGATCGATAAGACCATGCTGATACTTGAGAACATAGCCCGCCAGCTTGATCCCGCATTCGATTTTATTGCGGCTGCAGAGCCGTATGCATCCAAACTAATCCAGCAGCGGATGAGTCCCTCCAAATTCTACAAAAGGACGAAAGAGAATTTTGGGGAGTTCAGCGATTTTGTATCGATCTTTCCCCGGCAAATGAAAGAAATCATAAAGAAAATCCTGAAAGACGATATACATGTAAAGATGTACCACGTCAACCTGCAGGAATTCATCAGGGACATGGACCGCTCAAGCAACCGTATTGCTTTTGCCATGGTCGTGAGCGCCATGATCCTGAGTTCCGCCATAATGCATGCAGCCGGCGTCGGCCCCACTGTTTTCGGCTTTTCGATACTCGCCATTACCGCATTTGTTTTTGCATTTTTCATGGGCGTATGGCTTATAATCTCCATCATCCGTTCCGGAAGGTTTTGAGGGAAATTTGAGAAAGGGAGGGGACAATGGCTAAACTTACAGATATCGAGTTAATAGAAGAAATCAGAAAAAGAGTTGAGGAGAAGGACAAGGCCCTTCATGACCTGAGAGTAATAACGAGGAAACTCGAGGACGTAAACGGGAAACTTCAGGAGTCTGAGGCCCTTAAAAGCAATTTTCTTTCAAACATAAGGAATGAGATGATCAACCCCCTGACATCCATACTCCTGATGTCGGACAATATAGCGTCTGTAAAGGGGGGTGCGGGCTGCGAAGAATGCGCATCCATGGGCGGCGTTATTTACGCCGAGGCCTTCAACCTCGATTTCCAATTGCGGAATATCTTTGCTGCGGCTGAGATCGAAGCAGGAGAAGCCTTCCCCGCCATCTCCAACGTAGATGCGCACAAGCTGATGCTGGGTGTGATTGACTCATACAGACATGTGGCTAATCAAAAAAAGGTGACTTTCTGTGTCGACTGGGCAATAGAGTACACTCCCCTCAATCCCCCCGTATCAGGGGGGGAATCAAGGGGGCTAAACGGGGAAGAGCGTTTCTTCAAAACCGACCCGGAAAAGCTCCGGATCATAGTGTCAAACCTGTTGTCCAATGCTGTTAAATACAGCCATGAAGGAAGCGGCGTTATGGTGAAGGCATGGCGGCATGAGGGACGTTTTAATATTCTCGTAGAGGATTCCGGCATCGGGATTGACGAATCAGACCACCAGGTAATCTTTGAGAGGTTCAGGCAGCTTGAGAGGGGCACGACAAAAAGTTACCTCGGTCAGGGTCTTGGATTAAGCGTCACAAAGGCGCTGGTTGAACTGTTGAACGGCTCCATTTCCGTTGCGAGCATGAAGGACAAGGGCAGTATTTTTACTGTTTTTATTCCGGAGGCCAAACCCGAAGGTGAAGTGGATGTTTTTTCAGAGGAAGGCAATGAGTTCATTTTTGAGGACAAGGAAAAATTTTGACCGCGATGGGAACTCTGTCTGCCAAAATAGAAGTCGATTTTTACCTGTATCCCGGACTGCTTTTTGCTCAAAAGGAAGCCTGCATGATAACGACTGTACTCGGTTCCTGTGTCTCCGTCTGCCTCTGGGACCCTGTTTCGAATACGGGAGGAATAAACCACTACATGCTGCCGCTATGGAACGGTGAGGGCCTGCCTTCCCCGAAGTACGGCAATATTGCGATACAAAAACTTATTGAGAAAATGCTGGCCCTCGGCTGTAAAAAGGCGAACCTGAAGGCAAAGGTCTTCGGGGGGGGCGCTGTGCTTCAGACTTCGGGCGGGCTGTTGAACGTCGGTGAACGCAATATAACGCTGGCCGAAGATATGTTAGGAGATGAAAGGATACCTATAATAAGCAAGGACGTAGGAGGTACCCAAGGCCGTAAACTGATATTCTGCACAGGGTCCGGAGAGGTGCTTATGAGAAAGATCCGGAGCAGTATGGAAAGTCCCAAATAGAATTTTTAAACAAAAAAATTTATGCAATAATAAGGTGACGGCTTATGAAGATGAGAGACCTCCCGCTCAAGTGGAAACTGGCACTGCCCATAATTTTAGCTGCTGCAGCCGGCATAGCGATGACGACTGTCGTTACCGGTTACAAAACAGAAGCAATTGTGGTGAACGAGGTAAAACATTCCACTCTCACAGGATATAGAGATACTATCCTGAATACTCTTACTACAATGATGTTGGCCGGGGTCATAAGCGAGACAGAAAAGCCGTTTCTTGAACAGATGCAAAGCATTGCCGACGTCAGGGTCTTAAGGTCGGAGATTCTCGATAAAGATTCCGGAAGAGGAGATACCGGGAATTATGCGTCGGACCCTGTAGAGAAAGAGGTCATTGAAAAAGGGGTGGAAAGGGTTGTCCTTGAGGGTAATTACATCAGAGGTGTATATCCATATATAGCAAGCTCAAATTCCATGGGTAAAAACTGCCTTAAATGTCATGCGGTAAGCGAAGGGACAGTTCTTGGAGCTGTCAGCATAAAGATACCATTAACAGAATCCTTCGGCAGAATAAAGTCTCTGCAATATCTTTATATTGCGCTTGGATGTGTCGTGGTCTTTGTGATGACCGGACTGGTGCTGGGTATTATCCAATTGACGCATGCGCCATTGTTGAGATCAATTAAAGTCCTCCAAACCATTGCCTCCGGAGACCTGACTGTGGAGATGGAGGAGGGCTCGCCCAATACGGAAGTCGGCAGCCTGCTCATCGCCATGCAGGTAATGCTTGTCAGGATGCAGGAGGTCATCAGGAGCATCCACAAATCAGTTGCCGTTCTGGATTGCGGCGACGAAGAAATCAGCTCTGCCGTCAAGTGGATAGGCCAGGGCATAGGGGAACAGCAGAGTCTTACGGACGGCACGGCAGAAGCGGTGGGAGGCATGATGCGGAAGATGGACGCCGTGGCAAACCTCATCGGAGGCATTACTTCATCTGCCGAGTCAGCCCTGAAATCCACGGTAGAGGGAGAGGAAACCGGAGAAAAGAGCATCGCCAATATACGGGAGATTGCCGAGGTAGCTCAGAATTCAACCTCTACTATCAACTTATTGAAGGAGGACTCCCAGAAGATCAGCGATATCATAAAGGTCATAAAGGACATTGCCGATCAGACCAATCTCCTGGCGCTTAACGCCGCTATTGAAGCGGCCCGCGCTGGGGAACAGGGCCGCGGCTTTGCGGTGGTGGCCGACGAGGTGCGGAAGCTCGCACAGAAAACTACCGACGCCATCTCCGAAATCAGCGCCAAGGTCAGCGCAATCCAGAAGTCGGTGTCCAGCGTGGTGGAAAGCATGGATAAGGTCTTCAGGAAGGTCTCTGTAGGCGTGGACCTTTCCAGGGAATCCGGCGTTGCCCTCAGCGCAATTTCTGAAAAAATAAACGACCTCAAGCGTCTTGCTTCCGACATCACCGCGGCAAATGCCGAAGCCAGCGCTGTTACTGAAAACGTGAATATACATATGGGGAAGGTCATTGACAGCGCCCAGCTTATCGGACAGATAGCCACGGACATGGGCAAGACAGCCGCCCTTGTCCAGTCCGAACGCCACAGTCTGAGCGAACAGGTAGGTTTCTTCAGAATGCGGCATGAGGAGGAGGCGGCGTCTGACGAAGCGATACGCTTCAAAAACTGCTGGGACTACAGGCAGTGCAAGATAATGGATTGCCCGGCAAGGGCCGAGGCCGGCGGTCATGGTTTCCTCGGCGGCGATGCCGCGGGCCGGGCCTGCTGCTACCTGGAAAAAACGGGATGTGATCCAAGGGAGTGCTTCACCTGTCCATGGCGTAAAAGCCTCAAGAAGCACTACGGCGAGGAGATGAGTTTTCCCGCCTTCAGGCAGCACATGAGGACGAAGAACACGGAAGCGGTAGACTACTTCTGATAGACATTAATCGGAATTTCTTGTATTGTATTACATAATTTTGTTCTGAATATTTAATACTACGCATATAACGATATGACAGATGATTCAAATTTAAAAGACAGGGGATTCGTCCTTCTGGATGTCAGGAAGTTCAGGTGGTTTTTCCCTGTCCTTGTCTTTTCCGCTGCCATGGTCACATGGCTGTTTGTTGTTCTGTTTGGCGACTATGTGCTGGACGTGATGAAGATATTTCTGCCTTACAGGACCCGCATCGGCAGGGAGGCTTGCCTGAGCGCAGGATTCGCCCTTGCCACAGCAGCTGCAATACTGCTTGTAAACATAAAATGGATCGGCAAACCTTTATTTAAAGCGGCTGAGAAGGAAAAAGGGATTCTGGATGAACTGTTGGTCAGGAGCGATTCGTTCAGGAGGAAGTCCGGCAAGCTGCAGCGGTTTTTCGATGCCCTTTTTAAATTCAATGACCTTACAAGGGCGCACCTTGCGGATATTGTAAAAGAGACCGACTCCGCGGCAGACCTGATCATAGGCCAGGCCCACGGCATAGACCAGTCGATGACAGGCATGCTCCATACCCTTTCGGGGCTGCGCAGCCGGAGCGATACAATGGCGGCCCACTCGAAGGAGACGATGAGCGACAATGTGCAGGCCATAGCGAGCCTGAGGGAATATATAGACAGGCGCCTTGTTGATGTTCAAAAGGATTATAAGGTGGTGCATGCATTGAGCGATAATGCAAAGTCGATGACAAAACTTGTGCAGTTGCTCAAGGACATAAGCGACCAGACCAACCTGCTTGCGCTGAATGCGGCCATTGAGGCTGCGAGGGCCGGCGATCAGGGCAGGGGGTTTGCAGTGGTTGCGGATGAGGTGCGCAAACTGTCAGGCCAGTCCGAGCAGGCAGCGTCTCAAATCGGCGAGGCCATCGTCAAGATGGCCGGCGACATCGAAACAGAGTTCGCCGACAAACTCAACAAGCAGACCCATCAGCAGGAGTCATCCATTCTTTCGGAGTTTGAAAAACATCTTTCACGGCTTGAGGAAGGATACCGGGGACTGGATTCCCTGAATAAGCAGATATTGGGCGAGGTCGGCACGAGCAGTGAAGATGTTTCTTCAAAGGTCACCGAACTGCTGGCCCATATCCAGTTTCAGGATATAACCCGCCAGCAGATAGAGCTTATCATAAGGGCGCTCACGGTCATAGATAGCCATATCAGGTCTATGGAAGGAAACTGCGCAGCTGAGAAGAACTGCTGCCCTGAGGGAATATGCCGCATTGCCGAGTTCGATGTGGACAATATGATGGGTTATTATGTTATGGAAAAGCAGAGGGACATTCACAGAGATACAGTTTCCGCTGCAAGCGGGCCGCTGGGCCAGGCTGCCCGGACGGAGGCTGTCCGAAAAGAAAAGCCGCAGGACGGCGGCGTAACATTTTTTTGAGTATTCTGCCGTTTGTTAAAATATTCTTTTTTTTGGTCGAGACTTATTATATAATGAATTTTGACGCGGGAGGTATAAATGGCTAAAACGATTATGGTGATCGATGACTCGATGTCTATGCGTCAGGTGGTAGGCATTACCTTGAAAAAAGCCGGGTATGAAATAATAGAGGCCTCTGACGGCAAGGATGCCGTCGGCAAGCTGACAGGACAGAAGGTGCACCTGATGATATGCGATGTCAACATGCCGAATATGGACGGCATCGCCTTTTTAAAGACAGTCAAAACACTGCCCAATTATAAATTCACACCTATTATAATGCTGACCACCGAGTCTCAGGAGGCAAAGAAGCTGGAAGGCAAGGCTGCAGGTGCAAAGGCCTGGATGGTAAAGCCTTTCAAGCCGGAGCAGCTGCTTGAGGCGGTATCGAAACTGATATTGCCCTAAAAAAACGTGAAACGTGAACCGTGAATCGTGAATAAAGACTAAAGGCAAAAAACTTTTTTTAACGTTTCACGATTCACGTTTCACGATGTTGTGATTGAGGAGAACGCATGACTGTAAACACCGAAAAAAATGATGGGATTTGTAAGATGCGTATAGAAGGTGATATGACTATCTTCAATGCTGCCGACCTTAAAAAAGACCTTTTGGATAACCTGAACGAGTGTTCAGAATTGGAAATGGACCTATCGCAGGTCAATGAGATGGATACGACAGGGTTACAGTTGTTAATACTCGCCAAACGTGAAGCGGTCGCTTTAAACAAGGGGTTCAGAATTATTTCGTGCAGCCCGGCAACAACGAATGTGCTGGAATTGTTTAACATGAAGGATTATTTTGCCCGAAATTAAGAATTGACGATGTTGTAAAAAGTCTGGGAAAGCGTATTTTCGTCATTCCCGTGCTTAAGAGCACCTACTGTTGGTGAAAACGGGAATCCAGTCTTTTCAGGTAGTTGCTTATGCTCTGGATACCCGCCTTCGCGGGTATGACGACTTTTTACGAGACCATATTATTTTGATTAGGAGAAGATATGGAAGTGGATGTAAAACAGACTTTTGTAATTGAGGCGACTGAATTGCTCCATGATATGGAAAGCGCCCTTCTGCGTCTTGAAGGGGCCCCTGACGATGAAGAGACAATCAATGCCCTGTTCCGCGCAGCCCATACTATCAAGGGATCTGCCGGGATTGTGGGAGTCGAGTCTGTAGAGAGGTTTACACACAAGGTTGAGAGCTTAATGGAAAAAGTTCGCCAGGGCGAAATCGGGATTACAGGCGATTTGATAGGTCTGCTCCTGAAATGCCGGGACCATATAGCAAATCTTGTGGAACTCGCATCCTCGGGTGACGACAAAGTATTGGGCCCGGAGCTGCAATCTGTAGAGCGCTCTCTTCTTGACCAGTTGTCCTTCAACCTGGATAGCGGCAAAGGGGAAGGCAAAGAACAGCCTGCAGTCAAAGAAGAAAAAGAAGAAGAGCCCCTGGCAGGCAGGAAAGTCGAGACCGAAAACTGGCATATATCCCTTAGGTTAAGCCGGAATGTTTTGAGGGATGGAATGGACCCTATATCATTTATAAGCTACTTGTCCAAACTGGGTGAGATTGTGCACATTGCTACCCTGTATGATGCCATCCCTGCCTCTGATAAAATGGACCCGGAAGAGTTTTATCTCGGTTTTGAGATCGACTTCAGGAGCAGTTTTGATAAAAAGACGATTGACGATGTATTTGAATTTGTGAGGGAGGACAGCAAGATCCGCATATTGCCGCCGAGGAGCAATATCGGATCATATATTCAGCTCATACACGACCTGCCGGAAGATCCGTTAAGACTGGGTGAACTGCTCGTCAAAGGCGGGGCTCTGACGCCCGCTGAAATAGAGGAGGCATTGCAGGAGCAGAGAGCGCTGGCTGCGTCGTTCCGGACGGCTGCAGAGGAGGAGACCAAGGCCCGGACTATCGGAGAAATATTGGTGAAAGAGGGCATGGTATCTCCCGAGGTGGTGGATGCGGCCATTGAGAAACAGAAAAAGGTCAGGGAGGTCAAGGCGCAGGAGGCAAAGACCATCCGTGTCGACACCAATAAATTGGACCAGCTCGTGACCCTGGTCGGAGAACTGGTAATCGCAAACGCTAACATAGGCCAGCAGGCCCACCGGATACAGGACAGCGGCTTGTCCGAATCCTCCTCGGGCATGTCCCGGCTGGTTGAAGAGATCAGGGACAAGGCCATGCAGGTCCGCATGATGCCTATAAACGAGGTCTTCAGCCGTTTCCAGAGAGTAGTGCGTGATATCTGCCATGATACAGGCAAGGACATCGAACTGCTGATAGGCGGAGGCGAGACCGAAGTGGACAAAACCATTGTCGAGAAGATCAGCGACCCGCTGATGCATCTGGTGCGCAATGCGGCGGACCACGGGATCGAACAGCCTGACATGCGTATTGCAAAAGGAAAACCCGGCATGGGGACTATAAGGCTGAACGCGTATAATGATGCCGGCAGCATTGTGATAGAAGTCTCTGATGACGGCAGCGGGCTCAGCCGGGAAAAGATCCTGAAAAAAGCTTTGGAGCGTGGGCTGGTCGGCCATGACCAGACATTATCGGACGGCGAGTTGTTTCGCCTTATATTTGAGCCCGGGTTCTCTACTGCCGAACAGGTGACCAAAGTTTCAGGGCGCGGCGTCGGCATGGATGTGGTAAGGCGCAATATCGAAGCCCTGCGGGGTACTGTTGATGTCGAGAGCGGGGAAAATACCGGCACAACGGTGCGCATCCGTCTGCCTCTGACCCTCGCTATCATTGACGGCTTTATGGTAGGGGTGGGGGAAGCATCTTATGTAATACCGCTGGATATGGTTGTTGAGTGTATTGAATTGTCGGAGCAGGACCGTGAAGCTGAAGGCAGGAGGAATTATGTCAACCTGCGCGGCGAAGTCCTGCCGTATATAAGGCTCAGAGATGTTTTTTGCACATCGAACAACCGGACGGCATATGAAAATATCGTGGTGGTCAGATACGCCGGCCAGAAGACAGGGCTGGTTGTGGATGAATTATTCGGCGAGGTACAGGCTGTTATCAAGTCACTGGGCAGATTATACAGGGATATGGAAGGGATATCCGGCGCAACTATCATGGGCGACGGTACTGTTGCGCTCATTCTTGATGTCCCAAAACTGGTCCAATCGACGGAAAGGAATATTAAATAAGGGGGAAAAATGTTAAAAAACATGAAGGTCGGGGTGAGATTGGGGTTGGGGTTCGGACTGGTCCTTATACTGATGGTAGTTCTTATCTTAGTGGCAATAAATACAATGGCTGGAATCGATGCAAATCTCGAGCGTATAGTAAAGATCAACAATGTCCGGCTGGCCTATCTCAATAATATGGTAATTAATCAGGAGGAAGTTGGTATCAGTCTCCGTAACGTGTATTTGACAAAGGACATGGACAAGAGACAGGAGCAGAACAAGAATATCATGGAAATGAGAGCCAAAATTGATGAGGCCTTTACAAAAGTGGAAGAATTGACTGCGAAAGATGATTCAAAGGCGCTTGATATAATTGCAGCAATAAAAACTGAAAGGGCTGCGGCAAGGCCTCTGAATAATAAGGTGCTGGAACTGGCCTTGGCAAATAAGAACGACGAGGGGACCGACCTGTTGGACAGGGAAGCCAGACCTGCGGCACGCAAATTGCTCGATAAAATAGAAGAATTGAAAAAGCATATGGAGGACCGCAACCAGATGCGTCACGAGGAAGCGGTGAACTCCTATAACAAAGCACGCATATTGTTGTTCTCTCTGGGCGGCATAGCAATTGCTCTGGCTATCGTTATAGCGTTGTTCCTGACCCGCAGCATTACGCTGCCTTTAAGCGAGGGTGTTAATGTAATGAACCAGTTGGCGCAGGGGGACCTCAGGGTGCACATAGACGTTAATAGCACAGACGAACTGGGGCAGTTGCTGACCGCTATGAAGAATATGGTCGAGAAGTTAACGGCTATAGTGGGCGATGTCAAGTCGGCATCGGACAATGTCGCGTCAGGCAGTCAGGAGTTAAGCTCGGGTGCACAACAGATTTCACAGGGGGCGACGGAACAGGCCGCCTCTATAGAAGAGACCTCCTCATCCATGGAAGAGATGACTTCCAATATAAGGCAGAACTCCGATAACTCACATCAAACGGAAAAGATAGCGCAGAAGTCGGCCAATGATGCAATAGAGGGCGGCAAAGCTGTAGCGGAGACAGTCGGAGCCATGAAAGAGATAGCAGGCAAAATAACTATAATTGAAGAGATAGCACGTCAAACTAACCTGCTGGCATTGAACGCGGCGATAGAGGCGGCAAGGGCCGGAGAGCACGGCAAGGGCTTTGCGGTAGTTGCCTCAGAGGTAAGGAAGCTGGCGGAACGCAGCCAGACTGCGGCGGGAGAGATAAGCCATTTATCGTCAAGCAGCGTGCAGATAGCGGAGAAGGCCGGAGAGATGCTTGCCAAACTGGTGCCTGACATCCAGAAGACAGCGGAACTTGTTCAGGAGATAAGCGCGGGGAGCAGGGAGCAGGACTCAGGCGCAGGGCAGATAAACCAGGCCATACAGCAATTGGACCAGGTGATACAGCAGAATGCGGGTGCGGCAGAGGAACTGGCTTCAACTTCAGAGGAATTGGCCTCCCAGGCAGACTTGCTGCAGAGTTCCATTGCGTTCTTCAAGACAGACGAATCAGGTGCTGCCCGGATCATGGCGAGGACTATCAGGAAGCCTGAACACAAAGTTAAAGTAGCTCATTTAGGGCATGAAATCAAAAAGGTCGAAGGGCCTAAAGGGCCAAAGACCATAGCAGGGAAACCGGAGGGAAGGCGCGGCATTGCCCTTGATATGGGCGAGGCAGGCAAAGGGGATGAAGGAGATAAGGAATTTGAGAAATATTAAAATATAGGTAATAGGTAATGGGCAAAGTAATAAAAATTTATTCAATGACCTATTACCAATAACCGATGACCTATAACCTGATTTTTAAAGGAGGCGTTTATGAGTGTTGCAGGCATTTCTGAAACGACCCAATATCTCACATTCAAGCTTGAAGATGAGGTTTTCGCGCTGGATATATCAAAGGTGCGGGAGGTCCTCGATTTCACTACAGTGACGAAGGTGCCGAGGACCCCCGAATTTATGAGGGGTGTAATAAACCTGAGAGGCAACGTGGTGCCGGTAGTGGACATGAGGCTTAAATTCGGCATGTCTAAAACTGAAAAGACGGTGAATACATGCATAATCATTGTTGAGATTTCGATAGAGGGCGAGACAGCCGTGCTCGGCGCGCTGGCGGATTCAGTGCAGGAGGTCGTAGACCTTGAGCCGGAGCAGATAGAGCCTGCCCCGAGGATAGGCACGAGGCTGAGGACGGAGTTTATAAAGGGCATGGGTAAACGTGATAACCATTTCATCATGATCCTCGATATCGACAAGGTTTTTTCTGCCGATGAACTCTCCATTGTTCAGGACGCCAGGAAAGAAATGCCCGTGGTTGAGGATAGATAATGGGTCAAGAGTAAAAAAGGGTCAAGGGTCAAGTGGCAAGGGTCAAGAGAACAGAAAGAGGTTTTTTACTTTTTATCCATGACCCTTGCCCCTTGACCCCTGACCCTATGTTTCCTGACCTGATGTGATTATGGATGATATAAGCCGGGAATTTAACGATAGACTGCCGCATATGTCCTCGCACGACTTTCGCCGGCTAAGTGAATTTATCGAGGCTGAACTCGGTATCAAGATGCCTGACGCAAAGAAGACCATGCTCGAATCCCGCCTTCAGAAAAGACTGCGTATTCTGGGTCTCAAATCGTTCAGCGAATACTGCGATTACCTTTTCAGCAATGAAGGGGTTGAGAGCGAGCTGGTCCATACGATCGATATGGTCACAACCAACAAGACCGATTTTTTCAGGGAGCCGGAGCACTTTGATTATCTGATGCAGGAGGTATTGCCGGAGATGGTAAAGTCTCAGGGCTCCGGCGTGGCCAGGAGGTTTATGGTATGGAGCGCGGGTTGTTCAACCGGAGAGGAACCTTATACCCTTGCTATGGTACTGAACGAATTTGCCGATAGATACCCGGGTTTGGGTTTCCAGTATACGGTACTCGCTACTGATATCTCGAGCAGGGTTTTGGAGGTTGCAAAGAGAGGCATTTATCCCGAGGAAAGGATCACCCCGATCCCGATGCCGTTGAGAAAGAAATATCTCCTGAGGGGAAAGGGCAGCAACAACGGCCTTGTCAGGATTGTGCCTGAACTGAGGGCCCTTGTAAAATTCCGAAGGCTGAACTTTATGGAGGAGGATTTCGGCATGCGGGAGCCTCTGGACAGTATCTTCTGCAGAAACGTATTTATTTACTTTGACAAGCCTACCCAGGAAAGGTTATTGGACCGGTTTTGCCGGCACACAGTTCCAGGCGGCTATATTTTCATAGGGATGTCCGAGACGCTCAGCGGCATGAACCTGCCTTTGAGCCGCGTAAACCCGTCCATATATAAAAAGATAGGCAACAGGCTATAGACAATGGGTCAAGGGTCATGGGTCATGGAAACAGAAAGAGTTTTTTCTTTTTACCCTTGACCCTTGCCCCTTGACTTATAATTTTTATGAAAAAGATAAAGGTGCTTATTGTTGATGATTCGGCTGTGGTCCGTCAGACTCTGGCGGAGATTATATCCTCAGACCCTCAGTTCGAGGTAATGGCAACTGCGGCAGATCCTTTTATTGCAGCAGAAAGGATTGCAGAGGAAGTGCCGGATGTTATTACACTGGATGTTGAGATGCCGCGGATGGACGGCGTGACCTTTCTGCACAAGATTATGAGCCAGCATCCCATCCCGGTCGTAATCGTATCAAGCCTTGCTGAAGCAGGTTCCGAGACCGCTCTGAAAGCGCTTGAATATGGAGCGGTTGATATAATTCAGAAGCCCCGCATGGGGACAAAGCAGTTCCTGGAAGAATCGAGGGTGCTTGTATGCGATGCGATAAAGGCGGCTTCTGCAGCAAGGATAAAGCCCGTTGCTGCAAGACCCATGTCAGTGGCCCCGAAGCTTACGGCTGATGCTGTACTGGCAAAACCGTCTGCAAGGGCGATGATCCAGACAACTGAAAAAATAGTATCGGTGGGGGCATCCACAGGCGGTACCGAAGCACTGAGGGTACTGCTCGAAGCCATGCCTCCTGACGCCCCGGGTATAGTAATAGTCCAGCACATGCCGGAAAATTTTACCGCCGCTTTTGCCAGACGGCTTGACGGCATCTGCCGCATATCTGTCAAAGAGGCTGAAAACAATGACTCTGTGATCCGGGGCCGGGCGTTGATCGCGCCCGGCAACCGCCACATGCTGCTCAAGCGCAGCGGCGCCCGTTATTATGTTGAGATAAAGGACGGGCCTCTTGTTTCAAGGCACCGCCCATCGGTGGACGTGTTGTTCCGTTCCACTGCGCAATATGCAGGCAAAAATTCTGTAGGTGTCATAATGACCGGCATGGGAGACGATGGCGCAAGAGGACTTCATGAGATGAAAGAGACAGGGGCCTATACCATTGCCCAGGATGAGGGGTCGTCCGTGGTCTTCGGCATGCCTAAAAAAGCTATTGAACTGGGCGCAGTGGACAAGGTTGCCTCGCTGGAAGACATATCAAGGGCCATTTTAGAGCATTCATAATTTTGTTCCGATAAAAAATCACTGACAAAAAAATCCTGTTGTCAACAAATAGAGTTGTCCGGTTTTAGAGCAAATAAACTGTCCGGTTCTGCAGGGTGGCTGCGCATGGAACATGGCAGGCCACCGATGTCAGTTTTATTGAGTCTCATGCCGCTGCATGTGAGCACTTTGCAATCTCCTTTCCTTTAGGGTCAAAGACCGCCAGTTTTCTCGGTCCATGGAATATAGCAAGGCCACCATCCGGATAACGATGGACGCGAACTTCGACCTTAACGTAGTGGCAGCGATATTGATTTGGCGGGATCTGAAGTTTTAGCCCATCGAACTTTACACAGTTGTCGTTGCCTACGGTGCGGTCATACTGTTCGCATAGGATGTCTTCCAAGGCAGTGCCTGCCCAAGTCACGAATACGCTCTGTGGTTCCTGCGGGACAACAGTGAACTCGGCATTATGGGCTGGCATATAAGTACTGGCAAGATAATCATTGGCCTGCTTCATCTCAGTAATGCCCGCCATTGCAAGCTCCTTGACGAGGCGGTCTTGATGAGTTTCGAAGGCTCGCTCAGAACGACCCCTGGCCTCAGGAGAATACGCAGCAATCATCTTAATTCCAAGTTGGCTCATTGCACGACCGAACTGGGTAAGATTTGATTTGTCCACTTTCCCTCCGGCCTCAGGTGTATGCCAGTAGTGACTTCCACGATCCGTATACAACGAAGCAAACAATCCGTGTTGCTCAATAACTTCTTTTACCCCTTGAAAGCTGCTTTGAGTGCCTTCCTCCTGCACAAAAAACATCGAGTAGTGTTCACTCGTGGCATCATCCATAGTTACGATTAGATCCCAGTATTTTCCTTCAACCCACTGATGTTTGGAACCATCCTGGTGCAGCATCATACCGGTATAAGGTGCCCTTGTACGCTTTTTCCTGTGTGTACCTTTCTGTGCTGCCTTCGGTACCAATCCCTTTTCCTGGAGGGTGTTCTTGACCCATGTGTAGCTTCTGGTCCCTTGATAAGCACGCCGGCACCAGCTATAAAAATGTTTGACATTGAAACCACAAAAGCGATTGCTATAAAGATCCGATAGTGCGACTACTTCATCAACAGGCGCACGTTTATGAGATATTTGCCCTAAACGCTTATCTATAAGGCCCTCCAGGCCCGTATCTTCATACCTCAACATATATCTTCTAAATGTCCTATCGCACACACCCAGAAGCGTTGCTGCTTCTTCCTGCGTTAATCGACCTCGTATCCAACCCTCATAGCTTTCTTCAAATCTCATCTTCCGTACCTCCTGCAACACTGCCGAACGTTTCATGGATAGCCCCCTTGCTATCCATATATTTTATCCGGACAGTTTATGTGCTACAGATACGGACAGTTTATCTGCTCGCCACAACTGACAAAAAAATCCTTGACATTATTTCTTAAACAGGATACAATTAATCCTGTTTAAGAAATCCGTGAGTGTCGTGCGCTGTTGTCAACAAATAGAGTTGTCCGGTTTTAGAGCAAATAAACTGTCCGGTTCTGCAGGGTGGCTGCGCATGGAACATGGCAGGCCACCGATGTCAGTTTTATTGAGTCTCATGCCGCTGCATGTGAGCACTTTGCAATCTCCTTTCCTTTAGGGTCAAAGACCGCCAGTTTTCTCGGTCCATGGAATATAGCAAGGCCACCATCCGGATAACGATGGACGCGAACTTCGACCTTAACGTAGTGGCAGCGATATTGATTTGGCGGGATCTGAAGTTTTAGCCCATCGAACTTTACACAGTTGTCGTTGCCTACGGTGCGGTCATACTGTTCGCATAGGATGTCTTCCAAGGCAGTGCCTGCCCAAGTCACGAACACGCTCTGTGGTTCCTGCGGGACAACAGTGAACTCGGCATTATGGGCTGGCATATAAGTACTGGCAAGATAATCATTGGCCTGCTTCATCTCAGTAATGCCCGCCATTGCAAGCTCCTTGACGAGGCGGTCTTGATGAGTTTCGAAGGCTCGCTCAGAACGACCCCTGGCCTCAGGAGAATACGCAGCAATCATCTTAATTCCAAGTTGGCTCATTGCACGACCGAACTGGGTAAGATTTGATTTGTCCACCTTCCCTCCGGCCTCCGGTGTATGCCAGTAGTGACTTCCACGATCCGTATACAACGAAGCAAACAATCCGTGTTGCTCAATAACTTCTTTTACCCCTTGAAAGCTGCTTTGAGTGCCTTCCTCCTGCACAAAAAACATCGAGTAGTGTTCACTCGTGGCATCATCCATAGTTACGATTAGATCCCAGTATTTTCCTTCAACCCACTGATGTTTGGAACCATCCTGGTGCAGCATCATACCGGTATAAGGTGCCCTTGTACGCTTTTTCCTGTGTGTACCTTTCTGTGCTGCCTTCGGGACCAATCCCTTTTCCTGAAGGGTGTTCTTGACCCATGTGTAGCTTCTGGTCCCTTGATAAGCACGCCGGTACCAGCTATAAAAATGTTTGACATTGAAACCACAAAAGCGATTGCTATAAAGATCCGATAGTGCGACTACTTCATCAACAGGCGCACGTTTATGAGATATTTGCCCTAAACGCTTATCTATAAGGCCCTCCAGGCCCGTATCTTCATACCTCAACATATATCTTCTAAATGTCCTATCGCACACACCCAGAAGCGTTGCTGCTTCTTCCTGCGTTAATCGACCTCGTATCCAACCCTCATAGCTTTCTTCAAATCTCATCTTCCGTACCTCCTGCAACACTGCCGAACGTTTCATGGATAGCCCCCTTGCTATCCATATATTTTATCCGGACAGTTTATGTGCTACAGATACGGACAGTTTATCTGCTCGCCACACCGTGAGTGTCGTGCGCTTGACAAATTTGTTTGAACTGGGATAATTGGACAGGTGACAACGAAATAAGCGCACAAAAATAACAGGATATCTGAAAAAGAGGAGGGAAGTTATGGATGCCCTGACGTTAAGCAGGCTGCAGTTTGCCGTGACGGCGATGTTTCATTTTATCTTCGTGCCGCTCACCCTTGGACTTTCGATCTTGGTGGCGTATATGGAAAGCCGGTATGTCAGTACAAACGATGCCATGTATCTGAAGATGACGAAATTCTGGGGGAAACTTTTTCTTATTAATTTCGCCCTCGGCGTAGTGACCGGCATCACGATGGAGTTCCAGTTCGGCATGAACTGGGCGGAGTACTCAAAATATGTCGGTGATATTTTCGGCGCGCCCCTGGCCATAGAGGCGACCGTCGCATTCTTTCTGGAATCCTCTTTTATAGGGGTATGGATTTTCGGCTGGAACAGGGTCTCGAAGAAAGTCCACGCCCTTTCAATATGGCTGGTGGCGGTTGCCACGAACCTTTCCGCTCTCTGGATACTCCTCGCCAACGGCTGGATGCAGCATCCGGTCGGTTATGTTTTGCGAAACGGCAGGGCTGAGATGGTGGATTTTATGGCGCTGCTTACTAATACCTACGGTCTGACCAAGTTTTTTCATACAGTATTGTCCGGCTACGTGGTTGCCGCATTTTTTGTCATGGGGGTATCCGCGTATCATATTCTCAGAAAGGGCCACTTGCCGCTTTTCAAAGCCTCCTTCAGAATGGCTGCCGCTTTCGGCCTGGCAAGTTCCCTGCTGGTCCTGATCGCCGGAGATTTTCATGCAGCGCAGGTTGCCGGGGCGCAGCCGGCCAAATTCGCCGCTATGGAATCGGTCTGGAACACGCAAAAGTCCGCTCCACTCAATCTTATTGTTGTGCCTGACGTTGCTAATGAAAAGAACAGTTTAGAAGCTGCGGGCATACCGGGCCTGCTCAGTTTTCTTGCTTTCCATGACAGCGGGGCGGAGATAAAGGGACTCAAAGAATTTGCAAAAGAGGACCGGCCGCCGGTGCTTCCAACTTTCCTGAGTTTCAGGGCGATGACCGCCCTCGGCACGCTCTTCATACTGCTTTGTCTTATTGCCGTAATCGTTGGGAGAGGAGATAAACTGGAACATAGTCATTTCTTCCTGAAGCTTATGCTCCTGGCGATGCCCCTGCCATATATTGCGGCCCAATTGGGATGGATTGTTGCGGAGGTCGGCAGGCAGCCCTGGATTGTTTATGGAGTAATGAAAACATCCGACGCGGTTTCAAAGGCTGTTTCGCCTTTACAGGTAATGGGATCACTCATAGGGTTTACGCTGCTATACGGCCTTCTGGCGATTGTCGACATCTATTTGCTGACCAAATTTGCAAAGAAGGGCCCGGATGATGATCTGTCTGTACTTATAGCGTCTTCAAGAACTCAGGGGGTGTAAGATGGAATTCCAGATAGTGTGGTTTATTCTATGGGGAGTGCTATGGGCGGTTTATTTTATGCTTGACGGCTTTGATTTTGGAGTGGGAATGTTGCAGCGCTTTCTTGGGAGGGACAATGCCGAGAAGCGGGTAATCATAAACAGTATAGGACCCGTATGGGATGGCAACGAGGTATGGCTTATTACGGCAGGGGGAGCAACGTTTGCGGCTTTCCCGACTACCTATGCGCTCATGTTCAGTTATCTCTATTCGGCGCTGCTGATAATACTTTTTGCCCTCATATTCAGGGGTGTGGCTTTTGAATTCAGGGGAAAGGGCGGCAGCCCTGCATGGGAAAGCTCATGGGATGTAGCGATATTTCTCGGAAGTTTTGTGCCTGCTCTCCTGTTCGGAGTTGCCTTCGGCAATATCTTTCAGGGCCTGCCTATGGACGGCAACGGATACCATGGGACACTCTTCACGCTGCTGAACCCTTATGGATTGCTTACCGGGGTCTTTTTTGTACTGCTCTTTGTTGAGCACGGCGCACTCTGGCTCGCTGTCAAGACAAAGGACGATATGAGTATAAGGGCCGGAAAGCTTGCCAACAGGATGTGGTTTCCGTTGCTTGTTGTGGCTGTGTTATTCTTAATGTCTACGTATTTTGCAACCAACCTTTATGCGAACTTCTTTGGCAACGTCATCTGGCTCGCAGTCCCGGTACTCGCGGTGCTCGCCCTGCTGGGCATAAAGGTTTTCGGCGCCAAAGGGCGGTATCTGGCGGCATTTTTTGCCTCATGCATCACTATTGTTATGGTGACCTTTACCGGCGTGATAGGGCTTTACCCCAATCTTATTCCTTCCAGCATGGACCCGAATTACAGCCTGACGATCTTCAACTCGTCATCGAGCATATATACCCTGAAGATAATGACGGTGGTGGCATTGATATTCGTCCCTGTGGTCATCGCATATCAGGTTTGGATATACTGGATTTTCAGGCGTCCCATTGCCGCCGACGAGATTATGAGTGATAAAGAGGCGTATTGACAAAATCTTATGAAAGTCGTCAGACTAATTTAAAATGATAATTCCCTCCAGCTTGCTGCAGGGTTACCGGATTTCTGTCATTCCGGCTTGACCGGAATCGTTTTTTCGGACGGAACAACTCGATTCCCGACAAGCTGGAATGACAAGAAGGAAGACCGTAGCTTTTAGATACCCTGTGGTCACGCCACAGGGACCTTTTTGAGAAGAGACAAACATGGATGAGTTATTGCTTAAAAAAGACGACTTTATCAGGAAGATCTTTGATGCAATCCCCTCTATTTTACTCCTCGCTGATGATGATGTTCGGATTTTGCGTTTAAACGCGGCCGCAGCCGGTCTGCTTGGCGTCGGCATTGGAGACATACACCATCAGAGAGGCGGTGAAATTTTACACTGCATTCATGCAACTGAGGTCCCCGAGGGATGCGGCTATTCCGAAAATTGCAAAGAATGTGTTATCAGGAATTCCGTTAAGCAATCTGTTTCCGGCGCCACGGTATATCGGCAGAAGACGAAAATGGAACTGGTAAAGAATGACGGAAAAATAACAGGCAAGCACTTCCTTGTTACTACCTCGCCTTTTGAATACGGGAACAAAACATATGCGCTGTTGATATTGGAAGACATAAGCGAACTGGAACAATTGAAGGGAATGATCCAGATTTGCGCATCCTGCAAAAAGATCAGGAACGATAAAGGCTTCTGGGAGCAGATTGAGTTATTTATACGTGAACGCTCGGAAGTTGAGTTCACTCACGGGATATGTCCTGAATGTACAAGGAAACTTTATCCTGAATATTGCGATGCAAAGGCGGGGGAAGGGACTGAAACATGTATTAAGTCTCCCGAGGGCGTCGGAACAAAGGAAGTGCAATGCTGGGAGTATATGAAGTGCGGGCACGAAGTTGATAAAAGCTGCCCTGTGGTGTTAATGAATGCCGGAAGAATGTGCTGGGACATATCAAGCACTTTGTGCGGCGGTAAAAAACAGGGGGAATCATTCACCAAATTCCGTTTATGCAAAGACTGTGAATTCTTTATTAAGTTAAACCGTGGCGAGATCTAAGTTGCGATATAAGAACATGACATGTCCGTCTTTCGGCAAACTTAAACTACTTTTGTGGCCACAACTAAAAGTTGATTGTAGTCATATTAGCATGAATCAGAACGCCGGGGCTCGACGTTACTCGCCCCTGTTACAGTAGACCCGTGAATTTTGCCGAAAGACGGACATGTCATGTTCTTAAATGGATAGCACTTAGTCACATTTTTTAACATAAGGAGCAGCTTTTTATGAGTTTCTGTGAGGACTGATTTATGGAAATTACACGTGAAACAGATTATGCCATAAGATGCATCTTGTACCTCTCCGGCAAACCCGAAGAGATAAACATGATAGATGTGATCGCAAGGGAAATGCAGATACCGAAGAGCTTTCTGGCCAAGATTCTTCAGAAGCTTGCCCGTGCCTCGCTCGTTAAGTCATTTCGCGGCGTTAAAGGCGGCTTTCAGCTTGCGAGACTTCCGGAGGAGATAAGCCTGCTTGATGTTATGGAGGCAATAGAAGGCGAAGTTTCATTGAACGTCTGCGCCCTTGACCGGACGCTCTGCGGCCGCAGCAAAACCTGTCCTGTTCATCCTGTATGGGTCGAGATCGGAAAGGACTTCAGGAAAATTCTGAAGAAATATAATTTTGCACGCCTGTCAGGTTAATTTTTACTAAACCGTGAAAAATCATACTAAGGTTTCGTAAAATGTAAAGGATAAGCCTTGCTTTATCGGTCAAAGTCAGATCGAGTGTGAGTTTTCGCGTCTACACCGCATAGTTTTTGCAGGTGAAAATATTTTCCATTCCTTCCTTTACACCGCAGTTTAGATTCCTGCAACTGCATGAGTAATCCACCCTGCAACTCGCATACCTCGGGTCTGTCGGACCAGCGCAGGGTACGGCCAGCAATAAACGTTTTCTTGATAAGCGCATCGCTGGTACGTCCTCGGAATCGAGACCAGCCTCATTCCTATATACCTGCGTATTGCTGCCTATAACTTTAATAATCTGCCGCATCCCAGAATAATATCTTTCATTGAGTGCACATCAGAATTATATTTCCCCCAGTGTTGAATGGCGGAAGAAACCATCAGCGATGTCTATCGCAAAAGAAGTGGTGCGGTGGAGGTTAAACTAAATGTGGCATACTAACCTTTATTTTAGTGCCTTTATTGCTATCCCCGATTACTTCCACCTTCCCTCCCCAGGGATAAACACGTTCACGCATCCCTATTAGGCCGAAGGATTGAGGCTTAGAAAGCTGTTTATCTGTTATGCCTTTGCCGTTATCTATAACTTCTAATATTATATTGTCTTTTTCTTTAGTTAGTCTTGCCTTCACCTTTGTAGCCTCCGCATGTTTGAGGACGTTTGTCAGCGCCTCCTGGAAAATTCTGAAAAGTGCCGTGCTCCTATCTTTGTCTATCTCAATATCCTCCGGCACAGGGTCCAAAGTGCATTCAATACGTGTCCGCTTCTGAAATTGATCTGCCTGCCACTTTATTGCTTCAACAAGGCCAAAATCATCCAAGATTGATGGTCTCAACTCAGTGCAGATACGCCTGACAGACCGGATCGTTGCATTAAGGGTATCCAACATGGCTACGGCCTTGTCGAATATTGGCTTATGGTCTCCGTATTTGTCGCGAAACCAGCTTAAATCCATCTTCTGAGCAGTCAGTGCCTGGCCAAGTTCATCGTGTATTTCACGGGCAATTCTCGTTCTTTCTTCTTCTCTGACAGATTGTAAATGGGCGGCGAGATTTCGTACTTGATAAAACGCAATGCTCTGCTGCCTCCAGACAAAGGCCAAACCTGCGCCAGAGCCAAAAAGCAGTACCGTCACAAACCCAACAATCAACCATAATTGCCCTCTCGCCTGACCGTACACTTCCGTGGTATTCTTGCGGGCTACGAGAAACCACGGCGAATCAGGCACAGGGCGGATGTCGGCAATTACGGGCTGACCACGGTAGTCCATTCCTTCCACTATCCCGGTCCGCCCTATGACGGCCATCACGGCAGGATTATCTGTTCTATTTAGGGGAATCCTATGCTTGAGCGCTGAATCTTTTCTGAACCTGAGGTCAACCAGGAAAAGGGCGTCGTTCCCGTCGCGCCGGACGAGCAGTGTTTCTCCTGTCTGACTGGGTGTGGGCCACCCAAGTATAAAAGGATAAAGATACTTTTCAGGATCAACTCGCAGGGAAAGTACCCCGATGGTCCGCTTACCTGCTGATGCATCGTGAATAGGAATGAGTATTGAGAGGTATATCCGGCCATCGTAGTCATGCTGGTAGAAGTCAACGATCGTTATCCGCCCTGACTGCAGAACTTCCCGTATGCGGTTTGTAACGGCAGCTGAGGCAGGTAACAGTCCTTCAGGGGATGACATACGGGTCACGCCCCGAGTATCAAGCACTCGGACCTGATCGTAATCATAGCTCTTCGAGTACTGCCCAATCCATTCCCGCAGTTGACGTTCCGCCGCACTGTCATGCTGGTTTCTTAAATAGCGCCGCGCAAGATTGGAAAAAAGGACATTGCTGGAAATGAGCTTGGCATCTTCCTTACTTGCGCCTATCCAACGCGACACCTGAGCCACCTTCAGGTCCGCAATGGACGTAAGCTCACGCTCCACCTCGGTACGATAGTGCTTCTTGTAACCACTGTAAGCTATGTAGCTGGTAGCTATTATACCCGCCGACAGGACGGCAAATATCAAAATGAGCTTTATGTGGACTATATCTTCTTTCCTAACCTGAGGTTCAGCAGCCATCATATGCCCACTGCATCTTGCAAAAATAAATTATTCATCATCTTCCTCATGTGACTTGAAAAGCCGAATCAAATACCGTTTAGAATCAATCTGAAACAGCATAGCATCTATATGAAAAACATATCAACACACTGCACATCGTTGTTCAAAGTCGCTGTGGTTACCCGGTTGATAGCGGAGTTCGGAAAACCGATTGATGATGTCCACAGCAAAAGTGATGGTTCTGCTTGATAGCGCGTCCCTGACCATTTGGTCATAGTCCGCTTCGATGTTATGATTTATGTATTAAAAGAAAAAGAAAGAGAAACGTTCGTCATAAAAAAAATGACAAATAATGTTTTGACCAACCTTTTCGATATAAACAGTATCTCCGGTCTTTCTACCGCTGAGGCGGTTCAAAGACTAAAAGAAGAAGGCTATAATGATCTGCCCTCAACCAAACCGCGCAGTATTCTTGCTATAGCATTCGAAGTCATACGTGAACCAATGTTTCTTCTTTTAATCGCAGGCGGTGCAATTTACCTGATGCTTGGTGACATCCAGGAAGCGGTAATGCTGATTGGATTTGTATTTGTTGTTATGGGTATAACTTTTTATCAGGAACGTAAAACGGAACGAGCCCTGGCGGCCCTGAGAGACCTATCAAGTCCCAGGGCTCTAGTCATAAGAGATGGAGAACAAGTCAGAATCGCCGGCCGGGACGTTGTGCGGGGCGACACGATAGTTTTATCAGAAGGTGACAGGGTACCTGCTGACTCAATATTGATTGCTTGCGTGAATTTAGAGATAGATGAATCCTTGCTTACCGGAGAATCAATATCTGTCCGTAAAACCCCTTGCAAAAAAATTATGTCAATGGGGCGCCCTGGAGGTGATAACCTGCCTTTTGTTTATTCCGGCACCTTGGTAGTTCAGGGCGTTGGTATTGCTCATGTACAGGCAACCGGTGCTAATACAGAAATCGGTAAAATTGGTAAAGCATTACAGGTTATTGCGCCGGTGGAAACCATCCTGCAAAAAGAAACTGGACAACTTGTGCGCAAACTTGCATTCATTGGATTGTCGCTCTGTGTGGTTGTGGTAGTTGTGTATGGCCTTACAAAAAATAACTGGTTGAATGGTTTTTTGGGAGGTATCACGCTTGCTATGGCTATGTTGCCGGAAGAGATCCCTGTCGTACTTACTATTTTTCTTGCACTCGGAGCCTGGCGAATTTCCCAGAAGCGTGTCCTGACCCGTCGTGTACCCGCAGTGGAAACTCTTGGTTCTGCGTCAGTTTTATGCGTAGACAAAACCGGGACGCTTACTCTAAGCCAGATGTCAGTGCGCAAGCTTTTTGTTCATGATGAATTTTACAATGCAAACGATTACAACACACGTCTTCCTGAAAACCTTCATGAGATTATAGAATTTAGTGTCTTGGCGAGCCAAATAGATCCTTTTGATCCTATGGAAAAGGCTTTACGAGAGCTGTGCAAGAAAACTCTGTCCGATACTGAACACGTGCATGATGACTGGGTTTTGTTGCAGGAATATCCTTTGTCGCAAAACTTGCTTGTCATGTCACGAGTTTGGAAATCGCCTGATAGTAAAGAGTATGTCATCGCTGCCAAGGGAGCTCCTGAAGCTATTGCCGACATATGTCATTTTGACGAGCATCAGCTTAGGTACTTATCAGAAAACATCGCTTTCATGGCCAAAGAAGGTCTCAGAGTTATTGGGGTGGCGAAGGCTGCTTTCAAGCAGGCTGATCTTCCTGGCCAACAGCATGACTTTACATTTGAGTATCTTGGACTTATAGGATTCGCTGACCCCGTGCGGCCAAGCGTGCCTGCGGCAATAAAAGAATGCTATAACGCCGGAATAAGAGTAGTAATGATTACCGGAGATTATCCAGTCACCGCTCAAAATATAGCAACACAAATAGGTCTGGAACAGGCAAATGGGATCATAACTAGGGTCGAGCTGGATAAGATGACCGATACTGAACTACAGCAGAGGATCAAAACAGTTAATATTTTTGCCCGGGTTGTCCCCGAACAAAAGTTGCGAATAGTAAATGCACTAAAAGCTAACGGCGAAGTTGTGGCTATGACAGGAGATGGTGTTAATGATGCGCCGGCTTTGAAAGCGGCACATATTGGCATTGCCATGGGGGGCCGTGGTACTGACGTTGCCCGCGAGTCTTCCGCTATTGTTTTGCTTGATGACGACTTTTCTTCAATAATACAGGCTGTCCGAATGGGACGGAGGATATTTGATAACTTGAAAAAAGCCATGGCATATATTTTTGCGATACATGTGCCTATTGCGGGCATGACGCTAATTCCCGTGATTTTTAATTGGCCGCTGGTGCTTTTGCCGGTTCATATAGTGTTTTTGGAATTAATTATTGACCCTTCCTGTTCAATAGTTTTTGAAGCTGAGCCTGAAGAAAGTGACATAATGAAAAGACCTCCAAGAAATTTCCAGGAGCCGTTGTTTAACAGACGGACTGTAGTGTTGAGCCTACTGCAGGGTGCAGGAGTACTAATAACTGTTTTGTCCGTTTTTATGATAGCAATGCATAGGGGACATGGAGAACTGGATGCAAGGACCCTCAGTTTTACGACTCTTATTATTGCAAACCTCGCATTGATATTTACAAACCGTTCATGGTCACACACTATACTGGATACTTTACGCTTACGGAATGCCGCTCTTTGGTGGGTTACAGGCGCGGCGATTTTCTTCTTAGGCATCGTGCTGTATTTCCCATTTTTCAGAGGGCTGTTTCGTTTCAGCACACTGCACGCCAACGACTTGGCTATAAGTCTGGCAGCCGGTGTCTTCAGCATCTTTTGGTTTGAAGGCTTTAAAAGAATCAATGGGCGGCAAATAAAATCGTTATCTTAAATATTGTTTCGTCGCTTCGAGCCAGGAGTGCTATTTTGCTATTGGATACCACGCTTCTTTCCGAATGGCGTCCTTCAATCACTGGTATAATATGCCAAAGGAAACTGACACCGCTGGCTGTTTCGATCAACGCTGAGGCAGAGAAATAACGAGCTGTCGGGCTTCAATCTTGCGGCGCGTACTTCGGGACGAAGTCTTTATTAGTTGCAGACATGTGAAACTGTTTATTAGACGGGTACGCCAACAAATTCGGACGGTGCGATGTAATCTCAGTTACAGGAAAAAAAGTTGTGTCATGCGCCGTGTCCCTTAAATGCGGACTTTAAGTAGTTATTCTTGGCATCTTGAAGTTCCTGACACTCTCTGAAGGATGCAGAGCAACGCAGCATATGGACTTTTTACTCAACCTTCAATATTTTTTTGCAGCTTCTTTGATTAAGGCCTGACCGATAACGTTCCTTTGTATCTGGTTAGTGCCCTCGTATATCTGGAGTATCTTCGCATCACGCATCATTTTCTCAACCGGGTATTCCTTCATGTATCCTGCCCCGCCCATGACCTGCATAGCGTCAATGGTAACTTTCATCCCCACATCAGTCGCATAGGTCTTCGCCATCGCAGATTCCTTTGATATATCTTTTGCGCCGCTGTCGACATATCTGGCAACAGAATACACGAGCGAGCGTGCCGCTTCAATCTGCATCGCCATATCGGCCAGCATGTGCTGGATTGCCTGGAAGCTTATTATGGGGTGTCCGAACTGGTGCCGCTGGCGGGCGAACTTTACCGCCTCTTCAAATGCACCCTCCGCCACGCCAAGCCCCTGGGCGCCGACTCCTGTCCTTGATTGGTCGAGTGTTTTCATTGCAACAATAAACCCCATCCCCTCTTTTGCGATAAGGTTTTTTTTCGGGACCCTGCAGTTGTCGAAAATCAGCTCTCTTGTTGAAGACGCCCTGATGCCAAGTTTGTTCTCCTTCTTCCCGAAGGTGAAGCCGGGAGTCCCTTTCTCCACTACAAAGGCAGAGGCCCCTCTCGGCCCTTTTGATTTATCGGTAATGGCGATAATGGTGTAAATCTCAGCCTCGCCTCCGTTCGTAATCCATTGCTTGGTGCCGTTTAAAACGTATTCATTGCCGTCAAGCCTTGCGGTAGTCTGGATCCCGCCGGCATCGCTGCCTGCATTGGCCTCGGTAAGGCCGAAGGCCACCAGTCTTTTGCCTGCTGCAATATCGGGCAGGTATTGTTTCTTTTGCTCATCGGACCCGAAAAGAAGGAGAGGAAATGTTCCGAGGGCATTTGCCGCATAGGTCGTAGAAACACCGACGCAGGCACACGAGAGTTCCTCAACAACGAGGCAAAGTTCAAGGCATCCCTTGCCAAGGCCGCCGTATTCTTCAGGTATAAAAAGTCCGATCATATCCGACTGGGCAAGGACTTTAATAATTTCCCAGGGATACTCGCCTTTTTCATCAAGTTCAGCTCTGACAGGAACGACTTTTTCCTGGGCGATCTGCCGTGCGAGATCACGGACCATCTGCTGTTCTTCTGTCAAGAAATAATCCATTAATATCCTCCAGTATTTCAACCGCTTATATCTATTGCCTCAATCAGAATACTTGAGGCACCTATGTTACCATAAAATCTTAAATCATCGCCAATCATGACGGCTTGCCTGAACAATTCCAGCACTGTACCTGATATTACCGCCTCTTTCACAGGGTAGCGCACCGCTCCGTTTTCAATCCATAATCCCGATATACCGACGGAGAATTCTCCCGACACGGGATTTGCCGTATGCATGCCCATGGTCTCGAGCACATAGAGGCCTTTATCAACAGTTTTCAGAAGCTTTTCAAATTCCTGCGCGTGCTCCGGTAAAGACGGCTCTGCATAAAGGTTAGTCGGTCCGACACCGGGCAGCCCGAAAGCTCCGCCTCTTGCGGCGTTTCCGGTAGATTGGACACCCTCTTTGCGGGCCGTATAGGTATTATATAAAAAGCCCGTCAGCACGCCCTTTTCAATCAAGGCTTTGCGGGTCGTAGGCACACCCTCGCCATCGAAAGGCTTACTGCCGGTCTTGCCGGCGAGCAGGCCATTATCAACTATATTCAGGAGCGGACTTATCACTTGCTCTCCTTTTTTTCCTGCAAGCATGGATTTGCCCTTTTGGACGGATTCCGACGACAGCGCAGAAGCTAATATGCCGAGAAAATCCACGGCAACCGAACTATCGAGAAGAATGGACCCTTTTATGGGAGCAATCTTTTTTGCACCGAGAAGCTGCAGGGCTTTTTTTGCTGCATTGCTCCCAACCCGTCCAAATGCTGTCTCATCCAGAAATCTGCTCCCCTCGTAGTCCCATCCCATCTGGCTTTCGCCGCCCTCTTCGGCAACTACAGTAATATGCGCGGAGCAGCCTGTAGCACTGTAACAGGCGTCAATTCCTCTTGAGTTGACAATGAGAGTATCACTTGTGCCGAAGTTCCCTGCAGCCTTTCGGATCTTTTTAATGCGCCCGTCAGCATCGAGGGCCGCTTTCTCGAGGCGCATGACGTGCTCTATTGCTTCATCCCCGGTGATCGAGGCTATGCGTCTGTCGAAGATATCCACCCCGCCGGCCTGCAACGGCAAAGGGAGTACGAGATTTTCATCCGGCTCCGTATAGAGGGCAGCGGAGAGAGCCGCATCCACTACACCGGACATTGCGGCGGGGTCGGTAGAATAAGAGAACCCCGACTGTTTGTTTTTTATTATCCTGACACCATAGCCGGCGGTCATAGAGGATTCGAGCGTCTCTATCTCCCGGCCTTTGACCTCGATCCCGAGGTTTTTTGACGCTTTTATATACACTTCGGCTTCATCAGCGCCTTGAGCAAGAGAGAGATCCAATAGTTTTGCGGCAAAAGCCCTGTCCATACTATTGTTGTTCCTTAGTTACTGATATGGTGTGTTTCACCATACACTCATTTACTATTCTTCGTAATATGTTGCTGACGCGGTTTCCGATTCCCACACCGTCACTGCAGACATATTTACCTTGTATTCCGCAAGCCTCTTACGTAACGACTCGAATACCCACCGCGCGATATTTTCCGAAGAGGGATTTCTCTCAGTGAAGGGAAATATATTATTCAGACATGAATGGTCGAGTGGGAAATCAACTCGTTTGCGACCCGCTTGAGATCATGGAAATCGATAGCGAGATCTATTTCGTTAAGGCGATCAGTGGTCACATTTACCTGGACTTTCCAGTTATGACCATGGAGGTTCTCGCATTTACCTTTATATCCCCTTAGCTGATGAGCCGAGGCAAATCCTGTTTCTACCATCAATTCATACATAATCAACCTCCAAAAGACCAGGCAATGGGAAATGGGTCAAGATGCAAGGGTCAAGGGACAAGAAAGAGAAAACTCCTTCTGTTTTTTTGTCCCATGCCCCTTGTCTCTTACCCCATGCCCCATGACCTTTGACCCATGTTTTAAGTTTCTTTTTTGAATACCGCTATATAAGGCAGGTTCCTGTATTTGTTTTCATAGTCGAGGCCGTACCCCACAACGAACTCGTTGGTAATATCAAATCCCACATAGTCGAGCGGCACGTTAATGAGGCGCCTTTCCTTCTTGTCAAGCAGCGCGCAGATTTTCAGACTCGCAGGTCCCTGGGCCAATATTTTCTCCCTTATGTGATTTAGTGATATCGCCGGTATCAATAATATCTTCGATCAGGAGGACATTTTTCCCCGTGAGAGGCTCCCGGGGTTCGTAGTAAATAGTGGTTTCACCTGTGGAACCAGTTTTAATGTAGCTGGACGCGACAAAGAAATCTGCAGTAACAGGGAGATTCAGCGCTCTGATGATATCTGCAAAAAATATGAAAGCGCCTTTCAGTATGCCTATTGCAAGGACTTCCCTGCCCGCATAGTCGCGGGATATTGCTGCGGCCAGTTCAGTCACCCTGTTATGTAACTGCCCGGTAGTAAATAAAGGTCTGCCAGTAATCATTATGACCTCCAAAAGATAGGGGCAGGGGTCAGGGGGCAAGTGTCAAGGAAACAGAAGAATTTTCTTCTTTTTATCCATGACCCATGACCCATGCCCCTTGACCCTTGTTTTTTGCCCCTTGACCCTATTTTGTTATTTTAACAGCACATACCTTAAATTCAGGTATCTTGCAGGTGGCATCGAGGGCGTCATTTGTTATAACATTTGCCGCCGCCTCTTTGTAGTGCATGGGAATGAATACCGTGCCTTCCTGGACTATAGATGTAACGCGTGCTTTTATTCTGATGCTTCCGCGGCGTGACGTAACGACCAATATGTTCCCGTCTTTGATGTGGAGCTTCTCGCTGTCTTTGTGGCTGATCTCCACGTAGGGTTCGCCGGCGTGGGCCTCAATCTGAGGCACTCGTCTGGTCATGGAGCCGGAGTGATACTGGTACAGGTTCCTTCCGGTGGTCAGGACGAACGGATACTCACTATCCGTTGCCTCGTCAGGGTTCGAGTACGGCACAACAGAGAAACGCGCTTTTCCCTTGGGGAACCCGGCCTTGTACAGATAAGGGGTCCCGGGGTGATTAGTGTCAGGGCATGGCCACTGAATGCCTTCCCTGTCAATGCGCTGGTACGTTATCCCTGCAAGGTTGGGCCATACCTGGCCGAACTCAAGCAGCACATCTTCAGGAGATTTATAGTCCATTGCATACCCGAGCCTTTTTGACATTTCCATAATTATGGAGAGGTCGGGTTTTGCCTCACCCGGAGGTCCAACCGCCTTGCGCACTCTCTGGACCTTTCTTTCGGTATTGCTGAATGTGCCGTCTTTTTCGGCGAAGCAGGTTGACGGCAATACGACATCTGCGAGGGCAGCGGTCTCGGTCATAAAGATGTCCTGGACAACCAGAAAATCGAGTTTATTCAGGGCATCGACTGTATGATGGGTATTGGGGTCTGTGATGACCGGGTTTTCTCCCATTATATACAGGGCCTTTAATTTTCCCTCCAGGGCTGCGGGTATCATTTCTGTTGACGTGAGTCCCGGCTTCGGGGAAAGCGGCACTCCCCAGGCCTTCTCGAACTTCGCCCTTGTATCAGGAGCGTCCACTTTTTGGTATCCGGGATAAACATTTGACAGGCAGCCTGCATCGGACGCACCCTGGACATTATTTTGTCCTCTCAGGGGGTTCACTCCGGTGGATTCTCTCCCAATATTTCCTGTGAGAATAGCCAGGTTTGCAGCCGCGTTGACATTCTCAGTGCCGCAGGTATGCTGCGTTATCCCCATTGTGTAGAAAATGCCGGCCTTCCGTGAGCTGCCGTAAAGACGGGCCGCCCTTATGATAGCTTCTTTGCTTACGCCGGTTATTTTTTCAGCATATTCGGGAGTATATTCCTTCGACCGATTCCTTCATTTCTTCAAAGCCCTCGGTTTTCTCTTCAATAAAGGCTTTGTCATGAAGACCTTCTTTGATGTATGACATTGGCAATTGCGCTGATCAGTGCGATGTCCGTGCCAGGTTTCAGGGCCAGCACGGTATCGGCAAAACGGGTCATCGGCACTTTGCGGGGATCGGCCACTATGATCCTGGCCCCTTTTCGGTATGCCTTGATCATCCTGTTTGCTATGACCGGATGCGTCTCCTTTGTGTTGGAGCCTATAATGAAAATGACCTCCATGTTTTCTATTTCTTTAATAGAGTTGGTCATTGCTCCGGAACCGAATATTGCGGCCAAACTGGCCACTGTCGGCGAGTGTCAGAGACGGGCGCAGTGGTCGACATTGTTCGTTCCCACCGCGGCCCGCATCATTTTTTGAAAGGCGTAGTTTTCCTCGTTGGTGCAACGCGCCGAGGACAATCCGCCGACGGCATCGGGACCGAAGGCGGCTTTTATATCGTTCAGCTTTTTTGCAGTGTATTCATAGGCCTCTTCCCACGAGACCTCTTCGAACCGTCCGTCCCTCCTGATGAGAGGCTTCGTGAGCCGGTCGGGGCTGTTGATGAACCCGTATCCGAATCTCCCTTTTACACAAAGCCAGCCCTCGTTCCAGGTGTCCTCTTTTGATGTTACGCGCAAGACTTCGTTGTTTTTTACATGAAGGGTAATATTGCAGCCTGTGCCGCAATATGCGCATACAGTATCGATTTCTTTTACTTCTTTTTGCCTGCCCTTCTGAGACCACATCTTTCCGGCAAGGGCGCCGGTGGGACACACGGCCACGCATTGACCGCAGAATTCGCAATCAAGGGGCCTCTCATACGGCGGGCAAATCTTTGATTTAAACCCTCTGTATGCAAAGTCGATGGCGCCTACGCCCTGCACCTCGTCACAGACCTTTACACATCTGCCGCACATGATGCACTTCTCCATGTCCCTTTCGAGGAACGGGTTGGCGTCCTTTTTTTCGTATACCCTTCTTTCCCCTGAGAACCTGTTTTCTCTTATGCCGTAAAAATACGCCATCTCCTGAAGCGCGCAGTCGCCGGCGCGTTCGCATGTCATGCAATCATCGGGATGGTCCGAAAGAATGAGTTCCAGCACCGTCCTGCGTAAATCTTCAAGTTGAGATGATGTGGTCGTTACTTCCATCCCGTCACTCACCGGTGTTGTGCACGAGGTGACGGGGCGTGGAATGCCCTTTATCTCCACGATGCAGAGCCTGCAGCCGCCGAATGGGGTAAGCTTAGGGTGGTGGCATAGCGTTGGTATGGGAATATCGAGAATCCTTGCAGCTTCTAAAACAGTTGTGCCTTCAGGAACTTCGGTTGTTTTACCATCTATTGTTACTTTCATCATATCACTACCTCGCTACTGCTTTGAATTTGCATACATCGAAGCAGCTCCCGCACTTTATACATGCCGCGGCATTGATCGTGTGAGGCTTTTTCTTTTCTCCTGTAATAGCTCCTGCCGGACATGCCTTCATGCATAGGCCGCATCCTTTGCAGAAGTCTTCCAGAATACTGTATGTAAGCAGGTCCCTGCAAGCCTTTGCCGGGCATTTTTTGTCTTTGATATGCGCTTCGTACTCATCTCTGAAATATTTAATGGTGCTCAGGATCGGGTTTGGAGCAGTCTGTCCGAGACCGCACAGGGATGTAACTTTAATATCATTGCAGAGCTTCTCGAGAAGCTCGATATCGTCTTCTTTGCCGAGGCCTTTCGTGATCCTGTCGAGTATTTCGAGGAGTCTTTTTGTCCCTATCCTGCAAGGCACGCATTTTCCGCAGGATTCAGCCTGGGTGAACTCGAGGAAGAACCTTGCTATATTTACCATGCAGTCGTTCTCGTCGAGGACGACCATACCTCCGGAGCCTACAATAGCCCCGGTCTGAACAATGTCCTCATATGTTACCGGCGTATCGAGCAAATGATGGGGAATACAGCCTCCTGACGGCCCGCCAAGCTGGACAGCCTTGAACTGCTTGTCACCTATAATGCCGCCGCCAATATCATAAATGATCTCTCCGAGCCGTATGCCCATTGGGACCTCTATCAATCCGGTATTTTTGACCTTGCCTGTCAGGGCAAAAACCTTGGTGCCTTTGCTCTTTTCGGTGCCTATCGATGCGAACCAGGCTGCGCCGTTCCGTATGATATAGGGTATATTCGAGAGGGTCTCGACATTGTTGATGACAGTCGGCATGCCCCACAGACCTTTGTGGACCGGGAACGGGGGTTTTGCCCGCGGCATTCCTCGTTCCCCTTCGATAGACGCTATGAGTGCGGTCTCTTCGCCGCATACAAAAGCGCCTGCGCCGAGCTTTATCCTCAAATCGAAACTGAAATCCGAGCCGAACAGGTTATTCCCGAGATAGCCAAGCTCGTGGGCCTGAGCTATCGCGAGTTTAAGCCGATCTACGGCAGCGGGATACTCAGCCCTGATATAGACGTATCCCAGGTCCGAGCCGACGGCATAAGCGGCTATCATCATCCCTTCGATTACCGAATGCGGGTTGCCCTCGATTACCGACCGGTCCATGAACGCGCCGGGATCGCCTTCATCGGCATTGCATACTATATACTTTTTGTCCCCTGACGCCTTGCGGCACGCCTCCCATTTTACTCCTGTCGGAAAACCTGCGCCCCCTCTGCCCCGGAGGCCTGACGCCTTTATCTCGGCGATCAAATTGTCCGGGGTCATTTCAGAAATGACCCTTTTTATTCCACCATATCCTCCAACATTGATATATGCCTGAATATCTTCCGGATCTATCGTGCCGCAGTCTTTGAGAAGTATTTTGTGCTGTTTGGAATGGAATTCATAATATGAATCATCTATGAGCCATTCAGCGACAGGCTTTCCTTCTATAAGGTGCTCTTTGACTATCCTCTTCGCAATATCGGGCTTGACTCCCTGATACGTAACGCTCTTGTCACCATCAACGACATCCACCAGGACATCTCTCGCGCAGAAACCACGGCATCCTACCTTCTGATAATGACAGGTGAAATCGAGTTCGATATCCACGCAGTAATCGGTAATCGCTTTTTTGAAGGCCGCGATGACCTCCTTGCCGCCTGCTGCAAGGCCACCCGTGCCTATGCAGACTCTGACGACCAGCTTTTTCTTGTTTTCTTCAGTTTGCTGCATCTGGATCCTCTTTTTGCAGTTTCCTGATAAGCTTCGACGTACTGTCGGCAGTCATTTCGGCATAGGCCTTGTTATTTACCAGGACAACAGGAGCGATACTGCAGGCCCCGACACACCGGACTATCTCGAAGGTGAATTGTCTGTCTGCGGTAGTCTCTCCGTCAGCGGCAAGACCAAGGTCTCTCTGTACCCGGTCTGCTATTTTACTTCCGCCTTTGACGTGACATGCAGTACCGCAGCAGACCGAAACAATGTTTTTTCCCCTCGGTTTCAGATGGAATTGCGAGTAAAAAGTAACGACCCCGTAGAAACGGCTTGGAAAGATGCCGAGTGCTTCCGAGAAGTAATTAATTGCCTCTTCCGGGATATACCCCAGCGCTTCCTGGGTTTCCTGGAGGAGAAAAATAACATTGCCTCCGTTCTCTCTGTACTTGTTTATAATCTGGTCAAGAGTATCTTTCATAAGTTTTCCTTAACGTATCAGACATGTCATTTAATTTAACATAGAGGGCTTGTTCCGGGCAATAAATCGTTCGGGGGTACTGCAATTCAGACAGTACGGGGTCAGAGGCATTAAAAAAGCTAACAGATATCGTCTGCCATGTAGATGACATCAGGCAGCAGGTATGCAACCACGAACCGGTATGAGACTACACCTATAAGTTTTCCGTTTTCCATTACAGGAAGGTGTCTGATTTTCTTTTCCGACATGATCCTGATCGCGACGCTGATATCTTCCGACGCTTCGAGAGTTATCGGGTCCGGAGTCATAATATTCACGATTTTCTCTTCCCAGAGAGGGATATTCTTCGCAAAGCAGTGCATGATATCTCTCTCGGTAAAGATGCCGACCAGTTTGTCGTTCTCATCAAGGATCAGTATGGAACCGACATTGTGCCCGTCCATAACTGTAACTGCATCAGAAACGAGGCAGGTCGTCCTGCACGTAGCCATCTTTGATGGTTTCTTCTGCAATAACTCCTTTAAAATCATCTTATCTCTCCCTGCGTGATTATTCTGGACCAACTAAAATGTACCACACTCAACTGATGATATCTACATAACTATAGAATTATTAAAATTATTTATTTGACGGTCTCGTAAAAAGTCCATATGCTGCGTTACACTGCATCCCTCGTCACTGCGGCGTACAGAAAGTACGCCGCATTCCTCAGGCTTTGCGCGCCTTGCCTATGAACTTTTTACGAAACCGTTAGTTTTTCTCTCTCATTGTTTCTGGTCCTGGGAACTCCCAGGAATGTGGACTACTCAGGTCCCGCGGGCGGAGCCGATTTTTACAAGAGCAGGGCGAAGGATTTTAACTATATCATAAGGGTCCATGCCTACGAGATAGCCCCGCTTGCCGCCGTTTACATAGACCTTGCGAAGGTTGAGTATGGTCTCTTCCATATAAATAGGCATATCAGAGCGAATGCCGAATGGAGAGATGCCTCCAAACTGATATCCGGTATGCAGTTCAGCATGTTCGGAGACGCAAGGCGTAATGCTCTTTGCCCCTATTATTCCTGCAAGTTCTTTTATCGATGCCCTCATATCGCCATGCATGAGAACGATAAGAGGTTTTGCATCGGCTTCCAGGACTATAGCTTTTACTATGGAGTGTTCATCGATATTAAGTTCACTCGCACATACCGCTGTGCCGCCGCCTTCTTCATAAGCATAAAGGTGGTCCGAATATTGAATTCCCGCCGCGCGCAAGACTTGTGTCGCTGTCGTGACAGGAGGTGTTTTATCATCCATGTTTGTCCCTTGTTTATTTAGTGGGTGCGCTGCTCCTCAAATGTTGTTTATTCTATCATTTTTGCCATTTTTATCCAAGATAGAAAAAAACATCCTGTGGCGAGCAGATAAACTGTCCGTATCTGTAGCACATAAACTGTCCGGGTGGTATATGGATAGCAAGGGGGGCTATCCATGAAACGTTCGGCGGTGTTGCAGGAGGTACGGAAAATGAGATTTGAAGAAGGTTATGAGGGCTGGAAGAGTGGACGGCTAACGCAGGAGGAAGCGGCGATGCTCCTTGGTGTCTGTGACAGGACATTTCGGCGATATCTGCTGAGGTATGCGGATAAAGGGATGGAGGGACTTATAGATAAGCGTTTAGGACAAATATCGCATCTGCGAGCACCAGTTGACGAAGTGATGGCGCTATCGGATCTTTATAGAGGACGTTATTATGGTTTCAACGTCAAGCATTTTTTTAGCTGGTATCGCCGAGTTCATCAAGGAAACAGGAGCTACACATGGGTCAAAAACACCCTCCAGGAAAAGGGATTGGTACCGAAAGGGGCACTGAAAGGGGCACACAGGAAAAGAAGGGTCAGGGCTCCCTATATCGGCATGATGCTTCATCAGGATGGTTCCCGGCACCAGTGGGTTCCCGGCAAATTATGGGATTTGATCGTGACGATGGATGATGCCAGCAGTGAACACTACTCGATGTTTTTTGTTAAGGAAGAAGGCACACAAAGCAGCTTTCTGGGTGTAAAAGAGGTTATAGAGCAACACGGGTTGTTTGCTTCGTTGTATACGGATCGCGGAAGTCACTATTGGCATACACCGGAGGCTGGAGGGAAAGTGGACAAATCAAGTCTTACCCAGTTTGGTCGTGCAATGAGCCAACTGGGGATTAAGATGATCCCTGCGTATTCTCCTGAAGCCAGGGGCCGTTCTGAGCGAGCCTTCAGTACCCATCAAGATCGGCTGGTCAAGGAGCTTGCGATGGCGGGCATCACTGGGATGAAGCAGGCCAATGATTATCTTGCCAGTACATATATGCCGGCCCATAATGCCGAGTTCGCCGTTATCCCTCAAGAACCAGAGAGCGTGTTCGTGACTTGGGCAGGCACTGCCTTGGAAGACATCCTATGCGAACAGTATGACCGCACCGTCGGCAATGACAACTGTGTAAAGTTCGATGGACTAAAACTTCAGATCCCGCCAAATCAATATCGTTGCCATTACGTCAGGGTCCAGGTAAGCGTTCATCGTTATCCCGACGGTAGACTTGCTATCTTTCATGGACCGAGAAAACTGGCTGCCTATAACTCTAAAGGAAAGGAGATTGCAATTTGCTCACATGCAGCGGCATAAGCCTTAATAAAACTGAAATCGGTGGACTGCCATGTTCCATGCGCAGCCACCCTGCAGAACCGGACAGTTTATTTGCTCTAAAACCGGACAACTCTATTTGTTGACAACAGATAGAAAAAAACATCCCGTTTGGTCCACAATAATAGACATATTGCTTCGGGTTACCAGAGAATTGTGAAAAAGAAAAAATTCGGCCATATAGAGATACCGCTAAAGCGCGTACATATTGAACTCACAAATATTTGTGACTTCAATTGCGTATTTTGCCCCAAGGCCCAGATGAAACGGCCTTACGGCTACATGGAGACAGGACTTGCCCGGCGTATCATAACCGAACTCAAGGCCGAAGGGATCTGCGAAAAGATTACTTTTCATGTCATGGGCGAGCCGACCCTGCATAAGGATTTTTTCGACATTCTCGACCACGCGGGCGCGGAACGGATGAAGGTGGGGCTTACTACCAATGGGGGCGGGCTGGGCGGTGATGCAGGCAAAAGGCTTCTTGATTACGACCTCCACCAGCTTGACATCTCGCTCCAGACGCCTGATGTGAGGTCGTTTACTTACAGGAAGGCCGGAGCCATGACTTTTAAATCCTACCTTGAGGGGATACTCAAATTTTTCGAGGCATATCATGCCGAACACAGAGATACTGTATTTAAATTCCGCTTCCTGAATACCCGTTTCAGGAAAAAAACAATGGAGAACAGGGTCGGGCGTGTAGATGTCATTTCGTCGACAGAAGAGCTGAGAAAAACATTTGTTTTTTGGGCCGGGCGTATTTATGACCTGCTTGGGGTTTCTCCTGAAGGGCGTCGTGAAGCGATGAGAACTATCGAAAGCCTTGTGGCGTATAAGTGGAATGTGGTCGAAGTGTACCCGAATGTTTTTTTCGAGACCTACGTGCTGGATGACTGGGGACATGCATTTGATGATGAAAAAATACATGAAGCCTGGGCAGGCTACTGTTTCGGGATGCGTGACCACTTCGCTATTCTTTATAACGGAGATGTGGTGCTCTGCTGTATGGACTTTGACGGCAATACGAAAGTGGGGAACCTCCGTGACGCGTCGCTCGAAACGATACTTTCGGCGGACAGGCTGGGGGAAATCATGAAAGGGTTCAAACAATACAGGGTTGAGCACCCTTATTGTAAAAGGTGCCTTGGCAGCACTAACCGTGCCTCATGGCTGGTCAAGCCTGTAGCTTCTGTTGTTGGGTTGAAAGTCTTGAAACCGTTTTTCTATAAAAAAACCAGGCTTATAAATACAGGCAATAGGCAATAGGCAGGGGCTCACAAAGGGACATGAAAGCAGGGTTTGTCATTCCAGCTTGTCCTGTCATTCCGGCTTGTCCGGAATCTTTGCCGGCTCTTATGGACTCCGGACAAGCCGGAGTGACATATCGCAGCGCTACTTTCGAGGCGATGACCTGTAACCTGTATTTCTGCTTATTATGATCAAAGTTTTTTATACTCCGCTGGAATACAGGCATAGCACCCGGATGCTGTTGGAAGAGGCGGTGAAACATGCGCGCCAGCCTGACTATTCAAAAATACTCTATCTGGCCCCGACGCCGGTCAAGGCAGCTGATGCACAAAAGCTCTTCCATCAGTTTCAGGGGGGGCCGTGCTACTTCCCTCCCGAAACCACTACGATAAGCAGATATTGCAAAAAGATGTATTCCATTTTCGGCACAGGGCGGATTCTTTCACGAACACTGGCCCCCCTGCTTATAGCGGGTCTGTTAAGAGATAAGGGACAGAGGACGGGACGGGGTGGAGCGGGGACCGGTTTCTCATCGGTCATTGCTGATTTCATATACGATCTGAAACAGCGGTTCCCCGATAAGACAGTTGATGAGTTGGGGCTGGAATTTGCCGGTATGCTTGAGGCACTTAATATTCCGGGATCTGTTTCCGCCAATGTAATTGAGGCGTTTGAAACATTCAGGGCGTATCATTCATTTACCGGGCAGAACGGTCTTATTGACGAAGATGATATGTTGAATGCCTGTCCCCTGTATAATTATCACAAGCACAAGGGCAGTATTCTTGTTATCGATGGGTTCTATGCTCCAACTGCTGCTGAGAAGGGTGTTCTCGCTGGTCTGATCGGGAATGCAGAGCATGTATTTATCACTGTCCCGCATGATGCCGCATTTTATGAGCTGACAGAGGATTACTCCGGCTTTTTGAAAGAGCGCTTTCTGATAGAAGAAATATATGTGCAGAGAGATGTCCCGGCCGCCCGTCAGCCCCTTGGTTATTATTCTTATCCTGACAGCGAAGAAGAAGTGGAGGGAATAGCCCGGCATATCAAATTACTTTATGTGTCGGGGAAAGTAAAATCATTAGAGGGGATCGTAGTTGCTTTTCCCGAACTGCACCGCTATGCGGCAATGGTTGAGCGTGTCTTTGGCCGTTACGGCATTCCCTATGCGCTTACAGTAACTAAAAGGCTTGGCGAAATGCGGCCGCTCCTGGATATTTTATGCCTTTTGAGCGCTGTGATTGAAGAATATCCCCGTCTTAAATTCTCGCAATTTCTTTCTTCAAAGTACTTTAAGCGTATTCCCGAACATTTAAACAGATGGATGCCCTCCCTGTCCCTGCAGTCGGGCATTGTCACCGGAAAGGCGGCCTGGCTTGATTTTATTGCAGAGGGGTCCGAAGTCCTGGATGTGCAGCTGCTCCCGGAAAGGGAGGCCATTGAGAGGGAACTGAGATGGATTTTTAAGAGATTGCTGCCGCTCGAGGAAATTAAAAAAGGGGCAAGCTACGCCCGATATGCCGATGTGCTCAGGAAGCTCCTGGACGATCTTGAATTCACCGGATGTCCTGACGGTACGGATGAGAAGATCAGGGAAAAAATCACCGAAGCACTGCACGAAATTTTCGAGCAGCTCGCTTTTCTGGGCACGCTTCATCCAGCCGCGGTCACCCTTTCGGATTTTGAAGAAGCTTTCAGGCACCTTCTCAACGCCGCTTTTATCGAAGGCGAAGATGTTGGCGTCAGGGTAATGGATTCCCTTCAGCTTCAGGGATTGTCTCCCGACTATTTATTTTTGGGGGGTCTTGTGGACGGCGTTATCCCCGGACGGCAGCAAATGGATTATTTGCTTCCCGATAACGCCAAGGTGAGAATGGGCCTGCTTCACCTTGAGAAATATGCAATGGCCCAGAAGTTTATTTTTGAAAATGCGGTGAAGTCCGCCGGGCACCTTCATTTGTCCTATCCTGTCATGAACGGTGATACCCTTTTTCTTCCTTCGTCATTCCTTTACTCGGGCGAAGAGCGCAGGGGAGGCATTGCGGGGACCTTTTCGAAAGAGGAGTACCTTGTCAGGACCGGGAAGCGTCCGCTCCTGGATGTCATTGACGAGGTCCGGGTGTCTCCGTCACTTCCGGGGCCTTCCGCAGCGTTTCGTGTTACGGATATCGATGCTTACCGGGCATGTCCGAGGAGGTTTTTCATAGAAAAGATATTGGACCTCAAACCAATGGATATAAAGGAATACGAAGTTGAAGCTGCTACACTGGGTACGATCATCCACAGGGCGATGGAACAGCTTATCAGGGGACCTCTTGGCGACCTGGAGCGGATGAGGCAGAGGGCGGAAGAGATAATCGGCGAAATCATGAAAGACAAGAAGATGGATGCCTACTGGAAGCAGCTTGTCAGCGATACTTTCCTTGAATTGCTTCCGGAGATCTTCGAAAAGGAGCTCGTTATAAGGGAGGACGGCTATCATTCTTCGGAAGTCGAAAAGAGCATTTCGGGCGAGCCGGTGAAAGGCATAAAGCTGAAAGGCAAAATAGACAGGATTGACCGGATAGGCGATGAAGTGCAGATCATCGATTACAAGACCGGCACTGCGGGGCTCAACTGCGCACAGGCACTGGACGGTAATGAGAACCTGCAGTTGTTTCTATATGCGGCAATATTGAAAACACATGGCTACTGTGTGAGCAGGGTGGGAATTTATTCGATAAAGGACATGATGATAAAATGGTGTCCGCCCCGGCGTAAAAGCAAGTCCAGCCGCAAGTCAAAGGGCGGGCAAGAGAACGGGGACACCCGGGCGAATGTGATTGATGATTACATCATTGCCTCGCTGAGGTTTCTTGAGGATGCCGTGGCACGCATGAGGAAAGGAGACTTCACCGCGCGGCCGCTGAATGATTACCAGTGCCGGAACTGCCACGAAGTACCATTTTGCCCGTATATACAGCGGTAATGCGGGTCAGGTTGTTTTTACAAGGAAGACAGGAGAAGTGGAGCACTTGTTTTTCGACGCGCTGAAACTACTTTCGTAGGCAATTCCCAATTTTCTCATAGCAGCGATATTTGAATCAGTTCTCATTTGTGGCTCGGCGTTACTCGCCCCTTTTACAGCAGACCCGTGCATCGCGTCGAAAAACAAGTGCTCCACTTCTCCTTCCATTTATATCTCTTTCTTTAGGGCTTTATTATAAAACTCGCATTTTTTGCAGTCGTCATATTTCTGGGCAAATGTGCCCTGGACCGTTCCCTGGCAGAACGTACCGGCTACTGCCCAGCAAACTCTGCCGAAATTGGGACTGGCAGGGCATTGCACCCCGCCGTTAGCGTCTTTTTCACACTTCATGAATTCCCAGCATGGCGTTTTGCCCATGTCTTCATCGCTCTGGTACGGAAAATAAAGGCTGAACGTAATCCCGGGCCCGTCATTGTTTTTTGCCCTAATGAACCCCCCATGCTCCCCAATGATCTTCCTCGCTATGGAAAGACCAAGTCCTGTGCTGTCCGGAGTCATTTTTGTTGTATGAAAAGGTTCAAAAACCAAAATAAGTTTATCATCAGGTATTCCTGGGCCGGTGTCCGAGACATGAACAGCAACGTAATTTATATTGTTTAACTCCTCTTCAGTTGTGCTGACCGTCAGGGTGCCGCCGTTCGGCATGGCATCCATAGCGTTTGATATCAGATTGTCTATTGCCAGCCTGATATGCACTTTGTCTATCAGGACTGGAAGGTCCGTGTTAAAATCAGATACAACATTCAGGGAGTGTGCAGCGCATAGTTCCGCATAAGCAGCGAGGGAATCCCTGACTAAACCAGTTATAGGTATACAATCAAAATTCATTTGAGACTTTTTTGAAAACGTCAGAATGTCCCTGAGGACATGCTCAAGTCTGTCCACCTCTGAAACGATAATCTCCGAATACTCCTTTTCCTTTTCACCGACGGTGATCTTTTGAAGCCTGCGTCCGAAGCCTCCCAAAGCAGAAAGGGGGTTCCTTATTTCGTGGGCGATATCCGCGGTAAGCCTTCCGAGTGCGGCAAGCTTTTCCGCCTCTATGAGCTTGCTCTGGGTCTTCTTTATCTCGGCTGTTTTTTTCTCCACTTCCTGTTCAAGGGCTTGGGTCCATTTTTCCATTTTCTGTCTCGAGGTTTTTAGCTCGCCAATCATAATATTGAACGTCCGGGCAAGTTTACCTATTTCGTCCTTAGATGTATGAGGCGCCATTTGTGAAAGGTCTCCTGATGTTACCTTTTCCATGCCTTTTGAAAGGACTTTAATGGGACTGATAACAAATCTCCAGAATATGAGATACAGCATGGCAGCTCCGGCAGTCAGGGACAGCAAAGTGAACACCGCCGTGCTTATCATTTTTGCATTTATCTGCCGGTCGATTGAATAGAGTGAGAAATCCGTTATCAGGATGCCGAGGACCCGATAGTCTTTGCTGTGGACATGGCACTGGGCTGTGTAACAGCCAGGCTCGTTATAGATTGGTTCTACGAAGCTTAAAACTCTGTGTCCGGCAGTCCCGGTGTAAATTGTCCACTGTTTTTCTTTTATTAGCGTCTCCTGTGGCCGTGATGGGTCGGTGTGGCAGCCGATACATGCGGCAAAGGTCTTGTCGGCACGACTTCCGATTGTCCCCCTGTCCGACGAATAGTGGATTATTCCATTTCTGTCAAACAGGCTTATGCGGGTAATCGACTGTGTTGCGCCGATGGATTCAAGCGCCCTCTGAATATCCGTTCTGTTGTTGAGGAGCATGTCATGATTGATGCTTCGGTGGATCATCTCGGAAAGGGATGAGATAAAGGCAACTGAGTTGCCCATCAGTTCCTTTTTATCAGTCCGGCTGGATATGTACCACAATATGCTGCTTCCCGATATAATGAGAAGACAGAAAATTACGACCAGCTTTACAAAAAGGGATTCGGCAATGCGGTCGAAATATTGTGGCAACAACTTCATTATTTTCTCAAAACGCAATTAACGGTTATTTTGAGTGCCGGCGTGGAAAGTTTAAGAAGCAATCGTTATCTTCCCTCTGCTATAACCGGAAAGCGTGATATATAACATATATAACCGAATTATATCACACTTATCAGCCTTTCCGCTCCATATCCTCTACGCATTTTCTCGTTATGGCAATTATGTCCTGAAAATTCCTGCTCATACACCCGGCTATTAATTTCTGCGTCATGGAATAATAGATTGAATATAGCTGAATGCCCATTTTGATATAATCCCCCGCCTGCGTCATTCTCCAGTTGCGCCTCTCTTCAAAAAAGATGCAGATGATGCAGCAGAGGTCAGCGCCTTCTTTCAGGATATCAGGGGCTTCCTCTTCGATTCCCCGGATCAAATAATCGGTCATGTAAAAGCTTGTGATATTTTTTGAGAGGGTCTCCCCGAGGACATTTGCTACATAGAGGCTGCAGCGGAACAGGTCCGCATTCAGCAGCCTGTGGTCTATGATAAGGGAGCCTATTTTTGCCTTGAAAAGGTCCTCAAAACTCACATTCAGTTGAAAAATGCTGTTATCTTCCGTCCCCAGTGCATCTCTTTTGATTTCCGCCACATTTTTTAGCATACTGGTGAAATCGCCTTCGAACGCCGACTTTAGCTTATTCCTGTCCGGCAAAGGAATTACATGTCCCATAGGTCACCTCCATGTTCCCTGTATATATTATCGGCTGAGTGCCGTCAATTATTTAATTCCGTTGTTGGTAGAGGATAAAGAACATGGCAAGACCGGGTAGTGGGTCGCCCACTACCCGGTCTTGCGAATGTCGGTAGAATAATGTATCCTTATTGTAAGGAGGTAAGGAAACATGCTTGCTAAGAAGACATCGAAAAACCAACTTACGCTGCCAAAAGCGATCGTCAAGGCATTCCCGGACTCAGAATACTTCGACATTTCGGTAAAGGACAGGAAGATAATCCTGATGCCTGTCAAAATAACCCCTGTTGATATGACCCTTGAGGGCATAAGAAACAAAATGGGAAAGCTGGGTATTGGTGAGAGTGATGTTGCAGAGGCGGTCAAGTGGGCAAGAAAGAAAAAACGGTAAGAAAAGTCGTCCTTGATACCAACGTTCTCATTTCCTCGGTCCTTTTCAAGGGTGAACTTGCGGGCATAGTTGATCTCTGGAAAGGAGGCAAGATTGTGCCGGTCGTCTCCAGAGAGACCTTCGACGAATTCAGGAAGGTGCTCGAGTACCCAAAATTCAGACTCGCAAAGGGAGAAATAAAGACGATCATGGAAGAAGAGGTGCTGCCTTTTTTTGAGATAGTTGAGATAAGCGCTGAGGTGAGCGGAGTATGCAGGGACCCTGATGACGACAAGTTCATTTCGTGTGCTCTGGCAGCGTCAGCGGATTTTATTGTAAGCGGAGACAAAGATTTATGTGATATAACCAAATATAAGTCGGTCAAGATCGTAAGGGCCTCAGATCTGTTAACAATAATTCACTGACCTTCCTCTCAAGGCGCTCCTATCGGAAGCGATCGGAAACAAAACAAGGGATGGTGGGTTGAATCAGCCCTGTTTTTTTCTGGTCAACATTATAGATATCTTTTTTTGCAGAATAACCCGAAATCGTCCGCAGGAAATTGAGTCGGACAAATGCCTACAGAAGATTCAGATATCCGCTAATTCCCACGTGGATTCCACGGTGATATATATCTGATTACAGGTTTTCGATCGAGCAAAACTTTTCAAAAGAAGGCATCAGTAAATTGTACGTGCCGGCAGATGAGATGAGACCAATATTAGAGGAGAATGTTCGTGTTCATTCCCGGAATATTGCCGATTAATGGCTACAATTTGATTGGGAACCCGGCACAGAATACCGCCACGGCACCTAACAACCTGGTTGCGTCCCTCAACAACCCTGCATCTACCGCGAACAATCTGGGTGTTCAGAATGCCGCTGCGCTGCTGCTGTTGATACCGGTCCCCGCACCGGCTCCCGCACCGATTCCCGCACCGATTCCCGCACCGATTCCCGCACCGATTCCCGCACCGGCTCCCGCACCGATTCCCGCACCGGCTCCCGCACCGATTCCCGCACCGATTCCCGCACCGATTCCCGCACCGATTCCCGCACCGATTCCCGCACCGGCTCCCGCACCGACTCCCGCACCGACTCCCGCACCGACTCCCGCACCGACTCCCGCACCGACTCCCGCACCGACTCCCGCCTTCACGGTGTTCCCGGTTTCGCCGACCTTGGGGGCCTTGTCGCCCGCCCTCATCAACCTCCAGGAAGTGGTACGCCTTGGTGTCCTCCAGGCCAACGAGAACCTCGCTCAGGCGATGTTAGGCTTGACAAAGCCGGAGCCTGTAGCGCTGTTGTCTACGCCGTCTGATGTTCAGGCCGTCCAACCCGCTAACGCCACGGAACTCAATCCTGTCCGGTCCCAATATTTTTTTACGGCGTATTTCAAAGTGATGAACATGCCGATATCCAGCTCTGTGGTGGACATAACTGCATAGCAGTGGTGGGGACGAATTCCCTGCACGAGGCTTTACTTATTATCTCTTATTTTTACGCGCAGTGGATGCTTTTAGGGGAACTAATATAAACTACTAAGAAATCCCTGATGTGTCATATGTGATGACTAAGTGCCTCAAGCTGAATTGTCATTCCGGCTTGACCGGAATCTTTCCTCAATTATTAAAGTCGTTAAGAAGGATTCCGGACAAGCCGGAATGACAAAGTAAAAAACTGAAACTTTTTTCCCAATACTTAGTATATTTTATTTGTTTATTGTTTTATGATGCATCGCGTATTTCAGGCGGATGAGGAGGCGGTATGCAGTTCAGGACAGTGGTTGCCGTGCTTTTTGTTTTAATGCTTAACGTGGCGTCATGTGCTCCTGCCAAAGAGGCTGTTGTCCAGCCGCTGCAGCAGAAACCGGCAAAGGTGGCAATTGTGCTGGGGGCAGGGGCGTCAAGGGGGTTTGCCCATATAGGCGTGCTCAAGGTGCTTGAGTCCAACAATATACCTGTCCATATGGTAGTAGGTACCAGCGCCGGAAGTTTTGTCGGAAGCCTTTACGCATACGGCTACAATGCCTTTCAGCTTCAGCAGATGGCGATAGATTTGCAGAAAAGCGACATCGTCGATCTCAGCATTCCCGACAATGGATTCATTAAGGGTGAACTGCTTGAGGCATACGTCAACAGAACAGTAAAGAACACTCCTATGGAGAAACTTCGGACACCTTTTTATGCTGTTGCAACTAACATTCAGAATGGGCAGGAGATTATATTCGGCAGCGGCAATACCGGTACTGCGGTCAGGGCAAGCTGCACGATACCCGGCATATTCAGGCCGGTGAGGATAGGAAACCGGATGTATGTTGACGGCGGCGTGGTAAGCCCTGTTGCCGTGGATGCTGCGAGAAAGATGGGCGCCGATGTTGTCATTGCCGTGGATATATCGTCCGACATCGGCAATACTTTGCCGGAGGGCACCATGGACACGATCCTTCAGTCTATCAATATCATGTATGCAAAGATCTCAGATGCGCAGCTTTCGAAGGCTGATGTTGTTATAAGACCGAAAGTGGGACTCATCGGTCCGGGCGATTTTGACAAGCGGCATGAGGCCATTCTCGAAGGAGAGAAGGCCGCGCTGGAAGCTCTGCCGAGGATAAGGGAAATTATAGCTAAACTAAGGCAGGAAGGGAGGTTATAGCATTAGGGTGGAGAAGGTTTTTTTAAAGCGGACCAGCAGGGTCCTGGCCGGGCATCTATGGATTTTTTCAAATGAGCTGGCCTCGAGTCCTCGAGGGCATGAACCGGGCGGCATCGTAGAAGTCTACGACAGTAAAGAGGCATTTATGGGAACAGGATATATAAATCCGAACTCCCTGATTGCGGTCAGGCTGCTTACAAGGCAAAGGGAGGAAATTAATGCCGATTTCTTCAGGAAAAGGATTGCTGACGCCTTGAGCTACAGGAAGCGTTTTTTGCCTGAGGGCGTTTCAGGCAGACTTGTTTATAGTGAGGGCGACTTTCTGCCCGGCCTGATTGTTGACAGGTATATCGTTGCCCCGGAAAGTCTCCGATATTCCGGGGGCCCCGGCTCCGGCTGTCTCGTTGTACAGCTTTTGACTGCAGGTATGGAACATCAGAGGGACATTCTGCTGGGCTTGCTCGATGAAATGCTGTCACCGGAAATGATTATTCTGAAGAATGACAATCAAAACAGGACACTGGAGGGGCTCGCCCTCGAAAAGACCATGGTAAGGGGTACCGCCGGCGCTGCAGTATCGATTACAGAGGGGGACATCCATATTGAAGTGGACCCGATGTCAGGGCAAAAGACAGGCTTCTTTCTTGACCAGAGGGAGAACAGGATTGCCTTCAGCGGGCTTATCAGCGGCGGCAGGGGGGTGGACCTTTTCTGTTACTCCGGGGCCTGGGGTTTGCACCTTGCGAAGAAGGGGGCGCACGTTACTTTTGTGGACAGCTCCGAAGCGGCGATAAAGCAGACAAAGAGTAATGCCGAACTGAATGCCGTTGATGGCAAGTGCGCGTTTATAAAGGCGGATGTATTTAATTTCCTGAAGAGAGAGGTTGATTCCGGCAATATGTATGATTTTGTTGTGCTCGATCCCCCGGCTTTTGTCAAAAACAAGGCAAAACTTAAAGAAGGACTGCGTGGCTACCGGGAGATAAATGCCATGGCCATGAGCATTACCGGCAAGAACGGTCTCCTTGCCACATCATCATGCTCTCACCACGTGGATAAAACGGCCTTTCTCGATATGCTTCAGCATGCGGCAAAGGATGCAGGCAGGAATGCCAGGGTACTGGAACTGCGCTCTCAGGGGCGGGACCACCCGGTCCTGCTATCGATGCCCGAGACGGAATATCTGAAGTGCGCTTTCCTTGTTATGTAAACCGTTAACCTGAATAGCCCTGTCATTCCGGCTCGTCCGGAATCTTTCCATGCTTTTCTGATAGACTCCGGACAAGCCGGAGTGACAGTCCCCGGTGCTATTTTCGAGACAATGACAAGAAGCAAGGCTTTAGCTTTAGGTTCCTGACTTTCATTTTATTTCGAGCAACTCATACTCCCTGCTGCCGAGCCCGAGCCGTTCAGCCTCTTCAACCTGTAAGGCATAGGGCTTTCCGTGGAGCTTTAGAAATACATCCTCGCCGTCTTTTATCAGAGCACTCTCAGCAGCTGATGAGGGCAGCGGTCTTGCTCTCAGGAGCATATCAATGGAAGCCTGCTCTATTGCAACAATGTCGTCGGACAAAAGGATGCCGAGGTCCTGTATCACCGGGACCTCGGCCGCAGGCATGCAGTCGCACTCCGGCTGGATCTCGGTGAGGAAGTTTATATATATGACTTTTTTCGGCTGAAACGTGCTTAGCACCGCCTTCGAGGACTCGGCAAGTGATTTCAGGAAAAGCTGATCATCCCCCGGGAGTGTCAAGCCGCCTTCGGGGCATACCCGCGTGCATCTGCCGCATCGCCAGCACCGTTCGTCAGCGTAACTGAACGTATTATCTTTAAAATCGATGCAGTCAAGCGGGCAGACCTCTTCGCACTGAAAGCAGAGGGTGCACTTCTCGCTGTCCCAGACAAGCTTTCCTTCTCCTATGGTGTGCATGGAGCCCCGTCCGCATTTCCAGCCGCAGTGCCGATGGCTGCTGCTGACGCCTCCCATGGCGATATTCTTGATGGCCCCAGCGTATCCCGCCATTATATGCCCCTTCACGTGGGTGCACACGACCATAGCGGGGACATCGTGAATAAGGGAAGCAACGGCAATCTCGCCCAATATTTCGCCGGCCTTCACCATAATGCTGTCGTTTCCGTAAAGTCCGTCGGCAATGACAACAGGAGCGCCGACCGAGAGGTGATTGATGCCGTTGATGTTAGCTACGTCAAGGTAATCCAGACCTTTTATCCTTACGGTATCGGTAACGAAAGGTTTGGCCCCGGCTGCTTTCAGCGAGTCCACTACCTTTCTGAGAAACACCGGCCTGACAATCCGGTGAGCGCCCGGCGAACCGAAATGTGTCTTGACCGCAACCCATTCATCAGGACCGAAGTGTCCCGGCAACTGCGCCTCACCGAGCAGCCGTTCCAGTTTTCCGGGCATGCTCTCTTCGTAACGCCATTTCCCCACCCGCGCGGAAGCAAAAAAAACCTTTGACATCGTATCACCCCTTACTTCTGACTTTCTGCTTCGCGTATGCCCTTAATTCATGTTCCAAGAACTTCTCTCACGAATAGGAACGACTCTCACCCGCCATTGCATACCCTATATGATTACAGGAGGTCAGGCTGTATTGTTGAACTGGTTTTTACCGGCAGGCATCCACGGCCGGCATGTCCCCGACAAGGTCGGCTTCGCCGCCCACTTTCATTGTGTCAGTGAGGACGGCATCGCCATGGACCATCGCCGTACCATACACCTCAGCAAAGCCGCTTATTTCGGCTCTGTCAAATATGTTTGCGAATTCGTATGCCTTGCAATCCCCGGTAACTCTGGCATCGCCGAAGATCCGGGCATTGCCAAAGACCTCGGCCCGGCCCGATATCTCCGCCCTGTCGAATATCCATGCGTTGCCGAAGACAATGGCCTCGTCGAGTATCCTGGCGTGCCCGCATACCTTTGCAAAAGGGCCGACAAAAGCTGTTTCTGCCACTTGCGCTGTCTCGGCCACCATGCCGCCGCCGTTTCGATGATGATGATATTTCACCCCATCTATCTCAACAACAGCCTCGGTGGTAAGGACATGAATATTCATTACTTTCACCTCCACTAATATTCGTTAAATATTCTTAGCCTGCATAAACGGGGCGACAATTGGAACGTGCTATATTAGGCCCCTTCGGCTTCCTAATGTGTATGATACTCTGAATTTATAAAAAGTCAACAGCCGCAGTTTAGGCTTGTGGCGAGCAGATAAACTGTCCGTATCTGTAGCACATAAACTGTCCGGATAAAATATATGGATAGCAAGGGGGCTATCCATGAAACGTTCGGCAGTGTTGCAGGAGGTACGGAAGATGAGATTTGAAGAAAGCTATGAGGGTTGGATACGAGGTCGATTAACGCAGGAAGAAGCAGCAACGCTTCTGGGTGTGTGCGATAGGACATTTAGAAGATATATGTTGAGGTATGAAGATACGGGCCTGGAGGGCCTTATAGATAAGCGTTTAGGGCAAATATCTCATAAACGTGCGCCTGTTGATGAAGTAGTCGCACTATCGGATCTTTATAGCAATCGCTTTTGTGGTTTCAATGTCAAACATTTTTATAGCTGGTACCGGCGTGCTTATCAAGGGACCAGAAGCTACACATGGGTCAAGAACACCCTCCAGGAAAAGGGATTGGTACCGAAGGCAGCACAGAAAGGTACACACAGGAAAAAGCGTACAAGGGCACCTTATACCGGTATGATGCTGCACCAGGATGGTTCCAAACATCAGTGGGTTGAAGGAAAATACTGGGATCTAATCGTAACTATGGATGATGCCACGAGTGAACACTACTCGATGTTTTTTGTGCAGGAGGAAGGCACTCAAAGCAGCTTTCAAGGGGTAAAAGAAGTTATTGAGCAACACGGATTGTTTGCTTCGTTGTATACGGATCGTGGAAGTCACTACTGGCATACACCTGAGGCCGGAGGGAAAGTGGACAAATCAAATCTTACCCAGTTCGGTCGTGCAATGAGCCAACTTGGAATTAAGATGATTGCTGCGTATTCTCCTGAGGCCAGGGGTCGTTCTGAGCGAGCCTTCGAAACTCATCAAGACCGCCTCGTCAAGGAGCTTGCAATGGCGGGCATTACTGAGATGAAGCAGGCCAATGATTATCTTGCCAGTACTTATATGCCAGCCCATAATGCCGAGTTCACTGTTGTCCCGCAGGAACCACAGAGCGTATTCGTGACTTGGGCAGGCACTGCCTTGGAAGACATCCTATGCGAACAGTATGACCGCACCGTAGGCAACGACAACTGTGTAAAGTTCGATGGGCTAAAACTTCAGATCCCGCCAAATCAATATCGCTGCCACTACGTTAAGGTCGAAGTTCGCGTCCATCGTTATCCGGATGGTGGCCTTGCTATATTCCATGGACCGAGAAAACTGGCGGTCTTTGACCCTAAAGGAAAGGAGATTGCAAAGTGCTCACATGCAGCGGCATGAGACTCAATAAAACTGACATCGGTGGCCTGCCATGTTCCATGCGCAGCCACCCTGCAGAACCGGACAGTTTATTTGCTCTAAAACCGGACAACTCTATTTGTTGACAACACAGCCGCAGTTTAGGCAGGCTAAATATGACCGCGACAAAAAAACAGACGCGACCATATTTTTTTTACCCGGAGTCCCCGGAGTTAAAACAAAAAGACCCTTAACTTTAGTGTATAATTGAAAAATGATTAAATACGTCTTTTTTATCTTCCTTATTCTTTTTTTTGCCCCTGTTATGGCGCGGGCCGCTGACAGTCCCCCGCCGGCGCCGGCTGAATATCAACTCGATGTGGCTTTTGATGTCCCGAATTCAAAGATCATCGGCACGGCCCGTATTAATGCCCGGGCCGGTCAAGAGCTTGTATTCAGCACGGGCACTCTCAAGATTATCGGGGTGAGCAGCGATCATGCCAGGATTGAATCTGACCTCCAGGGCGGTGTTTTAAAGCTCCGTTCACCTGCTGACGGCATAATTGTCATCAGTTACGAGGGCGTTTTCAAAGGCGGCGGGAAAGTGCCCGATATGAACTATGGTGTGGTCCCGAGCGTTATTGATGAGCGGGGTATATCGCTCACCGGCCTGTGGTATCCCCGTCTTGACAGTCTGAATCTTTACCATCTCAGTGCGACTTTGCCTGAAGGTTTCACGGCTGTATCCGAGGCCGAAGAAATCAGGAGATCAGTCAACAACGGACGGGTGAACTTTGTTTTTGACTTTCAGCATCCGGTCAGCGATATAACTCTTGTCGCGTCAAGGGAATACGAGGAAATCAGCAATACGGTGAACGGCATCGGCCTCTATGCATATTTCTTTCGGGAGGACCGGCAGCTGGCCGACAAATACATTGAATACGCGAAAAAATATATCAGCCTTTATGGGGACATGCTCGGCAAATATCCCTACAAGCGTTTTTCGATCGTTGAAAATTTCCTGTCTTCCGGATATTCGATGCCTACATATACTTTGCTCGGAGGTGACGTGGTCCGCTTGCCGTTTATTGTGGAGACCTCGCTTGGACATGAGATCCTTCATCAGTGGTTCGGCAATCTCGTTTATGTTGACTATGATAAAGGCAACTGGGCTGAGGGACTTACCACATATCTTGCAGACCACCTTTATGAGGAGCAAAAGGGGAGGGGATGGGAATACAGAAAGCAAATCCTGATCGATTATGAGAGTTACGTGCATGAAAATAACGAATTCCCTGTCAAAAACTTTGCCGGAAGGACTGATTTCTCATCGAAGGCAATCGGCTATGGCAAGGCTGCAATGGTATTCCATATGCTCCGGCGCGGGATGGGGGATGATGCATTTTACCGCTCGCTCAGGGACCTTGTGCGGGAAAAGCGCTTTCAGAGGGTCTCATGGGATGATATAAAAAGCATTTTTGAAAAAAACTCCGGAAAAGATTGGGGATGGTTTTTCAGGCAATGGATTGATAATCCCGGAATGCCGGAACTGAATATCGGGACTTTTGACCTGAAACAGGATGGCGCCAAATACGAGGCAACATTTACCGTAGGTCAGAAATCAAAAGTATACAAGCTGGAATTGCCTGTGACAGTTTCTTACCTGGATGGTTCCGCGGAGAGTTTTACCATATCTGCCGACAAGGACCGTACGCCGGTCACTCTGTCGCTGAGCGGAATGCCTGAGAAAATCGTTATTGACGGCGGGTATGATATTGCGCGGCGGCTGGACGACAAAGAACTTCCTCCTGTTGTTGCAGGAGTGATAGGGGCCGAAAAACCGGTGATTGTCCTGCCGGTCAAGGATACGGAAACTTACGGCAGTGTCATTGAGGCATTCAAAGAAAGAGGAGCGGTCGATAAGACCCCGTCTGAAATCAGGGAGACCGGTATGAAATCCTCCACTCTTGTCATTCTGGGCAACGATAATCCTGTGGCCGAAAGACTCTTTGGAGGCATAAGAGCTGATGCGGGTTTTAGTGTTACGGTAAAGAATAATCCGTGGGCCCCCGGTAAAGTGGTCGGCATTATAAACGGAAAATCGAGAGAAGAAGTGGAGGAAGCTTTCGGGAAAATATTTCACTACGGCAAGTACAGCGAGCTTTTTTTTGACAGGGGGAAAAATTATATCAAAAAAACTGCGGAAACCGTCAGGGGTATAAATGTGGAACATAAGGACCAAACCGTCGCCATCCTGGTTTCAGCAGTTACGTCGCCGCCTGAAGTGCTCGCTCGTGTTTCAGGCAAGAGGATCGTGTATGTGGGGGAATACCATGACCGTTTTCCAAATCATGCCGTGCAGCTCGAGGTCATAAGGGCCCTGCGCCGGAAAAATAAAAAAATAGCTATAGGCATGGAGATGTTTCAGAGGCCTTTCCAGAAAGTGCTCGATGAATTTATAGCCGGAACAATTGACGAGAGGGCCATGCTCAAAGGCACGGAATATTTTAAGCGGTGGGGTTTCGATTATAATCTCTACCGGCCGGTCCTGACTTATGCGAGAGAGGAAAAAATCCCGGTAATAGCGCTTAACATACGGAATGAAATTCCCGATAGGGTCTCAAAAGGAGGCATCGATTCACTTTCTGAAGAGGAAAAGAAAGAAATACCTCTGCAAATGGACTTCTCTGATGAGGAGTACAAAGGAAGGCTGCGTGAGATTTTCCAAAAACACAGCGGCTCAAAGGAGAAGAACTTTGATTTTTTTTATCAGGCGCAAATCCTCTGGGATGAGTCCATGGCGCAATCGATTGATGATTTCCTGAAGAGCAGGCCGGATTTTCAGAAAGACGGGCAGGTGGTTGTTATTACCGGCAGCGGACATCTTGCTTTCGGGTCAGGGATCCCGGGGAGGACGTTTAGAAGAAACGGCCTGGACTATGCCATTATTCTTAATGACATGGATATCGAAAAGGACATCGCGGATTACCTCATCTATCCAGAATCTATGGAGGGCGCAACCACTCCTAAAATTATGGCCGTTCTGAATGAAAGCCAGGGGAAGCCTGTTATTACGGAGTTTCCCGAAGGAAGCATTTCAGAGCAGGCCGGGCTGAAAGAGGGTGATGTTATTCTCTCAATAGACGATGTCCCCGTTAAGACCATTGACGATATTAAGATAGAACTTCTCTATAAAAAAAGGGCGACCGGCTGAAGGTGAAGGTGCGCAGGAAGCGCTTTCTGCTGGGTGATACAGAGAAAGACTTTACCGTTGTTCTGTAAACAATGGACCGGGCGACAGGCAATGGGCTATAGGCAATGGGTTGCTGGAATTTTAGCTCAATTCCCTTATGTCGGACTGTTCATGCTTCTTATCCTCGGCGGCATGGGCCTGCCGTTCCCTGAAGACGCCACCCTTGTCCTCTGCGGTTTTCTTATCTCTACAGGGGTGGTCAAACCCGTGCCTGTCCTGCTGGTTGTTTATGCCGGTTTGCTTATAGCAGACTTCTTTATTTTTCTTGTCGGGAACAAATACGGCAGCGCGGTCATCAACCATCCGGTATTCCATAAATTCATATCTTCGCAGAGGCTCAAGTTTATCGAGGACCAATTTGCCAAAAAAGGTATCTGGCTGGTCCTTGCCGCAAGGCATCTGGCAGTATTGAGGGCCCAGATATTCCTTGCCGCAGGCGTAATGAAAATGTCACCGTTGAAGTTTGTTGCCGCCGATGCCGTTGCCGCTGTTTTCACTATGACCCTTATGGTCGGTGCAGGCTATGTTGGGGGAAACAGCCTCGAAATTATCAAAAAAGACATGACTCAGATAGGGCATGCCGCTGTCGTGCTGTTGACGACCGCACTGGCAGTCTACCTGCTCTACCGGTATTTCAGGGACCTGCGGAAGTAAGGGCTATTTCCTCTCTTCGAAATTTTTAATGAACTGTCCCAGCTGCACTCCGAGATAGACGCATTTTATATTATTCATGCAGTCATCGGCATCTTTTTTTTCGAGATGGGTCGTCAGTTCATTGGCGCCTTTGCTGAGTTTCACAATCCAGGCGTTTTTGTCAGCGTCAAAGCTCAGACCCAATGATATGCCGTGTTTTGTTATCTCCGGGTACATTGCCAGTACCTTGTCCTCCAGAGCGACTTGTGTGTAGCCCATAGTGCCTCCTTCGAAATACAGATTATAGATAATTAGGTCATAGGTAATAGGTTATGGGTAAAAAGAAAAAAACTCTTTCTGTTTCCTGGCCCCATGACCCATGACCTATTACCTATAACCTATTACCTTTTTGTTTTGTTGTCAAGATGGTTTTCTCTCTGGTAGAATTAACTTGAGAATCGCTGTAGCTTGCTGCAGGGTCACCGGACGCCTGTCATTCCGGCTTGTCCGGAATCGTTTTCCGAACTGAGCAAAGGGATTCCCGACAAGCGGGAATGACAAGAGGTAAGACTGCAGCTTTTAACAGGTAGGACACAATCGCAGCTATTCATGGCAACATAACAGGTTTAAAGAAACATTTCCTCTCTTCGCTTGAAAGGATTTATCGCAGGAAAATCCCCGCCGGCGCTTTAATTACGCCTGAGTTGGCCCGATACCTCGGGGGACTTTCTTATGATTTAGGCAGACAAATAGGCATTATTGCTGCGAGGAACGGTTCGATAACACATGTCATTGTCGGCGACGCGAACGGCGTTTTTATCCCTGAACTCGAGGCTTATCCGCTGGGGAAGAAGGCGCTGCGGGGCCTTCGATATATCCATACACACCTCAAGGATGAACCGTTGAACAATGAGGACCTGTCAGACCTTGCCCTTCTCAGGTTCGACATGATAGCGGCAATAAGCATTAAGGACAGCCTGCCTCATACAATCTATGCGGCCTATCTCATGCCATACGGTTCCACCAAAAAATACGAAACAATAACAGCGGACTTTCATCGTTTTGACCTCGATTTCAACAGGTTTGTCCGTTCCCTCGAAGAGGAAATGGACAGGTCCAGGGTAATAGACCGGAAAGATCAGCGGGAGCGGGCAATTCTGGTAAGCGCATCCACTGTGCTGCGTTACGCTATGGAAGATTCCATGGAGGAATTAAAAGAGCTGGCCCAATCCAGTGATTTGATCGTGCTGGATACAGTAATACAGCGGCTGAAAGTGGTAAACCCCAAATACCTGCTCGGCGAGGGAAAACTCAGGGAAATTGTTATTAATGCCATGGACAAAGGGGCAACATTGCTTGTCTTCGATCAGGACCTTGCCCCTTCACAGATACGGGCTATAGCCGATACGACGGAGCTTAAGGTCATAGACAGGTCTCAGCTTATTCTTGATATATTTGCGAGAAGGGCGCACAGCCGTGACGGTAAAGCGCAGGTTGAGCTTGCACAGCTCAAATACATGCTGCCGCGGCTGACCGGCAAGGGGACAGCCATGTCCAGGCTGATGGGAGGCATAGGCGGCAGGGGACCGGGAGAAATGAAGCTCGAGATCGACAGGCGTCGCATACGTGACAGGATAGCGAGACTTGAAAAGGAACTGAAGATACTTAGCGAGGCGCGGAGGCAGCGCAAGCAGAGAAGGGTTGGAAACAGGGTCCCCATTGTTTCGATAATAGGGTACACCAACGCCGGCAAATCCACGCTGTTGAATACGTTGACCCGGAGTTCCACTATTGTCGAGGACAAGATGTTCGCCACGCTCGATACCGCAAGCAGGAGGCTGAGGTTCCCCCGCGAGAGGGAGATTATTATAACGGACACGGTCGGTTTCATCAGGGACCTCCCCAGGGACCTGCTCGCCGCTTTTAAAGCAACTCTCGAAGAGCTTGAAGATGCGGACCTGCTTATTCATCTCGTCGATATGGCCAGCCCCCGCCATGAGCAGCATATCGCGTCAGTCGAAAACATTTTGAAGGACCTCAGGCTGGACGGCAAGCCCAGGCTGCTTGTTTTCAATAAACTCGACCAGGTGGCCAAAGATGAAGCTGCATACATGGAGGCTCGGTATAATGCGGTTGCGGTGTCTGCAAAGCAGCCTGAAACGCTCGCCCCATTATTAAAGGCGGTCGAACAGAGCATATGGGAATCGCATACTCATGCCCAGGTTTAGGAATTTCCCTTGCCTGTCAGACAAATCCTGACAGACAAATGATTATTAGTTTTGATAACATACTCGCTAAATTAAACGTATTGCAGAATATGTAGAAACAGACTAAGGCATTCGTTTATAAACGATGGGTGCAACCTGATACGCGGATACATATCCAATTATCTGAGGCTGCAAGGGACCTGATAAGACCTATGGTAGACAAGAAGCCCGATACCCCTTTCCCTATTGTCGGCATAGGCGCGTCGGCAGGAGGCCTTCACTCCCTTGAATGTTTTCTTGAGGCCTTGCCCGGGGCCTTCGATTTCTCCGTCGTCTTCATACAACACCTTTCACCTGAGCACAAGAGTCTCATGCCGGAAGTCCTCCGTAAGAAGTGGCGCGACTATGAGTTCATTGAGATTGAGGACGGGCTTCAGCTGCGTCCCGGCAGGATATATCTATGCCGGCCGGCAATCGAAATCAGGGTCCATAAAGGCGCATTTAGCGTAATCGCCAGGCCTGATGAGCATATCCATTTCCCTATCGATGAATTTCTGGTATCTCTTGCCGAGGACTCTGCCGAACGCGCCATTGCGGTCATCTTCTCCGGCGCAGGCACTGACGGCGTCCGCGGAATTCAGGCAGTCAGGGCTGAGGGAGGCACTGTCTTTGTCCAGGACCCCGCCACAGCCCAATTCCCCGAGTTGCTGCAAGCGGCGATCAAGACAGGACAGGTGGACAGCGTGCTTTCCCCTCCTGATATCGCCAGGGAGATAGTGAAACTCCTCGGATCGGGCGCTCTGACCGGGGCCCCTGACAAGCTCTTAACTGCTATCGAGCTTGAGCCTTTCTACCTCCTGATACGAGAGAAGACGGGATACCGTTTCAACCATTACAAGAAGAGCGTCGTATCCCGCAGGATAAGAAGGCGGATGTACCTTCACGGGTCAGTGTCCGTCAGTGAGTACCTCGATATGATCGCCAATAATAACGGAGAAGCGGCCCTGCTCGCATCAGACCTCATGATAGGCGTCACATCCTTTTTCCGTGATCGCCTTGCCTGGAAGGCCCTTCGGATAGGCGCTATCGGGAAGCTTATGGCCCAGGAGGTTGATACTCCGCTTCGCGTCTGGACCCCTGCCTGCGCAACCGGCGAAGAGGCCTATTCCATAGCCATGATGCTGCGCCGCGAACTGGACTTTGCCGGTAGAAAAAGGGACCTGCAGGTCTTTGCTACCGATGTCAACGACAGGGCGCTCGAAAAAGCAAGAGAGGGCAAGTATCCGGCGAGTATCTCAGCCGACGTCCCTCAGGAGTTCATGCGTGAGTTCTTCACGTATACAGACGACGGAATTTCAGTCACCGTCAGCAAGGAGATGCGGCAGCACGTCATCTTCGCGAAACAGGACATTCTCGCAGATCCCCCTTTTTCCCGCCTCGATCTCGTCATCTGCCGCAACCTCCTGATCTATCTCGAACCTGACGCTCAGGAGAAATGTATCACGCTCTTTCACTATGCCCTCAGGCCCGGCGGGTATCTTTTCCTTGGGAATGCCGAGTCTCCGGGCAGGAAGAGCGCGCTTTTTAAATCCCTGGCCCACAAGAAGTGCCGCGTCTATGAGAAGGTCGAGAGCGAGCCTCCTTCAAGGCTGCCGCTCACCGTCCCCTTCACCGCCGAACGGGCAGCGCTCCCCATCATGCACTACCCTGCCCTGGACCAGCAGCATTCGGTCATCCAGTTAAGCCAGGAGGCCTTGCTTGAAGAGTATGGGCCGGCTGCCGTAACGATCGATCAGAATTACGAGATCCTTTACAATAACGGTCCGACGAAAAGATATCTGACCCAGCCCCGGGGCGTCCCCACCCGGAACCTGCTCGAACTCATTCCGGATAACCTGCGGAGCAGGATCAGGGGCGCGATATACAAGGTCACGCAGGAAGCGAGACCCGTTTCGGTCCGCGCCGCTATCGCCGGCGACGAAGGACAAAAGCGGCAGGTGTCCATCCGTGTTTCCAGGATGAAGGACAACCTTTTCCTGATAGTCTTCAGGGAAAAGGCCGGCCTGCCGGCCGAGTCTTCGCCCGGACTCCTTGAAACTGTATGCGTGGAAGAGCCGGCGGTGCGGCAGCTCGAAATCGAGCTGTCCACGACCCGGCAGGAACTGCAAACCAATATCGAACAGCTCAGAAGCATGAATGAAGAGCAGCAATCTTCGAATGAGGAACTGCAGGCCGCAAACGAGGAACTCGAAACTTCACGGGAGGAACTCCAGTCCCTGAACGAAGAGCTTATCACCGTCAACTCACAGCTCCAGTCCAAGGTTACGGAACAGGAAGAAACGAACGACGACCTGAACAACTTCCTCGGAAGCACAAACATCCCCACCATCTTCCTTGACCACCGCTTCAGGGTGAAACTTTACACACCCTCGATTACGAAGCTCATCAAACTTATACCGTCAGATGTGGGACGCCAGATCATCGATATGTCCCAGGAGCTTCTGGGCCCCGATCTTATCGCTGACGCTCAATCCGTGCTGCGGGACCTGGTCCCGGTAAAGAAAGAGATCATGATCAACGACGACTGGTATGTTCGCACTGCGCTGCCCTACAGGACGATCGACAACCGCATCGGGGGCGTTGTCATCACATACAATGAGGTCACGGAACTGAAGCGGGCGGAAGAGAGGTCCCTGCATCTCGCGTCTTTTCCTCAACTGAATCCGAATCCGATTATTGAAATGGATTCCTCGGGCAAGGTCACCTTCTGCAATCCTGGCGCCCTGAAAACGCTGAAAAGCCTCGGGATGGACAAGGGCGAGGTATCGGTATTCCTTCCCGGGGATCTGGACGTCATCTTAAAAGATATGGATAATAACAGCGAATCCTCTATGTTTCGCGAGGTCTCAGTCAAGCCCCGGGTTTTCGGCGAGACGATTCATCTTATTCCTCAGTTTGGCGTCGCGCGCATTTACGCCTATGACATCACCGAGATCAAGCGTGCTGATGAAGAAATCAAAAGACTGAACGCTGACCTGCTTGCAAGGAATGAGGAGCTGGAGTTCTCCAATAAAGAGCTCGAATCTTTCATCTACTCTGTTTCCCATGACCTGCGAGGGCCGCTTCGGGCCATCTCAGGGTTCTCTGAAATCATTATGAAGGACATTGCCGACAAACTCGACGAGAAGGGGAAGCGATATCTTTCCCGCATACATGACGGCACCGAAAAGATGGGTCGTCTTATCGATGATCTTCTTAACCTTTCCAGAATATCAAGGCAGGAGATCCAACATACAGAGGTCGAGGTGAGCGCAATAGCAGCTTCAATAGTTGGTGAACTGCGCGAGGCCCATCCAGGCAGGAGCGTCGAGGTCGACATCAAGGGAGGTCTTACCGCAATTGCGGACCCCGGGCTGATCGAGGCGGTCCTTTCGAACCTGATCGGGAATGCCTGGAAGTTCACCGCGAAAACGGAGCACGCGCGCATAGAATTCGGGACCGTCGAGCAGGCCGGCAAGATCATTTATTATGTCAGGGACAATGGCGCCGGGTTCGACCAGAAATATGCGGGAAAGATGTTTTGGCCCTTCCACAGACTTCATTCGGAGTCGGCGTTTGAGGGCACAGGGATAGGCCTTGCCATAGTCGACCGTATTATCAGTCGTCATGGAGGAAAAGTCTGGGCAGAGGGCGTAGAGGGAAAAGGGGCGACGGTCTATTTCAGTTTGACCTGAATATGAAAAATTTGGCGATAGGCAATAGGCTGCGGGCAATAGGCCATAGAACAAGAAACAGAAAAGCTATCTTTTCCTATAGCCTGTTATGTTACAGAGTATGATAAATAGAATGGTCCTTATTATTGATGACAGTCCGACCGATACAGAGCTTACGACAATCGCGTTGGAAGCGACAGGGCGGGAAATAACTGTCCGCTCAGCGGCAGACGGCCGGTCCGCGCTTGCGATGCTCAGGCATGGACATGAGCGCCCCGACCTGATATTGCTCGATCTGAAGATGCCGTGCATGGGCGGCATCGAAGTGCTCCGTGAAATACGCGCCGATGATTGCTTTAGACGGCTCCCTGTTGTGGTGGTCACGTCTTCATATCTCGAATCGGACAGGAAAGAGGCAATTGCTGCAGGGGCCAGCGGTTATCTTCAGAAGCCTTTGGCTTTGGACAAATTCACAAAAGATTTGGCGTATATTCTGCAACTCTGGCTTCCCAATTAGTGCCGGTAATGCTCAAGGGACAGGAGAATATGTAAACGATGAGAAACGAGCTTCTTATCTTCAGGCTTTCCCGGCAACTCTGCGCGCTGCCTCTTTCAGTTGTTGAAAGAATAGTCCGCGTCGTCGAAATCCATCCGTTGCCGAAGTCCCCTGAGGTTGTGTTGGGCCTGATAAACGTCCGTGGGCGGGCAATTCCTGTTCTGAATGTCCGCAAACTGTTCCGCCTTCCCTGGAATGAAATTGCCATGAGTGATCAGATAATTATTGCACATTCATCGGGCCGGACTCTCGGGCTTCTCGTGGACAATACCGAGGGTTTACGCGAGTATAGAGAAGAAGATGTTATTGCGTCTGAAGAGCTTTTTCCCGGTATAGAATATCTGGAAGGCGTGGTGAAACTCAGGGACGGCGGGCCTATACAAACCATGAACGAAAGTCCGCGGGGTCATTGGGGCGCAGGGGGTATTGTATATATTTACGATCTGGACAGATTTCTGTCGCTCGAGGAAAAAGCTGTTCTCGATAGACTGCTGCCTCCCGGCGTCAGTATGAGGGAGGTTGGCGGGCATGAGTAACAGCTGCACCTTAGCACGCTCCCTTCTTTACGATTTCAGCATATTTGTTGAAGAAAGGATGGGGTTGTATTTCCCGGAAGAACGTTTTCAGGACCTCGAAAGGGGTATCTTTTCTGCGGCAAAGGAATTCGGACATAAGGATGCATGCTCCTACCTGGATTGGCTGCGATCGACGCCGTTGTCCCATACCCATGTAGAAAGGCTGGCGAGCTATCTTACTGTGGGGGAAACATATTTTTACAGGGACAAAGAGAGTTTCGATGCGCTCGCTGAACACATTCTGCCGGGGTTGGTCCAGTCCCGCAGAGGAAAGGAACAACGGCTCAGGTTCTGGAGCGCCGGCTGCGCGACCGGCGAAGAAGCTTATTCTATAGCTATAATGCTCGACAGCATTGTTCCCGATTTAAAGGATTGGAGCATTACCATTCTGGCAACAGACATAAACCCTCATTTCCTGGAGAGGGCCGCGGAAGGGGTCTATCGTGAATGGTCTTTTCGCAGTGTGCCATTGTGGGTGAAAGAAAGGTATTTCACAAAGACAAAAAACGGATTTCAGGTCCTCCCGCGTATCGGGAGAATGGTCGCATTTTCATATCATAATCTGGTGGACGATCCATATCCCGCGCTGATCAATAATACGAGTGCAATGGACATTATTTTTTGCCGTAACGTATTGATGTATTTCTCCAGGGAGCGGGCGAAGGAAGTTGTCCGGCGCCTTAACCTGTGTCTCATGGATGACGGATGGCTTGTCATCAGTCCTGTCGAGCATTCTCACGCGATGTCCTCTCTGTTCAAAGCCGTTAAATTTCCGGGTGCGACTCTGTATAAGAAAGCAAAGCCCGACGATGTTAAGGCGCTGTCAGCCGGGACAGTAATCGAAACTCATGTCCTGAAACGGGACAATGCGGTTTCTCAGATATTGCATGATATTCCTCCGGCCCCGGCAAAAGAGGAAATAAGGCGACCCGGGGAAACCGAGCAGCCTCACAACAACTTGCCGCTGTTGCCCCAGGAGGACAATGCTGCGGCTTCGATGCCGCTGCAGGCAAGGGCGGCAGCGGACCAGGGCAGGCTCTCCGATGCGCTTCAATTGTGTGAAAAGGCCATAAGCGCCGATAAGTTGGACCCGTCCCTGCACTACCTGTATGCGACTGTCCTCCAGGAGAGCGGCAGGGCAGACGAAGCGGCTGCAGCGTTCAAACGCGCGATATACATAGACCAGGACTTTGTTATCGCGCATTTTGCCCTCGGACATCTCATGCACCGGCACGGAAGACACAAGGAAGCGATGAGGCACTTTGATAACGCCTGCTCCATTTTGAAGAAGTATCGAAAAGATGACATACTCCCTGAATCCGAAGGCATCAGCACAGGGAGATTGATCGAAATAATTCAGACAATGAGGCCGGCTGTGACCGGGGCCGCCGAAAAGTCATGAGACTTTTTGGGGAGGAGCTGGAGGTGATTTCATGAAAGGCGGAAAAATCGACTGGAACGCTGTCCACGAACGGCTTGAGTCGATCAGTGCTGCCATAGAGAAGGGACAATCCCATGGCGCCGGCGAGAGGGAACGTATCCTTGAGGCGAGAGCTGAGGTCCTGGCACGGGAGACTGAAGACGTAAAGGACAAAGACTCTGTCGAAATTGTGGAGTTTCTTCTGGCAGACGAACATTACGGCATCGAGTCACGTTATATTCGCGAGGTTTGTCCGATAAAAGACTATACGCCGCTTCCGGGCACGCCGGCGTTTGTTCTCGGCCTGATAAATGTGCGCGGACAGATTGTGTCTGTCATCGATATAAAAAAATTCTTCGATATGCCTGATAAAGGTATCAGCGACCTTAACAAGACCATCATTATACATAACGACACCATGGAGTTCGGCATTCTTGCCGATGAGATACTCGGCGTGCGTAACGTTGCGCTTAGTGAAGTCCAGCCGCCGCCCACGCTCACGGGGGTCCGTGGGGAATATCTGAGCGGTATCACACGCGGGCAGATAGTCATTCTGGACGCAAATAGACTTCTTGAGGACGGGAACATTGTTGTGTTCGAAGAAATATGAAATTATACAGGTCAATTAAAAGGAGGGTTCTGCATGAAATGGTTTCTTAATCTCTCTACGCGGACAAAGCTGTTTCTGGGTTTTGGCATGATGGCGGCTGTTTTAGTATTGGTGGTCATAATGTCCTCCAACGTAATCAGATCGATCAGCAAGTCAAGTGAAGTTTTGTTCAACGATGATTTTCTTGTTGTTCGTGACCTTATCTCGGCGAGGAGCGATATTAACAGGATACGTGCCGCCATAACCATGATCCTTATTATGGATACCGAATCGGCGAAGGAACAATGGAGTGATCAGGTGAAGGATACCGACAAAACTCTGGATGACGAAATATCGCGGCTCCGTGAAAAATTGGGAGGCAATCCGCAGTTACAGTCAAAGTTTGATGAATTTCTCACTCTGTTGAAGGAGTTCAGGAATATACGGGATACGAGGGGCATTCCCCTGATGCTCGCCAGCAAGTTCAAGGAGGCAAGACAGGTATTTGTAGGTCAGACTGAGCGCTACGAAAGGATGCGCGCTCTGATTGCGGAGATGGTCAATATAAAGACGGAGAATGCGAAGAGTCGAATGGCCGAGGCAAACAGGACGGCGGTAAATTCGGCCCGTTTATTCTTTATCATCTGTTTTGTCGCTGTTTTACTGTGCATCGCAATTGTTTTTATACTGGCGAAAATTTTGGCAAGTCCGCTGACGAACATGTCCGCCGTGGCTGACAGGATAGCATCCGGAGACCTAAGCGTAATCGTGCAGTCCGATGAAAGACGGGACGAAGTCGGCATCCTGTCAAAGGCATTTGGGTCCATGACGCGTTATCTGCGGGAAATTTCCTCAGTGTCCAAACAAATTGCGGGCGGAGACCTGACCGCAACGGTGAAACCGATGTCGGACAAGGATCTTCTCGGAGTTGCATTTGCGGATATGACAGAGAACCTGCGCAAGGTCAACCGCGAGATTCGTGACGGAGTAAATGTTCTCGCCTCATCTGCAAGTGAGATACTTGCCTCCGCAACACAGGCCGCAGCAGGCATGGCGGAAACAACCACATCTGTGAGCGAGACAACAGCGACCGTGGAGGAGGTCAAACAGACTGCGCACCTTACAGTCGAGAAATCGAGAAGTGTTTCAGAGAACGCGCAGAATTCGGCATTGGTCGCGCAGCAGGGCAGTGATGCGGTTGCCAGGACCGTTGAAGAGACCAATAATATAAGGAAATTGATGGAATCGGTGGCCGATAGCATTGTGCAGCTGAGTGAGCAGACCCAGGCCATAGGAGATATTATGGTTTCCGTAAGCGACCTGACCCAACAGTCAAATCTGTTGGCGGTGAATGCCGCTGTCGAGGCGTCGAAGGCGGGCGAGCATGGCAAAGGCTTTACAGTGGTTGCACAGGAGATCAGGAGTCTTGCGGACCAGTCGAAGCAGGCGACCGAGCAGGTGCGGGTCATCCTCAGAGATATTCAGAAGGCGAGCGGCGCATCTGTGCTGGCAGCCGAACAGGTGAGCAAGGCGGTGGATGCAGGCGTGAAGCAGGCCGTTGAATCAGGGGCGTCGATCAGGAGGCTGGCTGCAAGCATGGCGGAAGCGGCACATTCAGCGACCCAGATTGCGGCGTCCAGCCAGCAGCAGTTTGCCGGCATGGACCAGATCGCTATGGCGATGGAGAACATCAAACAGGCGGCCCAGCAGAATGTGTCCGGGACCAAACAGGCGGAAAAGGCGGCGAAAGATCTGAATGAACTGGGACAGAAGCTTAAAGAGATAGTTGCGAAATATAAAGTCTGACTTAAGGAGTCTGCATGGCCAAGAGGGATGAAGAGTTCCTGAAAAGGCTTCTTTCGACCTTTAAGATCGAAGCGCAGGAACATCTCAGTGTAATCACCTCCGGCCTTATTGAAATTGAAAAGGGCGGCGGGAAACAGGAGGAGATTATCGAGAAAGTATACCGGGAATCCCACAGTCTGAAGGGCGTCGCCCGTTCTGTCGATCTGAATGATATAGTTGCGGTCTGCCGGCCGATGGAGGATGTCTTTTCCGCGATGAAGCGGAAAGAAATTGTCCCCTCTCCCGGCGTATTGGACCTTCTTCATAAGGCAGTGGACGTTAGCGGCAAGCTTGTTGCCGGTGAAGAACTCTCAGCTCCGGCAAAATCAGAGATGAAGAAATTAATCCTCGAACTTGAGAGCATAGGCCGTATGCAAAAAACAGGCGCTGAAGACAAGGGGCCATTGGCCCTGGAGCGCAGGGGTGTAAGTCAGGGACCTCCTGCACCTGCAGCAGTACGGGCGGAGACCATTAGAATCTCTGCAGCACAGCTTGACGCCCTCCTTTTGCAGGCTGAAGAAATGGTTTCGGTCAAATTTGCGACTGGCCGGCGTGCGGCTGATCTCGGGGAATTAAAAAAAATATTTGATGTATTGAAGAAGACCAATAAAAAAAACCGTCCCCGGGGAAGGGACAGAAGACAGAACGAAGATGATAATGATTCATATATGAAATTGTTCGAAGGCGCGCTAACAAAGATAGTGAAAGCGGCTGAAGTCGATTACCGGTCGCTGGGGGCCATGGTTGATACCCTGCTCGAGGACATTAAGCGGACGATGATGCTGCCCTTCTCGTCTCTACTGGATATCCTGCCCGTCCTGGTGCGCAATCTTGCACGCGATGCCGGAAAAGAAGTGGAATTAAGTGTCCGGGGCGAAGAGCTCGAGATAGACCGCAGGGTGCTGGAGGAGATCAAGGACCCCCTTACTCACCTGGTCAGAAACTGCATAGACCACGGCATTGAAGCGCCCCATGACCGGGAGAAAAAGAAGAAGGCCCCGCGCGGCAAAATTGGGATTGCCGTTTCTTCGCGTGACAACAAGATCGAGATAGCGATTTCCGACGACGGGGCCGGGATAGATGCCTCAGGAGTGAAATCTGCCGCTGTAAAGAGCGGCTTCATTTCGCAGGAAGAAGCGGACAGGTTGAGGGATCGCGAGGCGCTCCTTCTGGTCTTCGGGTCCGGGATGACTACGAGTCCTATCGTAACGGACATTTCCGGCAGAGGGCTTGGATTGGCCATAGTCAGGGAAAAAGTGGAAAAACTGAACGGCACTATTGAAATTGATTCGCAGCCGGATACAGGCACAACTATCAAAATGATAGTTCCTCTCACGCTTGCCTCCTTTCGCGGGGTGCTTGTCAGGGTGGGTGAACATCTCTTTGTCCTTCCTTCCTCGAACGTCCAGAGAGCGGCGCGCATCAAAAAAGAGGACATACGCACTATCGAGAACCGTGAAACCCTCTTCTTCGACGGGCAGCCGGTAGCGTTGGCCAGGCTGGGTAACGTGCTGGAACTTCAAAGCGGGCCGTCCCAAACCGTTGGTTCCCATTTGCAGGCAGTGGTGCTTGGCTCGGCGGAGAAGAGGATGGCTTTTATAACGGACGAGGTGCTGTGCGAACAGGAAGTGGTGGTGAAGCCCCTCGGCAGGCAGCTTGCCAGAGTAAGGAATATTTCAGGGGCCACTATTCTCGGTAATGGGAAAATCGTGCCGGTCCTGAATATTTCCGATCTTATGAAGTCTGCCGTCAAGGCTGCTCCGGTTTTTGCGGGAGCGGTTGCCGGGGTGCCCGAGAAAAGGATGTCTGTCCTCGTCGCGGAGGATTCAATCACTGCGCGGACCCTTTTGAAGAATATTCTTGAATCCGCGGGCTACGATGTCAGGACGGCCATCGACGGTATTGACGCGTTTACTGCTTTGAAGGCCGGGGAGTTCGATCTTGTGGTTTCGGATATAGACATGCCCAGGATGAACGGCTTTGACCTTACGGCAAAGATAAGGGCGGACAAAAGGCTTGCTGAATTGCCTGTGGTGCTTGTGACGGCGCTTGAATCACGCGAGGACAGGGAGCGCGGGATAGATGCCGGTGCAAATGCATACATTGTAAAGAGCAGCTTTGACCAGAGTAACCTGCTGGAAGTAATCAGGAGGTTTATATAGGGATGAGTATCCGGGTCCTTGTTGCGGAAGATTCTTCTGTGGCGAGTGAATTAATAATGCACATCCTGACCTCCGATCCGGAGATCCGGGTAACAGATGTTGTCAACAACGGAATGGAGGCAATACAGTCGATAAAGAAAAACAAACCGGATATTGTCACCATGGACATCAACATGCCGGGCATGGACGGTTTTGAGGCCACGCGGACCATCATGGAAACCGATCCCCTTCCCATAATTATTGTGACGGGCAGGACCGATATGAGTGAATTGGAAATGTCTTTCCGCGCTATTGAAGCAGGCGCCCTTGCGGTGCTGCCGAAACCGCATGGAATCGGTCATCCGGACTATGCGGCTAATGCCGAACAATTGATCACAACGGTGAAACTGATGTCGGAGATCAGGGTGGTCAGACGCTGGATGCGGACTGCGGCCGCAAAGGTCCGGGCGACAGGTGAAGTTGTTGACAGCATACCCATACTGCCTGCTGATATCAGGGTTGTTGCCATGGGCGCGTCAACAGGCGGCCCCCCGGTAATTGAAAAGATACTTTCGAGCCTCCCGCCGGATTTTTCGGCGCCGGTATTGATAGTTCAGCACATGGCGCCGGGTTTTATTCAGGGGTTTGTTGAATGGCTGGGACAGACATCGGCCCTGCCTGTTCACATTGCTTTCAACGGAAGTATTGTCCGACCGGGACATGTTTATTTTGCGCCTGACGGCTCGCAGATGAAAGTTGATGCAGACGGAAGAATCGCCTGCACAGGGGATGCCCCGGAAAACGGGCTCCGCCCCTCGATTTCATATCTCTTGAGGTCTGTTGCAAAAGTCTTCGGGAAAAAAGCGGCCGGCGTGCTGTTGACCGGCATGGGCAAAGACGGCGCGGAAGAGTTGAGGATGATGAGGGAAAAGGGCGCTTTTACTATCGCCCAGGATGAGGAAAGTTCTGCGGTCTTCGGTATACCTGGCGAGGCGGTGAGGCTCCGTGCGGCAAGCTATGTCCTGCCGCCTGGAAAAATTGCCGAAGTGCTGGCAAGGTTTCGGGGTCTGGAAGTATAATACGAAGCAGATGGTTTAAATGGATACTATGGACAATAAAGATGTAACGGCCAAAAAACAGATCGAGATTCTCATAGCCGAAGACAGTCTGACACAGGCGGAGCATTTGAGATATTTCCTCGAAAAAAGCGGCTTTAAAGTATGGGCCGCCGCCAACGGGAAGGAAGCTCTCGAATTTCTGAAGAGGCAAAAACCGGATATTGTTGTCACCGACATCCTGATGCCCGAGATGTCCGGTTACGAGCTCTGCAAGAGAATCCGGTCGGACGCCGACCTTAAAGATATACCCGTTATGATTGTTACCGCTCTCTCTGACCCGACGGATGTGCTCAAGGGGCTTGAGGCCGAAGCAGACAACTTCATCACCAAGCCTTATGATGAGAATTTTCTGGTTTCCCGCATCCGGTATATGATAGCAAATAAGGAATTGCGCAAAAATTCAGAGACCGAACCAGGCATAAATGTATTTTTCTCGGGTGAGAACTATTATGTGACTGCTGAGCGCACTCATATGCTGGACCTCCTGCTTTCAACCTATGAAAGCGCATATCTGCAGAACCGCGATCTTATCAAGGCACGGAGTGATCTGGAAAAGCTGAATGAACGGCTGGAAGAAACTGTTCTTGAACTGTCGGCTGCCAATAAAGAGCTTGAATCTTTCATCTACTCTGTTTCCCATGACCTGCGTGCGCCTCTTCGGCACGTATCCGCGTTCGCCGACCTCGTGATGAAGAGCAGTGCGGACAAACTCGACGAGAAGGGGAAGCGATATCTTTCCCGCATCCATGACGGCACGGAAAAGATGGGTCGTCTTATCGACGATCTGTTAAATCTTTCGAGGATCTCAAGGCAGGAGATACAACGGAGAGAGGTCAACATGAGCGCAATAGCGGCATCAATCATTAATGAACTGCGCGAGACCCATCCGGGCAGGAGTGTCGAGGTCAACATCAAGGAAGGGCTTACCGTTTTTGCAGACCCCGGTTTGATCGAGATCGGCCTTTCGAACCTGCTTTGGAACGCCTGGAAGTTCACCTCGAAAACGGAGCACGCCGGCATAGAATTCTGGACCGTCGAGCAGGAGGGTAAGATCATATATTATGTCAGGGACAACGGCGCCGGGTTCGACCAGAAATTTGCGGAAAAGATGTTTTTGCCCTTCCACAGACTTCATCCTGAGGAAGCGTTTGAGGGCACCGGGATAGGCCTTGCCATAGTCGACCGCATTATCAGCCGTCATGGAGGAAAAGTCTGGGCAGAGGGCATAGAGGGAAAAGGGGCGACGGTCTATTTCAGTTTGACCTGAACCTGTAAAGTTATGGAGCAGATTGAGATAAATAGAATGGTCCTTATTATTGACGACAGTCAGACCGATATAGAGCTTGCGGTAATCGCGCTGGAGGCAACGGGGCGGGAGATAAGTGTCTGCTCCGCCTATGACGGCGAGTCAGCGCTTGCAATGCTCAGGAAGGGACGTGGGTTGCCCGACCTTATATTGCTCGATCTGAAGATGCCGTGCATGGGCGGCATCGAAGTGCTTCGTGCAATACGCGCCGATGATCGCCTTAGAGAGATACGAGTTGTGGTGGTCACGTCTTCATCACTCGAATCGGACAGGGCAGAGGCAATTGCTGCAGGGGCCAGCGATTATCTTCAGAAGCCTTTGGCTCTGGACAAATTCAGCGAAGATTTAGAGGCTATTCTGCATCGCTGGCTGCCGATATAGTACCGCCCGTCGCCTCATCTAAAATCCATTCGAAATAGGTCTTCGATGCCTCATCTAAATATATATTCGAAAATATTTGGAGTTTATTACATATTTCGCCATTGCACCCGTCATTCCCGCGAACAGACTGTGTCACAATTAAATAGTGCCACTGAATTTATAAAGCCTTTGATATTGCACAGTCCATTCCAATTAATTCCGTCATTCCCGCAGGTAGTAAGCGGGAATCCATTCTTTTCAACGGATTCTGTATGCCTGCCGTCCATGATAAAAAGTGGATACCCGCCTGCGCCAACAGTAGGTGCTCTTAAGCACGGGGATGACGAACGTAAAATAGATTTTTGCAATTTGTACCGCAGACATTTCCCTGTAATACGCGGTATAATAACAAGACTATGGAATTTACGCCTAAATGGATAGCCTGGGAAATTACCAGGCGCTGCAATCTTAAATGTGTTCACTGCCGTTCGTCATCGGAAATGGAGATCAAGGGACACCCGGACTTCCCTACCGGGGAGGCTTACCGCGTACTGGATGACATTGCAGCGTATGCAAAGCCTGTGGTGGTGCTGTCCGGAGGTGAGCCCCTTCTCAGGAAAGATGTATTTGATATAGCCCGCTATGGAAGCGACAAAGGACTCAGAATGTGCCTCGCAACCAACGGCACCCTTGTTACCGGCGAAATATGCGATAAAATAAAAGCCTCTGGCATCAGGATCGTGTCCATGAGTCTGGACGGTTCGACTGCCGCTGTGCATGACGACTTCAGGAATGAAAAGGGCGCTTTTGACGGAACAGTAAAAGCCGCAAAGCTCTTTAAGAAAAACGGCATTGAATTCATTATTAATTCGTCTTTCACCAAACGCAATCAGGAAGAGATCCCCAAAATTTACAGGCTCGCAAAGGAGCTTGGCGCCACTGCATGGTACATGTTTATGATTGTGCCTACCGGGAGGGGCGAGGATATAATGGCCGAGCTTATATCAAAAGAGGATTACGAAAAGATCCTCGAGTGGCATTTCCAGATGGAAAAGGATGAGCATGATCTTCTGGTGCGTCCTACATGCGCGCCGCATTACTACAGGGTCGTCCTTCAGAAATCAAAGGAAGAGGGCGGTGCCGGCTTTGAAAGGCGCACGCTCAAATTTTCGACGGGCGGCGCCAAGGGATGCCTGGCAGGACAGCTTATATGCCTGATTGACGTTGATGGAAATGTTCTGCCCTGCAGCTACTTCCCGAAACCGGCAGGGAACATAAGAGAGCAGTCTTTCAAGGACATATGGGAGAATTCCGAACTGTTCAGGGAAATGAGGGATTTCAGGAAATACAAGGGGAAATGCGGTTCCTGCGAGTACATCAACGTATGCGGCGGGTGCAGGGCGCGGGCTTATTCGGTATACGGCGACTACCTTGCCGAGGAGCCGTTTTGCAGCTATGTCCCACTAAAACTGACTAAAAAGGCGGCCAAATGAACGAAACATTTTTAAAGGCGTGCAGGGGCGAAAAAACGGACTACACCCCTGTGTGGCTCATGAGACAGGCGGGGAGGTATCTCCCTGAATATCAAAAAGTGCGGTCAAAGGTTGACTTCCTCACTCTCTGCAAGACCCCCGAACTCGCCGCTGAAGTGACTATCCAGCCCGTGGATATCCTCAAGGTCGATGTTGCCATTCTTTTTTCGGATATTCTTGTCCCGATTGAGCCTATGGGCATGAAGCTCGAATTTTCTGAATCAAAGGGCCCTGTACTGCACGACCCTGTGCGGGACGCAAAGGCCGTCTCCCGGCTAAGGAATATCGAGGCTCGGTCGGACGTGCCCTTTGTCGCTGACGCCATAAAGATTCTTACAGGCGCACTCGATGTCCCCCTGATCGGTTTTTCAGGCGCGCCGTTCACGCTTGCCACCTACATGATAGAAGGCGGCAGTTCGAAAAATTTTATTAATACGAAGAAGATGATGTATCGGGCGCCTGAATTGTATGCTTCCCTGATGAAGAAAATTACTGCCACTGTTATCAACTACCTTCAGGCACAGATAGATGCCGGGGTCCATGCGGTCCAGATATTCGATTCATGGGCCGGCATCCTCTCCCCCGTTGATTTTGAGCGCTTTGCATTGCCGTACGTGCAGCAGATTATTTCTACGTTCAAGGGAAAAGTCCCTGTCATTTACTTTGCCTTTAACGGGAGCGCCATGCTCAGGAGCGTTGAGAGTTCAGGAGCTGACGTGCTCGGAATTGACTGGCGGATTGATATGAGAGATGCGGTCGGCACACTGGGCGATAATGTGGCAGTCCAGGGCAACCTCGATCCCTGCATCCTTTTTGGGAGTAAAGAACTTATAAAGGACAGGGTCGCGCAGATACTGAGCGGCGCGCGCGGAGCAAAGGGCCATGTCTTTAATCTCGGACACGGCATTCTTCCCGAGACGCCGGTGGACAACGCTGTTGCGATGGTGGACGCAGTGCATGAACTGAGCAGCCGCAAGCCGCAGCGTCCGTGACATTACGGAGATAGCGATTATGTTTGTTACAATGGTTTTAGGCGTTTCACTCCTGTTGAATGTAATTGCTATTGCTTATTCATTAAGAATGATTGCCATCACCGGACGGCAAAAAGCCTGGATTTTTTTATCAATCGGGATTGCCTCCATGGGGTTGCGGCGTTTACTGTCATTTATATATTTGATAGCTGATGGTAAGTGGCATACACTGGACCCGGGCTATGAAATTGTCGGGCTTGCGGGTTCGGCGATAATGCTTGCGGGCGTTATTCTTATCAAACCTGTTTTCCTCTCGATTAAAAGGTCCGAAGAGGCTCTGCGGGAAAGCGAAGCCAATCTTAAGAGGGCGCAGGAAGTTGCTAATGTCGGAAGCTGGTATCTGGACATAATAAAAAATGAATTAATATGGTCTGATCAAACCTACCATATCTTTAAAGTGCCTGTAGGAACGCCCCTTCGATACGAGAGGTTCCTTGAGACAGTGCATCCGGAAGACAGGGCTTACGTTGACGAGGCCTGGACTGCCGCTCTTAACAGAGTACCATATACGATTGAGCATAGCATTTTGGCTGACGGTGAAACAAAATGGGTCAGAGCAAAGGCTGAAGTTGAATTTGATGCAGAAGGCAAAGCCGTAAAAGGCCTTGGCATTGTCCAGGACGTCACTGAGATCAAGCAGGCTGAAGAATTTGCAAAGGGCATCCTCGATATTATCGACGAGGCATTTGTCGTCATAGACCGTGAATATACAATCGTATCTGCAAATCGGGCTTACCTTAAACAGGTCGGAATGACGTTGGAGAATATAGTAGGTACAAAGTGCTATAAGTGTTCGCATCATTTATCCAGTCCATGTTATGAGATGGGAGAGGATTGTTCGGTAAAGCATACCTTTATGACGGGTCAGCCTCATACAGCCCTTCATACCCACCTGGACAAGGAAGATAATAATGTTTACGTTGAGACAAAGTCATATCCGTTGAAAGACTCTTCAGGCAATACAGTATCCGCAATAGAGATCATTATTGATGTTACTGAAAAGAGAAAGCTCGAGGAACAGCTTAGACAGTCCCAGAAATTGGAGGCAATAGGGCAGCTTGCCGGAGGCATTGCCCATGACTTTAATAATATGCTTACCGCGATAATCGGTTATGGAAGTCTTTTAAGCAATAACATTGAGAAAGACAGCCCGTTAAAGCCGTTTGTGGACCATATACTCAGCTCGGCTGAGAAGTCGGCAAATCTTACAGGACAACTCCTTGCATTCAGCAGAAAACAGGTAATCAGTCCGAGGCAGGTTGATTTAAATGGGCTTATAAGGGGGATGGACAGGCTTTTGCAGAGAGTGATAGGCGAGGATATTGAGCTGCAATTAACACTTTCAGGTAAAGATTTGTTCGTAATGGTAGACCCGGGACAGTTGGAACAGGTCTTTATAAATCTGATCACAAATGCGCGCGATGCCATGCCCAATGGAGGACTGCTGTCCATAAGCACTGAAAAGGTGAAACTCGATGAGTCATATGGCAAAACTCATGATATTGAGAAGATGGGCATGTATGCGCTTGTATCCATAACTGATACCGGCGTCGGCATGGATGAAAAGACCAGGCAGAGGATATTCGAACCTTTTTTTACGACCAAGGAGTTGGGAAAGGGCACTGGTCTCGGGCTTTCAATTGTATACGGGATAGTCAAGCAGCACAACGGCAATGTCACTGTTTACAGTGAGCCAGGGAAAGGCACCACATTTAAAATATATCTGCCTCTGATTAAGTTGTCGGTTTCTCAGGAAACGATCGCAGAAGCGGTCATTCCAAAAGGCGGAACAGAAACAATACTTGTTGCAGAAGACAATGAAGATGTGAGATTGCTTACAAAGAAGGTGCTTGAGAGTTTTGGATACAACGTAATAGAGGCAGTGGACGGAGCGGATGCCGTTAAAAAGGTTGAGGACAATAAAGACCATATTCAGCTTGCTATACTTGACGTCATAATGCCCAGGAAAAGCGGCAAAGAAGCCGGTGATGAGATGAAAAAGATAAAACCTGATATCAGGACCCTTTTTATCAGCGGGTATACGGCGGATATAATCCATCAAAGGGGTATTTTGGAAGAAAAGACTGATTTCCTTTCAAAACCTGTTTCGCCCCATGAACTTCTTGCCAAGATAAGAGAAATTTTGGACAGATAAGTATTAACGGAACTTAATCACTGTCATTTTCACCGGAGTTATTGAATCGCCCGGAGCGTAACTTTTTCTTCTCGGATAGCTTCGACTTATCAGCGAGCACTTTCTCTTTTGCCCTCCTGGAGCGTTTTCTTTTCTGGCGGCGTATTTTTTCTATCCTCTTTATCTCTTCACTTTCCGCCCCTTTTACCATTTGCTCGATCTTGCTGACAAGAAGCACGCGCGCGAGATACCTGTTCAGGGCCTGTGACCTTTCCTGCTGGCACTTGACCTCTACGCCGGTCGGCAGGTGTTTGAGGTGAACGCACGTCGAGGTCTTGTTCACATGCTGGCCGCCCTTGCCGCCGGAGCGTACGAAGGATTCCCGGATGTCCTCTTCCCGAACATCCAAAGCCTCCATTTTGGCCCTGAGGGCCTTTTCTTTTGTCTCGTTTACTGAAAATATTCCCATATTCTCCTCAAGGGCTTTAGCTGTATTATAAAATAATTATCAGTTTTGGGCATTTTGGGAATTGCATTCATGACCGGCGGTCATTTATCATTAATGTTGTTATGCGAACCGGGGCATTTTGTTTAGCCATAGTCTTCATTATGGCATCACATTCAGCGGCAGCAGGCACCGAAAAATATCTCTATGGCCGTGATGCTACAGTTGTCGGCTCTATCATGACCCGTACAATTGAGAACGAGAATGAGTCACTTATTGAGCTGGCCAGGAAATTCGACCTCGGCTACAATGAAATAGCCGATGCGAACCCCGGCCTCGATCCCTTTGTCCCCGGGGCAGGCAAGGCCGTCATTTTGCCCATATCATGGATAATGCCGGATGTTCGAGTCTATAACGGCATTGTTATCAACATTTCGGAATTAAGGCTGTACTACTTCTTCAATCAGGGGGGAAGGCCGCAGGTTATCACCTTCCCCATCGGCATCGGCGATGAAGGCAGCGATACGCCTCTGGGCTCATTCAGGATTGTAGAGAAAATATCCAATCCGGCCTGGCATGTGCCCGCATCGATCAAAAAGGAAAAACCGGAATTGCCTCCAGTTGTTCCCCCGGGGCCCAATAACCCCCTCGGCTCCCATGCTCTGCGTCTTTCCGTTCCAGGCATACTCATTCATGGTACGAACAAGCCCTGGGGTGTTGGAAGGAGGGTAAGTCACGGTTGCATAAGGCTCTATCCTGAAGACATCCCGAAACTTTTCAGGATGGTGTCCAATAATACGCCGGTCACAATTATAAGCCAGCCGGTAAAGATAGGAGTTAGGGAAGGGAAAGTATATATAGAACTGCACAAGGACGACAGCATAAACTACGAGGCCCGTTTCAAAATGGCAACCGCGCTGTTGATGAAGAAACATCTTCTTGGCCAGGTCAGTTCCGTTAAACTATTAAATGCGCTCCACGACAAGCGAGGGTTCCCTGTCGAGATTTCACAGGATGCCGCTGAAAGCGGCACTCCTTCAGGAAAATCTCATGAGGACAGTCTGCCGCATAAGAACCTGCTGCTATCGCTGTAATTCAGGGGGAGGCAGCATACCGGTTTGTTTTTGCTCTGCACTCTTACTCTTCATAGCGGACTGATGTCACCACAAAGGCGTCCATACCGTGGGGTCTGCTCACCACAACTTCTTCACCCTCGGTCTTGCGCAACAACGCCTTTGCCATTGGAGAATCAATGCTGATAAAGCCCCTTTTGAGATCGAATTCGTCCGGGCCGACGATGCGATAGCGGAACAGCTCACCATCGGGACCCTCAAGCTCGACCCAGGCGCCGAAAAATACTTTCGATGTATCATCAGGCGTCCTGTCCACGACAATCAATTCGTCCAACCTTTTTGAGAGGAAGCGAATGCGGGAATCGATCTGCCTTAACTGCTTCTTGCCGTAGATATACTCCGCGTTCTCTGAACGGTCACCCATGGCCGCGGCTTCGGCAACTGCCTGAGTGACTTGAGGGCGCTTCACCTTCCAGAGGTAAGAGAGTTCCTCGCTTAAATGCGTTCGACCTTCAGGGGTAATATACCGGGAGGGATTAGCTTTATTACGGGATGAATGCATGCCTTTTTTTATTATAGCCATCGGCATAGCATATTGCAATGTTATGTATACAAAACAATAATGCCTGAACGTATGTATAACCGATCCTCTTTGTCTTTTGGCACTTATGCAAAAGAAAAAACTTTGTCTTGCAATTATGCAAAAAATTAAACAATTTAATCCCTTTAAAATCAATATCTTTATTAGTGGTATGAGAAATGCTTATACGATAGATGAATAACAGAGCAACAAACAGGTACAAAGAGATGAAAGCAGGAAAGACAGCAAAAAAAGATTATGCCATTGATGCTCTGAAGGAAAGCAGGACAATAACCATAGTGCATGCTCATACAGTAAGAAAGTAAGAATTAAATAGCCGCTGCGCAATACTATAAGGAGGAACATTATATGAAAGCGAGAGAAGAAATGGTAAGAATGGGGACCAAGATAGGAGCTGCACTTGGGGGATTAGTATGTATGACATTTGGATTACTGCCGGGTTTTTACTTTGGCAGCTATGGTGTGCTGGTGGTATTGAAGCATCTGATGGGTGGGCCGGTTGATCCTACGGTGCTGGTGCGTATGATCATGGCAGTGGGCATTGTGCTGGGGATAGTGTGCATTGTAACTGTAAGCATAGTGGCAGGGGCCATCATAGGGACTGCACTCGGGTATATGGTAGCGGCACTCTCGTCGCCTGCTGAAGCAAAAGAAGGGACAGGAGAACTAATGGAAACAAAAGTAGAGCCAGGAGAAATAGGGGAAGAAGTCCATAATCCACCATCAAGTAAGGCGATTAGAGGCGAAAGGCAATATTGGGAATATCATAGACTCGAGTTTGCCCAAAAGCCTTCCGGAATTGAGAACAATGCTGTCTGATGACATCCGACCCGGATAGCGTGCTTCAATGTCTTGCACTGTCGGCAATTATTTCTTTCTGTTCCTCTTCCTTAGAATCTGGAAAACGGAGCTGACGTTAAATTCTCCTTCCCACCCGCGTTGGTTATGCAAACCAGACAACGATTTATCGTTTGGAAAAGTCAGCTTCAACATCTCAAGCTCGGCAAGTTCCTGTTTGATAGGCATAGCCAAAAAAAGATAGAGCGCTGAAGCCTTCTGAAGATTTGTCCACGCCACGTTTGTGAGCACCTTCTCAAAAATGGGCGCGGCACGAGTAGGGTCTATCCTGACTTCAAAGGTTTTTGTGAGACCTTGCATGAACAGCTCACCTGAAATAGCTGTGACCATGCCGACCACTAAATCAAACTCTTTAGGGGACATACGGAGTGCCTTTCTCAGTTCCTCCTGTTTATGATCGAAGTCATGCGTTGTAGCGTAATCCGGATTGTGGTGCTCTTTTACCAACCGCTCCGTGATCTTGTTGATAGGTGTGTGCGCAATGTATGCCATAGCATCAGAGAGGCATTGAGCAATCAAACGGGCCTCCCCGCGGCCCTCTAATGTTTCCAATAGCAACTCAATGGCTCTGGATTGAGGATCGATGAACAGCATCTGTATGTAGTTGCTGCACAGAGTATCCGCCTCGCTGCCATATCCTGTACGCGACATAATGTTCACTCCGGCATACCAGGGCATTGCGAAATTCTTACTATCTTTTAAATCATCTTCTGACATTGCAAACCTCCTTATTCAAGCACTGCTGAGTCCAGTTTCGGTTTTTGACGTGATTCGCCGGGAGTATTTTCCACCCCAGCCTTGTCTCATTATTAAACCGAGCATTGGCATCCAATTTTTCTATACTACCTCAAGTATATCTACCCTTACGCTGAATATCAATCGACTTAGCAGATTGTCTCTATTTAAAAATTAAAGCCCGACCGGGAAACCAAAACCCTGAAAATATCTGTCAGAGGTTTAGTTTATAATCAGATATGGATGATCTATCAAAAGAATTTGTGATTTCTTTTTTCGACAGGCAATTGAGTCAGCAGGGCGATAGACCGGAAGCGCTCGGATGGTCTGAAGCCGGGCAGCGTTTGCGTTATGAAAATCTTCTTGATATAGGGGATATAAACGGCAGGAAGATTCTGGATTACGGGTGCGGGAAAGGGGATTTCTGCCAATTCTTGAGGAGCAAGGGTATTCAAGTTGAATATTCCGGTTTTGATATTAATGAAAAGCTTATTGCACTGGCTAAAAAAAAATACCCTGGGGTGGATTTCAGAATTTTTGATGCGGAAAAAAATGTGCTTTATGAGGATTTCGATTATATTTTTCTCTGTGGAGTGTTTAATCTGAACGTGCAGGGTCTTGATGAAACAGTTAAGAATGTCCTGCTTAAGCTTTTCAGGCATTGCCGCCACGCCTTGGCTTTTAATGCACTCTCTGCTCACAATCCTAAAAAAAACTTTGAGCTGCACTATACTTCACCTGAAGATATATTTTACTTTGCAGTGAAAAACCTCTCCCCCCTTGTCTCGCTCAGACATGACAGGATGGCGTATGATTTCACGCTGTTTATCTACAGGGACATCAATCAGCATTGAAGGCGTTTATGGTCTTCCACTCATGACACGCATTCTTTTCCAAGTGAAACACCGTTGTCTGTTTCGATCAAAGCTGAAACACGGCATACCCGGCAAAGCGAACAATTTTGAACGCTTTCAGAATTGTTTTCAGCTCGGGATGAAGATCAAAACGTCCACACATATTATTCCCCGTTACTTTTTATAATCAGCCTCCACAAAAATTGTATCACATTTAATGGCGTCCTATGAAGAACGTGAACGGTGCTATTTGCTACAGTTGGCTAAATATGCTATAAGTTAACAAGAGCTATGAAAACCCTTATATCAGCGGCATTCATCGTAGTATTAGTATTGGGTCTAATTGATGCTGTTCCCCTGGGCGCGCATGAAGATCAAGTCCCCGGCGGGAAGATAACATTCACTAAACACTTTCAGGAGACATTGTTCGATATTACTGAACATGCAGCCTTCAGTGTAGAGGTACTTCTTAACGATAAGGAATACAAAATAGGCAAAGGCGTTGTCGGCATAGTAATCCACGACGACAAAGATTCCGATGTCAAAGGGGCTGGGATAACGATAGTACTTAAAAACCTCGATACCGGTGAAAATGTGCCCGAAACCATAACCATAACTGACAAGAACAATGGCCTTTATATTGTATCCGGCCTCAACCTGGAGAGAGCAGGTCGATGGGAGCTGGATATAACAGTTAAGAAGGGCAATGTCGGGGACAGTGTAAAGTTTATCCTGCCCGATGCACTGAAGAAGCTCTATCCTAAAGGCAGGTACACACCCTGATTGATGCGACGAATCGCTTTCGAATAGATTTTGCATGACGCAATTCGTTACCTGGACTGGGAAACGTTTGTTCACCTCTAATTAATCCATGCCGGGGCATTGTTGCCGGATTGCTGGAACAGGTCCGTTTCAATTACTGAGCATGTAATGTCGCGATGAACACCTGCTACTCGCACTCTAAACATTTCGCCGTAGGTGTTGAGTTCCGAACCTACAAAGCAAAACCGCCTTAATTCGCGTTCGTCTGTGAGGATGTGTTGCAGTTATGACCATATATTATCAAGTTATCAGGGGCAGAGTCAGAGCGGGCCGCGGCTGTCCCGCTCTGACTCTGCCCCTATGTTATGGCATAATATGGAGAGGCAAGCAAAAATCTGATAAAAATGACAAAATAGAGAAAAGGAGGACAGCTATGGAAACGACAAGGTTTATACACTGGCAGGACGGAGATATGTGGCTTGGCTATCTGGAAGAATATCCTGATTATATGACCCAGGGGGAATCGTTTGAAGAGCTGAAGGAAAATTTGAGAGACTTGCACAAAGACTTAACCAGTGGCGCTATCCCCTGCGTTCGTAAAGTTAGTGAACTTGAATTGGTATGAAACGAAAAATCCTGATCGGAAAATTAGAGGAAATTGGTTGTATTTTGATCAGGCACGGTGGAAGGCACGATTGGTATCAAAATCCGGGAACAAAGGCCGCGCAACCTGTTCCAAGGCACAGTGAAATAAATGAAAATATTGCAAAGCATATTATAAAAATGCTCCGAAACGAGCAAGGCTAAAATGGTTCAAATCGGACTCGAACCGACGACCTGCTGATTACGAATTCACTCATGAAAGATAGACTATCTATTTGATCTATTCTATTTATTATAAGTTTTGACATTTCATTTACTATAAAATATTCCTTTAATTTATCCTTTTTCCTCAATATCATTTTCTCGAAAAGTTGAACTATCCATATATTCAGTTATCCACAAGGCTGGTGACGGACCAAGTTGATTAAATTTAAACCCTGGATGATCGACTCGATGCCTGAAGAATGTCAAATGTGAGAGCAAAAGACGCAGCATTGCATCCAAAGTATTTTCCAGATGTTCGAAGTAGCCAAGGCCAAATTTTGTGCCTATGGGACATGATGGAGGCAATCCTTGTATAC
>CAWAQG010000002.1:0-145012 GCA_963784135.1 Nitrospirota bacterium | reverse complement strand
AGTGAGAGTGCCCAATTATTGACAAATTCCAGAATTCGGTTACTATTGATTGAAAATAGACCGGCGTGTGGATGCACGCCCTGCAAAAAAGGAGGTTCTATTATGAGGTCACGTCATTTCGCGGTTGTTTTGGCAGTACTGTTCGCCATTTACGGCATCGGTTGCGCTGCATTCGTGGCGGGTGGGGCCATAGGCGGCGGCACTGCTGTCTACATTAAGGGGCAGGTGGAAGAGACATTCAACAATCCCGTACCCAGGGTTCACGAAGCCACCCTGGCGGCCCTCAAAGATCTCAATATGCCGGTCATCGAAGATACTCATGACAGCACCAGCGCAAAAATGAAATCAGTAGTCGCAAGCGGCGAGGATGTCTGGATAGACATAAGCGCACTCTCAAACACTGCTTCCAAAATGACTATACGCGTAGGCACTTTGGGGGATGAGGGGAAATCAACGGCAATACTCAATACTGTCCACAAACATATTTAACTTGATAAGTCCCTGTTTGCTGCAGGGACTTATCAAGTTAAACTTACAGACCGTAACGGTCCATGCACGGTAATGGCGCGAGGCTTGAAGATTTGGAAAGAATCCCGGCCCCGGGACAGGGGGGCCGGCAATACGTCTATTTTGTCAAGCGGGCCCTTACCCTTCGTTTGCATACTTCCTCAATTCCTCCGAGAGAACTTATGTAGTCCGAATAATTTCCTTCGAACCATACAACCTTACTGTCGCCCTCGAAGGAGAGGATGTGTGTTGCAATCCTGTCGAGGAACCATCGGTCATGACTTATTACTACCGCGCACCCGGCAAAATTTTCGAGTGCTTCCTCAAGAGCGCGCATAGTATTTACGTCCAGGTCATTCGTCGGCTCATCAAGCAGCAATACATTCGCCTCTTCCTTAAGCATGCTCGCAAGGTGCACGCGGTTCCGTTCTCCTCCCGACAGCGTGCCTACTTTTTTTTGCTGGTCCGGACCGGAGAAATTGAAGCGTGCCACGTAGCCGCGGGAGTTGACCTGTTTTTTGCCGAGCTGGATGGTGTCCGAGCTATTAGAAATTGTTTCCCATATAGTCTTGCCGGGGTCCAGGGAATCACGGCTCTGGTCCACATAGCCAAGTTTCACTGTCTCTCCGATCTTGATTGTTCCTGAATCAGGCTTTACATCTCCGGTAATAAGGCGGAAAAGTGTTGTTTTGCCGGCCCCGTTAGGGCCGATGATACCCACTATTCCACCCGGAGGCAGGGAAAACGACAGCCCTTCAAACAGGACCTGATCGCCATAGGACTTGCTGACATTGTCTGCCTCGATGACCGTATCCCCCAAACGCGGCCCCGGAGGTATGTAAATCTCAAGCTCCGCCGCCTGTTTTTCTTTGTCCTGGCCGAAAAGGGACTCGTAAGAATTTATGCGAGCTTTCGATTTCGCATGCCTGCCCCTGGGAGACATCCTTATCCATTCGAGTTCGCGCTGCAAGGTTTTCTGACGCTCGCTTTCGGTTTTTTCTTCCTGTGCCAGCCTGTTCTTTTTCTGCTCAAGCCATGACGAGTAATTCCCTTTCCACGGGATACCCTGTCCTCTGTCCAGCTCCAGTATCCACCCTGCCACGTTATCGAGAAAATAGCGGTCGTGCGTGACGGCGATAATAGTGCCGGGGAAATTCTGCAGGTGGTTCTCAAGCCATGCGACCGATTCTGCATCGAGATGGTTGGTCGGTTCATCGAGCAGGAGGATATCAGGTTTTTGGAGCAAAAGCCTGCATAGTGCAACGCGGCGTTTTTCACCTCCGGACAGCACCTTTACCGGCGTGTCCCCTGCGGGGCAGCGCAAGGCATTCATCGCCATTTCCAAGTGTGAATCAAGGCTCCATGCATCCAGCGCATCAAGTTTCTCCTGTACCACGCCCTGACGCTCGATAAGTTTGTTCATCTCATCGTCGGACATAGGTACGGTAAACTTCTCGTTAATCGCATTATACTCGTTGAGCGCAGTGACAATTTCCCTGACGCCCTCCTCAACAATCTCGCGGACGGTTTTTGTGCCGTCAAGCACCGGTTCCTGTTCAAGATACCCGATGGTATGTCCGGGTGAGAGGACTGTCTCTCCGTGAAAGTCTCTGTCAACACCTGCAAGAATGCGTAATAGCGAACTTTTCCCCGAACCGTTGAGTCCGAGGACGCCTATTTTTGCGCCATAGAAATATGAGAGATAAATATCCTTTAATACCGGTTTTTTATCATAATACTTGCTCACGCCCACCATTGAATAGATTACTTTGTTGATTTCCGTGCTCATCGAGACCGCTCTCCTCCTGTAGACTTAGTTATGCCATTCGTGCCACGACCCAAGCTTATAGTATAATGACATAATGGACGAAGTATCAATGAACAAAATCGCTTACAGCCTCTACGAGCTGAATACCGCCATTAAATTCGCCATCAGCGCGGCCTTTTCTGAAGCTTGCTGGGTCACGGCTGAAATAGCCGAACTCAAATGCAACCAGCGGGGACACTGTTATCTTGAACTGGTAGAAAAGGATGATGACAAAACTGTAGCGCAGACCAAGGCGACCATATGGGCTTATGAGTACCGGAAACTAAGCCATAAATTCGAGGCCGCTACTAATGAGTCGATACGGCCGGGCATGAAAATAATGTTTCTTGCCGTCGTGAATTTCCATGAGGTCTACGGGTTAAGCCTCAATATCAGGGACATTGATCCCACGTATACCCTCGGTGAGATGGCGCGAAAGAGGAAGGAGGTCATCGAACGGCTGAGGAAAGAGGGTCTCCTTGAACTGAATAAAGGCCTCCAGCTGCCTTTGGTCCCCCAGAGGATTGCGGTCATATCGTCCCCTACCGCTGCCGGTTACGGGGATTTCTTTAACCAGCTTGATGCCAACCGGTACGGCTATCAGTTTGTCCATGTCCTTTTCCCCGCATTGGTGCAGGGACAGGATGCTGAGGGTTCTATTATTGAGGCATTACGGAAGATCGGGAAATACCGGCATTTGTTTGATGTTGCAGTTATCATCAGAGGGGGCGGATCTGCAGTTGATCTGAACTGCTTTGACAATTATGCTCTCGCAGTGCAAATTGCCTCATGCCCTCTTCCGGTCATTACCGGCATAGGCCATGAAAAAGATGATACGGTTGCGGATATCGTAGCTCATACCAGAATGAAAACGCCGACAGCGGTCGCGGAATTCCTTGTCTCGGGACTCAGAAGTTTTGAGGACAACGTCATTGACATGCGGAACAGGATAAAGACATATGCCGCAAGACTCCTGCAGGATATCCGCTACCGGCTGCATTCACTTGCCCGGCAGCTCGGCTATGTCCCGGGGCGGGCGGTTTCCACCCGGCTTCATAAGCTCCTCCTTCTTCAAAGCAGTCTCGGGAATTTTACAAATCGGAGTATACAAAAGGCGGACTATACGCTCGACAGTATCGGGCAGGCGTTAAGACTTCTCGATCCCGTCAACGTGCTCAGGAGGGGCTATAGCATTACCCGCCACAATGGAAAAATTCTTAAAGATGCTTCGCTTGTAAGCAGTGGGGCGGTGATTGATACAACACTTTTCAAGGGAAACCTTGTAAGCATTATAGGAACGGAAAGGAGGACGCGGAACCATGAGCAAGAGCAGGCAGCCTGCTTACTCCCAGGCTTTGACGGAACTGGAGCAGATAATCAGTGAGATAGAAGCGGAAGATGTTGATGTTGATGTGCTGGCAGGGAAGGTAAAAAGGGCCGCCCTACTGGTCAAACTTTGCAAGACAAGACTGAGGAATGCAGAGGAAGAAGTCAAGAAAATAATGGCTGAAATAGAGGCTGATTCGAATGAAGGCGGAGAACCCGGTGAAGAGGATGGGCCGGCAGTCGAATAAGGGGCTGCCTCGCAATTAGACGCCATAGACGCCAGGCAGCCTATTCCCCTATGACTGTGTAATTTGTTGTCTTAAAAACTCTCCCAAAGCTTTGTCTGTTGTTGTTATGTGGCTGCCGATCCAATTATAAAGCCACCATTTTATTTCGAGCGCCAGGCGGTAGTCGGTTATGTTCCGGTAAAATCTTTTATAATACGACTCGAAGTCTTCTATGAATATATGATGTTGCTTTTTATGATTATCCATGCCGGAATAACCATATGCTTCCATATACCGTTCCTCCATTTGAAAATGTTTAACAATATATTCCCTTAAAAAGTCCGTTGCTATTCCGACTTGTTGCAGGCCTTCTTTTCTGTCCACTGCTTCAAACAGATCTTGGATTAATGCTATCAACTCTTTATGTTGACAGTCTATCTCCTCAAAACCTGCGGACAACCCGTCAGTCCACTCGAAATCGTACTCGCCGTTCACGTTAGAGCATTCAATATAGGAATCAGCATGTTTCTGTTGTATTTCCTCAAAGAGCGGCATAGTTTTCTTAAACATGTCCAGCACTTGCGGGTCAAAATGGTGCGGCATGGTCCTGCCGTCACCTTCGAGGAGGATCCTGCATGTTGTTTCATGGTCAAAGGCCGGCTTGTAAGGACGCCTGCTCCGCAAGGCATCATACTGGTCAACAAGGTTCATTATCCTGCCCTCCAAAGGTATTTCTTCTCCCTTGAGCTTATATGGATACCCTGAGCCGTCCCATCGTTCGTGATGGGAGAGGGCAATATTTTTTGCCATGGCGAGCATGGGATGCCCCCCGATAACTTCAGCGCCCAAAACAGTATGTTTTTTCATTATGTCGAACTCCTCAGCCGAAAGCTTGCCCGGTTTCTTGAGGATATGCTGCGGCGTATTCACCTTGCCTATGTCATGCAGGGTGGCTTGTATGCGGATCTTGCTGATGAAAGATTCTTCCAGTCCGAGGCCTCTTCCAATTACACTGCAATATTCGCCGACTCTGTGGATATGGTTGCCGGTGTCGTCATCGTTGGCTTCTGCCGCCCTTGCAAGCGCATAAATCATGTATTCAATGAGTCTCGCATTTTCAAAAATAGCGGCCGTGCTATTAGCGTATATCTGAAGCTGTTTGATCTTGTTGCTATCAAAATAGTTGTCCAGTGAACTATATAAAGCCAACGCTCCTATGCATCGGGTCCCTATAAGGAGGGGCACTCCCAATACTGATCTGAAGCCGTGTCTTTCCGCCTCCAACCTCCACGGCTCAAATAAAGCATCGTCTTTGTTCAGCCGGCATGGTTCCTGGGTCCTTATGGCCGTTCCGACCGGGCCTCTGCCTGTAGGACTGTCATCCCAGGTGACCTTTATACTCGAAAGATAGCCTTCTTCCATACCTGCATGCGCCACAGGGCAGACATGATAACTTCCCTCCCGGACCAGTCCGATCCATGCCAGTTTCAAATCAAATATCTTCAACGCATTCTCACAGCATTGATTATAAATATCTTCGCTTGACTCTATGCTTATGAGGGCACTGGAGGCATTGCTTAAGGCAAGCAGTTCCTGATTGAATTGATCCAGGTCGTCGAAATTTTGTTTCATTGATGCAACCATCAGGTTAAACGTCCGGGAGAATTCGCCTATTTCATCTTTGCTTTTGATATCGACCTTTATATCAAAGTTTCCATCCTCCACCTCCTGCGAAGCTGCTCTTAACTGAATCAATGGTCTGATAAACGTTTTCCTTACATATAAATAAATCGCAAAGGATGACAGACCGGCAATAACAAGGACATAAAAGACGTAGAGATTGCGGGAAGACCGTATATTATTTAAAGATTCGGTGAGAGGAATTTTTATGCTTATGGCCCCCAGGACATCGCCCTCCTTAACATTGTGGCAGGAAAGGCAGTTCTTGCCCATGAAGTTGGATTTAGCTATATACGGGTAAACGCCCCTTATATATTCGCCTTCAATGGCAATCCGTCCGCCGCCTTTTTTTATTACCTCTTTTTCAATATCGTCGCCTGCATATTCGTCCGCGCCTCCCCTGCCGTAATCCTTATCGAGGGTATCAGTACGCAGTATCCTTACGTCGGCTATATTCTTCATCTGTTCAAAGAAGGGAACTTTGGCTTCTTTGATATTGCCTGTTATCATCATTGTTGTAAGGGTGTTCAATATTGTGTCCCTGTAGCCCGGAAGGGTTGTATGGATCACTTCGTCTATTACTATGCGCCTCATGTTATTCGCCGTAGTGAAAATGACAATTATAATTCCGACAGAGGCCATCAATATAATAGGGACTGCCATCTTCCATTTTAGAGACACGTATTTAATGCTCATTGCATATCCTCTCCAGGTGTTCGTGAATTGCAGCTTTATGTATAATAGTTAAACTTGGTTTTATCTTTAATTTTCAGGAAGCGGCACATGGATTTGTCGAATCCGTTAAGGTGCGCTTCAAGCCAGTGATAAAGAGAACCTTGCAGTTCAGAGACTGTGAGTGAATAACTTAGGTCTCTTTCATATTCTTTCTTTAAAACCAGAAAATCTTCATAGAACTTTTCGTGCTCAATTTTGTGCTCAGAATACCCGGGATATTCGTAACCCTCCATATAGCGCTCTTCCAATGCAAAATGTCTTTTAACATAATCTGCCAGGAAAAGGAACGCCTCCTTAATACCCTCCCGGTCTTTGTCATTATCAATACAGTTTGAGAGATTTTGGACCATTACGAACAATTGTTTGTGCTGTCTATCGATCTCGTCTATGCCGCACAAGAGTTCGTCAGTCCATACTTTCATTTTATAACTCTCCCTTTCGCGCCCTATTAAGCTGGTCCGTAATTTCCTTCGTTATTTCCTCCATCCTGGGGTATATCTTTTGTGCCGTCTCTTTGTCACCTGCATTGCAGGCGTTTATTGCCTTGATCGCAAGCGCATGTATTTCTTCGTGAGGGGCAACAACCGATTTCTGGAGTTTGCCCTCTTTTTTGTACCACTGGCCAAAAGAACATGACATACACTCCGGCAGGTCGGACACGAGAATTTTTTTACCGTTTATGCAGTCCTGAACTTTTTCGAGGAATATCCTGTGTTCTGTTTTTGCGACCTCGGCTGCCATTACCTTGTTCTTACCTGTTTTGAATGCGGCAACATCCCTTCGCAGCCTGTCCCCCATCCCGGTAAAGCCTTCCCTGATCTGCACAAGAGTGTCGTTGGCCATTTTTTCCAAATCCCGGGAAATAGCGGATGTTTTCGCAACATTCCTTGCCACTTCCTCCGCCGTTGCCGACTGTTCATCCACTGCGGTGGAGATTTGGACGATCTGATCACGAGTCTTCTGCACCGAATCGACGATATGGGTCAGGGACTCTCCCACCTCTCTGATATTTCCGGTCGCATTAGTCACCAGATTCGATGCCTCATCCATGGTTTTTGCCGTCTGGGAGGACTCCGCCTGGATTGCGCTGATTTTCTCCGAAATCTCCGTTGTTGCTGTTATAGTCCTTTCAGCAAGCTTTCGCACTTCATCGGCGACAACTGCAAAACCTCTGCCTCCCTCGCCGGCTCTCGCCGCCTCGATAGCTGCATTGAGCGCAAGCAGGTTTGTCTGGTCAGCGATACCTTTAATGACAGTTATAATTTCACCAATCTCTGTTGACCTGTTATTGAGCTTTTCCACCATCGAGGACAGTTCAACTGTCGATGCATGCACCTGACCGGTTGTCTGCACCGCTCCATCCGCCGCCTCTTTGCCGGTGTCAGCCGTTTGCATCGCCTCGTTGGATGTCTCTGATGCCGCTGACGCATTCTTCGCAATACTGTTGATGGTCTGGCTCATCTCCTCTGCAGCGGTAGCTATTTGAGCTGCCTGCATAGACTGGTCCTGTGCTCCCAAGGCTGTCTTCTCGGCCCGCGTCTTTAAAAGATCAACAGTAGCCATCAGAACTGAAGCGGATTCCAGTATGTTGTCAATTGTGCCGCCAACGGAAAGGATCATTTTATTTATATCTTTCGATAAAATCCCGATTTCATCCCCGCTATCTATCCGGACCGAGATATCGAGATTTCCGGACGAGACCTGTCCTATCGCTTCCATTAGCAGATAGAGCCGGTTCAGGACAATAACCTTGACCAGCCAATAGATTACGGCAACGCCGGCACTAAGGCCAAAGACAACGACAACCGCTAAAGGGACAAGATATGCACTCAGCAGGTCAAATATTTTTAAAACGGTACCCTTGCCGAGGATTACGAATGAGGCAGCAGGAATAACTATGCCGCCGCATGCCATACAAAATAAAAAACCGACGACTATTTTTATTTTTATAGTCGTATCGTTTAAGAGACTCATGGAAAGATCCTCCTTACTGATTATTTGATAATTGTAACACGGACGGTATCACGTCCATGCATACCCGCTGCCCCTCGATGGATATTACAAGACAAATAATCCCTGAACTGTATTATAATTAAAAACAGCAATAAGTTTAAATATTTTTTACAACTGTAAGGGGCCTGCAAATGATCGCAATTGTTGATTATGGCATGGGAAACATCAGGAGTGTCGAAAAGGGGTTTATCAAAATAGGCTCTGATGTCAGGATAACCGCTGATCCAAAGGTCATTGCCGACGCAAAGGGTATTGTGCTGCCCGGGGTAGGCGCCTTCAAGGATTGTATGCGCAATCTGGATGACTTGCGCCTGCTCGACTGCATTGTGAGAGAGATTGCAAAGGGCAAGCCTTATCTCGGCATATGCCTTGGTCTTCAGATACTATTTACCGAATCGGAAGAGTTCGGCTTCTGCAAGGGGATGGATGTTTTCAGGGGAAAGGTCGTCAAGTTCAGCTCCGATATGCGCAGGGACATCGAAACCGGCGTAATGAAGATCCCCCACATGGGATGGAATACTGCCAGGCTGTTAAAGAAGCCGCCCATTTTTGACGGCATCCAGGACAATGCATATTTCTACTTTGTCCATTCGTATTATGTAGTGCCGGAAGATGAGGGTATTGTTGCCTCGCGGACTGATTACGGAGTCGATTTCGTCTCAATGGTGTGGAAAGACAACATATTTGCGACGCAGTTCCATCCTGAAAAGAGCCAGGAACTCGGTCTGAAAATCCTCAAGGGCTTTGATGGATTCGTCTGCCGTTCATAGTACCCAAAGTATTGTCCTCGGCACGGCGGGTCATATTGATCATGGCAAGAGTTCTCTTGTCAAGGCACTTACCGGAATTGACCCCGACAGGCTTAAAGAAGAGAAAGAGCGCGGCATTACTATAGACCTGGGTTTTGCCAGTATCGTTTACCCCGATGGCCTTACCGTTGGAATAGTCGATGTGCCGGGCCATGAACGGCTGATTAAAAATATGCTGGCCGGCGCCGGGGGCGTTGATATAGTCCTTATGGCAATCGCTGCTGATGAAGGAATAATGCCCCAGAGCCGTGAGCATCTTGCAATATGCGAACTGCTGAAAATCAAGGACGGTATTATTGCGCTTACAAAAGCTGACCTTGTAGAGCAAGACTGGCTGCGCCTCGTGACTGACGATGTGCGGGGTTTTGTAAAAGGGACTTTTCTCGAGCGCGCAGAGATACTCCCGGTCTCTGCCAAAACAGGGTTGCATATCGACACGCTGAAAAGCCTGATAAGGGACATTGCGCTCAAAGTGCGGCCTAAGCTCACCCGCGGGCTTTTCAGAATGCCTGTTGACCGGGTATTTACGCTCAAGGGATTTGGCACCGTAGTGACTGGAACGGCGCTGTCCGGAGCTATAACATTGGACAGTCCCGTAAAAATACTGCCTGCAAAGCTTACAACAAGAGTAAGGGGGCTCCAAACTCACGGCAGAAGCACTGAAAAGGCATATGCCGGACAGAGGATAGGGATCAATCTTCAGGGAATTGACCGGGAGTCGCTCAAGAGGGGTGATGTAGTTGTTGATTCGGACAAACTCCTCCCCACTCTGACACTCGATGCCGAACTGGAAATGCTGAAGACTGCGCCGGTCATAAAAAGCAGGGACCGCGTACATTTTTATACAGGCACCTCCGAGACTATAGCGCGGATTATTGTTTACAACAGTGAGGAGACCCACGGGGAGGTAAAACCCGGCGCATCCTGCTATTGCCAGTTCCGCCTCGAAGATCCGGTAGTAGCGCTTTCCGGCGACCGGTACATAATACGGAGGTTCTCGCCGCTGGAGACTATTGGGGGCGGTGAAATCCTTGATCCCTTTCCTGTCCGGAGGAAAAAGAGCGCCGGCATAGATGACCTCAAGGTTTTTAAGGAAGGGTCACTGAAGGACAAGGTAGGGATGAAAGTCCTCCGGTCCCGGTGGAGGGGGGTCTCTACGGGCGACATTATCGGTTGGGTGAAGGGTGATATTCTTGAAATAGAATCCGCTATAACCCAGCTTTTGAAAGATGGGGTACTGGTCAGGAGCCAGGACCTCCTTGTCCATAAAGACAGCTTCTATGCGTTCAGGGAAACGATAATAGCCGAGGTCGGCCGCTTTCATAAGGAAAATCCCTTAAAGCAGGGGATGCCCAGGGAGGAGTTGAGGGCCAGGGTAAGGGTCGGGTTGAAAGAAGATGAAAGGTTTTTTGACGGCCTTGTTGCCATGATAAGTGAGCTGACGATAGATAAGGATATAGTACGTCTCTCCGGCTTTAGCGTTGCCCTCTCAAATGCGGATGAAGGGACAAAGCGGAGGTTACTGGCAGCGCTTGATAAAGAGGGGTTCCAGCCTCCCTTCAAGAATGAGCTGTCCCTTCAATTGGCCATCAGGGAAAAAGAACTCAATGACCTTCTCATGCTCCTTACCAAAGAAGGCTTGCTGGTAAGAATCAATGACTCTCTTTATATAACCAGGGTCCGATACGACGCGATGATCGGCTCTCTTAAAAAGTTCTATGCTGAAAAAAGCGAAATGTCCATCGCTGAATTCAGGGACATCCTCGGCACGACCCGCAAATATGCGCTCCCTTTTGTTGAATATCTTGACTCGAAGAAGATTACCCTGAGAGTTGGGGATATAAGAAGATTCATGTTAAAATAAATTATGAAAAAACAGTTTATCTGGATTCCGATACTTTTGTTGACAGGATTTCTCCTCGGAGGCGTTACCTACCATATCCTGAGCAGGAGTACAACTCCATCATACATTCCCTTTACGCCGAGAGTGCCATTTTCAGTTGCCGATACCTCGCGCGGGTTTTCCGACGTGGTAAGGGCTGTTTCGCCTGCGGTTGTTAATATTTCGAGCATCAAGACGCTGAAACGTCAGCCGACCCCCTTTGACGAGTTTTTTGATTTCCTGTACCCTTTTCCTGACAGCCGCTCGAAGAAATGGAAAGAGCAAAGCCTGGGGTCCGGAGTTGTTGCCTCTCCTGACGGCTATATTATTACCAATTACCATGTTGTCGAGCAGTCGGATGATATAAAGGTCATTTTGTTTGATAAGAGGAGTTTCAGGGCAAAGATTATAGGATCAGATCCCAAAACCGATCTTGCGGTCATAAAAATCAGCACGAAAGATCTTCCCGTTATACCGTGGGGTGATTCCGATAAGCTCCAGGTGGGTGAATTTGTTCTTGCCATCGGTAACCCTTTTGCCTTAAGTCATACAGTTACGATGGGCATTGTAAGCGCAGTCGGCCGCGTGGATGTGGGGATTGCCGATTATGAAAATTTCATCCAGACTGACGCCGCCATCAATCCCGGCAATTCGGGTGGACCGCTGGTGAATATAAAAGGCGAGTTGATAGGAATAAATACTGCAATTTTCTCAAAGACAGGAGGTTACCAGGGCATCGGGTTTGCCGTACCGAGCAATATGGTCCGCCTTGTTATGGACCAACTGTTGAAAAAAGGCAAGGTGGTCCGCGGGTGGATAGGTGTCACGATCCAGGAACTCACGCCGGAGCTTGCGCAGAAGTTCGGACTTAAACTCTCTGAGGGAGCGCTTGTAAGTGATGTCGCACAGGGGAGTCCCGCACAGGCAGCAGGCATAATGAGGGGAGATATCATTCTTGAATTTGGTGGGAAAAAGGTTGACGATGTGGGTGTCCTCAGAAATATGGTGGCACAGAGCCGGATTGGTGATCAGGTGGGCATGAAATTGTTGAGACGGGACAGGATATTGGCCGCTGTGGTTAATATTGTCGAGCTTCCTGCGGATGGGTCCGATATTACTGCCGGAGTAATATCTTCGAAGCAGGAACCCAACGAAAATGCCCTCGCCGGAATGGCTGCCACTGACATTACCCGCGCTATAATGAAACAGCTTGGCATGGAGAATGACGAGAAGGGAGTTGTTGTAGTCAAAATCGAACCGGACTCATCCGCGGACGAAGCGGGCCTGAAAAAAGGTGACATTGTGCAGGAGGTTGACAGGCAGAAGATCGCGAATCTGAACGAATTCAACAAGGCCGCAGCCAAAGTGGGCCCGAGCGATAGTGTCTTGCTGTTTGTTAATCGCGGCGGTAAAAAGTTTTACGTTGCATTGTCGCCGCAATAACGACAGGTTAAGGTCAAGACTGAGGTTTTTATTTTCGGAAAGGGGGTGAACATGTGTCTACACTGCTTGCACGGATTATCATATTAGCGGTTTTTTTGTTAGCAGGATATTTTTACGGCTTGAAATACGGTTTTATAGTCCAGGGATTAGTGACGGGAATTTTTCTGGGTTTAATCACTATTGTTGTCGAGATAAGGCTGAGCAAGGTTTCTTTCGGATCGGTGATCGGAGGTTTTTTCGGTCTGACAACAGGGCTTTTATTCGCCAATCTTCTTTTATTTCCTTTCCACTCCATTATTCCGGCTGAAAACTGGACGTTGTCCACATTTGCCCTTAATGCGATACTCGGTTACGGAGGGCTGTTTGTCGGTCTTTACAGGGGAAAGAACCTCACCATCCCCGCAATCATGCGACTGTTCAAAGGCCAGGAACTCGAGGAGGGGCTGAAGGTGCTTGATACCAGCGTGATCATCGACGGACGCATAGCGGAGGTCATCGAAGCCGGCTTTCTTGAGGGCACGTTTATTATTGCTCAGTTTATACTTCAGGAACTTCAGTACATCGCCGATTCTCCCGATCCTATGAGGAGAGCAAAGGGAAGGCGCGGACTTGACGTCCTGCACCGCATTCAGAAGATGTCGAACATAAAGGTCAGAATAGTCGAAGAGGATTTCCCGAAGATAAAAGAGGTGGATGCCAAGCTTATTTCCCTGGCACGGCTCCTGAACGGCAAGATCATCACCAATGATTTCAACTTGAACAAGGTGGCGCAGTTGCAGGGCGTGGTAGTATTGAATATAAATGAACTTGCAAATGTGCTCAAGCCGGTAGTGCTCCCTGGAGAGACCCTCAGCCTGTTTATTGTCAAAGAAGGGAAGGAATACAACCAGGGTGTTGCCTACCTTGATGACGGCACTATGGTCGTAATTGAAAATTCCAGAAAACTTATCGGGAAGAATGTTGAGGTAGTGGTCACGAGTGTTTTGCAGACTACGGCGGGAAGAATGATATTCGCAAAGTTGAAAGAAGAGGAATAAAGAGCGTGCTTAAAGCACCTACTGTTGGTCGGGCTTAAATGGCGAAAAATATGCTGCGCGTGGACAAAATTGCTGCGATTGTACCTGCCGCAGGACTCGGCAGGCGTTTCGGGCCCGGAGAAAACAAGTCGTTGTATGAGTTTATGGGCAAACCGCTTGTTGTCTGGGCGCTCCAGGCGCTCCAGTCCGTTGATGAGATTGGAGAGATAATTCCTGTAGTCAAGGAAGAGGACCTAAAGGCGGCTGCCGATCTGGTGGAACGTTACAAAATCGCCAAAGTCAGGAGCATTGTTCCGGGCGGCAGGGAGCGGCAGGATTCCGTTTATAACGGGCTCAGGGCGCTTGATAAAGAGACCTCGATTGTTGTAATTCATGACGGCGCAAGACCGCTGGTGGACGCTTTGCTGATTAAGAACAGCATATCGGAGCTGGATGGTTTTGACGGTATTGTTGCGGGTGTTCCAGTGAAGGACACAATCAAAGAGGTGCAGGGCAAAGGGCCGGAAGACGGGCTCATCGTCCGAAGGACCCTGGACCGTAATGTACTGTGGGCGGTCCAGACGCCCCAGACGTTTCATTACGCGAAGATAAGGGAGGCACACGGTAAGGCGCATGCCGAAGGGTTCTATGCAACTGACGATGCCGCCCTGATCGAGCATTACGGGGGACGCGTCAGGATCATCCGGGGCTCATATTTGAATTTAAAGATTACTACCCAGGAAGATGTCAATATTGCCGAGACCCTGTATCGGCGCGGGTCAAAATCATGCGCATAGGCACCGGATATGATTCGCACCGGCTCGTTGCCGGCAGACGCCTGATTATCGGCGGCGTGGACGTCCCTTTTGAAAAAGGTCTGCTCGGACATTCAGACGGCGATGTCCTCTGTCACGCGGTTATTGATGCGCTTATCGGCGCGCTCGGCGCCGGTGACATAGGAAAACACTTCCCCGATACTGAAGATCAATGGAAAGACGCCTCAAGCGTGCGGCTCTTGCAACATATCCTGGAGCTTGTGCATTCCAGCGGCTACGAGATTGCATGGGTGGATACCGTCGTCCTTGCTGAAAGACCGAAGCTGGCCCCATTTATTGATTCAATGAAAGCAGTCTTTGCAAGCGCAGGAATTCCTTCTTCCACTATCAATATTAAGGCAAAGACTAACGAGGGCATGGGGTTTATCGGCAGGGGAGAGGGGATTGCGGCCCAGGCTGTATGTTTATTAAAAGAGAAGCAAGAAATTAAATTATAAAAAAATGATGATTTAACTCGTGAGTTTCTCAGCGGCGGTGTTGAACAACTGGTTAGACGCTCTCGGTGTCATTTGGATCTTTCGGTAGTTGAGTGCTGTGCCACACGGACACGATCCAGCCCATGTTCTCTTTTATGCGATAAAAGAACCGATAAGGCGGGACAAGTATTTCCCGAAAGGGAAGGTCAGGAAATTCTGGTAATATTCTTCCTGAACGTGGAAATTTGCGAAGCCTCGATAAGGTTTTTTCAGCTTTATGTCGAAATGCAATTGCGGCAGTTGGACTGTCACGGTAGAGGTATGTGATCGCTGAAAGAAACTGATCGCGTGCCGACGGGGTGAACCGGACCTTCATTTCTGCAGTTCTTTTAATAATTCATCGGCATCTGATAGAACTGTGTCAAGGTCATAGCCTTTGCATTTTTTGATTTCTTTTTCCCCGCGGACAAGGAGACGTAATAGTTCAAGTTCATGCCGGGAATGCTCGTAGTCCTCTACGCTGACCATTACGGCAGCGGCCCGCCCCCGTTGAGTAATGACGAAGGGCTCATGCGACTTGGTCACACGTTTTACGATTTCAGTTGCGTCCTGACGGAGATCGGTGATAGGAACAATGTTCGGAATTTTTACCATTTGTATTACCTCCTATACTATGTTTAATGATAGTATTAAAAGTAGTAAAAGGCAAGTTAATTATTCGTTAATTATTCGTTGAACCAAAAGATAGAGGGGTACAAATTAAATGAACTGGGTAATATAGAAACAGTTCATAACTCTTGTCGAGTATTTCTGGAAATACGCAAAGCTGAGATGGTCCGCTGGTTAAAAGCTCCACCCTGACTACTACTCATTAGTTGCAAAATGGATTGACTGCGGAGTTCGGGGGAAATGTGTCAAAATCTCACAGATTGAATTTCTTTGCCACCTTCGTATATAAAAAAACAATCAGCACTGTTAAAGATACCGGGCCAAGTATGTCCCCTGCAACGTAATTGCTGACATCGAAAACTTTATCAATGATAAACACCGATAAAACAAAGATGGCAAAGACTATAATAGCGTTCTTTATGTAGGGCAGATACTTTTTCATTTTAGTGAAAGATTATCAGTTTTCACCCCAAATAACAAGGGATCACCGTTAGCGTCCTCCTAAAAATTACGACAAGTGAAAAAGCAGACAGTGACTGCCTATTATGATGTAATTGCCGCAAGTTGATCTAACCGAAGCGCCTGTTTCGAATTATACTTTGAGTTCTTTTCTGGCACACTCGCGAATACCAGCAAGTGCATTCCGATAGTGCCTGCTATCTGCTTCGTAGATTTCCCACGGTGGGTTTTCATCCCATTCCAATTTTGGTCTGTTGCGAAGATCGCGCAGAATTTGGCACGCCTCTTCTGAAATTGTGAACGCACCGACATCGGTAACCTTCTGAATATTCCAATAGGCTTCCGTGTATTTATTCTCGAATTCCTTCTCTTTTGAGTGCTCTCTTCCAGTGAGGTATTTTTGCGCAGTAAGTTCAGAATAGCGAAGAAGGTCATGAAGCGCGTCGATAATCTCAGCATAGGCGCGTTCCTTTCTCTCCCACCATTTCTCTCTATATGCTCGTTGAACAGCCCAATGTGCCGACATAAAGGCTGCGAGCACAGCAGTTGCAAGCGTCAGAAGTCCGGGGAGAATGAGTTTGACCAAATCACTCACGACACCCTCCTTCCACGAATATTTCCATCATTGAACTTTTCATTCTTCATGAGTATTTTACGGAATTGCCTTGTGAATTTCCATAAGAAGTATACTGATGCCCTTCTTATGCCTTAGATGTTGATAACAGGAAGCAATAAAAAATATTATCACAGGCAAAAACACGCAGAGTACAACTGGAACTAACACTTGATCTAACATTGACCAAAACGTCGGGTTTTATCTTTTACATTTAGTTCTTACCTTTCTTTTGTAAGCATTATGAAGAGGCGGGCGATCATTACGCTGAAGACGCCGCCGATAAAAGACCCGAAAGCTGCAATGATGCTGATGACGACGAATACGCCCAGTATAACAAGCACATGGGTTTGCGGCAAATTTGTCCTGAAAAGGTTGTTAAGATCGTGAGCAACCGCCTCACTCCATCCGCCGCCGAGGGCGTTGCCCAGCAGCAAATCCATGCTCAACGATATTACGATGCCGAGTAGTCCGCCTGCAACCGCTCCTATATAAAAAGCCTTTTTCATTCGATATAAATACCTTCAGGCAATCGCTCGCTGTGCTCACTCATTAGAGGCGCCTTCTTCATTCCGCCTCTATGCCGTATTTCTTGAATTTCCTGTAAAGAGTTGCCAGGTCGATCCCGAGAACTCTGGCGGTTTCGTCCTTATTTTTATTGTGGTTTGCATAAGTCTTTAAAATCAGGTCTCTTTCGTAATCGCCAAGATGTACCTTCAGAAGAGAGGTTTCCGGACCAGGGGCGGCCTTTTTTAGTTTGTCGGGAAGATTCTCGATCATTATGTGCGTGCCTTCCGCGAGGACAACGGCGCGCTCAATAACATTGCTCAATTCACGAACATTGCCCGGCCAGGTGTAATCCAGAAGCGCGGCAAGGGACTGATTATCAATGCCGCAGACATTTTTTTTGTGTTCTCCTGCAAATTTTTCTATAAAATGCCTGCACAGGAGTTCGATATCATCTTTTCTCTCACGCAGCGGCGGGACTTTTATTTCTATGACGTTGAGCCTCCAGTACAGGTCCTTCCTGAACTTGCCTTCCTCTATTTTGTTCTCGATAGCAGCGTTGGTAGCGGAAATGATGCGTATATCAACCACCCGCGTCTTTGTATCGCCGAGCGGACAGACTTCTCCCGTCTCAAGGACTTTAAGGAGTTTTGCCTGTAAAGAAAGGGGCATATCTCCGATCTCGTCCAGAAAAAACGTGCCCTGGTGAGCAAGTGGAATAAGTCCCATTTTATCGGAAACCGCCCCGGTGAAAGCCCCTTTTTTGTATCCGAAAAGCTCTGATTCCAGCAATCCTTCGGGGATGGCGGAGCAGTTAATCGCGATCAACGGTTTGTCACGGCGGGGGCTGTTGCAATGAATAACTTCCGCGATAAGTCCTTTCCCCGTGCCGCTTTCGCCCAATATCAGGATATTGCTTTTAGTGGGGATCACTTTTTCGAGCGTTTCGAATATCTTCAGCATCGGCTCCGAGTTTGCAACGAAATCCTTGCATGTCATGCGTTGGCTGATCTGCTGTTTAAGCGCAATATTTTCGGTAACGAGCCGTTTCTGCTCCAGGATTCTCTTGATGGTCAGCTTGATCTCTTCATTATGGAAAGGCTTTATGATATAGTCGGCAGCGCCTTTTTTCATTGCCTCAATCGCCGACTCGACCGAGGCAAAGGCTGTCATCATGATGACCGCAGTATCCGGAGTTAAGTCCCTTGTCTTTTCGAGCAGACCCATGCCGTCCAGTTTGCCCATCTTCAGGTCGGTAAGCACCACATCAAAATGTTCTTCCATGAGTTTCCCGACGGCCTGCTCTCCGCTGTCTGCCGTGGTGACGGCATAGCCCTCCCGGCCAAGCAGAAAGGCCAGTGTCTTGCAGATATCAGGCTCGTCGTCTACTACGAGGATTTTCAGTTTCATGACTTCTCCGCCGGAAGCAGCAAGGTAAAGGTGGTCCCTTTGTCCGGTTCGCTTTCGACTGTCAGTTTTCCGTTCATTTTATTGATTATATTATAACTTACCGCCAATCCCAACCCGGTGCCTTTTTCCTTTGTGGTATAAAATGGATCGAATATTTTATTGATATCCTCTTTAGGGATACCGCTTCCGGTGTCCTTGAATTGTACGGCAATGATGCCGTACCTCATGAAGCTCCTTACAGTAAGTGTGCCGCCATCCGGCATGGCGTCAATCGCATTAAGTATAAGGTTGACGAAAACCTGTGACAACTGGTTGACGTCGGTGACAATCTCCGGCAAGTCCGGCGACAGTTCCTTTACAATGGAGACGCCTTTTGCTTTTTTGTCATACTGGATCAGGCCCAGGGCTGTTTTGACTGTTTCATTGACGGAGCACGGTTTTGATTCCCCTCCCGGCATTTTAGTGAAGCCGGAGAGCTGTTTCAATATCTGGGATATCCTGTTTACATGAAATGATATCGTTTCGAGACTCTCTTTTTTGAATTCGTCTTCATCTTCCATTTCCCTGAGGATCTGTACAAATGAGAATATGGATGTGAGCGGGTTGCCGATTTCATGGGCGATGCCGGCAGCAAGCCTGCCTATTGAGGCGAGTTTTTCAGAATGTATGATCTGTTCCTCCATCTTTTTTATTTCCGTTACATCCTGTATAAGGCGTATGTAACCGTGCAACTCGCCGTCCTCACCCTTGACAGGCGCTGTTGTAATCTGAAAATATTTGTCTTTTTGGCCGAAGAGGTTCTGGAGAATGACCGTATCGATACGATCGCCGGTGTTTATGTCGGGCAGTTGGTGGTCCCGGCAAATCTCCCCGCAGGATTTGCCGACTACTTCCATGCCGGTCATGTCCTTTATCATCTGGTTTGCCCACTGGATTTTGTCGTCCTTTGAGATGAGGACTATCCCTCCGCCGATGGCGCTCACTATTGTGTTCAGCTTTTCCTTTTCATTTGAGAGTTCGGCTGTCCGCCTGTTGACCCTTTTTTCGAGCTGCACCGCATAATTCTCGAGTTCCTCTTTCCTACGCTCAACCGCCTCTGCCCTGATCCTCTTTTTGTTAAAGACGATAAGCACCGCGGAAACGAAGCTGGTCGTTACAAAGATAGATACTATAAGGTAGGAATAAAGTCCCATGCTGTGTTTTGTGGTACGGATTACTTCGGAGTAGGGCGATGATACGGCAACAATCCAGGAAAGGCCGGATATGTTAACAGTCGAAAAGGCGATAATCTTGTCCTCTCCTGACGGGGCGATGTACCTGCCGAAGTTGTCAGCCCGGCCCTCGATGATTCTTTTCTCGAGGTCAAAGCTCACGTGGCATTGAAAACAGGTGGAGTCCGACTTGTAGAGATTTCTTCCCACCATGCCGGGCTGGGTCGGGTGATAGAGGAGATTGCCGTTCTTGTCCATCATCCACGCATATCCTCTCCCGCCCAACTTGATCTCGCTCACGAAATGACTGGCGATGTCGGCTATTTTGATGCCGGCGAACGCCAGGTACGCAAGCCTGTCGCGCCGGTATACCGGCGATATGATGTAAACCGTAGACCTTGTCTGAAACAGGCGTGTCGTGAAAGCTCCCATGCCCCGGGCCTGTTTAATTATATCGGGGGCGGAATACAGCAGGCTGTCCCTGTCCCCCTGGAGAAAAATCACTCTGCCTCCGGGACTGATTAATCCGAGATTCTCGCCGACCATTTCATTCTGCGACATTCGCAGGTTCTCTTTTATTGCCGAGAAATCATTATTGCCCCGGAGCTCAATTTCAGACAGCAGGTAAGCTATTAAAAAAAGTTGCTCCTGTTTGTTTTGGATATATGATTTTATGTGGTCAGTTATTGACTTTGAAAGTAAAAGCTGCTGCCTGTTGAACTGCTCAGCCGTATCTGTTTGCAATGACTGCTGAAAAAAAACATTGAGGGTTATCAGTCCCGAGATCACCGCAATAAGAGTGCCGATTATAAAAATGTGGCTTTTCATTTTATCAGCAGTTTTGCATGCCCTTCGGCAATCACATCTCCGGTAGCAGGGGATGTCAGCCGTGCCCTGGCTTCGATCAGCCGCGTGCCTTTTTTTAATATTTCCGCCTCTATATGCGACTGCTCTCCTGCAATTAAAGGTTTTCTGAACCGCACATTGATTTCCGCGGTAACGGGGGACGCCCCCCCGGCCAAAGCTGCCTGTATCATTGCCTCGTCGAGAAGCGCTGTAATTATGCCTCCGTGGGTAATGTCTTTATATCCCTGATGCAGCTCGGATGGAGTAAATTCAGAGGTGATTTTTCCGTCGAGGAGAGTAAAGGAGAGTTTAAGTCCGCAGGGGTTGTCTTTGCCGCATACGAAACATTTTCCGTTATCTTCCAGTTGCATAAGTTGTCCAAATACCGATTTTCAGTTTACAGGCCTGCCGGCTATTTGTTCATCATCTCCAGGAACTCGCTGTTGCTCTTCGTGCCTTTAAGCTTGCTGAGCAGGAATTCAACGCTTTCCACAGTGCTCAACGGGTTCAGCACCTTTCTGAGGATCCACATCTTGTTCAGGATGTCCCTGTCAACGAGCAGTTCTTCTTTTCTTGTCCCTGATGAATTGATATCAATGCTCGGGAATATTCTCTTGTCCACAAGCTTGCGGTCGAGATGCAGTTCCATATTACCTGTCCCTTTAAATTCTTCAAAAATGACATCATCCATACGGCTGCCCGTATCGACAAGCGCTGTCGCCAGAATGGTGAGACTGCCGCCTTCCTCTATGCTCCTCGCAGTGCCGAAAAACCTCTTGGGCCTCTGCAGCGCATTGGCATCGAGTCCTCCGGACAGCACCTTACCGCTGGTGGGTGTTATTGCGTTATATGCCCTCGCCAGCCTTGTTATACTGTCAAGGAGTATGACCACGTCTTTTTTTGTTTCCACAAGCCTCTTGGCCCGCTCGATAACCATCTCGGATACCTGGCAATGCCGCTGGGGCGGCTCGTCAAAAGTTGAACTTATTATCTCTGCGCCGCTCACCTGTCTTTTCCAGTCGGTGACTTCCTCGGGACGCTCGTCGATGAGGAGGATAATAAGGTGGATTTCTTTATGATTTGTTGTGATTGCTTTTGCGATTGACTGCAGCAGCATTGTTTTACCGGTCCTCGGCGCTGCAACTATCAGACCTCGCTGGCCTTTGCCTATAGGGGCGGTCAGGTCCATTACTCGCATGGAGAAGTCATTGTCATATTCGAGACTGACTTTCTCAGTCGGATAATAGGGGGTGAGATTATCGAAGAGCGGACGGTTCACATTACGCTCGATCGATTCATTGTTGATGCTCTCCACCTTCAAAAGGGCGAAATACCGCTCATTGTCCTTGGGCGGCCTGATCTGGCCTGATACATAATCACCTGTGCGCAGACTGAATCTCCTGATCTGTGACGGTGATACATATATGTCGTCGGGACTCGGCAGATAGCTGTAGTCCGGAGAACGGAGAAAGCCAAAGCCGTCAGGCAGTATCTCCAGCACTCCTGAGCCGTAGACGTTTCCAGCTTTTTCCGCCTGTGCCTGAAGAATGGCGAAAATCATTTCCTGCTTTCTCAACCCTGATGCGCCCTCTACATTCAGCTCTTTGGCAAGACCTGCAAGCTCATCAATGGTCTTCTCTTTCAATTCCGAGATTGCAATATAGTTTTCCATCTTTTTTGTACCTCTCCTGGTAGTCATGATAAAAGCCTTAAAAGCTCAAACGGCTGCAATGCGGGCAGCGGATTCATTAGTTATTGATATGTTCCCGGTAACAATTTTTATTATGGGTTACTCCTGATTCAGGAGGGATAATATCAGATTACTTTCCGGATTCTATTACTCAAGTTTCCTCAGTGATTTCTTGTCGCGTGAAGCTTGAACGGGCGAACTCCCGTACTTAGAATTACATAATGCGGTAAGCTTTGTCAACAGTCAGTCATAAAGAAGGTATCGGGAGGAGCAGGCTGTTTATCGGGGCGTAGAAAAACAAGTGCTCTCCTTCCGCGTTGCATCACGTAAAAATCTATTCGAAGTAGGTATTCGTTGCATCACCAAAAATCTATTCAAAAAAATCTATAATAAGCTTGCGTCATTCCCGCAGTCCTTTAGCGGGAATCCAGGAAAAGAAACATATGAAGGGCTTTTATGTTTATATTCTTTGCAGCAAGCGTAATGGCACTTTGTATACAGGTGTCACGTCGGACTTAATCAAACGCATCTACGAGCATAAGAATAACCTTGCAGATGGTTTTACAAAAGAATATACCGTGCATCGCCTTGTTTGGTATGAGCTGCATGAAACTGCTGATTCAGCCATTACCAGAGAGAAACAAATAAAGAGATGGCGGCGTGAATGGAAAATACACCTTATTGAGAAAGATAATCCAAATTGGGATGATTTATATGAAAGACTATAAGCATGCATCTGAAAAAACCTGGATTCCCGCTAAAGGACTGCGGGAATGACGTATTTTGTATTGCTAAGTGAAATTATTTCGAATAGATTCCTTCGTGATGCAACGATTCACTTTCGAATAGATTTCTGATGATGCAATTCGCAAGTTATTTATTCGCGGGCCCTTAAGGTATAATAATTAAATGAATTACAGGTTAATGGAAAAAGTCAGGGCCGCGGGCTGAGCGGCAAAGATGGGTCCGGCGGACCTGGAACAGATAATCGCTGCGCTCCATAATTATGAGGATGCCATGTCCGGGAGCGGCAAGGACTCTCCTGTGGTGCTTATAGGCCCGGGGGATGATGCCGGTATCACTCTTATCGGAGACACCGCTGTAGTTGAAACCGTGGATGTTATAACCCCCGTGGTAAACGACCCCTTCACCTTCGGCGCCATAAGCGCCAATAATTCCATCAGCGACGTGTATGCCATGGGAGGCAGGCCTGTCACTGCGCTGGCTATAGCGGGGTTCTCATCATGCGATTATGAGACTGTTGTCCTGAAGGAAATACTGAGGGGAGCGTTGCATACGCTTGGAAGGGCAGGTGCCCGGCTTATCGGCGGGCACAGTTTTGATGATCGCGAGCTTAAATTCGGCCTTTCGGTAACAGGCATTGTTGACAGGAACAGGATACTCAAGGTGTCGGGCGCGGCTGAAGGAGATGCTATCATCCTTACGAAACCTCTTGGCGTGGGCATACTGGCGACTGCGCTCAAGGGGGGCAAACTGACGGATGAGGCGATGGGACCGGCGGTTGAGTGGATGCTGACGCTGAATGACAACGCATCTTTAATAGCTTCTTCCATAGGCGCAACTGCCTGCACGGATATTACCGGATTTGGACTGCTCGGCCATGCATACAACATGGTCAGGAATGCGGCAGTGGATTTTGTCATAGAGAACTCGCGCGTCCCTGTGCTCGAACATGTTGTGGAAATGATAGACAGAGGCATGGTCCCCGAAGGCGCCTACAAAAATCTGCAGTATAGCGAAGGCAAAGTGGTTTTTTCTTCCGGCGTCAGCGGCGAGAGCAAGCTTCTGCTTTCCGACCCGCAAACTTCCGGCGGACTTTTATTCACCCTTGGCGAGGACCGTATCAAAGCCCTTGAAGGACATTCCCTCTTTTTTTCGGTCATCGGCAGGGTGGAGAAAGGCTCCGGCAGCATTATCGTAAAGTGAACGGCTCGCTTGTCCTCCTGCTTCACGCTCACCTTCCTTATGTAAGGCACCCGGAACACGAGTATTGCATTGAAGAAAACTGGCTTTTTGAGGCAATCAGGGAAACCTATGTCCCCCTGCTTGATATGCTGGAACGGATGGTAAATGACGGTATAAGCCCGCATATTACCTTTTCAATAAGTCCAACGCTGGCGGAAATGCTCGGTGACGGCCTTCTCAGGAAAAGGTTCCTCAGGCATATGGACAATCTTATTGCGCTTTCCGAAGCCGAAGTGGCCAGGACCGGAAGGTCATCTTTTGGGCCCACTGCAGAGCTGTATAATAAACACTTCAGGACGGTGCTGCGTTTATATACCGGGCGTTATGGCTGCGACCTGGTCGCGGCTTTCAGGCGGCTTCAGGACGAAGGCCACATAGAGATTGTCGCTACTGCTGCAACGCATGCGTTTCTGCCTGCATTCGAAGCATATCCTGACATCATAAAAGAGCAGATCGGCATAGGCATTAAGAGCTATATTAGAAATTTCGGGAGAGCTCCGTCCGGCTTCTGGCTGCCCGAGTGCGGCTATTTCCAGGGGCTCGATTTTTTTCTGAAAGATGCCGGTATACGCTATTTCTTTTTGGAGTCACACGGCATACTGCTTGGAAATCCCCGTCCGGAACACAGTATTTTTAAACCGGTGAGGGCGCCTTCGGGGCTGCAGGTATTCGGCAGGGATTTTAAATCAGCCGGACAGGTATGGAGCGCAACGGAAGGGTATCCCGGAGATCCATACTACAGGGATTTTTACCGTGATATCGGATTTGACCTTCCTGCCGGGTATCTCGACAAATTCCTTCATTCCGGTGAGTTGAAGCTTTTTACAGGAATGAAGTATTACCGGGTCACAGGAGCTGCGAATGAAAAGCTCCCTTATGACAGGGTAATGGCGATGCGGAGGGCCATTGAGCACGCGGCCCATTTTATGGAAAGCAGGGAATCGCAGGTGCGGCGGCTCTGCGGTCATGGGTTCAGTCCTGTTATTTTCTCCGCCTTTGATGCGGAACTATTCGGGCACTGGTGGTTCGAGGGTACCTGCTGGCTTGATATCATGGTGAGGAAATTGTTTGACAGCAGGACAGTCCGTTTGGCCACTCCCGCGGAATGCATTGCGGAATATCCGTCAGGCAATAATATTGTTTTGCACCCCTCAAGCTGGGGTGAAGGAGGGTACAATGCCTTATGGATAGGCGAACGGAACCATTATATTTACAGGCACCTCCATTCAATGGCAGAGAGAATTGCGCGCTTAAAGGAAAGAGTCAGGAGCATGGGCCGCCGGGCCCCGTTTAGGCAACGGGCCGTGGACCAGGCGGTGAAAGAGATGCTGCTGGCGCAGTCCAGCGATTGGCCCTTTCTGATCGAGAAAGACAGGGCATCCGAATATGCGGAAAGAAGAGTGCGCGGCCATATCCATAATTTCAACCGGCTTCTCCAGATGGCTGAAGGCGTTGACAGTGACAGGTCATTGCTGCGCGAACTGGAGGACCGGAATAATGTTTTTGCCTGGCTTGGTGAATAAGGAAGACCAGCCTGCCTAAAGGAGCATATCGAAGGAGTATACCTTGAGGTAGGAGAGGAACTCATCTACGGCATGGGAGAACACCGCATTCTTCGTCACTACCAGAGAGAAGTCCCTTAGTATCCGGTCCTCTTTGGCGGTAATGTATTTCAGGGTGCCGTATTTGACTTCCTTCCGGGCGGCCCATCGCGATACAATCGAGATTCCCATCCCGCGTTCAACAGCCTCTTTTATTGATTCGGTACCACCGAGAACGAGGACAATATGCATATCGGAAATCTTTGTTCCGTGCAATGCGAGATACTTTTCAATTATCTGGCGGGTCCCGGAACCTTCCTCACGTATAATAAACGGCTCTTTCATGATTTCAAGGAGTGAAATAGACTTCTTCTTTGCCAGGGGGTGTATGGCCGGCAGTATGAAGACAAGCTCATCGGAGAGCAACGCTTCGGCCCTAATTTTGCTCCTCGTCGTTTCACCTTCTACAAGCCCAAAGTCTATGACGCCTGAATTCAGGAGATCAAGCACCCTGTTTGTATTTCCGATCAGTATATTAATCTTTATCTTGGGATGATTTTTCTTGAAGTCGAAGACAACGCTCGGAAGGAGGTAGTTGCCTATGGTCGTACTGGCCCCGATCGTGATGCTTCCTTTTATGAGTCCGGTTATTTTACCTATTTCCTTTTCGAGTTCGGAATACTGCACCAGGATATTCTTGGCATAACGGTACAGCACTTCCCCCGCGGAAGTAAGGTTGATGGAACTGCTCGAACGGTCAAAGAGTTTTGTTTCATACAGTTCCTCAAGGGCTTGAATCTGAAGGCTCACCGCAGGCTGGGTCAGGTGAATAATTTGAGACGTCTTTGAAAAACTTTTCGTCTCGGCAACGGTGCAGAAAACTTTTAATTTATGGTCTTCCATCGTTATGGAGTTTATACTACCATAAAGTTAAATTATAAGCAAATAAATGAGGAAAATACAAAGAATTATTTCTTATTTGACTTTTAGCCCTTCGTCTTTGGCTTCTGTAGATACAACATCGGAATTATTATAGTACAGTATTCGCCTGCACTGCGGGCAGAGGGTCAACTCTTCATTCTTTTTCAATTCAACGAACATCTGCGGCGGGATATGCAGGTTGCATCCCTGGCATATCTCATTTTTTGCCTCTGCAACGGCAAGCCCGCGGCCTGATTTCATGGTGGCAATATACCGGCCATAAATGTCGGGGTCCAGTTTTTCGATGAATTTTTTCCTGGCATCCTTGAGTTTTTTCAACTCTTGCCTGTCAAGGGCAATGGTCTTTTCTATTTCCTGCCTGATCACATCCAGCTTTGACCGTTCCCCCGCGATACTGGACTGTTCGGCAGCGAGCAATTTCGAGGATTTTTCGATAGACTCGATAGCATCAAGCAATTCGTCTTCGGCCGCTTTCAGGTCCTTTCCAGCCCTCTCTATCTCTTTAAGGTGGGCCTGGTACTCTTTATTGTTTTTGATCTCCGAGGTCCTTAGCGACAGCTTTTTGATTTTTTCATTGATGTCCTCGATAGCCTGCTCCTTGTCTTTCTTTTTCTTTTCCATGGCTGCGCAGCCTTGCTTCAGGTTTTCAAAAGTTGCCTCGGATTTTTTTAGAGGCCCCTCACTGGCAGCGATGGTGCCGGGCATCAAATCGATTTTAGAATGCAGCGCGAGTATGACGGTATCAAGTTTTTGAAGTTCTATAAGCAGGCATAATTGTTCGTTCACCTCTACCCCTTTACGTTGTTGATTGGCCCACCATATAGACCCCAAAAAGTCGCAGACTTTTTGGGGTCTATATGGTGGGCCCACCAGGACTCGAACCTGGGACCAACCGGTTATGAGCCGGTAGCTCTACCAGCTGAGCTATGGGCCCTTTAAGCATTTGAAACTAATGTCTAAAGTTTTTTACTATAAACGTAATTTAAGCTCTTAGTCAAGAGCTTCCGAGGAAATGCCTGAGCCAAGCCTGGTCCTTGAGGGAGGTTTTTAATTTTTTTATTGCCTTGACCTGAATTTGCCTGATACGCTCTCTTGTAACATCAAATGCCTGGCCGACATCTTCAAGCGTCTGCGGGGCCTCCTCGCCGATACCGAACCGTTTTCTTATGACAAGTTCTTCTTTGTGGGAGAGTTTGCAAAGCATGTTGTCAATGAGCGTCTTCAGGTCTTCCCGGATAACCAGTTCCAGCGGGGAGAGATTCGATTTGTCCTCGATAAAGTCTTTGAGCATGGTATCGTCTTCGTCGCCGATTGGTGTTTCAATGGAAATTGGTTCTTTGGATATTTTTAAAATATTTTTGACCTTATCAAGCGGCATCTTTGAACGCTTTGCTATCTCTTCCGGCGTGGGTTCGACGCCAAGTTCCTGTACAAACTCCTTTGTGATTTTATTGACCCTGTTTATATTCTCGATCATATGGACCGGGATCCGGATGACTCTTGACTGGTCTGCTATAGCACGGCTGATCGCCTGCCGTATCCACCACGTAGCATACGTGCTGAATTTATACCCTCTCTGATACTCGAACTTTTCAACCGCCCGCATGAGACCGATGTTGCCTTCCTGGATAAGGTCCCCAAGGCTTAATCCTTTTCCCATATACCGTTTTGCGATACTGATCACCAGTCTCAGGTTGGACTCGATAAGCTGTCCCTTTGCGTGGGCCAGCTCTATTTCAGACAATTCCAGTTCTTTGACGGCCCTTCTTATTTCAGGGGCGCCCAGTCCGAGGCTGGATTCCAATATTTTGAGCTCACTCCTGTATTGCTTTCTGTCGGAGGTCTTGTGGCCCTCAACCTGCGCCCACATCTTTTTTAATTCCTCAGCAAAGGTTTTTACTACATCGGCCTTTAAGTTGAGTTCCTGAATTTTTTTAAGAATGCGAAGTTTGTTGTCCTGAGACAACTCTGCAACCAGTGTCTGTTTTTGTTTCTTCCATCTGCTGAAGATGCCATTGATCGCTTCTGTAATCTTTGAGAACCGCTCTTTCTCCGCCTCGATCTCTTCTTCCGACAGGTCTTCACTGTCCTGAACAAAATCTGAAAATGGGGCCTCTCCTTTTTTCACGAGCTGGCCAAGCCTTACCAGCTTGTCAAGGAGAAAAGGTATGGTAAAAATGGTGCTGCATATTTTGAATTTGCATGTTTCGATCTTTTTTGCAACTGCAACTTCTCCTTCTTTGGTCAGAAGGGGGATCATGCTTATGCCTTTCAGGTAGGCCTTTAACGGATCATACTCCTGTTCGATGGATTCATTTGTTCTTGCAGCATCCACCGGCGCCGTGTTTTCGCTCGCTGCTATTTCCTCGATTTCGGTCACGGCGAAGTTCGCATCATGTTCAGCCAGGTCCTCTTCAAAAAGATTAAGATGCTTTTTCAATATTCCCTCCTCCTTTAAGGTAATAAGCAATCATAGAGCAAGCACGTTAGTCACAGGCTTTCCGTAAGAGTTTTCTTCCTCCCAAGGAGTGAAAATAAAAGTTTCTCATCACCGGCCTTTTCAGCCAGTTCTATCTGCCGCGTGATCCCTTTCCTGGAGATTGTCTTTAAGCAGTCTTTTGTCAATGCATTGATATTGTCCGCGTCTATCCCCGAATCGACAGAGAGTTTCGTAATGAGTGCCTGTTCGTCGCTGTTGCAAAGTGCCATGAAGTCGGTCGAGAGCAGATTGCCGGCGCCGTTTTCAGCCAGAAAAAGCCTGATCTTATCGAACAGTCCACGCGTGGAATATGGGCCCATGTTTTCGGGACCAAGATAGTGCAGGATGTTATCACGTTTTTCCGGTACTAAGATAATTATGCTTAAGAGTATTTGTTCCTCTTTGCTTATTGTGTCGCTCCGGTTTCTAAGTCCGGCGCCTTCGAGCCCTCTATGACTTGCCGGCTTCCTGCTGTTTTTCAATTCCTGCCGCAGGGTCAGTTCATCATGTCCCGACAGGCCGGACAGTTCCCTCAGTGTTTCATCCCGCCGCAATGGATCGGGACAGGACAGAATCAACGACAGGGCATAACGCACCCCTTCGAGTTTGTTCTTGCCGTATAATTTGAGCAGGAATTCCACAGGGGTGACCGCTTTTCCCAGGTATTGCCTGAAGTAATCCGCTCCGTGCTTTCTTAAAAAGGTGTCCGGGTCCTCTTTTTCGGGGAGCATGACAATCTTTGCCGACATCCCTTCAGTGTAAATAAGCTCCAGCGACCTCTTGGTCGCCGATATCCCTGCCGGGTCTCCGTCAAAAAGCAGGAGGACTTTGGGGGAGAACCGCTTGAGTTTTTTCAGATGCCCTGCTGTAAGAGCAGTCCCAAGAGGCGCTATCGTGTTATTGAAGGAATGCTGATGGCACATAATCGCATCGAGATACCCTTCCACTACAATAGAGTAGCCTTTTTGCGTAATGGCATTTTTTGCTATGTGCATGCCATAGCAGGATTCCCCTTTTTTGAAGAGCATATGATCAGGGGAGTTCAGATATTTTGGAATATTCCCGGATGTCGAGAGTTTTCTTCCGCCAAAGGCAACAGGCCTCCCCTGGATGTCGAAAATAGGGAACATAATCCTGTCCCGAAAGAAATCATGGACTCCGTTATCGCCGAAGTAGACGAGACCGGAAGCCTTGATCTGTTCCAGGGTGAAGGACCGGTCCTTAAGCCGGCTGAAAAGGGGGTCGCGCATGCCTGTGCTGTATCCGATAGAGAATTGCTCTATGATCTCACTGCTGAGACCGCGCTCCCTGATGTAGGCAGTTGCACTGCCGGACGAACTCAGGTTGTTTTTAAAGAATTGCAGCGCCTCTTTGTGGATTGAGAAAATGCTTTCCTTGATACCTTTGTCGCAGGCCGGCCCGCGGGTGTAACTTTCTATTGTTATTCCAGCCTTGCTTGCGAGATATGATACAGCCTCATGAAAATTCATGTTCTCGTATTGCATTGTGAAGGCAAAAATATCGCCGCCTTTGCCGCAGCCGAAGCAGTGGCAAATCTGTTTTGAAGGGTTCACCATGAAAGAGGGGGTTTTTTCTGCGTGGAACGGACAGAGCCCTTTAAAATTCTGTCCCGCTCTCTTCAGGTCTACGTGTTCGGAGATCAGGTCAACGATATCGATTTTTGTCTTAATTTCATCAATTGTGCGGTCACTATTCATCACACCATCCCCTATTAAGGAAGCAGCTAAATGCTCCAGGCAGGCGCTCAGGAAATCTGCAAAACGGATTAAGAGGCGGCCCCTAAGAGCTCTTTAACCCGCTGGTTGACAGCCTTGCCATCGGCTGTTCCTTTTGTAAGCGGCGCAACAATCTTCATGACCTTTCCTATGTCAGCCGGCGCCGATGCATTGCTTTCCCTGATTGCAGAACATATAATCCTGTCAAGCTCTTCAGGCGAAAGTTGTGACGGCAGGTAAGACCGGACTATCTCCAGTTCCTTTGTTTCTTTTTCAGCGAGGTCTAATCTGCCGGCTGCGGAGAATTGCTCTATTGAGTCTCTCCGCTGTTTTGCCATAGACGACAAAACAGATATAATCTCCTCATTGGAGAGCGGACCCATCTTTTCGATTTCTTTATTTTTTAAAGAGGCCTTGAGCATCCTGAGAACTGAAAGCTTCAGTTCGTTGCGTGCTTTCAAGGCCTCTTTGAGTTCTGCATCCAACCGTTGCGGAATAGTCTCCATAAAGCCTCTCCCCGCCCCATAGAGGAAAGGGCGGATTACCTCGCCGAGAACGTTCTTACGCGTTTTGCAGCTTTTTTACGGGCAGCCAGGACCTTTTTCTTTTTCTTTACGCTCGGCTTGTCGTAATGCTCTTTTTTCTTTATGTCCGAAAGTACGCCATCGCGCTCGCACTGCTTTTTAAACTGCTTAAGCGCGGATTCGAGTGATTCGATATCTTTTACTTTAACAGAGGGCACCTCTATCCCCCCCTCTCTATAGGAAATTTCATCAATCTTAACAACTTATCCATTTATTGTCAAGAAAATGACCAAACAGGTATCAGGTTAAAAATTATACAAAAAAAGCCCCTTTTTTATCAACCCCCCCATAAGGAAGGGAGCGGCAGGGGCAGGCTGTTTATCGGAGCACTGGAAAGAACGTGAATCGTGAAACGTGAGACGTGAATCGAAAAAAAGAAATGCACTTTTTAAAAAGGCTCTTACTTTACAATTCACGTCTCACGTTTCACGTTCTTTCCAGTGTTCCCCTTCTCCTGTCTTCCTTATGTCTTCCGCATTGACAAGGTCTTTTTGCGCTCTATATTATAAAAGCTGATGAAAAAGCCGGATTTTTCAGAACTTGTGCGTAAGAATATCAGGACGTTGCAGCCCTATCAGGCCAAAGATATCCGCTGTGCCGTCAAGCTCGATGCCAATGAGAGCCCATATCCTTTCACTCCCGCAAAGGGTGTAATTGAAAGGATTGCTTCAGAAACTCTAAACCGCTATCCAGACCCTGAAGCAAAGAGATTAAAAAGGGCCATTGCACGAAAAATCGGGACCGGTACGGATGCTATTCTTTTAGGCAACGGTTCCGATGAGCTGATTTATTACCTGATAATTACCTTCGGGGGGCCTGTACTGTATCCTGTGCCGACATTCTCCATGTATGGCATTATTGCCCAGGCGCTTGGAGAAAGACATATAGGGGTCCCGCTCGACAGTGACTATGATCTGGATGTGGATAAAACGGCTGCCTATATAAAAAAATACAGGCCGAAACTTATCTTCCTCAGTTCTCCCAACAATCCCACAGGGAACTGTTTCTCCTCAGACAGAATTCTTAAGGTTGTCGATATGGCAAAGGGCATTGTGGTACTTGATGAAGCATATCAGCCTTTTTCGAGCAGGAAAGGCTTTCTTCCCATGTTGAAGGATTATAATCAGCTCGTTATTTTGAGGACCCTGAGCAAAATAGGGTTGGCATCTTTACGAGTGGGTTATTTAGTGGCCGACAGTGCGCTGATAAGGGAAGTAGACAAGGTAAGACTCCCCTTTAATCTTAATGCCCTTTCACAGGCGACGGCGGAGGCGGCCCTCCGCGGGAGTTCTCTGCTCGGACCTGTAAGGGCGATAATCTCCGAGCGGGAACGGCTCTTTGAGGCGCTATTAAACATTCCCGGAGCGCGCCCGTATCCTTCTGAGGCCAATTTTATTTTTTTTAAAGTCCATGATGCCGATGCGGTTTACCAAAAACTTCTCAGGCATGGAGTGCTTGTCAGGAATATGAACACTGCCGTAAGGGGAGCGTTGAGGGTCACAGTCGGGACCCCTGAAGAAAACGATTTATTCATTGATGCCTTGAAAAAAACTATGGGGGTGAAATAATGCATACTGCGGCGATAGAAAGGAAGACCAAAGAAACCGACATAGCCATTAAACTCACGTTTGGGGGGAAAGGGACTACAGCTATAGATACCTCGATCCCTTTTCTCGACCATATGCTGACCCTGTTCGCTTTTCACGGGGTCATGGACCTGCGCGTCAGGGCGAAAGGCGATATCGAGATCGATTATCACCACCTTATGGAAGACCTTGGCATAACATTCGGTGAGGCGATAAAGAAGGCACTTGGAGATAAAAAAGGGATCAGGAGGTATGGCAGCGCAACTATTCCGATGGACGAGAGCCTTGCCAGGGTTGTGGTAGATTTGAGCGGCAGGCCCTACCTGGTATACAAGGTAAATCTCCCGAAAGGCACAGTGCGGGGTCTGGAGTTCTCTCTTTTCGAAGACTTTTTCAGGGCGCTAAGCAACCATGCAATGATAAACCTCCATATCATAGTTGATTACGGAAGGGACCTCCACCATATCTTTGAGGCCATATTCAAGGCCTTTGGAAAGGCCTTGAGCGAGGCAGTCTCTCCTGACCCGAGGATGAAGGGATTGCCGACCACCAAGGGAAAACTTTAGAAGCCCCCCCTTTAAGGGGGGGGCGCCATTCTATTCAGCTTTAATAGCAACCTTTTGGGTTGATTTGATCGCCTTTTCCGATTTCGGCAATGCTACCGTAAGCACCCCCTTTTTGAAGGTGGCGGCTACCTTGTCAGCCTGCACCTCACTTGGGAGAGCAATAGTCCTGCTGAAAGAACCGTAAGAGCGTTCCATGCGGTAATAATCTTTTCCCTTGTCCTCTTTCTCTTCTTTTTTTTCGCCCTTGATAGTCAGCATGTTGTCACTGAGAGAGACATCGATGTCTTTCTCATCCATTCCCGGGAGTTCCGCGGAGACCTTGATTTCCTTGTCGCTCTCAGAGACATCGATATGCGGTGCGAACGTGCCGATGCGGCTTTCAAACGGCTCTAATTCGAAGCCTCTGTAAAAAGTGTCAAACAGTGAATCCATCTCATTCCGCAGCAATGCGAATGGATTGTCTTCAGTGAGCCTTGCCGGCATGCCCTTCTTGCCGAATGTTACGGGCACGAGGTTTCTCATTGCCATAATAATTACCTCCTCTCGAACTATTAAGGTTAATAGTCTATACTCTTTCTCTTGTGAACTGGTCCCTAATAAAATTATATCCCTCACTTTTCCGGAGTTCAAGTACCTGTATCAACTGTTTGACTTTAGAAATAAATTTGCTAAAATTTTGTTAGAGCGGTTTGATAGCGGCAGTGAAAGACCCTGTTTATGACCATTTTTCGGCAGTGAAACCGAATATATAGTACATGAGCGGAGCAAATGGGCACTTGTGCATTAAAACAATCCATTGAAGAAATATTTTCTGCTGCAGATATCTCCATCAACGGCACGAATCCTTTTGACATCCGCATCAAAGACGAAAGGTTCTATAAACGGGTCACCGCCGACGGCAGCCTGGGGCTTGGAGAATCGTACATGGAGGGATGGTGGGACTGCGAAAGTCTTGATGATTTTTTCTGCAGGCTTATGTGCTCCGATGCCGAGGACAAGGTCAAGAAGGACTGGAAATTGCTCCTTAGGGCAGAGCTTCTTAATCTGAACTGCAGATCAAGGGCCTTTCAGATCGGGGAAAAACATTATGACATCGGAAACGAACTTTATCAGAATATGCTCGACAAGAGTCTGACCTATAGCTGCGGCTACTGGAAAGACGCAAACAATCTTGACGAAGCGCAGGAAGCCAAGCTGGACCTGATATGCAGGAAACTTGCTCTCCAACCCGGCGACAGAATTCTCGACATAGGCTGCGGATGGGGGAGTTTCGTAAAATATGCGGCCGAAAAATACGGAGTCAGGGCAGTCGGCATAACGGTCTCGAAAAATCAGGCAGCTCTTGCAAAGGAGATGTGCGCGGGGCTGCCTGTCGAAATCAGGCTGCAGGACTATCGTGAACTTGATGAAAAGTTTGATCATATTGTTTCTGTCGGAATGTTCGAACACGTCGGGTACAAGAATTACCGGACTTTTATGGAAACAGCCGACAAGTGCCTGAAAGAAGACGGGCTTTTCCTGCTGCATACTATCGGCGACAGCCGCTCGAATGTTGCCGCAGAGCCCTGGACTGATAAATATATCTTCCCCAACTCTCTCATCCCCTCTGTGAGGCAGATCAGCGCCGCCATAGAAAAAATATTTGTAATTGAAGACTTGCACAATTTTGGCGCTTATTACGACCCTACCCTGACTTCATGGTTCAATAACTTCAACAGGAACTGGAATGGTTTGAAGAATCGGTACGATGACCGGTTTTATCGCATGTGGAAATATTATCTTTTGAGCTCTGCAGGGACATTCCGCGCACGCTGTTTGCAGGTTTGGCAGATTGTACTCTCCCCAAAAGGGGTGCCGGGAGGATACCACCCAATCCGCTGACCCTAATGCTTCCTGGATACAATGGCAGGAGCATGCCCGGTGATGAAAACTGCCGGACCCTTCATAAAATGATATTTTCCATCATCGTACAGCGGGGAGATGACCCACTCAAAAAGAGTCCTTGCATCTTCGAGCAAAGGGCCCTTGGGATAACCATAATATTGTTTCTGCATTTGCTCGTCATAAAGGCCGATACAGCCGTGCGACCCGGGGAAACCGGGAACATCCCTGCCATGAATCCAGAATGCAATCCCTTGTTTATTTACATGAAACCTGAGTCCGTAATGCATCGGATATAGTTTGGCGGTTTTCTCGACATAATAAAGCGAGGATATATGACGGCTGTCAAAGGCGGAAATTGCGAATTGCCCGGCAGGTGTTTCCTTGCCTTTTTCTTTCTCACCTGTTGTAATGGGGGCTGAGAATACCAATCGCCCATATTCATAAGCGCCGAGAAATTGCTCGGACAGGTCTATAAGTATGAATTTCGGGTCCAACTCGGCGGGCTGATAATACTTCGGCATTGGTGTGAAATTGACGATATCGTCTAATTTTTTAGGGACTTTTATATGAACGCCGGGATAAATATGACGTCTGTCGATCCTGTTAAACCGGGCAACGTCTAACCATCTGTCACCGAAAAGGCCTTCCAGGGTTTCCCCTCTCTTCAAGCGTCTGCATTCACTCTCGATGCTGCTATCGCTGGGATGTGTAATCTTGCAAAGAGAAGGGACTGCCTTGGCATAAACACCCGGACAACAGGCCATGTGAATAGAAAGGATGACAATGAACAGGAAGAAGCTTTTGCAATATCTGATATTCACCAGGTCCTGATTCTGCCGGAATCCAGGTGAACAAAATCTGACTGCCTATAATAGCCGACTCCACCCAACCTCAAATCGAGGGCCACATCCCTGACTCTGGAGAGGGCCACACGCGGTATTCTTATATCAATTGCCCGCCCTATTATATGAAGGCTATTCTTAACTACATGTCTGCCCTCACTCATCAGAAGTTGATTATACTGCGGCGATCTGTAGCCGGATATTATATGGATCTCGTTATTGCCTCCAAGCTGTTTGTCCGTCAGATTTACGAATTCGATTGCGTTAGTGTCCATATTTACTGCTTGTCCCGAATAGTGGCACCTCAGTATCCAGTTTAGGGCCTTTAGCGCTTCAGTGTCATATTCGCCGGAAGCGTTCCTGTAGGTTACGGTGAGTTTTTCATTAGTATGAATATTAAGAAGCTTGAGCTTCCCTTCCGGTAATTGCTCTCTTGCAAAGGAAAGAGCAGGTCTGCAAAATAACGCCGAAAAGCCGATGAGGGAGGCTTTTAGAAATAATCTCCTGTTACACGAACAATGAAACAAGGATTCAGCAGGCAAGTGCATGACAATTCTCAACCATAAAGATGAAGAATCATATCAAAATAAGGATGACGGCGTCAATTTAGGGTCTGCGCGCAAGTTATTTGCGGGCAGACCCTAAGGCAGGAATGTTACTGCCGGTGACATCATATTGAGGTAAGTGCCGGGCTATTTTGCTGTTGGATAGCCCGCTTCTTTCCATGCCTTCAGGCCGCCGATCATGTTGACGGCATTCTTATATCCAAGGTAATTCATTGTCCTGGTCGCCAGCGGGCCTCTGAGGTCTATACCGCAATACACGACAATTTTGGAATTCTTGTCAGGTATAAGCATCTCCACTTTAAACTCCAATGTTCCGCGTGAAATATTTATTGCTCCCGGCATATGCTCCTTTTCAAACTCGTGCCTGTCTGTTACATCGAGGAATATGACGTTTTCTTTTGCGTCAATCATTTTTCTGACGTCGCCTACGGACACTTCTTTTATGGCTGCCTTTGCTTCTTTTACCAGTTGTTCAGGAGTTTTATCGGCAGCCTCAACGGGATATATGAAGCATATCGCAAATGCCACTGCCGCCAGCACAATTGTTGACCTCTTTTTCATGACTGCCTCCTTTTTGCCTCTAATCTCACTATACCCTGATTATCCGGATCATGCAACCTTGCGAATTGCATCATCAGAAAAGTATTCGAAAGTGATTCGTTGCCTCATTTAAGAATGTATTCGAAATATTTCACTTGGCAACACCAACTACGTCATTCCCGCAGGCTTTTAGCGGGAATCCAGGTTTTTTTCAGATGTGTGCCTATAGCCCTTCATACAAATCATCCCACTTTGCATTATCTTTCTCAATAAGGCGTATTTTCCATTCACGACGCCATCTCTTTATCTGTTTCTCTCTGGTAATAGCTGAATCAGCAGTTTCATGCAGTTCATACCAAACAAGGCGATGCACGGTATATTTTTTTGTAAAACCATCTGCAAGGTTGTTCTTATGCTCGTGGATGCGTTTGATTAAGTCTAAAGTAACACCTGCATACAAAGTGCCGTTACGCTTGCTGCAAAGAATATAAACATAAAAGCTCTTCATGTGTTTTTTCCCTGGATTCCCGCTAAAAGCCTGCGGGAATGACGTAAGCTTATTTATAGATTTTTTCGAATACTTTTTAGGTGATGCAACGCGCCTCGTTTGGTATGTTATAATTATCACATGAAAAAAATCCTTTTTGTACTGTTCGCCTTCTTCCCGGCCCTTGCCTGGGCTGGACCGGCTATTCATTTTGATTCTGAGAAGCATGACTTCGGAAGTGTAAGGCAAGGGGACCAATTGGAGTATACTTTCGAGTTCAGCAATGCAGGGACCAATGACCTGATTATAGAGAACGTCAATACATCCTGAGGCTGCACCGCCGTGGTGGCTAGTTCGAGCCATCTCAGCCCGGGGGGTAAGGGCGCTATTACAGCAAGAGTTGCTACTTTTAACCGGATGGGCCTTACTGTTGAAACGGTTGAGGTTTTGAGCAACGACCCTGAAAGACCGAAAATCATCCTGACCTTGCAGGCGAACATATTGAAAAGTATTCTGCCCTGACATCTTAAAGCGGGGCATGTCGTATGCCTGACCACATTTAGGAGATGCAATAATGGGTGCTCCTTTACAGTCCGGCTCGCTCAAGATAGCAACAATTATGGGCATACCGATAAGGGTGCATTTTTCCTGGCTTATCGTCTTCGGCGTCATTACCTGGTCTCTCTCAACTTTTTATTTCCCGAAAGCGGCGCCTGATTTGGCGGCAGGGTCTTATTGGGTCAGCGGCGCAATAGCTGCACTTCTGCTTTTTGTCTCTGTCGCATTTCATGAGTTGTCTCATTCTTTTTTTGCCATTAAATACAAATTGCCGATATCCAGTATTACGTTGTTCATCTTTGGCGGGATATCTCAAATGAAGGGTGAGCCTCCGGACCCCAGGGCAGAGTTCGCTATAGCGATTGCGGGGCCGCTGTCGAGTTTTTTCCTCGCGCTTGTTTTTTGGGGGGCTTGCCGCATGGCAGGCAGCGGGGTGATGAGGGCGCTATTTATCTATCTGACCCAGTTGAACTTCATGCTTGGCGTGTTTAATTTGATACCAGGTTTCCCGATGGACGGTGGGCGGGTGGTGAGGGCTTTTCTTTGGAACAAAACCAAAGATTTTTTTTACGCTACGCGCAAGGCCGCCTCCTATGGACAAAAAATTGCGCTGCTTATTATTTTTTTCGGTTTTTTTTCAATATTCGCAGGAATGTCCGGCGGCTTGTGGCTCATGCTCATAGGGTGGTTTCTTTACAGCGCGGCCCAGTCCAGCTATCAGCAGGCAGGTATCCAGGAGGCCTTGAGCGGCGTCAAGGTGAAAGATATTATGGCGCGGGATATTATTACAATAGCCGCCGATTTATCGCTCGATGATGCCGTCAATGACTATTTCCTGCGATACGGATATGGGGGGTTCCCGGTGGTTGAACTGGAGCGGTTCCTCGGGTTCATCTCGTTGAAAGAGATACGTGACATACCGAGGACGCTTTGGAAAGATAAAAAGGCGGCTGATGTTGTTGTCCCATATGACAAGAGTTGGGAGATCGATCAGAACAGCTACGCCATTAAGGCGCTCGAGCTTATGGTAAGTGAGGACAGGGGGAGGCTGGCGGTCGTTAAGGATGGCAGCATAACAGGCCTGATAACGCGGAACGGCATTGCAAAATACCTGCAGATAATGGGCAGGTAGCTTTTTTTTGCAGGGGCAGCGCTGTCTTCAGATTCCAAATTCGCGTATTGATATGTTATATTTTTGTTTATGGAATCTGAATTAAAGGTGATTTTGCTGCGGCATACCCCTGATCCTGAAGAAGTTATCGCAATGGCAGCCAAGCTTTGCTACAGTCCTTCGGATATAGAAGGTTTAAAGCAAAAGATAAAAGCCAAAGACCAAAGTATTTTTGTTGAGCGCCTGATGAAAATGCATCACGAAAGCCCCATAGAGCACTCCTCTTTTACCTTTGCGATCGAAGGGATATCCCGCGCATGTTCACACCAGTTGGTAAGACACAGGCTGGCGAGTTATTCCCAGCAATCGCAAAGGTATGTTAGTGAAGAGTCCGGTTTTGACTATGTGATACCACAGACGATCAAGGGTGATAAGGAATTGGAAAGATACTTTAATAACTTTATGGCAAATGCCCAGGAAGCTTACAATTATTTAGTAAGAAGACTCAACGAAAAGGGGATCACGGGAGAAGCTGCGAACCAGGATGCCCGTTTTGTAATGCCTAATGCCTGCGAGACAAAAATAATGGTGACCATGAACGCACGTGAGTTGCTGCATTTTTTCAGGCAGAGATGCTGCAACCGCGCCCAGTGGGAGATCAGGGCCATGGCGATAGAAATGCTCAAACTGGTAAAACGTGTGTCGCCAACGATATTCAAAGATGCCGGCCCTTCGTGCATTAAGGGGGCTTGTCCGGAAGGTGAGTATGCCTGCGGCAAAATGGAAGAAGTGCGGCTTTATTTCAGGAAATTAAGACCTGCCCACAAATAGGCATCAGGAAAAAAGTCCCGGTTTATTTGATCTTTCCGAACATTTCAACGAACTCCCTGAGAATATGGCAGTCCTGTCGGGCAGGACGAAAGATAACTTCGTAAATTGCTTTCCGGAAGCCGTTGAGTTAAAATTAAAAATGTGGCGCCATGCCGGAACTTAATTCAGTTGAGGTCCATTGATTGATGTCCAATAACTGGAGCATAAGCAGGAAATATCCTTTCATCCTCAGTGTAGCAGGGCTCTGCATTATTGCAGTAACGATGATATCCGTAAACATTACTCTTACAAACGGAATGACTACCCTTAAGAAAGACCTGTCCGAAAGCGAAAGAGATATAAATAATGAAAGAAATGAGCTTGTATCGGACAAAATTGCAAAATTCCTTGACCTTAACCTCTTTGTCCATCTCCATCAGCGGGAGCTGCCGGAAATTAACAAGTTTATTAAACTGCTGAAATTGGAAATGCCCGTAGTATCAGTACGGATAGCAGATGCCGGCGGCAAGGTGTTGACAGATGGGACCAAAGAGAATAGCGCCTACGGTGAACGACTGGACACCTCAAGGCTGAAATCATCGCCTCTGTATTTTACAAAGACGGAAAACGGCAGCAAGCTCTTGTTTCCTATTCAAATGCGCCATGCTCTTGCAGGATATGGAGAGGTTGTTTTCTCGGGCGAACTGCTGCCGGCTGTATCAAGACAGAGGGAAAAGCTGTTGGATAATGTGCTGACGAAATTTGAAAACACACTTGCAAATACGGGCTTGATACTGACTTTAACTGTCATAGCTGCTACCGTACTGTTAAGCATCGGTCTGACCAGAAAGGTTTCTGTGCCCTTATTGACCATTACAGATGCCGCAAAAAGGATAGCAGGCGGAGACCTTTCCGCCATTGTGCCTATACAGTCAAAAGATGAGATAGGAGCTTTGGCAGAACACTTCAATGCGATGGTGGAAAAGCTGAATAGCGCAAATTTCGAACTGTCGGATTACACAAGAAATCTTGAACTGCTGATAGCCTTGAGGACCGAAAAACTTAACGCTGCTCTTGAAACGCTTAAAGCCGAAATCGCAGAGCGCAGGCAGGCAGAAGAGCAGCTTCAACAATACCGTATCGGCCTTGAAGAAATAGTCAATGACCGCACCCGGAGACTGCAGGAAACCATAGGGATATTAAATGATGAAATCTCCGGGCGCATTAAAGTCGAAAAAGAACTGGCTGAAAAGGTCTTGGACGTAGAAATGTCTCGTAAGACATTGCTCGATATAATGGAAGATATGAAGTATACAGAGGGTATGCTGCGGGACAGCGGCACAAGGTACCGTTCGCTCTATCAGGAATTCCAGGCCCTTTTGGATGCTACATCCGACATCATGCTTCTGTTGTCTCCTGATTTAAAAATAACCTGGGCAAATAAAGCCGCTGAACGCATATCGGGAAAAACCGCTGATGAGCTCGTTGGACATTATTGCTACGAAGGGTGGCGAAACCGGTCCTCCCAATGTGAAGACTGTTATGCACAGAGGAGCCTGGACTCGGCAACCGTGGCGGACTCCCGGATAACTGCCCCCGACGGCAGCATAGTTGATGTCAGGGCCTTTCCTTTAATAGCAGACGATGGCGGGGCCATAAAGAATGTATTGATCGTCGGCAGGGACATGACCGAAAAGATCAGGCTTGAGGAGACAGCGAGGAGAACATATCACCTGGCCCAACTGGGAGGGCTGTCTGCAGGGATGGCCCATGAGATCAACAATCCGAATAATTTTATCCTCTCCAACGCGCAACTGCTTCAGGATGTATGGTATGATGCAGCTAAAATCCTGCATAAACATTATGAGGAGAACGGTGATTTTATAATGGGCGGCCTTCCGTTTTCTGAAATGAACATTAACGTATCCAGGATGATTGCCCGTATAACCGAAGGCTCCAAGCGCATCAGTAATATTGTTGACAGCCTGAAGGGTTATGCATCCCCTAAAGAAGGAGCGCCTTATAAAGAAATCGATATTAACCGTACCATAAACTATTCGCTTTTGATTATCGGTCACCAGGTAAAGAAGTTTACCGATAATTTTACGGTTGATTTAAGCGAAGACCTGCCTCCGGTTCTGGGCCATAGCCATGCATTGGAGGAGTTGATAATCAATATTGTGATGAATGCGCTTCAGGCCCTGCCTGACAGATCCGGTCAGGTCAGGATTTTCACCCGTCATGATGACGGCAACGGGCAGGTAATCATCGGGGTGAGAGACGAAGGGGTGGGGATGTCCGGAGAGACTCTTAACAGGGTTTTCGACCCTTTCTTTACAACAAAGCATGACAACGGCGGAATTGGACTCGGGCTCAGTATCTCCTGTTCTATAATAAAAGACCATAACGGCTCTCTTGAGTTTGAATCAGAGCCGGGCAAAGGGACGACTGCTATTGTCAAATTGCCTTGCGCGGCGTATTTAACTGATAATGGAAGGAGCATATAAAGTGAGGCGCATGTCCAATTTCAATTTGCCGCTGGTAGTAATTGTTGATGATGAGACGGATATTCTTGAGAGTTTCAGCCTGGTGCTGCGGAGCTCCGGGATCCATAATGTCCAAACCTTCGATAACGGCGAGGAACTCCTGCCATTTCTGAATGGACAAAGAGTGGCTGCTGTTGTTCTTGACCTTGTCATGCCGCGTATCTCCGGCTTGCAGGTGCTGGCCCGAATAAAAGAGGATTTCCCTCATATCCCGGTCATTATTATGACCGCAACGAACGATGTGGATACCGCTATTGAGTGCATGAAAAAAGGGGCATTTGATTATATTGTAAAACCCGTCGAAAAAAACCGCTTTGTCTCGCTTGTTAAAAAAGCGCTCGAAATAAACGAATTGCGCGACGAGGTGCATGCGCTCAAAAGGTATCTTCTCAGCGGCGTACTGACTAATAAGGACGCTTTTTCATTAATCACTACCCGGAGCCAGAAACTCTTTGCAGTTTGTCAATATGCCGAGGCCGTTGCGCGCTCGCAGCAGCCTGTTTTAATCACTGGAGAAACGGGGGTCGGCAAGGAATTGATTGCCGGGGCCATCCATGATTTGAGCGGGAAAAAGGGGAAATTTGTCGCTGTCAATGTGGCAGGATTGGATGATATTTTGTTTTCAGATACTTTGTTCGGTCATGAAAAGGGGGCATATACCGGCGCCGACAGCCGGCGTGACGGTTTTATTGCACAGGCTGCCATGGGGACCCTTTTCCTTGACGAAATCGGGGACATGAGTGAAGCCTCGCAGGTGAAAATCCTGCGGCTGTTGGAGGAGGGGGTGTATTATCAACTCGGCTCGGACATCGACAAACGCAGCGACGCCCGTATTATTGCGGCCACCAACAGAAACCTTCATGAAATGATGGACGCCGGAAGGTTCCGCAAGGATTTGTATTATCGGCTGTGTGCGCACTTTGTGGAGATTCCGCCGCTGCGCGAAAGGCCCGAAGACATACCGCTGCTGGTAGACAAGTTCCTTGAGGAGGCCGCCGAATCAATGAACAAGAAAAAGCCCACGCCGGCCCCTGAACTGTTCAACCTTCTTCCGACCTACCACTTCCCCGGCAATGTCCGCGAGCTGAAGTCGCTGGTATATGATGCCGTGGCGCAGCATAAAACAGGCGTGCTGTCGATGCAGAGCTTTAAAAAAGCGATAGGGAATAAACCGGACAACCGGTCTGATATTTCAAAGTCCGGGATTTCGTCTTCAGAAAAGAAACCGGATGAGCTGCCGGATTCCTCTTGCCGCTTCCCGACTTTAAAAGAAAGCGAAGATCATCTGATTGAAGAAGCGCTAAAGCTCTCAAAGGGCAACCAGACCATCGCAGCATCACTTCTCGGCATTACCCGCCAGGCGCTCTATAAACGGCTGCGAAAAAATAAAGCATAGAAACTTCATTTTTGAACTGTATCCGCCGATTCTTTAAATCTCTTGAGGCGGAAATGCGATTCCCTTTCCCGCTCGGCGATAAATTGGGTGATAGTTTTAACCTGGCGGGTAATATCCGGGAAGACCAGTTCCTCCAGTACCCTGATCTTTCTCGTTGTCCGCAGTATCTCGGCGCCGATTCTCTTCAGTTTGTTCTCGAACTCTGCATTTTTGATCATTGACTCGAGAAGTTTTTCGAAGCGGCAGGCACATTCTTCCAGGTGTGGAGTTGTATGGAAATAATTATATCCTCTTTCATCAGGCCCCCTGACAGGACTTTCATGTGTAACGATGTCCTTGTATTTAAGCCCCCAAATGCTCTTTTCGATTATATCGATTCCGAAATCCCTCGCTGCGGTCACCGTGATCGACTCTATAGTGTCCTTCCCTTCATGTCCGAGACTGAGCGCCAGTTCCTGGAGTGCTTTCCCATACGTGTTCCTGATATCTTCCCTCGACCGGAGAAAAGGCCGCGCGGTCTCGAGAAACTCCCTTATCAAGGCCTGTTTTCTCGCTTTAAGGATACCGATACTGTTAGAGACGGAACGCGCCTTCTCTTTCAACAGGAGGAGGTTTGTCCGTGTCGGGTGTATCATAGCGGCCCAAGTGAGTACCGCTTCATTAGATCAAGACCTGTATTGAGGGTTTCATCGATTGACCTTCTGAATGCGACCTGATTAATAAATTCACTTTCAAATGTATCGGCAAAGTCGAGCATGAGGATGTCGCCTTTTGTCATCGCATCGCGGCCCACTATTGCCTCAAGCCTCCTTAGGTCCCTTCCTCTTGCATAGTATTTGTACAGGTGGTCCGCTATCTCCCGGTGGTCCTCCCTTGTGCGTCCGGCCCCAATACCTTTCTGCATGAGGCGGGAGAGGCTCGGAAGCACATCAACGGGAGGAAATATATTTAACTGGTGGAGTTCTCTGCTCAGGACGATCTGCCCCTCTGTGATGTAGCCGGTAAGGTCCGCAATGGGGTGCGTAATATCATCTTCCGGCATGGTCACTACCGGAAGCATGGTGACCGAGCCTTTCATCCCCTTGATCCTTCCGGCCCGTTCAAACAGGGAGGCGAGGTCTGAATACATATATCCGGGGTAACCTCTCCTGCCGGGCAATTCCTCCCGTGATGTGGATATTTCGCGCAGGGCATCGCAGTAATTCGTCATGTCCGTGATGATCACCAGTATATCCATGCCTTTCTCAAAAGCGAGGTACTCAGCCGCTGTCAAGGCGAACCTCGGCGTAAGAAGCCTCTCCATAACGGGCTTGTCCGCCATGTTCGCAAAGGCGACGAATCCTGTCTTCATTTCTTCGAGCGCTTTCATATAGAAAGAATACTCATGGAAGGTCAGCCCGAGCGCGGCAAAGACAACGATGAACCCTTTCTCGCTCTCAGTGAGCCTCGCGTTCGTGAGTATCCCTGCGACCATTTCCTTTGATGGAAGACCTGAACAGGAGAATATCGGCAATTTCTGTCCCTTCACCAGGGTATTCAGCCCGTCGATCACAGAAAAGCCTGTCTCGATAAATTCCTCAGGCCGCGCCCTTGCCGACGGATTAATGGGGGACCCGGTTACGGGCGACTGCTTTTCAGGAATAAACATCGGTGCGCCGTCTATTGGTTCAAAAGAGCCGTTAAAAACCCTCCCGATTATTTCCGGGGACAGCGGAGCTTTTCTGACAGAATCGGTGAATACAACCGTTGTATGCTCAATATCCAGGCCCGTGGTCTCTCCGTATACTTCCACAAGGATGGTCTCGCCTTCTATCCTGAGAACTTCTCCAACCAGTAACCTGCCGTCGGGAGAAAGTACCCTTACCACCTCCCCGATCCTCGCGCTGAACACCCGCTGCACAAAGAGGAGCGAGCCTGCCAATGATGATATGGTGCGGTACCTGTGTTCAGAAAGTCTCATCGCATTCACCCTTCCTCTGTCCTCAATATTTTTTCAAGAGCAACCCCGTCTTTCAGCTTCCCGGCTGCCTGGTCATGGAAATCGAGTATTCCTTTAATGATTGCGCAAGTCTTTTCAGGAGGTGAAAAGGCATCTTCCGTGTAAGAGTTCTGGGAAAGAAAATCTGACCGGACCATCTCCGCCGTTCTCATGAGCAGCCTGTCGGCGTCCTGCAGCCCTTCAATCCCGATTATCTCGGCAATTTCCCTGAGTGATTCTTCTTTTTGCAGAATTTCCTTGCACCTGTGATGTAACTTCTCCCATTCAGGCGAGACCTTGTCCAGATAATGTCCTGCTGCATCTTTCGAGTAAAGAGAGTAACTCTGAAACCAGTTTATGGCGGGGAAGTGTCTTCTGTGTGCCAGAGATGTATCGAGCATCAGGAACACACCGCCTGTTCGGAGGCATGCCTGGGTGACAGGCTCTGTAAAGTCACCGCCGGGAGGAGAAACGGAAAGGACCATGCTTAGTGAGCCTATCGCGCCGTTCAGTGTCTCAACGACCCCGGCCCTTTCGATAAATGCCGACAGTCTTGATGCGAGGTAGGTCGGATATCCCTCTTCAGCCGGCATCTCTTCAAGTGAGGAGGATATCTCCCGCAGGGCCTCCGCCCACCTCGAGATACTGTCAGCCAGGAAGAGCACATGATAGCCCATGTCCCTGTAATATTCGGCCATGGTGACCGCTGTATAGATAGAGGCCTCCCTTGCGGCGACAGGCATATTGGAGGTATTAACAACGAGTATCGTGCGTTCCATCAACTGCCTGCCGGTCCATGGGTCTTTCAGTGTCTGAAATTCCTCGATCATCTCCGCCATCTCATTTCCCCTCTCGCCGCATCCGACATAGACAACTATATCCACATCGGCAAACTTGGCGATAGATTGCTCCAGGATAGTTTTTCCCGTCCCGAATCCGCCGGGCAGAATCGCCGTCCCTCCCCTTGCAAGGGGAAAAAGGAAATCTATACTCCTCTGGCCTGTCACGAGGGCCTCAGCGGGTGGGAACTTCCTGCGGTAAGGCCTTGGGGCCCTTACCGGCCACTCAAAACATCCCATTATTTCCTCGCCATCTTCAAATTCCCCGAACGGCTGGTCAAGGCTGATGTCTCCATCAACGATCCTGGAGAGTTTTTTATTTGAATTATTGCCCCCGGTGATAAAATGTTTGAAAGCCCCTTCTTCTATGAATCCAATGCTCTCGCCTGGAGCTATCTCATCGCCCTTTTGCCGCAAAGGGAAAAAACGCCACTTCCTGGTATAGTCGAGAGCGCCCTTCTCTGTCCCTATTCTTATAAAGGGGCCCATCTCGTCTTTTAATCTCTCCAGCGGTCTCTGCAGGCCGTCGAACATGCCTGATATAATCCCTGCCCCCAGCCTGACTGTAAGGGGCATGCCTGCGCCTTTGACCGGTTCACCGATTCCAAGACCGTGCGTATCTTCATATACCTGGACGATGGCCCTGTTTTCTTCAAGCCTCACAACCTCGCCCGTAAGCATGGCATGGCCGACATAAACCCTTTCATAGAGTTTCAGCCCCTTAAGATCAACCTGTACTGTTGGTCCTGATATTCCCCGTATCTTTCCTGTCATTCCTATAACCTCAGGTGATAACCAATAACTCTCTGCATAAGTTGCGCCGTATAATCTTCCCTTGTAACGCCCGGCCTCTCAGGCGCAGGCAGGATAAGGAGAATTCCGTGCCATTCCTGCTCAATTTCCTGCAGCCTCTCTTCCCCGATACTGTTTATCAGGCGCTCATCGAGGACAACAAGGCCGGTCTCGGGCTGAGTTATTACCTCATTCAAAAGGGCTTCAGCGCCTTCCCCATGAATGGTAAGCTGCGTTACGCCGGCAAGGCTAAACCCATATTTTGCATCAGGCGTGGTGATAAACACCGCCTTTTTCACTGTGCAATCTCCGGTGTGATGGTCTCCCTGTCAAGCTCGCTGCCGTAAAGGAGGATGCTCAGATTGGTCGCCTCAAGGGAACATCTCCAGAGATAATCCAGTATCAGCCCGACACCCGAGGGTCCCCTGCCGGCTTTCCTCAAAAGCCGTGTCACCATTCTGTAAAGAGATGTTTCTATATGCGCTGCTTCAGTCTCTATTCCTGTTAATTTGCGCACCAGAGGACCGAGCTCAAGAAGGTCCTTTTTGTCAGCTGTTTTCATGAACATAGTTTCGCTGAGCCTGCCGCCGGTGATAAAGGGCGGTGCTATTTTTCCATTCAGCCCGATGTATTTATAAAGGGAGAGAATATTTCTTGAGTCGATGACAGAGATAAAGAAATCCTTCATGGCAGGATGGAGCTTTGAAAGTGCTGTATGCTCAAGATACCTCGTTGATAATGTCAGCTCCACTCCCTGCAATCCGGTATTTTCGAGGATATTCCTGAGGCCGCTGAATCTCTTCGAAAGGTATGTGAAACATTCCTCGAGTTTTCCGACCGCGGAAAGGAGCTGTTCACCGCCTCTGAGAATTTCTTTGATATTTTCCGAAAGGAGGCTTAATGAAAGGGCCTTTTCGATCTTTCCTGTTTCTTTACCCCTTGCATATCTGAGGCAGACAAATATGGTATTGAGTTCAACATACAGAAAGAAGGGCCGGAATATATCCCTCAGCGTTCTGTCCATCTGGGAATAAACCCAGCCAAACTCTTTCAAAAGGTATCGCCGGATATCTTCCGGATAAGCATCAGTCATAATACTCCCATACCGGGTAAAAGCAAGACTTTCGACAGGAGAAGGACTCACGACGAGAGGCCTCCAGTCCGCAATCAACTCTGCCCGCCTTCCCCTGATCCTTGAAAGGAGATAATCAGTCGGATACCCCCTATCACAAATTTTTCTCAGGAACTCCACATTCCGCGATTTTCCCATAGACATCTTTCATCAACTCCGGGATGAGCTCTATCCAGGCATTCTCCAGCCTTTTTTCAAAAGTGTTGACAACACGGATATTTCCTTCCTTGTCCATTACATCCAATCCCCCCGTTATACCCTCGTCTGATATAATCTCGGAGCCGGGAAAGCATTCCCTCGCTTTCTCCTTATCAGCCGGATTGACCCTGATAACTTGCCAGTGATAAGACGGAAGTTCATGTGCAAGCGCATCAAAAACTTCCGGATATCGGTCCTCTCTTAAACGAACGAGGGCCTTTACTGCAGCTTCATAGAGACGGCCTGACAACTCTTTTTCGGCGGAAAGCAGTATCCTCCGGGCCTCCCTGTCAGCCTCCGAAACTATCGTTCCTGTTTGTTCTTTGAGTGCGATAGAATGCGTTCTGCCGAGGTTTTCCCTTATCAGGCTGATCCTCCCGGCTGCATCTCCCCTGATCCTCTCAGCCTCAGCCTCCGCTTCCCGGCAGATTGTCCTGACCTTTTCTTCCCCCTCTCGTCGGAGGGCTTCAATGAATTCACCGTCGCCCATACTATTTGAGCGTAAGCAGAATCATTGTTGCTATGACAAAACCGAGTATCACCATAGTTTCCGGAATAGCCAAAAGGATAACAATTGCACCGGTCAATTCAGGTTTCTCGGCAAGGGTCCCTGCACCGGCAGCGCCGATCCGGGACTGGGCCCACGCAGTTGCAAGGGCGGTAAGCCCGATTGCAAGCGCCGCAGCAAACGATATCAGTACCTTTTCCATACAACCTCCTCTTCTTATTTTCTCTTAAAGCTTTACACTTCTTCCTTATTTCCTTAAGGGTTCGAATTTCTTGCCGCCGTACTCCAGGAACTTGCTGAAAAACTCCACGTAATGGAGCCTGAGGGAGTGGATGGCCGGGGCAAAAACCCCGAGAACGAGGTTCAGGATATGGAGTAAGCCCGCGACAAGAATGCCTGTCATAATATCTCCGGTCATGCCCGCGAGACGGTTTGCCGTAAAGGCAAGCAGAACAGACGTGAGTCCGATGGCCATGATTCTGACGTATGAGATCATATTCCCTATACTCTTCAGCAGTTCCAGGGGGGCCAGCAGTCCGCCCGTAAAAATTAGAAACGGCGTGAGAATAAGTATTGCGATGAGGACCGGCCTTGTGAGCAAGCGTGGGACCAGTTCAAATAATGATGCGATAAGAACAATAATGCAGATGAAGATGAGCGTGATGAAAAGTTTATAGAGCGCCTCTTTTTTACTCCTTTTCCTTATGGCGGCAAGGAATCCCAATGCCTGGCCCAGGACCATATGGGCAGCGCCGATAGAAAGCGAAAACAATATCATGGGCACAATCGCACCGCGCCTCTCTATACAGACCGGCTTGAGACCGAAAAGCATATGGCCGAGATCACCAAAAAACTCCCCGAAGAGTATGCCGAAGAAAATAGCATAGACGGAAGATATGAGCAGTATCATGAAAGCATCGGCTAACTCTTTCTTTTTCCGGAACAGCTTTATCATGACGGCTGAGAGACTTGCGAGAACAATCCCATATCCGGCGTCACCGAGGATCATTCCGAAGAAAATCGGAAAGAAGATGCCGACGAAGGGTGTCGGGTCAAGGGACGTGTATCTCGGCAGCGGGAGATATTTTACAAGAAGTTCAAAAGGCCTGAAGTAGGGTGGATTTTTCAGGACGACCGGGACCCTGTCGAGATATTCTTCCAATACCTTCTTCTCTTCGGTCGTCACTTTTTTCTGAAAGGTGTCCCTGATTTTCTTTCTGACCTGTTCGAACTTATCGGAAGGCATCCATCCGTTGATAAAGAAACACATCCTCGTCTCAAAAACCGAAGCGGTCATCCTGAGAAGAGAAAGCCGCTCTTCCACACATCCTTTTACGTTCAGGTAGATTGGGACCCATCGTTGAGCAAAGCGTTCCATTTCTCCCGATATATGTTCGACTTCCCCGGAAATGAAAGATATCCTCTTTTTCACCTGGGCATTTTTTTCAGGGAAGCTGAGGCCCATGAAGGCCGGCGGCAAGGCAAGTTCGGGAAGCTGCTTCTCATTTAGACATTGCTTTACTTTTCCCGATATGCTTTTGGGGATGGTTATCAATCCCACAAGTGTTCCATCTTCCGCAGTCGCTGTCAGGAACTCAAACTTCCAATCCGTTATCTGGGAGAGCAATTGCCGTATAAGTCCAACCATATCAGGTTCTTTGATAATAAGCCCGATAAAGTCAAGGTCCGGCGTGTCCCCGACGCTCCCAAGAATGGAGACAAGGGCGTCCAGGAAAATCCGATACCGGTTGAGTTCAGACCTCTCTTTCTCCAGGGCATCCTTTTTCTCGTACAATTCACGGCATCGTGAAGAATGTCCGTCAATTGTTTTTGCTATGGTATCAAGAATTGAGAGCGGATCGATATAGCTCATTCGAACCGGTATCTTTGGAAGATATGAAAACAGCGTATTGATTTTCAGCCGCAGGTCTTCAAGAAAGAGACGTTCAGAAAGCATCTTCTTGTCCGGCAGGAAAGGCCGAATATATTCTTCGTCTCCTTTTTCGACAAACCTGATAAGTTCGGGTTCAATCTGGAAAAGCCCCAGGTCCGACAGGCAGGCGAGCACATCCCGGAGCATGTCCTTTGGACCGGCAATCTCAACGTTTGATATCCTGGCGATCAAAGTGTTCCACCAGGCAAAATCCGGACGATACGCTCCATGATAATCTCTCTCAGGGATCCACTGTCGAACCTTTTGAGAATTTCGGCCCTTGCAACAGCTTTCTCAATAGTCCCGGCGGCTTTCCTTCCGGCAGCTGCCATCGCTTCCTTCAATGCCTGAGCGCACGATTCTTTTAACCTTTCTTCCTCCCGGACAATCTCATCTTCTGCATCCCTCCTGACCTTCCCGATCCATTCATTAGTTTTTTCTTTTTCGATCTCGATATTCCGCTGGATCCCTGTTTCGACCGCTATGATCTCATGAAGGATATCCTTCCCCATAATGCTATTGTATCAGCAATCGGAAAATTTTCCAAAGGGTCAGCCGCTTCCGCTGAAATCCCCATGGGCAGGGGCTCGCAAAGAGTCATGAAAGCACCCGGAAGGCCGTCATTCCCGCAGTGTTTAAGCGGGAATCCATTCTTTTCAAAGTGGATACCCGCTGGAGCCTGCCCTCGAATGTCGTCATCGGGGGCGGGTATGACGTGTGAGCTGCTTTCGAGGCAATGACGGTTTACAGCACTTTTGCAAGAGTTTAATATGTTTAAAATGTCTGTTGACATAACGTGAAATATGATATTATTCGACATATGCTGCGACCAATGATAGCAATGCTGCTTCTGGCTGCCTGTCTGCCTGTTTCATCGCTTGCCTTTTCAAATGAAAACTGCCTTTCATGCCATGGCAAACAAGGAAGCAAAGGGTTTGTAGACCCGGTTATTTACAGGGAATCCGTGCACAGAGGAGTCACATGCAGCGGATGCCATATTGACGTCCCGGGTTACCCGCACGGCGGGGACATAATGAAGGTGCAATGCGGCATCTGCCATCTCCTTGGCAGGGAAGGGGCCCAGGAGGCCCAGGCCCGGCAGTACAGGTTAAGCGTGCATGGCAGGGCGGAACGGGCCGGCGTGCCCAATGCGCCGCGCTGCCAATCTTGCCACGGGTCTCACTATATATTCCCGTCAAAGGATGAGCGCTCGAAGACGTACCGCCTGAAAATACCGCTCCTGTGTTCCCAATGCCATCACAATGAGTTCGAATCCTACGCCGGTAGTATTCATGGAATAGAACTTTTAGAGAGGCGCAATCCCCGGGCGGCGACCTGTTTTGACTGCCATATGGAACACCGTATACCTGATGTGAATGCGCCTCAATGGAAGCTGTCACTGATAAAAGAATGCGGCTCATGCCATTCCGCTGAGATGGACACCTATAGGAAGACATACCATGGTAAAGTGACGAAACTCGGCTACACCAGCGTTGCAAAGTGTTCGGACTGCCATGGGTCACATAACATTCTTCCGCCTTCCGACAGGAATTCCACTATTTCAAGAGAAAATATCCTGATGACCTGCAGGCAATGCCACACAGACGCCACTGCGAGGTTTACGAAATTCTATGCCCATCCGGAAGAGCGTAACAAGGTGAAATATCCTGTTCTCTACTATACTTATTTATTCATGAACCTGCTTCTTGCAGGGGTCTTCGCTTTTTTCTTTACGCATACTATTCTGTGGGCATACCGTTCTCTCAAGGAAAAAATGCAAGCCGGAAAAGGAGGCGGGTAACGTGGCATACGTCAGGCGATTTAACGCATTCCATCGTATACTGCACATCGTCATGGCAGTGAGTTTCCTCGGGCTTGTTATATCGGGGATGCCTCTCAAATACGATAATGCCCCCTGGGCCGCATGGCTGATGCAGCTTCTTGGCGGGTACCAGTCAGCCGGAATTGTTCACCGCGTCTGTGCTGTGATGACCTTCATGTATTTTGCGGCCCATTTAGCATACGCGGCGTATCACATCGCTGTGGTCAGGAAATTCAGGTTTGATATATTCGGTCCGGAATCCATGGTGCCCAATATAAAGGATGTACAGGACATCTATTACAGTATAAAATGGTTTCTTGGAAACGGCCCTGCGCCCCAGTTTGACAGGTGGACCTACTGGGAGAAGTTTGACTATTGGGCGGTCTTCTGGGGAGTGGGCATGATAGGCTTGACCGGGCTGATGCTATGGTTTCCGGAGTTTTTCGGAATGTTTCTGCCGGGATGGTTGTTCAACGTGGCGATCATAATTCACAGTGACGAGGCGCTTCTCGCGGCCGGCTTTATCTTTACCATCCATTTCTTTAACACGCATCTGAGGCCTGAGAAATTTCCAATGGACCCCGTCATCTTTACAGGCCGCATCGATATCGAAAAATTAAAGCGCGAGCGCCCTCTTGAGTATCAGCGTCTTAAGGAGGCCGGCGCCCTCGATGCCCTGATCACCTCCGCCCCTTCAGACAGAATTTTCTGTATGGGTACGGTTTTCGGATTTATGACAGTGCTTGTCGGTCTCATATTACTTGTTTTAATTATTCTGGGGCAGTTCTTTTATTAGTGGATACTGCAATTCAAACAGTACTGGGTAATTTTTCTTTGCGAGCGAATAGTCCGCTGTGCCGGCCCCGCTGTCTATTTGGAACATCAGCTGTGTTCCAGTTATATATGTGGGCTCGGCGTTACTCGCCCACTGCAGATGACCCAGGCGCTCGACTGCAGAAAAACAACCCAGTACTGTCTGGATTGCAGTAGTGGATAAGGTCGCAGAAATATGCTCCAGGAACAAAGACCTTCTGTATAAATTCAGCGGACTCACGCTTAAACGATTAATCGGTATCCCCCCTCTGCTCCGCCCGCTGCAGTTTTTTCAGAAGCATATGGACATAAATGTCATAAAAGAGATTGAGAAGGACAGGCTGATCGTCGAGCATGCCTTTGCCGTTTTTCACCGTGGAGGTGAGATCGGTCCCGCATATATTGACGAGGTATTCGAAAAGACCAGGGACGTTGATCGGGAATATATCAGAAAATTGTCTCTCCCGTTTGTATCCATAGAGGTGCGGTATGAAGATATTGCGGACATCAGGAAACAGCGGATCGGCTGCCTGTCACGGGCAGTCTGCAGCCTGCTGTCCGCGTGGGATGATTCAGGGTCGTTTGAAGACGCTGTAAAAACAACATTCAGCGCGGGGCAGTTTTATGAGACCATCAGCGAAATCCTCCATCTTTACGGCATCGAGACTATGAAACTGAACAGGTCGATCAAGCTCCCTCCTCCGTTTAATATGGCCATGGAGTCGTTCACGCAGGCGCTTTTCGAAGCCATGGAGGAGTCAACAAAAGAAGCAGCAGGAGGATGCGCGCAAAAAATATATGGTACTGCCGATAATGCTTAGTGTAGTGTCTCATAAACGACTGGTGTTATTATCCCTGCAATTAACAGTTGTCATTCCGGCTTGTCCGGAATCGTCTTTAAAAACAAAGAATGATTCCGGACAAGCCGGAATGACAGGACGAAAGGCTTTTAGCAATACTATTTTTATAATACCAATCGTTTAAGAGACACTACACTCAGCTCGCGCATGCAATTGACAGTAATGCTTATGATATAATGAGTTGCAGGTCAATCTGTATGGTTGAAAAAAGGAGGAGAGGATGTTAAAGAACATGAAGGTCGGGTTACGATTGGGCTTAGGTTTCGGGCTGGTCCTTATACTTATGATAATTCTTGTTTTGGTGGCAATAAACACAATGGCTGGAATCGATGCAAATCTTGAACGTATAGTAAAGGTCAACAATGCCCGGCTGGCCCATCTCAATAATATGGCAAATATTCAGGAGGAAGTCGGTATCAGCCTCCGTAATATGTATTTGACAAAGGACATGGATAAGAGACAGGAGCAGAACAAGAATATGATGGAAATGAAAGGCAAATTTGACGAGGCCTTTACGAAAGTGGAAGAATTGACTAATAAAGAAGATACAAAGGCGCTTGATTTAATTGCGGCAATAAAAACTGAGAGGGACGCCGCAAGGCCTCTGAATATTAAGGTGTCGGAACTGGCCCTGGCCAATAAGAACGAAGAGGGGGCCGACCTGTTGGACAGGGAAGCCAGACCTGCGGTGCGTAAATGGATAAATGCCATAGAAGAATTGAAAAAGCATATGGAGGATCGCAACGAGATGCGTCACGAGGAAGCGGTCAACGCATATAACAAAGCACGCATATCGTTATTCTCTCTGGGCGGCATCTCGATAGCACTGGCTGTAGTGATAGCGCTTTTTCTGGCCCGCAGTATTACATTGCCGTTAAGCGAAGGCGTCGTCGTGATGAACAAACTCTCAGCTGGAGATCTTACAGTCAGCGTTGAAGTTAAGAGCAAGGACGAAACAGGACAGTTGTTTTCGGCGATGAAGAATATGATAATGAACCTCACCGCAGTAGTATTACAAGTCAGAGCTGCCGCCGACAACGTTGCGTCAGGCAGCGAACAGTTGAGTTCAGGCGCTCAGGAACTTTCACAGGGGGCGACGGAACAGGCCGCATCCATAGAGGAGACGTCGTCCTCCATGGAAGAGATGACCTCTAACATAAGGCAGAACTCCGATAATGCACATCAGACGGAAAAGATAGCTCAGAAGTCGGCTGCTGATGCCATAGAAGGGGGCAAGGCGGTCACAGAAACAGTTGGCGCCATGAAAGAGATAGCGGGCAAGATAACGATAATAGAAGAGATTGCACGCCAGACCAACCTGCTGGCATTGAACGCGGCGATAGAGGCGGCAAGGGCCGGAGAGCACGGCAAGGGCTTTGCGGTAGTTGCCTCAGAGGTAAGGAAACTGGCGGAACGCAGCCAGACAGCGGCGGGAGAGATAAGCCATTTATCGTCAAGCAGCGTGCAGATAGCGGAGAAGGCCGGAGAGATGCTTGCCAAACTGGTGCCTGACATCCAGAAGACAGCAGAACTTGTTCAGGAGATAAGCGCGGGGAGCAGGGAGCAGGACTCAGGCGCAGGGCAGATAAACCAGGCCATACAGCAGTTGGACCAGGTGATACAGCAGAATGCGGCGGCCGCGGAAGAAACGGCATCCACGTCTGAGGAATTGTCCTCGCAAGCGGAGCAGTTGAAGGAGACCATCAAGTTTTTCAAGGTGCTCGAATCAAAGAGAGAAAAAGGGCGGCTTCAGATTGCCGGCGGGAGAGAAAAAGGGCGGCTTCAGATTGCGGGCGGCGGCCCAGGCAGCGTAAACTTTGAGGAGCTGAAGTTCAAGCATCTTCAGTGGAGGTCAAAGCTGCGGGACTTCCTCGATGGAAAAGAAACGCTGAGCATGGCGCAGGCGGTTTCGGAAAGGGACTGCGCCCTGGGGAAGTGGTATTATGCGGAGGGGCTTGGCAAGTTCAGTCATGTTCCGGAGATGAAACAGGTTGAAAAACCGCATACGGAACTTCACAGAACGGTCAAAGAAATAATGAACCTGAAAAATTCCGGCAATATAAAAGCCGCGGAGAAGGCCTATGAAAAGATAGGGCCGTTAAGCGCGGAAGTGGTGTCCTTGCTTGATGCCATTGAAGAAAAAGTCGGATAAGACAAGGGTCAAGAGTTCAATTTATTGGTCATAATTCAGATTGAAATAATCTGCTGATCTAAGGTCCTTTAATAGCGCCGAAGATCGTTGCTATGCCCAGACTCATTGGATGCACGGTCACACTGCTGAAATCACATTTTTCAATGATCTGCCTGAACTCGCCCGCTGAAGGGAATGCCTGGATCGACCTGGGAAGATAATTATAGGGCATATCCGTATCGAGAATCCTTTTCGCTATGGACGGCATAACATTAAAACAATAATAATTATAGAACGGCATTAACCATTTCTTTTGCGGGCAGGTCAGTTCAAGGCAAAAAAATCGCCCGCCCGGCTTAAGTACCCTGTAAGCCTCGCGCAGGGCTATCGAGGTGTCAAAAATGTTCCTCATGCCGAAAGCCACAGTAACGACATCGAATGCATTATCATCAAAAGTGAGGGCCTTGGCATCAGACATGACAAAAGAAATGCCTGACGCCGTGGAACGGAGTTTCTTCTTTGCCACGTCCAGCATCTCCTGACAAAAATCAGCCCCTACGACGGACCCCTGCGCTCCAACCTCCCGGGAAAGCAGGAATGCCAGTTTTCCGGTGCCTGTGCAGACATCGAGGACTTTTTCCCCGCTCTTTATTTCTGCGAGCGCTACAAGCTTTTTCCGCCATAGCGAGTCCATGCCTAAAGAGAAAAGTGAGCTTAAAAAATCGATCTCATCGGCTATTAATGCAAATATATTCTTAATAAAGGCGTCTCTCGGATGCCAGGGTGTTTTTACCATAAGAGCAACCTGAAGAGTTTTAATAAATTGAGCCTAAAACCTTTTATAGGCCAGTCAAGCTCATGTTTGTCACACAGAGAATCGAGACTGTTGAGATGAAGAATTTCAGCATTTGTTGCGTCATCTATCTGACTTGAACTGTCGATCCTTTCAATCAGCGCCTGTGCCCTTTTGATATGCTTTCTGATCATTTCAGCCTTTTCCTTTCCGAGTACCCGATATTTTTCCTTGATGTCAAGGAGCAGGAGCGCCGCGTCATACGTTGCCCTGACTATATCGTCCCTTTTCATCCATTCGGTCTCGTAATTCAGTGTATATTTCCAACTCGGCATGAGCATAGCCTGCCTATGCTCTCTCAGCGTCCTGTATAAGAGACGGTAGCCGAATTTGTGCGGCTCCTCAAAGATGCTGCTGCCGGGGTCAATGAAAGGCGCCAGGGGGGCGATCATCGGAAGGACACGCCGTGCGCCGCCGAATTTCTGTAAAAGCTCTTCGCAGTATTTCACGGTCTCCATGACCGACCCGTAATCCTGATAGGGCAGGCCTATCATGAAGAATATATCGACCCTCCTGCAGCCGGCATCGAGCAGTGTCGCGATCATGCGTTCCATGTCCCCGTTATCATAGTGCTTCCCGAACGTCTTCCGGATAGTCGGATCGTGGGATTCCGGTGATATCTCGACATTGAAATTTGCGAGACAATCTGCCGCCTTTATTATAAAACTTTCGGGCGGAGGATTAAAGAATTCTATTGTCACCTGGTTTTCTATCCGGTATTCTTTGACGGCATCCAGAAATCTGTCCGCATACTCCCTGCCGGCCTGCAGCAAGTCCCCTAACACCATAACCGGAGCGCCTGAGTACTCCGAAATCTTCCGGATATCTTGAGCAAGAAGTTCCGGAGACCTGAAGCACGGTTTTTCCCTCATGCAGGTCCTTTTGAAAGATGAGAGCGACCCTGCGCACGAGGCGCAATTATGGTTGCAGCCCCTGCACTGGAAAACCGCCGTAACAGGATAGGAGGGCCAGTACCGGAAAGGTATATAGCCTGATGGGTCGCGGTATTTTATGGCCATCTTGATAAGGTGGAGGTAATCAAAATTGACACGGTCCAGGTCCTCCGGCCTGTAGGAAAGCTCATTAGTGATTACTCTGCCGCTTTGGTCTCTCCACACAAGGTTTGGTACGCGATCAAAGCCGGCGCCGGACTTTATCGCCCCCATGAGCATCCTCATGGGCTCTTCTGTCGAGTCGCCCAGAACTATGAAATCAATGAACGGATATTCAGACATGATTTCGCTGTGATAATATGTGGCAGAGAGGCCGCCCAGAATGACCGGTTTGTCAGGATGGTGTTTTTTCAGCATTTCCGCAAGGCTGAGGCTTCCGTCCACATGGGGGAGCCAGTGAAGGTCGATGCCAAAGGCCAACGCCCTCAGCTTTTTCACGAACTTTACAGGGTCGAAAGATTGAGCTATGAGCATCTTCATGGCAAGGTTTACAATCCTTACCGATATCCCGTGCCGGTGCAGGTAGTCTGAAATCGTGAGAAACCCGATGGGGTAAATCTCAAATATGGAAGAAGACGGCACAACATCGCTCACAGGGCCATAGAAGCCTGGCCGCTCCCGGAAATTAAATACACTCGGTGGATGAAGCAGTACTAGGTCTGTTTTGAACATTGATTATTATACACCGTTTTTTGACGGATTTGGTTAATACCCTAAACGGTTGCGCAAAAATAAAGGGTAGAAACTTCTATATTGATTGCTACTTTTATTGACAACACTCCAACCCGTTGAATTATCCATTTAAACAAATATTATTCACAATTTCCTGACAACTTTATTGACATCCTTGTCCAAGGCGCTGCCCTATTACGATTATCCTAATATTTTATTGATTTGAAGGATTAATATCCTCTGGTTTTCAGATGGCATATATAATGCTTCATAAACATTCTCTGTTTAACTTGATAATTCCCTGCAGCTTGCAGCAGGGTTGCCGTATTTCTGTCATTCCGGCTTGACCGGAATCGTTTTTTTCGGACGGATTCCCGACAAGCGGGAATGACAACAAGTAAAGATTCAGCTTTTAGATGCCCCATAGCTTGCTGTGGGGAGGTTCATTAAAATTAGATAAAATCACGGCCGGCACTGACTTTTGGAACTCGAAAACCGGGGAGGATGGGCATGGAAGGCACTGCAACATTCAAGGGCGAACTGACCATTGATGAACTTTCAGACACTGCGCGCATACTTTGCGGCGAGCTTATGAATAACGACGGGTTGATTGTGGACACTACCGGCGTAACAAAGGTTGATATCGCTTCGATTCAGCTGCTCATTGCGGCAAAGAAAGAGTGTATGGCAAACGGAAAGAGTTTTGTTGTTAAAACTTCCGGCGAGGTAAAGGACCTGCTGTTATTTACGGGGCTTCAGCTATGATATTTTAAGGCATACGACCCTGCTATCTGCTCGTTTTGACGGGATGATAGTGTGAATATTTCTGCCGGTTGTGCCGGCATTTTTTATAGATTTCCAGACACATAGAACAGTCCATATTTACAAACGGTAACCATTAAAGAAGGTTGGGCGGCGAATACTGTTCACGGTCCTGGCTGTGAGGCGGTAACAGGGTATTCATCGGAGGAATTCGGTGCCGATACTTTGCTCTGGCACAACATAATCCATAATGAAGATGTTGATAAGGTAATGGGACAGGTGAACGCAGTGCTTTCTGGAGAGAATCCCTCGAAAATTGAGCACAGGGTTATAGGCAGGAATGGTTCGACGCGATGGATCGAGAGCACATTAGTGCCCTCATATGGTACAGAAGGACCTCTTGTTTCATACGATGGAATTATCACTGATATAATCGATCGTAAAATAGCTGATGAGGCATTGCGGAGTGCTAATACCTACAACCGCACCCTGCTCGAAGTCAGCCCTGATCCCATGGTGACTATCGACACCGACGGCAAAATTAAGGACCTTAATTCTGCTTTGGAAATTATGACGGGATACCATAGGGATGAGATCATCGGCACTAACTTTTCTGACTATTTCATCGAACCTGAAGCGGCTTGTGCAGCTTACCAAACAGCTTTCGACAAAGGCCTGACCAGAAACTTGCCGCTGGAACTCAAGCACAGGGATGGCCGTCAGACTTCAGTATTATATAACGCGACTGTTTATAAGAATGAGTCAGGAGAGGTCCTGGGTGTTTTTGCTGTCGCCCGCGACATTTCGGAACGCAAGCGCCTCGAACGGGAGGTTGCTGAAATCAGCTATAAGGAGCGGTACAATTTAGGGACTCAACTCCATGATGAAGTAGGGCAGACTCTTACCGGGATTTCTTTTTTGTTCAAGGTGCTGGAGCAAAGACTCAGAAAAAGAAAGGGCGATGAGTACAGAGATATTCAAAAAATAAAAGAAGAATTGAACGTGCTGATAAAAAAAGTGAGAGATATGTCAAAGGGTCTCACTGCTTTTAAGGGTATGAATGGTAACATTCAAGACTTGCTGGAAGTTCTTGCTTCAAGAACGGAAGATCTTTATCAGATTAAATGCCGCGTGGATTCCAATTGCGGGTCCCCGGCCGTCAGCGGTGTGATAGTTGAGCAGTTTTATTACATTGCGTGTGAAGCTGTTGCCAATGCCGTCAAACACGGCAAGCCTGAAAATATTCACATTAACCTCTACTGCACTGGTGAGGAAATAAAGCTTGTTGTTGAAAATGACGGGCCAGGATTCAATCCTGATAAAGACTGTGATCAGGGCATTGGCACCAGCATAATGAAATACAGGGCAGGAATGATAGGTGCGGCATTTGGAATAAAAAGGACCACGGATGGAAAGACAGTGGTTTTGTGTTCCGTATGTTTGTGATATTTATGATAGCAAGATGAATAATGTGTCGAAACATGAAAATAATGCCCTCGTAATGATTGTGGACGACCATCCCCTTGTCCGTTACGGGCTGAAACAACTTATAAGCGCAGAGCCGGACCTCACCGTATGCTGTGAGGCCGGCAGTTGTAAGGAGGCATTGAAAAAACTTGAGACCAGCAAGCCGGACCTTGCGATTGTCGATCTTTCCTTAATAGACAGCAACGGAATTGAGCTTATAAAAGACATGGGCAAAAAATATCCCGCAGTTCCAGCTATTGTATTGTCTATGCATGATGAATTTCTTCATGCTGAACGGGCCATCAAAGCCGGATCAAGGGGTTATATTATGAAGCAGGAGGGCACAGAGATTCTGATTCAGGCTATCAGAAGCGTTTTATCAGGGCAGATTTTTGTCAGTCAGGCCCTGTCGTCAAGACTGATACAAAAAAAATCAGGTTTGCCGACAGATTTTAAACCGAACGGTGTTGAATGTCTAAGCGACAGGGAAATGCAGGTCTTTGAAATGATAGGGTTGGGACTTAAAACACACAGCATTTCTGAGAAGCTCAATTTGAGCGTAAAAACTATCGAGACCTATCGCGGCAATATCAAAGAGAAGCTTGATTTAGCAGATGCAGTGGAACTTTTACGGGCAGCTACCATATGGGTTGAATCCATCGGCGCAAAATAGAAGCATCGGGAAATACCCGATGCTGTTTCCAGTATCTCCCCGATAAAAAAAACAGGCAAATCCCTATTCACGCCCATTAATTTCCAAAGTAAACTGTAAGTGAATGCTCTTTACTGTTCAGGAAATTCGTGCATTGCCCCGTGTGATGCGGAATACAAAACAACAGGAGGTGCAAGATGTCTTGTCCTTTTTATTCGGGTTTGTCCTGGGATAATAATGAGAAAATATTTACATATTTCTGAAAAAGGCAATGCCTCCCTCGATGAGGACTGTGAAGCCGGCGAAATGGAGGAAATAGAAAGGACCGAAAGCCCAGCACAGGTGCATGCGGAAATAATAAAAGAATCTGTCCGGCAGGAGTACGACCCCTTGAGGGCGTACCTTAAAAACATAAGTTTGGTCCCCCTTTTGACCAAAGAAGAAGAAGTTGCAATCGCAATGCAGATAGAAACATGCAAATTCGAAATATTCAGCGTAATTTTCACCATCCCTTTTGTTCTTAACAAGCTGGCAGAGGTGGGCCGGCTCGTGAAAAGGGGAGAAGCGAGGCTTTCAGAATATGTCCAGGACATTGAAGATATGTCAGAGGAGGAAATTGAGGCTAAAAAAGAACTGTTTTCGAGGATCACAGAATCGATCCATGGCGTCATCGGAAACAGGGAAAAACAAAAAAACAGGCTTGCCATAAGTATATTCGAATACACCAAACACCGAATTCCTAAAAAAATCAGCGAGCTCAATTTAAAATACAATGTAGTAGAAGCCTTTTCCAGGGAATTAAAAGAAAGGTGGGAACATGTTGAGCACTGTACAACCTCCGGCAGCGGGCAATACAGGAGTGAGATTGAAAAACTGCAATCCAGCCTTGGACTGCCGGGCCCTGAAATAAAAGGGGCGCTCAAAGAACTGGAAGCGGCGGAAACCGGGTTGGTCCATGCGAAGGGGCGGCTTGTCGAATCCAACCTCAGGCTGGTCATCAGTATTGCAAGACGGTATATGGGAAAAGGATTAAGCCTTGGAGACCTTATCCAGGAGGGCAACATCGGTCTTATGAGGGCAGTAGACAAATTCGAGTACCGGAGAGGGTATAAATTCAGCACGTATGCTACGTGGTGGATACGGCAGGCTATCAGCCGTGCGATAGCAGACCAATCGAGAGTCATCAGGATACCCGTGCACATGATCGAGAATATGAACAAGATAAATAGAATCATCAGGGAGTCTGTACAGGAACTGGGGTCCGAACCCACGCCTGAGGAGCTGGCAACACGTTCAAAGATACCCCTTGATAAGGTGAAGAACATTCTAAAAATATCGAAGGAGCCGATTTCCATCGAGACGCCGATAGGAGATGAAGAGGATACCATGCTCAAAGACTTTATTGCGGACAAGTCAAATATCTCGCCACTGGAAATTGCCATCAGTGAAGACCTCAAGACGCTCATTGACAACATGCTTTGTAAACTTTCTCCCAAAGAAGAACTTGTAATAAGAAAGCGGTTCGGGATAGGCGAGGAGTCCCCCCAAACCCTGGAAGAAATCAGCGAGGCATTTGATGTGACACGCGAGCGTATCAGGCAAATACAGGTCAAGGCAATTAAAAAGTTAAGACATCCAGCGGTCTGCTATCTTAAAGAATTTTCTTTTCTTTTTGAGGATGTGCGGGACAAGCCGGCGTGCACCAATGCTCCTTTCCGATATCCGACGTCTTGACGCTTCTTCTTCTGATTGCCGCTATCGTGCACTTCAGGGCAACACGCCGGCCGTCATAGGCTGAACTTGACGGTTATAATGCCGCCTATTCAGCAGAGGTTTTCGGTTGGGCAGATTTTGCTGTTCCATATGGCATAGTAATATTTACTTTGGTGCCTTTATTTTTACTGCCGGTGACCCTTACCTTCCCTCCCCATGGATAAACACGCTCGCGCATCCCCAGGAGTCCAAAGGATTGAGGCTTGGAAAGATGTTTATTTTCTATGCCTTTGCCGTTATCGGTAACTTCTAAAATTATATTGCCATTGTCTAATGTCAGTCTCGCTGTCACTTTTGTGGCCTTCGCATGTTTAAGGACGTTTGTGAGCGTTTCCTGAAAAATCCTGAAAAGCGCCGTGCTTAGCTCGTTGTCAAGCTCAATATACTCCGGCTCAGCTTCAACGACGCATTCAATCTGTGTCCGTTTCTTAAATTCATCCGCCTGCCACTGCATAGCGTCGACAAGCCCGAAGTCATCCAATATTGACGGCCACAAATCAGTACAGATACGCCTGACAGACCGGATCGTTTCATTAAGGGTATTCAACATGGAGCCCGCCTTGTCGAATATGGGCTTATGGTCTCCGTAGGTCTCGCGAAACCAGCTTAATTCCATCTTATGAGCGGTCAGCGTCTGGCCAAGTTCATCGTCTATCTCACGCGCAATTTTCATTCTTTCTTCTTCTCTGACAGATTGTAAATGAGCAGCGAGATTGCGTAATTGTTTATGAGATTTGTTAAGCTCCGATGTTATTTTCCTGATCTCGGTGATGTCTCTTATTATGCCTGTGAAGAAGACCTCCTCCCTTGTCTCCCATTTTGCGGTTGTGAGTGCAACTGGGAACTCGCTGCCGTCTTTTCTTAAAGCTGAGAACTCTAACGTTTCGCCTTCATGGCTTAACTTTCCGGTTGAGCTTAGATTATACATTAACTGATTAAGTGCTCTCAGGTATCTCGGAGGCGCCACAAGGGACACATTTTTGCCATAAACTTCATTAGCTGTATAACCGAAAATTCGTTCAGCTCCTTTATTCCATAAAATTATCTTCCCCTGAGAGTCGATCGATATGATTCCGTCAGGGGCAGTCTCTACAACTGAACGCAGGCGCAGTTCAAATTTTTTTCGCTGTTCAATCTCATCTTCCAGTTTTTTATGGGCTTCCGCCAGCTCCAAAGTCCGCAGCTGAACTCTCTTTTCCAGGTCATCATTGGATTTCAAAAGCGCTTCTTCCATAATAAGGCTTGACTTTACGCCAGAGGACGCTTCTTTTAATTTGTTTGCTGACCCGGGATTGCTGTTGCGTTTGCAGCACACTTTTACACAATACCGTTCATGGGAACCACAAAAAGGCCGACTCATTATGATGCCCTCCTTATTTTCGTATTGTCAAAAATAACCTCAGCCAAAAGCAGGCGCTACCAAGCGAGAACACAGGGACATACTCTGAATACTCCTGCACGTTCTTCTTTCCGCACAAGAAAATTCTAAAAGAGGGTCAGAAGACCACCTATAGGTCAAAATCCAATTTGCATGTAGGATTTTGGCGGACAATAACTCGGGCTGCACCCCAAGCGCCAAAACCAAATGCATCGGGGATTTCCCGAAGTTTCTTTCAGTAGCGACCCGATAAAAAAATCAGGCATGGCCCTATTCACATTGATTAATTTCCGAACTATGCTGTAGATGCGGCCTCACTTTAAAAGGAACGTCTGGAAAGAGATATCCGAACCCCTTTGCCAAGTCGAAAGACGTGAATAGACAAACCGCTTGAAGAGATTGGAGATAAAATCATGCAATGTCATGGAGGCATGGAATGCTGAAGGCAGTACCGGGGAAAATAGTATTGGTAATACTTCTGTCAATCGCGCCTGCATTGATTGAGGACAACATAGTCCGCTGCCTCTGCGCCCTGATTGTCTCTATTATACTTTTTTTTGTGATCGCCACATCGATGAACAGACTCAAAAGAGATGAGGACACAAAACATACAGAACCGGCTGAAAGGCGTATCAGGGAGTTTGAAACAATTCTTCAAGGGGTTCTAAGTCTCCTGAAAGAAAAGTCCCTGATCACCCCCGTGCTTATTGCCCAGCTCAGGGAGATCATCGATCAGACAGAAACTGCTGCAATTGAAATCAGCGATAAGTTCATGAGCATTGTGGGCAGGGCGCGCAATCAGGCTTCTGTGGCTTCCGAAGCCTTCCGGATGCTGTCAAGCAACGGCAACGGCAGCGGAGAGCCCCTTTTAGATGTGAGCAAAAAAGCCCTTTCGGGTGCTATCGGCAGTCTGCAGGATGCTGCATCAGTTGCCGGCCGCACCCTCAGTGAAATGGAACTGATCATTGAAGACACAGCAAGTATCAGAAAGATTGTAAGCGAGATTGAATACATAGCCGGACAGACAAACCTGCTCGCCCTCAACGCGGCTATCGAAGCGGCCAGGGCCGGGGACTCCGGGAGGGGGTTTGCAGTGGTCGCTGATGAAGTAAGGAAGCTTTCGGACAGGTCGAATGCTGCAGCCAACGATATAAGGAAACTCGTTGTAAAAGTGGAGACTGACATAAAGAGTATTCATGGAACAACTCACAGCAGTGTTTCAGAAAACAGGCGGATTTCCTGCGAGGCTGAAAAAGAGGTGGAACGGACCCTCAGAAAGATAGATGCAACTATGAAAGAAGTGTCGGTCCGGCTTGACGGTCTTACCGATGAAGCCCACTCCCTCGCACAGGACATCGGCAGCATAGTTGTCTCGATGCAGTTTCAGGATATTACCCGTCAGCGAATAGAGCATGTGATAGAGCCTCTTAGCGGTTTCCAACGAGAAGTTGAAGATCTGGAACAAAGGACGCATAGGGCAGAGGGTGGTCTGCATGCAGACAAGGCAAGTTCCGCAGAACGGCTCGAAGAGACCTATACCATGGAATCGGAAAGGGATGTAATAAGGAATGTTCTTGGAACAGCGCGCGGCTGACAGGGTGGGATTGCAGTCGCCGGAAGAGTTATTAGAGTCGATCAGGGAATTCGTGCATTAGCTCATGTCACACTAACTTCAAAAGCAGGAGGTGTGAAATGTCTTGTCCTTTTTTTGAAGCTGATTATTTCGGTTTTTGCAGCGCATCAAGTCTCCCTTATGTGCCCAGCATTTGCGAGTTGGAGCAAAAGTGTTTTAACGACGGTTTCGTCGCCTGTTTGAATTTTAAAGGGAGAGAGCGCCATGAAGAGCTATTGCAAGACCAATATTATAGTTAAAGAGAAACGCAAGAGGGAAGAATGTGATGTAAAAATAAAAAGGTTGTCAGAAGCAATCATATTACAGGCGATTGAAGATTTATGGATTACAAAAGAAAGAGAGAGGTGCATCAATTTTTTCACGGGGGAAGAGTTTAATGCCTGTGCCGCGATGGCAGGCATGAATTATCATGAAAAAGTAAGAGTGCTTGATTTGGTCCGGAACATAGTTAAACAAAATTCAGACTGTGAAGGAAGAAGCTCACATGCGCCGGAGAAAAAAACGGGCACAGTCCATGCCGGATTGGGGACTGAGGTCAAAATGGGGGTGCAAAAATGGGGAAGACTATATTGATAGTGGATGATTCAGCATCAATGAGGCAGCTGGTCTCTTTTGCCGTGAAGGACGCGGGGTATGAAGTGATAGCCGCGGTCAACGGCAAGGACGCCCTTAGCAAACTTAACGGCACAAAGATTGAAACGGTAATAACCGACCTCAATATGCCGGAAATGGACGGCATAGAGTTCATTAAACAACTGAGGAGCAGGGATGGATACAGGTTTACGCCTATTATTATGCTGACTACGGAATCTCAGGAATCCAAAAAGCGGGAAGGAAGGCAGGCAGGCGCAAGCGGCTGGATCGTAAAGCCCTTTAAACCGGAACAGCTAACGGAAATCGTGAAGAAGTTCGCAAAATGATGAAGGACAAGCTTTTTAAAAGAAAGGTAAAACCATGGATTTCACATTTGAGAAGTCTGGTACAGTAGGTCATTTAACTCTTGATGGCGAGTTGACCGTGCGGCGTGCAGATTATGTAAGGGAGGCTTTACTGGTAGCTCTGAACAACACCGATTACCTGATGGTGGATTTCATAAATGTGACATCCCTGGACCTTTTTTGTCTCCAGTTATTTTGTATTGCCTGCAATGCCTCGGTGAAGACAGGCAAACACCTGATGCTGACCGGGGCCAGGCCAGGGATACTTAAAACGAAACTGAATGAGCCTGGCCTCAATTGTGTATTAAACTCCAGTGCAGATAATATCTGCACCGGAGCATGGGCCGGCCTGCAGGCCGGCTGTGTGTGCAGCGGACTCTTTTCGCCCGTGCCTGCATTATCAATATGCAATGGACAGCCTGTGGGTCCAGAAGTCTTGTCCGGGACAAGCAGGGGAGGTAAAAATGGATGACGCAGCCAAATACCGGAGGTTTTTTATTGATAATGCTACAGAATGGCTCGCATTTTTGGAGGGCGGGCTGTGCAAGTTTGAGCACTCACCTCGTGATAAGGACCTGCTTAACGACATCTTTGGCGCGGTCCATAATATAAAGGGCACAAGCGGGACAGTCGAATGTAACTATATTTATTTATTTGCCCATAGCGTGGAAGAGCTGCTCCAGCTTCTGAGGCAGGACGACCTGGTCCCTGATAAAAGAATAATAGATGCCCTCTTGCGGGCTATTGACATAATGCTGGAGATGGTTGAGGCTTACGCCTCAAAAGAACCTTTTGATTTAATGCGTTGCGAGAGCTGCACGAAATGGATGGCAGAGGCGGAAAAAATAAAAGTGGCTGCAATAGCGTTCAAACATGATTGATATAAGGAAACTATACGGCGTGTTCGTCGACGAGGCAACCGAGAGGCTGGCAGAGCTTGAGGAGGGGCTTTTGCGGATCGAAAAGTCCCCCGGTGACGCGGAGCTTGTCAATACCATTTTCAGGGCCGTGCATACAATTAAGGGGTCGAGCGGAAGCCTCGGGCTGAAGGACATATCCACATTCACGCACGGCATGGAAGAAATCCTCGAACTGGTGAGGCAGGAGAAGTTGACCCCCGGGAAAGAATTAATAAATGTCCTCCTTGACGCTGCCGACATGATAAGGGAGATGGTTGGCTGTGTGGCATCCGAAAGCGTATTTGACTTCGGCAGATGCACGGATTTGATAAAAGGGATGGATGCAATAAAGGACCAGGATGTGAAAGGGCAATTAAAGCAGCATGCCGCAGCGGGGAAAGTCAGCGGCGAAACGATTTTAAAAAAAGAGGCCGGCTTGCCGGGGACAGGCTATGCCCGCCGCTTTATGATTATGTTTATTCCGGACCAAGGTCTTTTTAAGAGGGGGATAGACCCTTCAGTTATCATCGATGACCTGAAAAGTATCGGCGAGATATTGAGCATAAAGGGACACACGGATGAGGTGCCGCCTCTCCCTGAAATGGACCCTGAAAATCTGTACCTGAGATGGGACATACAGATTAAAACAGACAAAGGCCCGGAAGACATCAGGAAAATATTTGAATTTGTGGAAGAAGGGAGCGAGATAAAGATATTCCCTGAGTTCGAGCACGAATATGAGGAATATGTGATGCCTATCGGGCAGCTGCTCGTGGATGAAGGCATCGTAAGGAATGAAGATGTGGAGTGTGCCATGAAAACTCAGAAGAAGCTGGGAGAAATACTTGTGGAACAGGGCAAGGCGTCTTCCGGAGATATCGAAAAAGTAGTGGAGAAACAGAGAAACAGCAAAGCTGAATCATTCAGGAATTCGATATCGTCAACCATAAGGGTTGATCTCAGGAAACTGGACCAGCTTATAAATACAGTTGGGGAGATGGTAATCATCCACTCCATGCTGCAGGAGGCCATTAAGACAGACGGCAATGCAAAGGGGATGTCCGGAAGGCTCGATCTCATTTTTTCCCAGCTTCAGAGGATAGGGAGCAATATCCAGGAGAGTGCCATGTCTTTAAGGATGCTGCCTGTTGGAGAGGTGTTCCAGAGATTTACGCGGCTGGTAAGGGAGCTTTCAGAATCAAAAAACAAAGACATAGAACTCGTCATTACAGGTGAAGAGACGGAACTCGATAAGGGCGTTTTGGAAAAAATATCCGACCCTTTAGTGCATCTGATCCGCAATGCCATAGACCACGGAATAGAGCCGCCGGAAGAAAGGGCGTCAAAAGGAAAGTCTGAAAAGGGAACGGTGCGCCTGAGCGCCTACCAGATGGGCGATTCTGTCTACATAGAGGTGTCGGATGATGGAAGGGGCATTAATAAAGGGAGGATAATTGAAAAGGCCCTTTCAACGGAGATAATAAAGAACGCGCCAGGATCTGTAAAAGATATGTCGGACGAGCAGATATACAACCTCATATTCATGCCGGGTTTTTCCACAGCCGATACGGTAACGGACGTTTCAGGTCGCGGCGTCGGCATGGATGTGGTCAAAAAAAATATAGAGTCACTTAACGGGAAGGTATATATACGAACGAAAGAAGGCATCGGTACAACTATCTCGATCAAACTGCCGCTTACCCTTGCCATCATAGACGGGCTTAAGGTGCTTATCGGTGATGAGGTCTTTGTTGTCCCGATAACATCAGTCGTCCAATCTCTGAGACCGGCGAGGGAAGATGTGAAGACCCTTGGGGAGAAAGGCGAGGTCATACATGTCAGGGGAGAGTACATCCCATTAATAAGAATGTATGAAGAACTCGGCGTAGAGCCATGGAAGCAGGACCCCTGGGAAGCTATCGTGGTGCTCGTTGCCTACGAGAACAAGAAGCGTTGCCTTCTGGTGGACGAACTTGTGGGAGAGCAGCAAGTAGTCATAAAAAACCTGGGCAAGGCAACGCCAAATGTATGTGATGTAGCGGGAGGCACAATATTGGGCGATGGGAAAGTGGCCCTGGTGCTTGATGTGCCCGGGATAATAGAGAAGGCAGTATAAACTGCGTAATAAGGAGGTTGTTATGGCTAATTTGGCAGCAGGAGGAACCGGACAGGTTGCGGAAGGGCAGCAGTATGTGACCTTTTCCCTGAACGACGAGGAATATGCCATTGATGCCGTTAATGTCCAGGAGATAATAGAACTGGCAAACATCACAAAAGTCCCGCATCTCCCTGAATACCTCAAGGGCGTAATCAACCTCAGGGGCACAATTATTCCTGTTGTTGACATGAAGATGAAGTTCGGGATGCAGTGTGAAGGGGCCCGGAAACATACCTGTGTCATTGTCACCGAATTTTCGGGCGGCATTATGGGGCTTATCGTGGACGCTGTATCTGATGTCCTGCACCTGCCTGAAGAATCAATCGCAGATACACCTTCGTTTGGGACAAGGATAAACACCGACTTTATAAAAGGCCTGGGAAAGGTAAACGAAAGGCTGGTGCTTGTCCTGGATATAGATAAAGTGCTCTCGGAGGAGGAAGCCGCGCTTGTCTCGGAAGCGGCAGCAGGAGCAGCGGTGAATGCCTGATTTTATATGGACACAAAATTATTATGGAGGGAATTATGAATGTGCTTAAGAACATGAAAATAGGTATGAGATTGGGTTTGGGCTTCGGCCTGGTTTTAATAATAATGATAGCAACAGCCTTAACGGCGATCACCAATCTTAAAAATGTAATGGAAGCAACGCATAGAATTACAGAGGACAGGTGGCCGAAGACAATGATGGCAAACACCATTAAGGAAAATATTAATGTTAACGCGCGTGCCATCCGTAATGCAATCCTTGTTGACAGCGTGGAGGATATGAAGACAGAGTTGGGCAGGGTATCGGAGGCCAAAAAAGGTGTCAGCGGAGAACTTGAAAAACTTGACAAGGCTGTTAAGGGCGACAGGGAAAGGGAGGCATTAAAACGCGTGGTAGACGCCCGTGCAAACTACAGCATTGACCAGGATAAGTTAATCAGCTTAATTGAGTCAGGCAAAAAGGCTGAGGCAACGTCATTAATGTTTACCGACTTCAGGCACGCACAGGGGGCATATTTTGACGCTGTTGATAACCTTAACAAATTTGAGAGTTCATTAATGGAAGAAGACAGCAGGCAATCGGACAGTATCTATACTGGAGCGAGAAACCTGTTGATCGGCCTTGCAGTCCTGGCGCTGCTGCTGACAAGCGGTATATCATTTCTGATTGCACGGGGCATTACGCGCCCTCTCATTGAAGCGGTCGGTTCAGCAAATAAAATTGCCGCCGGAGACCTGAATTTCAATATCAAAGCAGACGGCAGGGATGAGACAGGCCAACTGCTCAGCGCTATGGGCAACATGGCCGGGAAGATCAGGGGGCTTGCCGTTGATGTTAATATGCTTTCAGATGCGGCAGTGGAAGGCAAACTTGATATAAGGGCTGATGCGGCAAAATACAAGGGTGAATTCAGGAAAATATTGGAAGGGGTCAACAATACCATAGGTTCTCTTGTGGGGCTCATAGATTCCATGCCGCTTCCCGCGATGATTATCGATAAAGAGTTTTCGATCCGGTATATGAACCAGACCGGCGCTAATCTGCTCAATACGTCACAGAAACAGTTGGCGGGGAACAAATGCTATGACTATTTCAAAACCGCCGACTGCCACACGGACAACTGTGCCTGTGCGCAGGCAATGAAAAGGTCAACGGAGGCGACAAGGGAAACCGATGCGCATCCGATGGGACTGGATCTTGACATACAATATTCAGGCAGGCCCATAAAAGACCGGCAGGGTAATGTCATAGGGGCTTTTGAGGTAGTGGTTGACCAGACCGCGGTAAAGAAGGCAGCCAGAAAAGTACAGAAGATCGCCGATTTTCAGGCGACAGAAGTTGTGAAGTTGACGGCAGGTCTCAGTAAACTTGCACATGGGGATTTGAACGTGAACATAGAGGTGGCTGGCGCCGACGCCGATACTGCTCAGGCCCAACAGTCATTTGAAGAGATTGCGAAGGCCGTCAACGAGTGCGCCGGGAACCTTACGCGCATTGCCGCTCAAACCAAAGATGCCGCAAACCAGGTATCAACGGCAGCAGACCAGATAGCAAACGCAAACCAGAACTTCTCGCAGAAAATAACGGAGCAGGCGGCGTCAGTGGAAGAGACGTCGTCCACAATGGAAGAGATGTCTGCATCTATCAGGCAGACAGCCGAGAATGCCAGGGAAGCCAACAAACTGGCCCAAAATACCAGGACAGTTACGGAATCCGGCAGTGCAGTCATGAGCGACACTATAAAGGCAATGGACGGAATAAATAAATCATCCGCCAAGATAGCCAACATATCAAACGTCATAGAAGAGATAGCCTTCCAGACCAATCTGCTTGCGCTGAATGCCGCAGTGGAGGCAGCGCGGGCAGGGGAGCACGGGAAGGGTTTTGCAGTGGTGGCATCGGAGATAAGGAACCTTGCCCAAAGGGCGTCGCAATCAGCAAAGGAGATAACATCTTTAATAGAGGACAGTGCGGAGAAGACGGGACGCGGGGTGCAGCTTGCGCAGGAATTGAGCGGCAAACTCGGCGAGATAGGCACGAGCATAAAGAAGGTCACTGACTTGATGGATGAAGTGGCGGCGGCAGCCGGGGAGCAGGCATCAGGGACGAACCAGGTGAACGCTGCGATGTCGCAGATAGACCAGGCGACACAACAGAATGCGTCCCTTGTCGAGGAGACTGCATCAGCGGCAGAGGAGCTGGCAGCAGAGGCAAAAGAGTTGTTGAATGTAGTGGCCTTCTTTAAAGTGGATGAGGGCGCCGGTTATCAGGAGACAAAGGGCAGGGCAGCAGCTCGTGAATTGCAAGCAACGAGGAAGAATGTCAGGCAGCCTTTGGCAAAGGCCGCTCCAAAAGAAGCGACTAAAATATTTCGAGGCGCGCCCGAATTGGCAGGTATGACTTCGGCAGGCGCCGCATCGGTAAAAGATGAAAAGGGAAATGGTGGATTCGAAGAGTTTTAACGCACAAGCCGTGCTTTGCGAGGGGGATGAAATCCCCCTCTCTCTCAGCGATGAGGTGTTCACTCTTTTTTCTGAGCTGATATACAGGGAATCAGGGATAACACTTGGTGTTTCAAAGAAAGGCCTTCTTACTTCAAGACTAATAAAGAGACTCAAAAAGCAGGACGCGGGAAGTTTTTATGCTTATTACAACATAGTGAAAAGAGATGAAGGGGAATTGGTTGAGATGCTGAACTGCATTTCAACCAATACAACCAACTTCTTCAGGGAGCATCATCATTTCGAATATTTGAGTGACATAATCATTCCGGACATACTGAAAAGCAAGTCCCATGAAAAGGTGATAAGAATCTGGAGCGCGGGATGTTCTACCGGGGAAGAACCATACTCCATAGCAATTACTGTCAATGAGGTTTTAAGGATTATGGACATGGAACCCGGAAGCTGGGACATAAAAATACTCGCTACAGATATATCCACAAAGGTGCTGGAGACTGCCCGGGCCGGCATTTATGAATATGGACAGCTTCCTGGCAATATGCCGGAAGATATGGTCGGAAGGTACTTTTTAAAAGGCATAAATGAAAACGAGGGGAAAATTAAGGCGAAGGATTTCCTGAAGGGGATGGTGAGGCTGGGGCGGCTTAACTTTACGGCAAAATCTTATCCGTTTAAGAAAAAATTTGATCTTATTTTTTTCAGAAATGTGATGATTTATTTTGATGAGGGCATGAAACGACACGTATTATCAATGTTCCACCGCCACCTTTGCGGCAAGGGGCACCTTTTTCTGGGGCATTCGGAGACAATGTTATGGAACGAAGAATTCGTGCCGGTCCATATAACAGTATATAGAAAGAAATGATAAGAATAACTCTGAATATAGGCGATGTTGTGGCAAGCAGGGAGGAGGTAATATTGGGGACGATCCTCGGCTCCTGTGTCTCTGTCTGCCTGTATGACGAGGGACCCAGGATAGGCGGGATGAACCACTTTCTGCTGCCGGAGATTATCAGTGATGTGCGTAACCCTTTGTACTGCGGACCCGATTCCATTAAAAGGCTGGTCGATGAAGTCCTGGCCATGGGTGCTGACCCGCGCAATATCAGGGCCAAGATCTTTGGAGGCGGCAGGGTGGTCAGGGAGCTTACCGGAGAGTTCGATATCGGCCTGAAAAATGTTAATACAGCCAGGGAGATGTTGTCGGATTACGGTATCCCTATTATCAGGGAATTCACATGTCCTGATTACGGCATTAAACTGATTTTCCATACCGGCACTGGAAGGGCCTTTGTAAAGCAGCTATATAATGAAGATTTGCGCTTATGGAACGAAAAGTGCGCGTTGCCCTGTGCAGTCTTGAATCTGCGGACTATGGAGGCCGACTGAAATGGATGCAGGAAGAAAGACAAGGGTTTTAATTATAGACGATTCTGCTGTTATAAGACGCCTCCTTACAGAGATTCTTAACGAGGCCGGTGATATTGAAGTCGTCGGGACCGCGCAGGACCCCATTTTTGCCATGGAAAAGATTACAAACCTGAGGCCCGATGTAATTACACTCGATGTTGAGATGCCGAGGATGGACGGGCTGACTTTTATGAAAGAGTTGATGGCGACTGATCCCATTCCTGTTGTAATGGTGAGCGCATTAACAGGCAAGGGATGTGAAACAACACTGAAGGCCCTTGAACTGGGAGCTGTGGACTATGTGACCAAACCCGCTATTGATGTGTCGAGCGGCATTGCTGCTCTCAGCGACGAGCTTAACAGAAAAGTCAGGATTGCCTCAAAGGCACATGTAAGGGCCCGCGGTATGGTCCCCACCCAGCACTTGATACCGGACAGGTCCGGAAAGTCCGTCTTCGATCCCGGGAAAATATCCACTACCGACAAGATTATTGCCATAGGAGCATCTACAGGCGGCACCCAGGCTGTAACAGAGATGATTACAATGATGCCGGAATCAGCTCCTGGAATAGTTATCGTACAGCACATGCCTCCAGTTTTCACACGGTCTTTTGCAGAAAGATTGGACTACCTGTCGAGGCTGGATGTCAAAGAAGCTGTCACAGGTGACAGGGTGCTAAGGGGAACGGTATTAGTTGCGCCGGGAAACAGGCACATGGAAATCAGGAGAAAAGGAGCAATGTATTATGTGGAGATAACAGATGGACCGATGGTAAATTTTGTAAGGCCATCGGTGGATGTGCTTTTCCGGTCAGTGGCTAAATTCGCCGGGAAGAATGCCATAGGTGTAATTCTGACCGGCATGGGTGAGGACGGCGCAAGGGGCATGCTCGAAATGAAATCCGCAGGAGCTTTCACATTGGCGCAGGATGAGAAATCCTCTATAGTGTTCGGCATGCCCAAAAAGGCCATAGAAATAGGAGCAACGGACAGGGTTGTTGCTTTAAAGGAGATGGCAGGCGTTATTTTAGGGTATCACTGATAATAAGGCTGTAGTGCCGGCCGTTTTTGGTCCCCCTGAACCTTTTTAGGGCGTCTCATAAAAAAATGAACATGGAGAAAGCGCTATGAAAGATGAGTCCAAAACAAAGGAGCAGTTCACAACAGATGGCCCGGATAGTGCGAAAAAGGAAATAGAAAAAATTGTTTCAGAGCTTCAGAACGCTCTTCACACAATCAAAGTATTGCACGGCATATTACCCATATGCGCTTCCTGCAAGAAGATACGTGATGATCAGGGTTTTTGGACTCAAATTGAGTTATATATACGCGAGCACTCGGAAGCTGAGTTCACCCACGGGATATGTCCGGAATGTGCAACGAAACTCTATCCTGAATATTGCGGCAAGATTTTTTGGAAATAGTACGAATTGGCGGTAGCGGTACCTTGACAGAATGGACCTGTGAGCTTATGATATTCGTCGAGGGAAACAGTGATAACGCCATGTTTGATGAAAAACAAAAGCTGAAGCATATTATTGAGCTGGGGAGGAAATCACTAAGGTCAAGGATGTTGACATCCTGCTTGAGCGTATTCTTGCTATTGCCCGCCGTTTCGTGAATGCCGACGCGGGCTCCATATATGTTAAGGAGGACGACCGCCTAAAGTTTGTCTGCTCTCAGAATGAAACCCTGCAGAAAAAACTCAGCTCCCGGGAAAAAGCTTATTTACTCTACGTTCACTGTCCCTATTGATAATGAGTCCATAGCCGGGCATGTAGCTTCTACCGGCGAGATGCTGAATATCCCCGATGTGTACAATTTGCCGCGCGATACTACATATCATTTCAAAAAGGAATACGATCAACTCTCGAATTACCGGACGCAGTCGGTGCTGACCATTCCGCTCAAGGTCAATCAGCGCGGCATAATCGGCGTCATGCAACTCATCAACGCCTGTGACGGATATGGGAATATACATCCGTTTCCGAAGGATGATGAAGAGTCAATAAAATATTTCGCAGGCAGCGCCGCCCTTGCCATTGAACGCGCTGAAATGATGAGGGCCATTATCTTAAGGATGATAAAGATGGCGGAATTGCGCGATCCCAAGGAAACCGGACCCCACGTTAACCGCGTGGCGGCCTATGCCGTAGAGATTTACGAGACCTGGGTTTCCGGCAGGGAGTGCACATCAGAGGAAGTGGAGCGGAACAAGGATGTGCTGAGGATGGCGGCGATGCTCCACGATGTCGGAAAGGTGGCCATTTCCGATACTATCCTGAAGAAACCTGCCAGGCTCGATCCGGATGAATTCAAAATCATGAAGCAGCATTCATATCTTGGGTCCAGGCTGTTCTCAGACACTTATTCAGACTTTGATAAGGCGGCCTCCATTATTGCGTTGACCCATCATGAGCGCTGGGATGGGAGCGGCTATCCAGGCCATATTAATCATGTGAACGGACAGCCCCTTGCCGGTTATGAGCGTGGTGATGGCGAGGCGCTGGGGAAAAAGGCCGGGGAAATACCCGCCTTCGGCAGGGTGGTTGCCATTGCCGACGTCTATGATGCGCTCTGCTCCAGGAGGGTGTATAAGGAGCCCTGGGATGAGGCCCGCGTGCTTGAGACGCTCCGGAGCGAATCCGGAAAACATTTCGATCCGGAAATGATCGAAGCTTTTTTTTCCTCTTATGATGTCATCCGTTCCATGGCAGGGCGATACCCGGATGAGTAAGGAATATTGGACGCCCCCCGTCCATGCATCTCCTCATATAAGAGACATCTTCGCATCGAGGATCATGGCGCCGGCCGGATATGCGGCAACGGGTTTAAGTCGATTTCTCTTATACGGCCCTCTGTCATCAGCCTGGAGATGGTAATTATAATGCCGACGAGCGCACTGGTGTCCGACGGGCGGGCCGCCCCGGTATCCTTCTAAAAGCATGCGGCCTTTTATCTGTGCAATGAGCCACAAGGCATCTCTTTCCTCAAGCGGGGCCAGCCCGAAAGCTACGTCTTTGAACAGCTCTACATAAACTCCGCCGAGACCGAACATCATGACAGGCCCGAACTGCGGGTCGATAATTCCCCCGATGATGACTTCGACGCCGCGCGGGGCCATTTCCTCCACCAGCACCCCTTCGGCGCCAGGTATCTCCATAAGGCCGGCAACCGCCTGCTTCAGTTCCTCCTCATTTGTGATCCCTGTTCTTATGCCGCGGACATCGCTCTTTGATATGATCTGTTCGGATGAAACTTTTGCGGCAAGGGGATACGTCATGCCGGCGGAAGACGGTACAGAACCGGTTTTGAAGAATGTGCCGCGAGGTACCGGCAACCCCATTTCCTTCAGGAACGCTTTTGCCTCATGTTCGAGCAAGGTTTTTATTACCTGTTTTTTCTTTTTAATGTTTTACCGAAAACGCTGATGCAGTTTTTCTTCTTTTTTGCCAAATACAGGGCCTCGTCAGCGGCCACATAGGTGTCCTGGAATTTTTTAAATTTATTGCCGTTGACGGCTGCAATGCCTATGCTCAGGGTCGGCTTGTTTTCTATGCCCTTGAATACAACCCGTGCGAGGGACTGCTGCAGGCGCAGCGAGAAATGGCAGGCAACCTCCTCATCGGCGATGAGCATGATATAGCCGAACTCGTCACCACCGAGTCTGCCCATGACATCGCCTTTTCTGACAGAATGTTTCAGACATTTGGCGATGTGCTTGATTACCTTGTCACCTGTGACGTGTCCGTAGGTGTCATTGATGGCTTTCAGGTTATCGAGGTCCATCAGGAGCAGGGCGAACTGCTCATTATATCTGAGCGTTCTTGAAAATTCCTCCTCAAGCCGGGTAAAGAAAAAGCGCCGGTTGTAAAGATTTGTCAGTGAATCAGTGACGGCAAGCTTGTGGAGTTTTTCATTTTTTTTCCGCAGTTCGGAGGTCTTTTTCTGCACCTCCTCTTGCAATGCTTCGTTCCATGCGGACATCTTATTATGGAGAGAAATAAGCGTTATTACCTGTCCCGCAAAATTTGAAAGGAGAAGGATAAGGTTGATCTTGTTTTCATCGAAGGCCTCCGGAAGGGGATGTCCGCAGTTGATGACCCCGATTATGCTGCTTCCGCTTTTGATCGGCGCCGAGAGCAGCGATTTAACTCCGATGCTCCCGCAAACCTCTTTGGAGCACCTGTCGTCACATGTGACATCCGGGATATGGATATAATCACCGGAACCGGCCACCTGGAGCGCTATTTCTTCACCAATCATTGCCTTGCATTTTTTCTTTTCCTTCCCGGATGACGGATAGTCGCCTTCTTTGGCACTGTATGCCTCCAGTCTCAGTTTCCCTGTATCCGGATGCTTCAGCAGTATCAAACAGTTTTCAAAACCTAATTCGCGTGTAAAGATCGCCGCTATGTTTCTGCAAAAAATATCGACATCCCTGATCGTCTCTCCGAGCTGTCCTATTTTAATTAATGCGGAAAGCGCCCGTATCGCAACTTCGGAAAACCGCTCGGAGCTGTCGAGTGTCTGAAGGAATATCCTGGAATATCTGTTGAAGGTATCGGTTTTTCGGCATTCGTTCTCGATCTGCCGGGCCATGGCTGTCTCGGTTGAGGAGAGCCCTTCAAAAGAAACAGGAGGATAGCCATCTCCTGAGAGAAACCTCTGCAGCCACCGGGCAAATATCTGTTCGCTCATGACTCGAATATCCCGTCCTCAAACATCTTGTCGGGAACGCCGGACGCTATATCGTCAAAATTTTTCTCCGGCATGTCAAGCAGAAAGAGAGCCAGCGGGTCGAGCGGGCAATAGACGTTTTGCTCAGTCATGCAAAAGAACCGCTTGCATGTAATATAATCGGCCAGGTGCACGAGCGCAACAGTTCCCTTGTACTTTTTTGCAAGGGAGGGACCGTGATGGTGCATTATGACTTCCTGCAGGGTGTCCGACAGGTTCCATGTATCCGCGATCCATGCTCCTATGTCAGCGTGGGTAAATCCCATCACGAGTGTTTCAGCCTCCAGCAGGTTTTTACGCTCCCGCGCGGCTTCTGCTGCTTTGCTGTAAAGCTCGGGGAAATAACTGTTAAGCAGCAGCAGTCCGATGTCGTGGAGCATGCCGCATAAAAAAAGATCATCACGAGGTTTGATCCCGAGGTTGCCGGCCAATCGCAGCGCAACAAGTCCTGTTGCTATGGAGTGCTTGTAAATCCTGCTGTAATCGTAGGCCAGCTTGAGATGCTTGTCGTCGAAGATTGTCATTAACGATATGCCCAGGGCTATATTCTTTACATTGGTGAACCCTATTTTCTGTATTGCGCCAGCTACGGTTGCATGCGGCATCTGGTATCCGAAAAAGGCGGCGTTGGACAAGCCCACAATTTTGGCTGAAATGGCCGGGTCTTTGCACACAATCTTTTCCAATGTATCCACAGAGATAAGATTGTTTCTTGTCACATTCAATATTTCATGGGCGACCACAGGGATGGTCGGAAGTTTGGTTATTTTCTGCACAAACAGCCGCAGAGAGTCATTCATTTTTTTGTCGATTATGTCCATATTCCCATAAAAGTTTATCATAGCTGCCACAGGTAAAGCTATTTGCCCAGGAGGGCATTTAATGCCCTTGCCGCCCTTTCAGGGGAGGGATAGACCGGTATCCCGGCCTTTTCGAAGAGTGCTGTTATGGATCGGGCGGAACTATTGCTGTCCGTGTAAAGCACTACCGGCTTGTCTGTTGTTTCCCGGAAATCCTTTATAATGCCGGCGAGCGCATTGGTAATGCCGGTCACTGTTGTCAAGGCTATAATAAGAAATCCGTCATAATCATCCTTAAGCATCTCCAGCACCACAGCATAATCAGTATCTTTTACCTGGGCAGTGAGGTCAATGGGATTGCTCATTGCATAAAATGGCGGAAACACCTCCTTGAGCCTTTGGGCCTTTTCCTCCCGTACCGGTGCAACATCCAGAAGCAGCTTCATGCACTCATCAGCGGCAAGCACCCCGGAGCCTCCCCCGTTGGTAACTATGCAGACCCTTCGTCCATTCCCCGGCTTTACCGGTTTCTGGTAGGAAAGAGCTTTTGCGGAATCAACGAGGTCGTCGAAATCAACGGCCTCTTTTATGCCGAACTGCCTGAGGACGGAGCTGAACACCTCATACCTTCCTGCAAGCCGTCCGGTGTGCGAAAAAGCGGCAGCCTGGCCGCTGCAGCCCTTGCCTGATTTAAGTATGAGCAGGGTTTTCTCTTCGGAGAGCGCCCTCGCCGACTTAATGAATTTTCTTCCGTCACCCACCGACTCTATATATGAAATAACAATCTCGGTATGAGGGTCCCGGGCAAGGTAATCGTAAAAATCCGATTCGTCGATATCAACGGCATTGCCATAGCCGACGGCTTTTGATATGCCGGTGTTTGATGCCCGCATTGCCTCGAAAAGACAGGTCATGACGGCGCCGCTCTGGGAAATCACGGCAACATTGCCTTTTTTTGGTCTTTTAAGTTTCTCGCGGGCGATAAACAAGGTATCAAGCTTTTGGTGGGCATTATACACGCCCAGGCAATTAGGTCCCAGCAGGCGGATCCCTGTTTCTTTCCCTATATTTTTGACCTCATCCTGCAGTCCCGGCTGTCCCGCCTCGGAAAAACCTGCGCTGACAATGACGGCTGTTTTTGTCCATGGATGCAGTTCCCTCAAAATTCCCGGCGTCTCGGAAGCCGGCCTCATAATTATTGCCAGGTCAACCGGTGCGCCGCTTGCATCAAAAAGCTCTCTTACTGCTTTGACTGACGGATAAGCCTTTATTCCCATGAGCGTCTCATATTTCGGGTTTACAGGGTAGATTCTTACTTTTGACTTCAGGAGATTTTTGAGTACGATGCCGCCAAGCTTTTTCTCTGTGTGGGCTGCGCCGATAAGTATGACGCTTTGAGGGCTGAAGAGGGGGTCCAGAGGGCCGGCGTGATTCATGCGCTTTCTATGAAAAGCAACGCAGGGTCTTCGAGATAGTTGACGATCTTCGTCAGGAATTGTGAGGCATCAACTCCGTCGGTCACCCTGTGGTCAAAGGTCAAAGACAGGGGAAGAATTCTTCTGATGACAATCTGGCCGCCTTTGACCCACGGTTTCTGCGAAATCCTTCCGGCACCGAGTATTGCGACGTCAGGATAATTAATTATAGGGGTCGCAAATATTCCGCCAAAGTGCCCGTAATTGGTAATTGTGAATGTGCTCCCTTTCATCTCCTCTATTTTTATTTTCCTTTCCTTTGCCTTTACGCTTAACGACTGTATTTCAAGGGAAAGATCGAGGATGGTCATTTTATCGGCGTCTTTTATTACCGGTACCATGAGGCCGTCCGGCGTGTCGACGGCAATAGCGATATTGTAGTATTTTTTGATGATGATTTCCTCCAGCTCATCGTCAATGGAAGCATTGAGCAGAGGATGCCCCGCGAGGGCATGGTGCACCGCCTTGATAATAAAAGGAAGGAAGGTAAGGTGTACCCCCTTCTCCAGAAGCGCTTTCTTCTCGCGTTCCCTGAGGTCCCATAACTCGGTAATGTCGGCTTCCTCCATCCCTGTGACAGAGGCTGTTGTTTTCTGGGCGGAGACAAGGTTTTTCGCTATCGTCTTCCGTAACCCTCTCAGCGCTACCCTCTCGGAAGGTCCGTACCGGTCCTCCGCTTTGCCGGTCTTGCCGGCGGCCTTTCTGACATCATCAAGCGTGACGCTCCCACCCGGACCCGTACCCAGCACCGTCTCGATATTTATGCCGAGTTCCCTGGCAGCGGCACGCGATGCGGGCGTTGCGAGCACCTGCTCTTCTTCGGGAAGGACGCCGACAACAGAGACGGATTTATGCGTCTCTTCCAGCTTCGTTTTTTCTTCAGGGACTTCGTCTTTTTCCGCAATAGTAATCAGTACCTCCCCGACCTTTGCCGTCTCTCCTTCCTCTTTATTTATTTTTATTATCTTTCCCGCTTTTGGAGACGGTACTTCTACGATTGCCTTGTCTGTCTCTATCTCAAGGACATTCTGGTGCTCATCCACCGCATCGCCTTCCTTAATGAGCCATTTTCTTATCTCGCCCTCTGTTATGCCTTCACCTAAATCCGGCAATCTAAAATCAAACGGCATGGCACGCTCCTTTTTTTAAAAAGTATCAAGCAGCGGAAATACATCCAGCCTCCGCTGTTTACCGCAATTTAGTATTTTATTATTTCTTCAATTGCCTTTCTTATGCGCTCAAAGGTCGGCACGTAGTGGTCCTCAAGTTTGGGGAGCGGCATAACAGCATCGTAGCCTGTTACCCGCATTACAGGCGCCTTCATATAGAGCATTGCATCTTCTGCGATTGTTGCCGATATCTCTGCGCCAAACCCGCATGTCTTCGGCGCTTCATGCACTATAACAACCCTCCCTGTTTTTTTGACCGACCTGAATATTGTCTCCTCATCAAAGGGGCTCAATGTCATTAAATCTATAACCTCTGCATCAATGCCTTCCGCTGCCTGAAGCGCCCTGTGGAGCATGCTCCCCCATGCAATAAGCGTGACCTCTTTGCCTTCCTGAACAATCCTTGCCTTTCCGAGCGGAATGGTATATTCGCCTTCAGGGACTTCTTCTTTTATGAGGCGATAGAGCCTTGTTGATTCAAGGAATATTACCGGATCAGGGTCCCTGATGGATGAGATCAGCAGGCCCTTTGCATTGTAAGGTGTTGACGGCACGACAACCTTTACCCCGGGCATGTGGCAGAAAAAAGCCTCTGCACTTTCCGAATGGAGTTCGGGTGGTTTTATGCCGGCCCCGTAAGGGGTGCGTATTACCAGCGGGCAGGTGTATCTTCCCCGGGAACGCGAGCGGACCCTTGCCGCATGAGAGTAAATCTGTTCTACAGCAGCATAGATAAAGCCCATAAATTGTATTTCCGCGACAGGTCTTAATCCGTATACAGCCATTCCTATGGCGGTGCCGACAATGCCGGATTCTTCAAGGGGCGTGTCCACAATTCTTTCGGCCCCGAATTCTTTCTGCAGTCCTTCAGTAACTCGGAAAACGCCTCCGTCAATGCCGACATCCTCTCCGAGCACGATAACGTTTTCGTCCCTCTGCATCTCTTCTCTGAGCGCAAGGTTTATTGCCTGGACCATGTTGAGTTTTTTTGAGTTCCCGGGCATGTCAGAAATCCTTCATCTGTTTTGTCTGCCGGGGTGAGAGCGTTTCACAGGTATAAGAAAGCATATCTCCAGGCCGGGAAGGACTTATTGATTCCGCTGTTATTACTGCATTGTCAACAATGGTTTTCGATCTGTCTTCCACCTCTTTCTGATATTGTTCCGTCCATATCCCTTTTTTTTCCATGAACAATTTCAACCTTAAGAGAGGGTCTTTTGGTTTCCATGCCTCGACATCCTCTTCCTTTCTGTATCTTGTCGCATCGTCAGCTGTCGTATGATGCGACATCCTGTAAGTAAAACATTCGATAAAGGTCGGGCCTCCGCCATGTTTCGCTTTTTCCACGGCATCTTTTGTCGCCTTATAAACAGCAAATATGTCATTGCCGTCAACCTGTATGCCCTCAAAGCCATACGCACATGCCTTTTGAGCAAGGGTTTTTGAAGCGGATTGTCTCTCCCTCGGCACTGATATCGCCCATTGATTGTTCTGGCAGATAAAGACAACAGGCAGTTTGAAGACGCCTGCCATATTAAACCCCTCGTGAAAATCGCCCTTTGAGGTGCCTCCGTCTCCGAAATAGGCAATAACCGCCGTCCTGTCTCCCTTATACTTTGCGGCAAAGGCAGCGCCTGTTGCATGGGGGATATGAGTTCCCACAGGGATGCATATGGGAAAAATATTTAAATCCTCCGGGGTAATCAGCCCCCTCTCATCTCCGGCCCAGTATTGAAACAGCATATGGATGGGATAGCCAAGGGCTATATGAACTCCCATCTCCCTGAAGGACGGGAATATCCAGTCGGACTTTTCGAGGGCGCATGCGCTCCCGATCTGGGAGGCCTCCTGCCCGGCAATAGGCGCATATGTGCCTATCCTGCCTTCCCTTTGAAGGTCCAATGCGCGCTTGTCGAATATCCTCGATAGGATGATCAATTCATACATCCTCCTTATCTCGTCGTCGGATAAAGAAGGCATGAGCGAATTGTCTGTTTCCCCCTTCTCATCAAGGATCTCAAGACGCTTTACGCTGATTGATTCTATTGTTTTTTCAGGCATGCGTAATCATATCACGTGAACAAATTGCAGTCAATAAAGGCAAATCCAGTTCTCTTTTACCAAACTTCCAGACGAAAATCTCTGTAGTACCTTATTAAGTCAAAGTCTGTTTTATTTGAGGTAATTACGGTAGCACCATAATTCCGTGCAGTAAGGGTGTCAGTATGGGATGGTTCCCGCCAAGTGCGGCCACAAAAGCTGTTTCCGCTTCTTTCGTGGCCCCTCTCGACAGTTCAGACAGGACCACGGAGGAGTTTCTTATAAGGCCCTGCAGATCCAGAAAATTATTGCTGTACCGATTGGTCCTCAAGTGGTCTATTAAGACGGAAGTATCGAAAATAACAATTTTACCTGCCATGGCCCTCGAACTGCAATTTACCGCCATATACTGACATCAATCTCTTGAACTTCATTAGAGCTACGATTTCTCTTAACGCCGTATGTACGGCCTCACTCCTGCTGCCGGTGCCGAGCACTTTCATCGCATCGTTCGCAAGTCTGGTGTCCAGCCTTATCGATGTCATTTTAACCGAAGATTTCATAAGGCATGCCTCCTTTCAAATGTATATACATATGCTAAAATTGTTATATACAATTGTCAATGTTGTGAATTGCTGACTTGTCAGACTTCCCGTCCCTCACCATAGACCATTCCTGCAGTTTGTTTCACCGACAAACAGACACATTCCAATTCATTGCATCAATAAAGATTTTTCAGCTTAACTGCGATCGAGGCAGAAATGAATATTACAGCCTATATTGCTCATCAAAACTCGTGCATGTCAAAAAGACCATTAATAAAGGATAGTTTTTCATATTCGCAGAAGCCTCCCATTCCAGAAGCATTTCTTTCTCTTCGTTTTGCCCAATACTGATATACTAAGAAGCAAAAAACGGAAGGTGAAAAACATGGACAAGGATAACCCCGGCGAAAACGAAGACAATCGGCTCGGCAGGCCTCTCAGGCGGCGGCTCGACAGCGGCATTGACCAAGCCATTCTTGAGGGCAGCTTTAACATGGAAACTTGTGTAGGCAACGCGGTGCCGTTCATGCTGGGCCAGCAGCTGGGGCCGATAGGCCCGGACAACTATTGCGTAGTTGAGTTTTTGTGCGGCGGTGATCAGGCGCTTTGCGACGCTATCACCAAGACGCTTAATGCCGTAGTCACAGAAGCTATCGAGGCCGCCAAGAAAAAGGGCGGCGCATAGCCTTACGGACAGTGTACGGTAAGAAACTCTTCCCGGCAGGGGAGTTTCTATCCGATAGTGTTTTAGGTAAGAGCTAATGCGGGGGAGGCCAGCTTGCATCGGCATGAGTGGCATTGTCCGGAAAATGCATCGAGACATCCCCCTCTACCGGAGCCCCAGTCTTTTGAAAATGATACCGAGATATTTATTGATTGGATTGTTTCTGCTCAGAAAGGCTATGACCGGAGGTTTTCTTGTGCCGAGCTTTTTAAGTTCGTCTATTATGAGGAGGTTGGTCCCGTATTTCAGTCCCCCTCTGAACACCATAATGGCCTCATCCACATTGCCTGCGTGGAGGAGTATTTTGCCGAGGTTGAGGTAGTGAGCTGAGTTTTCTCCGTCCTTTTGCAATGCCTCTTCGCAGAGCGTGACGGCCTTCCTCACCTGACCCCGCTCTTTTGCGATACATAAGGCTAAGTAAGAATAGAAGGCCGGATTGTCTTCGAGTTCCAGGGCTTTTTCAAAACTGGCGAGGGCCGGAATCATCTTGCCGCCTGCAAGTGCTTCCACCCCTTTCTTAAAGAGTTCATCTGCGGTAACAGTATGCATCTGTAACAAGTTTACTATCTTACGCTGTTTTTTTCAAAAACTGTTTTGACGAGCAGCAGCGTAATGCCGATTGTGAGGGCTGAATCGGCAATATTAAAGGCCGGCCAGTGATGGCTGCCTGCATAAAAATCCAGGAAGTCGATTACATGCCCGAAGATAATTCTATCAGCGAGATTCCCGGCGGCCCCGCCGAGTATGAGTGCAAAAGCAAGCCTGTTGCTGCTATCTTTGATAATCAGGAACGTGATTAATGTCATTGCCAGCAACGCAATAATAATAAAGAATGAGTTGCCGAGACTCTTGAACAGCCCGAAGGCCGAACCGGTGTTCAGTACGTAAACAATATTAAAAAAGGATGTTATCCGCATGATGTCAAAAAGGCCGATATGGGTCTTTATAAAATATTTCGTGAGCTGGTCCAGGGCAAAAATGCAGAGGGAGATTAGAAAAAAGATGACTGGGGATTTCTTCATTTTATGGCATTAAAGCACTGTTCACATATCAGGGGATGCCCTTCAAAGTTGCCTACCGTAAGCCTCCAGTTCCAGCACCTCGCGCACTTCCTGCCGGCCGCCCTTTCGACCTTGATGAAGAGGCCGTTTATTTCAGTGCTTTCGTGGGTGTCCGGTGTCCGGAGTTCCGGTCGCAGGAGTTCGACGTCAGAAACAATAAAAAGTGAGGGCAGGGAGTCCTTATAATCCTGCAAAAGCTGATAAACATCCTCGGGCGGGTAAAGCACAAGCTTTGCTTCAAGTGCATTGCCGATAAATTTGTCCTTCCTTTTTATTTCGAGCGCCTTGTTCGTCTCGTTCCTCACCGCAATGAGGATGTCCCATCTTTTCTCCAGAGCTTCATCGGCAAACGATTCATCAGGGACAGGAAATCCGGAGAGGAAAACGCTCTCTGTTGCACGACCCGGTATATAACTCCATAGTTCTTCCGCGGTAAATGAAAGCACCGGGGCCATGAGGCGCGTCATGTCGAGCAGTATCCTGTGCAATACCCATTGCGCTGCGCGCCGCCCGGGTGAATCCGCCCTGAACGTGTACAGGCGGTCTTTTAAAATATCGAGGTAAAATGAACTCATATCAACGATGCAGAACTGGTAGAGTGAACGGAACGCCTCATGGAAATCGAACGCATCATATGCCGAGGTCACTTTCTTTATGAGTCCCTGCAGCCTTGACAGTGCCCATCTGTCGATCTCCAGCAGATTGCCGCTATAATTTTTTTCGTCGAAATCATGGAGCGTGCCGAGGAGGAACCGGCCGGTGTTCCTGATCTTTCTGTAGGCCTCGGTCAGCCTGTCGATGATCTCTTTTGAGAGCCGTATATCATCGTGATAGTCTTCGGCCGAAACCCACAGGCGTATAATCTCTGCGCCGTTTGCTTTAATAATTTCCTGCGGCGCTATGACATTGCCGAGTGATTTGGACATCTTTTTCCCCTGGCCGTCAACCGTGAATCCATGGGTGAGGACGGTCTGATATGGCGCCCTGTTTCGTGTCCCTGCCGATGCAAGGAGGGAACTCTGAAACCACCCGCGGTGCTGGTCGCTCCCTTCCAGGTATATTTCAGCGGGCCATGAGAGCCTGCTGTCGCGTTCGAGGACGGCTGCGTGGCTTACTCCGGAGTCGAACCATACATCGAGAATATCCATTTCTTTTTTAAAGGCGGCGCCGCCGCACCGCGCACAGGCATGGCCCGGTCCGAGAAGTTCGGTTATGTCCAGCGTAAACCATATGTCTGCGCCGTGCTGTTCGAATAGTGACACGATTCGGGCGAACAGCCCGGGGTCCTGAACAAATGCACCGCATTCCTCACAGGTGATCAATGTTATGGGAACTCCCCATGCCCTCTGCCGGGAAATGCACCAGTCCGGCCTGCCGGAGACCATGCCGTAGATCCTGTCCCTGCCCCACGAAGGCACCCACCTGGTCTTCTCTATCTCTTCAAGGCTTTTTTTTCTTAAATCTCCATTCTCCATTGATATGAACCATTGTGCCGTTGCCCTGAATATGACAGGTTTTTTGCATCTCCAGCAATGGGGGTAGGAATGCCGCATCTTCTCCACTCCGAGAAGGGCCTTTTTCTCTTTAAGTGTCTCTATGATCCCTTCATTGGCCTTAAAGACGAACTGTCCCTCGAATTCGGGGACCTGTTTGGTGAACTTGCCCCTGTCGTCCACCGGCGCGTATATATCGAGGCCGTATCTGAGTCCGACATCATAGTCATCTTCGCCGTGGCCCGGGGCGATATGGACAACACCTGTGCCCTCGCCGACCGTGACAAATTCAGCTGTAACAATTGGTGACTCCCTTTCAATAAAAGGATGCTGTGTGCGTATCCCCTCTAATGAACTTCCTGTGAGGTTTAAAATAACATCGCCTTTTATAATGCCTTTTTCCCTGAGCCCAGCGAGGTTCTCGTCAGCTACGATGTTTACATCCTCCCCATCCAGCACGGCGGCATAGAGGAACTCGGGATGGACTGCGAGGGCAAGGTTTGCCGGAAGTGTCCAGGGCGTTGTCGTCCATATCACTATGAATGCATTCCTGCCCGCCAACTGCGGCAACGCATTTTTAACGTCCTCGTCGAAGACCCTGAAACGCACAAAGACCGAAGGTGATTCTTTTTCCGCATATTCCACTTCCGCCTCTGCGAGGGCGGTGATACAGGAGGGACACCAATGGACGGGCTTTTTACCTTTGTATACCGAGCCGTTTTCGACGAACTTGAAGAATTCTCTAACAATAGACGCCTCGTAATCGTAGGACATTGTCAGATACGGCCTCTCCCAGTCGCCGAAAACACCGAGCCTCTTGAACTCTTCCTTCTGCACGGCGACAAATCCGGCTGCATATTCCCTGCAAAGCCGCCTTTTTTCAAGAACGCCGACCTGATTTTTTTTGTCTCCCATGTTCTTGTCCACCTGCAGTTCAATTGGAAGACCGTGGCAGTCCCAACCCGGGACATAGGGAGAGTAAAAACCCTGCATGGATTTATATTTAACGATAATATCTTTGAGGATTTTGTTCAGTGCATGGCCGATATGGATATTACCGTTGGCGTAAGGAGGACCGTCGTGAAGTATATAGCTCTCGTTTCCCGCATTTTTCTCCTGAAGCTTCCGGTAGACAGCTGTCTCTTCCCAGAACTTCAGCATCTCAGGCTCTCTCTGGCTGAGGTTGGCCTTCATGGGAAAGCCGGTCTGTGGTAGATTAAGAGTATCTTTATAGTCAATAGGCATGAAGTAAAAACTACCACTAAAAGGTGTGTGGTGTCAACTTGGAAAAAGTTGGAAGCATGGCTTGAGAAAGTAAACATGCGGCATGAAACAACGCTCAGAAAACTTGCTTATATAGATGATAGCGCCTGTTTTTCTCACCCTCACCGAAGTAATTGAATTTCACGCAGATTAGATACAGCGTTACGGAATATTGATTGCTTCCCTGATATTTCACTTCTAAACTCATCAAAATCGGTTTATAATTTAAGTAGATATTATGGGACCTAATGCCGGGACGAAAAACATGGACAAGGGTGGAACTGATCTCGAACTTTTCAGGGATCTGATCAATAAAACAAATGATGCTATTTTCGTCAGTGGTCCGCAGGCCGGCCGCTTTATCTTTGTGAATGATAAAGCATGCACCCTTTTGGGGTACAATCGCCAGGAACTCCTGAAGCTGAATTTTAAGGATATTGAAACAACCTTCCCCGACAATTTTTCATGTCAAACACCTGTAGACGAATTGAGGCAGAAAGGCTCCCACATGTTGGAAGGCATCGCTAAACAAAAGAATGGCGCCACATTTCCTGTTGAAGTTAACTTAAGCTATGTGACGCTGAACACAAGAGAGTATGCGGTGGCGGTAGTTCGCGACATCACTGAACGGAAAAGGTCGGAGGCCATTTTGAGACAAAGTATAGAGAAGTACAGTGCCTTCTATAATGAAACTCCAATCATGCTGCATTCTATTGACCATACAGGGACCATTGTCAAAGTCAATAATCACTGGCTTAATACTCTCGGCTATGAACGGAACGAGGTGCTCGGCAGAAAAGTGACCGATTTTTATACCGAGGCATCGCGAAAATATGCAGTAGAGGTTGTCCAGCCGGCATTTTTTCAGGACGGCTTTTGCAAGAATGTCGAGTATCAGCTGGTGAAAAAAAATGGAGAAGTCATGGACGTTCTACTTTCGGCTACCGGGGAGAGGGATGCCGACGGACATGTTGTTCTCTCTCATGCAGTTATCGAAAACATCACCGAACGTAAGCGGGTGGAAGCGGCACTCAGGAACAGCGAGATTATGCTGAGGACTATAATTGAGACAGAACCTGAATGCGTAAAACTCCTTGATGCTAATGCAAATCTGCTCATGATGAACAGGGCAGGTCTTGAAATGCTACAGGTTGATTCACTTGATCAGGTCAAAGGTCAATGTGTCTGTCCGATGATTGTGCCTGAGTATTGTGACTCGTTCATGGATCTAACGAAGCGGATTTTCAACGGAGAGTCCGGCACCCTGGTTTTCAAGATGACAGGTGTTAAGGGCAGGCAATTATGGCTTGAGACGCATGCTGTTCCATTTAGAAACGAGAAGAATGAAATCGTTGCGTTGCTGGGCGTGACCCGCGACATAACTGAGCGCAAGATGGCAGAACAGGCAGCGGAGCAGGCTGCTAAAGAATGGAGCGCTGCCATGGATGTATCTGAGGATATTATTTACTTGCTTGACGTTGAAAGACACTTGATAAGAGCGAATAAAGCATTCTACACGATAACAGGTAAGACTCCGGAAATATCTGTAGGTCATCATATTGCAGATATTCTTCACCCTGATAAGACGCATACCCTTTGTCCTGTATGCCATGTCCAGGATGAAAAACTGGATAGTGTTATCATCATGGAGAAAGATCACCCCCGTAACCCTCTTGGGCGACCGCTTGAGACTACGGTCAAGATAATACGTGACAAACAGGGACAGCCTATGAGTATTCTTACGATGATACATGATCTATCTCATGACAGAAATATCCAGGAAGAAAAGGTAAAACTCGAAATGCAGCTGTACCAGGCACAGAAGATGGAGGCCATAGGACAACTTGCAGGGGGCATCGCCCATGACTTCAATAACATGCTGACAGCTATAATCGGCTATGGAAGTCTCCTGAACACCCAGCTTGGTAAAGACAGTGAATTGAAACCCCTGGTTGATCAGATACTAAGTTCAGCAGGAAAGTCAGCCGATCTTACGAGACAACTCCTTGCCTTCAGCAGAAAACAGCTGATCGCTCCGAAAGAGACAGACCTGAATGAACTTATCAAAGGCATGGAAAAGCTGTTGGCCAGACTTATCGGGGAGGACATAGAGCTTAAAACACGACTTACGGAAAAAACCCTGACCGTAATGGTAGACCCCGGCCAGATAGAGCAGGTACTGATGAACCTCTCTACTAATGCAAGGGATACGATGCCGGATGGGGGAATGTTGTCTATAGTCACAGAGACCGCAGAACTGTATGAGGACTATGTAAAGGGACATGATATGGAGAAACCAGGCATGTATGCCCTTATTTCAGTGACAGATACAGGCAGAGGCATGGATGAAAAGACGCAGCAAAAGATATTTGAACCCTTCTTCACAACCAAGGAAGTAGGCAAAGGCACAGGGCTTGGGCTTTCAATAGTATACGGAATAATCAAGCAGCATGGCGGCAACATCACTGTATATAGCGAACCGGGCAAAGGCACAACATTCAGGATATACCTGCCTCTGACTGAATCAAAGATCGAAGAAGCGAAAGTGACGGAGATTATCAGGCCAAAGGGTGGGACAGAAACCATATTGCTTGCAGAGGACAATGAAGACGTAAGAGTGCTTTCAAAGATGGTGCTTGAAGAAAATGGTTATACTGTAATAGATGCAGTGGACGGAGAGGATGCCGTCAACAAATTTAAAGAGAAAAAAGACATCATTCAGTTTGTTATCATTGATGTAATAATGCCGAAGAAGAGCGGCAAAGAAGCGATTGATGAGATAAGGAAGATAAAACCTGACATTAATATTCTTTTTACCAGCGGGTATACATCCGACATAATCAGCAGAAAGGGCATATTGGAAGAAGGGATGAATTTTATATCAAAACCGGTTACGCCAAATGACCTTCTTGCAAAAATAAGGGCAATAATGGATAAAGAAGCTCAACTCTGATTCTTCATGTGCGAACTGTTCCGGCGATATAATGCATATATGCGCCTGTTGCTTGCTAAGGGTGTCGAAAAAGAAATACTCCAGTCGGGAAAGTAATGGGAAAGGACCCAAAGGTGAATTTGCAAAGACGGCTTGGCGTCCACACCTCAATAGCGGGCGGTATCCATTTGTCCCTTGAGCGGGCCAGGGTCAAGAGCGGGGTCAAGGGTCAAGAGCGGGGTCAGGTCTTGAAAAATAAGTTATTGCCAGCTATCATAACACATTATGGCAAGACCGATAAGAATTGAATACCCTGGTGCAGTTTACCATATCACGGCACGTGGCAACGGACGGAAAAACATATTCAAAGGAGAAGATGACAGAGATATCTTTTTAGCGGTGGTTTCCTCTGTAGCGAAGCGTTATAACTGGCTGTGCCATGCTTACTGTCTAATGGATAACCACTATCATCTGCTCATAGAGACGCCAGAGGGCAATCTGTCAAAGGGGATGCGTCAATTAAACGGAGTTTATACTCAGGCTTTCAACCGCCGACACAATAGGTGTGGTCATATATTTCAGGGAAGATACAAAGCAATAGTAGTAGACAAAGAGAGCTATCTTGCCGAGCTTTGTCGTTATGTGGTGTTAAACCCTGTCAGGGCAAAAATTGCGACCGCGCCGGAGGAATGGCAATGGAGTAGTTATGCGATCACTGCGGGACTAAAGGACGCGCCTGATTTTCTGAGCGTTGATTGGGTGCTTGGATTTTTTGGCAGAAACAGAAGGGAAGCCGAAAGAGGGTATCGGGATTTTGTATTGGCTGGGATAGGAATTGATTTTCCATGGGAGCAGCTCAAGGGGCAGGTAGTGCTTGGCGAAGAAGAATTTGTTGGTAAACTGAAGGAGGCGTTATCTTCAAAGAAGATGATCAGGGAGATACCAAAGGTCCAACGTCATGCACACAGACCGCTGTTGCACGAACTTTTCAAAGGAAACGAAAAGATCGACAAGCAGAGACGTAACCGTGCGATAGTGGATGCGCATATCCTGCACGGCTATTCACTAAAAGAAATAGCCGACACTTTGGGTATTCACTACACCACTGCGAGCAAGGTGGTCAACAGGCAAGAATGAGGCAGGGGAAATAAAAGTGACTTTTCAAGACCTGACCCCATCAGTTACCCCAGATGAAGCACATGGTTAATCTGGCTTGAGTCTGCCCTCAATGCAGTCTTTATGCCACAAACAATCCATTTAACAACAAGTCTTGATTTTCCTTGCAGCTATATCAATTGCTCATTCCAGATTTCAAGAATCCATCGAGAGGCCTTTTTTAACATATTACCATAAGCGACTGTAATGGGAAACTCCTTCCTGAAATCAACCCTGTGGCGTTTATGCTACGGATGCAAGGTTTCTCTCAAAAATAAATGTGGGCGCAAAAGTGGTCGAGCACAGTTACGTGTAGAAGTCGACGGGTTCAAGATGGCGGTAATTTAAACTGGTTCCCATTAAAACTTGTATCTCAAGCCACCCTCAAACCATCTGTGGGCATTCGCATATTCCAATAACGGGTACTGCGCCCCATCAAAAATATTGTGACCGGTAAAATACGCCTCAACGGAAGAACTTTTACCCTTATAAAGCGGCTTAATTATATTTAAATCAAAAAGCATCGAGTTGTATTTACCCAGATAGAAGCTGTCCGAATTATACCAAATGTAATAACCCTTGATAAGGGCACTTAAAGACTTTTTGTCGTCATACTGAAGAGACACACTGTAAGTATTGGTAGGCGCGTCCATGATTTTTTCACCGGTCGTCAAGTCTGTTGTTTTTATAAACGAAGCCGCCGCCGCCAACGTTAAGTTATAGAATGGAATAGTCCTTAACTCCAGTTCCTCTCCCTGTCTCCGGATTCTATCGCTGTTCACGTAAGTCCATGTATATGTATTGGGATCAAGTGTCTGCCATGTTATAGCGTCTCGTATGTTATGACTGAAGAAGCTTGCTTTTAACCAGAAATACTCTAAAATGCCTGTTTCCAACCCTGGCTGATAAGACCATACCTCCTCAGGCTTGAGATTGGCATTATGTCTGTAATAAACGGAATCACCATATAGTTGACCTATTGTCGGATCATTAAACCCTCTCCCCGCATATAATCTGAAGATTGTTTTGTGACCCAAGTCGTAGGTTATGCCCAGACTGGGACTTATAAAGTTGCTTATGTATTCCGAAGAATCCACCCTTATGCCGGGGGTAACGGTAAACTTGCCTAAGGTGATTGTATCATTGGTAAAAATCGCCCATTTGTCCTCACTGTGATTTCCGTTAACAAAGTCACTCTCCTTTAATAGCCAATTATCAAAGTCGGCGCCGATAACAACTTTTTGGTCAGATAGACTCCACAACAGCTTTGCGCTTCCGCCGGTTTTCCTGTCTTCCTCCTTAAAGCTCCCATTATCGGCGCCTGTGCTGTATATGTTCCTGATATAATTTATATTCTGGAGAGCTGTCCTTAATGAGAAAATGGCCTGGAGGTTATTATTTAAATTGGTTGACAGCGAAAGAGTTGCTAATAAGCTGTTGGAACTGTTCTTAGCGAACTCATCATCTAAAACAGGAAAATTGCCTTCTACATCCGAGGCATTATCGTACAAAAGAGTGAATTTTATGTCTGTATTGTTGGCAATTTTATATAAGAACTTTGTATAGAAGTTGTTCGAAAATGCCTGCTGGAAGGGCAGTAAGCCGTCGGTATGCAAGGTGCCTGCATAAAAATAATAACCCAGTTTGTCTGTTCCGCCTGAGACATCACCCTTGAAGTCATACGTGGTTTTTTCGCCATAAGAAGCAGCTAAAGTCCCGGAAGGCATTGAATTAAGATCACCTGACTTTGTTATTACATTTATCACCCCTCCCAGGGATGACCCCCACGCAGAAGATGCAGGTCCTTTTATAACCTCGATCCTTTCGATGTTCTGGACAGGAACAGTCTCTGTTAGTGCTATGTTATCAGCAATTTCGTTAATAACTATCCCGTCTATAACAACAAGCACTTCATCCATATTAGACCCTTGTAAGAATGGGTATGAAGCAGTCCCGGGACTTCCCATATAAACATTCAACTGAATGCCGTTGACCGTTCGAAGCACATCTGCCAGGGTATGCGCGTTCATAAGCTCTATATCTTCCTCAGTGATAACCTCCATATTTTCGGCAACCTTTGACAGTGGCTTTGTACTCCTCGTTGCCGAAACGACCTCGAGATTCAAAAGATCCTCAAGTTTCAAGGTCAAAAGGGATTCCATAGATACGGTATCTGCATGGTTAGAGTCAACAGATTTATCTTCACTATCGGCACCATAAGATGTGCCTACAAAGCAGGCTATGGAAAAAATACACGGGATAAGAAATAATTGCAGGACAAAAGATGGTTTTGCAGTGCTTTTAAAGTCTATGACAGATCTCCTGTATTCCTGATTTGCTTTGAAAACTGAGTTAAATCATATAAAAATTTAGATCAATTAATCCACAAAAAACCTTATGTGGTTATTTGAAACTATAGTATGGAACACTGGAATGGTTTATTTGGATTCGGGTGGGGTCAGCCCTCGAAGCGTGACGAATTCACATAAATTGGGGACTGCCGCATTATCAATTTCCGATTGAATTCCTCACAATAAACAGGATGATCAAAAACGTTGACTCCTGTGAACCTGCCGCAATTGCCTCCAACTGACAGTCCACATGTATCCTGATGTGCAACTGCTGCGGATTTTCAACAGTAACCCCTCAGGATGAAAGCAATAAAGGAGGTTGTCACAAATCAATTTTCCGGTTATATTAGAATACGACAGGCGTATGTCACAAAAGAGGAGAACACAATGAAACACTACAAAAGGAAAAATGAAAGCGGTGAGACACAGATTATATCAACAGAGGGGCGGCACTACTGTATTGCATCAGACAGAAACCCTGTGGCTCAGCACTTTGATGACGCGACCGGCTTTGAATCTCGGGACATTAAAGAGTGGACAGAAATAACTGCAATAGAAGCAAGTTGGATTCTTGGGCGACCTGTAGAAGAGTACCCTGCCGGACAACAGGAGGATGGCAACATGTTCCTTATCCCTTAAAGAGAACCAGTAAGATTTACTTGGAGAATATTCTGAGGATATGATACACCGCCAACAGTTATCGGAACTATCAACTCAAGGTTAATAAATAATGTTGCTGGTCTTTGCCGGTACTAAGCCCGCCCTGCGATTGCCGCCCGCAGTGCTGCAATCTCTTCCGTCGGTCCCAAGTCCGCTTCCAGCACGTCGAGCTTCTTGAGAATCTTCCCGTTGTTGTCGGAAATGACCAGGTAGTCGTATGTCTTGGCAAGGTCTCTCATCTTCCACCAAAGGCCCTCTTTTGAGTTCACAATTTCTTGCAGTTTTACGAAAATCTCATGTTTGGTGTATATGTTTTTCATGCTCTCGCCAAACCGCAGGATCCTTTATCTCTTGTTGATCCCACTGATGACCAGCGCCATGCCATACATTTTGACCCTTTGCAATGAACTGCCCTAATGGCTGTATCACTCAATTGCATATTTTCAGTTTCAGATATTGCTCTGTTATTAGCGTATAAACCTGACATCAGATAAGGGCATATCAACTCTTTTGCTTCTGTTTCGCTGTGGTACATGTCATGCCTCCTTTGAATACTAACTGCTGCATCTTAAGCACTCCAACTGAAAATCAAGATCCCTTTGCAAAAAATATTTCATCTATGAAAAAACAGGCACGATTCCACTCTTCCTCCATAAGATAATTTTACTTTTAACATATCGCAGCCCTGCAATAGGCTATCAGGCATAATGCAAAATTACAAGGGAAAGTTGCAACATCGAAATCACCTTGATTCCCTGAACTTATGGTATTCTATATTTACAAAAGTGTAAAAGATGGGAAAGGACTCAAGGGTGAATTTACATAGACGGCTTGGGGTCCACACCTCAATAGCGGGCGGTATCCATTTGTCCCTTGAGCGGGCCAGGGAGCTTGGCTGCTCAACCATGCAGATTTTTTCTCATAATCCGAGGCAATGGATTACCAGCGATATACCGCAGGATTCAATTGAAAAATTCAGGCAACTGAGAAACGATTACGATATAAACCCGGTTTTCATACACAGTTCTTATCTGATAAACCTTGCTGCTCTGGACAAAAGTCTGCTCGAACAATCGGGCCGCCTTCTCGCAAGAGAGATGGACCTGGCGGACTCATTAGGCGCGGATTATGTAGTGCTTCATACCGGCAGCGCTTCACAGGACAAGGAAGACATTGCACGGAGAAGAGCTGTTCAGGCACTTGGGAGGGTTTCCAAAGAAAAAAAGTGGAAGGCCAAACTCCTGCTTGAGAATACTGCCGGGGAAAAGGGTGATATATCGTCGCGCATCAGGGACCTTGCTGATATTGCGGACGGTGTCGATAAGGGACTGATTGGCGGACTTTGCATTGATACCTGTCACGCTTTTGCTGCAGGCTACAATTTATCAGACAAAGACGGTTTGGAGGAATTTGTAGAGGATGTGAAAACTTATGCAGGCATTGACGCAGTAAAACTTATACATTTTAATGATTCCAAAAAAGATTGCAATTCCAGAGTAGACAGGCACGAACACATCGGAGAGGGGCGGATTGGTATAGAAGGACTGAAAAGGTTTTTAAATCATCCGGCGTTAAAATCAATACCGCTCATCCTTGAAACGCCCAAGAAGAACGAAAATGACGATGCCCGGAATTTAAGGGCGGTCAGAGACTTGCTGGAACTAAAAAGTGAACACCTGTGATTCTGCCGCTAAACCAATAAGCTTCTTTGCTGTTTCAAACCGGGCTGACTGGACCAGGTCCTCATGCTTAAAATTAATCAAATGATATGAATGGATTATCGCGCACTGAATTAGTCGAGTTGTTCCCGGCTCTTCGCCGGGCGCCAGAAGGCCAAATCAGGCATATTCTCTCAAAGGCCACCCTCAGCTCGTTTCCGGCGGGAATGCTCATTTACTCTGAAGGAGATACGTGTTCGGCAATCGCCTTTCTGCTCGCCGGAGAAATTCGCGTTTACAAGGTTGGGGAGGGTGGACGCGAGATCACCCTTTACGAGATCGGCAGGGGTGAGACCTGCATCCTCAACGCCTCGTGCATCCTCGCGAAGACTCCGTATCCTGCCAATGCCGTTTCTTTAAATGAGGGATCGATGCTCCTCGTTCCGGCGGAGGACTTCCGCAGATTGATGGATACGAGCGAGGATATAAGACAATTTGTTTTCGAAATTATGAACATGCGTCTCACTACGGTTATGGCCCTTGTGGAAGAAGTTGCCTTTGGCAGAATGGACATAAGACTCAGGGAATATCTTGCGGGAAAGGCTGAACATGGAGTCCTGAGATCAACACACCAGAATATTGCTTATGACCTGGGAACTTCAAGGGAAGTGGTAAGCAGGGTCCTTAAAGATCTCGAACGAAAGGGTATATTAGCTCTTTCCAGGAACGAAATAACCATTCTCAAATCATAGGCCCCAGCTTGCTTTTGTGACTTTGTCACATACAGCAGCCTCCGTCTGTCCTTAATATATAACTAAGAATTCACTTCAGGAGGTAGCAACATGAAGAAAAACATAGGCCCGATAGAACGGACCATAAGGGTGCTTGCAGGCATAGGTATTGTCTCACTGGCCTTTGCCGGACCCCATTCGCCGTGGGCTTATCTCGGGACCATTCCCCTGGCGACGGGTCTGGTTGGATGGTGTCCTCCCTATGCCATTTTAGGGTTCTCGACCTGTAAAAGCTGCAAGTAGGGCGACAATATGAAAAAGGATTATCAGGAGGTGGTAACTATGGATGTTGAAAAGATGTTCGACGAAGGGGTATCAAGAAGGGGGCTTCTTAAGGGAGCAGGAATTTTTGCCGGGATCGCAACTGCGACAGTGGGGGGGCTGAGTCTGCTGGCAAGAGCTGAAGCATCAGGCGGTCCAACAGAGAAATGGCCGTGGCCATATGTAAAACTCGACCCTGAAAAGACAGCGGAGCTTGCCTATAATGAATGGTACCGGGTGTTTTGCGGGGCGGCTGTTATCAGCAGCGTATTTAGTCAGCTCAGGGAAAAAGTGGGTGGACCCTATACGTCATTTCCTGTTGATGCTTATGTTTTTCTTGAGGGGGGAATGGTTGGCTGGGGGACCATATGCGGCTCCAATGCCGGGGCCAACATTGTCAGTAATATGATTATCGGCCCCAGAATCGCCGGCCCTGAGTGTGAAGACGGCGCAGCAATCGGAGCTGACGCATTGCAGTGGTATTCCGAAACAGCCCTTCCTGCATACACGCCCAAAGTACCAAGGGTGAAAGCAGCGATTATCCAGACTACAAGCGACTCGCCGCTTTGTCATGTATCGGTAGGCAAGTGGATGAAGGCGTCCGGTTATGCTTTCGGCAGTCCTGAAAGAAGAGACAGGTGTGCCCGTGTATCGGCAAGCGTTGCATACCACCTTGTCCGGGACCTGAACGCCTGGAAGGACGGTACGTATAAGCCAAGAGCCACATGGAAAGCGGTATCAGACGTGGGGATTACGGCCCAGCAGAACTGCACTGAATGCCACGGCCCGAACGTGCCGTCAGCTCCGTCTGCAAAGAAATTATAAAGCGTCTTCTGTATCGATAAAAAGAATTAGGAGGTAGAAGGAGGCATTAAAACGGTGAGCGATTTATTCGCGAGTCCTTAGGCGCTAACCAACGATTTCTGTTCCGATCCCTTCTTTTGTGAATATCTCAAGGAGCAGGCAATGGGGCATTCTGCCGTCAACAATATGCGTCTTTTTTACTCCCGCATCAATGGCGCGGGTGCATGCCTGCACCTTCGGGAGCATACCCCCTGAGACCGTTCCGTTGTCAATAAGCTTTTTTATCTCTTTCTTGCTGACCGTTGATATGACGCCGCCTCTTTTATCGCTTATTCCAGGCACATCGGTAAGGAGTATGAATTTTTCGGCTTTTAAAGAAGAAGCAATAGCTGACGCCACGTAATCGGCATTGATATTTAAAGTCTCTCCCCTGCTCCCCACTCCGATAGGCGATATGACCGGAACAAAACCACCCTTTTCTATACAATCGAGTATCTCCGGATCGACTGAGTCGACCTCTCCGACAAGTCCGATGTCGATAATTTCCTCTTCTCCGGCAGCGAGGCCCTTTTTAAGGAGTTTCTTTTTCGCTTTGACCATCCCGCCGTCTTTACCGCTTAAGCCGACCGCCTTGCCTCCGTGGCTGTTGATCAGCGCGACTATTTCCTTATTGATAAGGCCCAGCACCATTTCAACGATGTCAATGGTCTCCTGGTCCGTGACGCGCTGTCCCTGAATAAATGACGGCTCTTTGCCCATCTTTTTCATGGTCTTGCTGATCCTGGGGCCGCCGCCATGGACGATAATAGGTTTAATGCCGATGAAATTCATAAGCACAATGTCCTGGGCAAAACTGTTTTTCAGTTCGTCTTCAACCTGTGCAGCGCCTCCGTACTTTATCACGAAGGTCTTTCCGTAGAAATTGCGTATGAACGGCAGCGCCTCAATCAGAATGTTTGCTTTTTCGATCAGCTTTTCCATTTTTGGTATATTATCATATCTGCTGTTCAAATTTGGTTATAAGGACATTGTACCCTTCGTCTGCAAGTGTTTTGCCCAGTTCAGCAGCTTTGCTCCCGGCAGTGAATTTGCCGATGCGTACTCTGTAATATCTGGCGCCGCCTTTATCAGCTGTCATTATATATACTCCTGAATATTGCAGTTCCAGCGCTTTTCTCAGGCGCTCGGCATTCGATTCGTCCCTGAAAGAGCCGACCTGGATGGTGACTACCGGACCGCGCACGTCGTATTTAACGTATTTGACATAGCGCATATCTCTCCCTTCCGGCTCTATCATAACTGTGGCTGTCCCTGGTCCAATGAGGTCTATCTTCTTTGCTGCGGCATAGGAAAGATCCAGGTCCCGCCCGGCAACAAAGGGCCCCCTGTCATTGACTATGCATTCCACCGCTTTGTTGTTTCTCGGATTGGTAACAAGCAATCGGGTCCCAAAAGGATATTCCTTGTGTGCGCAGGTCAGCGCATACATGTTGAACAACTCTCCCGAGGATGTCGGCTTGCCGTTAAAGTCGGGCCCGTACCAGGAGGCCACGATAAGCCTCCTTTCACCTTTCATCTCCGGCATTGCAGGAGGCTGTTTTGCTTCTGCCGGCTTAAACACCGGCTTTGCGGACAGCGCCTCCGGCGAGACGACAGCCTTGCCTGCACATGAGGCAATTAGAAAAAGGGAGACAGCGGGGATAAATAACCACAAGATTTTCCCGACGTTCCTATAGCTCATTGCCTATTGCCTGATTTTATAAGATATACCTGCTGAGGTCTTCGTCTTTGGCCACATCCGACAGCCTTTCCTCCACATATTGTTTATCGATGATGATGGTTTCACCTTTAATTTCAGGGGCGCTGAACGACACCTCTTCCAGCACCTTTTCAAGGACGGTATGGAGCCTTCTGGCGCCGATGTTCTCAGTCTTTTCATTCACCAATACAGCTATGTTCGCTAACTCGTCGATTGCGGAGTCCCTGAATTCAAGTGTTACCCCTTCAGTTTCAAGAAGAGCTGTGTATTGCTTGGTTAATGCATTATGAGGTTCGGTAAGTATCCTGACGAACTCGTCTTTGCCGAGCGATTCCAGTTCGACTCTTATGGGGAATCTCCCCTGGAGTTCGGGTATCAGGTCCGACGGCTTGGCGATGTGAAAGGCCCCGGCGGCAATGAAAAGAATATGGTCTGTCTTTACAGGGCCATGTTTGGTATTGATTGTGGACCCCTCGACAACAGGCAGCAGGTCTCTCTGGACGCCCTCTCTCGATACTTCGGGTCCGCCCTGCCCATGTGCCCTGCTTGCTATTTTATCTATCTCGTCCAGGAAAACGATCCCGGTCTGTTCTGTACGCTCGCGTGCTTCCGCGGTCACCTTTTCCATATCAATAAGCTTGTTCGCCTCCTCCTGGATAAGCATTGCCAATGCCTCCGAGACCCTGACCTTTTTCCGTTTTGATTTCTCGGGAAGAAAGCTGCCGAGCATCTCCTTCAGGTTGATCTCCAGTTCTTCAAGTCCGACATTGGATATGACCCCGAATGGCATAGTCTTTTCCTTCACTTCAACATCCACGTACCTGGAATCCAGTTTGCCCTCTTTAAGCTGGGACCTCAGGCGCTCGCGTGTTTCGTTATGGCTCTCCTTTTCCTGCTCGTCAGGGACGGCCCCGCGTGCTGCTCTCTGTTGTGGAAGAAGGAGATCCAGTACCCTGTCTTCAGCAAGCGTCTTGGCCTTTTCCTGCACTTTCGCCATGTGTTCGGTCTTTACCATATTGAGCGCAATTTCCAGGAGGTCCCTTATGATAGATTCCACATCGCGGCCTACATATCCCACTTCGGTGAACTTTGAGGCCTCTATTTTGAGGAATGGCGCATTGGCAAGCCGGGCGAGTCTCCGTGCTATCTCCGTTTTGCCCACGCCTGTAGGGCCTATCATAATTATATTTTTGGGCAGCACCTCATCCCGGAGTTCGGGCGAAAGACGCTGCCTTCTCCATCTGTTCCGCAGCGCGATGGCTACCGACCTCTTTGCCTTGTCCTGCCCGATGATATATTTGTCCAGTTCGGAAACTATTGTCCTGGGTATGAAATTATCCATTGAGTTCCTCGAGTGATATATTTTTGTTGGTATAGATACATATGTCCGCAGCTATATCCATCGCTTTCCTGACTATCTCCGCAGCGGTAAGGTCAGTGTTTTCGTAAAGCGCCCGCGCAGCAGCCTGGGCAAAAGGGCCACCAGATCCTATTGCTGCCGTGCCTCCCTCGGGTTCGATAACATCACCTGTGCCTGATAAGATGAAGGTATGCTCTTCGTCCGCTATGAGCAGCAGGGCTTCAAGCCTCCGCAGCATTTTGTCAGTCCTCCAATCCTTTGCGAGTTCAACCGCAGCCCTCTTAATATTGCCGCGGTATGACTCGATCTTTGCCTCGAACCTCTCAAAAAGCGTAAATGCATCTGCGGTCGCTCCGGCAAAACCGGCCAGAATTTTATCATTGTACATCTTTCTTATTTTTACGGCATTGTGTTTCAAAACTGTGTTGCCAACGGTCACCTGCCCGTCACTTGCGATGGCAATTTTATTGTTTCTCCTTACACATAAAATCGTTGTTCCGTGAAACATAAATCCTCCTTATAAGAAAGTGTCAAAGTATCAGAGTATCAAAGGCGTCATTCCCGCGGGTTGTAAGCGGGAATCCATTCTTTTCAAAGACTCATGGATACCCGCCTGCGCGGGTATGACGAACTATGCGTAACGCATGTTGCGCTGAAACTTTGATGCTTATGTCTTTTCATTTCCGAATGGATGCGCTTTATCATACACATCTATTAAATGGCCGATATCGAGATGCGTGTACTTTTGAGTTGTCGAGAGAGACGAATGGCCGAGCATCTCCTGGATTGAGCGTAGATCAGCCCCTCCTATCAGCAAGTGAGTAGCAAAGGTATGCCGCAGAGTGTGAGGGCCTATCTGTCCGTCAAGTCCCATTGCACGGGCATGTTTTACCACTACGCGCCGTATCTGCCGGTCGGTGAGCCGCCCGCCGTTTCGATTAAGGAAAAAAGCCGCATCGCTCCGTGCAGCAGACTTCTTTTTTTTGAAAAGCATCCGTTCGACAAAATAAGATTTCAGCGCATCTACGGCTTTGTCCCCGACCGGCACAATCCGTTCTTTTTTTCCTTTCCCGCGCGCTTTGACAAGGCCCTCTCTCAGGTTAATGTCATCGACGGTCAGGCCCGCAACTTCGCTGACACGCAGGCCGCTTGAGTAGAGCAATTCAAGGATGGCCCTGTCCCTGACAGGAAGGAGCCCGATGCCCTCGGGGGCTTGTACAAGGTTGAAGGCGTCGTCGACAGACAGGAAGTTGGGCAGTTGCCTGGGCAGCTTCGGCGTGGGCACAAGTTTGGCCTGATTGACCTTGACATGCCCTTCCTGGTAAAGATAGTTGAAAAACGATCTGAGTGTCGCCAGTTTCCGTGCAACGGTGGATTTTTCCTTGCCGCCGATAATACGTTCTGAAATGAAGCCCCTTATGTCGATCATATCTACCTGCAGCGGTCCCGCTGCGCAGTACCGGCTGAACTCTGTCAAATCGTGTTCATACGCTCTGAGTGTATGCGCGGAAGCGCCGCGTTCCAACTCCAGGTATTTGAGAAATTTCTTTATATACGGTCCCAATCCTTCGGCGTCCATTACCTATTACCTATAACCTAATAACCATTGCCTATTGCCCATTGCCGATTAAATTAATATACTCTGACCACTCTTTTAATGCAACCTCGGCAGCCATTTGCCGCCGGAGCTTTTTATCTTTTATCTTAGGCGTATGTATGACCTCCGGAATAAGTCCGAAATTGATGTTGCTGGGCTGAAAGCCGGCAGCACCGGGGTCCCTAAAAGTCGCAGACTTTTGGGGGTGAGCATCCGGGTGAGGACCGGAACAGGTAATATGTGCTATCAGCGAGCCGTGAGCGGAAACTCTCGGCGGTTGGGTTGTTTCTTTGCCGAGCATCTTCCTCGAAGCATTGATGCCTGCGATCAGGCCCATTGCCGTTGATTCTATGTAGCCCTCAACGCCCGTGATTTGTCCCGCAAGGTAAAGGCCGGTTTTCTCTTTAAGCGACAGGTCGGCATTGAGGTGCAGCGGAGAATTAATAAAAGTGTTCCGATGCATGCTGCCCAGCCGCAAAAAATCAGCGTGCTCAAGGCCGGGCACCATTGTGAACACTTCTTTCTGGTCCTGCCACTTCAGGCGTGTTTGAAAGCCGACCATGTTATATGCCGACCGCTCTCTGTTTTCAGCCCTCAGTTGCACAACCGCGTATGGAATCCTGCCCGTTTTCGGGTCAGGCAGTCCGACCGGTTTGAGCGGCCCGAACCTGAGAGTGTCCCTTCCCCTTTCAGCCATGACCTCAACCGGCATGCACCCCTCAAAGACCTTTGTGTCTTCAAAATCCTTTTTGTGCACTTTGTCCGCAGTTTGCAGTGCCTCGAAAAAACTGCCGTATTCGTCTTCCGACATGGGGCAGTTCACATAATCATCTCCGCCTTTTCCGTAACGTGAGGCAAGATATACTTTCGAGTAGTCGATGCTGGCGGCATCAACAATCGGTGCGATCGCGTCATAAAAATAGAGGTGATCTCCTCCGACGAGTTCCTTGAGGGCATCGGCCATTGCGCTGGAGGTGAGAGGGCCTGTTGCCACAATAGCAGGCGAATCGGGGACCTTTGTAATTTCCTCCCTGACGATGGTGATATTCCTGTGATTTGTTATCGCTGCGGTGATATAACCGGCAAATAGCGTTCTGTCCACAGCGAGGGCAGACCCTGCCGGGACCTCTGATGCCTGAGCCGCACTCATTACAAGCGAACCGGCAAGCTCCAGCTCCTTTTTCAAAAGTCCGGGACCGGTATTGATTTCCCTTGATCTGAGAGAATTGGAGCAGACAAGCTCCGCAAGTAGCGGCGTCTTGTGCGCCTCCGTCATTTTTTCGGGCCGCATCTCGAAGAGCAGGACATGGACGCCTCTTTGCGCCGCCTGCCATGCAGCCTCGCACCCGGCAAGACCTCCGCCTATAATAATGAGTTCATCCATAGCAACCTGTATTTTACCTCATCGGCATTGGTAATCAAAAGCAAAGGGAAAAGACATGGGATTTGAGAGAACGTGCAGACTTCAACAGGAAATTGTTGTTTACAAATTTGGGGATGGAATTATAGAATCGTATGGAGCTATAAGAAGAGGGGAGTTGCAGAGATAAAGTGAAAGGACAAAAACCTTGGCGGATTTGATAAGCGGAGAATTTCCTGAAACGCAAATAGCTGTCTTGCCGGCCAGGCTTGCAGAGGAGCCGCGCGACTTCTTCATGACCTTGCGCGACGTCGCTTTCTGGATTCGCAGCGCGCGCGCCGACAAGGCACTGGCACGGCTTCGGACCACAGCCATGGCCGGAGAGGCATTTGACCGTCTCTACCGCTCGACCGACGATCCGTTCGGTGCGGCGTTGCCGCAATACCGCTATCAGCAACGCAAGTACCGCGCATTGCTTTCATTTCTGCCAAAGCGGTTGTACGGGGATGTCCTCGACATCGGCTGCGGCCTCGGCGTATTCAGCCGCGCACTTGCGCCGCATGCGGAGCGGGTTTTCGGGATCGATGTTTCTCTCCACGCGGTGTCGCAGGCCCGGTCGCTCTCAGCCGGGTTCTCCAACCTGCACTTCGAGCAGGGCGATATTCAAAGCTTCGACAGTCCGCGCCGGTTCAGCCTCGTCGTCCTGGCGGACGTTATCTACTACCTGCCGACCCTCACAGATGTCTCTGTTCAGGCGATAGCGGCAAGCCTTACCGCACTTCTGGAGCCGGGAGGTCTTCTGTTGCTCGTCAATCACTTTTTCTTCGCGGTAGATCGGCCTTCGCGCATGACTCGCCGCATTCACAACGTGTTTCGTGCCTCAAGTGATTTTGCCGTCGTGTCGGAGCACCGCAGGGCATTCTATCTCGCAACTGTACTCGAACGGAGATAAGCTTGACTTCGCCCAACGCGAGCAGGCGGGAATGACGGTCAAAGGGCCGAAGAAATTGGGGGAATTCCTCGAAATAAAAATTTATTGAGCTTTTGTGCTGTTTTTTATTATTATTTAAGGATGTATGTAAAACTTGTCATATTCGATCTTGACGGCACCTTGATCGATTCGAGCATTGATATCGCCAACGCGATCAATTATGCTATTGAACCTTACCGGGTCCCGCTGTTGACCGTGCAGGAAGTTATAAGCCTTGTGGGCGAAGGCATCTCAAGTCTGTTGGGAAAGCTGATTGTAAAGGAAGGCATCGAAGCAGACACGGATTCGCTGGTACAGCAGTTCCTCTCATATTATTCTTCCCACCTTATTGACAATACAACTGTATATCCGGGTGTAAGGGAGCTGCTGGCGCAATTGGGGGCATACCGTAAGGCGGTCATTTCCAATAAGCGCGAGTCCCTGTCGGTAAAAATACTCGAACAGTTGGGGCTTTCAGAGTACATGGATATAATTGTTGGAAGCGACACTGTAAAGGAGAGAAAGCCTTCTCCCTTGCCTGTCTGTCATGTCCTCTCTACCCTTGGCGTATCTCCCGAGGCCGCGATAATTGTCGGCGACAGTAATTATGATATCGAGGCCGGCAAGGCAGCCGGAATAAAGACCGTGGCGGTGACTTACGGCTACAGGCCGCTCGAAATGCTGCAGGATGCTGATTTTATAATAAACAGTATGCCGGAACTGTCCGGCATTTTAGGAAACTATGAAAAACAAAGCGGGAAAAGTACGCTGTTCGCCAGAGGCTGAACGCGCGACGCGTTTAAGAAGGTCATCATAGATGGCGTTTACCATTGCTTTTGCAGGCAAAGGCGGCACAGGTAAGACAAGCCTTGCAGGATTGGTGGTGAAATTCCTGGTCGGCAAAAGGAAGGGGCCTGTCCTTGCTGTTGACGCGGACAGCAATGCATGCCTGAACGAGGCACTCGGCATTGCAGTGCATGCGACTATCGGGGGTCTCAGGGAAGAGTCTCTTCAGGCGGTCAGGGGGGGCGGCGACAGGCCAGGCGGGATGTCGCTGGAGCAGCTTTTCGATTATCAGGTGCAGCAGTCGATTATTGAGGCTGATGGGTTTGACCTAATGGTCATGGGGAGGCCGGAGGGCCCCGGCTGCTACTGTGCGGCAAACAATATAATAAGGAAATACACCGATCTGCTTTCAGATAAGTACCCATATGTTGTGATCGACAACGAGGCGGGCATGGAGCATTTAAGCAGGAGGACTACTCACAAAGTCGATGTGCTTATAATTGTCAGCGACCCTACGGTGAAAGGCGTGATGACCGCACAGAGGATAAATAACCTTGTTGACGAGCTGAAGCTCGATGTGGGGCGGAGGGTGCTGATTATCAACAGGGTAATAGGATACGAGGGAGAAGAGCTGAAAGCCATGGCAGAGAAAGCCGGTGTCTCCGTGGCAGGTCTTGTCCCGCAGGATGAGGCAATTTTTAAATTTGACCTCGAAGGGAAGCCTGTATTCCAGCTTCCCGAAGAATCGAAATCTGTTCAGGCCATGTTCGGAATTTTGACGGCATTGGATATACCTTGAAAAACAGTAAGCTGATATACAACATACAGTTTTATAATAATGCAGGAGTGGAAATTTTAAAAAAGTTAAATAAAAAAGGGTAGCCATATTTATTTATCTCATGTTACTATTCGTAACATTTTTCATATCTCTTCAGCTTTGAAAGGAGAAAAGAATGCTTTTAATAGGGGAGAAGTTGAGCATTATCGCCAAGCGCGTAAGAGAAGCAATGATGAACAGGGACAAAGGGCCGATACAGGAGATAGCTATTGCCCAGTGGAAGGCCGGAGCCGGCATGATTGACGCGAATATAGGCCCGGCGGAAGACGGCGGAGAGGAACTGATGCAGTGGATGGTGACCACCATCCAGGGCGCGGTGCAATTGCCGGTTTGTCTCGACACGACGAATTTTAAGGCAATTGAAGCAGGATTGAAGGTGCATAATAATGAATGGGGAAAGCCGCTGATCAATTCCACATCGAATGATCCTGAAAGGTTCCCCATGCTGGAGCTTGCGGCAAAATATGATTCTCAGATTATCGGTCTGACAATAGGCAAGGGCGGACTTCCCGCCGATGCCGAGGAAAGGGCGGCCCTCGCGGCGGATATTATGGCGCGGGCTATGGAATACGGCGTTCCCCTTGAAAACCTTTATCTTGACCCGCTTGTCCTCCAGATAGCGACTTCCCAGGACCATGCGCTGCATGTGGTAAAGGCGATCAGGATGTTTCAGGAACTGAACGACCCGCCAATGAAGACCGTGGTGGGGCTGAGCAATGTATCCAATGGTTGCCCCAAGGCGCTCAGGCCTATTTTGAATAAATATTTCTTTGCTTTATTAATATACGAGGGTCTCACTGCTGCAATTGTTGATGCCCATGAGGTCATTGAGACTGTAAAAACAATTGATGTGATAACGGGAAATACCCTTTACGCACATTCCTATCTTGAAATGTAGGAGGTTATATCATGGCTTTTGCTGCCCCGAAAGAAACGTATTCAGGCAAGGTGTATGAGGTTGCTTTAGGTACCGATAAAACGGCGGTTTTTGGTGGAGAGGATGTACTGCCATTTCATGCCTTTGAAGGCAAAGTACCGAACAGGCCGGTTATAGCATACGAAGTACAGGATGTTCCACCGGAGGACTGGCCTGAAACAGTGAAAAAGGCGTATGAGGGCGTTTCCGGTGACCCGGTGACATGGGCAAAATATTGCCAGAACGAGTTGCATGCCGAGGCCATCGCTCTCAGGCTTGTCGGTACTCATCCTGACCGTGAGAACCGCTCCGCCGAAGATGCTGCAAAGACTGTGAAAGCTGTCCTTGCGGCAATAAATGTTCCGTTGATTATCCTCGGCAGCAATAATGGCGATAAAGACGCTGCCGTTCTGGTTGCCGTAGCCGAAGCGGCAAAGGACAAGAACTGTGCAATCGGCAAGGCCCAGGAAGGCAATTACAAGACGATTGCCGCTGCCGCGATGGCAAACAACCACAAACTTATCGCCATGTCCGAACTCGATATCAACCTCTCCAAGCAGCTCAACATCCTTATCACCCAGATGGGGTTCGACAAGGAAAAACTCATAACAGACCCGATGTCTTCCGCGCTCGGCTACGGTATCGAGTATACCTATTCGGTTATGGAGCGCATCAGGCTTACGGCACTGGCCCAGAATGACGCTACCATGCAACCGCCTATGTTGGCCGATATAGGTGTATATGTATGGAAGGTGAAAGAGACGCAGGCGCCTGAAAGCGACCTGCCGTCCTGGGGGCCCCTTACGGAGCGGGGCATTGCATGGGAGGCGGTAACTGCCTGCACCCTTATGATGGCGGGGGCCGAACTCATGATTATGCGGCATCCTGAAGCAGTGAAGACAGTTTATAAATTTATAGACGAGTTAATGTAAGAGGAGGATACTATGGCTCTGACTGGCGTTCAAATATTCAAGATGTTACCCAAGACAAATTGCAAAAAATGCGGACATCCGACCTGTCTTGCCTTTGCCATGAAGCTCGCCCAGCGGCAGGCATCAATTGACGCATGTCCCGACGTTTCAGAGGAGGCGAAGAAGCTTCTCGGCGAGGCCTCTGCCCCTCCCGTCAGGCCGATAACTCTCGGCGCCGGCGACAAGGCGGTGAAAATGGGCGAAGAGACCGTCCTTTTCAGGCATGACAAGAAATTTGTGAATCCCTGTGCCTTTGCGGTGGAAATAAAGGATTCCATGTCGGACGATGAGATAACTAAAATTGTCAATGATGTATTGGCCTCAGAGATGGACAGGGTCGGCCAGAAGCTGCGTGTCGATGCCATCCTGATAAACAATACCGGCGATGTCTCAAGATTTGAGTCCGTGGTCAAGGCAGTGGCTGCAAAGGCTCCGGCTGTTCCCCTGATCATTGCGACAACAAACCCCGACGCGGCAGGGGCGGCCCTCAAGGTTGCGGGGGACAAAAAACCGCTACTTTACGGGGCAAATGATTCGAACCTCGAGGCAATGGCAGCTCTGGCCAAGACATTTAAGACATCGCTTGGCCTGGCATCCAATGGCCTTGATGCTTTATCAGCGCTGACGGAAAAGACAACAGGACTGGGAGTTGAGGACATAGTTATTGACTCCGGAGCGCGGAATGCGAAGGAGATACTCGAACATAACACTCTTATCAGAAGGGCCGCTGTCAAGAAGAACATGAAGGCAGTCGGCTATCCGGTAATTACCTTTGCTCAGAGGGATGACACAATGCTCGGGATGCTCATTGCGGCTTTGGGGGTCATGAAGTATTCATCAATTGTGGTTTTGAGCAGCATCGAAAAATGGAAAGACCTTGCGCTTTTCACGCTGCGTCAGAACATCTACACCGACCCTCAGGTGCCGATGCAGGTCGACCAAAAGGTTTATAATATAGGAGAGCCGACGCCCGAGTCGCCGCTTACGATCACGACTAATTTCTCTCTCACTTATTTTATTGTTTCGGGCGAGATCGAGAACAGCAAGGTCCCCAGCAGGCTTGCGGTCATGAACTGTGAAGGGCTGTCGGTATTGACCGCCTGGGCGGCGGGAAAATTCACGGCATCGAAAATAGCACAGTTTATTCAGGAAAGCGGGGTTGAAAATGAAATTAAGCACAGGGAATTGATTATCCCCGGTTATGTTGCAATCCTGAGCGGCGCGATAGAGGAGAAGCTCCCTGGATGGAAAGTCACGGTTGGGCCGAGAGAGGCCAACGCATTGCCGGCTTTCCTGAAATCAAGGTAGGATGTGTGCTGTACTTTTAAGTATCGGCAAAGTTCATAAAACTACAAAGGTTTTGGTATAGGAGGCCAGGATGTCTAAATTAATTGCCACTGCGGCTATAGGAGGAGCAAACAGGCTTGTAGCGCAGGCAGAAGAAATGCTTGAAAAGGCAATCGCGGAAAAGGGTAAGGATTTTGTTTTTGAGTTTCCCGACACGGCATACTATCTTCCCATGATATATGCAATAACAGGTTTTCCCGTTAAGACCATCGGCGATATGAAGGTCGCCCTTGGTTTTGCAAAGGAACTCCAGCATACCGAACCTGCTGCAAACATTTGGAAGCCTTATCTTGGTGAGGCCCTCGATTCCGGGATGGCAACACTCTTTGCGGAGGAGATTATATTTGCGATCAAATATGTCTATGGTTTGGAACCCTACAAAGACCCCGAGACAGGCTATGTTTATAACGGTTTTATAACAGACACAATCCAGAGAAACCTGGGGATCCAGCTCGTTGACGGCACTATGCCGGGATTTGCGGCAATAATTGGCGCGGCTCCTACAGATGATATCGCCGTAAACATAGTACGGGAACTTCAGGAAAAGAACATTCTTACGTTCCTGTCGGGCCACTCCAATGGCGATTCTGCAACCAAACAACTGCTGCGAAAAGGCGTTGAACTTGGATGGGATTCAAGGATTGTCCCTTTGGGGCCTGACACTGAGCATACGCTTTATGCTCTTGACTGGGCCATCAGGGCCTCGCTTATATTCGGCGGCAAGAAACCCGGCGATTTTAAAGAGCACCTCAAATACCAGAAAGACAGGGTCTTCGCTTTCGCCATCGCGCTCGGTCCCCTCGACGACATCAAATGGTCTACCGGGGCCGGCGCAATCAATATGGGGTTCCCGGCAATCGGTGACACCGATATACCTGTTATACACCCCACCGGAGTTTGTACTTATGAGGAGGTTGACAAGGAACTTGACCACTCCAAAATAGTCCAGAAGGCGATCGAGATGAGGGGCCTCAAGATTATTGTGGAGAAGCCGCCTATCCCTGTTTCCTATGGGCCGGCCTTCGAAGGGGAGAGGATCAGAAAGGAAGACACCTTCCTAGAATTTGGCGGGCAGAGAACGCCGGCCTTTGAATGGGCCCGGATGGCTGAACTGGAAGATATAGAGGACAATAAAGTTATCATTGTCGGAGAAAACTGGCAGGAGCTTTATGAGAAGGGCGGACAGATGCCTCTCGCCATAGTTATAGATGTTGCCGGACGTAAGATGCAGAAGGATTTTGAATCCATTATAGAGAGAAAAGTCCATCACAATATAAATGAAGCGCAAGGGCTCTGGCACATGGGTCAGCGTGATATAAACTGGATAAGAATAAGCCATGCTGCAAAAAAAGAAGGGCTGACACTTGAACATCTTGGAGTAATACAGGCGACCATGGTGCATCACAGGTTCCGTTCTATTGTAGACAAGGTCCAGGTCACAATCTACACAGATGAGAAGGATGTTTTAAGGGTCAGGGATGAGGCCAGGGCTGCATACAAAGAGCGCGATCACCGGCTCGGCAGTCTCACCGACGAGGCGGTCGACATATTTTATTCATGCCTGCTCTGCCAGTCTTTCGCTCCCGCTCATGTATGCGTAATCACTCCTGAGCGGCTCGGCTTGTGCGGCGCATATAACTGGCTCGACGGCAAGGCCGCTTATGAAATAGACCCGACGGGCGGCAATCAGCCTATCGGAAAGGGAGAACTCGTGGACCCGAAATTCGGACGCTACACCGGCGTCGACGACTACCTGAAAAAGGCGTCGGGAGGCGCAGTGGAGAGTCTCAACCTTTACACTATCATGGAAAACCCGATGACTTCCTGCGGGTGTTTTGAGTGCATAGTTGCGATTATTCCCGAGGCGAACGGCGTTATGATTGTCAACAGGGGAGCGACGGGGATGACGCCTATCGGCATGAAATTCTCCACTCTTGCCGGGACCGTAGGCGGCGGCGCACAAACACCGGGCTTTATGGGTATAGGCGTAAACTTCATATCGAGCAAAAAATTCCTCTTCGGCGATGGCGGCATCAGGAGAATTGTCTGGATGACGAAATCGCTCAAAGAACGTATAAAAGAGGAATTTGACAAGTTGGCTGCTGACGAGGGGGTCCCGGACCTTCTCGACAAGATAGCTGACGAAGGCATATGCGAGGACTCGGAGAAATTGGTGGAGTATCTCACCCAGGTGGGACATCCGGCACTTGAAATGAGTTCGATAATATAGGAGGCAAAAATGTCAACGACCAATAAAAGTGCTGATAAAGCAGCAACAAAAATAATCGAATGGGGCGTCTCACACAAGGTGGAGACCTGTTTCGACAGGGCGGACAAAATGAAACCCTGTCCGATAGGAGAGAGCGGGGCCTGCTGCAAGATGTGTCATGTCGGGCCTTGCAGACTCGTCGGCAAGAACGCGGAAGAGGAAGTGCATGGCGTGTGCGGCGCCGAGCTGTCGACGGTTGCAGCAAGAAATCTGGCCCGCATGATTGCCGGGGGGACCTCTGCGCATTCCGATCATGCCCGTGATATGGCCTTTACCCTTCTTGCGGTAGCAGAGGGAGAGGCAAAGGATTTTCAGATAACGGATGTAAGGAAGTTATACAGGGTTGCCGGTTATCTCAAGATTGAATTTGAGGGCAGGCCGGTAAACGATGTCGCGCGTGATGTGGCAACCATGCTTATCAATGATTTCGGCAGGCAGAAGGGAGAGATCAACTTTCTCAGCAGGGCACCGAAAAAGACCCAGGAGCGGTGGAAAAAATGGGGCATAGCCCCTCGCGGCATTGACCGCGAAGTCGTTGAAACCATGCATAGAACTACTATGGGTGTTGACCATGACCCTGACCACATCCTGACCCATGGCCTGAGGACCGCGCTTGCTGACGGATGGGGCGGAAGCATGATATCCACCGATATCACCGATATACTCTTCGGGACACCGACACCGGTCAAGGCAGAGGCAAGCTTCGGAATCTTTAAAGAGGACGAAGTAAACCTTGTTGTGCACGGACATGAGCCGACCCTCGCCGAGAAAATAGTTGATGTGGTATCAGAGCCGGAAATGATAGCCTATGCAAAATCAAAAGGCGCGAAGGGCATCAACCTGGGCGGCATGTGCTGTACGGCGAATGAAGTGCTGATGAGGCACGGCATACCTACGGCAGGCGGATTTACCAATCAGGAACTTGGCGTCATGACGGGGCTTATTGATGCTATGACCGTAGATGTGCAGTGCATCATGCCTGCGATTACCGAGATCTCGAAGAAGTTTCATACCAAGATTATTACTACTTCCGAGAAGGCAAAGATACGGGGCGCCATACATGTGGAATATGATGAGCACAGGGCAAAAGAAGTGGCACGGGAAATTGTCAGGATGGCCTGCGACAATTACCCAAACAGGAAGGCTACCGGAAGCCATATTACTGATAAGTTCCCCATGATAGCCGGTTTTTCCCACGAATATATCGAATATATGCAGGGGGGGAGGTTCAGGGGGTCCTTCAGACCGTTGAACGACGCCATTATGGCCGGCAGGGTGCGCGGCGTAGTGGGGCTTGCGGGATGCGATAACCCGAGGGTGACGGCCCAGGGTATTCATCGGTATCTTGCCGCCGAGCTGATAAAGAACGATGTGCTGATCGTGTCTACCGGCTGCGGGTCTGCGGCATGCGGTACCGCCGGATATCTTGCTCCAGAAATGGCCCTGGATAATGCGGGTCCGGGTTTGAGGGAGGTCTGCGAGGCCATTGGTATCCCCCCTATACTCCATCTCGGCGCCTGTGTCGATAATTCCAGAATTCTCACTATAGCGAGCGCGATGGCGGCTGAAGGAGGTCTTTCAGATGAGATTGGCGGCATGCCCGCAGTCGGCATAGCCCCTGAATGGATGTCCGAAAAGGCTATTGCCATTGGCTGCTACTTTGCCGCGTCAGGTATTCCTGTTATTTTCGGCGGTGAATCGCCGGTGAGCGCAAGCAAGGAGGTCACCAGGATAATGACTGAGGTCTGGTTCGAGCGGTTCAAGGGAGCGCTTCACTTTGAGCCCGACCCTGAAAAAATACTCGCCATGACCCTGGATTATATTGACAAGGCAAGAGAGGCGCTGAAGCTGAAAAAATACGAGCCGGGCAAGTTCGGGACAGAAAAGGTCCTTATGGACATGGCTGCGCGCCGTGAAATTGAAAAGGCTGCAAAGCCTCATTTAGGGCTGTAAATCCATAACTTTTAGATAAAAGGCGCTCGGCGGGGTATCGTCGGAGCGCCTTTTTTTGGGGTCCACACTTTTGCGCTCCGCTGCAGCTCCTATAACATTTTGCCTTTATATGACAGGGGCTTTTTCTGCACGAACAACCATAATGAAATTATGTAGCACTTTGCGTTATGTCGCGTTACATTTGGTAGCACAATAAATTAATAATCTTAATATTCTTATGCTTATATTGAATTAGAGGGTTTTGCTATGTTACATTTAAGACATCCTGCAAAATGTACACATTTACCAAAAAGGATACCCGGAGGTTTTATGGAGCTACGTGAAATTGATATCGAGGCACATTATAAAGAGATCGGCGGGGTGATTAACGGCGAACAGAGAAAACGCGGCTTGCTTATCCACGCTTTTCAGGAAATACAGAAGGAGTATAACTACCTTCCCGACGAGAGGTTGCGGGAACTCTCCAAGAACCTGGACATTCCCCTTTCAGAAGTTTACAGCACAGCTTCCTTCTACAAGCATTTTTATTTTAAGCCGAGAGGGAAGAACATAGTATGCGTCTGTACCGGGACCGCATGCCATGTGCGGGGTGCGTCAAAAGTCCTTAAGAAGCTCGAGGACGAATTCGGCGTTAAGGAGGGGGAAACAGCAGCGGACATGTCTATGACAATGGAAACGGTCGGCTGTGTCGGATGCTGCGGACTGGCCCCTGTGGTCACTGTCAACGAGGAGGTCGTCGGTGAGGTGGGCCGTCAAAAGGTCGAGGATATTATCAACAGGATAAAAAAATAGCGTGGGGTCCGGGATGGAAAGACTAAAAAATATAGAAGAATTAAGGCAGCTTAGGGAGAGTCTCGCTTTAGAGCTTTTTTTGCCTGGAAAGCGGAGGGCCCGGATATGTTGCGGCACCGCCTGTACCGCATCAGGCTCGCAAAAAGTAGTACATGCACTTGAGGACGAGGCTGCGGCAAAAGGCGTTGAAGTTGAAATTGTAAAGACGGGCTGCCAGGGCATGTGCCAGAAGGGGCCTGTCATGAAAGTGGAACCTGAAGAGATTTTCTACCAGCGGGTGCGTCCCGAACAGGTGTCGCCACTGGTAAGCTACACGTTCATGAGCGGGATGCCTTACCGTCAGGCGCTTTACCGTGAAAGCATTCTGACTGAACCTACGCTTGAAATGATGGACCTGCCTTTTTACAAAAAACAGGTCCGGATAGCCCTTCGGAATAACGATAAAATAGACCCGACCAATATCTATCACTATATTGCAGTCGGCGGCTACAAGGGGCTTGAGAAGGCACTCTCTTCCATGACCCCAAATGAGGTGCTGGAGGAGGTTGACAGGGCCAATTTACGGGGCAGGGGTGGCGCCGGGTTCCCTGCCGGTCGGAAATGGAAGCATTCAAAAGGCGCTCCGGGAAAAGTGAAGTTTGTTATTGCCAACGGAGACGAAGGAGATCCCGGCGCTTTTATGGACAGATCAATTATGGAGGGAGATCCCCACAGCCTTTTTGAAGGCATGCTACTGTGCGCGTATGCCATGGGCGCGGAATATGGATTTGTTTATGTCAGGCATGAGTATCCCCTTGCCGTTAAAAACCTGAAGCACGCCATTAAACAGGCTGAGGGGCTCAGCCTGCTCGGCAAGAACATCCTCGGCACAGAATTCAGCTTTTATCTCGATGTCAGGGAAGGCGCAGGGGCTTTTGTATGCGGCGAATCCACTGCACTGGTGGCATCGATTGAGGGTGAACGGGGATTCCCGAGACCGAGGCCGCCAAGGCTCTCAGAGCCGGGCGGAGGCGTATGGGGATTTCCGAGCAATCTTAATAATATAGAAACCTATGCATGTGTGGCCCCCATTATTGAAAAAGGGGCTGACTGGTTCAGGACTATCGGCACCGCCACTTCCCCTGGCACAAAGGTTTTTGCGTTGACCGGAAAGGTGAAGAATACCGGACTGGTGGAAGTACCTATGGGAACGACCTTGAGGGAAATCATTTTCGATATCGGCGGCGGCATTCTTAATGACAAAAAGTTCAAGGCGGTGCAGACCGGCGGACCTTCCGGCGGCTGCATTCCCGCAGACCACCTGGACCTTCCCGTAGATTTCGACTCTCTTGCAAAGGTCGGATCCATTATGGGTTCCGGCGGAATGGTCGTAATGGATGAGGACACCTGTATGGTTGACGTGGCCAAGTACTTTCTCGCATTTACACAGTCCGAGTCATGCGGCAAGTGCCCGCCCTGCAGGATCGGCACCTATCAGATGCTTCAGATTATGGAAAGAATCACACAGGGAAAGGGCGAACCGGGCGACATCAGAAAACTCATACAACTCGGCAGATATGTGCAGGAAGGTTCCTTGTGCGGCCTTGGACAGAGCGCGCCTAATCCTGTTCTGAGCACGATAAAATATTTCAGGCATGAGTATGAGGAACACATTTATGACAATTACTGCAGGGCAAATGTCTGCAGCGGAACGGGCATGTTCGTCATCAATCGCGCCGAATGCTTCAGATGCGGACTTTGCAAAGAGGCTTGCGCCTTTGACGCGGTCAAAGAGACATGCGATAAATTTTCTATTGACCAGCACTACTGCACCAAGTGCAAGGCCTGCTACAATGCCTGCCCCATCAATGCGGTCAAGATAAGGAACGCAAGACATCTTAAAATTGAAGAAGAGTTCCATATACCTTCTGAGGGCATCGAAATTATCGAAAGGAGAGCAAAAATGACACTGGGAGATATTCTGGCAACTAAGCCATACGAGATATTCGCCATAACTCAGGACCATAAGGTCTCAGATGCAATCAAGATAATGAATGACAGGAATGTGAGTTCGGTATTGATCGTGGACAATAACAACAGGCTGGTCGGCATTCTGACTGAGCGCGACATCATACGCCACTTTACCGACAGCATGTCATTTACCAATGAGCTTATAGAGAATTTGATGAGCCGGAATGTCATTACCTTCGGGCCGGAGACTGAAGTCAGCGCCGCTATATCAGTTATGGCAAGCAAGAAAGTGCGTCATTTGCCGGTTGTTGAAGGCGACAGGATTATGGGTATGATTACCTATCGTGACCTGGTTTCCTACGTGCTGCCGGAAATCGTGTTCATGGCAGAAGAAATGTATTAAGGGGCCCGGACAATGGATACCATTGAAAAGAAAGAGTTGAAGGTCGAAGACATAAAGCAGATGGCCGAGGGCAAAGGCTGCCCTGTGCAGAAAGCCCTTTTCTATGTAACAGAGTTTTTATCGGGACCCATGTGCGGCAAATGTTTTCCCTGTTCGCTTGGCAGCTTTGAAGCAAGGGTGCGGCTTGAGAAAATAATCGAAGGCAGCGGCTCCGAAGAAGACCTGGCGGCCATCAGAAGGATCGCTTCAGGCATGGCCGAAGCTTCCATGTGCAAGAAAGGCAAGGATACGGCCAGGTTTATTCTTGAGTGGATGGAAACGGGAGTATTTCTTGAACACGTTCATGGAAGATGCCCTGATGAACAATGCCCGGCATTTATTGAATACCGGATCATCCCTGGCGTTTGCACCATTTGCGGCGAATGCAAGGAAGTCTGCAAATACAACGCGATTCTCGGAGAGAAGAGAAAACCTTTCAAGAGCGGCTGCCTGCCTTTTGAGATCCGTCAGAAGCGGTGCGCCAAATGCGGAGAATGCATAAAGGTCTGCCCTTCAGGGGCTATAGTCAGGATTGCCGTGCGGGACAGCGAGCCTGTTGGCGTATGATAAAAAAACTTAGGGAGGTATAGATGGCTAACATGGTGACACTTACAATAGATGGTAAAACGGTCAGTGCCCCGGAGGGTACAAACCTTATTGATGCCGCGGCACTCGGAGGGATTCATATACCGAATCTCTGTTACCTGAAGGGACTGAAGGGCATCGGCGCATGCAGGCTCTGTCTTGTTGAAATCGAGGGGATGAAGACCCCCATGATCGCATGCACCACAAGAATCAAGGAAGGCATGTCGATCAATACGAAAACCGAGAAGGTCCAGGAGATAAGAAAGTTTGTCATAGACCTTATCCTTTCCATGCATCCGCTTGACTGCATGACCTGCACCAAAGCCGGCGTCTGCAATCTGCAGCAGTATGCCTATGACTTTGAAATCAAGGAGTCGAGTTTTACCAGGAAAAAATTCGGCTATCCCCTGGATACTGCCAATCCTTTTATCAAGCGCGATCCCGATTACTGCGTATTGTGCGGCAGGTGCGTGCGCGTGTGCAAGAACCAGGGGACCAATGTCCTGGAGTTTATGGGAAGGGGTGTCGGCTCAAAAGTCACTACTGCAAACGACCGGCCCCTTCAGGAATCGGGATGTACCTTCTGCGGAAGCTGCGTGGATGCCTGTCCGGTCAATGCGCTGCTCGATGCGGACAGGTGGCGCAAGGGACGCGAATGGGACTATGAAAGGGTGGACTCTGTCTGTCTCTTGTGCGGAAACGGCTGTGATATTACCGTCAGCACGAAAGACGGCTATGTGATGAAGGTGAGCGCAGGTGCTCTTGAAGGCTCTGCTGAACGTTATATTTGTGCTTACGGACGGTTCGGCTTCGACTGCATCGAGGCTGACAACAGAGTGACAATGCCGATGAAGCGCGTCAACGGTGAGTTGAAAGAGACCACCTGGAAAGATGCGCTCGATATAGTTGCACGGGAAATCAGTAAGGCAGGGAACAATACCGGGTTTATTGCAACTGCAGGACTTCTTAACGAGGATGCGCTTACCATGAAACGGTTCGCTTCGGAAGTGGTAAAGACAAAAAATGTGGATTCCACAGCCGGCCTGTATGGTGATGCGGCCACATTGATTTCTGATACAGCCGATATTGATTCAGCAGACCTGTTCGTACTCGTTGACCTGGATCCGAGCCAATGGAAAAGGATTCTGCCGGCATTGGATGCCGTAATACGAAAAAAGGTGCATGGGGGCGCAAAGCTCATCACCATCAATGAATCGGTGCCCGAAATCGGCGCAATTGCAGCACTGAACCTGACCGGGAATGAAGCAGCTGCCCTTAAATCCATGGCAAAGGCTCTTGTTGATAAAGGACTGACAAAGGACAAAAAGCTTGCCGATGCGGTTTCAGGAGCGGAGGTTGATGAAAATACCGGGAAAGCCGCTGACCTGTTTGCCGAAGCCCGTAATCCCGTCATCTTTTCCTCTCCGGCGATGTACCATGCCGCTGCCAACCTTAGTATTGTCAAAGGCGTTGCAGTATCTGTTCCTCTTGAAAGCAATGCAAAGGGTGTGCTGATGATGGGCGTTGCCGCTGAAGGAAAATCATATAAGGAGATGGTTAAAGGCGGCCCCGGTCTGCTCTACGCCGTCGGCGAGGTCCCGTTGGCCTCGCGGCCCAAAACCGACTTCCTCGTGGTCCAGCATTCGCATCTTACCCCGCTTGCGAAGCAGGCTGACGTGGTGCTTCCTGCCGCCGCGTATCTTGAAGCCGCGGGAACAATCATAGACTATAATGGAAGGTTAAAGCATATCGGCATGGCAATCGCCCCTGCCGGCGAGGCAAAGGCGCACAGGGAGATATTTGCGTCAGTTGCCGGCGCCATGGGCTCCAGGATGAAAGAGGCAAAAGAAACCGATACAAAAAAACTTGCAAAGATAAAGGTAAAAGTAACAGTTGAAGCGTTTGCCCGGAAAGAGGGTTTTGATGTTAAACCGGATGAATTGATTGAATCTGTCAACGCCTCTGTGATTAACGGCTCCCGCCTTCTGTGGCTTAAAGAAGCGCCTGTAACGGCATAAAAAAGTAAAAAAACCCTGCCCGGCAAAAACAACGGGCAGGGTTTTTTTGTTTTATACAGTTGAAGAAGTCCTTGCTGATTACCAGGTCACTTCGCCTTTTAAAAACTTATTTATATCTGCTGCGGCGCGCTTGCCTGCGCCCATTGCGCTGATAACAGTTGCTGCCCCGGTAACGATATCTCCCCCGGCCCATACACGCTGTTTTCTCGTTCTTCCGCTTGCGGCATCGGCAACTGCAGTGCCCTGTTTCGTTCTTTCGAGACCGTCGGCATCAACGAAGACGAGCGGGTTGGGGCTGGTGCCGAGCGCCATGATCACGGTATCCGCTTCCATCTCGAACTCTGAGCCTGCAATGGGGACCGGCTTGCGCCTGCCGCTTGCGTCCGGCTCGCCGAGTTCCATGCGGATGCAGCGCATTCCGACTGCCTTACCGCTGCTGTCTCCCAGTATTTCTATGGGATTAGTGAGTAGATCAAAGATAATGCCCTCCTCTTCTGCGTGGTGGACCTCTTCGAGCCGGGCCGGCAATTCATCTTTGGACCTGCGGTAGACGATATGCACTTCGCCCCGGAAACCATTGGTACTGGCTGCATGGAGCGCCTGTATGCGGGCGCTGCACCGGGCCGCGTCCATGGCGACATTGCCGCCTCCTATGACCACGACCCGCTTGCCTGCTTTGACCGGAGTACTATATTGAGGAAAGAGATATCCTTTCATAAGATTGACGCGGGTAAGAAACTCGTTGGCAGACATAACGCCGTTAAGATTTATGCCGGGGATACGCATGAAAGAAGGCAGGCCCGCTCCGGTACCGAGGAATACAGCATCGTACTCCCCGAGCAGCTCATTCAATGAAACAGAACGGCCCACAACGTGATCGGTCCTTATTTCAATGCCGAGGCACTCTACCGCATAGTTGATTTCTCCGAACACAACGCCCTTTGGCAGCCGGAACTCGGGTATGCCGTAAACAAGCACGCCTCCTGCACCATGGAGCGACTCGAACATAGTGACTTTATGTCCTTCTCTTGCCAGGTCTACGGCACACGTTAATCCAGCCGGTCCGGTGCCGACAACAGCGATCTTCCTGCCTGTGGCAGGTGCGCTCACCAGCGGGCAGGTGCGCTGTGCAAGCTCGAAGTCACCCACAAAGCGCTCCAGACGCCCTATGGCTACGGCCTCGCCTTTCTTGCCCAGGATGCACTTACCTTCGCATTGCACCTCCTGCGGACAGACCCTTCCGCAGATTGCGGGGAGGTTATTTTTTACTTTCATCGCCTCAACAGCCCCGGTCATATTCCCTTCGCGCAGAGCAAGGATAAATTGGGGGATAAGCACGCCGACAGGGCAGCCCTCCGTACAGGCGGGTTTCTTGCATTGAAGGCAGCGTTCAGCCTCTTTACGCGCCGTTTCTTCATTGTAGCCCAGTGCCACTTCCCCGAAATTGCCGCTGCGTATCACCGGGTCCTGATTAGGCATAGGCTGCCGGGGTATTTTCATCCTCTCTTTTGGTCCTAACGCAGCCATTTATTTTTCCCCATCCGCTATTGCTTTTTCGAGATTGCAGACGTGCTTCCAGTGCTCTACCGCCGCCTGTTCTTCTTCACGATAGAACTGCAGGCGGGACAAAAGACTGGCCCAGTCTACCTTGTGGCCGTCAAATTCAGGGCCGTCCACGCAAACGAACTTTGCTCCCTCATCCAGGAGCACCCTGCAGCCGCCGCACATTCCGGTCCCGTCTATCATGATTGTGTTCAGGCTGACAATGGTTGGAACATTAAAAGGGTTGGTGGTCAATGATACGAACTTCATCATAACGGCAGGACCTATGGCCCAGACTTTTGCTACGTTATTGTTTTTTGTTTCCAGAATTTCCTTGAGGGGGTCGGTGACCAGTGCCTTCCGGCCATAGGAACCGTCATCAGTGCATATGTGCAGTTCATCGGATACTGCACGCATCTTGTCCTCCCAGAACAGCAAGCCCCTGGAGCGGGCGCCTATTATGGAAATAACCTTATTGCCGGCTTTTTTGAGCGAACGTGCAATTGGATAGATAGGCGCAACCCCGACGCCTCCGCCCACGCAGACAACGGTCCCATAATTTTCTATCTCAGTGGGATGGCCCAGTGGGCCGGCAAACGTGACAAGCGTATCTCCGGGCTTGAGAGTCCCGAGGTGCATAGTCGATTGCCCGACTTCCTGGAAGATAATAGTAATTGTGCCCGCTTCCGGGTCGTAGTCCGCTATGGTAAGGGGTATGCGCTCCCCACGCTCATCAATACGTAAAATAACGAATTGGCCGGCCTGTGCCTTTCGCGCGATATGGGGGGCCTCAATGACCATGAGTTTAGTCACATCACTCAAAACCTGCTTTTCCAGAATTTTATACATTACACGACTCCTCAATTTATTTTAGCAGTTGTCATCCAATAAAGGGGGCAGTATGCCGATGCACTGCACTTCAGGCTTGAGCGTAATGCCGAACTTTTCCCCTACTCGCTCCTGTACCTGTCGCGCAAAGGCGATGACCTCGCAGGCTGTCGCATTACCATAGTTTATGAGGGCGAGCGTATGCCTGGGTGATATGCCGACATTGCCCCTGCGATAGCCTCTTGTAAAACCCGCTGTCTGAATCAGGCATGCGGCAGATATTTTCACCTCTCCTGAAGCCTGGGGCCAGGACCAGTTCGCACAGCCGCCTATGTCCTGAACTGTTTTTCTGACCTGTTCAAATATCTCACATGAAACTACGGGGTTTTTAAAGAACGAGCCTGCGCTGTTGAGGCGATCGTATCCGTCAAGTACCAGCAGGCCTTTTGAGTTTCTTATTTCGAGCACGGCATCCCTTACCTGCGCAGGGGTAATGTCTGCTGTCGCCGAAAAATGCTGTTTCAGATCATGGTGGGTAATATGGGAACGCCCCGCCGCGGCGAGTCTGAAGGTAACTCCGGTTATGATATATCGGCCCGCTGCAGCTGTATTAAATATGCTTTGCCGGTACCTGAACCCGCAATCTTGGCTGCCTAATATGGCAGGAGATCCCGTGGTTATATCAAAGGCGCGGACCTCTTCGACCACGCTTTCCGCGCTCTGTCCGTATGCGCCGATGTTCTGGACCGGCGCCGCGCCGACCGTGCCGGGAATTCCTGAAAGGCATTCGACGCCTTGCCAGTTATGTTCAGTACATAATTTCGTAAAGGCGTCCCATTCATGCCCTGCATTGGCTGTGACAACCACGCTGTCGCCATCCCTGCGATAATCAAGTCCTGTTATCCTGTTATGAATAACAAGGCCGGGGAATCCCTCATCGCTTACAAGAAGGTTGCTGCCGCCGCCGAGAGTAAAAATATCAAGGTTGAGGCCCTTTGCAAATGCAAGCGCCTCAAGAACTTCACGCTCACGGCTGACTTCGGTAAAGTAGCGTGCAGGACCGCCTATCTTAAATGTGGTCAATTCTTTGAGAGGGTAATTTTCTTTAATAATTAATCCGGAAGTCTCCATAATCAAAATAGTATAACACCATGGGTTTGCCATTCACCACTTGGTGATCACCCATGCATTTCCGCAGGCCGATTGACACAATTTGTTTAAAGCTTTTAAAATAATCAACTTGCTATCAACTTTTTCCGGGGAAAAATAAATGAATAACAATAAGCATTTATTGAGACTGGGGCTTCCCAAGGGGAGCCTTCAGGAATCGACACTTAAATTGTTCAGAAAGGCAGGATATCATGTCAGCGTTTCCGCCCGCTCTTATTATCCTGTTTTCGACGACTCTGAGATCACTTCCATGCTTATCAGGGCCCAGGAAATGGCGCGTTATGTTGAGGACGGCCACCTTGACTGCGGTTTGACAGGCCGCGATTGGGTGCTTGAGCAGAATGCCGATGTCGTTGAGGTCGCGGAACTGCTATACGCAAAAGAAGGGTTCAGGCCGGTGCGCTGGGTAATCGCCGTCCCGGTGGATTCAAAGATAAAAACCATAAAAGACCTCGATGGAAAGCGTGTTGCTACTGAACTGGTCGGCTTTACAAAGAGGTACCTGAAATCAAAAAAGATCAAGGCGGAGGTGGACTTTTCATGGGGTGCGACCGAAGTGAAACCTCCGCAACTTGCGGATGCCATAGTGGAGCTTACGGAGACCGGCACTTCATTAAAAGCGAACAACCTGAGAATCATTGAAACCATGATTGAATCGACTACCAGGTTTATTGCCAATAAAAAGGCCTGGCAGGACAGGTGGAAGCGGCAGAAGATGGAGAACATCGCCCTGCTTTTGCGGGGAGCGCTCGCCGCTGAAGAAAAGGTCGGCTTGAAAATGAACGTGTCTGAAAAGACATTTAAAAAAGTATTGAGCCTGCTTTCCGCCATGCACTCTCCAACTGTTTCATCCCTTTCAGACACTGGCTGGTACGCCATTGATGTGATCACTGACGAAAAGACGGTGCGTGACATTATCCCCAGGCTCAAGAGCGCTGGGGCCTCGGGCATTGTTGAGTACCCGCTAAACAAGGTTATTCCGTAATTGGACGATTCTGCTAATGCCTACAGCATAAGGCTTCCCTTGTTTGAGGGGCCGCTCGATCTTCTCCTGCATCTGATCAAGCATAATAAGATTGATATATATGATATTCCTATTGCTCAGATAACCGGGCAGTACCTTGAGTATATTGAAATAATGAAAGAACTGAATCTGGAGATTGCCTCGGAATTCCTTGTCATGGCTGCGACGCTCATCTATATAAAATCGAGGATGCTGCTGCCGCCCGATGAGACCATTGAGACGGAAGAGCAGGAAGACCCGAGGGCCGGCCTTGTGCAGAAGCTGCTTGAGTACCAGGCGTTCAAGGAGGCGTCCGCTACGCTGCGGGACAGGGAAAGTATCTGGACAAATGCTTTTTCTCGGGACCCTTTAAAGATTGACGATCTGCCGGCGGAGGCTGAACCGTATCTTTTTGAAGTAAATATTTTTGACCTCATGGGTGCGCTGCAAAAAATTCTGAAAAAAACCCCGCCTGAAGCTATGAGCATATCGCGGGAAACATTGACCGTAAAGGATAAAATTGCCTTTATTCTTGAAAAAATTGGGGGAGAGCATACAACACGCTTCGAAGCCCTCTTCAGCGAAGACAACTCACGTGTCGAGCTTATCGTCACCTTCCTCGCGCTGCTTGAAATCCTGCGGCTCGGGCTTGCGCGCTCATACCAGGACGCCGAATTCGGAACTGTATGGATCATGAGGCAAACAGAAAATACTGTATCCGAAGGGTAAGGGGCGGAAGGAAGGCAGGAGAAGGGGAGCACTTGCTTTTCGACGCGCTGAAACTACTTGAGTCGGCAAATCCCAATTTCTTCATACCAGCGATATCCGAAGCAGTTCTCGGTTGGGGCTCGGCGCACGGGGTCCCCAAACAGTCAAAGACTTTTTGGGGTGCAGGTTACTCGCCCCTTTACAGCAGACCCGTGCATCGCGTCGAAAAGCAAGTGCTCCCCTTCTCCTGCTATTTATTTTATAGAGTCAAATTGTATTGGAGCGGCAGTGCGGACAAATTTATAAATTATACTTATATATTCCATATAAAAATAAAATAGGATTTGACGATTGTAATGATAGCGTTATAAAATATGACATAAAGCAAGCGACAGAAAGGGGGGCAGATAGCAATGTTTGAAGGTTTATTTCAACCTATGCATATGCTGATTATCCTGGTGATAGCACTGGTAGTTTTCGGACCTGGCAAGCTTCCGGAACTCGGGGCCGGTCTTGGGAAAAGCATAAGAGAATTTAAAAAAGCTTTATCTGATGCCGAGAAGCAGCCGATGATTGAGAATAAAACAGCCGAAAATAAAAAAGCCGAGGAGCCTGCGGCGGAAAATAAATCCGTATAAAAGTTGTTGCCCGGTCTTTTGTCTTCTCGCCGATAATGGTTTCATCCCCACCCCTCCTGTATGAGGGGTAATATGTCCGCATAACTAATGAGATGGTAAGGTTTCGTGGAATAGTAACATTCTTGTAACAATTTTCCTGTATACTGATTACTCATTGAGAATAATAGAGGTGATGGCATCAAAGGGGTGCGATGATGAGATTGCTGACGTTTATCAAAGAGGCCATCAAAAAGTTGTTCAGGAAGACAGACAGATTTGAAGTGCTTATCGGGCCCGGTTCGGAATCAAAAGGGGACATGCGCGCAGCCGGAACTGTGAAGATAGAGGGGATACATACGGGAAATGTTTCTGCGGATTCTATAATCGTCATGGAAAAGGCTTTAGTGATAGGGAATATGCACACAAGAGCGGCAATAATCGGGGGTGCAGTAGTGGGGGACATTACAGCGGATGAGTTGGTTGAAGTAAAGGGCACGGGTAGACTTGATGGGGCTATTTGCTCACGAAGACTAACGGTTGCAGAAGGCGGAGTATTTAATGGGCATGCCAGCTTAAATAAAAATAGTGAGCAATTGCCCGCTCTTGTCAAAAGCGAAGAGGCAGCGACATAGACGTCGGCAGTGGGAGTGCTCCATAGCAAAAACAAAATTACACACTGCGTAGACGGTCTCCACAGGACCTCGCAATAATTCCCGGCGATAAATCATCTTTGCATCTGCTATAATTCATATAGCAGCCGGCAGTAAGGGGGGGATTAATCTTCTGCCTCTTTACTGCTTAGTGCTCACTAAAAAGAAATGTGAAGGGGGAGCGTTGGCGAAAAAAGGCGGGACATATAAGAGCGAGAAAAGAAAAAAGGAATTGGTGAAACTGAAAAAACAGGAAGAGAAAAGGCAGAGGCGCTTCAAAAAGGATGGGACAACTGATCAGCCGGATGAAAAGGGAGAGGCAATTTAGGGTGATTTAGAGAGGGTTGTTCCATCATCTCAATTTTTTACAGGATGCTTCACAAACTCAGAATGTAACAACCTTGTCACTTTCTTTAACCATGTCATGCAAATCTTTCATGGTTGATAATGGACACCTTTCAGACCCTTCAGATTTGCGGATTTTGAGACAGGTGCCGCAAGCAAGTATCTTGCCCCCATTTTGAATGAATAATTGAATCTGCTCTGTGACTTTGAATTGTTCGGTATCAATAAATTCGCACTCTACTCCTTTTGATAATAAGAATGCTTTTACCATGTCCCCTTCTTTAAGGGAAAAATTTCCCAGCCGGAAGGCATTCCATACTGTTTCCGGATCATTTGAATAGATTACAATTCCCAGCTTCATATCTTTACCTCCTGACAGATTGTACTGTTTTTTCTGTTGCATCGTCAATTGTTTCTTTTCCCTCCATTTGAGAAAGTGATGTATACTAAAGTGTCATGGTTTCAATCGGAAACGTAACCATAGCTTCTCCTCTTGTGCTTGCTCCTATGTCCGGCATAAGCGACCTGCCTTTCCGCCTGATCAACAGGTCCTTCGGATGCGGACTCGCATTCACTGAGATGATAAGCGCCAGCTCTCTGGTCCACAAAAGCAAGCGCACATTGAAAATGCTTTCTGCCTGCATGGATGACAGGCCTTTGGGCGTTCAGCTTCTCGGAGGCGATCCTGATATCATCAAAAGGGCACTGGATATTACCTCTGAATATTCTTTTGATATAGTAGATTTTAACGCTGCATGTCCGGCAAGCAAGGTGGTATCAAAGGGAAAAGGGGCCTGGCTGCTGAGGGAACCTGCGAAGTTCCAAAAACTCCTCAAGGTAATAGTAGAAAACGCCGGAGTGCCTGTCACCGTCAAAATACGCTCAGGCTGGGATGAAACTTCCATCAACGCAGTAGAGATGGCCCTCCGCGCGCAGGATGCAGGGGTAAGCGGGCTTTTTATACACGGCAGGGCAAGGTCGCAAGGCTACAGCGGAAGGGTTGCTTACCCCATAATAAAGAAAGTGAAAGAGTCCCTGAAAATACCTGTGATTGCAAGCGGGGATGCTCTGACTCCATATCTCGTCAAGAAATTGTTGGATGATTCAGGGTGCAATGGTGCGGCTATAGCAAGAGGAGCTCTCGGCAATCCGTGGATATTCCGTGAGACTGGTGAGTATCTGAAGGGAGGAACAGCGCCTTTCAGTCCCGATGTTCATGAGATAGCACGAACTATGAAAGAACATCTTAATTTGAATGTGGCCTTCTATGGAGAGAAGAGCGGGGTCATGCAGTTCAGAAAATTCTTTGGATGGTATGCGAGGGGCATGGCGGCAAAAGGACTGAAAGGGAGGGCGTTTCGCGCAGGGACCGGGGATGAGATGCTGGGATTGATAGATGAACTGCGGACCATTTAGTCCAAATGTGTGATATGGCGGAGAAACTATATAATCTTTCTTTCGGGTTGTCCTGTTGAAAAAAATGGAGGAATAAACGATACTACTATTATCAATACAGGAGGTGGACAATGGGAAAAGAAAAAGACAAGAAGAAAACAAATGAAAAGAAAAAACCACAGCACACACTTAAAGAGAAAAGACAACTGAAAAAAGAAAAAACGCTTCACTAACATTATAGCGCATCATACTGCTTCAATATACGCCGCCTGGTGACCACGGGCTTTCAGCCTGCCGGCATTGGTGGAGCTGTGAAGAGTTGCGTTTTCAGAAGGGTAAGACACCGGCGTGACGCCTACAGGAACAATTAATGCTGGAAAATAATTTAATCGAACCGCCCCTTTATTTCTCGGTATTTTTTGTCCTTTCGGATATTTTCTGCTACACTGAAACATCAATGACCGATCTTCGGCTTTACCAAAAAGGGGAAAGGCATAAGATTTGATGTGTTACGAGGCAAGAATCATTTAACTTTGTTACGATAATGGAAAGATTTATAGGAGGTTTGCCATGTATAAAATAACTGAAAGAATAGTATCTGATCCCGGTATATGCAGCGGGAAACCCTGTGTAAAAGGTACAAGAATCCCCGTGCATATCATACTTGATCTTCTTGCTGCTGGAGAAAACCTTGACGGTATTAAGAGAGCATATCCGAATATTACTGATGAAGATATCAGGGCGTGTTTAACCTATGCGTCAATTCTTGCTGATGAAGAAGCAGGTATTACTGCGTGAAGATGTTCGCTGATGAAAATCTTTTTGAGCCTATTATTGATTATCTTGAAAGTCTGGGGCATGATGTCGTCGGCATAAGAGATTCGGGGCTTTCGGGAATATCTGATGATGAAGTTTATAAACTCGCATGCAACAATAAACAGGTAATCATAACAATGGACAAAGATTTTTCGAAAATATTCCGTTTCCCGCCGGAAAATTGCGGAGGAATTATTGTTGTCAAAATTTATAAACGTACCGTTGATGACACGCTTTCGATATTCAAAAAATTCTACGAGCATATGCAAGAAAAGGATATTCTTGGAAATCTTGTTATTGTTACAGCCGAAGGTGTGCGAATAAGACGATCAAAGAGATGAAGCCAAAAGCACTGAACGATACAGAGATTAAATTAAAGGGAATAGACGCATTGAGTAAAACTCTCGGTGCTTCTGCCGCCCTGAGATTCCTGAACCTCCTCCACCGTGAACCTACCGATTATGTAGAAATTTCCCGGAGTCTTTATGAAGGGCAAACCATAGACGAGATATTTAAGAGAGCAAAAAAGCGTCGGAAAGAATAGAGGGAACTGCAAAGCGTCCTTAGATCGTCATTGTTGGTATGACCCAGCGGTACGCTCATCTGTCGGCTGACTATTTGAAGGAAGCTGTACAGAGACTTAACGGGTCTGTTACAAATCTGCTACAAGGGGCTGAAAAAGAAGAAGGAGTTATGGCCTAACTCCTTGATTTGTTTGGTGGTCCCAACGGGATTCGAACCCGTGTTTTAGCCTTGAGAGGGCCACGTCCTAGGCCTCTAGACGATGGGACCTTGCAATTAATGAGCGGTACAGCAACAGTGGTACGCTGTACCGCTCAACTTTTTGGCTGGGGAGAGAGGATTCGAACCCCTATAAACAGCTCCAGAGGCTGCCGTCCTGCCGTTGGACGACTCCCCAAAGTTCAACGCTTAACTTTATAAGATATAAGATATTATGCAATGAAGTCAATATTATTGCAACCAAACAGGTTATCTCCAGTGTGTTATACTTTCTAATGCGTTTTATTGCCGACCTGCACATCCATTCAAAATACTCCCGTGCCACGAGCAGAGACCTTGAACCCGAATCGCTCTGGAGATGGGCGCAGCTTAAGGGCATTACTGTCATGGGCACCGGGGATTTTACCCACCCGCTATGGTTGAAGGAACTGAAGGACAAACTTGAGCCCTGCGGCAACGGGCTTTTCACGCTCAGGCGAGAACTGATGAATGGGGATGTGCCGGAGTTGTGCAGGGCAGATGTTTTTTTCATGCTTACCGCGGAGATAAGCTGCATTTACAGTAAGAACGGGAAGGTTAGAAAGATCCATGCCATTGTACTGGTACCTTCTTTTGATGATGCTGAAAGGATAAACCGGGCGTTATCAAAAATAGGTAATCTCAAGGCTGACGGCAGGCCTATATTGGGGCTTGATGCAAAGTCGCTTCTCGAAATAGTTATACACGAGTCTCCGGAAGGTATGCTGGTCCCGGCCCATGCCTGGACGCCGCATTTCTCTGTATTTGGCTCACATTCAGGGTTTGATTCCCTCAAAGAATGTTTCGAAGAATTGACGCCGCATATTCACGCTATTGAGACCGGGCTTTCTTCGGACCCTCCAATGAACTGGCGCCTTTCAGCGCTTGACACCATTACGCTCATATCCAACTCTGATGCCCACTCGTCAGCAAAGATAGGCCGTGAGGCAAACGTCTTTGATACGGAAGTTTCGTACCCGTCGATGATCAATGCACTGAAGACACGAAAGGGCTTTGCGGGGACCATCGAGTTTTTTCCTGAAGAGGGGAAATATCACTATGACGGACACCGTGCATGCGGCGTGAGTCTTACCCCAGCAGAGGCTGTTAAGCATGCATACCGCTGCCCTGTATGCGGCAAAAAAGTAACGGTGGGAGTGATGCACCGGGTAGAAGACCTGGCAGACAGGAAGGAGGGCTTCAGGCCTGCCGGTTCGCCCCCGTATCAATCCGTGATTCCTCTGCCCGAGATTATTTCTGAAGTGCTGAATGTCGGCGCAGGCAGCAAAGCGGTCCAGGGGATGTATTGGCGTCTCCTCGAAAAACTTGGCAATGAGCTTACGATCCTGATGAAAACACGGCTGGATGACATCGAGAGGGCGGGTTCTGAAAAACTGAGAGAGGCTGTTGCCAAAATCAGGGCCGGCGACATATGTATTGTGCCGGGCTATGACGGTGAGTTCGGCAAGCTGAAACTTTTCAAAAAAGGGTGATGGGCCATAGGCGAAAGGCACAAACCCAAAAAACTTTTTCCCCATAACCCATTGCCCATAGCCAATAGCCCGTGTTTATTAAAACAGCAGGCTGTTATCGTTCATTATTTCCTTTGCCAGAGTTATATACCCTTGTGCACCTGTTGAATTCGGGGAATAGAGCACTGCGGGTTTGCCGTGACTCGGAGATTCAGCGAGAACTACATTCCGGGGGATTACGGTATCGTACACTTTTGATTTGAACACCCTCCGTACTTCGTCCGAAATCTGCCGGGAGAGTGCGAGGTGTCTGTTATACATGGTCAGCAATATGCCTTCGAGATCAAGAGCCTCGTTGAAACTCCCGCGCACCCGCCAGAGGAGTTTGATGAGGAGGCTTAATCCTTCCACAGCAAAATACTCACACTGGACCGGGACGATGACTGACTCGGCTGCAACGAGAGCATTCAGCGTAAGAAGACCGAAGGAGGGTGGGCAGTCTATAAAGATATACTGATAATTCTTTTTGAGCGGTTTTAAAATGTTTTTAAGTTTCTTCTCACGGTCGGTCTTTTCGAGAAGTTCTATTTCCGCCGCGAACAGGTCCATAGAAGTGGGCAGCAGGTGGAGATTGGGGATTATTGTTTCCACAATGGAGTCCTGGACTTCGGACCTGCCGACATAGACCTCATAGAGATCAGCCTTAATCCGGTCTTTTTTAATGCCGAACCCGCTGGTCAGGTTGCCTTGCGGATCAGAATCGACGACCAGGATATTCACATCGGACAGGGCGAGCGATGATGAAAGATTGAGCGCAGTTGTTGTCTTGCCGACACCGCCCTTTTGGTTCGTTATGGCTATTATTTTGCCCACGTAAATATTCAGGCCCGTGCACGGCTGCTAAAATCAAACCCTGTCAATCCCAGCTCCGGATATTCAGTTCCGGCAGTTCAGGGTTCGTGTTCTGAAGGCGATACTTTTTCATTTTGTATCCTATCTGTCTCGGTGTAAGGCCGAGCATCCTTGCTGCCTTTGCCTGGATCCAGCCTGTCCTCTTAAGTGCATCGATGATTTTTGTCTTTTCTATGTTTTCGATTGCGGAAGGAAGCGCATCTTTCATCTGCACCGCATAGCGCGCTTTTATCAATTGTTCCCTGATGTTCAGGGGGACATCGGAATGGCTTATGACTGCACCGCCTGACATTACCACCAGCCGCTCTATGGTGTTTTCGAGCTCCCTGACGTTTCCGGGCCAGTCATAATGAAGAAATGAATTCAGGGCCTCCGGCGTCATCACGACCGCCTTCTGGTTGTCCTGATTAAATTTCTTCAGGAAGTAATCCACCAGTGACGGGATGTCCTCCCTCTTTTCCCGCAGGGCCGGGAGGAAAATCGGGACTACGTTGAGACGGTAATAGAGGTCTTCCCTGAATCTGTTGCTCGCGACGAGTTCCTCAAGGTTCCTGCTGGTGGCCGCGATGAGACGCACATCGACCTTGAACGTTTTTTCACCGCCCACCCGCTCGAATTCCCTTTCCTGCAGTACCCTCAGTATCTTCGGCTGGAGAGTGATCGGAAGGTCGCCGATTTCATCAAGGAATAAGGTGCCCCCGTTTGCCAACTCAAACCGTCCTTTACGTGAAACCATAGCGCCGGTGAATGCCCCTTTCTCATGCCCGAACAGTTCTGATTCGAGGAGCCCTTCCGGGATAGAAGCGCAGTTCAGCTTTATAAACGGCCCCTCTGCCCTGGGGCTCATATAGTGTATTGCCTTTGCCAGCAGTTCCTTCCCTGTGCCGCTTTCGCCGCGCAGCAGCACATTTGCTTTTGATGGCGCAACTTTGTGGATGGATTCGAAGACTTCCTGCATGCGGTCGGAATTGCCGATGATATTTCTTATCGTGTATTTGCTTTTTAATTGCTGCTTGAGGTCTTCTTTCTCTTCAAGGAATGCCTCCCGTTCTTTTTCTATTTCCTGGTGCAGTCTTACTGATTGGGCTATCAGGGAGGCAATGATCTTCAGCAGCCTGACGTCCTCTTCAAACGATACCCCGGTCGATCCGAAAAGCCTGTCGACACTCAGTACACCGAGCACCTCGTTCTTGAACTTTATAGGGACACACAGAAAAGCGATATTTTCTTTGCGAATAATTTTCCGCGCCCCGGTCCGGTTGAGAAAGAGCGGTTCATCGCCGATATTGGGGATAACGATAGGGGAGCCATGCTTTGCGACCTGCCCGATAATGCCCTCTCCGAGCCGGTATCTTCCACGCTTTATTTCTTCCTCCGACATGCCGTGAGCTGCTATTATGGAGACTTCATTATTGCTGCGCAACGCCACTGTTCCGCGATTCATGTCAAGGTATTCCGCGAGCATTCTCATAACGCCCCTGAGGTTTGACCTTAGATTCAGCGAGGAGCCGAGAAGCTTGCTTATCTCGTATAGAGCAGTCATTTCCACAGTTTTATTGCCGACGCGGGCCATAAAGAACAGTTTACTTAAAATACTACAAAAATGTAAAGATACTTATTTTATTGTCGCCACAGACAGGTTTACCGTGTGTTGCGACAATTCTCCATGAAGCTAAGGTATAATAACCAGGTTTGGACCGGGACGTGATGATCCGGAACTGTCTATAAGAGGTGAAATGGGTATGGCAAAAAAAAATCTTTCCGCGGGCGTTACGGCCTTTATTGCAGTGATAATAATAGCGGGTATCTGGTGCAGAACTGCTGCCGGGGCTGCCGACTGGAGGCCTTATGCGGGGGACCAGTATTTTTCCTGCTTTTACGATGCCGTGAGGACCGATTATCCCTATAAAACTGTTTATAATGTCTTGCATATGGAACTCACCAAATTAGGCATAGTCAGTGTTTGGACAAAGCGTATAATAAGGGACGAAAAAGGCCGTGAACGGCGGATACAGGAACAAAAGAAGCTCGGTTTCACGACCAAGGGGTATGAGCGCTATGAGTATACTGTGTCCCGGAAGGAATTGGACTGTTCTGAGAAAAAGTACCGCGTGCTTTCGGAAAAAGACTACAGTAAAGACGGAGATGTGCTGAGTTCGCTTATGAATGACGCCCGCACCGCCGACTGGAACCAGATAACTCCCGACTCGGATACCGAAGCGCTGTACCATGCCATCTGCGAGAACGCAAAACAGATAAAATCAGGTCAACAGGACTTGCAACCGGAAGCCGAATAATCATCAGGGGTTCGGGTGCTGTCTTGTGATCTGTGGGGCAATGCCCTTTGGATCTTTTGTAGATATTATCACTACTGTTCCGTCAGAGGTCACAATCAGCATCGCTTCTTTCTCGCTTTTCTTGAAAACTTTGCCAATGGTAAGAGTGCTTTCAGGCTCATACAGGTTTTTTGTTTTCAGCGTGTCTCCGTCAAGCCAGGCCATCACGAGTTTGCTTTTCTGGCGGACAAGATCGTTTACTGTGAATATGGCGGTATCAGCGACAAAATACATAAGGGAGTTAATCATCAGTTTTTCATTGTCCGCCTTGTTTCTTATTCGCATCAAAAGTTTTTGTTCATCGATCATTACAGCCACCCGTTCTATTTAGCGTTTTGTTTTTCAATATCTTTTTTTGGGGCATCATCTTTCTCGGGAGTGATTTCTATTTCATCGGGTTTGTTAAGCTCTTTTTTAAAACCTTTTATAGCTTTTCCCATTCCGCTTGCTATTTCCGGCAACCTCTTCCCTCCAAAAAGGACAAGTACAATTGCCAGTATTACCAATGAATCCTGTAAGCTGAGCATAGTTACCTCCAAATTGTTAGTGCCGGAGTTTTTTTAATTGACCCGGTACGGTTTCTGAGTGATGCTTCCCATCACTTTTATTAACCCACAAAATATTCCAAAAAATCAAACTTATTAATACGCTATAAAGGTCGTCGCGCCTGATATGGGCCCCAATCCACATCAGGTAGTTGGCAGGAGGAATATCAAATATTGAATTGGTCCAGTAGCGATTTCCTTGACTTTAACCCGTTATGTAAATGGTATAATTAGCTTATAAAATGCGCGTGATTTTGAAAGGAGAGAATATAGTGAGAGAATTTACCGTAATCATTGAGCAGGATGAGGAAGGATATTACGTTTCGGAAGTGCCCGGCCTTCCAGGGTGTCACACGCAGGCGAAATCTCTCGATAAGCTCATGGAGAGAACCAAAGAAGCTATTCAACTTTGCCTTGAGGTTGCCGGAAAAGGCCGGCCCTCAACACACCTTGTCGGCGTACAGAAAATCGCCATATGAGCAGATTTCCTTCTTTAACGGGAAGGCAGATAATCGCAGCTTTAAAGAAAGCGGGTTTTGTCGCGGAGAGGCAAAAGGGCAGTCATGTCTTTTTGCGACATCCAGATGGACGAGCTACTGTGGTATCAGCACATACAGGGGAAACGATAGGCCCCGGCCTCATGTCCAAGATACTGAGGGATGTAGAACTATCAAGAGACAATCTGTTAACACTGTTCCGAAAATAATTTGAGGTAAAGCTGAGAAGTTAAAGAAAGTGAAGTTCATAGTAAGAAGCACCTATGACGCATTCAGAGATATAAAAGGCAATAAAATGGAGCTATTTTCGAGTAATGATCCTTTGCATCACATCTCGTAATGGCAGGCGTGGATATAACCACGGTATCCAGGCCGCTTACTACGATTTTACTCCGCTACGTGCAAAGGGTTAGGGGCGTATCCCCGTAACCCTTTGATTTAATTGGTGGACGGTAAGGGATTCGAACCCTCGGCCCCCACGTTGCGAACGTGCATTTTAAGATACAGATAAGCGCTTGAATATAGCCGATAAATCAGATTTCAATCCGCATATTTTATGTATCATGATTTTTTAAGTTCCCTCTGAACGCGTTATGTTTTTTCATAATTTTATGACATTTTTATGACATAAAAATTGTGTAGCCTTTTTCATTGCGCCGCTCTTATTTTCTATAATAACATCTTTCCCAGTATCTTCTTTCTTTTTTGATTTCATCCTCCGTTAACTCCCTGCCGTAACGCCTGTTACTCATAAACGAGATGTAATCGTCCCACGTGTTCCTAAAGGCGTAATCGCTGATGTTCCAGCTACAGTAAAATTTCCGGTATTGTTTGCCGGCAGGTACATCTCCGGCCTTTCTTACGGCACGGGAAGCCTGTCTTTTTATGTACCGTTGAGCTTTCCCGTTGCGACGCCTTTCCCTAACGACGGGATTCTTCTTGAAGCTCCTTGCCATGCTTTACCTCCTAAGTGATTACTTAGAAGGCATTAAACAATTTAAACACATTATCCTCCTCTTCATTGTTTTGAACATCTGAATATTACCACGGCCTTTTGTATTACGTCCAGAACCGGGTCTTTTCTCTTTTTAGTTTTCTGATACTCGCAGCGCTTGACTATATTGTAGCTCATAAGCTACACTTTATTTATGCAATCTTTTCCTTTCGAACTTGATTATTATGTTACCACTGAAGGGGAAAGACCGTTTAAAGAATGGCTGGACAGTTTGCCTGATATTCGTGCGAGGGCGAAAATAAGAGTGAGGCTTGATCGTGTACGGCTCGGGAACCTTGGCGATAACGAGCCTGTCGGAGATGGAGTTTGTGAACTGAAGATAGATTATGGTCCGGGGTATCGAGTGTATTTTGCGAACCAGGGTAAGCGTATTATCTTGCTTTTGTGCGGTGGCGATAAAGGAAGTCAGAAAAAGGATATCGCCAAAGCAAAAGAATTTTTGGTGGATTATAAAAGGAGAGAAAAACATGTCTAAAATATCTTCATACCAAAAGGACCTGATTGAGACGCTTAAGGATCCGTGCGAGGCGGCGGAATATTTGAGCGCTGCTATCGAGGAAGGGGATCGTGCTGTTTTCCTGCTGGCGCTTCGCAATGTAGCTGAAGCTCACGGAGGGATGGCGGCCATCGCCCAAAAAGCAAATCTTAACCGTGAAAGTCTTTATCGGATGCTCTCCGGAAAAGGTAATCCGGAAATCAAAAGTCTCTACTCTCTGCTCCATGCTATCGGTCTGCGACTTGCGATAGAAGCCGAGCCTCATACCTGCGAGGCTGTTTAGACATTGCGCAGACTAGGAGCGGAGGCGGTCTTTTATCGACACAGTAAAATAAATTTGACTTTTTCTTTTCTGGAGTATGTTAAAATATTTTTAGTGTAGGCCGAAAGGCCGTTCATATCTCGCGATCGAGAGGTACGGACATGACGGGACTGATCATCCTGTCATGCCCGGGGCCGCAAGGCCCAAAGCAGACGAAGTATAACCCAACCATGCGGCCCCCTTCCGGGTTTTTTCTAACGGTATAATTGCGTCCAGAGTTTAGGTCGCGTAATAATTTAATTTTTTTTCGCCCCAGCGCCTTTTCGTGGGCGGATTCCGCGGCGGGGAATGCATCCTTGATGCGTTACTGCCAGCGATGAGCCGCACATCATCTCAATGAGATAGTGCGTTATCCCTCCGCCGCATTGCGCGCAGCGGCGAGCACCTGCCAAATATATATCACGCCACCAGCCGTTTTCTGCCTGGTTCTTTTTGCAAGCGCGCAGAAGGAAATACCATGTCTCACCACACCCCGGAGGACCCACAGGAGAGGTGCGCCCAAACACTGGATGAGTTCTTTACCCGCAATTACAACAAGTTCACAGGCTACTGCAAGTTGAAATGGAACGGTTCAGGCGAGGACCTCTGCCACGTCGCAACTGAAACCTTGCTGCATAAGAAACAACAGGGAACATTCGTACATATCTCCGACGCGAAGACCTGGAGATGGCTCACCGTCACAGCCGGGAAAAGTGCACGAAAAGTAATCGGCTTCGCCAGTAAAAAACGAGCCGAGATCGAAGAAGAGCGCCGAGCTGCTGAGCAGAATGCCGGATGGGGCACTGCCTGGGACCTCGGTCTGGAGGACAGGACTGTCAGCCTGGACGAGTTGAGGGACGAGTACGGCTGGGAGCCAGTGGATGATAAAGACCCTGCTCCGGACATTGATGCAAGAAAAAAGATCATGCAGATACTTGCGGGGCTTAGCGATGAGCGTTGCAAGCGGGTAATTGCGGAAGTAGTTACAAACGATGCTGATCCCAGCGTGGTCTGCAGGGAAATACGCCTCAATTATTCAACGTTCCGGTCGAAGTGCCGCCGGGCTCTGGAGAAGACTCTGACTAAAAAGTCCGGACAACTGTAATTAAAGTCAAAGTTTGAGCATATGTATAGTAGCAACCATAATCTTGAAAGAAAGGTGAAAAGAATGACAGAAGAAAAATTAGAGACAATCGATTGGTTATGTGAATACCTGAAAATCCCGAAGGCGACCGCTTACGGCTGGATTCACCGGAAAAAGATTCCGACAATTTGCATATCCCGCAAGATGGTGAGATTTCGCAAGTCAGACATAGACAACTGGATCGCGAATCGCACCCAAGGCGTAAGCCGGCAGACAGCGCCCATGCAAAAGCCGGTACCACAGAGTCCCAAATACAGGCCGAAGAAAAAATCCGCTGCAGCGGAAAATTTCATCGAAAGCTTTGTCGAGGCAGCAATAAGGGAAGCTGGCTCCGGAGATGATGGGGATTAAAACACATAATACCCTATGTTCGGTTACTTGGTTTTACAAATACCGAGCAAAGGTATGACTTTAAGTATCTATATGATAATAAAGTGATATCAGAATACGCTGCAGCATTACCGAGCGAAGATGCATGCTCGTTAACAAGTAGTATATATCGAGAAAAGATGATAGCCGTATTCAGGGAAAAATAAAAGAAAGAGGATGAACAAGGAGGATTAAGGTGAATCCATTAGATAGCGTTTTAAGGGCTGCTTTAAAAGAGGTCGAGGGTATAAACAGGCAACTGGATACCTTGGTAGTAACGTACCTGAGAACTTTTTTAGATTACCGGGAGGTTTTAAATAATAGTTATGAGATAGAGAGAAAACTGTCACTCACTAACAACGACCTCATCCTCAGGTGGGACACTCATATAAAAGGAGAGGAGGTTCGCAAATACGGGCCATATTGGTGTTGGTGCATTTTTGCCGAATTCAGGAATAGCGAAGACAGACGGGGCAGGAAGGGCAGATTTCGCTATAAGTATATAGGGCCGACCATAAGCGAGAATGACATACGTGACTATTTTGGCAAGAAAGGAGGATTGGATATAGAAGAGAAGCGAAAATATATGAAGCATATCGGCAACATGCCGCTATATGAAGTTTACAATAATCAGCTTTCGGAGCTTCGGGCAAAAAAGGCTAAATTGATGAAAGTGGTTAAGAAGCTCAAGGGGTTGATCCGTTATGGACGGACATCACAATTAAAAAGGAAATCTAAAAAACAGGGAAATCGTAGAAGCAATGCAACTAACGTCAGAATTTAATTTTTAAGAGGAAAGGAGGAGGACATTTCAAATTAAAACAGCTTAACGTTTACAACAGGTACTCAAAAACGATGCAATACCAACTTGACAAAAGTTCCACTTAAATATTATAAAACACAATCTCAAGGTGCTATAAAGTTTAATAGGGAATCTCGTGAGGCGGAAACGCCGATTCGGGAGCGGGCCCGCCGCTGTAACCGGGGACGAAAGCCGACTGAGCCACTGGAGGAAAACTCTGGGAAGGCCGGCAAGTACGATGATCCGGGAGCCAGAAGACCTACCTGTGAGATTCAGTGACATGTTGCTGGTGACGGGAAGTTCATGCAGGCAATGCTCTAGCATACCTCCGTTTTCCTCTCAACATTTCACCCATTACCACTCCTTGCCGTGGCTGGAAGGAAAGAGGATGAAGTAAATCAGGGTGCAATCCTCAGGGCATTTTTTGCCTTGGGGATTTTTTATTTTCAGGAGAAAGAGAAAATGAAACATATTGAAGCAAGCGGCAAAAGGAAACGTTGCCATGCTAGGCAAATGGCTGGATGCCGAGAAGAATTAGTTATGAACTACAAGTATTTCATACATCAGGACTGTGCTTTTTATCCGTGCCACAATCTTCGGGAATGGGAATCATGCCTTTTTTGCTGGTGTCCGCTTTTTTTGCTTGATTGCGGGGGTGATTTTGTTATTAAGGGAGGAATCAAAGATTGCTTTGGCTGCTCAATCCCTCATACTAAGGAGGGATATGATTATGTGCTGGAAGTAGTGAGAAAAGAGATTTATTGCTTGTGAAGGAATGTCAGTAGTTCGTTGTAATAACAAAAAGTCATAAAGAGGAGAGAACTACTATGAAAAGGAAAAATAGAGATGAAACAAAACAATCTGGGAATTACTCAAATCACCTCTCATTTTTTACCGTCATTTAGTGTGCTTATTGTGCAGCTCCGGGACGACAGTGGACTGATCTTACGATAATTTTGAAGGGGTCACAAATAAGGAGGTATCACATGAAGAAGCTGATTGTATTGATAATGATTTTTTTGTTAATCCCCGCGATGGTTCTGGCGGTAGATATTCCCCTGCCTCTCGGCCTCAAAGCTACGGCATCAGTCATCAAGGCGGAGCGGGATGAGCTTATGGGAAAAGACGCCTGAGATTGTTCGCTTTCCCGAACAGCGCCAGGACTCTTTCCACAACTGATGGTTTCGTTGACGCAATGGCGGCCATGAATCACGCCGCCGATCCTTTGTTATGGGAAAGACTCGGTAAAGAGTGTACGACAACAGACAGTTGTAGCGGGAAAGAGTATGTCATGCAGGTTCAGGAAAAGATCGCAAAAGTTCTCGGACTGAAAAGCACGGACCTGGCGCAGATGGCAACAGCTGCTGATATGGATAATCTTGCCGTTGTCACAAAAGAGTACAAGCCGTTTGTTGTTACTGCATTAGTTACGGCCGGGCGAAAACTAATGCCATCAGAACCGGCGTTGACGAGGGCAAAAATATTGAGGGAGCAGAGCCGCACGGGCACAGTGAATATCATGATCTTGACCAATGCGCGTCTCACCGATGGGGCTATGGCGAGGGCGATAGTTACTGTGACCGAGGCCAAGACGGCAGCCTTTGAGGATTTGAAGATCCCCAGTACTTACACCAAAACAGTCCAGGCTACTGGAACCGGCACCGACAGCGTTATTGTCGTTTCGGGA
>CAWAQG010000001.1:0-90361 GCA_963784135.1 Nitrospirota bacterium | reverse complement strand
ATGGAAAAGCTTTTGCTGCACAGGATGCCGGTTCCCAAAAGCCAGCACAGGCCAGCACAATCTCTAATGTAGGGAAGGGCGCAGGCAGCAACGCGGTGACGGCCATCAGCGCCCAGGTAAAAATCAAAGCAAAAACGGCACTTGTCGGGGCAGGTTTCACTGAGGGTGAAGCGGCCAAGAAGATCAATGAGGCTACGACTATCGACGAATTAATAGTCTCCTGCAGGAGGCCGGTGCAAAGAAGAAGACGAACGAAGCGGTATTAGCGGGTGTAGGTCAGCCTTCGATCACTCAGGATGCCGGTAGTAATATCGAGGACGACCGGGCAAAAGGCACGGCAGAAGAATCAAGTGGCAAGGCAGAGGGAAAACAATCTGTCGGTACTTCGACAAACAGCGAAGATTCAAAGCCGGTCGGCGCAAAAGAAATTATCGGGCTTAAGAAAAAGCTCAAGGAAAAGGGTCTCGGCGACGACGCTCTGACAAAGGTTCTCCCGGGAGTAAAAACAAGAGGTGACTACCTAAAAGTGATCGCCGAACACGGTATAGCAGCATAAGCTCCTATCACATTACCGCAAGGTTCGCATCCTAAAAGGGTGTGGCCTTGCGGTTATTATTTTATGGCCGGTGACAATCTCCTGCAGTCAATCAAGAAATTAATATTAATATGGAAAAGTTTATGGATATAAAAGAACTCTCAGACAAGTTGGGCGTAGAGGTGTCCACCATTTATAAATGGACACATCAGCGAAAAATCCCTTTCATTCACGTCGGTAAGCTCGTCCGTTTCAGTGAAACCGATGTTATGAAGTGGCTGCAACAAAGGACCGTCATGCCAGTCATATCGGCTATGCCGGTACGACGCAGGTTTAAGAACCTTCTTAAAAAGCGGGGCGCGACTGCTTATGTGGATAACTTGGTTGAGCTTGCCAAAAAGGAGTTTCTGGGTTGATCATGTGGTATAATTTAACCGGCTCTTTGACAATGCGGGGAATCAAAAGGATTGCGTGAATAATGGAGAAAGACATTATGAAACGCAATAAAAAAACCGGATTATATTTAAGGTGTGGCACTTACTGGATGAGTTTTTCTGTCAACGGCAGGCGTTACAGGCGCAGTACCGGGACATCCGACAAGAAGATTGCAACTCAGATTTTAAAGACTATCAATGCTCAGATTGCCTTGGGGCAGTATATACCAGTAGAAGAGCCGGAGCCGGAGCCGGAGAAAGAATACACTTTTGCCGAGCTTGTCACCAAACATGATGAATGGGCGGCACCAAGACACAAAGCATGGAAGGAATCCGGCAAGTGCATGAGCAGTCACCTGTCAGTATGTTTGTGTGACATACTCTTACAGGACTTCACGGCAAGGCATGTTGAGCAGTTCCAGTCATCCGAGATTGCCAGAGGTAAAAGCCCTGCTTATATCAACCGTCAGGTAACATTGCTTAAAAGCATGTTTACCAAAGCAGTAGACTGGGATATGTGCAGCGAAGATGTCTTACGGAAGGTAAGGAAAGCAAAAGAACTGAAAGGTGTTGTTAATAGGCTGCGCTTTCTCTCGCAGGTTGAATGTCGGGAGCTTATCAACGCATGTGACCGGCACCTTAAGCCTATCGTCATTACTGCCCTGAATACCGGATGCAGGAAAGGCGAGATACTTTCCCTGCAATGGGAAAAGCAGGTGGATCTGAGACATGGTTTTATTTTATTGGATAAAACAAAGAACGGCGAGCGTCGGGAGATACCGATTAACAATACGCTAAGAGCCGCTTTGCAGGGTCTTACCCGCAGGCTTGATGTTCCGTATGTATTCTTTGATCCATCGAACGGAAAGCCTTACGGTGATGTTAAGAAGGCGTGGCACACTGCACTGAGAAAAGCAGGAATTCACGACTTTCATTTCCACGACATGAGGCACACCTTTGCAAGTCAGTTGGTAATGGCTGGAGTGGATATTACAACTGTAAGCCGTCTCCTTGGTCACAAGTCACTTAAAATGACGCTCAAATATAGTCACCTGTCACCAGCTCATAACATCGAAGCAGTCAGAAAAATGGACGCCTTTTTTGCAGAAAAAGAAGCTCAAATAGTCACAGGATAGTCACAAAATAGGCACATTCGGCAAATTAGGCTTGACGAGCATAGCAAATTTAGTTTAATATTCAAGACATTAGGCGCGTAGCTCAGTGGGAGAGCACTACCTTGACACGGTAGGGGTCAGGGGTTCGAAACCCCTCGTGCCTATTCTTTTTTATCCTTTAGAATCAATGCTGACAGTTTTTGCAGAGGCCGGAAAATCACTCCGGCCTTTTTATTTTAATCAAATACATGAACAGCATTATAGCTGACAGAGAAAATGGTATTCTTTAGAAGAGGGCACTATTTTCATGCAAAAGAGAAAAATTATTTCATTTATGGTTCTTTTTTTGATGGTGCTTTTTGCCGGGCGCTCTTATGCTGAAAGACATACCATAGAGGATGGGAGGGTTATTGTCAGGTTTGACGACCAGTTCAAAACATTGGCAATGGAAGTCCTCAAGTCATATCCCGGTATCCGGCAGGAGTTGGTAAAAGATCTCGGATGGGGAACAACTTCCCGTCCTGAAATCATATTGGTGAAAGATAGTGCCTCATTCAAAACGGTCGCTGGAAGTGATCTTGTTACCGCCCTTGCGGTCCCTCAAAATAATCTAATCATGATGGATGCTTCAAAAATGAACGTTTACCCCTTTACTCTTCGGGTCACCTTAAAGCATGAAATGTGTCATCTTGAACTTCATCATCATATCGCCCTTGAGAAGCTTCCCAGATGGTTTGACGAAGGGATCTGTCAGTGGGTCAGTGGCGGGTTATCTGAGATAATGGCTGATGGGAACCGGTCAGTTCTCAGGGAGGCTTCCCTCTCAAACCGACTTATCAGCATAGAACAGTTAACTGAAAACTTTCCTTCCGATGGAAGAGCCATGGTCCTTGCCTATGAAGAGAGCAAAAGCATAGTTGAATATATAGAAAGGGAGTTTGGGGTTTCAGGGGTCCGCAGGATATTGGAACATATGAGCAGCGGGGATGATCTGGAAGGTGCAGTCCAGAGGAGCCTCTCCATTTCTCTCGAGGAACTTGAAAAACGATGGAGATCATCTCTGGCCGGGAAATTTTTGTGGGTTTCCTTTATCGGAGATAATCTTTACGAGATACTCTTCTTATTTGCCGCTGTAATAACTATATATGGTTTTATAGTGATTCTCAGGAAGAAGAAAGAGTATAAGGACGAAGACGAGGAGGATATAGAATAATATTCCTATGAAGATCGGACCTTTGGAATGCCGGCGGTTGACGAATAAGTGGACGAATAGTGTATTTATTCGATGCAGCCAGGTTGACAAAAGTTCCACTTAAATATTATAAAAGACAATCTCAAGGCGCCGTAAGGATTAATAGGGAATCCCGTGGGGCGGAAAATGCCGATTCGGGAGCGGGCCCGCCGCTGTAACCGGGGACGAAAGCCGACTGGGCCACTGGAGGGAAACTCCGGGAAGGCTGGCGAGTAGGTGGGGTCCCCAGAAAGTCTCAGACTTTTTGGGGTACTGTTGAATATCCGGGAGCCAGAAGACCTGCCTGTGAGACTCGGTGAAATGTCGTCATTTCACCCGTTACCACTCCTTGCCGTGGCTGGAAGGAAAGAGGATGAAGTAAATCAGGGTGCAATCCTCAGGGCATTTTTGCCTTGGGGATTTTTTATTTTTAAGGAGACAATTATTATGAAAAGTAAGAGACCGGCATCAAGCAGTAATCTTAATCGAATAGCTCTCCTCGGAGCTGTCTTATTAGTGCTTTCCGCGAGAAACGCCTATGCCATGCATATCTCGGAGGGCATACTGCCTTTGAACTGGGCGGTATTGTGGTTTGCTGTAGCTGCTCCATTTGTCGCATATGGATTGTACCGGTTGAAGAAAATATCTTCTATGGATATCTCCTTTAAACCTCTGGTAGGCCTTATGGCTGCCGTAGTCTTTATTATCTCCTGTATGCCGATTCCTGTTCCGACAGCGGGTACATGCTCCCACCCCTGCGGAACAGGAATGTCAGCCATACTGCTCGGCCCGCCCATCAGCATCCTGATTACCGCAGTGGCCCTTCTTATTCAGGCGCTTTTCCTTGCCCATGGCGGTTTGAGCACGTGGGGAGCCAATATTGTTTCTATGGGAGTAATGGGGTCCTTTGCCGGGTATGGGACGTTCAAAGCATTAAAGGCACTTAGGGTCAATATGGCTGTTGCAGGCTTCTTTGCAGGGTTATTCGCAGACTGGGCCACCTACCTGTCTACATCTGTTGAACTCGCTTCAGGCATAAAGGGCGCCGATCCATTTATGCCGATTTTCACAAAGATTGTCATTTCCTTCATCCCGACACAGCTTCCTCTCGGAATTCTGGAAGGTGCTATGACCGCGGGTATAGTAGTCCTTCTCGCCAGGAGACGACCTGACCTGCTTGTAAAAATGAGAGTCATAAAGCCAGGGGAGGCGGCAATATGAAAACTCTGACTGCTGCAGGTATATTTGTTGTAATTTTGCTTACTCTTTGCAGTCTATCGAATGCTATTGCTGATGAAGAGAAATGGACGGGTGTAGATGAATCGGTTGTTCAGAAAATAGCGAAGGAGCATGGCAGGGAAGCGCATAAGCCTCTCATTAACACTGACCAGGGAGACATGCTTCTTTTCGTTTTCCTTGTTGCCGGAGCAATCGGAGGGTTCGTAGCAGGATACAATTGGAAGATACTGATGGGAACGCCGTCGAAAACTGAAAAGGACAAAACAACCAGCCTGTAAAAAGGTATTTTAACAAGAAAGAATGGCGTATTTAAGCTATAACCCCTCGTGCCTACTCTTTATACCAAATTAATCAGAAAAACTATGCGCCGGCGCCGGTCAACAAGGTGAGCACCCTGGTAAATTCCAGGGACATCCCTTCGAAATGTACGCGCACCGTCTCAATGTCTCCACCCATGGCAGCCAGTTCAACCGCGCCGGCTTCGTCCTTGAGCGGAAGCGCCCCCACCATAGATGCCGCACCTTTTATGGAATGGGAAAGCAACTCGATCTGAGAGGCGTCCCCGGCAGTTATGGCCTCGCGGAGCTTCTCCATTTGACGCGGCACGTTCTTCACAAAAATAGCCTGTATTCCCTTCAGGAGCTTCCTGTCTCCCTCCAGCCATTCAAGGCCTTTCCCTGTTTCAGGGCCGTCTATATCTTCGGGACCGGTCACTGCGCTAAAGCGTTAAAACTGGATCTGGCACTTTTTGACGCCCCCGGTTTCTTCCCTCATCCAGAGCAGGATTTTCTTGGAGCGTGTACACCAGTCCCGCACATCCTTTTCAAAGGTAGGGCAGTCAGCAACCGCCTCCAGCACGTCGCCCGGCTTCATCTTCACCGCCATTGCCGTAATCTTCAATGTCGGCTGAGGGCATTTAAGACCTTTCGCGTCGAGAACCTGAACAGCCATTCTGTGCCTCCTTCAATCATTTTCCCGGCCTTTCCCAATCCTGCCGGCCTTGCATACAATCTTCGCCATGGCGCACGAGCCGAAGGCAATAAGGCCAGAAGAGGACGAGATCCAACACTCAGCACGCCGCGCCTTGCTGAATGATAATGAAGTATTATCATCAATCACGCCCCTATTGTCAATGGTGAGTAATCAGGAATTTTTTGTCATTTTCATGTAGAATACGAACACTTGGCTTTAGCGCTTCTATTGAGAGTGAGAAACCATTTTCATGAAACCGATCGTACTCAGAAAACTTATCTCCAGAGAAAATGAATCCTGCCTTATTGACGCGATAGTCAAAGCGATCGATGATACGGTTACGGTCTTTGATCCCGAAGGAAGAATACTTTTCGGAAAAGAAGACCGGGGTGACGGGAAGATCCCGGTGAGGCATGGGGAAAGTCTCCTGGGCTGGGTATCAGGAGGCGCGGCCTCTCCGGTGATCGCTGCGCTGCTTTCCTTCCTTGCCGGCAAGGAAGCGGACAAGAGGGCGCTGGCGCACGAGACCCTCGAAAAATACAAGGAATTGACCCTGCTGTATGCCGTCAATGAAAAAATAGCCGCGTGCCTGGACCCCGAAAAGGTTGCCCGCCTGATTATTGACGAGGCGAAGAAGATGATCAGGGCCGATAACATGTCGGTGATGCTCATGAACGGAGAGAGCGGCGCCCTTGAAGTCCTCGCCGCCTCTGGTAGACAGTTCCATCCTAAAGCGGTATTGAAGGCCGGCGAGGGGATAGCCGGGGCCGTTTTTTTGAGAGGGAAGGCGGAAATTGTAAACGATGCGCCGTCTGATCCGAGGTATGTCGGCTCTGCGAACTCTGCCTTTTCTCTGATGTGCGCACCCCTCAGTATAAATGAGACGGTGATAGGCGTCATCACCACCAGCACTGAAGCGTATTTCCATTATACGGCAGCTGATTTGAAACTGTTTGCCGTGCTCGCTTCGCAGGCAGCTGCAGCCATAGAGATAGCTCGTCTCTACGATGCCGAAAGACGGCTCAACAGGGAACTGCGTGCTGCGAGAGAAATGCTCTCCCGTGAGAACACCAACCTGAAGCATAATCTGCGCGGCAAATTTTCTCCCACTCGAATTCTCGGCTCGAGCCGTCCGATGAGGGAGATCGTGGAGAAGGTAGATAAGGTTTCCGACATCCCGGTGAATGTGCTGATTACCGGAGAGACCGGTACCGGCAAGGAGCTGATCGCAAAAGCGATCCATTACAGCGGCGCTTTTCCGGGTAAACCCTTTGTGGCGATAAACTGTTCAGCCATTCCTGAGACTATCTTCGAAAGCGAAATGTTCGGTATCGAGAGGGGTGTCGCAACCGGCGTGGATAAGCGGACCGGGAAAATAGAGCAGGCCGACGGCGGCACGCTCTTTCTGGACGAAATAGGCGACATGCCGCCGGCCAGCCAAGCGAAAATCCTCCGCGTCATCGAAGAACGGCGTGTCGACCGTGTCGGAGGCAGAGAGCCTGTTCCGGTCGACATAAGGATCATCGCTGCCACCAACAAGGACCTGAAACATGAGATCGGGAAGGGGAATTTCAGAGGAGATCTATTCTACCGCCTCAATGTCGTGAACATTCATATCCCTGCCCTGCGTGACAGAAAGGAAGACATTCCCCTCCTGCTCGGCTACTTCCTGCAACAATGTACGGCAAAGTTCGGCAGACCCCGGATGCGATTTTCGCCGGATGCAATCGAAGCTTTGAGGGCATACCACTGGCCGGGAAATGTGAGGGAACTCGAGAACGAGGTCGAGAGGGCCATGGCGCTTGCTGTTTCCGACGTGATCAGCCTGCAGGACATATCGGAAGAGATCGTGAATTGCGGGAGCTGCCAAATCCATGGGCCGCAGTCGTTGAGCGTTGCCGATGCAGAGAAGGACCATATCAGACGGGTGCTGTCCGAGTCGGACGGAAACAAATCAAAGGCTTCCCGGCTGCTCGGTATAAGCAGGGAGGGGCTGAGAAAAAAAATGAAGCGCTATGGTCTGGAGCAGGCATGATACGAGCGATAATTATAGCGTTGGCATATGCCAACAAAGTTGGCATATGCCTTCAGAGTTGGCTATCATATTTGCTTTAATTTGTCGTAAAGTGGTATCAACTTATTGATATATCATTATTAAATTGCATGGCATGTGAATTGCTATTATTTGATTGTAAGAGAGTTGCGAACAGGTCTGCCGCAGAGGATAAATAATCTTTATATGGCTGCGAGGGGGATAATTTATGAAGCATAAGAAGGAAATTGTATAGATGAGAGCGTCCAGGCTCTTCAAGAGGAGCCTTGTTCTTATACTTGCACTCCTTTCCGTTGTCACTGTTTCGATCACAGCTTTTTCGGGTTGGCATCTGTACACTCACCTTACTGCAGAATACAAGAGCAAGGGCAAGGCTGTCGCCCAAACTATTGCGGACACCAACATCAGGACGCTGGTGGGCCGTGACGTTTGGACCTTGCATGCGGCTATTGACCGGTATCAGGAGATGGAAGGGATATCCTACGTGTATGTTGTTAACGCCTCAGGGGAGATAGTTACCCATACCTTTGCCTTCGGGGTGCCGGATGAGCTTACACATCTGAAGGTATCCAGCCGCGGAACTTCTGTGAACGAGCTGTCGGTGCAGGGGAAGGGTGAAGTTATCGACATCGCCGCTCCGATCCGGAGAGGTGTCGCCGGATATGTTCACGTCGGCATGGACAAGAGAATGATACGGGGATACATAACCTCGGCAATAGCGTCTGAGGTGGGCCTCGCTGTTGTTATATTACTGATTAGCGCCGTAGTCGTTTACATATTCTTTGACCGCAATATCAACAAGCCTCTAAACTATCTGGCTGATTACGCGTTGAAGATTGTTTCCCACGATTATTCCGACCCGGTTGAAATCCGGTCAGGAGACGAGTTTGAGGCCCTGGCCGGGGCATTGCAGTTCGTGTCCACCGACATGCAGGGCTTCTTTGCAAGACTGGATGAGGCGGCATGGGAAATGGCCAGGAAAGACGCGGAACTGGAGGACGCCCTTACCCGAATGAATGCTATTGTGGACAATATTGCCGACGGTCTTCTTGTGACTGACATGTCGGGAACTATCATAAGGGCCAATGCCGCTCTCTTCGACATGTTTTTTCGGAGACCGGATGAACTGTCGGACAAGAACGCGAAGGATTTATTCAGCCCCGAACTGTATGACCTTATTGAAAAAGGCAGGAACTCCGAACAGGGGGAAGTGGTCCGGGCCGAAGTGGAACTGCCGGGTAAGCGAACAGGAATGGCCCTTGCGGCGCCCCTGTATCAGGCGGAAACCCATGAAGGCGGGGACGAGGAAAGCGGCAGGGAAGGGCGCTGTGTTGGAGTGGTGACCATTATCAGGGACGTTACGAGGGAGAAGGAAGTAGACCGTATGAAAACTGATTTCATCTCCACGGTTTCCCACGAACTGAGAACTCCCCTCACCTCTATCCTTGGTTTTGCGAGGATTATAGCCAGAAAATTGGATGAGGACATTTTTCCGCATTTGAAGACCGGGAACAATAATTCCGAAAAAACGACGGACCGAATCAGGGGTAACCTCGATATCATTGTGTCGGAGGGTGAGCGGCTTACATCTCTGATCAACAACCTCCTTGATATAGCCAAGATGGAAGCCGGAAAAATAGATTGGAAGAGGGACCAGCTAATGGTATCCGACCTTGCGGCCCGCGCAGCCTCTGCCGTTGAAGCCATATTCCAGCAAAAAGGCATAGGGCTGAAGCTCGATATCGCTGCGGAACTGCCGCAGGTCATGGGCGACAGGGACCGGCTTATCCAGGTAATTATCAATCTCCTTTCCAATGCGCTCAAATTTACTGAAGCGGGCCATGTCACTGTGCAGGCGCGGTTGGTCCCATCTTCAGCGGGCAGTGTTCAGGGCTGCCGGGGTCCAATCCTCAATGTCCCGGACTGCCCGGACAGCGGAGACGTCATCGAGATACGGGTAATAGATACGGGCATTGGTATTGCTGCCGAAGAACAGGAGCAGATTTTCGAGAAGTTCAAACAGGTGGGGGACACCCTGACCAGCAAACCGGGAGGTACAGGGCTGGGGCTTCCAATCTGCAAACAGATTGTGGAACATCATGGGGGCCTGATATGGGCGGAGAGCCGGATCGGCAAGGGCAGCTCTTTTGTCTTCACCCTCCCTGTCAGGCCAAAGGATGCAGGACATGAAAAGTTTGATATCACCTGCCTGACACAGCGGCTGAAGGAGAGCGTGAATGCCTCCTGTTTAGCGGGTGTGAAGACTGTCCTTGTGGTGGATGACGATGCCCCCATCCGCTCTTTCCTGCGGCAGGAACTGGAGGCGGCCGGGTATAACGTCAGGGACGCGGTCAACGGCGTAGACGCTGTCAGGCGGGCGAAGGAGGACCCTCCGGATCTTATCGTGCTTGATGTGATGATGCCTGAGATGAACGGCTTTGACGCGGCGGCGGTGCTTAAGAATGATCCCCTTACGATGCGCGTGCCTATTATCATCCTCTCCATAGTGGAAGACAGGGAGCGCGGATACCGTGTCGGCATTGACCGCTACCTCCGCAAGCCCGTGGATGTTGACGAACTGCTCAGGGAAATAGGGGAGCTAATTTCGCAAGGCGCATCCAAAAGGAAAGTGATGGTGGTGGATGAAGATGCGGCCGCTGTGAACACCCTGTCCGAGGTACTGGAGGCAAAGGGGTACACCGTCGTCGGCGCGTGCAACGGCACGGAGTGTATAGATAAAGCCGTATCGGCCAAGCCCGACATGATTATTATCGACGCGGTATTCTCCGACAAGCATAATATTATAAAAACCCTGCGGTTTGAAAAGGGTCTCGAAAACGTGTATTTTGTTTTTATGAAAGGAGACGCAACAAATGGGAAACATACTTCTTAAGAAACTGCTCAACAAAGCGGATTTTGTACCGGTGCTGAACGAAATCCTCCGCTCAGTGGCCGGCTCTATCGTTATTGAGGATACGGACGGAAGGGCATTGCTGACCGGTTTTGACGGTACCGACCAAAGCAACAAGTATCCTGTGACTGCGGCAGGAGAGACCCTCGGATGGGTAAAGGGAAGTGAAAAGGTGCTGTCCATTGCGTCACTCCTTTCGTATATGGCTGCAAGGGAGTTCGAAAAGAGGGACCTCGTGCAGGAGACACTGAACAAGTACAAGGAAATAACGCTGTTGTACGAAATGGCCGAAAAGATTGCGGCATGTCTCGACCCTAAGGAAGTGGCGCGTTTGGCCATTGATGAGGTGAAGAGGATAATCCGGGCGGACAATATCTCACTTATGCTTCTCAGCGAGCAAACTGGGAAACTGGAAATCATTCTGTCTTCCGGAAAAGAGTTTGAGACTTCAGAGTTCATGGAACGCTCCGGCGGCGATGGTATTGCCGGCAGTGTCATGGCCACGGGCAAGGCGGAGATCGTGAACGACGTTGTGTCCGATCCCCGGTACGTGCGCGGCCTGAAAATGATAGGTTCTCTGATGTGCTCTCCCCTCAGGACAAAGGAAAAGGTCATCGGCGTTATGAGAGTAAGCACGGAGCAGCCCGTCACTTACACGGCGGAGGACCTCAAGCTCTTCACCACCATGTCTTCACAGGCAGCGGTGGCTATCGAGAACGCGCGGCTCTATGATAGTCTGCGTGAGACTTTCATAACCTCCATACGTACTCTGGCTGAGACCATTGAAAAGAGGGACCCTTACACAGGGGGCCACACCAAGAGGGTGATGGAGTACAGCCTCGCCATCGGCAGGGCACTCGGCATTTCCCCGGAGGATATGAAGCGGCTGGAGCTCGCCTCAGTGCTGCATGACATCGGCAAAATAGGGGTGAGTGACAACGTGCTTTTGAAGCCTGGAAAACTGAATGATGAAGAATTCGCAGAGATCAGGAAGCACCCCGGATACGGGGAAGAGATTCTGGGCCATATAGTCCAGTTGAGAGATGTCATCCCAGGGGTGAAATACCACCACGAACGGTTCGACGGCAGGGGGTATCCTGATGGATTGGCGGGGCAGGAGATCGATATTACGGCCCGCATCATCTCTGTTGCCGATTCCTTCGACGCCATGACTACCAACAGGCCATATCGCCAGGGACTGAGCCTGGACCAGGCCTTCGGGGAACTGCAGCGTTTTTCGGGCACGCAGTTCGACCCGGAAGTGGTAAACGCTTTTCTTGCAGCCGACGTGGTGGAAGCTTTTTTCAACGCTGCCGCCAGAAAAAAAATATTATCATAAATTTTATCTGCAGGAGGTACAAGATGCCTAAGGTTTTGATTGTAGACGATGAGCCGCACATACGGCTTCTTCTGGAGCAGACACTGGAGGAACTGGAGGACGAGGGGGTGGAACTGCTGGTGGCGGACAACGGGGAATCGGCCCTCGAAATGATAAAGTCAGAAAGGCCGGAGATCGTCTTTCTTGATGTGATGATGCCGAGGATGAATGGTTTTGACGTGTGCAGTGCCGTGAAGAATGAATTGATGGTAGACAATGTTTATATCGTGCTGCTTACGGCCAAGGGGCAGGAATTCGACCGGCAGAAAGGGTCCCAGTCCGGGGCCGACATTTACATGACGAAACCCTTTAACCCTGACGAGATACTTGCGAAGGCGGTCGAAGTGCTTGGCCTGCGCAAATAGAAGGGGCCGGTAATGGCGATGGACATGTGTACAGTGCTGGTGGTGGATGATGAGGAGATTGTACGGTTCGTCTTCAGCAAAACGCTTGCGGAGAAGGGTTTCTCCGTAATCGAAGCGAAGGACGGCAGTGACGCTCTGGCCCTCCTCGCCTCGGGAGGGGTCGACGCCGTTCTCCTGGACCTCAAGATGCCGGGAATGGACGGCATCGAGACCATGAAGCGAATGAAGGAGCTTGATCCCGACATTCCGGTCATCATGGTGACCGCGTTTGGCGATATCGCGACTGCCGTGGAGGCCATCAAACTGGGGGCCTATGACTTTGTGGAAAAACCTCCCCAGATCAGCAGGATTATGGTGACCCTTGAGAGGGCCATTGAAAAGTCTGTCCTCGAAAGAAGGGTGAAGAAGTTAGGCAAGAGCGTGGAGGAGGCCAAAGCCCTTCGCGTTGTCTGCGAAAAACTGAAGGAGATGGACAGGCTGAAGATGGTCTTCCTCTCCTCTTTCTCACACGAACTGAAGACACCTCTGACCTCCATTGTCGGGTATGCGCGGCTTTCGGACAAAAAGCTGGGCAAGGTCCTTGCCGCTGCCGGCAAGGACTACGGACAGTCCTCCAGGGAACTGGAACTGGCAAAGATGAATGTGGGGATCATTGTTACTGAGGCTGAGAGGCTGACCGGGCTTATCAACAACATCCTTGATCTGACGGAGATGGAATCAGGCAGGACCCAGTGGCGAATGGAACAACATTCCCTTGACTCGATTGTAGGAGAGGCTGCGGCGCCGGCTGCAGAAAAATGCCGCAAGAAGGGCATTAAATTTGTCATGGATGCGGAAGAGGGACTTCCTGAAGTTTTGGGCGACAGGGCACGGCTTCTCCATGTTATGGACAATCTCTTTTCCAATGCCGTGAAGTTTACGGAGAAAGGCGCGGTGACGGTAACATTACGGCTCATGCCGGATTCTGCGGCCGGAGGTCCATCAGGCGGCACATTTATTGGAGTGAGCGTGGCCGATACCGGCCAGGGGATTACGGGCAAGGACATGGAGAGCATTTTCGAGGTTTTCTGTCAGACGGGGGACGGCCTCACCGACAAGCCGGGGGGCATAGGGCTCGGACTTCCCATGTGCAGGCAGATAATAGAGCGCCACGGCGGCAGGCTATGGGCTGAGAGCGAATACGGCACGGGCAGTGTTTTCACTTTCACCCTGCCCGTGGAAGGAGGCAAAGGCAAATGGGCCAACAACCGGTAAAAATACTGCTGGTGGATGACGATGTTTTTATCCTTGAGGTGCTATCCGATATCCTCCAGGCCGGGGGGTACGAAGTCATAACAGCGGAAAACGGCGCCGCCGCACTCGAAAAATATATCGCGGACAGTTCCATCGACCTTATCGTTTCGGACATCAATATGCCGGTGATGGACGGCCTTCAACTGATCAAGGAACTGCGCAATAACAACCTCGATGTGCCCATCATCATTGTCACCAGCGTGAGCAGCATTTCCGTGGCGGTGGACGCGCTGAGCAGCGGCGCTATCGATTATGTGCTGAAGGACGAGAGCGTCCAGGATACTATAATCATCACGGTCAAGAGGGCCCTGGAAAAACACAAGATCAAGAAACAGAACTTACAGCTTATCGCCGACCTTGCCATCAAGACCAACGATCTGGAGGACGCTCTCTCCTATATCACCGCCATTATTAATAACATGCCGGACGGGCTTCTGGCTGCCAATGCTTCGGGAAAGATCACATTGGCCAATCCTGCCCTCAGCGCGATGTTTGGCCTGGGGGATGTTTCCCTTATGGACAGAAACTGCCGGGATGTATTCGGCGGGAATATCCTGGACCTTCTCGACAGGAGCCTTGGCAACGACTCGCCGTTCATCGCCTTGGAAATAGCCCTGGCCGGCGGCAGGACCGGCTGTGCTGTCGCCTCTGCCATCCACCGGAAACGTTATCAAACAGGCACAGAGGATGAATGTATCGGCTCGCTGGTGATCATCAGGGATGTGACCTCCGAAAAAGAGATAGAGAAGATGAAGAACGATTTTATTTCCACAGTTTCCCACGAACTGAGAACTCCCCTCACCTCCATCCTGGGTTTCACGAAGGTCATCAAGAAAAGACTTGAAGAGATAATCTTTCCCCAAACAAGGCCGGACGACCCCAAAACAGTGCGTGCTATGCGGCAGGTGAGCGACAATATAGGGATTATCGTTTCCGAGGGAGCGCGTCTGACCGACCTTATCAACGATGTCCTTGACCTGGCCAAGATGGAAGCGGGGAAGACAGAATGGAAATGCGAGACCCTCGATGTTGTTGCAATGCTGGAGCGCTCCATCGCCGTTTCTTCTTCTCTCTTTGAGAGCAAGGGACTCACACTGGCCAGGGAAATCCAAAGTGACTCTTATCACGTTGAAGGTGATTCCGACAGGCTTATGCAGGTGATGATCAACCTCCTGTCAAATGCCGTAAAATTCACGGAGAAGGGGGGCGTGACTGTACGGGCAAGAAAGATCAAAGGTGATGCGGCTGCGGAGCAGGACGGCGGAGAGTTTATCGAGATCAGCGTGATCGATTCGGGCATCGGGATTCCTGAAGAAGACAAGGCAAAGGTTTTTGAAAAATTCAGGCAGGTGGGCAATACCCTCACTGACCGGCCCAGAGGTACCGGGCTCGGACTTCCCATCTGCAAACAAATAGTGGAACATCACGGAGGGAAGATATCCGTAGAAAGCGAGGCTGGAAAGGGCAGCAAGTTCTTTTTCACCCTGCCGGTGCAGGCCTTTGTCCCAGAAACGCAGAGCTGATAAGCTTGTAATTACGGGTTCACGCCGTTATATTTTTTAGTACGATGCGGTTTCTGCCGCCGCGTTTCGCCTCATAGAGTGCCGTGTCTGCAGCGCTTGAGAGGTGAGCGGCGTCGCCACTGCCTGAGAAAACAGCAATGCCGCAACTTAAGGTGACAGAGAATTCCCGGCCGTCAGCCTGGTTCCTGATCCGGGAAAAGCTGATACGGACGGCATCCAGAACTTTGGCCGCGTTGGTTGCGCCCGTGTCGCTCAGTATCACGGCGAATTCCTCGCCACCGTAGCGGCCGACCACGTCTGTCTTGCGGAGGCGCTGTTGAAGAAGCCTGGCAAGGCTCATGATGACCCTGTCCCCCGCAGGATGTCCGTATGTGTCATTCACATTCTTTGAAATTGTCGATGTCGATCATGGCAAAGGAAAGGGTGCCATCTTGTCTGCGGGCCCTCTCCATGGCGATGTCCAATTGCTCCTTGGTCTTCGTGTGGTTGAGAAGACGGGTGAGGCTGTCCCTGTCCATGAACGAGCGGATGATGCGCATGCGTTCGGCCCGCATGGATACCGACGAGATGAGATGCCCGGCCTGGATCGGCTTGGTAAGGAAGTCGTCACCTCCCATGCTCATGGCAGACATCTGCTTCTTGAGGTCAGTCTCTGCCGAAAGGAAGACGATGGGAATGCTCACATATGTGTCCATGGCCCGTATGATTTTAGCCAGTTCCTGGCCATCGCACTCCGGCATATACACGTCCATCAAAATGAGGTCGGGATTGAATTTTATTATAGCGGCGAGCGCCTCCCTCGGATTGTTCACCACGCTGGTCGCCATCCCGGCGTCCTCGAGAACCAGGGAATAGAAGGAGGCGAGGTCAACGTCATCGTCAATGATGAGGATGCGGTAGGGTCCCACCACTTCTTTCCTGGTGATTGCGTCCAGTTTGTCGACGAGGGGCCCGACGCTGACCGGCTTGAGGAAATAAGCGTCCGCACCGGCCCGCACCGCCTGCAGCCGCGCCTCGAAAGTCATTACGCACCGAAATGAAGATGACCGGAATTTTGTTTTTTCCTGCAGGCCTGTACGGCTGTCATCGTCTCGGCGCCTGCCAGGTCGCCGCACGGAAAGACCATATCCATGATTATGGCCGAAGGTTCAGTTTGTTTCAGCTCCTCCCTCAACGGCGCGAGGTCGGAAAAACTCTTCACCTCATAGCCGAAATGGCCGATCTGCAGGCTTAAGCTTTCCAAGACAATAGGATCATCTTCCACGATAAATACTATCTTCCTCTCCCGGTTATTCTGGTCGCCTTCATCAAGGGCCTGGTTTCGTCTCCTCGTATATCACTGTCATATCATGATACCCCTCTTTGCCGGAAGCGCCGGAACAGGCGGAGCGCATTTTCCCGACATGCGTTGCTACCGGAATATTCAGAATGTCCTGGGCCATGCATCCCTTCTCCACTGCGCTCTTCAGTTCCGATTCCAGTTCACGTGCCGCACTGCTCACTTCCTTAAAACCGAAAGAAGCGGAAGAGCCGTTAAGCGTATGAACAGCGCGGAGCAGCGCCATGGCCCCTTCGGCATTGTCCGGGGCGGCTTGCAAAGCAACCCAGTCTTTCTCGATCCGGCTGATCTTTCCGGGAAGTTGTGCCGCATACGCTTCGCGCAGGCTATTCAGTTTGTCCTTCATGGATTGTCCGCTCACTGTTTGGCCTCTCCTCCGCTGCGTTCTATGGGCAAGAGAAACTGAAGGCAGAACCTTTGCCCACTTCGCTTTCCACCTCCAGGCTGCCGCCGTGAGCGTCGATAATCTTCTTGGCGATGGCAAGCCCGAGACCGGTGCTTTTCTCGCCCGCAGTGGGCTGAACGCTCAGGCGCTGGAACTCGCCGAATAGCTTGGTCCGCTCCTCCGGCGGAATGCCCGGCCCCTCATCCAGCACGCTGACCTTCACTCTGTTTCCATCCCCTGCCAGGGCGATATGGATAGTGGAGTCCGCAGGCGAGAATTTGATCGCATTGCTTACAAGATTGTCGATGACCTGACTAATGCGGTTGCTGTCGAAGGTCACATCAGGAACAGGAGCAAGGTTTGCCTTTATCAAAATTCCTTTTCTGTCCGCAATCACTGTAAATATCTTTACTCTCTCCTCCAGGGTCTCTTTCAGAGGGCCTCGTGCTGCGCGCAGTTCGAGCTTTCCGCTCTCGATGACCGAAACATCCAGCAGGTCATTCACCAGCGAAAGCATCTCGTCCGATGTAGTGTTGATGATGGTGAGATATTCGTTCTGTTCCGCTGTCAGCGGACCGAAGGCTTCGCCGATAAGAATTTCGCTGAGGCCCCTGATAGAGGTCAGCGGGTTGCGCAGGTCGTGGGCCGCTATGCCCAAAAACTTGTTCTTCAGGTTGTTCAGGCAGAGGAGTTCTTTGTTTGAAGCCTCCAGTTCGCGGTTCTTGACGGCGAGGTCTTCGAGCAGCTGGATGTTCTGCTTCCTCAGCCGGTATTTCTCCAGGGACTTCTCTACCGAAAGGACAACGGTGTCCTGGATGTTCTCGTCCTTCAGAAGATAATCAGTGGCGCCGCTGTTCAACGCCTCTACCGCCGTCGATATCTCGTTATTGCCGGTAAGAATGATGAGCGGCGTGTCTACCTGGTTTTCGCGAAGCTTGCGGATAAGCTCAAGACCGTTCATCTCCGGCATGTTCATGTCGGAGATGATGAGGTCGGCCCTCTGCCCTTCCATGCATTGCCGAAAGGCAGCCGCGCCGTTTTCAGCCGTGGCAACGGCATAGCCGCCTGTCTCGAGAATCATGGACAGCATCTCCCTCACAAAGGGATCGTCATCCACCACAAGAATTGTTGTATTTTCGGTTCCCATAGCCTCTCTCCTAAAATCAGTTTTCATCCCACAAGGTTCTGTACCGTCTCGAGCAGATTGGACTGGTCAAAAGCGCCTTTTACAATGTAGGCGTCGGCGCCCACCATTATTCCGCGCCTTTTGTCCTCTTCCTTCTCCCGGGAGGTGACGATGATAATGGGCGTGCCTTTGTATTCCTCACTGGCCCGCAGCCTTTCCGTAAGGGAAAAACCGTCGAGACGCGGCATCTCGACGTCGGTGATGATGAGGTCGTAGGCGAACTCCCTGGTCTTTTCCAGCGCCTCCATACCGTCCCCCGCCAAAGTGACTGTGTACCCGTAGGCTTCAAGGATACTCCGCTCGATTTCCCGAGTGTTAATGGAATCGTCCACTACAAGGATATGGATTCTCTCCTTGCCCGCAGCCTCTTTGGAAGACTTCGCCTCGCGCACTTCCCTGGCCGCATCGATTACTGCGGGGATATTCAGCACATTGATGATCTCGTTCTTCCCTGAAATGGTAAGGCCTGAGACCAGGGGGATGTTCAGCATGTGGGAAGGCAGCGACTTGATCACCATGTTCTCCTCATCCACAAGATTGTCCACTATGAGCCCGACTTTCTCATTTCCTACGCGCACGATAATGATCAGCGCGTCGTCTTTCTCCAATTCAGCTTTCTTGTCCCTGGATGGAAGTTTCAGCAATGCTTCAAGGCCCGCGACAGGTATGAGTTCCTCCCGGAGTCGCACCGCCTTCTTGTCCACAACAGTAATAAGGTCTTCCAGGGGGACCCGTATAATCTCAGAAACGTAGTGGGACGTGACGGCGAAAGGCATACCCGAAGCATTGACAAGGAGGATACGCATGATGGCCAGAGTCAAAGGAAGCCTGATGAAAAAGGCAGTGCCATGGCCGTCCCGTGTCTCGATGTTCACTGTGCCGCGAAGTTCCTCCACAATGTTCCGTTTTACCACGTCCATGCCGACGCCACGGCCCGACACGTCGGTAATAATGGGGCTCGTGCTGAAACCGGGATGGAAGATAAGATCGATGAGCCCCGCCTCCGGCATGCTGTCTATCTCCTCCCTGGTGAACATATTCTTCTTGAGCGCCTTTTCCCTGATCTTTTCGAGCGAGATGCCGCGGCCGTCATCTGTCAGCTCAATCAGTACGCTTCCAGCGTCGTAGGACGCCGAAAGCCTGACCCTTGCTGTCGCGGACTTTCCGGCCCTGATCCTCTCCTCCCTGGTCTCGACGCCATGGTCAACAGAATTCCTGAGCATATGGACGAGAGGATCACCCAGCTTCTCCACCATTTTCTTATCAAGTTCGATGTCTCCTCCCTCGACAAGAAAATCAATCTCTTTTCCCATTGAACGGCTGATGTCCCTCATCATCCGTCCGAGAGAATCGAAGACCGTGGAAAGGGGGACCATTCTCAGCATCAGCGCCTTTTCCTGGAGTTCCCCGGTAAGAAGCTCCTGTATGACGGTATCGCTCCTTACATTTGATACGAGCTGTTTTATCCTGCTGATAAGAGAGTTGGCCGTCGAGACGAGTTCCTCCCGGAAACCGGAAATATCATCACTTTCAAGCCTCGCGAGGAATTTGGAATACCGCTCTGCAACAGCGTCCAGCTCTTTCACGTCCCGCAGCCGCTGCTTCAGGCGGTTCTGGTTGGAGACTATCTCTCCCATGAGTTTGATGAGTTCATCCAGTTTCTCCGCATTGATACGAACGGTCTCGCCTGTCATCGTCTTTGTCTTCTGCCGTGCTGCGGTCTCCGGAGCACCGGCAGGAGCTGATGCCTCCGCCGCGCCCAATGGAGAAGGGCCGGAGACGGGAGGCGCAGGCGTTGCCGCCTGAACAGGCTGGGTTGAAGAGGGCAATGGCTCTGCTGTTTTTTCCTCCGGCACAGGGACCGCGCCCGGGGACACCGGCTGTCCCTCCGCAGCTCTCATTAGTTCCTCGCAGAGGGCCGTATTGTCCATGGCAAGTTCCTGCCCGGCAGCAGTCTTCTCGATCATCTCCGAGACGGCATCGATACCTTTGAAGATGAGGTCAGCAAGTTCATGCGAGTAGCGAATTTTCTTTTCCCGCACGGCGCCCAGGCAATCTTCGAGCTTGTGGGCCACTTCCGATATGGGGGTAAGCTTCATCATCCGGGCAGAACCCTTTATGGTGTGGGCCGAGCGGAAGATGGCGTTGATAGTCTCCGTGTCCTCCGGGTCCTTTTCGAGACGTACAAGGCCTTCGTTGAGCTTCTCCACGTGGTCTCGCGCCTCTTCCACGAAACGCGCCAGAAATTTAGCCATATCGAAAGCCATGCAAACTCCCTTTTACGCCAGTCTTTTCCTCAGTTCAGCCAGGTTATGCCTGCAGAGATGCGCCATGTTTTCCGCAGGAAACGACAGGGGGAAAAAAGTGAGGCCGTGGTCTGCCGCGTTACCCTTTGCCAGCAGCTTTATCACAATCTCATATTCGCGGCAGGCCTTCTCCACTTCACCGCGGGAAGCGTGGATGTCTGCCAGATAGAAATGGGCCAGCCAGCAGGACGATTGAATATAAATGGCCTCCTTGAATCTCTTGAGAGCGCCTTCCTCATCATTCCGTATCCGGGAAATAAGCCCCCCAATAAGATATCCTTCCAGGTACCACAGGTCCCTGTCGATACCCTTTAAGCAGACGTCCTCTGCCTCTTCCAGCCGCTGCATATTGACAAGGATGCCCGCTTTAAGCGAATAAGCTTTTACAAAGGCCGGGTCCTGCATGATGAGGGATTCCGTCTTCTCCAGGGCCTCACCGTACCTTTTTTCTTTGGCGAGGGACAAGGCATCGTTAAAGAGCGAAGGACTGCCGGTCCTCCTCTCGTCAGTCTTTGTGAGCACTGAGGTCAAAGCCTCTTTTTGCTCTGCTGCCCTGACGCCGTGGCGGGGCGAATGCCGCTCCGGCCTCTCCCGCGCTTCCGGGGAAGAACGGCCCGGAAGTGAAAAACCGGCTTTAATGTTCTCTTTGGGCGCGGGCGGCCTTCGCCTTTCATCCATACATATCTCGATATTTTTTTCATAGAGAAATACCCCGTCGATCTCCACGAGGGAAAGAATCCCGATATTGTGAGAGAGTGTCTCGGTGGAACTGACGAAAAGATAACCGTTGTCGTTAAGGAGTCCCGCAAGTTTGGTAAAAATATGTCTCTGAGTGTCAGGCTCGAAATAGATCGAGACGTTACGGTAGAAAATAACGTCTGTTCCGCTGAATTCAGGCGGGTAGACGTCACCCAGGAGGTTAAGCTCTCTGAATTCCACTCCTTCTCTTACGCAATCCTTGATACGGAACAGGTTGCCTTTCAAAGGTTCAAAATACCGCTCCCGGAGGTCATCGCCAAGACCGCGAAAGGAAAGTGTGTTGTAGACCCCCTTCTCAGCCTTGCGCAAGGCATCGCCATCAATGTCCGCCCCGATGACTCTGCAGAACGTCTTCGCGGCTGCACCGTATTTCTCCATGGCCGCAATGACCAGGGAATAGGGTTCTTCCCCTGTCGAGCATCCCGCGCTGATGATCCGTATGTTCCTCTCCGTTTTTTTTTGTGCGAGCAACTCCGGGATTACACGATTGGTCAAAAGCTGCAGGTGCGCCGGCTCCCGGAAAAAATATGTCTCATTCACGGTGAGCAGGTTCACCAGGCAATGGAATTCGTCCTGGTCATACATCAGGCAATCCAAATACTTCGGGTGCGAGCCTATACCCCTCTTCTCCATCCTGTTCCTGATGCCCTCTGAAAGGGAGGCTGTCCGCACATCCTCAAAGCAGAGGCCGCACCTCTCCTTGATCAGGTTTTTGAAGGGGGTCAGATTCATATTCATCGCTTGTTCAACGCTGCCGCAGCCCCGCTCATAATGCGCACGATCTCGCCGCTTATTTCCTCGATGGGCAGCACCTTGTCAATACAGCCTTTTTCAATGGCTATCTTCGGCATCCCAAAGACAATGGAGGTTCTTTCGTCCTGCGCGATGGTAATCCCCCCCGCTTTCCTGATTTTCTCCATGCCACTGGCGCCATCGCTCCCCATTCCGGTGAGAATAACGCCTATGCATCTCGGGCCAAAGACCCGGGCCGCAGACAATAGCAGTCTGTCGCAGGAAGGATGGTAGATGTCCTTCTCCTGTCGTTCCGCAAACATAATGGTTTTTGCGCCGGTTATTTCCATGTGCGTCTCTGAGGGGGCAATGTAGACAGTGCCGGGGAGCAACGGTTCTCCTTCTGCAGGGGACTTGACAGAGAGCTTCGACAGCTTTCGGAGCCATTCAGCCATTCCCGCAACAAAACCGTCAGAGATGTGCTGGGCAATAACCACCGGACAGGGGAACCCTGCGGGCAGGGAAGAGAGAATAATGGAAAGGGCTTCCGGGCCTCCGGTGGAAGCAGCGATGGCCACTACCCTGTCTATTTCTCCGCCCCCAAAAGAGAGCTTCTCCACGGGAGTTACTTCCCTTAGTGCCTTCCTTCGGATGTGGGTAATGACCTTGATCCTGGAAAGTAGCTTAATCTTGTCGATAAATTCCCTGGCCCCCTCCCTGCTTACGTCGGGTTTTACCACAATATCCAACGCTCCACGGGAAATGGCGTCATAGGCAGTCTTGGCATCTCCGCGGGTTGTGACGACCAGGATGGGGACCGCGTTTGCCGCCATGATCTCTTCAATGGCGTCAATGCCGTTCATCACCGGCATCTCAATATCTATGGTCACAATGTCGGGTTTTAAATCCCTGACCTTCTGTGTCGCCTCCATGCCGTTTGCCGCCTCTCCGACTACCTTTATCTCCTTGTCGGTGGATAGTATGTCCATGATCAGTTCCCGTGCGAAGGGACTGTCGTCAACCACCAGGGTCCTGATCTCTTTCATCACTCTTTGTCCTCTTTCCCTTCCGTCAGTACGCTGCCTTGCACCCTGAACTTCGAGACCATATCACGCAGGTTGTCCGATAGTTTGGAAAGCTGCCGGGTGACGGAACTGATATGGCCGATGGAATCAGCGGTCTGGCCTGAGCCTGCCACTATCTCGCGCAGGGCCACCACCACCTGGCCGCTGGCTGTCTTCTGCTGTTGGGTAGAAAGGGATATCTGTTTTGCAGCTTCTGTGGTGGTCTGGGCCGCGTCCACGAGCTCGATGAGAAGATTTGCTGTCTGGTTCGAGTATTCCATGCCCTCCTGTATGCCTTTAGACCCCTTCTCGGAAGCAATGACCAGCCGGTTGATCGCCTCCTGGATTTCGCTGATCTTACCCTCGATCTCGCCGGTGGATTCCATGACGCTGTCAGCCAGCCTCCGGATTTCCACCGCGACTACGCCGAACCTCTTGCCTGCTTCACCGGCGCTGGAGGCCTCCAATGCAGCGTTGAACGCGATCAGTTTGGTCTGGTCGGCGATGGAATTAATGATCTCCATCACCTTGGATATCTCCTTGGATTTCCGTCCCAGGTCCACTATTTCCCGGATGCTGTTGAGGTTGTCGTTGTTAATATCGCTCATTTTCATTATCACCGATTCCACGGCGCCGGCGCCTTTCTTTGTGTCATCCCATGTTTTCGTGGCGATCTCAACCACGGAGTTGGAATGGTCGGCAATCTGTGTGGATGAGGCGGAAAGCTCTTCCATTGTTGAGGTGATTTCAGCCACGGCAGCCGATTGTTCAGACGCAACAGTGGCCTGCTGTTCCGCTGCCACGGAGACTTCACTGGAGAATGAGGTAATCCCCTTGGCGGCCTCGGACACCTCCCCGATAACATTGCCGAGGTGTCGTGCCATCTTGTTCAGCGGGGCGCATAAAGAGCCTATTTCGTCGCTGCTGCCGGAATTGAGCTTGCTGGTCAAGTCCCCTTCCTCCATGGAGCGGATACCCTCCATCAGATGGGCGACCGTATCCCTGACCGAAAAGTAAAAGGCGATAAAGATATAACCGATCAGAAGAAATATGACTGCGGGAATGAGCATATTATTGATATGTTCTATGGACTGATACATAAGCACTGCGGTCATGAAAAGAAAAAGTACTCCGATAAGGGCAAATTTGTAGGCATACGTGAGTCTGTTCATCAGTGAAATGGCGGGACCAAAGACTTTGCGCATAAATATGCATACCTCCTGATAAAATTTAAGTGTCCACCTTTAAGTAAGCCTTATATCCTTCGGCAGTTTGTACAGATCAACCAGCAAAAGAATAGTACCGTCCGTGCGCACCATGGCGCCCCAGATCGCCTCAGAGCCTCCGCCGGCCCCGATAAGGCGGGGGAGGGGCTGAAGGGCCTCGATCTTTACCGGGACAATCTCCTCCGGTTGGTCTATTATAACGCCGTAGGGCGTTGCCTCATCTTTCACCTGGAGCACCCACGGCGTCTTGTAGCATACCGGACCACGAAAGGAAATGATCTGATGGAAACCCCGCGTCTCCCTGCCCTGAATATCAACATCTTCGGGATGCGCCATCCCATCCACCTGGGCGGTATCAACTGCCATTCTGACACCGCCCACGGTAAACACGAGCAGAGTAAGTTCATCCGGGCAGACAGAGCAGCATCCCTCCTCCATCAAACCGCCAGCTTCCCGAAGATTTTTCCGGCGTCGAGCACGGTGACGTTCTTGCCGTTAAATATAAACTCACCCGTGACGCATTCTTTCTTAAAGGCATCGAGTGTCGAAAGTGGAGGTTTGATGCCGCTCACCGGCACATCGAGCACGTCCTCGATGGAGTCCACCATAATGCCCGACCGGACACCGCCCTTGACTGCAATTGCAATTCTGCTCTGGGAGGTTTTTTTGCTTTCCGGGAGGGATAGGAATGTATTGATGGCAACCACGGATTCTATATCTCCCCTTACGTTAATCACTCCAAGGACAAAGTCGGGGGCGCCCGGCACATAAGAAATATCGCCGGGAGGGAGTAGTATCTCTTTTACGTCGCCGCCGTAAAAGGCGTAATAATCATCCGCAAGGGAAAAGATGACCAGCTTGACCTTCTCCTCCTCCACATCCACTACCTTTTCGCGCACACTGCGTTTTCTTAACTGTTCGAGAATGCGGTCGCTCTTTGTCCTCTCGGCGTCCATGTTTTTTCCTATCCTTCAGCGTTTTTCTTTCCGGCGTCCATGGACGCTCTCAGGACGGCACTGACTTTCTTGCCCAGCACATCCGCCGTAACAGGCTTTATAACGTAGTCAGCGGCGCCAAGTTCGATCGCCTCCTGGATTATTTCTTTCTTATTATTGGCGGTCAGCATGATTACAGGCGTGTTTTTCAGCGCATCCTGCTCCCGCATCCATTGCAGAAGCTCGGTGCCCTTGAGGCCGGGCAAATTCCAGTCGCAGAGAACGAGGTCGTAGCGCTGGACTTCCAGTTTCCCCTTCGCCGCTTCGCCGCTGCTTGCTTCGTCGATCTCGATGTCTTTTGAAATGGTCGACCTGATGCCCGCCTTGATAAAGGCCCTCATGGGCATCATGTCATCGACGATCAATATCCGGCCAGGTTTCACCGCTCCCGTATCCTCACACTCTGCGTTTCGTCTTCCCCGGAGCATATCAGGCAAAGTTTTCATTATCATAAACTATTACTGTTTATGATTGCAACGCGCCCCCGCAGGGCGGCTCCAATGGGAATTTCATTGTGGTAAAATAAGGACAGAGCTCAAAAATGAAAGAGCATTTGAGGGGAATCATATTACTCTTGTTTGTACTTTTATCCCTAACCGGAATTGCCTTGGTCTACTGGTATAAGTATAGACCGTCTGATATAAGGGCATTGTGTGCAGAAGAGCAGAAAGTGAATGCACGACCGCGCCCCCCCTGGGACCAGACCAGGAGGAGAACGCGCACATATCAGGAATGTTTACAGGATTATGGAGTCAATAAATGACTGGGCAATATGGAGCAAAACCCCGTCCCTTCTTAGTCTGTCGCGTTCCTTAGACACACACTACGGAATCCTCAACGCCGTACGGGCCCGCAAGATACTTATCAGCGCACCAGTCATTTTCCCACCGATGGTTATCGATAAGATAGCGGAAACGGTATTCCTTTCCTGCTTCAAGCTCAAGAGTAACACTAAAATCACCATTTCCCAGTTTACTTAGAGAAGTGGTTGTATTGTTCCAGTTATTAAAATCCCCAACTATAGCAACCTGCTTCGCCTTTAGCGCGGCCTCTCCGGGCAATATGAATGTGACTTTGCAAAGATTTCGCGACTTTGTATACTCTTTCCTGATCCCGCAAAGTTCTTCTTTCGGTACTTGTAAGGCAGGGGAATTTGTTGTTGTGGAGGTCACAGTTGCTTTGGGTTTCCTGGCAGCGGCAGGCTGTTTTGTCCCTCCGGACTTCTCAGTAAGGGTCTTTCCGGTCAAAAGTTTCTCCGTCGCCGAAGGTTTCTCATTGACCTGAGTTCTTCCGCTGATGTTCCCCCCGTTATTTTTCGTTTCAGCGACTGTTTTCTTTTTAGATTGCTTTTTAATGTCCATGTAAATCCTCCCGTGAAAGTATTTCAAAAATGCTTTTCCGTACCTGAAAAGACAATGCAACGACCGGCAACGACATAAAAGAGTGGTTGCATAAGCTTTATATGCTTATATAAGCTTAGCACAGAAAAATTACTTTAGTATTAAGCTAATGTTAAAACTTGATGAAATTTTGGTAGTGGGTCTACCGCGTAACCAGGGCAAACGCACTATGTTTTTTTCGATTAAAAACTAACTGCAATATTGCCATAAACTCCAAAATTTCGGCTTATAAGTCGTCATTCCCGCAGTCCGTTAGCGGGAATCCAGGTTATTTGTGTCTGGATGCCCGATTAAGAACTTCGGGCATGACGGAAATTTCGGCTTTCCGGCGCATAGTGCGTTTGCCCTGACCGCATAACCTCCTGCTGCACGATTATGGTAGAATAATTATTAAGTGCTTTGAGGAGGAACTGATGCCTGAGGTCGAGGATATCGCTTTTAAAATAGCTGCAGCTTTCGAGGACTTGTATTTCGTGCCCGGCAAGAGGAACGCCTTTAATGCTGTATTTAACAAGTACCTGTCATTGGTGGACCCTGAATCGGCAATGGAGCCATATGATGCGATTGTCGAACTGGGATACCGGCACCGTCAGGAGTTTGCTGTGATGGTGGACGAATTAAGCAAACTCTCCCTGATTTCATAACTGCTCCGGCTGCAAATCCAGCCTGTCCCCCCGTTGCAAACAGCACGTTGCCATTGTTGAATTTGGTAATAGATTATAAAAACACAATTGATTAATTTAAAGGAGAAGTGATGCTGCTCGACGGCCTCAACGCTCAGCAAAAGGAAGCAGTAAAATATTTTGACTCGCCTTTGCTCTTAATTGCCGGGGCAGGCAGCGGGAAAACGAAGGTTCTGACTTCAAAGATTGTTTACCTTATTAAAGAGAGAGGCGTCAGGGCAAACCGGATCCTTGCGATCACGTTTACGAAAAAGGCGGCAAATGAGATGGCGGAAAGGGTCCGGAGAGCGTTATCTGTCAGCCCCCCGTGGATCAGTACCTTTCATGCATTTGGGGTCCGGGTATTGCGAGAGGATATAGCCGTTCTTGATAAGAATTTCGACAGGAAGTTCGTTATCTATGACGCCGATGACAGTCTCAAAATAATCAAAGACATTATGAAAAGGCTGAACATGAAGCCGAAAGAGGCCGGTATGGCAAAAGACATCATATCGAAAGCAAAGCAGGAGCATAGGGCTGATATGGTCGCTTATATTAAAAGTCTTCCCTTTCCGGCGTCCTCATATTCGGTTGTAGCTGATGAATACAGGAAAGACCTGGAGAAATCGAATGCGCTTGATTATGATGATCTTCTGCTTTATACGACTGAGGTGCTTTTAAAAGAGCCTTTCATAAGACAAAAATGGCAGCAGAGATTCGATTACATTTTGATAGATGAGTTCCAGGATACCAATGATGTCCAATATCAGATTATTCAACTCCTCGCCGGAAATAAAAAGGGCCTTTTTGCAGTTGGCGATCCTTTTCAGTCCATATATTCCTGGCGGGGCTCAAAGCCCTCGAATATGCTCCGTTTCGTAGAGGATTTCGGCGCAGTTGAAATGAAGCTCGAAAAGAACTATAGATCTACAAAAAAAATTCTCAAGCTGGCCAATAAGATACTTTGCGGGGCAGGTGATATGTGGGGAGATAAAATCCTGAAACTGCATACGGACAGTGAGGTCGAGGGCGAGATCGAAAATAAAGAAAATGAAAATGACATTGAAGAAACAAATTACATAGCTGATAAAATAAGGTCTCTTTTGAATATGCACGGCTATTCCTATTCCGATATAGCAATCTTAATAAGAATGAGTTTTTTATCGCGTGGGATAGAAAGCGCTTTAATGAAAAATAACATTCCATACCAGGTAGTCAGGGGCCTTGCATTTTATGAGCATGCGGAAATAAGGGATTTGGTCTCATACCTGAGATTTATAGCAAACCACAAAGATAAAGCCGCGTTTGAAAGGATAATTAATATACCGTCCAGATATATAGGCGGCAAGGCGTTGTCGATAATAAGAGACCATCACAAAACCGATTGGATACAGGCGCTGAAGGAAGCAAAACTGTCTCCGAGACAGCGCTTGAATGCCGATGTCTTTATAAACGTTGCAGAGAAATACTCAGAAATGATCGAAGGTGCTCCATTTGCAGTCCTGATGGAACTTATTAAGGAGATAGGCTACTTTGATTACCTGAAAAGCGAGTACAAAGATGATTATGATGATCGTATCGAAAACATATCGGAACTTTCCAATGTTTTTAAAAATCTGGCGACTGAGGGGAAGACTTTCTCGGAATTTATGGAAGATAATCTTTTGAGTTCGGAGCAGGACAGGATAGGCAGTGATCAATCAGTAAAAATTATGACTCTCCACGCTGCTAAAGGGCTCGAATTCCCGGTGGTTTTTATACCTGCGCTGGAGGAGGGGATTTTCCCTTCGGCAAAATCGCTGGACAATTTATCAAGCCTTGAGGAAGAACGAAGACTTTTTTATGTCGGATGCACGAGGGCAAAAGAGAGGCTGTATCTTTCATCGGCAGAGTCGAGGATGAAGTTCGGGAATATTTCACCTATGCTGGAGTCAAGATATCTGGATGAAATAAAGGAAGAGCTATAGACCCCATGCTGTTTTTTGTTGTTGTAAAGCCGGGGTACTTAAAGTAAAATATCTTATCATAAATTTACAGGGGGGGTACTATGACAAAGGTTGAACTTGTTTTAAAGATGGCCAAGGACGCAGACATTTCCAGGAAACAGGCGGAAACGGCGCTTAAGTCTTTTATGGCTTCAGTTGCTGCTTCGTTAAAAAAGGGAAAGAAGGTCACGCTTGTCGGGTTTGGCACTTTTTCCGTTTCAAAGAGGAAGGCCAGGAAAGGCAGGAATCCCAGGAGCGGCGAGGTCATCAAAATCCCGGCCAGGAAAGTCCCCAAATTTAGTGCGGGGGCAACGCTGAAATCAGAGATAAAATAGATTAGCTATATTTAAAAAAGCAGGTCGGCAGGGAGGCATGTATGCTCAATCTTGGTATCCTTGCGTCCGGCAGGGGCTCAAACTTTCAGGCCATCATTGATGAGATAGAGGCGGGGAGACTTCCTGCTGCGGTTAAACTGCTCATTGTTGATAATGCCGGGGCCTATGCTATTGAGAGGGCGAAAAGACACTCTATAGACTACCTCTATATCGACCCTGAAGCCTCACTCACAAGGGACGATTATTTTTCAGCCATAGCCCGTGAACTTGAAAAGCGTGAGGTGGACCTGGTGGCGCTTGCCGGGTTTATGCGCATTGTCGGAAAACCCCTGATCGATGCATTCCCGAACAGGATTATGAATATACATCCGGCCCTTCTCCCGGCCTTTCCGGGCCTGCACGGACAGAAGCAGGCAGCGGAGTATGGGGTGAGGATAAGCGGCTGCACAGTGCATTTTGTTGACAGGGGAATGGATACGGGGCCCGTTATAATACAGGCCGCAGTACCTGTCTCTCCCGACGACACCGAGGACACGCTTTCCTCTCGAATACTGAAACTGGAGCATATGTTATACCCCGAGGCCCTGCGGCTCTATGCTGAGGGCAGGCTGAGCATTGAGGGCAGGGCGGTAAGGATTTCCGGGTATGAAATGCAAGACGGGTATATTGTAAATCCGCCTCTCAGACAGCGGATATGAGGATTTCAGGCGGCACGGCAAAAGGCAGAAAGGTCGGGATAAGAAAAGCCTTTTTACGGCGGGAGGATGGTGACGAACTACGGCCTACACCCGCAAAAGTAAGAGCGGCGGTCTTTAATATCCTGAGCGGCAGAATAGAAGGCTCTGCCTTTCTCGATCTTTATGCCGGGACCGGTGCTGTCGGCCTCGAGGCACTGAGCAGGGGGGCCGGAAGGGTGGTGTTTGTCGAAGAGAATAATCTTAGGTCCAATATAATTAAAGAGTTTGTGGACCGTTTCGGCTTCAGGGAAAAAGCACTTGTCGTAAGGGCGCGGGTCCAGGATTTTCTGAGGAAGAATGAGGAGCTGTTTACTATTATTTTTCTTGACCCCCCTTATGCATCGGAAGAAACAATGCAGGTAATATCTCTGATCGACGAACTCGGTACATCCGGCGAAGACGGAATCATTATTGCCGAACATTACTCCAGAAGAGAGTTGGGAGAGCAGACCGGCCAATTGGCATTAAAGAAGAAATATAAATATGGAGATACAGCATTGAGTCTGTATAAAAAAGAACGGTAAGATGAAGCTTGCTATTTATCCGGGCACATTTGATCCCATAACAAACGGGCATATTGACCTTGTTAAACGCGGGCTGATGATATTCGACGAGTTGATTATTGCAGTGGCGCATAGCCCCGGGAAAAAGCCTCTGTTCAGCCTCGATGAACGCCTTTCGCTTATTGAAGTGTCGGTCAGGGAGTATCGCGGTGTGAGAGTGGAGGCATTCAACGGGCTGCTTGTCAATTATGTTCAGGAAAAAGGCGGCATAGCGATTATCAGGGGTTTGAGGGCGGTGTCCGATTTTGAATATGAACTTCAGATGGCATTAATGAACAGGCGGCTCGCAGGCGAGCTGGAAACCGTCTTTATGATGCCCTCGCAAGAGTTCTCCTACCTTACATCGACGATTGTTAAAGAGGCGGCGTCGTTCGGCGGACAGGTTACGGGGCTGGTGCCCGAAGTGGTTGAAAAGGCATTGAAGGACAAATTTAAAAAAGAAAGGTCATAGGTGATGGGCAATAGGTAAAATCCTATTGTTATTTTCTATATTTTGCCCAGTCTTCGCGCAAGAGCGGTTGTTTCTTCCAGCAACTTTTCCACCTCATCAAGTCCCTTGTTCCAGAAACCGCTGTCGGATACATCTATGCCGAGCCGCTTAAATATATTCTGCGGTGAATCAGAGAGGCCGGCTGCAAGGAACTCCTTCACCCGGCTGATGAACGCGGGATTTTCCCTGACAGAGTGCTGCAGCGACTTGGAGATGAGCAGGCCGCTTGCATAGGAGTAAACATAAAAGAAATACCGGATATGGCTCCAGTATACCCACCAGTTCTCAGATCCCATGGACTGTTCGACGAAAGGACCCATATAGGCAGCCATATGCTTCCGGAAAAGACCTCCTATATCTTCCTTTGAAAGATAGCCTTTAGTCCTAAAATCACGATGGAGTTCCTGCTCAAAACGATAGCAGGCCACCTGGCGGAATATTGTGGAGATATCATCGTTGAGTTTTTTTACCATGATGGCGAGCTTAAGTTCGTCATCGGCCCTTCTCAGCACTTCTTCCAGCACAAAATCCTCCATGAATGTGCTTGCAACTTCTGCAGTTGCGGTGGAAGTGCCGAAATTCAGGGCATTTTGATTTTTTCTGATCAGCTCGTTATTGATTCCATGCCCGAGTTCATGTGCCAGTGTAAGGACATCATGCAGCTTATCCGTGTGATTGAGCAGAATATATGTAGGCTGTGAAATAAGGTGGTGGGCGCAAAAGGCGCCGCTTCCCTTGCCCCTGCGCGGATACACGTCGAAACGGCCGTCATGTATAAACATGTTCAGGATTTCGCAAAATTCCGGGTCAAGACGCTTAAAAACCCTGTTTACGAGTTCGAGTGAGGTTTTATAGGGATACTTTTTTATTATGTCCCCGTACTCGATATTTCTCTCATGGTACTTCAATTTCTTCAGCCCCAGCAGCTTTGCCTTGACCTCGTAAAAGCGGTGCGCTATAGCAAACCTGCCCGATACCGTCTCGATGAGCGCATCCACAATTTCGCTTCCGATGTCGTCGCTGATATGCCGCGAGAGGTCGGGACGCAGAATGCCGCGCAGTTCGTCATCCGTTTTTTTGTTGGCAAGGACAGAGTTGAGTTCCGCCTCTGCGACCTCGGCATATTTGTCAAAGAGGCTGTTCAAAGCTTTTGCCGCCGAATCCCTTACTTTTCTGTTATTGCTGTCGAGAAGGCTTAACAACTCTGAAATGTTTTTGCTGCCTTTTGAGCCATCCTCAAGGAGGACGGTCCTTTCCTCTTTCGCAAGGAAACCGGAGGTCATTTTTATCCAGTTTGAATACGACGTCGAGGACTTCATGTTCAGTATCTTTTCCTCGGGCTCGCTCAGCAGGTACTTTGCTTCGGCGAATATGCGCTCAAGAAAATGCTTATACTCCTTCAGCCGGTTGTAATCGAGAAATTTGTTCTGTTGTTCGGAATGGATTTTGGCTATGCGGAGCTGGAAAAATTGTATATCGTTCTGGATGGTCCTGCTGAAGTTCTCAACCTGATTGGACCTGGCTTTGAGCGCAGGGTCATTCTGGTCCTGCTGTGTCCTGAGCCAGAAATAGTACCCCTCATTTCCATCGGTACCGCAATCTCCTGACCACATTTCATATTCATCGAGTGCCTCGCTGAGAACATTCGGGTCTTCAAGGTAATCGGTGCGGTCTTTCCATTTGTTTATAAAACGGTAACTCTTCTCTTCGGTGCGCTGCCTTTCCTTTTCAAGCTCGGGGTCATTGTCGCCCTCGAAGAGTTGTCTGAGGTCCCATTGTATCTGTTTCATGCGGGCTGTACCGGAGGGGCCCCTAATTCAATGAGGCTTTGTACTCGACGATGATTTCGTAGTCAATACTCGCGTGGTCATTGTCAAAGGACTCATTTTTACCTTCACATGCGAGGTCCCCTTTTAAGGTCTTCTTGTGCCCTTTAACCATGGCGGCAATAATTTTCGTAAGATCAAACCCTCCACCTTCACAGCCCGGAATCGCACAGTTCATCTTGAAGTTAGCGGCAGAGTCAGGGAGGAAATTGATGGTACGGACCATGAGAACAGGAATTGCTCCAACATGGTAATAGGTCAAAACAAGGATGATTTTCGAAACGTTGGGGAAGTTCTCCGAAACCAGCCCCGCCTCGATGTCCCTCTGAGCTCTTTGCTCCCTCTTCTGCAACTGAGCACTTCTGCTGAATGACATGGTTATAAACGCTCCTTTCTATGTTTGTAGGATTTTGCGCGAGAAATGCGAGACGACAAACGAGAGGTCAAAGAACACTGCTTGCAGGATAGCGGGCCTCATCGGCCCGCGTTCGTTGTCTCTTTACTGCATTACTGTTATTATTGCTTTACGACGTTGACGGCCTTGAGCCCTTTGTCTCCCTTTTCGACATCGAAAGACACCTGGTCACCCTCGGCAAGTGATTTGAAACCCTGCGCCTGAATTGAGGAGTGATGGACGAATACGTCGCTGCCATCTTCCGCTGTGATGAATCCAAAACCCTTTGAATCGTTGAACCACTTTACTGTTCCCTTCATAATCCTGTTGTTCTCCTTTGCTGCGAAATAAAAAAACCACCAAGACAAAATGTCCCGTGGTCATCAGAAATCTAACTATATATTATAAATCTCATTTCACCTGCCAACATATTTATATTAACACTAAAATTACTGAAAAATCAATAGCATTACTTTTCATATTGTTTTTGGCGCCGGATATTGCCTTTTTTCTGCCAATTAAGGCGGTCCTCAAAGATCTTCCGGAAATGGAAACCGTAGATCGAGAGGGTAACGGCCTGTGGAAGGAGGCGGGGACGGCTGAACATGGTCCAGAAAAGAAGACCCCAATAATGGAACCTCTCCTTACCGATGAGCCCCAGATAAATTAAGGACCTGATAAATGCGGAGATGTAGTTGAAACGGAAATGGAGTAATTTTTTCTGCGGGGGGATGTATTCCCTCAGGAATGTCCTCACCCTTTTATAGTAGTGTTTGGGTGAATAGAGGGTGTTGAGGACCTTTTTGTAGCCATTGATAAGAAGGTCATAGTCCATCCTGGGGATAAAATTTGTCGAGAAATCCGTATTGTTCCCGGAGGTCTCTGTCAGCAGCCGCTGCTCCTTTTTGAGTCTCTCGTAAAGCCGCGTGCGCGGAAGGGCAATGAGTATGCCGACCATGGCCGTGACAACGCCGCTTTTCTGGATGAAACTGATCTGGGTGTCGAAAATCGTAAGGGGGTCGTTGTCGAAACCGACAATGAACCCTCCCTGCACCTCGAGGCCGGACTTCTGGATTCTCCTGACACTTGCGAGGAGATCGCGGTCCTTGTTCTGGAATTTGCTGCATTCAGCCAGGCTCTGTTCATGCGGGGTCTCGATGCCGATGAAGACGACATCGAATCCGGCCCTGACCATCAGCTCCAGGAGGTCTTTATGGTCAGACAGTTCTATGGATGCCTGCGTATTAAAGGAGAAGGGATGCTTTCTCCTCTCCATCCATTCGATGATGGCGGGAAGTATCTCCTCCTTCAGCTTTTTCTTGTTCCCGATAAAATTGTCGTCAACAAAGAAAACCTGGCCTCTGAATCCTGTCGCGTAAACGCTCTCGAGTTCCCTGATGATCTGGTCTTTGTCCTTGGTGCGCGGTGTACGTCCGCAGAGCAGTGTAATGTCGCAGAACTCGCAGTTGAAGGGACAGCCCCGTGAATACTGGATATTGATTGAGGCATAGTGCTTCATATTAATAAGCCCGCAGAGCGGAATGGGCGTCTTCCGTATGTCAGCCCACTGGTCCGTAGTATAAAAATGGCCTGCATCGCCATTCCGGAAATCTTCGAGGAAACGGGGCAGGGTGATTTCGGCCTCGTTCAGCACCAGGTGGTCAACATCCTCGAACGTCTCATATTCGGTCGTGAAAAGAGGACCGCCGGCGACAATCCTGACACCAACGGACTTACATCTCCCAATCACCCCTTTCACTGATTCCTTCTGGACAGACATCGCGCTTACAAAGACGAGATCGGCCCATTTCAGGTCATTGTCATGCAGTCTTTCTACATTCATGTCGACCAGTCGCTTCTCCCACTCTTCAGGAAGCATCGCTGCTATAGTCAGCATTCCGAGGGGTGGACTGCTCGCCTTTCTGTTAATGAATTTCAGGGCATACCTGAAACTCCAGAAGGTATCAGGGAATTCAGGATAAATGAGTAGTGCTTTCATGGAATTTCCTCATCATTTTAGTTTCTCTCATAAACGGCTGTCAATATCACTCCGCCGGCCCGCTATTTCTGAAAGTATTACGCTATAATATATAGTATACAATGAAAATTAAAAAGGAGAAGTTTCATGTCAGAATTCAGGAACGTGACGGTAGTCAGGAAGGCGAATGTTTATTTTGACGGAAAAGTGACGAGCAGGACTGTTTTATTCGGGGACGGGTCTAAAAAAACGCTTGGGATAATGCTTCCGGGGGAATACGAATTCGGCACCGGCGATAAGGAGCTTATGGAAATACTCTCGGGCGAACTTGAGGTGCTGCTTCCGGGTGAATCGGGATGGAGGCAGGTCAAGGGGGGAGAATCGTTCGAAGTTGCGCCGAATGCAAAATTCAAGTTGAAGGTCAAGTCCCTGACAGATTACTGCTGTTCGTTTATTAGATGATTCTAATATATCCTCCGGTTGCTAAACCCTGCGAACCTCCTGCGGGGATTGCGAGGCTTCTCGGCGCCCTCAAGGCCCATGGAATAAAGGGAAGCGCAGTGGATGCGAATCTGGAGGGCATGCTTTATCTTCTGCATCAAACGCAGTCCCCTTCCGATACATGGACATACCGTGCCTTCAGAAAACGACTGGACCATCTTGCCTCGTTGAGGGGACGGGGGATTTATGGCCGGCCCGGACAGTATCGGAGGGCGGTCGGGGATGTGAACCGCGTCCTGGAACAATCATCGGCAGGCAATGGAGCTACCATAAGCCTTTCAAACTACCGGCACAGCAAGCTGTCTCCTCTAAAAAGCGGCGATCTTGTCAGGGCCGCAGGAAGCCCTGAAGAAAACCCCTTCTATCCTTATTTTAAGGGCCGACTGGCAGAGGCGCTTGAGTCTGCCGCGCACAAACAAATCGGCTTTTCGCTTAATTATTTAAGTCAGGCGCTGTGTACATTTGCTATGATAGGCTTTCTGAAAAAGACATATGCCGGGCTTAAAATATACCTTGGAGGAGGCCTTGTCACCTCATGGATGAGCAGCCCGGGATGGAGCAAGGGGCGCAATCCTTTTGCGGGGCTGGTAGATCATATGATTGCCGGTCCCGGAGAAACACCATTGCTTTCCTTTATGGGAGTGGATGCTTTACAGGAGCACTATAAACCTGATTACAGTCCTTTCGCGTCAAATGAATACATGGCGCCCGGACTGATCCTTCCTTATAGCGCGTCAGACGGTTGTTACTGGAGCAAGTGCCGCTTTTGCCCTGAAAGCGTTGAAGGGAATCCTTACAGGCCGGTACCTGCGGGACAGACCCTGAGCGAGATTGCCGAACTGTGCGGCCCGGACGAAAAAACGAGGCCGGCGCTTGTTCATGTGCTTGATAATGCCATGAGCAAATCGTTCATGAAGTCCATGTCCTGTGCGCAGCCAGGCGCTCCCTGGTACGGGTTTGCCAGAATTGAAGAGTCCCTTGCCGACCCTTCCTTCTGCAAGCTGCTCAGGCGCTCCGGCTGCGTCATGTTAAAGCTCGGGCTTGAATCAGGCGATCAGGGCGTGCTCGACCGAATGCAGAAAGGCACTAATTTGGAAACCGCATCCCGCGTGCTGAAAACGCTTGCCGGAGAAGGCATTGCGACTTACGTTTATCTCATATTCGGTACTCCTTATGAGTCGGAATATGAGGCTGAAAAGACCCTGGATTTTACGGTCAGGCACAGCAGCGAGATCGGCTTCCTGAACCTCGCGCTTTTCAATATGCCGATAAATAGTCCCGAGGCCGCGGCATTCGGCACAAGCACGTTTTATGAAGGAGACCTGTCTCTGTATACCGATTACATGCATCCGAAAGGATGGACCAGAAAGCGGGTAAAAAAGTTCCTGGATGGTACTTTTAAACGGCATCCGGCAATTGCGCCGATTATAAGACGGGAGCCGCCTTTTTTTACTTCCAACCATGCTCCGCTGCTTGTGATGGGGCAGACGAGGATATGACAAAAAATTGGTAGTGGGTCTGTTTGTTTTTGCTCTGTATCAATTAGTCTTTAGATTCTGACCACTGGCATGTATTGAAAATTATCTGTTGTCGCCATTTCTCGATATGTGGGCTGGACGTTACCAGCCCACTACTGATAACCCAGGTGATACAGAGCAAAAACAAACAGACCCACTACAAAAAAAGTAATTTAAAAAAGTGCAGATTTGCTATGATATAAAATATGGGTGAACGGGAATATATTCAGCCGCTTACGAAGTGGGACAAAATTTCTGTAATATTGTACCGGGCGGGCATTGTGCTGTCTACTTTGTTTATTCTTGCCGGGGCCTGTTTTTCATCAAAGGCCTCTCTTTATCAGGAGTATATATCATCTGCGCTATTGACCAATGTGCTCCTTATACTATTGTATGCAGCTGTCGGCATGAGTGTGTTTTTTATACATCTTTATGTCGGCAAGTTTCACCGGGCACTTAAGATGCTTTATTATATTTCGGTTATCTCCTTAATCATTTTGTTTGCCGTCGGCAGGGGAGATGTATCGGGAGTTCTTATCAGCAAGCCCTACGGGCCGCTTCTGCTTCTTCCTTTGGCAGGCTGCCTTGGGTTTATTACTGCAAAAGAGGCTTTCTGTTTCAGGCTGATCGAAGGGTATCTCCTTGCCCTGACTATGCCCCTTTACCTTGTTGTGCTGGCGGGGCGGGGCTTGACAGCGAGAGGGGCCTCCTATGGTCTTATATTGATAGCAGCCATGCTTGTTGTCTTCACTTTAAGAAAGGTGTTTATGCCCCTGCACTATGATATAGGGGACAAGTCCGCCTATACCTGATGTCCTGATATTCACGGCATATTCTCACAGAAAAAGTCTGTAACTTTTTGCGGTCCTGGTGGAGGTAACAGTAGTGAGTAAGTTCATGCTGTTTGTCTTTCTCTCCTGGCTTACAGGGAATCCTATCATAGCGGTGGTCATTCTTCTTGTTGTTTACCTGGCAATAGACAGGACATATTACGGCTTTGTGCCGGACCCTCTGCGGGCATTCAGGTCTGCCGGCAGAATCAGGGAACTTCAGAGGACTGTTGCAATTAATCCTCATGATGCCCGGTCAATGAAAGAACTCGGCATTTTTATGTTCGAAAGGAAAAATTATCAGAAAGCACTCGAATATTTCACCAGGGCCTCATCAAAAATGTCCGATGAGCCGGAATTCAATTATTACTACGGCATCACGCTTGCCAGAAGCGGCGCTGTTGACAAGGGGCGGGCGCTTGTGGATAATGCCCTGCTTGCTGCTCCCGGGTTGAAATATGGCGATCCTTATCTGGCAATGGCAGAAGTGTATATTGATACAGGGGCATACGACAGCGCAGTCCCGTTCCTTGAGCATTTTCTGAAGGTGCGTATTTCGAGTGCTGAGGGCCTCTGTCAGATGGGTCTTGTCAAGATAAAGACCGGGAAGGTGGACGAGGGAGTGGAGTACCTGAAGAAAGCGGTCTCTGTATTCAAAGATGCGCCTCGTTACAAGCGCAAAATGGAAAGGAAGTGGGCATGGAAGGCGAGATTGCTTCTGCTGAAGGGCCCATCATAAGCAATAGTTCTTAGTATTTCTTACCTATAGCCTATAGCCCATTGCCTATCGCCTGCATTATTTTAATATGGCCTGAAAAGAGGCTTATGTACCTTTAATTTTTTTTCTTTTTTCGGTTTCTTGTTTGCAGAAGGGCGGCACATGCTGCAACGCGTTTCGCTGCAACACTGACAAAAAGTGCAATCCGGACAAGGATTTTTCTTTGCCTGCTCAGTTTTTTCAGTCATGTAAAATTATACATAAATTGACTCAAACTGCTCAAATCCTTTAGACTAAGCGTTGTTCTGATTAAGCGTATTTTTGTTGATATGCTGTTCCCTGCATCCCCTCCCGTCAAGGGAGGGAAGATTTTAGAATACCCCGAAGCTTGCTGCGGGAGGTTCAATGAGAGGTACACAATATGTCTGATGATTCTGTAAAAGAGGCTGCTCTAAATACTGTAGGGCAGGAAACGATTCCTCCAGCCGGCGTTCCACAAGAAGCCGCAGACTTTTCGGTCCCCGGGGATGCTCCCGAAGAAGAGAGTTTTGCCGCCCTGCTTGAGAAGAACGGCGGCGCTGCTTCTGCAAGACTCGCTCCAGGCCAGAAGGTCAGGGCCAGGGTGATCAGTATTTCCGGCGATGCTGTATATATCGACCTCGGCGGAAAGAGCGAGGGCATTATAACGCTAAGCGAATTTATCGACGAAAACGGTGTATGCCGGGTGAGAGAGGGTGACATGGTCGATGCTTTTTTCCTGTCTGTGCAGGACGGAATCAGACATCTCACCACGCTTTTAAATGGATACTCTTCGCTGCGGCTTGAGGCAGTCCGCGATGCCTTCAGCGCCGGAATAGCAATAAACGGAGATGTCAAACGGGAGATAAAAGGAGGGTTCGAGGTTTCTATAGGCGGCGTAGTATGTTTCTGTCCCTGGTCTCACATTGACATCAGAGGCGGAAGAGTGGGCGCCGACTATATCGGCAAGACCTTCTCGTTCAAGATACTGGATTATAAGGAAGGCGGGCGCACCGTAGTGATATCGCGGCGCGCCGCGCTTGAGCAGGAGCGCCGGGCCTGTATAGACCTTCTTAAGGAGACTATTTCAATTGGGATGGACATTACCGCGAAAGTACGATCTCTCCAGAGTTTCGGTGCTTTTGTCGACCTCGGCGGTGTTGACGGCCTGGTCCCCTTCAGCGAAATATCCTGGGGAAGGATAGAGAAGCCGGAGGATGTGCTGTCCATCGGACAGGAAGTGAGAGTCAGGGTCTTATCGCTTGACTGGGACAAAGAGCGTATGACAGTGAGTATAAAAGCAATACAGCCCGATCCATGGTGCATTGTGACGGAGAAGTATCCTGTGGGCGAAAAAGTAAACGGCACCATTGTCAGGCTGGCGCCCTTTGGCGCTTTTGTCAGCCTGGAACCTGGAATAGATGGTTTGGTGCACATTTCGAACCTCGGGGCCGGGCGGCGCATACAGCATCCGAAAGAAGTGGTTGCTGTCGGCCAGCAGGTTGAGACATATGTGCTGTCGGTTGATCCTCAGAACAGGAAACTTTCTCTTTCCATGCAGCCGAAGCGTGAAGTGAAAAAGATTGTCCTGCCTTCCGAAGGTGAAATTATCGATGGGGTAGTTGAGAAGGTCATGCCTTTCGGAGTTTTTGTAAAAATAGGTGATGAGGTAACAGGGCTGGTCCCAAATTCAGAGATGGATACGCCGGGCGGTTCAGACCACAGCCGCATGTTTCCCGCCGGTTCGGCTATGCAGGTTGCTGTGCGTGAAGTGGACACCGGACGCGGCAAAGTGCTCCTGAGCCGCAAGGCGCTCAAGGAGCTGGAGGAGCGGGAAGACTTCAAGCGTTACAGGGATTCCATTAAGGATGAAGGAAAGTCTTCAGGCGCTCTTGGCAGCCTGGGAGAACTGCTCAAGGCAAAAAAATACGGGCAATAAACCTTAGGCGATAGGTTATAGTATTTTTACCCATAGACTATAGCCTATATCCCATTGCCTATAGTCTGTTGTACTCTTTGGTCGAATTCTTTTGTTTTGCTTTCGAGTTCGCCGGTCAGAACTGCCATTTCGTCAAAAAGGGCATCGATCTGACCTTTTGTTGCATGCAGTGACTTTGACAGGCTTTTTATTGCCGCACCGTCCCCTTTTACCGAAACATCCAGCAGCGCCCCTGTGTCGTCGTTAACTTTCTGCTCCAATTCTACTATGGTCCCTTCGATTTCGGTAATTCTGTTCTTGAGCGCTCCAAGTACTCTTCCCCTGCAGCTGATAAGATCAGCCCTGAGCCTTCGCATATCTTTTTTGCTTAGGTTAGTGCCCCGGTCACCGTTATCGGGAACGGCGCCGCCCGCAGCTGATGTTTCATTTGCCCATCCCACCCTGTCGAGAAAATCCTGATAAGTGCCGTCGAATACGCTCACCCGGTCATTATCGAATACGACAAGTCTTGTAGCAAGCGCATGGAGTATCATTTCGCTGTGGGTAACTATTATGACCGCTCCATCAAAGGCTGTCAGCGCCTCCAGGAGAGAATCGATAGACTCCATGTCGAGATGGTTGGTCGGTTCATCCAGCAGGAGCAGATTGGCAGGGCTTACAAGAAGTTTCCCGAGCAGCACCCGGCTTTTCTCTCCGCCGGAAAGCACCTCTATTTTTTTCAGCGCCTTATCTCCATCGAACATCATAATGCCGCAGATTGTACGCGCAAATTTTCTGTTGTATGAGGGCAGAACATCGAGTATTTCATCCTCAACGGTCTTGCCAGGGTTGAGGCGGTTGATATTGGTCTGTCCGAAGCAGGCAAGTTTTAATTTCGGATGATGGGTAACAGTCCCTTTCGAAGGAGGTAATTCTCCGGCCAGCAGGTTCAGGAGAGTTGTTTTTCCCTTGCCGTTTTTTCCTATGACGGCAATGCGGTCGTTTTTCCCGACGGCCATGCTGAAGCCGCTTATGAGCGGTCCTTCGGGTGCAAATGCAAATGAAATGTTGTTTGCCTCAAGAAGAAATTTTCCTGTGAACGGCGCGGCACTGAATTCGAAATCAAGGTTTTTTATTGCGGCGATCTTCTCCAGCGTCTCTTTCTTCTGAAGTGCTTTAATTTTTGATTGCACGGCCCTGGCCCGTGTTGCCTGTGCCCTGAAGCGGTTGATAAATTGTTCCGCCTCTTTGCGTTTCTTCCCCTCATTGATCCTTGTCTGCTCGTAGACCTCTTCTTCCTGCAGCAGTTGGTCGTAAAGCTTTTGGGTCTGGCCTGCCGTTTTTCGGACCTTGCGGCGGTGAATACCCATAGTATGGGTGGTTACGCTGTCCATAAACTCCCTGTCGTGGGTAATTAAAATCAGTTCGTTTTTCCAGTTGCGCAAAAATTGGGTAAGCCATCGTATAGATACGATATCGAGGTAATTTGTCGGCTCATCGAGGAGAAGGAGGTCCGGCGACTCTACCAGCACCTTGGCGAGATTAAGGCGGATCTGGTATCCGCCCGAGAGTTCATATGGCCCCCGGTCGAAAGCATCCGGCGATACGCCAAGTCCGGTCAGAATGGTTTTGACCTTATAGGATTCGTCCCTCCCATCCTCTGATTCCGGGAGACCGGCGCAGCCTTCTTCGAGTACTGTCGGCCGGGTGAAACGGATATGCTGGGAAAGGTGGCCTGCGGTATAACCGGCGGGGAGGCTGATTACTCCATCATCGGGCTTCTCCTCGCCGAGTATCATGCGGAAGAGGGTGGTCTTGCCGTGCCCGTTTCTGCCTACCAGCCCGATGCGCTCTCCGGGGTTGACCGTGAAGCTGACCTCGTCGAAGATCACCTGTTGTCCGTAAGCCTTTGACAGATTACTTACCTGAAGCATCTTTTATTATAACAGGAAGACAGAAGTCAGGAGACAATGCGGCTGCAATTCAGACAATGTTATTTATTTATTTGATGCTTTGCCCTGGGCGGCCACCTTTTGCACTGCTTTTTCAATTTCTGCGGCATCGCCAAGGTAATAGTGCCGAAGCGGCCTGAGGTTTTCATCAAGCTCATAAACCAGGGGTATGCCGGTAGGTATATTCAGCGCCACAATTTCCTCGTCGGGGACCGCGTCGAGGTATTTTACAAGGGCCCTTAGGGAATTGCCGTGCGCGGCGATTATTGCTTTCCTGCCTGAACGTATTGCCGGAGCGATAGTTTCATGCCAGTAAGGCAGAAACCGCGCTATGGTAATTTTTAAACTTTCCGTCAACGGCAGGTCGGCGCTGCTGAGTTCCTTATAACGGGGATCGTTTCCCGGGTAACGGGGGTCTTTGATGTCAAGAGGGGGAGGCGGGATGTCGAAGCTTCTCCTCCATATGTGCACCTGTTCTTCTCCGTAACGGGCCGCCGTCTCAGCTTTGTTCAATCCCTGCAACGCTCCGTAATGCCGCTCATTTAAACGCCATGAACGGTATACGGGGATCCACATCAGGTCCATTTGGTCCAGGACAATCCACAAGGTCCTTATGGCCCTTTTGAGTACCGATGTATAAGCGGTATCGAACTCAAAACCCGCGTCTTTAAGAACGAGACCCGCTTTTTTAGCCTCTCCCATTCCTTTCCCGGACAGGTCTACATCTGTCCAGCCGGTAAACCTGTTTTCTTCATTCCATATGCTTTCGCCGTGTCTGAGTAAAACCAGTTTTATCATGTGACCCCTTTCCGCCCTGTATTTTATATTTGTATGAAAATTAAAACAGAAAAAGCGGCGAAAATGCAATGGAACGAATTGCATCATCAGAAAAGTATTCGAAAGTGATTCGTTGCATCATTTAAGAACGTATTCAAAAATAATTTCCTTGGCAATACCAACACGTCATTCCCGCAGTCTTTTAGCGGGAATCCAGGTTTTTTTCATATGACGGCCTATAGCCCGTTACGCTCGCTGCAAAGCATAAAAGTTTTTCATATGTTTTTTCCTGGATTCCCGCTAAAAGACTGCGGGAATGACGCAAGCTTATTATAGATTCTTTCTATGATGCAACGCGTGGAAAGAGGTGGAAGGGGGGGTGTGCGGTCATGTTCTTATTGCAACAAAATATAATCCGCGTCTTCGGTTGTTATGGTGCTTGTGCTTATGCGGTCAGGGATTTCAGGCAGCACAACTTTATAACGGAATTTATACTGCCTTCTCAGCTGCTCCGGAATCCCCCTTTTCCATGCGTGCCCTGTCCCAGCGAGGACCACCACGGTTTTGCCGGGATTGCGGGTCAGGTATTTGGCGAGGTTCCATGCCATGACTTTGTCCCATATCATTTGCGCCTCGCAAAAATGTATGAAGGAATTGCTCTGCATCCCATGGAATTCGTAGGCTTTCTTAATGAAATCCATATACCGAGCATCAATATCACAGCCTATTTGAGGAGGCAACTGCCTGAGCTCGCCGGGTGCGAGCGAAGCGAACCCGCTCTGTGACACCTTTTGAGTAATTTCAGGGGAAACATTCAGCCCTATCATCGAAATCCGGTGTTTTTTTGCATAAAGGAAAATGTCCCTGTAGTACCGCCATGGGAAGGCCCAGTTATCCAGGTAGGTTTTGATGAAAGCCTCATCTCCCATTCTGCCTGCCAGCCAACGGTCCAACTCATTCTGGCTATCGGCAGTGAACATCTCAAGCCCGACTGCGGCAGTCACTGATAAGGTCTCAAGTGCTTTGATGACCTGCAGTTGCGCAGCATGGTGTTCCATATTATTGTGTGCTTCGCCGACAAAGATAATATTCGAGTTCCTGATTTCCCGAATCATCTGCCTAAAGGTGATTACTTTCCCGTCGCTTGTCCTGACAACTCTCTCAACGCCGTAGCTTCGCGCGGGAGCAAAAATAAAGAAAAGCACTACAACAGGAAACAGCAGCTGCATAAATTTTTTCATGGCATGCTCCCCGACTTCAAGCAGTTCAGTTGACCGCATTATGGGTTTCTGTAATATGCTTCCAGAATTGGATGATATCTTTTTCCTGTCGTTCGGGGGAATAATTTTTTAATATGTATTGAGAAGCCGACTTCCCCTTTTCCTTCAGAATGTCTTTATCACTCTTATACAGGCCGATGACCTTTTCGATTGTCTGTGCAAAGGTGATGATGTCCCCGTTGGTAACGGGGTAGGAAAACTCCGGCCTGAAAAATTCCCTGCCCCCCATGCCGTGATATCCGATAACGATGCAGCCACAGGCCATTGCTTCAGCAGGCGGCAGCGAAAACCCCTCCGGATATCCGAAACTCAGAAAAATAAGAGATTCTCTTAATATCTGCGCAACTTCGGTTTCAGTTCTGTCGGCAATAGGCATGATTTCAAAATCGCCGAACGTGTCCCTGTATTTCAAAATATTTATCACTTGCAGGGCGTCTTCCAAATGTTTTCTTGACATAAAGGAAATTAGGGGTTTCTTGGCCTCATTATAGAAAAAGAGATGCGGATCAATGGAGTTATGAATTTTAATGACTTTTAGCTCCGGAAACGCATAAGAAAGATACCGTTCACTGTCATCGGAAACCACAAGAGCTGCAATAATTTCTTTGTCCTGATAACTAATAATTTTTTCAGTTTTATCCAGTGAATATCCCCGAGAAAAAGTAAAGTAGCAGTTTTGATTGAAAACTATCTTTCTGAGCCCTCTTGCCGGTTTACTTATTTCCGAAAATATTTCTTCCGGTATTACAAGATAATCATTCGGCATGATCCTGGTTTCGACAGCATTGGTAACCCGCGTACGATTTTCGAACCACGTGCAGCGGAAACCCGGCTTTTGATGCAGTATAAAAGCTTGGAAACCATTCTTATTCAGGATATCGACATGTTTATATAATACTCTGATTCCCCCTGATGGAATATTCAAGTCATAACAATAAAAATATAGGTTATGGGTCATAGGTTATAGGTCATAGGAAAAACTCTTTTTGTTTTTTTTGCCTCTATGAAATTACTATCATCCATGACCTATTGCCTATGACCTATGACCTGTCTTCTCATGGTTTATAGTAGCTGCGCTTTTTTTTGAGATATTCCTGCTCCACATGGCCGCCGAAGTCGTGAGGATATTTGTAGCCTTCACCGCGGCCCAGTTTTTTTGCCCCGGAATAGCTGCTGCTTTTTAAATGGTCGGGCACTTCCATAGTCTCTTCATTTTCTATATCAGCCATTGCGGCCTCGATCGCACGGTAACAGGCGTTGCTTTTGGGCGCTGCAGCAATATAGATGGCTGCCTGGGCAAGGGGTATCCTGGCCTCGGGCATGCCGACAAATTCAACCGCTTTCAGCGCCGATGTCGCAACGACTAAAGCCATTGGGTCTGCATTGCCCACATCCTCTGAGGCGCATATGACAATCCTTCGTGCCACGAAACGGGGGTCTTCTCCGGCATAAAGCATTTTGGCAAGATAATAGACAGCTGCATCCGGGTCGGAGCCGCGCATGCTTTTTATGAAAGCTGAGATAGTATCATAGTGCTGGTCACCCTTTTTATCGTATAAAACGGCCTTTTTCTGGATCGATTCTTCTGCGGTGGCAAGCGTGATATGCAAGACGCCGTCCTCATCGGGCGGGGTGGTGAGAGCGGCGAGTTCCAGGGCGGAAAGCGCCTTTCTGGCGTCGCCGTCGGACATTTTAGCGATATGGCGCAGTGCTTCATCGTCAATCATGAATTTTCAGATTGCCCAGCCCGCGCTCCTTATCATTGATGGCTGTTTGGAGAATTCCAAGAAGCGACCCTTCGCCGAGCGGTTTAAGCTCAAAGACCTGGCTTCTCGAAATAAGCGCGGAATTGACATAGAAAAAAGGGTTTTCGACCGTTGCGGCAATCAGCGTAATAACGCCTTCCTCAACATCCGGCAGCAGCACATCCTGCTGCAGTTTGTTAAACCGGTGAATTTCATCGAGGAACAGCACGGTCCGCACGCCGTTCGATCTGCGCGCCTTTGCCGATTGTATGATTTTTCTGAGGTCGTCGATGCCTGCAACTGCGGCATTGAGCCATTCGAAATGTGACCGCGTCCTGTTTGCGATGACCCTGGCGAGCGCTGTTTTCCCGGTGCCGGGAGGGCCGTAAAGGATCAATGAGGTAATCCTGTCGGCTTCAATGGCACGCCTCAACAGCTTTCCCTCGCCTATAATATGGTCCTGCCCCATATATTCATCGAGTGTAGCAGGGGCCATGCGGTAAGCGAGCGGGGTATTTGCATCGTACGGGCCGGATTTTTCCGGAGATTTTTCTTCCTGGTTGAATAAATCCATTACTCTATCTTGCCTAACATCTTTACAAAGGTCATTAAAAGGTCGCGATCGTAGTCTCCGGTATCTCTCGAAATTATCATAAGCGCGTAAAACGGCGTATAAGCCACTTTGTAGGGCCGCCGTGTTGTCAAGGCGTCATAGCAATCTGCAATGGCAGAGATCCTTCCAAACAGACTTATCTCTTTCCCGGACAAGCCGCCGGGATATCCTTTGCCCGTCAGCTTTTCGTGGTGATGCAGGACGGCATTAAACGACTCGTCGGGAAAGTTTTTATGCTCGTGCAGGATTTTAGCTCCTTCAAGCACGTGGCTCTTGATAAGGGCGTATTCGACATCACTCAGCCTGCCCTGTTTGTCCAGAATTTCATGCGAGATTGCGCTCTTACCAATGTCATGAAGCATGGCCCCCATGCCGAGTTTTTCCGAGACATCCCGCTTCAGACCTACTAAGAGGCCCAGACTTATAGATAAGGCGGCCACATTGACCGAATGGGTATAGGTATAATAATCGTAGCCTTTCATGGATAACAGCATATATATTGCGTCCCTGTCCGCAAGGATGCAATCGATCATGTCATTGACCAGTGTGTTTACCTCTTTAATTTTCTCGCCGCTCTTCGGGTCTTCGAGAAAACTCTGCAATACCATCTTTGATGTCTCTCTGATGGCGGACGCCGTTGTTTTAGTTTTATCATTTCCAAGCAGTTCCTCGGACTGCCGGAGGGCGGTAATATATTCCTGGTAGCGGCGCACGTCGGATTTCTTTATAACGATATCACCTGCCGCCTTCAGTATGCTGTCGTCTATAACAGAGGGAGCTTTGTCGGACGCTTCTACAAGAGGATATAATTTGAATTTATCCATGACAGAGAGGCCAAAGGTTATCTTTGTGCCCGGCTTCATCAGGGCGGGATCGATCTGATAATGCTGTTCTTTCAAGAAGGCATATTCTTTGAATGCTGTTACACTGTCAGCATCGCTGTCCTGATTTAACGCATGGTTCCTGGAGAGGTAAAGGTCGAAGCTCGGGACATCTCTCAAGTAAATGCAGACTTCAGATATGCCTTTTTCTTTCAAAATATCCTGTGAAATCTTCGTATAGAGGACGTCTTTGTTAAAGAACACCTTGGGTTTAGAGTTCTCTTTTATGAACATATCGCAGGGAATCCTGGTCCCCAAGACGAGCTGCCTGACAGGAATCGGCACGTCAGGTTCCTCAATCTCTCCGAACTTTGTCGACATGAACATATTATACATCAGAAAATATTCTTGACTTGCGCTATTCTTTCATTATAGGTTATATAGATGAACGAAGAGGTCCTGAGTGTTATAAGGAGCGTGCATCAACTTTTTATTGACAAAGGGCTGACCCTTGCGCTCGCTGAGTCATGCACCGGCGGCCTGCTCAGCCACTATATGACGATGCTGCCCGGTTCGAGCGCTTTTTTCCAGGCTGGCCTTGTGACCTACTCAAATGCTTCAAAGCTGAGCATTCTCGGTCTTGTTCCGGATACTATCGAAACATACGGCGTAATCAGCGAAACTGTCGCGCGTGAAATGGCAGATAAGGCGCGGGCCCTGCTTAAGACAGATTACGCTCTTGCTACTACAGGCAATCTCGGCCCTGAGGCGCTTGAGGGGAAGAAAAGAGGGCTTGTGTATATCGCTGTGAGTACGCATGGGAAAACGGTTGTTAAAGAGTTGCTGTTGTCGGGCGACAGGGCCGCAAATAAGGAAAAGGCTTCGTATTTTGCAATGCAGTTTCTTCTTGAAGTTGCCAGAGAAGATATGAGGTCATCCTAACCCACGTTGTTCATAAACGATGATGTAGTAATAGAGTATAACCGGAAATGCTCACAATTGACTTTCGGTCTACCTGCGGGTATTTTTTATTTGTTGAGGGATGGTGAGATTGTTCTACTGGATTTTTGTTTCCGCGCTCGCTTAACTTTTGTGAAGAATTTAGCAGACTCCTCAAGCATAAGAAATTTTGTCCGGACCGGGACTTTCTGATAGCTTGCTATTTGCTCTGCTGAACGGTAATAGATAAGTAACTTACCTGTCACTATCAACCTCCCTTCGGCGTTTCAGATGATACACGTCCGCGATATCCTGTTCTCTTGCCACTCCCTGTTTCATCTTAATAAGGTCGTTGACAGACATAACAGGGAACGAGATGTGCCCGATACGAAATGTTTCTCGTAGGCTGAAGGCCTCCTCAAACGAAACCGTATCGTCGAACACAAGGTCAAGAATAAGCATCTGGTTTTGGGAATGGATTAGACGAAGTGCGATCATGTCCTTCTCCCGACGCCACTTAGCTATCGATTCGAGAGTGATGTCCTTGTACTTAACCGGGATGGAGGGCTTTAGCTTAAGCAGCTGAGCAGCATCCAGGAACCTCTCTAAGTTAGCCGGGGACATTTCAATGATAATATCGATATCGCCCGTCATTCTCTCAATCCCATACAAATTCACAGCCACTCCACCGACAACTAAATATCTAACCTTCCGGCGGTTTAAAACTGTCAACAGTTCTTCGTACATGCTTTTTCCTTTCGGCATGAAATTATTATACACGATTATTATTGCGTCAGTTCAGACTCATTCCTGGATTAACTTAGATACCATATCGTAAGCTTAAGCTTCCCTTGATAGACAGTTGTAAAGTAGACTACGATTAGAAATCGTTTGCTCACAGTACACCGGTGCAGCGGCATCGCCATTCAAGGCTGGCGGTTTCAAGCAGAAATTGACAATGCGGCAGTCCCCAAATTATATGAATCCATCACGATTCAAAGGAGACCCCATTCGAATTGTTACGGGCTGGCTCTTTTTGGCCTTATTAACAGAAAATATCCATCGTGGCTTTCCCCGTCCCTTAATTTGACAAATTTCCCGTCTTTTCAAACCATTCCTCGCATGCTATAGTCTTAACATGGAAGGGCAAAATACCATATATTATGGTAAATATAGCAAGAGACTTCATGAAGCATTTCTTCAGTTGAATACCGCAGGTTACGCCGTGATGTCGAAGCTGCTGCAGCACTCTTTTCCTTTATCAGAAAAGCCTGGGAGCGCGGTTTCTTTCTTCGATTATTCTCATCAATTCGTCATAGGAAATAGTTTTAACTTTTAAAGACTCCGCCTTTTGTAATTTGGACCCGGGATTATCACCCACGACAAGGTAATCGGTGCTTGCGGAAACTGAAGAAGCTGCGTGGCCGCCGTGAAGCTCTACGAGGTCTTCAACTTCTTTTCTGGGTTTCGGCAGTGTACCCGTGATTACGAACGTCAAACCTTCAAGCGGATTTGCTTCCTTTTTTCCCGCCATAAAATCGGGATTGCTTATTCTCAGCCCATGCTTTCTGAGGGCTTCAAGGGTTTTGATATTCTTTTTGTCATTGAAGAACGTTGATACGGAATAAGCGATTTTTTCACCAAACTGTTTTATCGTCGTAAGCTCGCCGGGTTTTATAAGATAAAGGTCTTCGAGTTTTCCGAACTTCTTTGCGAGCAGTTTCGCAGCGTATTCGCCCGCATGGAGTATCCCAAGCGCAAAGATAAACCTGGCAAGAGTGGTATTCTTTGACCGATTTATAGCATTAATAAGATTCTGGGCCGATTTGTCAGCAAATCTCGGCAGCTTGACAAGGTCTTCCTTTTTCAATTTGAATATGTCTTCAAAATGCTTTATAAGCCCTTCTGAATAGAGAAGCTGCACATTTTTTTCGCCGAGTCCTTCGATGTCCATACCTCCTCTGGACGCAAAATGGATAATCTTCTCCTGCAGCTGTGCCGGGCAGTGGAGGGAAACGCACCTTACTGCAACCTCTCCTTCTTCTCTGACAACTTTCGAACCGCATGCGGGGCACTTTTCAGGTATCGGGAAGGGCCTTTCCTGGCCTTTCCTCAAGTCCTTTATTACCGTGACGACATGGGGAATAACATCGCCTGCCCTCTCTACCACAACAGTGTCTCCTATTTTGATATCTTTCCTTGCCAATTCGTTCCAGTTATGAAGCGTTGATCTCGATACTGTAACACCGCCGATTGGGACCGGTTCAAAAATAGCATAGGGGGTGATGACCCCCGTTCTGCCGACGCTTCCTCGTATATCTTTTATCTTTGTTGTCGCCTGATGAGCAGGGAATTTGTAAGCGATGGCCCAGCGGGGTTCTCTCGTCTTGACTCCCAATTTCTGCTGAAGCCCGAAATCATTCACTTTTATTACGGCCCCATCCGTCTCGTATGAGAAAGAGCCCCTGTTCGTTTCGAGTTCTTTTATCACCTCAAGAACCTTGCCGATTCCCTGTTCGCGCCGCATATGCGGCGTAGGGAACCTCGCCTCTTTTAACCAATTGATAAATTCTTCATGGCTATTGAAATCCATCCCTTTGACAGTCCCTATTCCGTAACACGCGAGATGGAGTTTCCTGGAATAAGTAATTGAAGGATCAAGCTGCCTCACGGACCCTGCCGCGGCATTCCGGGGATTGGCGAATAAAGCCTCGCCTGAGAGCTCTCTTTGTCTGTTCAGCTTTTCAAATTCATCGAGGTCCATGTATACCTCTCCCCGTATGTCAATTTCCTCCGGTATAGTACCCTGGACTTCAATTTTGAGCGGAATTGCTTTAATAGTCCTGATATTTTGTGTCACATCTTCGCCTTCGTAGCCGTCACCTCTTGTGGACGCCTTATCGAGAAGGCCCTTTACATATGTCAGCTCAACGGCAAGTCCGTCGTACTTTGGCTCAACTGTATATTCTATCTCCTCATGAGTGTTCAGCAGCCTCTTTATCCTGGCGTCAAAATCTTTTACCTCTTCACTGGTAAAGGCATTATCCAACGAAAGCATAGGAACAGTATGTTTGACCTTATCGAACTTTTCGAGCAGAGGAGCTCCGACTCTTTGCGTGGGTGAATCCGGCAGAACATAGTGACTTTTTTCTTCAAGTTCCTTTAAATGAAAATAGAGACGGTCATACTCCTCGTCCGATATTACAGGCGAGTCAAGAACATGGTAACGATAGCTGTGATAGTTCAGGTCTTTAACCAGCTCTTCTATTTCCTGTTTGATCTGTTTAGGGACATTTCCGGACATTGTAATTCTTAAACCATTTTATAGTTATTTATTTCCTGAGTCATGTTTTCTGAAATCTGTTGCATCGGCCATCGTCGAGTCAATATTATCAATGATTACGGGGGATGATTTCAATACAACCACTATGGAGCGTTTATTTTCGCCCGGCAATACAGGTCCGGTATTTGCTAAAATGTAACATGAATCATGTTTTGACCCATGCCGCTATTCCTGACGCCATACAGCTTGCGTTAAAGCACCATCAGAAGGGTGAACTGCAACAAGCTGAAGCGATTTACCGTCAAGTATTGCAGGTGGATACCGACAATGCTGATGCATTACATTTATTGGGCGTTATTGCTATTCAACATGGGCAGAACGAAATTGCGGTCGGTTTAATTGAAAAAGCGATAAACATAAATCAGGCGGTCCCTTTGTATCATAATAATGCCGGCAATGCGTATCGTGCGCTGAATAAACCGGATGAGGCAATAGCCTGTTACCGCCGTGCTTTATCTTTAAAACCGGATTATCACGAGGCGCTCAACAATATGGGCTCTGTGCTTGCAGAGCAAGGGAAGCTGGATGAAGCGATAGCCTGTTACCGCCGTGCTGTATCCTTAACCCCCGATTCTTATGAAGCGCATTACAATATGGGCAATGCGCTTAAAGAGCAGGGGAAGCTGGATGAAGCGGCAGCCTGTTACCGCCGGTCTGTGACCTTAAGACCCGATTCTCACATGGCCAATTTCAATCTGGGCAATACGCTTGCAGAGCAGTGGAAAATGGATGAAGCAATACTCTTTTTCCGCCGGGCCGTGTCCTCAAAACCTGATTTTCACGAGGCGCATTACAATCTGGGCAATGCGCTTGCGGACCAGGGCAAGTTTGAGGAAGCTAAAGAACATTATCGGAAAGTATTTGATTTAACACACAGTGCCGGCGTGAAAATAAAATTGGCTGCGCTGCCGCCTATAATTATGCCGTCTAAAGAAAGTGTTGTTCATTTTCGCCGGCAGTTTGACCATGCCATAGATGACTTCCTTAAATCGGGGGTCACTCTGAATAATCCTCTTAAAGATATTGGCCAAACCAACTTTTTTCTGGCCTATCATGGACTCAACAACCGGGAATTGCAGGTCAAGACAGCGAAACTTTATACAAGTGCCTGCCCTTCGCTGCTTTATGAAGCGCCGCATTGCAAAAATAAAAGGAGGATTGAGAAGTCCGGAAAAATAAAGATCGGTTTTATTTCGAGCTATTTTTGCGAACATACTATCGGCAAACATTTCCGGGGGGTCATTTCAAACCTGTCCCGTGGACTCTTTAATGTTTATGTTTTTTTTGGTAAAAAGAAATCCGATGAGATATCGCAATTCATAGAAAGGAATGCCTGCAAATCAGTGTCGCTTGTGCCGGTTTTGGAAACGGCGCGGGAGCAGATAGCCGAATGCGAGCTGGATATCCTGTTCTATACGGACATCGGAATGGACCCCTTCACTTATTTTCTTGCATACTCGAGGTTGGCGCCGGTGCAATGTGTGACATGGGGGCATCCGGACACGACCGGGATACCCGGTTTAGATTACTTTATATCCTGTGAAGACTTCGAACCGGAGGGTTCTGAAACTCAATATTCGGAATCTCTTGTCAGAATGAGAAATGTTCCGAATTATTTTTATCGTCCTGCCGGTGTTGAATTGACCGGCGCGCGGGAGATTAGAATAAGAGCGGGGTTGCAGGGTGACAACAGACTATATGCCGCTCCTCAAAGCTTAATAAAATTCCATCCGGATTTTGATGCCGTATTAGGAGAGATTCTGCGACGCGACAATAAGGGCCTGCTGATTTTATTTGATGATGCAAATAAGCATTGGAGCACCTTGCTCATGGAGAGGTTCTTGCGATCTGTTCCCGATGTTGCGGACAGGATAATTTTCTTACCGCGGTTCCCTTTCAATGATTTTCTCAGTCTTATGAGAAGCGCGGATGCAGTATTGGATACGCCTTATTTTTGCGGCGGGACAACCAGCCTGGAGCTGTTTTCAGTCGGCTGTCCGATAGTAACATGGCCTGGAAGCCGGATGGCAAGCCGTTTTACTTACGCATACTACAAGAAAATGGATATCATGGACCTTATCAGTAATAATAGCGATGAATACGTTCAGTTGGCGTTGCGGTTGGCTGACGACGCAGGCTGGAGAAAGGAAATAAGTATAAAGATACTCGAAAAGAATAATATATTTTATGATAACATTGATGCAGTGAGAGAACTTGAACAATTTTTTCAGTCGGTAACAGGGGTCAGAGGGTAGCGGTAATAATTATTTGACGCTGAATTTGTTATCTCAACCTTAATACTGTAGTTTTTGTTATATGAGAAAATATAGGCTCTTTCTCCACAATTAAAAATGTAACGGCTGCTTTTGTCAAAATCCGTAAGTGATTCAGCCTTGCAGAAATTATTTCCATTGCTGCCGGCCACAAAATCAAATATTCCCCGCAGAGATGCATTCATCCCATGGTTAAGATTTTTAAACAATCTGCCATCGATGTCATTTGCATTGACAACCTTATAGGAGACTTCCACTTCTCTCTCCTTCAGCATTGCACAGAATGCATCGTTATCTTTTACTGGAACAATTGCATCTTCCATGGAATGGAAAATATAGTATTTGGTCGGTGTTTTAGTTATGTGTTCACTAAGAAGCAGATTCCTGATGCATCTGTGGCTGTCTGAAAAATAGTATGGCGAGGTCTCATCACCTATAGTCCATGGACTATAGGGAACTCTTGGATAATCTACACCGTTAACATTCACCTTGCCTGACTCCCTGCCCAATTCAACCGTTGCAATATCTGGTAAGCTTGATTTAATAAAACCCGAGTTGTCGATAATTACTGAAAATGTATTCGGGGCAAATTTACCAAGTAATAGAGCAATGTATCCGCCATAAGAACTGCCGAAAGCTATAAGCCTTTTTCTATTGATTTTATATTTTTCCAGTACCTCTCCGAGTACCTGAATATGGTCTATTGCCGGCAAGAAACCAAAAGACTGATACTCATTGGTATCAAGGCGGTTTCTTAAAGCTAATCTGAATTCCATGCCAAGACTTTTGATACCGCGGGCGGCAAGTATTCGTGATAGTATATCCAGTTGCAAGACGCCCTTAATTATATAATCCTGCTGAGATATCCCAAACATGTTATAAACTGATGTTGCAAAGCGATTGCTGTCAAGAATTTGAAATTTACTCTCGTTTCCGGCCAATGCATGAAGTTTTGCTCCAAAATAATTCACTCCAACTGAAATACAATTATATTTATTGGAAAGATATGGTCTCAATTTATCTTTCTGGTATTCAAAATCAGCTCTATCTCCCCAACCGGGAATTACAAGAATTAGCCCTGTATCATTGTTAATTCCATTGTCGGGGAACGTCGCAAAGTATTCTATGGGTTTTCTTTCGAACCCGAGTTCAACATCCGGATGAGGCGTCAGTGAGTATTTTGTCTCCATTTAAAACTCTCTCATAAGCGGATAGACCACATTAAAGTTAACTCCAGTAATTAAGAATGCATTACAAATAACACTATGGTAGTATAACGTTATGGAGAATAAAGGTTCAATGGAAGCGAAGCGATATGAAAGAGGATTTTCTTGGTATTTCTCCTCTTGCAAGACTGCGGAAGATAAATGCCATTTGCCGCCTGTTTTTTAAAGTTTTTTGCTTTTCTTCCCGATAATAATGTATAGTCAATTTTATGACAGGGATTTTTTTGCCGGGTGTCAAACAGTAGAGAAAAAATCTGCACCGAATTATCCTAAATATCTAATCATTTCAATAAGTTTTCACTGGCGGGTTGTTGGGCATGTTATTTGCTGCTAAAAATTAAGGATAAAAATGAAACCAACCTACTTTTGGCTCCGGTTTGTTTTTAACAATACGTCATACAGAAACAGGGTCGTGAATAAATGAAGTTAAAAGGCAAGAAGGTACTGGTCACCGGCGCAGATGGCTTTATAGGCAGCCATCTTGTTGAGGCGCTCATAGAAGCTGGCTGCAACGTCAGGGCCTTCGTCTTTTATAATTCATTTAATTCATGGGGATGGCTCGATTCTTTCCCGAAGCGGCAGTTGAGCGGTATAGAAGTATTTGCGGGAGATATCAGGGACCCAAATGGTGTCAGGGCAGCTATGAAAGATATAGATGTTGTCTTCCATCTGGCAGCGCTTATCGGTATTCCTTTTTCTTATCATTCGCCCGATTCATATGTAGACACGAACATTAAAGGGACCCTCAATATACTGCAGGCTTCCAGAGATTTTGATGTCGATAAGGTGCTTGTAACCTCAACCTCCGAAGTCTATGGGACCGCCAAATTCGTACCTATCACTGAGCTGCATCCGAGGCAGGGCCAGTCTCCATATTCAGCGACAAAGATTGCCGGCGACGCGATGGCCGAGTCATTCCACAGGAGTTACGGCTTGCCGGTATCAATTGTAAGACCTTTCAATACATATGGCCCGAGGCAGTCGGCAAGGGCTGTTATTCCAACCATAATAACCCAACTGCTGGCAGGGAACAAAAAGATAAAACTCGGCTCGTTGCATCCTACCAGAGACCTTGTCTATGTCGAAGATACTGTAAGAGGATTTATCGAAATCGCTTTGTCGGACAAAACGATAGGAGAAGAAATTAACATTGCAACACAGAGGGAGATATCCATCGGAGGTCTTGCGGACAAGATTATCCGGATGATCAATCCCGAAGGGAGGATTGTATCCGACACGATGAGATTGAGGCCGGGGAAAAGCGAGGTTGAAAGATTACTGGGGAGCAATGAAAAGATCAAAAAGCTGACGAAATGGAAACCGGCACACTGCATTGATGATGGGTTAAAGAAAACGGTCGAATGGTTTAAGGACAAAGAAAACCTCAGCAGGTATAAAAGTGACGTCTATAATGTCTGAAATATCCGACAAAGCTTTCATCCCTCTTTCCGAACCTGAAATATCCGGCAACGAATGGAAATATTTGAAAGAGTGCCTCGATACGGGATGGGTATCTACCGCAGGCAATTACGTTCAAAGATTTGAAAATGATATCTGTATTAGTACGGGAGCTCCTTACGCCGTTGCCTGCGTGAACGGCACGGCTGCATTGCATATTGCCATGCGCCTGGCGGGCGTGGGGGAAGGAGACGAAGTTATCGTTCCTACGCTCACTTTTATTGCTCCCGTTAATGCCGTCAAATATGTACGGGCAGAGCCTGTCTTTATGGACTGTGACGAGCACATGAATATTGACGCCGGAAAAGTGGAAGATTTCTGTAAAAACGAATGTAAAATGACCGTAAACGGTCTAATCAATAAAAGCAGCGGCAGGCCCATTAAGGCAATTGTCCCGGTCCATATCTTTGGGAACCCTTGTGATATGCAGCTAATAATGGCAGTTGCAGAGAAATACAATATCAAGGTCATCGAAGACGCCACGGAGAGTATCGGCTCGTATTATACATCCGGGCCTTATATTAACAGGCAGACCGGCGCAATCGGCGATTTCGGGTCTTCTCCTTTAACGGCAATAAAATTATTACGACCGGCGGCGGAGGGATGCTTGTTACAAAAGATGCTGCAATTGCGGAGAGAGCGAGATATCTTACAACCCAGGCAAAAGATGACCCTGTCCGATATATTCATAATGAAATCGGATATAATTATCGCCTTACAAACATTCAGGCAGCTTTGGGGGTCGCCCAATTAGAGAGGCTGCATGAATTTATAGAATGTAAAAAGAAAAATTATGAGTTGTATTCGAAAGAAATGGCCGGCATCAAAGGGATATGTCTCATTGGTACTCCGCCATATGCCGATTCCAACTACTGGTTTTATTCAATAACTGTTGATGAAGTGGAATATGGAATGGACCGCGAGCAATTGATGCAGCGCCTGGCGCAAGAGAACATTCAAACGAGGCCGGTGTGGTACCTGAACCACATGCAGAAGCCATATCAGGGCAATCAGTCCTCCAAGATAGAAAAGGCGCCATGGTACTGGAAGAATGTTCTTAATGTACCGTGCAGCATCAACCTGACCAGGGATGATATAAAAAGAGTCGTTGCCGCTATAAGGAGATTGCAGAGACAGTGACAACGGGATGCATGAATAAGGAAGCAATAATTTCAGGAAGCTGGAATGCTTATCTGGACTTTTTTCAGGAAGATTTAAAGGACATATATTTTACCGAAGAATATGTAAAACTTTACGAAGACCAGGACACTAAAGCTGAATGTTTTATTTACCGGGAAGGAGAAAGAATTTTTTTATTTCCTTATCTGAGAAAGAGGATCAATATTATAGAGGAAGAATGGTTTGATTTTGAAACCGCTTATGGATATGGCGGGCCTCTTTGCAATGTTCAGGACCGTTCATTTATTGAAGACGCATGGACGGAACTTAAAGTTTTGTCGGCAGAGAACAGGGTTGTTGCCGGATTTGTGCGATTTCACCCCCTTTTAAATAACCATAGATTTGTGGCCGGCGGTCACAATGTAACTTTTGACAGAAAAACCGTGTCTGTCGATTTGACGCTGACAAAGAAGCAGATTTGGGAAGAACAAATCCATCCCAAGCATAGGAATGTCATTAGAAAGGCGGAGGAAGCCGGTCTTGTATACAAGGTTGACGAAGAGTTCGCATATCTGGATGCTTTTGTTTCCATGTATTACAATACAATGAAGCGATTGAACACCGAAGAATTTTATTTTTTTAGCGACAGGTATTTTGCGGATTTAAAAAAAACATTATCGAAGAACGCATTTCTTGGCCTGGTTTTATTAGACGGCAGGGCAATTTCGAGTGCGATTTTTTTTCATTACGGAAAATTTGGACATTACCATTTGTCAGGCAGCCTCGATGAATACCTTCACTGCTACCCGAATAATTTTTTGCTTTTCAATACAATTTTGTATATGAAAGAGAGAGGGCTGAGATGTTTCCATCTCGGCGGAGGGACGGACGGCAGCAGTGCAAATGGACTTTACAAATTTAAAAGACGTTTTTCCAAACAGGAATCGGATTTTTACATCGGGAAAATAATATTCAATAAAAAAATATATGATACCGCGTGCAGGGTTTGGGAATCCGGAAATCCGGAAAAGAGAGATAAATTTAAAGAATTTTTTCTGAAATACAGGCATTAGGGAAATATCTATGAGTTGGGACCCGGTATGGGAAAAAGTATTTCAGGAGCAGGAATGGGGCAAATATCCTGCCGAAAGCTTAATAAGGTTTATTGCGAGGAATTATTACCGGAAAGACAGAAAAAAAATAAGACTGCTGGAGCTTGGATGTGGTCCGGGTGCAAATATCTGGTATATGGCGAGAGAGGGCTTCGACGTATACGGGATTGATGGTTCACAAGCGGCTATTGAACAAGCAAAGAAAAGATTGGAAAGTGAAGGTCTGAGGGCCTCTTTAATCGCCGGAGATATAAACATCCTGCCGTTTGAGGACAACTTTTTTGACGGGATTATTGACGTTGAATGCTTATATTGCAACAATCGGGAAAGCACCGGGAAAATTCTTGCCGGGATAAAAAGAGTATTAAAAAGCGGCGGGCTTTTTTACAGCAGGACTTTTGCAGATACCATGTATATCGGCAACAACAGAAAAGAAATGGGACATTTGGAGTACACTAATATATCTGACGGCCCGTTTGCGGATAAGGGGTTTGTGAGGTTAACAAATAGAAAGGATATAGATGACCTGTATGGTACCTTTTTCAAAATTATGACTGTGGACGGGCTTGAATGTACAATAAACAATGGGGAAATTAAAATAAGCGAATGGATTGCAGTATGTCGGAAAGAAGATAAATATGAGTAAAGTCTTTATTATTGCGGAAGCAGGAGTCAATCATAACGGCAGTATGGAACTGGCCCGGAAACTGTGTGATGCAGCCAAGCAGTCCGGAGCTGATGCCGTTAAATTTCAGACTTTCAAGACCGAAAGGATTATTGTTCGCAATGCCGGACTGGCCGAGTATCAGAAGAGAAATCTTACTCAATCCAGGACACAGTTTGAGATGTTGAAAGAACTGGAGCTGAGTTATGCTGACTTTAAAAAGATAAAAGACTATTGTGACAAGATTGCAATAGAGTTTATTTCTACTCCTGATGAGGAGGAAAGTCTCGACTTCCTGGTCTCCCTGGGTATTGGCAAGATAAAAGTCGGTTCCGGAGAAATCAATAACCTTCCCTACCTGAGGAAGATAGGTGCTTTACAGGGCAAAGTGATTATTTCTACAGGCATGGCGACCCTGGGAGAGATAGAGGCTGCCCTGGATGTTCTGATTAAAGAGGGGACTAAAAAGGAAAATATAATTGTTTTACATTGCAATACTGAATACCCGACGCCCGTAAAAGATGTGAACCTGTCCGCGATGCTCACAATAAAAGACGCGTTTAAAGTGAATGTCGGGTATTCAGATCATACTGCCGGAATAGAGGTCCCTATCGCAGCTGCAGCCCTTGGCGCATCTGTGATTGAAAAGCATTTTACTCTGGACAGGACCATGCCCGGTCCCGACCATAAGGCATCTTTGGAGCCTGACGAACTGAAGGCGATGGTACGGGCAATAAGAAACATAGAAAAAGCCATGGGGACAGGCATCAAAAGGGCCTCTCCTTCAGAACTAAAGAATAAGCCGATAGCAAGAAAGAGCATTGTGGCAGCTTGTCATATAAAGAAGGGCGAGGTGCTTACGGAAAGGAACCTAACTACCAAAAGACCCGGAACAGGGATAAGTCCTATGCAATGGGATGAGGTAATCGGGAAAGCGGCGAAGAGGAATTTTGCAATGGATGAGCTTATAGAATTATGAAAAAGAAAGATAAAATCGGTTTTTTGGCAATACTATGAAAAGAAAGATTTGCATTGTTACAGGATCAAGGGCTGAATACGGCCTGCTGAAACCCTTAATGGAGGAGATCAAGGGCGATAACGCCCTGTCATTGCAGGTAATAGCGACGGGAATGCATCTGTCGCCCGAATTTGGATATACGTATAAGGAAATAGAAAAGGACAAGTTCCGGATAAATGAAAAGATCGAGATTTTGTTGAGTTCCGATTCTCCGGTCGGCATATCAAAGTCCATGGGACTTGCTATGGGCGGTTTCGCTGAGGCTTATGCAAGGTTGTCCCCTGATATAGTCGTTGTCCTCGGCGACAGGTTCGAGATATTCAGCGCGGTCGCAGCGGCCCTTGTCTGCAGGCTTCCGGTGGCCCATATTGATGGGGGAGAGGTTACGGAAGGCGCAATTGATGAAGCCTTTCGCCATTCAATAACAAAAATGGGCCATCTGCATTTTACCGCTTTGGAGGAATACAGAAAAAGGGTGATCCAGTTGGGAGAATCTCCTGACAGGGTTTTTAATGTTGGAGCATTGGGGCTGGACAATATAAAAAGAGTTAAACTTTTATCCAGGACGGCATTGAGTAAAAAGTTCGGACTGAAGCTTGACAGGCATAATTTATTAATAACTTTTCACCCTGTTACACTTGAACCGAATTCATCTGAAGAGCAGTTTAAGGGTCTTCTTGGAGTTTTGGATGAATTAACGGACACTTCCTTTATTTTTACAAAGGCAAATGCGGACACGGACGGCAGGATAATAAATAAAATAATCGACGAGTATGTTTCAGATAATTCACATAAGGCTGTCGCGTTTACTTCTATGGGACAGCAGGGATATTTGTCCGCAATGCAGTTTGCGGATGCGGTGGTCGGCAATTCATCGAGCGGTATTATCGAGGCCCCGAGCTTCAGGATTGGAACAATAAACATTGGAGACAGGCAAAAGGGAAGGGTAAGGGCGAAAAGCATTATAGATTGCATGCCGACTGTGGAAGGCATCAGAAACGCGATTAGAAAGCTTTACTCCGCAGAATTTCATGAAACCCTCAAGCACGTTATAAACCCGTATGGAAATGCCGATGCTGCAAAAAAAATCAAAAAGGTCCTCAGGGATTATAATATTAATAATATTCTGAAAAAGTCTTTTTTTGATATAAGGTTTGACAGTAAAAACTTTTAGTACAAAATTCTTTTATACAGGACGTGAAGAAAGATGCCTAAAAAAGTAACGGTTAACCCTATAGAGAAAACATTTCATGATATGGATGTAAGAAACAGGCGCTTGGGCATGCTGCAGAAAGGCGTTCTCATTAATGACACAGCGTTAATAAAGGACGCCCTGAAGCAGCTGGACAAATGCGCCGAGAAGGTTTTGCTTGTAGTGGACAAACATTACAAGTTGCTGGGGACAATTACGGATGGAGATATCAGGCGGTATTTACTGGAAGGCAACGGGCTGGACAAAGATGTCAAAGAGGTCTATTACCGGAAACCCACAGTTATAAAAAAAGCTCAATTTTCAATAGAACAGGCCAAAAAATTACTTATTAAAAAGAAGATTGAACTGCTTCCCGTAGTGGATGAGGATAATAAAGTTGTAGATTTCACGACCTGGAGTGAGGCATTTTCAGAAGATACCTCCGCTGCCTCTGCGATTAAAAAGCTCGATGTGCCGGTTGTCATTATGGCTGGAGGAAAAGGCACCAGGCTGGAGCCTTTTACCACTATTCTTCCCAAGCCTTTGATTCCCATCAACGATAAACCCATTATTGAAATAATCATCAACAAGTTCAGAGAATTCGGGATCCATGAATACTATCTGACGTTGAATTATAAAGGGGAAATGATAGAGGCATATTTCAAGCATGTGGAGAAGGACTACGAGTTGAATTATGTGTGGGAGGATGATTTCTGGGGGACCGGAGGAAGTCTGAAGCTGCTGGAGAAGCGGATAGGCGATATTTTTATCGTCTCCAACTGCGATGTTATAGTTAAAGCCGATTTTGAAGAGGTAGTGACCCTCCACAAGAAGCAGAAGGCCTTACTGACTGTTTTATCTTCGATACAACACTATAAGATCCCTTATGGGGTAATAAATTTCAAGAGTGGCGGAAGAATAACCGATATTATGGAGAAACCTGAATACACCTTTACCATTAATACGGGTGTGTATATATTAAGCAGAGATGTTTTGCAGTTTATACCTGAGAAGACATATTTTGATATGACCGACCTGATATCATGCCTCCTTAAAAACAATAAGAAAGTAGTGACATATCCGGTCAATGAAAACGATTATATAGATACAGGCCAATGGGAAGAGTACAGGAGGGCAGTGGATAAATTGCATATGTAATACCGGTGGAGAGGGAGCTTATGTACAAATTTGAAGATGTTAAAGAAGCGTATAACGAATCGCGAAAATATTCAGGAGAAAAGGGTGTGGCCCCTTTTCCTCCGTATGTCACATTTGAACTGACGAATATATGCAATTACAGATGCATAATGTGCCAGGTCGCCTATGCTAAAAGAACCAAGAAAGAACTCGACTTTGATCTTTTTAAAAGGGCGGTCGATGAGATTTCAGAGTATGGAAGCATGGTGCGCTTTATCGGCTATGAGGAGCCGTTCTTATACTCTAAAATCAGCGATGCCATCAGATATGTAAAAGAGAAAGGTTTGTTGCTGCATATTACTACGAACGGCAGTCTTCTTAATCACAGTCTGATAGAATCTGTCGTCGAAGCGAAAGTTGACAGCGTTATCTTTTCCTTCCAGGGGCTTACGATGGAAGAATACTGTTTTATGAGGAACACTACAAGCGATACTTACAGGAAAGTTGTCAATAATATCGAAATGCTTTATAAAAGCAGAAAAGGCGGCAAGCCGTATATAAAAATAACGACTACGATTACTGAAAGGGACAATCCGCCGGACAAAAATACATTCATAAATACTCATCTCAAATACACCGACGAGATCCAGATTACGGGCTTTACCCATTTCATTCATGTAGACAGGCTGTTTGAGCGGAGGGACATCTGGGAGAAATTAAAAATTTCCGAGCCTTCCCGTGTAACAGGGAACGTTCGTTGTTCCGTTCCCCGGTATGAGATGATTATTAAAGGGGATGGAGGCGTGTACCCCTGCTGCGGTTCTTTTTATGAGGACCTGCGAATAGGAAATATAGAAGAGAATACCCTTTATGATATCTGGCATTCAGGGAGGGCGAAAGAGGTCAGAGAAGCACTTGGGAGCGGCAACCTCGATGTTTTCCGGGATTGTTCAGTCTGTCCGATCAGATATGAATATGAAGAAATCGGCAATACGGTGAAAAATGCCAGAGAGGACAAAACTGAAAAATTCAGAAAAGTTACATAAAAATATTTTAGCGCTTATACCGGCCAGAGGGGGAAGCAAAGGCGTCCCCAGGAAAAATATAAGACCTCTGCTGGGCAAACCTCTGCTTGCCTGGACTATTGAGGAGGCAAAAAAGAGCCGGCGTATCAGCCGTATTGTGGTTTCGACAGAGGACAGGGAAATCGCCGATGTCGCAGTCAAGTTCGGTGCTGAAGTGCCTTTTTTGAGGCCGGAAGAACTGGCAAGAGATGAGTCTCCTGCGATGGATTGCGTGATACATGCATTGCAATGGCTGAAGAACAATCAGACCTATAATCCGGATTTACTGCTTTTATTGGAAGCGACAGCGCCTCTAAGCACAGTTGATGACATTGATAATGCCATAGAGATATTGCTCAGCAAAGGTAATGAAATTGACGCTGTAGTCGGGATAAGAGAGGTTTCCGAGCATCCATTCTGGATGAGTACAATAGATGAAAAAGGCTTTATAAGAGATTTTGTCAAGACTGACCGTGAGTATACGAGGAGGCAGGATTTACCGCCTGTTTACATGGTAAATGGCGCCATTTATTTGTGCAAGACAGAGCTTTTGCTTAAGGAGAGGACATTTACGCCGCAAAGGACTTTCGGTTTTATAATGCCGTTGGAGAGGTCTATAGACATAAATAATGAAATTGAATTCAGACTCGCAGAGTTGTATCTGAAAAAAAGATCCTACGAAAGTGAATAGGGGAATTTTTGTAATCCCGGCTAAAAATGGTATATTCAAAAACGGAGGGCATATATGTCTGCAAAGGCTTACGAAGCTAACTACAATTCCGCTTTAACTTTTCTGAAATATAAACAGAATGACTCTGCTATAGAAACATTGAAGAGGGCTTTGTCACAGGTGCCTGAAAATGAAATGGACCTGAATAATGTCACATATTTAAGCATACTGTCCGTTCTTTCATTCCTTTTACTCCAAAAGTCTGAAATCGGCATTTCTCATCAGTACGTCGAGCAGGGACTTGCTGTCAAAAAGGACCATGCAGACCTTTTGTTTGTAAAAGCGCTTATATTGCTGGACCGCAAAAGATATGATGAATTGCTGGAAGCGCTGATAACCTATCTGCTGGCCCTTGGAGAAAAGGACAATCTGAAATACGATTACAGATACACCCATGAGCAGGCTTTGAAGGAAGTTTACGATACTCTTTTACCGATGGCATACAGAGCTGCCATACATTACAGCAAGATCAGAAGTATTGCCGAGAGGTTATACGAGGCTTCACATAACGAATGGCTGAAAAAGGCCTGTGACATTATGGTTGAAATCGATAATTCAAGAAATAATCAGGACAATTGATGAAAAAGATATTGCTGCCGGTCATCGAATCCGATTACAGATCTACAGAGAAGAGGTTATTTAATATTGCAAAAGGCCTGTCTGAGCATTTTGTTGTTGAGTTCCTTACGATTTCAAAAGATACTTGTGAGGACATAAAGAATAAAGCAGCCGATTGCCGGAACATAACTGCTGAATTTATTGAACCCGGGCTCATTCCTCTTACCCTGGACTTCAGGAGTCATCTTGTAAAGGTATTTGTTCAATATACTAATGATTTGTTTATACCGGATACGGACCTGAAACTGTGGAAGACCGCGGCATTTGATGATTTCTGGGGCCATCTTTCCGCATCTTCCCTTGATGAAAGCTCACTTGAGGATACTGATCTGGTGCTGCTGCCCTTAATGTCTTTTGACAATAATCCATCTGAAAATGACGATGTTTTTTACACATCTTTACTGTTCAGGGCAAAGGAGGCCGGTGTAAAAGTTGCGGGCTATCAGCTTTATCCTGTTTTCCAGGGACATAAATTAATGACTTTGATGGTGGATGCGCTTATTGTGAAGAAGGAGTACGAGAGACAATTTTATGTAAATATGGGGGTTGCCGCCGATGATATTTTTTTGTTGACCGATGCAAAAGATAAATACTCGATATCCACTATTACTGACGCATACAAAGACAATCTCTATAATGCCCAGATACCGATAAGACGTGACGAGCTTGCTGTAGTTGTTATCAACCATTCGAAATTCAGGCCATGTATCAGAGAAATAGTCAGGGCTATCGGCGATGCAAAGGTCCCCGTGGTGTTGTTCCTGGTAAAACGGTCTTATGGTATAAAGGACTTGACGGAGGACCAGATAATAGAAGACTTTTATTACGAGGACATAATAAAGGCGGGTTGCAGATTCTATAAGGTGGAATCTGAAAGCATGGTCCCTGTCATAATGATATCCGATGTTGTTATTTCACCCGCGTATGTAGCGCCTGTTGAACTTGCTGCGAGGTACGAGAAAAAATCGATTGTCTATAATCCTTTTTATGATACTGTTCCTGATGTGGAGGGGACCGCTTTTATCGGTGACCGGCAGCACCTTTCTTCCGCCCTGAAAAAGGCTTATAAGGAAAAGCAGATGACCGTCGGTATGGCTGATGCGATAAGTGCAATTTTAAGGAAAGCGAAGGGGTCCCCGGAAAGCCGGAGACCTTTCGGGGCGCAATGAAATGGAACTTAAAGGTAAAAAAATATCATGTTTTGTTGCATTGCCTGCGCAAACGAGGTTTTTTATCCCCATTATGGAAAAGATCAGGGAGCAGGGCGGGGACGCATCATTTGTCGTGCCTTTAACTGAATATCCCCTTGAGCTGGCTGCGTTAAGAAAAAAGCTGCCGTTCAGATATTTTTCGGACTATATGACTGATGAGGTGAAGCGTAAGATCAAGAGCGCTACTCTGGAACTGATGAACAAATGGGCGGAAACCTGTTATAAGTGGGACGGTTTCAGCCGCTGGCCGCTGTTCAAGCAGAGCTGGTTTTTTGAGGCGCTTTTAGAAGAATACTTCTGCATGGAAAGGCTTATAGAGGTGGAACGGCCTGATATGTTTATCGTCCTTCATGAATGTTCGAGATGGGGCAAGGTAATAGGTCATCTTGCATGGAAGAAGTCTATACCATTTGTAACATTCCAGGAAGGAGACTATTACTCCGATCAAATGGCCTTTTCTGTCCACACCGAGTATTCAACAGTTGATCTGTTATGGGGAGAGAAAACCATCAATTTTCTAAAGAAGTATAAATGTTCATCGGACAAGATGGTCCCTATAGGCAACACGCATATCGAGTGGGCGATAAAAGAATATGCCTACCCTGAAATGATTGAGCGTATCAGGAAGGACCTGAATATACCTCCTGATAAAAAGGTCGTGCTTTTCTTTCTTGATATAATTTACGGAGGTATCCAGAACAAAGACGACTGGCAGAGGTTTTTACAGGGTCTTGACAGCGTGGATAAAGAGGCTGTTTGTATATTCAAATGGCACCCGCTTGCCTTTTTGTCCGCATTTGAAAAAGTACAGGAAATATTCAGGGAGCTGTACCCTTTCGCCATCCTTCTTTACACATATGACCCTTATAAGCTGCTCGCCATAGCGGACTATTGCGTAACTTTCGGCAAGACGACCCTTGTTGTCGAAGCCCTTGCATTCGGCAAACCCCTGTTTTCATTTCCGGACCCCGATGAGCCGGAGGATGAGTATGTAAAGATGGGCATTGCTCAGACGATGCGTCCTCTTGGAAACTGGTGCAACTTGCTTAATACAATTAAGAGCGGCGTCCCCGCTGATATACAGGCCAATGTCGATAAATATCTGACGGAGTATTTTTATAAGCTTGACGGCAGGTCTGTTGATAGAACGATAGAAATAATGAAATATATTCTTGATGTAAGGAAGGTTGAGCAACAGGCAAAGGCAAAAACGAAAGCAAAAGTGAAAGTAAAGGCAGGGGTCTTCACGCCCGGCAGGGTCAGCTTTGTAATTCCTTCAGGTGATGATGAGGAAGCCCTTCTCGCCACCCTCACCTCCCTCTCGCAAAATGTCAAATGGTCAGATTGGGAGGTTGTCATTGTTGTCAATCAGGAGAAGGTCAGGGGGGTGCTTTCCGGTATGTCGGGTGACATTAAAACAGTTGAAGGCCGCGGGAATGCGCTTTCAGCGCTCTATAACAAAGGCGCGGAAGCTTCTTCCGGCGAATTCCTTGTTTTCATGAGACCCGGTATAATCTATTTTAAAGATGAAGGCCTAATTGATGGTATGAAGGACAGTATAGTGGGAATACCGTTGAAAAATTCCGATATGACGCCATACTGCTTGGGAATTGGTTATGATTTCAATTTCACTCCTTACTTTATAAAAGAGGATTTGACGCCGAGCGCTGAACGCCCAACGAGGGATGCCGTAGGCGGCGGCTTTATTGCCACGCGGCGCGGGATATTCGAGTCTGTCGGCGGCTTCGATGAAGAGATAGCAAACCATCTTATCGAGCCTGACATCTGCCTTAAAGCGAAAGAATCAGGTATTCCAATAAAATATCTGCGCGATTGCCTTGGATTTAATTACAAGGAGACCTTTTCCGGTGAGGATATTTCCAAAGACAACTGGAAGGTGAGGGCGCGATTTTATTCAAAATGGATAAGCAAACTGCCAAAGGATGATGATTTCCTGACTTTTCAAAAGGATTTGTTAAAAATTTAGAGCTATACATAGCGTCTTATATTATGCCTCATAAACGGCAGGTTCCGTCATGCCCGAAGTTCTTAATCGGGCATCCACTCTTTTAAAATGGATTCCCGCCTGCGCGGGAATGACGAATAATGCGATAATTATTATGACGCTATGTATAAAACTCGAAAATATTTTTGTTGTCGGTTTTTTGGCATTAAAGTTTTAGAAATAACCTCCGATAAAATAGACAAGCGTAAAAGGTGTGCGGTTGATGTGCAAACCAAACAGGGAGGTGAGGGAGAGACTTTTATCAGGCACAACGCTGTACGCTGAAACGCTAAAGGGCAGGATGCCCTGAAAAGTAAAAAACAATTTTTTCATGGAGGAAAAAATGTCACTCACAATTGCTACAAACACTTTTGCTCTTAACACTCAGAACGCCCTTTCAAACACACAGCAGCCTCTTGCTCAGGCAATGGAACAACTCTCAACGGGTTTACAGGTCAATAACGCATCTGATAATGCTGCCGGTCTTGCTATTGCAACAAGAATGCAGCTGCAGATCAATGGTTATGCCCAGGATGTGCAAAACGCCAATAATGGAGTTGATTTTGCGCAGACCGCGGAAGGCGCCATGACCGGAATGACGCAGAATCTCCAGAGAATTTATGAGCTTGCAAACCAGTCCGCAAGTTATAACACATCATCTGACAGAACGGATATGAACGATGAAGTTCAACAGCTTATCGCCCAGTTGAACAGCACAGTTTCCCAGACAGAGTATAACGGGTCAACGTTCCTGAACCAAGCCTTCAGCGCCAGCTTCCAGACCGGCAATGAGGTCGGTCAGACAATTAACATTTCCACCCAGAATGTGGCCCCCAATGCTTTCGGCGTACAGGCATCGAGAATTGACTTCACCAACGATCCTTCCGGAGCTAACCTGAACAGTTTAGCGAGCACCGCCGCTGAAATGTCATTGAGAGGCACAGGATTGTCCTCTGCTGCGACAATTAACGGGCAGAGTTTGGGTGCCGCTATTGCCGCGTCCGATTCTTTGAATAACAGCACAATTATAATCAACCGCGTAAACCAGTATACTGCCCAGACCAATGTTACCGCCTTCTCATTCGGCAATGCCTATGTAGGAACACTGGCAAATTTATCTACGGGTGTAACTACTATTATGGCAACCGACAACGTTGGTTTCGGCGCCGGCTATCTTACTATAAACGGGATAGCAATAGGCTCAATCTCAGTTGCAGATGCCGCATTAATGTCGTCTACTGCTACTGTTTCTGATATAGGAAACGGGTTAGTAGACGCAATCAATGCCCAGACGAGTCAAACAGGAGTTAAAGCAGTTCTCCTGTCATCCGATGATACAGGGACTGCAAATGACTCAATAGCCCTGGTCAATACCACAGGGGCAGCGATAAATGTGAGCGTAGCTACAGCACAGCTTACCGGTGTTGGCGCTACCGTTTTCGAAGTATTCAATACGTCCGGTGCTTCTTTAGCCGCAGGTCAGAACGGGCAAATAATCTACTCGGCGCCGCTCGGTAATACAACCGCTACTGTTGATGCGACTAACGACTCAGCGGCTTTGGGAATTAGTACAGCAGCTTTCCAGATCAGTATGGGAAATGCGGAGTCGATCAATAATATAAGTGTCAGTACCGTCGGCAACGCAAACATTGCTATCCTGGCAGTGAAAGAAGGAATTAACACGATGAACAATTCGCAAGCGTATCTCGGCGCTATTGTTAACAGGTTCAATTCCGCTGTTTCAGAACTCCAGAGCGATAGCACGAATATCACCGCTGCAAAGTCGTCGATTATGGACGCTGACTACGCGGCTGAGACGAGTAAAATGACCACGGCCATGATTACGGAGCAGGCCGGTATATCTATGCTTGCCCAGGCAAATACGCTCCCGCAGCAAGTGCTCACGCTGCTGCAGAAGCTGTAAGAAACAGGGAGTAAGTAAGCAGCAAGCAGGAAGAACTGCTTGAAAGTATAAACAAAACACAGGGCGGCCTGTGCGGCCGCCCTGATAAAAAAAGAGACACTAATGTAGTGTCCCATAATTAGCTTTACATAATAGGTCAGGGTATGTTATCCTTTCTACATGAGGACAACAAAGCCTATACCACACACAGAAGAAGAGCGAAAAAAAGTTGAACGACTTGCCCGTAGTCGAAACACAGCGCAGAAGGTGGTCTTACGGGCAAAGATAGTGCTGAGCAAGATGGAAGGGCTTAAACAGGAAGATATAGCTGAACAATTTGATACGTCGCGGGTATCAGTCGGCCTATGGGTAAAAAGGTATCAGGAAGGAGGTTTAGGGGCACTGCTGAAAGACGCTCCTCGTTCAGGCCGGATTCCAAAGTTGTCAGAAGACAAAGAGAAGGCTATTGTGGAAGCAACGCTTCATACCGTACCCTCTGCCGCTACCCATTGGAGCGTTAGAACAATGGCGGACAACCAACAGGTATCACGAATGGCGGTACAGAGGATATGGAAGAAATACAATCTGAAGCCGCATCTGGTGAAGACATTTAAAATAAGCAACGATTTGCATTTTGTTGAGAAGGTAAAGGACATTGTGGGGTTATATCTCAATCCGCCGGAAAAAGCTTTAGTGCTCAGCGTAGACGAAAAGAGCCAGATACAGGCACTGGATAGAACGCAACCTGGCCTACCGATAAAAAAAGGCCATGCCGGGACGATGACACATGACTATAAGCGACATGGAACGACGACGTTGTTTGCCGCTTTAAATCTTATTGATGGAACGGTCATCAGTGCATGTATGCAGAAGCATCGCCAGGAAGAGTTTTTAAAATTTCTCAATAAAATAGATCAGGAAACACCGCCGTCTCTCGATCTTCACTTGATCGCAGATAATTATGGAGCGCATAAGACGGCACGAGTACAGAGGTGGTTGAAAAAACACCCTCGGTTTACGATGCATTTTACTCCAACGTCATCGTCATGGCTGAATATGGTGGAGAGATTTTTTAGTGAATTGACGACAAAGAGAGTGAGGCGCGGGATTTTTACGAGTGTCAAAGAATTGGAAAAAGCTATCAGAGATTTTATAGAGACACATAATGAGAACCCTAAAATATTTACTTGGACCAAGGACGCAGACACTATTCTTGCCAAAGTTGCTAAATGTAAAGAACTGTTAGGGACAGGACACTAATATATATTAATTATTACAGGCGAGTGAGATGAAAATAGACACGGCGGCAATATTAAATATGCCGGGTATAACAAGCCAGAATGGCATGCAGGCTAATGGCGGGCCTGATTTGAGCAAGCAGGCAAACAACAGCTCGACTGCGAGCAATCAGGCAAATAGTCAGGCCAAAGCCAATCCATTGCCCAGTCAGAAACAGGAGCCGGGCAATGCTGATGCATCTTCAGGACCGGCGCCTTCAGGTATAACCGGCGGGCTCGCTCTTGATGAGGATAAGAATGTTGTAGTGCGTTTTTGGGATGATAAAGGAAATGTGGTGGCCCAGTACCCGCCTGAAGATTATTTAAAGATGATGAAAGAATTTAAGAAGGTCACCGAGAATTTATTCCATACAATAGCTTAAACGCTAAAGATTGACCAAAGTATGCCGATAATATATTAAATGAGTTGATTGCCTTTTGTTACATCCGCTCATTTTCCAGTTAACTCGTATGCTTGTTTGGAGGAACTCATATGTCAACGAGTCCGATCAATGTATCAAGCCTTTTGCAAGCCTTCGGATTAGGCGGCGCATCAAGCATCAATGTGACCACTATAGTCAATGAGCTTATGCAGGTAGAGGCACAACCCCTGGTCGCTCTACAGAACCAGGTGTCCGGCTATCAAACAACGCTCAGCGCGTATGGAGCGCTGCTGTCAGGTATCTCAGGTTTGCAGTCTGCTGTTACTTCAATGCAAAATAACACTACCGGCCTGTCCGCGGCCTCATCGGACAGCAGTTCCTTTACAGCAACAGCCGATAGTTCAAATACTGCTGCTACAGGCTCAACCCCAATAAATATTAACAATATTGCGAGCGCACAGAGCATTGGTTCCATTAGTTTCGGGTCACAGACCGGTCCTGTTGCGGACTTGACTGTTGATGCCCCTTCGGAGAATTTGCAGATACAGAACGGCCCACAGTCAGCCACCATAGCGGTCGGTTCAGCAAACAATTCCCTGTCAGGCATTGCAGCTGCTATTAACAAGGCCAATATAGGCGTCACAGCATCGGTTGAGCAGGTGTCGTCGAATTATGTTATTGGTTCAAGCAATAATAGTATCGCTTTTTCATATAACGGCCATAATTACAGCGCAAACTTGGCCGCCGGGAATTATTCAGGCACTGATATGGCTGCCCAAATTGCGAGCGCGATGAACGCGGCAACAAGCAGTGACGGTGGTGCAGCCATACCGTCAGGCACATTCTCGGCTGATTTTGGGACTACTTCCGGGGGCAAATTTACTATAACGAATAACGATCCTGCCAATAGTGTAACAATCAACTGGGCAGGCAGCTCTTTAGCCCCTCAGCAGCTCGGTTTTGAATCGGGAGTACAGTCACCGACAATTGCAGCGAACGGCGGCACGCTTACCGGAACCAATACTGTTGACGGGACGTATCAGCTGGCATTGGCGTCAGCTTCAACCGGCACGGCAAACAGGATTACGGTGAAGGTGGATGAAGCAGGCGGCGCCACTTACGGCGATACGGACAAATTCGGTCTTTCGGTGCTTTCTTTCAATCCCGCATCATATGATTCAAAAGGAGCGACCAGCGGCGGAACAACCAATATGACCCAAACCAATCCCGGACTGGATGCCGAACTAACTGTGAATGGAGTAACGATGTACCGTTCGAGCAATACTATCACGGACGCGATTCCGGGCGTCACGTTAAATCTTCTGCAACCGAAGAGTCCTGGTTCGAATTTAAGTGTTAATGTGTCCCTGAACAGTTCTTCGCTCGCAAACGAGCTCTCGAACCTGGTTTCAGCTTATAACTCTACGATGATCACCATAAACGGCCTCTATAATCCCGTCACTGCGCAGACTACGAGCACTCAGCAACAGCAGGGCCAGGGATATCTGAACGGCGATTCGGAATTGCTCACCCTGCAGCAGCAGTTGCAATCCATCCCTACTACGCTATATGGCACCAGCAGCAACCCGCAAAATAACTATCTTGCCTCCATCGGACTTACTACAGACAAAAACGGTGTTATGTCATTCGATCCATCAGCATTGAGCTCCGCGTATACTGCCGCGAATGCCGGCGATATAACCAATATGATTAACAATTTTGCATTACAACTTGGATCAGCGCTGGACAGTGCTGTTAATGTTGAGTTTCCGGGTGAGGAACAGATTGTCAAGAATCAGATATCGAATACGCAAACCCAGGAACTCAGTCTTTCGCAACAGCTTACTTATACACAACAGTCTCTCACTACTGAATATAGCAACCTTGAGAATACTCTGGCGAGCGACGCCAATACCAGTAATTATCTGGCGCAAATGACAGCCCAGGCTGATAAGCAGACATAGGTGCCATAATGGTCAATACAGCATACGCCATGAATTCATATGCACAAGCCAAGGTTGTATCGGTCGACAACCCTGTGGACCTTATTATCATGCTGTACGACGGGGCCATTGAGTATCTTAATAAAGCGTCCACCGGCATCAAAATCAAAAACCTGCAGATAAAGCTTAAATACATTAAGAGAACGCTGGCAATTCTCTCGGAACTCGACAGAAGCCTGAATTTCGAGGCAGGAGGACAAATCGCCGTTAATCTGCACAATCTTTATAATTATATGATGAAAGAGCTTGTACTGGCGAATATCAATTATGATGCCGACAAGCTGATGCATATCAGCGGATTACTGGCAGACCTGCGGAAAGGCTGGGTCGAGGTCAGGAACAAAGTATAAAATTCTCTCCAAAAATGCTGAAGGAAAAAACAGCAGAGATGTTTTCTGCTGTTTTTTGATGTTATGTTCAAAAAAAAATTCAAAATAGTATATAATTACATCGGGTTGATTATTAAAAATGAACGGAAAGGGATTCTGAAATGGATATTGCTGCATTCGTAGGGATTCTGCTTGGTATAGGCGCTGTTGTCGGCGGCAATATGGTTGAAGGCGGCAATACCGCCCATCTTGTGCAGGTGGCTGCGGCAGTTATCGTCTTCGGCGGCACCCTTGGCGCGACCCTGTTAAGTTTTTCCATCAGGGACATGTTTAATGCCGTTAAAGCGCTGGGCATGGTCTTTGGCGTCAGATCGTCCTCGACCGAAGTCGTGGAGGAGATCCTCGGGCTTCTTGTCAAGGCCAGGAAGGTGGGCCTGCTCTCCCTGGAGTCGCAGGTCAAAAGTGTCGATAATGATTTCCTGCGTAAAGGGTTGAACCTTGTCATCGATGGGATCCCCCCTGCCATGATCAAGGACATTCTTTCCCAGGAGATTTACACGTATGAGGACACCTGCAAGAAGGCAGCAAAAGTCTTTGAATCAGCGGGGGGGTATGCTCCGACCATCGGCATCCTCGGCGCCGTACTCGGTCTTATACAGGTCATGCGGAATGTCACCGAACCGTCGAAGATCGGCGGTGGGATTGCAGTTGCTTTTGTTGCGACTATTTACGGTGTCGGGTCCGCAAACCTTGTTCTTCTGCCTTTGGGCAAGAAGATAATTAACAGGCTTAAAGAGGAGATATTTATAAAAGAACTGATTCTGGAGGGTGTACTTGGCGTGGAAGCCGGCGTCAACCCGTACTTTCTCAAGGCCCGCCTGAATGCTTTTCTGTCAGAACATGAAAAATCATAAGAGACAGGTAAAGGTTAAAAAGTCAGCCTCAACCTATTTTAAGGAGTCAGTGTGAGAGACAGGCGCAGAGATGAGGAAGAGCACGAAAACCTTGACCGGTGGCTGATATCTTATGCTGATTTTATTACATTGATGTTTACCTTTTTTGCCGCCCTTTATGCGTTATCATCGGTTGATAAGGCAAAAATGGAGCAGTTCTCCGGCTCTTTAAACCAGACATTCAAAGTAATCGAAAAGCCTATTCCACTGATAGACAACCAGAAAACTATGCTCATGGAAGATATAAAGAAAGCGACCGGTGATCTCCAGGGTATTACTGTAAAGAACGAGCCGCGGGGAGTGGTTGTTACATTTTCGGATACCGTGCTTTTTGCCTCAGGGTCTGCGGAGCTGAAGCCCGAAATTTATGCCGTGCTCGAAAAACTTTCGAAGCTGCTGTCCTCCGTACCCGGAAGGATTGAAATTGAGGGGCATACCGACAATGTGCCCATTTCGAGTTCCAAATATTCATCTAACTGGGAGTTGTCTACTGCGAGGGCCGCAAGCATGCTCCACTTTTTTATCGACAAAGGGGCCGATCCCGCCAAGTATTCTATCGCGGGATACGCTGAATTCAGGCCGTTGGAGAGCAATGCTACTGAAGAGGGCAGGCAGAAGAACAGGCGTGTTGAGATTGTAATAACCAAATAGCCGCTTGGGGTATGACCGTCGAAACAGTTTAAGCGGCCTGAGAGGGGACAGATACAATTATGAAGGAAGACGAACAGTATTCAAAAATGAGAGGGTTTTCGAGGGTTGACTCTTACATCCCCTTTGAGGCGAGGCTTGTGCCTGCCGAGGAACGCGCGACTGTAAAAGCCAGGACGCTGGGCGATATGCCTCTTGTCGATCCGAGAGTACTGCCGGACTTGCAGGACAAGGTGCTTGGCGAGTGGATCAAGATGCTCAACGCAAAGCTTGATGCCATTATCAACAAGCTCAGTTCTCAGAAAGAAGGGTTTGGTGCTTTGCCTCTCGCCCATGTTAATATAAGTGGCGGAGGGCTGGGATTTTTTTCCAAAGAAAGGTTTAGTTTGGCTGATATTGTCGAAGCCAAGCTGGTCTTGCCCATGATGCCGCCTGTAGCGCTTTTTGTTTACGGCGAGGTCGTCAAGGTTGACCAGACGGCTAAGGGCTACATGATTGCCACTAAATTCGTTGCCATGGAGGAGGAAATCGCTGATGAAATTGTTAAATTTGTCTTTAAAAGACAACGTGAAATACTGCGGGAACAAAGGAGATAGCGATTAATTTATGTTTGCCATTATAGGGGCGATGATTGTTTTTTGTTCAGTTATCGGAGGTTATTTATTAGAGAAAGGAAACCTCAGCGTTATCATTCAGCCTGTTGAGATGCTTATAATATTTGGCGCGGCGATAGGCGGCTTTATTATCGCCTCCCCCATGAAGGTGATCAAATCCGTTATCGGCGGAATTCTCAATATACTTTCCGGTAAAGCGTATTCCAAGGCGGATTATGTGGAAGTGCTTCTGCTTTTAAGTGAAATATTCACCAAAATAAGAAAAGAGGGGCTTGTGTCGATAGAGGCTGACGTGGACAACCCCGCTGAAAGCAAGATTTTCAGCAAGTACCCTAACTTTCTCAAAAATCATCATGCCGTTGAGTTGGTCACCGATACGCTGCGTACGGTAATGACCACCAGTATCGCGCCTCACGAGCTCGAATCTCTGCTCGATTCCGAGCTTGAGGCGCACCATGAAGAATCCATGATTCCATCGAAGAGTGTTGGAGTGATTGCGGACGGACTGCCGGGCCTCGGAATTGTTGCAGCGGTCCTCGGCGTCGTTCTCACTATGGGGAAGATAAGCGAACCCCCTGAAGTCCTCGGTCACAGCATTGGTTCTGCGCTGGTCGGCACGTTTCTCGGCGTGTTGATGTGTTATGGCTTTGTCGGGCCTGCGTCGAGAAATCTTGAGTTCTCCGCCAATGAAGGAAGAGATTATCTGAATGTTTTGAAGGTGGCCCTTGTCGGCTTTGTAGGAGGAGCTGCGCCGCAGATTGCAGTGGAATTCGGCAGAAGAGTGGTCCCCGGCAATGTGAAACCCTCATTCATGGAAGTTGAGGAAAGGATCAGAGAACTGAAAAAGTAAGTGGCTGACAAATCCAAAACAATAATAGTTAAAAAGGTCAAGAGGGGACATGAAGGCGCCCACGGGGGCAGTTGGAAGGTCGCCTACGCCGATTTTGTTACCGCAATGATGGCCTTTTTCCTGCTTATGTGGCTGCTTGCGATGGTTTCACCTGAAAAGAGGGCCGCCGTGTCTCAATACTTCAAACACTTTTCCATTTTTGAGCAATCCGGAAAATCTTTTATGAAAGAATCGTCACAGATATTCGAAAAGCCGGGCGAAGAGGTAAAAACTGTTAATAAGGAGTTCGGACAAGGTCCCGGCGAGATGTCTGCCGAAGAATTCAAAAACAGGCTTAAAAAGGCGATAGACGAGAAATTGCAGGGATTGAAAGAACACCTTATGGTTGATACAGTGGAAGGGGGCGTGAGAATCCAGCTTGTTGATACGGAGGGAAAGCCTATGTTCCGTCCCGGCGGTGCCGAGCCCAGTCCATCTGCAATGGAAATTTTGAGATTCGTTGCCGACAATATTAAAGACATGCCCAACAAGATCGCTGTCGAGGGCCATACCGACTCATCCCCCCTTAAAACCCAAAAGTATACCAACTGGGAACTCTCTACTGAAAGAGCGTCGGCTGCCCGCAGGGCGTTGCAGGAGGACGGTATAGACTCCGACAGGATAGCGCGGGTCGTGGGCTATGCCGATACCGAACTGCTTTACAAAGATAAACCCACGGACTCAAGAAACAGGAGAATCAGCATAATTCTGCTACAGGAAAAAGCTCAGGAGACCCCAAAACCGGCCCCGGTTGAAAAGGCTGAAGCAAAGCCTGCAGAAACGCCGCAGCCTCTCCGGACGGTGCAGCCTGCAGTGTTGCAGCCTCCTCGAAACCCAACCGCTGTGGCCCCATCTCCAACCAGGCCTGGGCAGAATAAGTCCCTTATCGCGCCGATTATACCCAAGAACCCTTTGGAACTCAATAAGCCGGTCAACGCTCATTAGGGGCGGAGTCTTAGTGTAAGGAATGTTGTTCATTATATTCGCTCGCCGACCCCGCGGAACGGCCACGGGGAATACGCTTGCATCCATTTATTTTTCAGGGGCGTTTATTGTAAAATTCAGCAGATGCAAATCATTAGAAGGGAGGGATGCTATATGAGCGATGAGGAAATCATTGAAACTTTAAAAAAAGAGAATGAGGAATTCAGAAGGATTTACCAGGAGCATAGGGAACTGGATAGCATGCTTTCGGAATTCAACAAAAAGCATTACCTTACACCTGAAGAGGAGTTAGAGATGCACCGGATGAAGAAAGAGAAGCTTTCGAGGAAAGACAGGATAGCGGAACTGATAAAAAACTTTAAGAGCAGCATAAATTAAATTATACAATTGTAAGAAAGATTGTTTCGTCACCTGGTCCCTCGCAATGACAGTCTTTTATTTTAAGCTTTTCATGTCAGTGCGGGCCGACGCGAAGCAAGCTTTGAGAAATTTACCTAAATGGACAGGACAATATGACAATGCGAAGCCAAACTATAAAAAAAGGTCTTGAAAGGGTCCCACACCGGGCACTCCTTTATGCTACAGGTATCCCCAAAAGCGAAATGGAAAAACCGTTTATAGGGGTTGCGACCAGTTTTACCGATATTATTCCGGGACATACCGGCATGAGAGACCTTGAACGCTTTATCGAAAAGGGCATCCATACCGGTGGCGGCTATCCCTTTTTTTTCGGCATACCCGGCATATGTGACGGTATTGCCATGGGTCATAAAGGAATGCATTACTCCCTTGCATCACGTGAGTTGATTGCAGATATGGTGGAAACCATTGCAGAGGCGCACCAGCTTGACGGTCTTGTTCTTCTTACCAACTGTGATAAAATTACTCCCGGCATGCTCATGGCTGCCGCCAGGGTGAACATTCCCTCCATAGTGGTAACTGCCGGCCCTATGCTCTCAGGACATTATAAGGGCAGGAGACTTAATCTTACGAGCGATACCTTTGAGGCAGTCGGGAAATATAGAAAGGGATTGATAAAAGACGATGAACTGGAAGCCATGGAAATGTGCGCCTGTCCCGGCGCAGGCTCCTGTCAGGGCATGTATACAGCCAATACAATGTCGTGTATTACCGAGGCGCTCGGCATGAGTTTGCCCGGCTGCGCAACCGCCCCTGCCGTGCTCGCTCAAAAAAGAAGAATAGCATTCGAGAGCGGCAGGAGAGTTGTCGAGCTGGTCAAAAAGAACATAACTCCCCGTAAAATTATGACTGTGAAGGCATTTGAGAATGCTATAATGGTCGACCTTGCGTTGGGCGGTTCTACTAATACAGTCCTGCATATTCCTGCAATTGCGCATGAAGCAGAAGTCAAGCTGCCACTTGAGGTCTTCGATATTCTAAGCCGGAAGACCCCTCACATTGCCAACATGATACCCGGAGGTGCTCACTATATGGAGGATCTGGACAACGCGGGAGGCATTCCGGCTGTGCTTAACCGGCTGCAGGGGATGATCAACCCTTCTCTCACTGTTTCCGGGGTGAATATTACTGAAATTGCAAGGAATGCAGTTGTAATGGATGAGGAAGTCATCAGGCCTTTGGACAGGGCCTGGCATAAAGAGGGCGGAATAGCAATTCTGAAGGGGAACCTTGCGCCTGAAGGGGCTGTTGTCAAGCAGAGTGCAGTAAGTAAAAAGGTGATGAAATTTGAAGGCGCGGCCCGCGTCTTTGACTGTGAAGAAGCGGCAATGAAGGCCATTATGACCGGCAGGATAAAGGCAGGCGATGTTGTGGTCATACGATATGAGGGGCCCAAAGGCGGACCGGGAATGAGGGAAATGCTGTCTCCGACATCAGCCATCGCCGGAATGGGTTTAAGCGAATCAGTGGCCCTGATTACTGACGGCAGGTTCTCCGGCGGCACCCGCGGCCCTTGCATCGGCCATATTTCACCTGAAGCAATGGAAGGCGGTCCCATAGCTGTTTTAAAAAATGGCGACAGGTTGAGAATAGATATCCCCAAAAGAAAAATAGAAGTTCTCATATCGGACAAAGAGATTAAGGAAAGGCTCGCCGTATGGAAAAAGCCCCAACCGAAGATACGGCACGGCTATCTTGCACGGTATGCAAAACTCGTAAGTTCCGCCGGAAACGGCGCGATCATGCTTGATGAATAAAGGCGGGTGACAGGCAAAAAGCCATAGGCAACAGGAAACAGATTGATGGAAGATTTTTTTTGTAGTATAGTAATTACCGGCGTACTTGGTCCCTATTTCATATAGCCTATCTTTTTTCCGGGTGTAACTCAGTTGTAGAGTGTCAGCTTCCCAAGCAGTTTAAACGGACATAGACAAGAGCTTGAAAATACCACTCAGAAGTTGAAATAACGGACTACCATTAAGGAGCATAACTATGAGACATTTAAAAAACATCCACCCAGGCGAAGTGTTGAGGGAAGAATTCCTTGGGCCTATGGGGATAACGGTGTATAGGATAGCTAAAGAGACCGGGCTTTCTCAGACAAGGTTAAGTCAAATTATAAAAGAGAAAAGAGGGATCACTGCGGAAACTGCCCTTAAACTGGGCCGTTTCTTTTCCGTCCCCCCGGAATTCTGGCTGAATCTGCAGGCGCTCTACGACATTGAAGAAGCACAGAAACAATATGGCCGGGAGCTTAAGTCCATTCATCCTTTCCAGGCTCATGAACCTGAACACGCGACGGCGTGATTGGCTCCACTTAATCCTTGTACAATTGGCGCGCAATCTGTAGGAGAATAAAGATGAAAGGCAAGAAAAAATTTAAAACTATCCCATGGGATTCAGCCGAATATCTGAGCGGGGAGATTGACACTTCTTGCTGTAATCCTTTCTTCCATATCATGGTATCTTTGTCATAAATTTTAACTCCGGCAGTTAGTGAAAACTTGTACGACTTAATGCCGTTTTCAGTGGATTCACCCTGTTTCAGAATTTTATAGATTGGCTCGATGCAATAATCGCTGTTTATTTCCTGAATGCCCGAATTCTCTTCACCCATTTGATATGTAAATGAAAAGTTATAGACAAAAATATAATATGCTTTAAATAAAGTGGGTTAGAGCTATAATTTGACAATCACATAAATATATGTTTATATGTAAATAGTTCGTCACTTGCTTGGAGGCGTTAAATGCTGAAAGCTTTTGCATCCTATATAACGTATGATCTTGTAAGGCTCGATCGTGGCACCCATTTCGCCGATGCGTTAAATTTCTTTATCTACGACACGATCAAGATATTCCTGCTGCTTACCACTATTGTCTTTGTGGTTGCAATCATCCGGGCATACTTCCCCGCCGAAAAGACTAAACGGATACTGTCTCATAAAAGTGAATACATCGGTAACGTTATGGCAGCCCTGCTTGGTATTATCACGCCATTTTGCTCCTGCTCGGCAGTCCCTCTCTTTATCGGTTTTGTGGAAGCGGGCATACCACTTGGTGTTACATTCTCCTTTCTTATCTCGTCCCCTATGGTAAACGAAATAGCCCTGATAATGCTCTGGGGTCTCTTCGGCTGGAAAATAGCCCTTATATACACCGGCACAGGGGTTCTGATAGCAATTGCTTCCGGTATCGTTATCGGCAGGCTCAGGATGGAAAAGTATGTCCAGGATTACGTGTGGGAAACAAAGGTTGGACACATGGAGATTTTGCAGACAAACTTCCGTGAGAAGATCATTTATGCGCGTGACTATACAGCCGAACTCCTGAATAAGATTTGGCCATATGTGCTCGGTGGTATAGGGCTGGGAGGGATTGTTCACGGGTATATCCCGACAGAGTTAGTGGTCAAATATGCAGGCCGTGATAATCCGTTTGCTGTTCTGGTCGCAGTTCTAATAGGCATCCCGCTTTACAGCAATGCCGCGGGCATGATACCTGTTGTCCAGGCCCTTGTTGGGAAAGGGATGGCGATGGGGACGGTGCTGGCCTTTATGATGTCGGTTACCGCAATCTCATTCCCGGAGGCAGTAATTCTCAAAAATGTGCTGAAAATGCCACTTATTCTCACCTTCTTCGGCATTGTTACAATAGGAATTATTATCGTTGGATATCTGTTCAACGCAATATTATAGGAGGAATAATATGGAAATCAAGGTATTAGGTCCAGGCTGCTCAAGTTGCCTAAAGATGGAAGAACTGGCAAAAACCGCAGTGACTGAACTCGGCATTGAGGCAAAGGTTGAGAAGATTTCCGATATTCAGGAGATCATGAGATACACCATGTCAACACCGGGGTTCGTGGTCAACGGAAAGCTCAAACATTCAGGAAAGCCGCTGCCAACCCTCGACAAAGTGAAAGCCCTAATAAAGGAAGAGGCTTAACCATGCAGGATTTGATGAATATCTTCAAAGCGCTTTCCGAAGAAACTAGGCTTAGGATTTTGAAGCTGCTTGAGCATGGGGAACTCTGCGTCTGTGATATCGTCGCCGCGCTCGACATTATACAACCCAAGGTATCGTTTCATCTGAATACATTAAAAGAAACAGGGTTTCTGAAAGACAGGAAACAGGGGCGGTGGACTCATTACCGTCTTGACGATTCTGATTTTTTCAGAAGGTTCCTGCTTCTGTCAGTCTTTGAAAGGATACCGAAAGAAGCTATTGCAGAGGACAGGAGAAGACTCGATGAATTTTTACAGAGCAAGCCTTCCACGGTCAATGTTGTGCCTCTTCAGGACAAGAAAAGGAGTTGCGGAGAGCAACGAATGCTAAAAAAAATTTCATTGGAGGAGTGATGAAAAAAAGATTAATGCTTCTTGCTGCCTTGATAGCTTTGCTGACGCTATGTGGATACAGCAGCGCAGGCGATGTAAACACGGCCTTGAACAATGCCAAAAAAGAAGGCAAAGCAGTCATGCTTGAGTTGGGTTCCGTCGGCTGTATGCCCTGCGAACAGATGAAGCCTGTGATGGAAAAGTTAAGAATGAATTATAAGGGAAAGCTTGAAGTCTTCTTTGTAGATGTCAGGAAAGACCGGGATACCGCACAAAGGTTTGGTGTCTTTGTCATACCAACCCAGGTTTTTCTTGACAAGAACGGCAAAGAGTTTCACCGGCATATGGGATTCTACGGATATGAGGAAATCGTCCCCGTTCTGAAAAATGCGGGAATATAGATGGAAGCGCTGTTTCAAAATATACAGGTAATCGTCCAAAATCAGCACGGACTGGCTTTTTTAGCTGTCTTCATCGGAGGACTGATATCCGCGGCAAGCCCCTGCGTGCTCGCGGCGATACCTCTAATTATCGGTTACGTCGGCGGCTATTCGGAAGGAAACAAAAAAAAGGCTGCTCTTTACTCTCTTGTCTTTGTCCTCGGCTCGTCTCTTACCTTTACCCTTCTTGGTGCAGCTGCGTCGGTCATGGGCCAGTTTCTTGGATTCATGAGTAGGTGGCTTTATATCGGGCTTGCAGTCATAGCTACATTGATGGGTCTCCAACTCACGGGGATTATTTCAATACCCTTGCCCTTTCAAAAAACGAGGACGGTTAAAACAAGAGGACTTTTCGGGGCTTTCCTGCTCGGCATGCTGACCGGCACCGTCTCGTCGCCCTGCGCAACCCCTGTGCTGGCGGTCATTCTGGCCTATGTCTCAACGCAGGGAGATATAGTGTACGGTGGCTCGCTGCTCTTTGTTTATGCCGTGGGGCATTGCGCATTAATATTTGTGGCAGGTCTGTCTATTGGGCTCACAGAAAGCATTGTAAGCTCAAGAGGAGCAAAGAACTTCGCTCTCTATGCAAAGAAGCTGAGCGGAGCTTTGCTGATAATAGTCGGCATATATTTTGGTATAACGACTTTATGAGACATCGTATATGAAGAGATTTTCAGTTGTCTGCAAGTAATGGACACGTCTTGCACTCGAACGAGATGAAAAAATCCCCTTTTGAATGCATTTATATGGCCGAAAAACAGGATAACAATGGGTAAAGTATTACGTTTTTATCATGTTTTATGTTATAGTTAGACTTAACTCATTGAAAAGCGGGTGTAACTCAGTGGTAGAGTGTCAGCTTCCCAAGCTGGAGGTCGCGGGTTCGAATCCCGTCGCCCGCTCCATTCCTTAACTGCCTGATAAGTAATAAATATCTATGCACAACAAAGAGATAGTGACCTTCAAATCCTGCCCTTATTGACGATTTTGAAGGCTCCAGAAGTTACAAAAAGCATCCAAATTGCCTAAAAAGTATGGTGTTTTTGTGGTGTTTTATGAAAAAGGGTGGTGTTTTTATGGTGTTTTTTATGGTACTTTTTTATGTCAAGCTGAAGGTCCCGGCGTGCCTGTTCATTTCATTTAACTGACTGATAAATAATACTATTATTGACAAGAGGTTTTGAAGGCAGGAGAAGTTAAAAAAAATGCCTAAAAATATAGTAGTTTGGAAGGAAAGATGGTGGTGTTTTAGTGGTGTTTTTCTTCAAATCAAATCTATGATGCTTTTAACCTTTTTTTCCGATATATGAGTATAGCGCATAGTAGTTTCGATGTCCTTATGACCAGCAAGATACATAACCCGAGGGAGAGGATCTCCGCATTCAATTCTCCACGTAATAAAAGTATGTCTCAAGCAATGTAAGGTAAGGTCTGATTTCTTAAAAAATCTGTCATTATAGGCAGAATCGATTGCATACTTGTTTATTGACTTAGCATCATGCGAAAAAACGAATCGGCCTTTCGCAGGAATTTTTTTTATTCTTTCGATGACACTGCCCTGCCATATATCATCTTCGATATAAATCGCCCTTGTCGAACCTCTCTTAGGGTTCCATTTCCCGTCCTTAAGTTTTTCTTCTGTCTCATGTGGAGCAATACTCTTCGGCTGGATCATTATCCGATCATCAAGGATGTCTTTAAAGGTGAGATACTTGAGCTCAGTAAGGCGGAGTCCACAAAAAAGATAAGCTAAAGTTGCTTCATAAAAAAGGCCAAAAAGAGCAGCACGCCGTTTGGCTTCGCTCAGAAGATGAGCGGCCTCATCATAACTGAGGATTCTTGGTATCCTAACTGCTTCGTCTGGATACTTGTCGATAAATTTTACGGGATTTTCAACAAAGGGGAATTTATTCGATGTTATTGCTACGTCAATGATCTGTCTTATACGATCCAGGTATGTGTTTTTCGTTCTATTGGATAGTTCTTTCTTCGCACCCACAACCTTCACATAATCATCAACCATTTTCTTAAATTCGCCAACATTTGAAATGACAACATCCCCGATGTCATTTAACAACATATCTGTCGTAGCCATATATGAGTCGTAAGTCTTTTGATTCCAGTGTTTCCTGGCGTACTCTTGATAAAATGGCAACAGTTCTTTTAGAGATGGATAATTAACAACTTGAACTCTTAAAAACTCGTGAGCTTCTTTCTCCGATAATACTTTGAAGTTCACAGCCTTCCTAACATCTTCGTCTGTATAAATGCGTTGTCGAGTATAATTTTCAAACTTTTCCGCCTCTTTTAAAAAGGCATGAGCTTTTTCTTTTGTTTTCCGATACTTTTCGTGCGGTATTGTTCTTGTCGGCGCGTAGAGGCTATATATTATTCGCCAGCCCGAAGTTTTATGTTTTCCCATGAATGCCATTTCAAACCCTAATATATATTAGGACTAAAAAAAACAAGAAGGGAGATAAAGTGCATGGAAAAACAAATCTACACAACTGAAGATATTCACAAACTCACAGGCATATCGCTTGCTACAATCAGAAAGCAAGTGAGGACGAAAAATTTCCCTGTCAAACCTATAATAGGTGGAGGCAAGGGAAGCGATTATTTATTTCCCAAACATAAAATTGATGAATGGTTGCAGGGGTAAGCCGTGTAACTTCGGGTTTCTTTGAGGTGCGGTTATTTTAGAATCATGACGATAGTGAGCGGTTGAGCATAGTTGTTTTATTTAAAACAGTTAATGAGTTCCGATTTAACAAAGAGATATCCCCTCCGCATTTTTTTGGCGGGGATAACCCCAGATTTTACAAGCTCTCTTACTGTGTTCCATGACCTGCCAATAAACCAGCATGCCTCGCCAGGCGTCAAGATCTCCTTATCAGGATCGGGTTTTTTGGGGATCACGCTCACAGATAATATTAGTCGGATCGGTTTTTAATATCCCATATGCCCCCATATCTCGGCCAAAGCGAGAAGAATCTTTAGCGCTCAAAGGTCGCTTAAAGATGTTTTCAAAACAGTAAGAAGCCGGACCCAGGCAGAAGCGAACGCTCTGACCAAAGCACGTCGGTCATCATATCCTCTGCTGGTCATATTCGCCGACTTGTGAGCGATCTCCGGGCTTACTTCATCCCCTACCTTCTGGAATGCTGGATAACTCCCGCTCTTCAGAAGGTAGGTCGCCAATCCCTATTTTCACGCACAATCCAGAAACTAATCATTCCTGTTGATTCTGTGCGTGATTTCTTAAGATTCCATATAGAGCCAACACGTAAAGCCGAATCGTAAGTTTCCTCCGGCCTACCCGAGTCCACGGGGTAGTGATCTTCACCTACCTCTGGACAAGGTGGGTTTATATAAATTCACAATTGGAGGCAAATTATGCAAAAGATATGGAGAATAAAGGATTATGCAGCGATCTTAATAACCGATAATCCTACATACAAGAAACTTATCCCGAAGTCAGTCGAAATTTTAAAGACAAGAGGTTACAGTGAAGTCGAGTGCAGGACAGCCTATGATTTGATAATTATGCGAATAATTGTTAAATGTGCGAAGTGGGAGAAGAAATCCATGCTTCAGGCGGCTATCGCAGATGCTGAACAAGTCTTTGCGGAAATAGTGGGCACATTATAGAAGGTGATCAATAGCATTAAGCTTTTCGAGCTGTTTCTTTGCCTCTATGGTTGCTTCACCTTCCGGGATGTCCTGTTTAAGCAACATTTCAAATATTTCCATTTCCTTTTCGCCTTCTGTCATATCATCTGTGATGAGGGCAAAAGGAGCCGCCGTACCGGTAAGCTTTGCAAAAACCGTTTCGGCATCGATTATTGCCTTGTCAATGGGATCATTTGGATTAAGATTCCTCATACAAAAATATTATAACAGATCAGGCCGGGAATGTTTTTTACAAATCCCTCTGGCCGAAGGAGAAACTATGAGATCGCTATGTTTAAGGAACTGAAATAAATCTTCCGCTCTTCGGAATATCGTGTAATACTTACCGCCATTCCCTGTAACCGGGGAATGGCGGTTTTTTGCTTTTTGGTCAATAGGCAAAAAAACTAATATCTTATAGCACACCCATAACCTTTAAAGGTGGTATCCTTGATTGCCATTTTTAAAGGTTTTTATTTTGATAAAACAAGGAGGTTTGAATTGAATTGTGATTAAACAAAACGAGTTTAGGGTAATTGGGACCGTTATAGGTGTATTTTTCGAATACAGACCCAAAAAAGGCGCAACGAACAATGAGACGGTTCCTATATGCGAAATAGAACTTGCCCCGAACGGCAACAACGAAAGGATGAAGATTGTTTTTTTCTATGATAAAGCAGAACTGGCGGGGGCTGAACTTGCAGAACACGATGTAATCCTTTGCAAGGGACGCATCAAGGCAACAAAAAATACGTATCAAGGGAAAACCACGTTTAATACTGAGTTGTGGGGGTCGGACTTCCAGAAAGACTTGCCCCAGGCGGCGGCAGCATGAAACTGACCATACAAAAAAAGCATATACGTCTCTTGCAAAATAGCAGGATAAAAATCGATGTGGTTTCCATGGATTCAGCAGTAGTTACGGAAGGGAATGAGCTTGACAGGGCCCGTTACATGATACCCTGCCAAGCTGAAAAGATCGGAGATGTTTACCTTAAGGACGCTGATATTTTGGAGATGTTCAAATCAGAAGATATAAGCATCCAGAATTCAACAAGGGCAATTACTATCTCCGATGATACCGGGCTTTCATTCAAGCAGCCCTGTCTTAGCGAAGACGTGGTATTCCCTGAGTACTCAGGCATCTGTATTAAAACAACAGCAGGATCTCTTCGGAAAGCCTTTAAAGGCATCTGCGCCACAATCTGCGGATGCTATCTCAGGTATGATGGGGACTTATGCGAAATGGTGACAACTGATCGGTCCCAGATAGCAAGGACGCTCATTCCGATTACAGGTCCTGCACAGTCTCCTTTTTCCGTGGTCATCAGCGAGAGCAGTGTTAAAAGCATCTCCGGATTTATGGATAGGCTGGAAGACAGCGCCGAGCTTGAGATAATTAATACAAACTCTCCATTGGTGTTGAAAAACGAGGATTGGGAGTACTCGACGCCATGCCTGAACGTGGTCTTCCCGGACTATAATTCACTTGTCGGCAGCCTGAAAAAAGTATCGTCCTTCACTGTAGAAGTTGAAACTTTTCTCCATGCCCTGGATTGTTCTCAGCTCATGAGCGATTACGTCCGCTTCGAATCTGGAGATAACGGGACATATCTTGTCGCAGAAGGAGAAAATGGCTCGTTCGGACCATTCCCGGTAAGCAAAGATCAAATCCACTTAAAAAAGATCCTTTGTTTCGCAAAAAAACTGGGGAAGGGGATCAGGCGCTTCGCCGATATCTCCGGGCAGAAAGAGGTCACTATCCATCTGCAGGACAATGACAAGTCGCCGATATTTATAGAAGGCAGTGACCATCTCTTTGTCCTGGCCCCAATGATCGGCTGATTTTGACAAAATTCTAATATCTATTAGTACAAGTCATAGCCCTCAGAACGGCGGTATCCCTAAAAAGATACAGCCTTCTGAGGGCTTTTTTTATTCATAAATCTAAAATAAGGAGGTTTGTCATGAAGCTGGTAACAGACAGAGAAATAGAAGACATTGTGAAAGAATCGCCCCTGTACTCAAAATGGGGGGAGGCTGGCGATGCGCAGGAAGTCATAAAAAGACTGAACACTTCCGACGACCCCTACAAGGGAGTGGGGGAGGTCTATGCTGGACAGCCTTAAAGAAGTATACGACCGCGTAAGCGTAGCTGATCTCTTTCCCGAAGCTAAAAAAAATGGAGTCGGCTACAAAATGCTCTGCCCTTTCCACGCGGAAAAGACACCCTCCTTCGTTATTTATCCTGACGAAAAAAGGTTTCATTGCTACGGCGGTTGTAATGGTGGAGACTATGCCGATTACGTTCAAAAAAGAGGATGGGCCCCGGACTT